>CAVPDO010000004.1:0-97270 GCA_963702655.1 uncultured Actinomycetes bacterium | reverse complement strand
GCGGTGCACGTGCCGCTGTCGTCGGAGGCCCAGGCCGAGGCGCGGATCCTGATGCTGTCGGCGAACAACATCCTCTCGCCGGCCCACGGGGACGCTCTCACGACGCCGACGCAGGACATGGTGCTCGGCTCCTACTACCTCACGTACTCGGACAAGGACCTGGACAGCCTCTCGGTCGACAAGCTCGACCCGAGGCCGTCGCGGTTCCGCACCGAGGAGGAGGTCGAGTTCGCCGTCGACGCGAAGCAGATCGGGCTCCAGCAGCCGATCGAGTACCTCTGGAAGGACGCGCTCGTGCTCACGACGCCGGGCCGCGTGATCTTCAACGCCGAGATCGACCGCTCGCTGCACGAGGCGACGTCGCGCAACGGCGACGAGGGGCCGTACCACGCGTACATCAACCGGACGCTCTCCAAGAAGGAGCTCGGAGTCTTCATCTCGGAGCTCGTGGACGGGCACGGCGCCCACGCGGTCGCCCACGTCCTCGACACGATCAAGGATCTCGGCTTCCGCTACGGCACGCTCGCGGGCGTCACGATCTCCAAGAACGACATCGTCATCCCGCCCGACAAGGAGGAGATCCTCGCGGGCTACGAGGAGCGCGTCTCGCGCGTCGAGGACGCGTACGACCAGGGCCTCATCACCGAGTCGGAGCGCCACGAGCAGATCACGTCGATCTGGACCGAGGCCACCGACGACGTCGCCAACGCGATGGTCAAGAACCTGAACGAGCTGAACCCGATCTACATGATGGCCAACTCCGGCGCCCGCGGCTCGTTCGCGCAGCTGCGCCAGCTCGCCGGCATGCGCGGCCTGATGGCGAATCCGAAGGGCGAGATCATCGAGCGGCCGATCAAGGCGAACTTCATGGAAGGCCTGTCGGTGCTCGAGTACTTCATCTCCACCCACGGAGCCCGCAAGGGTCTCGCCGACACGGCGCTCCGCACCGCCGACTCGGGCTACCTGACGCGGCGCCTCGTCGACGTGTCTCAGGACGTGATCATCCGCGAGGAAAACTGCAAGACGAAGGAGTTCGTCGAGCTGCCGCTCTTCCTGCCGGACGGGCTCAACAAGTCGGTCGCCGGCCGGATCGCCGCCGAGGACATCCACAAGCCGCTCGCGTCCGGCAAGCCGGGCAAGACGGTCGTCGCCACGAAGGGCGAGGAGATCACGGTGCGCCGGCTGCGGGAGATCGTGGACGAGCTCGGAGACGAGATCGCCGAGGACTTCTCGGTCCCGGTCCGGTCGGTGCTGAAGTGCAAGGCCGAGACCGGTGTGTGCCGCCAGTGCTACGGCACGTTCCTCGCGACGGGCGAGCTGTCGGAGATCGGCGACGCGGTCGGGATCATCGCCGCCCAGTCGATCGGCGAGCCGGGCACGCAGCTGACGATGCGGACCTTCCACACGGGCGGCGTCGCCGGGGCCGACATCACGCACGGTCTGCCGCGCGTCGTCGAGATCTTCGAGGCGCGGAACCCGAAGGGCGCCGCGGCGCTCGCCGAGGTGGCAGGCACGGTCGCGCTCGAGGAGACCGAGCGCCAGCTGCGGATCACGGTCGTCGCCGACACCGGCAACGAGGAGGACGACTTCTCGATCCTCGTCCCGCGCCGCACGCGGCTCAGCGTCGCCCAGGGCGAGCACGTCGAGGCGGGCGATCCGCTGCACGAGGGCTCGATCAGCCCCGCCGACCTCCTGCGCCTGAAGGGCTACACGGAGACCGAGCTGTACCTCGTCGGCGAGGTGCAGAAGGTCTACAAGTCGCAGGGTGTCGAGATCCACGACAAGCACATCGAGCTGATCGTCCGGCAGATGCTGAAGAAGGTGCGCGTCGAGAACAACGGCGGCACCGACCTGCTGCCGGGCCAGCTCGTCGACAAGATCGTCCTCGAGCGGGAGAACGCGCGGGTCAAGAAGGAAAAGAAGGAGCAGGCAACCTCCGAGCCGCTGATCCTCGGGATCACGAAGGCGTCGCTCGCGACGGAGTCCTTCCTCTCGGCCGCGTCCTTCCAGGAGACGACCAAGGTGCTGACCGACGCCGCGATCGAGGGCAAGGTCGACCGGCTGCTCGGGCTGAAGGAGAACGTCATCATCGGGAAGCTCATCCCGGCGGCGACGGGCCTGAAGCGGTACCGGACGATCGAGATCGGGCCCTCCGACAAGGTGCCGGCGAGCACCCTTGCGCGCCCGCAGACCGAGGAGCAGCTTCTCGCGGCGCTCGAGGAGATCGGCAGCGACGGCTCGGACGCCCTGGCCGGGCTCGGCCTCGACTTCGGCGGCGGGGCCGAGACGAGCGACGAGGCAGAGCCGCGCAGTGACCTCGAGGCCGAGGAAGTGCCCGAGGTCGAGACTCCGCTGGACGAGGGGTAGCGCGACGTAAGCGGTTCGCAGGAGAGGGCGGCGCGAAGCCGCCCTCTCTGCTAGACAGAAGCCGGTCGTGGGGAAATTCGCTCTCGTCTCGGGGGTCGTGGCAGCGGCGTGCCTTCTGGCTGCCGGCGCCGCGGTGTCCGATCCCGTCTTCGCCGGCCGGTGCGGGATCAGGGCGCAGCAGACGGTCTGGGGCGAGTACGGCTGGCCGTCGCTCCTGCCGATCCTCGCCAAGCCGGGGACCCTGCTCGCGGCCACCACGCACTCCGGCTCCGACTACGCGGTGGCCGCGCGGAGACGTGGAGCCGCGACCTACGCCTTCGACCTGAAGCTTTCGATGAAGGTGGGCACCCCGGCCGCGCCGGCCGACCCCTCCACCATCGAGGCCGCCGCTCAGGCGGAGTACCAGAGGGCCGTCGTGCGCAGCGGCGGCTGCTCGACGCCGCTCGTCGTCGAGAACGAGCTCTTCGGCGCGACGATCCCGACCCCCTGGGCCGCGTCGACGGCGCAGTATCGGGCGAACGTGCTCGCCTTCCTGCAGGATCTGGCCGCGCAGGGCGCGCACCCCGTCCTCCTCGTCAACAAGTCCCCGTACGCCGGCTCCGCCGACGCCGTCGCGTGGTGGCGCTCGGTCGCGAAGGTCTCCGACGTCGTCCGCGAGGTCTATCTGCCCGCGACCAGGATCTGGCCGCTCGGCCCGATCCTCGGCAACCGGCTCTTGCGGGAGAGCTATCGGACCGCGGTCACCGACCTCGCCGCGCTCGGGATCCCGGCGAACCGGCTCGGCATCATGATCAGCTTCCTGAGCCACAAGGGGGTCGGCGGCCGCAACGGCCTCGAGCCTGCCTCGGCCTGGTACCAGGTCGTCAAGTGGGAAGGCCTCTCGGCGAAGCAAGTGGCGAGGGAGCTGGGGCTGGGCTCGGTCTTCTCCTGGGGCTGGCAGGAGTGGAACAAGAAGGAGATGGATCCCGACAAGCCGAAGGCGGCCTGCGTCTGGCTCTGGGCGCGCAACCGTCACCTCTGCAACGCGCCGCGGATGCTCGGGACGGGCTTCGACCGCTCGCTGACCGCCGGGCAGCTCGTCCTCCCGCACGGGACCGTCTGCCGCACGGAGGGCATCGGTGCCATCGGCGGCGGTACCCTCACCTCGCTCACGGCCTTGACCGGCGACCGCGACGCCGCGCTCAGCGCCCTGTTCGAGCGGCTCATCGAGTCGTCGGAGCGCCCGGTCTCGCGGCACGCCGTGCTTGCCGCGCAGCAGCAGGTGATCCGGGAGTCGTTCCATGGGCAGCGCAGCGCCTATCTCGCCGCGCTTCGCCAGGCGCACGCCGGCGTCGGCACCGCGCTCGCGGTGCTCGGCGACGAGCTCCGGCGTGCCCGGCTCGAGCAGCAGCGCCCCGCGCGGAGGCCGCAGGCGGGCGAGGTGGCGGCGTTCTACGCCGCCTATCCCGACCTGCTCGTCCGGCGCGTCCACGTCTCGCCGGCGCCGCCCTGGCTCGCGGGTCACACGGGGTTCGCACTCGCCGAGGCGGCACCGCAGCGGCTGTTCTCGCTGCCGACGGGGAGAACGTCGCGCCTCTCGACCCTGCTCGGGACGTTCGCCGTCCGGCCGCTCGGCCCCGCGCAGCCGCTCGGAGCCTTGCCGCTCCCGGCGGCGCGGCCCGCGATCGTCGCGGCCCTGCGCGGCTTCGAGCGTGCGCAGTCGTTCGAGCAGTGGACGATCGGGGAGCAGAACCAGGCCCTGAACCGGACGACCTGCCTCCGCGACCAGCTCCCGCAGCCGGCCGCGATCGACCTCACGGAGTACCTCCCGTTCCTCCAACTGCAGTAGGGACGGCATAGCCTTCCAGGATGCTCGAGAGGTTGTGGGGAAACATCCCGGTCGGGCCCGAGACGCAGGGAGTGCGCGTGGTGGGGGCCGTCGGCAAGCGCTGGCTGCACGTCGCGGCCCGCTACACGCCGCTGCCGCCGGCCGCGCGTGCCTCGCTCCACCGGCGGCGCGGTGTCGAGGTCGGGAAGCGCGTCTTCATCGGCACCGAGGTGTTCATCGACGACGCCGTGCCCTCCTCGGTCACGCTCGAGGACGACGTGACGGTCATCGCGCAGACGACGATCCTCGGCCACACGTACTACCCGCACCACTTCCATTCGCTGCTCGGCGACGAGGAGACGCGGGCCGAGCTGCGGACGACGATCCGCCGCGGCGCCTATCTCGGCCTGCGCAGCACGATCCTCGCGGGCGTCACCGTGGGTGAGTTCGCGATCGTCGGCGCCGGCAGCGTCGTGACCGCCGACGTCCCGCCCTACACGATGGTCGCGGGCGTGCCGGCCCGCGTCGTGCGCGAGTTCGGCCCCGACGAGGTTCCGGGCGAAGAGCTGCGCTCCTCGCCCGGGGGGTAAGGGACTGCGCGCAGACGTTTCGAGCACCTGGGCGCCAAGGGCCGGAGGCTAAGACAGCCGCCTCTGGCGGCGACTTAGCCGCAGGCCGGACTCGCGCTCGCGCCGGCCTCCGCCGCGCGCGAACGCACAGCACAGGCCTCCCGCCACCCAGAGCCTTCAAGGCAAGACAGCACGAAGCGGGCCGGAAACCGCGCTTTCCGGCCCGCGCAGTTCCGTATCCCAGCGAGCGAAGCGCCAGCTTCGCGAGCTAGTCGGCAGCGGCCAGCCCGCCCTTGCCGGTGTGCTTCGTGGCGTAGAGCGACTCGTCGCCGCGCTCGAACAGGCTCGTGGGGCTGTCGTTCGGCTGGATGTCCGCCACGCCCGCGGAGACGCGCACACGGCCGGCGCGCGCGATCGGCTGGGCCGAGACCGCCCGCTGGATCCGCCCGACGAGCTGGCGCGCCTGGCCGACCTCGACCTCGGGGACGATCACCGCGAACTCGTCGCCGCCGACCCGGCAGGGGATGTCGGCGGAGCGCACGACCTGGCGGATGCGGTCGGCGATCTCGGCGAGGACCGCGTCGCCGGCGAGGTGGCCGATCCGGTCGTTGATCTCCTTGAAGCCGTCGACGTCGACGATCACGAGCGAGAGCTGCCGCTGGTACCGCTGGGCGCGGTCGACCTCACGGGCCAGCGTCTCGTAGAAGTAGCGGCGGTTGTGGAGGCCCGTCAGGGAGTCGAGGTCGGCGAGCTGCCGCGCCTCGCGGAACCGGCGCGCGTTCTCGATCGCGGGAGCGACGCGCTCCGCGAGGTCCTCGAGCCGGCGCACGTCGCCGTCGCTGAACCGGACGTCGGGATCCCGCGAGAAGACGCCGAGCCAGCCGACCTTGCCCGTGCGGCCGACGAGCGGCACGCCGAGCGCCTCGTGCACCGCTCCGGCCGCCTGCTCACGGTAGAGGTACGAGAGCTCGATCGCCCGCGCCTCCCGCGGCTCCGGGGCGCCGGTGAAGATCCGGATTCCTTCCTCGTCGTCCTCCTCGCGGTCCAGCCCGATGGAGCCGATCAGCCGCTCGTCGCTGTCGCCGGCCGGATCCAGCTCGACGACCGCCGCGTCGACCTTCGGCAGTCCGGAAGCGGCCTCGAGGGTGGAGCCGATCACGTCGTCGAGGTCGATCGTGGTGGCGATCTGGCCGAGGAAGCGGCCGCGCCGCGCCTCGTCCTCGGCGCGGCGGACGGCGCCCGACAACTCGCGCGCGAGGTCGTCGAGCCGAGCCTCGAGCGTCTGCACCGTCGCGGTGACCTGTTCCTCGACGTCGTGGGACGTTCGCCGCCGCAGCCGGCGCAGCAGCTCGAGCGCCACGATGACGCAGACGACTAGCGCTATGGCGAGACCGAGGGAAAGCCAATGCATGACCGCAGCTCCGGGAATTCGGTGCGCGTACTGTAGGTTCGGGCCGGAGTCCGAGCTACTAGCCGATTTGGCGGGTTTCTGGACGATTGGCGAGGGCGCAGCGTGTTCGCTACCATGCCGCGGGCCGGTTGGCCGGGGCGTTCCTGTCCCAGCCGACCGTCTCTTCACGAAAGGACTCGTTTGCCGACTGTCAATCAACTCGTGCGCAAGGGCCGGAAGGCCGCGAAGGCGAAGACGAAGACGCCCGCCCTCGCCGGCGCGCCGCAGAAGCGCGGCGTGTGCACGCGCGTCATGACGCAGACGCCGAGGAAGCCGAATTCGGCGCTGCGCAAGGTCGCACGCGTCCGCCTGACGAACGGGGCGGAGGTCGGCGCGTACATCCCGGGCGAGGGTCACAACCTGCAGGAGCACTCCGTCGTGCTCGTGCGCGGCGGCTCGACGAAGGACCTGCCGGGCTACCGCTACAAGATCATCCGCGCGGCGCTCGACACGGGCGGCGTCTCGGACCGCAAGCAGGGCCGCTCGAAGTACGGCGCCAAGCGAGGCTCGTGATGCCGCGTCGTGCCGACGTCCAGGTCCGCGAGGTCCAGCCCGACTCCGTCTACGGCTCGCCGCTCGTAACCCAGGTAATCAACAAGATCATGCTCGACGGCAAGAAGTCCATCGCCGAGCAGATCGTCTACGGCGCGCTGGAGACCGTCGGGACGAAGACCGGCCGTCCTCCGGTCGAGGTGCTCGAGGCCGCCGTGAAGACGGTCACGCCGGTGCTGGAGGTGCGCAGCCGCCGCGTCGGCGGCGCGAACTACCAGGTGCCGGTCGAGGTGCCGCAGCGTCGCGCCCGCACCCTCGCGGTGCGCTGGCTCGTCACGTACGCGCGCGAGCGACGCGAGAAGGGCATGCCGGACAAACTCGCCAACGAGATTCTCGACGCGCTCAACCAGCAGGGCGGCGCGTTCAAGCGCAAGGACGACGTCTACCGGATGGCGCAGGCCAACAAGGCCTTCGCGCACTACCGCTGGTAGCCGAACGGGGGAAGGAAGACTTGAGCACGAAGATGACAGAACAGTCCGTGGCGCTCGACCGCGTCCGCAACATCGGGATCATGGCCCACATCGACGCGGGCAAGACCACGACGACCGAGCGGATCCTCTACTACACCGGCATCACCCACAAGCTGGGCGAGGTGCACGAGGGCGCCGCGACGATGGACTGGATGGCCCAGGAGCAGGAGCGGGGCATCACGATCACGTCGGCTGCGACGACGGCGTTCTGGCGGGACTATCGAATCAACATCATCGATACGCCCGGCCACGTGGACTTTACGGTCGAGGTCGAGCGCAGCCTGCGCGTCCTCGACGGCGCGGTCGCCGTGTTCGACTCGGTCGCGGGCGTGCAGCCGCAGTCCGAGACGGTCTGGCGGCAGGCGGACAAGTACAAGGTGCCGCGGATCGCGTTCATCAACAAGATGGACCGCACCGGCGCGAACTTCTTCGGCGCCGTGCAGTCGATGCGCGACCGCCTCGGAGCGAATCCCGTGCCGCTGCAGATCCCGATCGGTTCCGAGGAGAACTTCACCGGCGTCGTCGACCTGGTCGAGATGCAGGCCGTGCTCTACAAGGACGATCTCGGCAAGGAGTTCGAGACGATCGAGATCCCGGCCGAGCTCGTCGAGCAGGCCCAGGAGTACCACCACCAGCTGATCGACACGATCTCGCACTTCGACGACGAGGTCCTCGCGGCCTACATCGAGGACGAGTCCTCGGTCGCGCCGGAGATGATCAAGCGCGCCGTCCGCACCGGAACGCTCGCCGACGAGATCACGCCGGTGCTGCTCGGCTCCGCCTTCAAGAACAAGGGCGTCCAGCTCCTGCTCGACGCCGTGGTCGACTACCTGCCGAGCCCGCTGGACGTCCCGGCGGTGCACGGCTTCGATCCGAAGACCGAGGCGGAGGACGAGCGCCCGGCCGATCCGAACGCTCCGTTCTCGGCACTCGCGTTCAAGGTCATGTCCGACCCGTTCGTCGGCAAGCTCACGTACTTCCGCGTCTACTCCGGCACGCTCAAGGCAGGCGACCGCGTCCTCAACACGATCACCGGCAAGACGGAGCGGATCAGCCGCATCCTCCAGATGCACGCGAACCACCGCGAGGAGCGCGAGTCGATCATGGCGGGCGAGATCGCCGCCGGCGTCGGGCTGAAGGCCACGACGACGGGTGAGACGCTCGCCGCCGAAGGCGCCCCGATCGTGCTCGAGTCGATGACGTTCCCCGATCCCGTGATCTCCGTGGCGGTCGAGCCGAAGTCGAAGGGCGACCAGGACAAGCTCGGCACCGGTCTGCAGCGCCTCGCGGAGGAGGATCCGACCTTCCGGGTCGCGACCGACGAGGAGACGGGGCAGACGCTCATCTCCGGGATGGGCGAGCTGCACCTCGAGATCATCGTCGACCGCCTCAAGCGGGAGTTCAACGTCGACGCCAACGTCGGCCGTCCGCAGGTCGCGTACCGCGAGACAGCGGGCCGGCCTGTCGAGAACATCCGCGAGAAGTTCGTCCGCCAGACCGGCGGCTCGGGCCAGTACGCGGATGTGGTCATCAACCTCCGTCCGCAGGAGCCCGGCGCGGGCTACGAGTTCGTCGACAAGATCGTCGGCGGCAAGATCCCGAGGGAGTACATCCCCGCGGTCGACGCCGGGATCAAGGAGGCCATGCAGTCGGGCGTCATCGCCGGCTATCCCGTCGTCGACGTCGCCATCGAGCTCGTCGACGGCTCGTACCACGACGTCGACTCGAGCGAGCGCGCGTTCAAGATCGCCGGCTCGATGGGGTTCAAGGAGGCGCTCAAGCGCTCGAAGCCGAAGCTGCTCGAGCCGATGATGGCCGTCGAGGTGACGACGCCGGAGGACTACCTCGGCGACGTGATGGGGAACCTCAACAGCCGCCGCGGCCGCATCGAGTCGATGGAGCCGGTCGGCAACGCCCAGGTCGTCAAAGCTCTCGTGCCGCTGTCGGAGATGTTCGGATACTCGACCGACCTGCGTTCGATGTCGCAGGGCCGGGCCGACTTCCACATGGACTTCGACCGGTACGAGGAAGTTCCGCAGTCAATCGCCGCCGAGATCACCGACTCCGGCGCCGGCAACTAGCGAAAGGAAGACAGGGAGAGCCGCCAATGGCCAAGCAGAAGTTCGAGCGGACGAAGCCGCACGTCAACGTCGGCACCATCGGTCACATCGACCACGGCAAGACCACCCTGACCGCGGCGATCACGAAGGTGCTGGCCGAGCAGGGCACCAACACGGCCGCGCGCGATTTCGCGTCGATCGACGCCGCTCCCGAGGAGCGTCAGCGCGGCATCACGATCAACACGGCGCACGTCGAGTACGAGACCGACAACCGCCACTACGCGCACGTCGACTGCCCGGGGCACGCCGACTACATCAAGAACATGATCACGGGCGCCGCCCAGATGGACGGCGCGATCCTCGTCGTCTCGGCCGCCGACGGCCCGATGCCGCAGACGCGCGAGCACATCCTGCTCGCCCGCCAGGTCGAGGTGCCGGCGATCGTCGTCGCCCTCAACAAGGCGGACATGGTCGACGATCCGGAGCTGCTCGAGCTCGTGGAGCTGGAGGTGCGCGAGCTGCTCTCCCGCTACGAGTTCCCAGGCGACGACATCCCGATCGTCCACGTCTCGGCGCTGAAGGCGCTCGAGGGTGACGCGGAGTGGACTCCGAAGATCCTCGAGCTCATGGAGGCCGTCGACAGCTACATCCCGGAGCCGACGCGTGCGCTCGACCGGCCGTTCCTGATGCCGATCGAGGACGTGTTCACCATCACGGGCCGCGGCACCGTCGTCACGGGCCGCGTCGAGCAGGGCGAGGTCAAGGTCGGCGAGGAGGTCGAGATCGTCGGTATTCATCCCGAGGTGGCGAAGACAGTCGTCACGGGCGTCGAGATGTTCAACAAGACGCTCGACACGGCGCAGGCCGGCGACAACGCGGGTGCGCTGCTTCGCGGCACGAAGCGCGAAGAGGTCGAGCGTGGGCAGGTGCTGGCCAAGCCGGGCTCGATCACGCCGCACACGCACTACAAGGCCGAGGTCTACGTCCTCTCGAAGGACGAGGGCGGGCGCCATACGCCGTTCTTCAACGGCTACCGGCCGCAGTTCTACTTCCGGACGACCGACGTCACGGGCTCGATCAAGCTGCCCGACGGCCAGGAGATGGTCATGCCGGGCGACAACACGAACATGGAGATCGAGATGATCCAGCCGATCGCCATGGATCAGGGCCTCCGCTTCGCGATTCGCGAGGGCGGCCGCACCGTCGGTGCGGGCGTCGTGACGGAGATCATCAAGTAGCAAGGTCGAGGAGGCGCCGGTGCCGCAACAGAAGATCCGTATCCGTCTGAAGGGCTACGACCACCAGCAGGTGGACAAGTCTGCGCGCGACATCGTGGACACGGCCCAGCGCACCGGCGCCACCATCACCGGTCCCGTGCCCCTGCCGACCGAGAAGAACGTCTACTGCGTGATCCGCGGGCCGTACATCGACAAGGACTCGCGGGAGCACTTCGAGATCCGCACGCACAAGCGGCTGATCGACATCCACTCGCCGACGCCGAAGACGGTCGACTCGCTCATGCGGCTCGACCTGCCGGCCGGCGTCGACATCGAGATCAAGCTCTGAGATGAAGGGTCTCGTCGGCAAGAAGCTCGGGATGACGCAGCTCTTCGACGAGGAGAGCGGCGGCGTGACCCCGGTGACCGTGATCGAGGCCGGCCCGTGCCCGGTCGTCGCCGTCCGCACGCCGGACGCCGACGGCTACGAGGCCGTCCAGCTGGCCTGGGAGCCGGTCGCCGACCGCAAGGTCTCGAAGGCCGAGCGGGGCCACCTCGCGAAGGCCGGGGTCGACGGCGCGTACCGTCACCTCGTCGAGTTCCGCGGGCACTTCGCCGACGCGGTCCAGGGCGAGAGCGTCACGGTCGAGATCTTCCAGCCCGGCGACAAGGTCAAGGTCTCGGGCACCGGCATCGGCAAGGGATTCCAGGGCACGATCAAGCGGCACAACTTCAGCCGCGGCCCGGTCACGCACGGCTCGCACAACGTCCGCAAGCCGGGCTCGATCGGTGCGTCGGCGACCCCGTCGCGCGTCTTCAAGGGCGTCCGCATGGCCGGCCGCATGGGCGGCAAGCGAGCCACCCAGGTCGGGCTCACCGTCCATGCTGTCGATCCCGAGCGGAACCTGCTGCTGATCAAGGGCGCCGTGCCAGGCCCGAAGAACGGCCTGGTCGAGATCCGGGAGGACGTGCGCTGATGGCCGCTCCCAAGGCACCCATGCTCGGCGGCGCGAAGAAGGAGGTCTCGCTCGACGAGACAGTCTTCGCGGCCGAGATCAAGCCGCACCTCGTGCACGAGGCCGTCCGCGCGGAGCTGAACGCGCGCCGCCAGGGCACACGCGCTGCGAAGAGCCGCGGCCTCGTCGCCGGCGGCCGCTCGAAGCCGTGGCGCCAGAAGGGAACCGGACGCGCCCGCCAGGGCACGATCCGCGCGCCGCAGTTCGCCGGCGGCGGCGTCGCCTTCCCGCCCACCTCCCGCGACTTCTCGGTCAAGGTGAACAAGAAGGCGGCGCGCGCAGCGCTGCGCGCCGCGCTCAGCGACCACGCCTCGGCCGGCACGCTCGGCCTCGTCGCCGGCGACTCGTTCGAGGAGCCGTCGACGAAGCAGGCGGTCGAGCTGCTCCAGGGCTGGGGCCAGGACACGCCGACGGTCGTCGTCGCGAGCGAGGACGAGGAGACGCTGATCAAGTCGTTCCGCAACCTGCCGCGCGTGCTTGTCACCGTGCCCGCCGAGCTCGAGGTCGCACACGTCGTCTGGGCGCGCTCGCTCGTCGTGAGCGAGGCAGCGCTGCCGCTCGTGCAGGGGAGGGCGCAATGAGCCTCCATCCCGGCGAGATCCTGATCAAGCCCGTGGTCAGCGAGAAGAGCTACCACCAGATCACCGAGAACCGCTACACGTTCAGGGTGCACAAGGACGCGCACAAGACGCAGGTCCGCCAGGCCGTCGAGGAACTCTTCGACGTCAAGGTCACCTCCGTGAACATCGTCAAGATGCCGGCCAAGCCGAAGCGGCGCGGGATGATCAAGGGCACGCGCCCCGGCTGGAAGAAGGCCATCGTCGAGCTCAAGGCCGGCGACAAGATCGAGATCTTCGAAGGAGCGCAGCTGTAATGCCCATCCGCCGCTACAAGCCGACGAGCGCCGGCCGCCGCTTCATGTCGGTCTCCACGTTCGAGGAGATCACGAAGTCGGAGCCGGAGAAGACCCTGCTCGCACCGCTCTCGAAGAAGGGCGGCCGCAACGGCAACGGCCGGATCACGACGCGCCACCAGGGCGGCGGCCACAAGCGCCGCTACCGCGTCATCGACTTCAAGCGCCGCAAGGACGGTGTGCCGGCGAAGGTTGCCTCGATCGAGTACGACCCGAACCGCTCGGCGCGGATCGCGCTGCTCCACTACGCGGACGGCGCGAAGAGCTACATCCTCGCGCCCGCGCAGCTGCGGGTCGGTGCGACGGTGGAGTCTGGCCCTGCCGCCGACATCCGCGTCGGCAACGCGCTGCCGCTCGAGAACATCCCGACGGGCACGCTCGTCCACAACGTCGAGCTCAAGCCGGGCCAGGGCGCGAAGATGGCGCGCTCGGCCGGCTCGGGCATCCAGCTCGTGGCGAAGGACGGCGCCTTCGCCGTGCTGCGCCTGCCGTCCGGTGAGATGCGGCGCGTGCCGCTCACGTGCCGGGCCACGATCGGCCAGGTCGGGAACCTCGACCACCAGAACATCACGGGCGGCAAGGCCGGCCGCAGCCGCTGGCGCGGGAAGCGGCCGACGGTGCGCGGCTCCGCGATGAACCCCGTCGACCACCCGCACGGCGGCGGCGAGGGCAAGTCGAAGGGCGGCCGCCATCCGGTTACGCCGTGGGGCGTACCGACCCTCGGCAAGCGCACGCGCCGCAAACACAAGGAATCGAACAAGCTGATCGTCCGCGGCCGTCGCCGCGGCAAGGAGGGCCGCCGCTAGTGAGCAGGTCGTCGAAGAAGGGGCCGTTCGTGGAAGAGCGGCTGATGAGCCGGATCGAGGCGATGAACGAGTCGGGCAACAAGAACATGGTCCGCACGTGGTCGCGCGCCTCGACGATCTTCCCCGAGATGGTCGGGCACACGATCGCGGTCCACGACGGCCGCAAGCACGTGCCGGTCTTCATCTCCGAGCAGATGGTCGGGCACAAGCTCGGCGAGTTCGCGCCGACGCGCACCTTCCGCGGCCACGCCGGCGATCGCACGGCGAAGGTGAAGCGCTGATGGCAGCGGTCCTGGAGGAGCGCGAGACGGTCCGCGCGCAGGCGCGCTGGGTGCACTCGAGCGCGCGGAAGGCGCGGCTCGTCACCGACCTCATCCGCGGCCGCTCGGTGCCGGAGGCGCGCACGATCCTCGCTTTCTCGAACCGGGCCGTCGCCAAGGACGTGGAGAAGGTGCTGCGCTCGGCCGTCGCCAACGCCGAGTCGCGCCCCGGTCTGCACTGGCTGGGCGACGACCTCGTCGTCGTCGCGGCCTACGCGGACGAGGGGCCGACGCTGAAGCGCTGGCGCGCCCGCGCCCGCGGCCGTGTCGCGCGCATCCGCAAGCGGACGTGCCACATCACGATCGAGCTCGCACAGGGCGCGGCGACCTCGGCCGCACCGTCCGTGCCGGCGATGGCGGCGCCCGAGCCGGAGCCGATCGAGGAGCCGGAAGCCGTCGAGGAAGAGACGACCGAGGAGCCGGAGGCCGTCGAGCCCGAGGCGGCCGAGGAGCCCGAAGAGGCGGAAGAGCCTGCAGACGACGAAGCCGAGGCTTCGACAACAGAGGAGACCGAGGACTAGTGGGCCAGAAAATCCATCCGGGAGGGCTTCGCGTGGGCGTGATCCACGACTGGAAGTCCAACTGGTACACCGGTAAGAAGGAGTTCGCGGACTACATCCTCGAGGACGTTCGCATCCGCGAGCACATCTACAACAAGCTTGCGCACGCGGGCCTGTCCGACATCCTGATCCGCAAGGACAAGCAGCGGATCACGGTCGACATCTACACGGCGCGGCCGGGCATCGTGATCGGCAAGTCCGGTGTCGAGGTCGACGCGCTGCGGCGCGACCTGCATGCGCTGACGCAGAAGAACGTCCACATCAACATCAACGAGATCAAGCGGCCGGAGCTCGACGCCAAGCTCGTCGCGCAGTCGATCGCAGAGCAGCTCTCGAACCGCGTCGCCTTCCGCCGCGCGATGAAGCGCGCGCTCGCGTCCGCGATCCGCTCCGGCGCAGCCGGTGTGAAGATCCAGTGCTCCGGCCGCCTCGGCGGCGGCGAGATGAGCCGGCGCGAGATGTACAGCGAGGGACGCGTTCCGCTGCACACGATCCGCGCGGACATCGACTACGGCTTCGTCGAGGCGAAGACGACGGCCGGCCGGATCGGCGTCAAGGTCTGGATCAACAAGGGCGAGATCATGCCCGAGGGCTTCGACAGCGGCGACACGCGGCTGGGAGACCAGGACACGCGACGTCGCCGCGGCGGAGCGCTCGAGGGTCTGGGCGCCTCCCGCGAGAGCGGCCGCCGCAGCGGACAGGACCGCGAGGGCCTCGGCCCGGTGCGGCAGCGGCGGCGCGGTCCGGGCGGTGGGCCCGGCGGTCCCGGTCGCGGTAGGGGACGCGGCCCCGGCGGAGGCGGCGGACGGCCGCGGCGCGAGCAGCGCGTCGAGCCGCCGCGCCAGGAGACTCCGAAGGTCGAGCCGACCGAAACCGAGACTCCCACACCCGATCCAGTCGTCGAGACGCCGGCACCCGAGACCGTCGCGGAGACGCCGGCTCCGGCCGCGGCTCCCGAGGCCGCTGAAGCGGCTGAGCCTGCCGCCGAGGCGAAGCCCAAGCGCACGCGGAAGCCGAAGGCCGACGCGCCGGGGGGTGACGCCTGATGTTGATGCCGAAGAAGACCAAGTACCGCAAGGTGCATCGCGGCCGTCGCGCCGGCTACTCCAGCGGGCAGACGGTCGTCCAGTACGGCGACTACGGGCTCAAGGCGCTCGACGCCGGCTGGATCACGAATCGCCAGATCGAGGCAGCCCGGATCGCGATGACGCGCAAGATCAAGCGCGGCGGCAAGGTCTGGATCAACGTCTTCCCCGACAAGAGCGTCACGAAGAAGCCGGCCGAGACGCGCATGGGCTCGGGCAAGGGTTCGCCCGAGGGCTGGGTCTGCGTGATCAAGCCCGGGCGCGTGATGTTCGAGCTCGCCGGCGTGCCGGAGCCGCTCGCGAAAGAGGCGCTCCGCCTGGCCGGCCAGAAGCTCGCCGTGAAGACGAAGGTCGTGAAGAGAGAGGAAGAGCTCTTTTGACGAGGGCATCGGAACTGCGTGATCTGACCGACGACGAGCTCGGGGACCGGCTCGCGGAGCGGCGGCAGGAGCTGTTCAACCTCCGCTTCCAGTCGGTCACCGGCGCACTCGAGAACTCCGCGCGCTTGAAGCTCGCCAAGCGCGAGATTGCGCGGATCCTGACCGTGGTCAACGAGCGTGAAGCAGAAAAGGCGAAGAGCGTTTCATGAGTGAGAACGAGCAGAACGACGAGCAGATCGAGGAGACTCCGGCCGCGCCGGAGGAGCCGGTGGACGAGGCTCCGGCCGAGGAGCCCGAGGCTGGTGTCGAGGAGGCGGAGCCCGCCGCCGAAGCGGCGGAGCCCGAGCCTGCCGCCGAGGCAGAGCCCGAGGTCGAAGAGCCCGCCGCCGAAGCCGAGCCCGAGGTCGAAGAGCCCGTCGCCGAGGAGGCTCCGGCAGAGGCAGCCGCGCCTGCGCCCCAGTCCGAGCCGAAGAAGAAGGGCAAGCGGCTCCCGCGCCGCCTGCGCCCGCAGAAGACGCGCCGCCGGGCGGCACCGAGCGCCGAGCGCAAGCCGATCGTCCGCGAGCCGAAGCCCGAGCACGACCGCGGCCGGCGCCAGGAGCGGCGCGGCGTCGTCGTCTCAAGCGCGATGGACAAGACGATCGTCGTCAAGGTCGACGTGATCACCTCGCACCAGCGCTACAAGAAGGTCATCCGGCGGACCGTGAAGTTCCACGCGCACGACGAGCAGAACGCCGCGAACGTCGGCGACGTCGTCCGCATCGTCGAGACGCGGCCGCTGTCGAAGACGAAGCGCTGGCGCCTCGCGGAAGTGGTAGAGGCGGCCAAGTGATCCAGCAGGAATCCCGCCTGAGAATCGCCGACAACACCGGCGCCCGCGAGATCCTCTGCATCCGCGTGGTCGGCGGCCACCATCGCCGCTACGCGCGGGTGGGCGACATCATCGTCGGCACCGTCAAGACTGCGACCCCGCAGGGCGCCGTCAAGAAGGGCGAGGTCGTGCGCGCGGTGGTCGTGCGGACGAAGAAGCCGTTCGGCCGCGACGACGGCACCACGATCGCCTTCGACGAGAACGCCGCGGTGATCATCGACCAGCAGCGGAACCCGCGCGGCACCCGCATCTTCGGGCCCGTTGCGCGCGAGTTGCGCGAGAAGAACTTCATGAAGATCGTCAGCCTTGCTCCGGAGGTGCTCTGACCGTGGCTCAGACCATGAAAGTGAGAAAGGGCGACGTCGTGCACGTGCTCCGCGGCAAGGACGCGGGCAAGGAGGGGCGCGTGATCGAAGCGCTCCCCAAGCAGGGGCGCGTCGTCGTCGAGAACATCAACGTCGTCAAGCGGCATCGCCGCCCGCGGCCGATCCAGAACACCATGGGCATGGGCGGCGGCGGCATGTCCCCGGGCGGGATCGTCGAGCTGGCCGCAGCGCTGCCCGTCTCAAACGTGATGGTCGTCTGCCCGGTCTGCGGCAAGCCGACCCGCGTCGGGACGATCGAGAAGACGGTCCGGGACAAGAAAGTCCGCGTCCGCGTCTGCAAGAAGTGCGGCGAGGAGATCGACCGGTCATGAGCGCCGTAGCCGACACGTACACGCCGCGCCTGAAGGAGCAGTACGAGAACGAGATCCGGCCGCGCCTCATGGAGGAGCTCGGACTCGACTCGATCATGCAGGCGCCGCGCCTCGAGAAGATCACGCTGAACATGGGCGTCGGCGAGGCGAAGACCGAGTCGAAGCTGCTCGACTCCGCGCTCGAGGAACTGACGACGATCGCCGGCCAGCGCGCCCAGATCCGGCGCGCCCGCAAGTCGATCGCGCAGTTCAAGCTGCGCGAAGGAATGGCCGTCGGCGCGCGCGTGACGCTGCGCGGCGCGCGGATGTACGAGTTCCTCGACCGGCTCGTCTCGATCGCGCTGCCCCGGATCCGCGACTTCCGCGGCCTCAACCCCCGCTCGATGGACGGCCGCGGCAACTTCTCGCTCGGCATCCGCGAGCAGCTCATCTTCCCCGAGATCAACTACGACGACATCCAGCAGGTCCGTGGGCTCGACGTGACGATCACGACGAGCGCCGCGACCGACGAGCAAGCCCTCGCGCTGCTGCGGGCCCTCGGCCTGCCCTTCGCGGACGGCGACAGGAGAGAGCAGTAATGGCCAAGACGTCCCTCGTCGTGAAACAGCGGCGACCCCAGAAGTTCAAGGTGCGCAACTACACGCGCTGCAACCGGTGCGGCCGCCCGCGTGCGGTCTACCGCAAGTTCGGCCTTTGCCGGATCTGCCTCCGCGAGCTCGCACACCAGGGCGCGATTCCCGGCATGACGAAGTCGAGCTGGTAGGAGAGAACGGTGCTTACCGATCCGATCGCAGACATGCTGACCCGCATCCGCAACGCCAACAAGGCGCTGCACGAGCACGCCACCATGCCGAGCTCGCGGATGAAGGTCGAGATCGCCCGCCTCCTCAAGGAGGAGGGATACATCCGCGACTATCACGTGGAGAAGGGCGAATCCTTCGATACCCTGGTCGTCGACCTCAAGTTCGGCCGCAACCGCGAGCGGGTCATCTCCGGCCTGAAGCGCGTGTCCAAGCCGGGCCGCAGGGTCTACGCGAGGAAGGACCGTCTTCCACGCGTGCTCGGCGGGATGGGCGTCGCGATCCTCTCGACCTCGTCCGGACTCGTCACGAACCGCACCGCACAGGAGCGCGGCATCGGCGGCGAAGTCGTGGCCTTCATCTGGTAACGCAATGCAGCTTTTACGACAGTGAGCAGAATCGGCAACGCACCCATCCCGGTCCCCGACGGTGTCACCGTCACGATCGAGCCTGCCCGCGTGGCGGTCGCCGGCCCGCTCGGCACGCTGCAGCAGCAGGTTCCGGCACGGATGAAGATCGAGCAGGCCGACGGTGTCGTCACGGTGAAGCGGCCGACCGAGCGCGGCGAGGATCGCGCGCTGCACGGCCTGACGCGGACGCTCGTGGCGAACATGGTCCAGGGCGTGACGCAGGGCTTCGAGAAGAAGCTCGAGATCCAGGGCGTCGGCTACCGCGCAGCGCTCAAGGGCGTCGACCTCGAGCTCAGCGTCGGCTACTCGCACACCGTCACGATCAAGCCGCGCACCGGCATCAGCTTCGAGGTGCCGACGCCGACGGAGGTCCTCGTCAAGGGAACGGACAAGCAGATGGTCGGCCAGACGGCCGCCGAGGTTCGGAAGGTGCGCCCGCCCGAGCCCTACAAGGGCAAGGGCATCCGCTACGAAGGCGAGTACGTCCGCAGGAAGGTCGGCAAGCGTGCCTAGCCTCACCGTCAGAGAGGCCCGTCTGCGGCGCCATCGCCGCGTGCGCGCGAAGGTGCACGGCAACGTCGAGCGGCCGCGCCTCGTCGTCTTCCGCTCCAACCGCGG
The DNA here is from genome assembly GCA_963702655.1 of uncultured Actinomycetes bacterium. Classification (GTDB taxonomy): domain Bacteria; phylum Actinomycetota; class Thermoleophilia; order Gaiellales; family Gaiellaceae; genus Palsa-739. The sequence continues at coordinate 78,302 of CAVPDO010000004.1, read as the reverse complement.
CATCGAAGCGCAGCTGGTCGACGACGACACCGGCAAGACGCTTGCATCTGCGTCGCATCTCGGGCTTGCGAAGTCGTTCAAGGGTGACAAGACGGCGCAGGCCGAGGCGGTCGGGAAGGCGCTTGCCGCGGCGGCGAAGAAGGCCGGCGTGGACACGTGCGTGTTCGACCGCGGCGGCTACCTCTACCACGGACGTGTGAAGGCGCTCGCCGATGGCGCGCGCGAAGGAGGACTCGAGTTTTGAGCACGACCGAATACACCGAGACGCGCGAGCTCAAGGAGCGCGTCGTCGAGATCAACCGCGTGGCGAAGGTCGTCAAGGGCGGCCGGCGCTTCTCGTTCACGGCGCTCGTCGTCGTGGGCGACGAGGTCGACCGCGTCGGCGTCGGCTACGGCAAGGCGCGGGAGGTGCCGCTCGCCATCACGAAGGCCGTGGAGGACGCGAAGAAGAATCTCTTCACCATCCCGAAGCACGGCACGACGATCACGCACGAGGTGCTCGGCCGGTTCGACGCGGCCAGGGTGCTCCTGCGCCCGGCCTCCGAGGGGACCGGCGTCATCGCCGGCGGCGGCGTGCGCGCGGTGCTCGAGCTCGGCGGCGTCCGCAACGTGCTCGCGAAGAGCCTCGGCACGACGAATCCGATCAACATGGCGAAGGCCACGGTCGCGGCGCTGCAGGACCTCCGGCGGCCCGAGGACGTGGCCAGGATCCGCGGCAAGCGCATCAGCGAGGTGCTGCCGTTGCCGGCCAAGCGGCCCGTCGAAGAAGAGGCTCCCGTCGAGGAGGCCGCACTCGCCGCCGAGGTCGTCGAGGAGCAGCCGGCTGTGACCGAGGAGCCGTCCGCCGAGGAGGCACCCGCCGAGGAGCCTGTCGCCGAGGCCGAAGAGCCGGCCGACGGCGCCGAGCCTGCGGCAGACGCTCCCGCGGAGCCGGAGCAGTCCGCGGACAAGCCGAAGCGCCGTACCCTGCGTAGGAAGAAGGACGAGTCCTAGTGGCGAAGCTCTTGATCACGCAGGTCCGGTCCCAGATCGGGCAGTCCGAGCGGCACCGGGGTACCCTGCGTGCGCTCGGGCTCGGCCGCATCGGCCGCAGCGCCGAGCACGAGGAGTCCCCGGTGCTCGCCGGCATGCTCCGCAAGGTCCGCCACCTCGTGAAGATCGAGAGCGCCTGAGCCTAATGCCCCAAGAGAGCCAGAATCGGAAGCAGCTGAATCTCTCCAACCTTGCTCCGGCGCAGCCGCGCGAGGACCGGAAGCGCGTGGGACGCGGCCTCGGCTCCGGCAAGGGCCGCTACTCGGGCCGTGGCATCAAGGGTCAGAAGTCGCGCTCGGGCTCGCACAAGATGCGGGCGGGATTCGAGGGCGGCCAGACGAACATCTACATGCGGCTCGGCAAGCTGCGCGGCGCGACCTCGAAGGACGCGATGCCGATCGGGCCGTTCCGCACCTACACGCAGCCCGTCAATGTCCGCGACCTCGACCGGTTCGACACCGGCGACGAGGTGACGCCCGAGACGCTCGTCGAGAAGCGCCTGATCAAGAACACGCGCACCGACGTGAAGCTGCTCGGCGTCGGGGAGGTGACGAAGAAGCTCACCGTCCGCGTCCACGCGATCTCGGGCTCCGCCCGCGAGAAGATCGAGGGAGCAGGCGGCACTGTCGAGCTCCTGCGCGAGCCGAAGGTGAAGAAGGTGCGGCACCGCAAGGCGAAGCCCGTCGCCGCCGAAGAGTCCGGCGAGGCCGCGGCAGACGAGCAGCCCGAGGCGACCGCGGAGAACGAGGCTGCAGCCTCGGAGGAGCCGGAAGGAACCGAGGACTAGATGTCCTGGCTCGCCAACGTGTGGCGTGTACCCGAGCTGCGCCGCCGCCTGCTCTTCACGGCCGCCATGCTCGCCGTCTACCGGCTCGGCTCGTGGATCCCCGCCCCGGGAGTCGACCAGGCGGCGTTGAAGTCGTTCTTCGGCCACGGCGCCGGCAGCGGTGGTGTCTTCCAGCTCCTGAACCTCTTCTCCGGCTCGGCGCTGTCGCGCTTCTCGCTCTTCGCGCTCGGGATCATGCCGTATGTCACGGCGTCGATCATCTTCCAGGTGATGGCGGTCGTCGTCCCGTCGCTCGAGCGGCTGCAGAAAGAGGGCGAGGCGGGCTACGCGAAGATCACGCAGTACACCCGCTACCTCACCGTCGTTCTCGCCGCCGCACAGTCGACCGGCTACGCGTTCCTGTTCAAGCAGTCCAACGTCCTGCAGAACGTCAACAGCGGGCGGCTGCTGATCATCATCCTCACGCTCACGGGCGGCACGACGATGCTGATGTGGATCGGCGAGCAGATCACGAAGCGCGGCATCGGCAACGGGATCTCGATCATCATCTTCGCCTCGATCCTCGCGTATGCCCCGGCGGGGATCAGCGGCTGGATCAACGGCGGAACGACGGCGCGCCTCTTCTTCCCGCTCGTCGCGCTCGGGATCGTCGTCTCGGTCGTGTTCGTGATGGAGGGACAGCGGCGGATCCCGATCCAGTACGCGCGGCGCCAGCTCGGCAACCGGCAGACGACCGGCGGCGCGACCTACATGCCGCTCAGCATCGTGATGGCCGGCGTCATCCCGATCATCTTCGCCGCGGCGATCCTCGCCGTCCCGCAGACGATCGGCAGCTTCCAGGTCTCCTGGAGCAACTGGATCTCGACCAACTTCGGCTTCACGAGCTGGAAGTACCTGCTCGTCGAGGCGATCCTGATCATCATGATGACCTACTTCTATACCTCGGTCGTGTTCAATCCGGTCGAGCAGGCCGACAACCTGCGCAAGTACAACGGCTACATCCCGGGCATCCGGCCGGGGCCGCCGACCGCGGCGTACTTCGACCGCGTCCTGAACCGGCTCACCTTCCCGGGCGCGCTGTTCCTCGCGGCAGTCGCCGTCGCGCCGTCGGTCTTCATCTCGCACTTCCATTTCTCGCAGGCGACGTATCGTGCCCTCGGCGGCACCTCGGTCCTCATCGTCGTCGGCGTCGCGCTCCAGACCATGCGGCAGATGGAGTCGCAGATGGTCATGCGCCACTACGAAGGGTTCTTACGCTGAACATCCTCGTTCTCGGCCCGCAGGGCTCGGGGAAAGGGACGCAGGCGCAGCGGATCAAGGCGATGTACGGGATTCCGCACGTCGCGACGGGAGACATGATCCGCGAGATGAAGGAGCTGCCGACCGAGCTCGGGCAGGAGCTGAAGGTGGTCTACGACCGCGGCGACCTCGTCTCGGACGAGCTGATGATCCGCCTGATCCGCGACCGGCTCTCACGCGGCGATACGGTCGGCGGCTTCGTCCTCGACGGCTTCCCTCGCACGATGCCGCAGGCGGAGGCGCTCGACGAGCTCCTCCGTGAGCTCGGACGCAAGGTCGACGGCGTGCTCGACTTCCAGGCGCCCGATCACGACGTGCTGCTGCAGCGGATGCTTCGCCGCGCGGCCGAGGAGAACCGGTCCGACGACACGCCGGACGCGATCCGGCGACGGCTCGAGCTCTACGAGCGCGAGACGGCGCCGCTCGTCGACTACTACCGCTCGCACCAGGCGAACGTCGTCGGCATCCACGCCGACCGCACCGTCGACGAGGTCTTCCACGAGATCGAGCAGGCGCTCGACGAGATCCAGCGGCACTCCAAGGTGGAAGCGTGATCGTCCGCAAGTCCGAGGCCGAGATCGAGGGGATGGCGCGCGCCGGCGCGCTGCTCGCCGAGACGCTCGCGCTGGTGGCCGAGCGGCTCGAGCCGGGTGTCGAGATGCGCGAGCTCGACCGCATCGCCGACGAGCACATCGTCGCCGGCGGCGGGCAGCCGACCTCGAAGGGCTACAAGGGGTTCCCCGCCGCGCTCTGCATCTCACCGAACGCGATGGTCGTGCACGGGATCCCCGACGCGTACCGCGCCCGCGAAGGCGACCTGATCTCGCTCGATCTCGGCGTCACGCTGGACGGTCTCATCGCCGACAGCGCGGTGACCTTGCCGGTCGGCGAGATCTCGCCGGAGGCGCAGCGGCTCCTCGACGTCTGCCGCGAGGCTCTCGTCGCCGGCATCGCCCAGGCCCGAGTCGGCAACCATCTCTCCGACATCTCCCACGCCGTCCAGGTCGTCGTCGAGGGCGCGGGCTTCTCGGTCGTACGCAGCCTCGTCGGGCACGGCGTCGGCCGCTCGTACCACGAGGACCCGCAGATCAAGAACTGGGGGCCTCCGGGCCGCGGGCCGTTGCTCCAGGAAGGGATGACCCTCGCGATCGAGCCGATGATCACGGCCGGCGAGCCCGACGTCTACGTCCACGCCGACGAGTGGTCGATCTCCTCGGTCGACGAGTCCCTCGCGGCCCACTTCGAGCACACCGTCGCGGTCACGGCGGAGGGCCCGAGGGTCCTGACGGCAGCAAAAGCCGCTTTGCTACGATGATCCCCTTCGCGCGCGGCTCTGCCGCGCGCGTGTGCGCGTCTGAGACCCCTATTCGCTGAAGGGAATTTGCCTACCAAGGAAGAGAAGATCGAGGTTGAAGGCGAGGTCGTCGAAGCGCTCCCGAGCACGATGTTCCGGGTGCAGCTCGACGAGGGTGGCCACACCGTTCTCGCCACCATCTCCGGGAAGATGCGGAAGCACTACATTCGAATCCTCCCGGGGGACAAGGTCAAGGTCGAGCTGAGCCCCTACGACCTCAACCGCGGTCGGATCACCTACAGGCACCGCTGAGATGAAAGTCCGTCCGTCCGTCAAGCCCATGTGCGAGCGCTGCCGCGTGATCAAGCGGCACGGTACGACCATGGTCATCTGCTCCAACCCCCGGCACAAGCAAAGGCAGGGCTAGCGCAGTGGCACGCATCGCGGGAGTGAACCTTCCAAACCAGAAGCGGCTCGAGATCGGGCTGACGTACATCTACGGGATCGGCCAGCCGACAGCGCGTAAGGTCGCCGCCGAGCTCGGCCTCAGCCCGGACACGAAGGTCAAGGACCTCACCGACGAAGAGGTCACGAAGCTCCGCAACTACATCGACTCGAACCTCGAGGTCGAGGGTGACCTGCGCCGCGAGCGGCAGCAGGCGATCAAGCGGCTCTCCGAGATCGGCGCGTACCGCGGCATCCGCCACCGGCGCGGCCTGCCGGCGAACGGGCAGCGGACGAAGACGAACGCGCGCAGCCGCAAGGGCCCCAAGAAGACCGTCGGACGCGGCAAGAAGGCGGCGAAGTAGCGTGGCACCTCCCCGCCGTGCAGCGGCCACGCGCGGCCGCACGCGTCGCCGCGTCCGCAAGAACATCGCGATCGGCCAGGCGCACATCAAGACGAGCTTCAACAACACGATCGTCGCGCTCACCGACCGCGAGGGGAACGTCATCGCGTGGGAGTCGGCCGGCTCGGCAGGCTTCAAGGGCTCCCGCAAGTCGACGCCGTTCGCCGCACAGGTCACGGCCGACGCCGCGGCGCGGAAGGGCATGGAGCACGGACTGCAGAAGGTCGAGGTCTTCGTCAAGGGGCCGGGCTCGGGCCGCGAGACGGCGATCCGCTCGCTCCAGGCGGCGGGCCTCGAGATCCTGTCGGTCAAGGACGTGACGCCGCAGGCGCACAACGGCGTCCGGCCGCGGAAGCGGCGGAGGGTCTGACATGGCCCGCGACCTAGGGCCGAAGTGCCGCATCTGCCGCCGCGAGGGGATGAAGCTGTTCCTCAAGGGCGAGCGGTGCTTGACGGAGAAGTGCGCGATCGAGCGCCGGTCGTATCCGCCGGGCGAGCACGGCCGCGGCCGCATCAAGCAGAGCGAGTATCTGCTGCAGCTGCGCGAGAAGCAGAAGGCGCGGCGCTACTACGGCCTGCTCGAGAAGCAGTTCCGCACCTATTACGAGAAGGCGTCCAAGCGTTCCGGCGTGACCGGCGAGGAGCTGTTGCGGATGCTGGAGACCCGGCTCGACAACGTCGTCTACCGCCTCGGCTTCGCCGCGTCGCGCGCCCAGGCCAGGCAGCTCGTCCGCCACGGCCACTTCCACGTCAACGGGCGGCGGGTCAACATCCCGAGCTACCAGGTGCGCCCCGACGACGTCGTCACTGTTCCGCCGAGCTCCTCGGCGCAGCAGGTGATCCGCGACGCGACCGATCTCGTCTCGACCGTCGCGCCGTGGCTCCAGGCCGACCACGACGGGCTCACCGGCAAGGTTCTGAAGCAGCCCGAGCGTGCCGAGATCGACACGCCGGTGCAGGAGCAGCTGATCGTCGAGCTCTACTCGAAGTAACGGAAAAGAGGGAATTCTTTTGGCGACACGTGAAATGGACTTTCAGATCCCGAAGATCGTCAACGAGGACGCCGACGACCACCGTGGGGTCTTTGCGATCGAGCCGCTCGACCGTGGCTTCGGTCACACGTTCGGCAACTCGCTGCGGCGCGTGCTGCTCTCCTCGCTGGAGGGCGCCGCTGTGACCTCGGTCAAGGTCGAGGGCACCGCGCACGAGTTCACCACCCTGCCGGGCGTCCGCGAGGACGTCACGGACATCATCCTCAACCTCAAGAACCTCATCGCGCGGCTGCACGGCGAGTCGCCCGAGATCGAGGTGCACATCGCGAAGAGAGGCCCGGGCTCGGTCACGGCGGCCGACATCGAGGCGCCCGCCGACCTCGAGATCCTCAATCCCGAGCTCGAGATCGCGAACCTGTCCGACAAGGGCCGGTTGGAGATCACGCTGACGATCGGCCGCGGCCGCGGCTACTCGCCGGCCGAGCTCAACCGCGGGCCGCAGCACACGATCGGGGTCATCCCGATGGACTCGATCTTCTCGCCGGTGCGCCGCGTGGCGTACCAGGTCGAGGCCGCCCGCGTCGGGCAGCGCACCGACTACGACAAGCTCACGCTCGACATCACGACCGACGGCTCGGTCGAGCCGAAGGACGCGCTCGCCGAGGCGGCCGAGATCCTGATTCGGCAGCTTGCGATCTTCACCGACCTCGACCGCATCGAGGGCTTCGGGGAGGCCGCGCCCGTCGACGGCGGCGGCGTCACGCCCGAGGCGGCGCTCGCGCACGGGATGGAGAACTTCCCGATCGAGGAGCTCGAGCTCGGCGTCCGCTCGTACAACTGCCTCAAGCGGGTCGGGATCGAGACGATCGGCGACCTCGTGATGAAGAGCGAGCAGGAGCTGGCCGCGATCCCGAACTTCGGCAAGAAGTCGATCGAGGAGGTGCGCGAGACGCTCGCGCAGCACGGTCTCCACCTTCGCGGCGAGAACGGCTCAGGCGGCTACGAGTAGGACGCCGCGATGCGCCACGCCCGCACAGGGAAAAGCTCGGCCGCGACTCGGCGCACCGCCGGGCCCTCTACGCCAACCTCACGTGCTCGCTCCTCGAGCACGGCCGGATCCGGACGACCGAGGCGAAGGCGAAGGCCGTGAAGCCGTTCGCCGAGCAGATGATCACGCTGGGCCGGCGCGGCGATCTGCACGCGCGCCGGCAGGCGCTCTCGGTGCTCCGCTCGCAGGAGGTGGTGCACAAGCTGTTCGCCGACGTCGGGCCGCGGATGGCCGACCGGCCGGGCGGCTACTCCCGCATCGTCAAGCTCGGCCACCGGGCCGGCGACGCGGCGGAGATGGTCTACCTCGAGCTGGTCGATTTCGAGCCCTAGCGGGCTCGGTCAGGAGATCGGGCTGCCGAGCAGGCTGCCCAGACCCGCGCTGATCGCGGCGATGAGGACGCCGGCGAAGGTGACGATGCTGAGGGCGCGGACGAACGTGTCCTGGAAGAAGCGGTAGCGGAGGTACGCGAGCATCAGCAACTCGAACGCCACCACGGCGACCGCGAACAGGAGCGCGACCTCGTAGCGGGGTATGAGGAACGGCAGCGAGTGGAGGATGCCGCCGAGGAAGGTGCCGCCGCCCGTGATCAACCCGCGGCTCCAGGGGGTCCCGCGGCCCGTGATCTCGCCCGTGTCGGAAAGGGCCTCCGAGAAGCCCATGCTGATCGCCGCGCCGATCGACGTGGCCAGGCCGGCGATGAAGGCATAGCGCGTGTCGTGTGACGCGAGGACGACTGCGAAGATCGGGGCGAGCGTCGAGAGCGAGCCGTCGATGAGCCCGACCATCGCCGGCTGGACTTTCTGCAGAAGGAAGGTCTGCTCGTCGCTCACCGAATAGAGTATATCAAGGCATGTGCAAGTTAGTAGAGCATAAGGCACGCCTGACAAACAGGGTCAGGATGGCCTGACGTGCGCCTCATCCTGACGCTCGAGTACGACGGCACGCCGTTTCGCGGCTGGGCGGCGCAGCCCGGCCTGCCGACCGTGGAGGCCTCTGTGCGGCAGGCGCTCGCCGAGACGTTCGCCTCGGTGGAGAACCTCGCCGTCGCGGGTCGCACTGACACGGGCGTCCACGCGCTCGGCCAGGTCGTCTCGGCGGACGTGGAGGGCGGACCGCCGCCGGACCGGGCTGCGGCCGCGCTGAACTCCCGCCTGCCGGACGAGGTGAGCGTGCTTTCTGCCGCCGAGGCGCCGCCGGGCTTCCACGCCCGCCACTCGGCGCGCTCGCGCAGCTATCGCTACCGGCTCTTCACGCGCTCGAAGTCGTCACCCTTCGAGCTGCGCCGCAGCTGGTGGCTTCCGCAGCCGCTCGACGAGGACACCCTCGCCGCCGCGGCCGCCGCCCTGGTCGGAGAGCACGACTTCCGGGCCTTCACGCCGTCGCAGACGTATCACTCGGTGTTCGTCCGCAGCGTGGTGCGGGCGGATTGGATCCGCCGCGGCGACCACCTCGACTTCGAGATCGAGGCCGGCAGCTACCTCCGCCACATGGTGCGCAGCCTCGTCGGAACGATGGTCGAGACGCCGGACTCGATCCCGCTGCTGCTCGGCGGTCGAGCCCGCTCCGAGGCCGGGGTCACCGCCCCGCCGTGGGGCCTGTACCTCGTCTCAGTCGCGTACTAGGAACGTCGCGATCTCGCCGGCCGCGAGCTCCAGGCCGCCGTCGACCTCTTCGTCTTCGTCGAGGCGGATGCGCCGGGCGGGGAGGCTCAGGGTCAGCGTCTCCGGCTGCGGGTTCGGGTTGAAGACGCGCAGGACGAGGCCGCCGCCGTCCTCCGCCTGCTTCAGGCACGAGAAGACGGCGTCGCCTCCGAGCTCGAGCGGCGGCTCGAACGGATCGCCGCGGAGGAAGTCGGTGCGGTAGTCCTGGCTCGCCCGGACGAGCGCGGCGTTCGTCAGCACGTCGCCGTCGAAGCGGAGCGCGTACTCGAAGACATGACGGCCGCGGCACTGGCCGTCCGGCGTCGGGATGTCCGGCCCGGCCGCAAGTGGACGCGTCCGCATTCCGCCGGGCTGCGAAATCGTCCCGACGCAGCGCAGCAGCGTCAGGCGCAGCCCCTCCGCCGAGGCTTCGTACTCCGGCAGCCCCTTCGTGAGCAGGACGAGGCGGCCGAGCGCGACGGCGCCGAGCGTATGGGCCGTCGGCACCGGCGGCTCCACCCATTCGGCGCGCGGAGGCGGCGGCCGGAGCGGACGACGCACGACCGCGAACTGGCTCTCCGCCCGCACCTCGTCGGCGCCTTCCGCAGAGCGGACGAGGACGCGCAGCCGGTGGTCCTCGGCCTCGTTCTCGACGATGCTCGTCAGTTCGAAGCGGTCCGGCAGCGCTCTCAGATGGCGGATAGTCGTCTCGATCCGGATCCCCGGCAGCTCGTGCTCCAGAACGAGCCCGTCTCCTCCACGACTGCCGACGAGCTTCGCCGTCCGAGACGGGCCGCCGGGACAGAACGTGTAGAGGTCGCCGACGTCCGGCTCGTCCTCGAAGGCGATGAGCTCCGCGATGCGGTCGTGGTCGATCAACGGCCCGCGGGAGTGGAACGGCTCCGGCCGCGCACCGGAGAAGCCGTCGAGCTCGTAGGCCTGTCCGTCCACAAGGCGCCGCCGCCGGTACGGGAGCGTGTTCACGAATGCGCCGCCGACTCCCAGCGCTTCCCTTTCGACGTAGTCGAGCGTCCGGTCGAGCTGCTCGTAGCGGACGAGCATGTCCCGGTGCACCTCGTCGCACGAGCAGCCGCAGATCGAGTCGTGCGGGTGGTTGCGGAGCAGGTCGCGCCACGCGAGCCGCAGGTCGGCGGCCGGGTACGGCGCTCCCTCGCGCAGCGTCCGCAGCGCGGCGGCCGTCTCGACCGAGAGCAGCCGCCGCTCGGCCCGCTCGTTCGCCTGCTTGAGGTAGATCCGGGCCGAGTTGACGCCGCGCAGGACGTTCTGGAGCCCGCTGCCGACGAGCTCCCCCTCGTGAACCGGCAATCCGGCGGACGCGGGCGCATGCTCGTCGTAGCGGCCGATCCGGAACGCCGCGCCCAGCGTCTGCCCGAGGTCGGCGAGGATCTCCGGCAGCTCGGGCTCGACCGGCAGGTGGTCGGAGCCGTTCGCGAGCAATATCTCCTCCTGCCCCGCGCCGCGCACGAGCTCGCCGAAGCGCGCGACGATCGCCCGCACGCGCTCCTCCGCGTCGTGGTGCCAGGTGAGACGCGCGAAGTTGTCGTAGTGCGGAAGCAGCTGGCAGGCGACCACCTCTGCCGGCCCCGCCCGCCAGCGGAAGACGACGCCGACGTCGTCCAGCTCGTCGCCCAGGCCGCGCGAGAAGAGGAACGTGCGGATGCCGAAGCCGGCCAGGATCTGCGGCAGCTGCGCCGGGTGGCCGAAGCTGTCGGGGAGATAGCCGGCGCCGCTCGGCTCCACGCCGAAACGCCGGCAGACCCGGCGGCCGAGCAGGAGATTGCGCACGAGCGATTCGCCGCCGACGAGGATCTCGTCGGGCAGGACGTACGACGGGCCGACCTCGAGGCGCCCGGCCTTCAGCAGCGCCCGCAGGCGGCCTTCGTTCTCCGGCCGTACTTCGACGTAGTCCTCGAGCACGATCGCCTGCCCGTCGAGCGTGAACGACGTGAACGACGCGTCGCGCTCGAGCGTCTCGAGCACGCCGTCGACGACCGAGCCGAGCCGCAGCCGGAACTGCTCGAAGGGCAGGTACCACTCGCGGTCCCAGTGCGTGTGCGGGACGACGAGGTAGCGGAAGTCGGACGGCTCGGTCAACGGAGGGAGCCTAGTTCGGCCCGCCGATACGATCGACGAATGCGGTTCGAGACCGTTCTCTTCGACCTCGACGGCACCGTGGTCGACTCCGGCGCGATCATCCTCGCCTCGATGCGGCATGCGACGCGCGAGGTGCTCGGTCGCGATTACTCCGACGAGGAGCTGATGCAGACTGTCGGCGGGCCCGGCCTCGAGGCGCAGATGGAGGCGCTCGCGCCCGAGCATGTCGAGCAGCTCGTGGACGTCTACCGCGCCCACAACGAGCCGCTCCACGACGAGCTCGAAGCCTGTGCCGGGATGGAGGACGTGCTGGTGCGCCTGCACGAGGAGGGACGCCGGCTCGGCGTCGTCACGGCGAAGCGCCGCGCGACCGTCGAGCTCGCCTTCGCCAACGTCCCGCTCGGCCACCTCTTCGAGACGATCGTCGGCGGCGACGAGACCGAACGGCACAAGCCGGACCCGGAGCCGCTTCTCCTCGGCGCCGAGCGGCTCGGAGCGGACCCCGCCTCGACCGCCTACGTGGGCGACTCGCCCTTCGACGTCCGCGCGGCGAAGGCGGCCGGAATGCTCGCCGTCGCCGTGACCTGGGGCCGGATCCACGACCGCGCCCGGCTCGAGGCGGAAGATCCCGACGCGATGGTCGACCGCGCCGAGGAGCTGCTTGCCCTCCTCTAGGACCACGACGGCAGCCAGGCGCGCCGCCGAGCTGCGCGACGTCCTCAACCGCGCGCTCATCGCGTACCACGTCGACGACGAGCCGATCATGGAAGACGCGGCCTACGACGCTCTCTTCGACGAGCTCGTCGCGCTCGAGGAGCAGCAGCCGAAGCTCGCGACGCCCGACTCGCCGACGCGGCGCGTTGGGGGGCTCTCGGACAAGTTCGTGAAGGTGCAGCACCTCGAGCCGATGGGCTCGCTCGAGAAGGTGACCACCGAGGAAGGGCTCCGGAAGTGGGACGAGGACGTCCGCAAGCGCCTGGGGACCGATGAGCCGGTCGCGTACGTCCTCGAGCCGAAGATTGACGGGCTCGCCGTGAACCTGACCTACGAGAACGGCGTCCTCGTGCGCGGAGCGACCCGCGGCGACGGCGTCCAGGGGGAGGACGTCTCACCGAACATCCGCACGATCAAGGCGATCCCGCTGCGGCTGAACGGCGATCCGCCGGCCCTGATCGAGGCTCGCGGCGAGGTGTACCTGCCGATCTCGGGCTTCCGGGAGCTGAACGACCGTCTCGCGGGGACGAACCAGAAGCTCGCGCCGAACCCCCGCAACGCCGCGGCGGGCAGCCTCCGCCAGAAGAACTCCGCGATCACGGCCGACCGCCCGCTCTCGATCTGGGTCTACGGAGCCGGCCGGCGACAGGGCGTCGAGTTCGAAACGCAGCTGACGATGCTCGAGTGGCTGCGCGGGCACGGCCTGCGCACCAACCCGTACGCCGAGCGGTTCGAGTCGATCGACGAGGTTGCCGCCGCGTGTGTCGAGTGGGAGCAGCGGCGGCTGGAGCTCGACTACGAGATCGACGGCGTCGTGGTCAAGGTCGACTCGCTCGACCAGCAGCGCCGGCTCGGCGTCCTGCACTCCCGCCCGCGCTGGGCGCGCGCCTACAAGTGGGCGCCCATGACGGCGGTCACGCGGCTGCTCGAGATCCGGATCCGCGTCGGCCGCACCGGCGCGCTCAACCCGTGGGCGATCATGGAACCGGTCCAGGTGGGCGGAGTCACCGTGACCCGCGCGACGCTGCACAACGAGGAGGACGTCAACCGCAAGGGGATCCGGCAGGGCGACGACGTGATCGTCCAGCGCGCCGGCGACGTCATCCCGCAGATCGTCGGGCCGGCCGGCCCGCACCGGCGCGGGACGAAGGAGTTCCGGATGCCCACGCACTGCCCGCTCTGCGGCACGGCGATCGTGAAGCCCGAGGGCGAGGCGATGCACCGCTGCCCGAACCGCGCCTGCCCCTCGCGCGGCCTCGAGACGCTGATCAACTGGACGGGGGTCGCCGACATCGAAGGCGTCGGCGAGCAGACGATCCGCATCCTCTGGGAGCGGGAACTCGTCCGGTCGCTGCCCGGCCTCTACCGCCTGACGAAGGAGCAGTTGCTGGAGCTCGAGGGCTTCGCGGAGATCTCCGCGGGTGCGGCCGTCGAGTCGATCGAGCGCTCCAAGGAGGCGCCGTTCTCGCGCGTCCTCCTCGGCCTCAACATCCCGGGGATCGGCTGGGTCCTCGCGCGCAACCTCGCGAGCCACTTCGGCACGGTCGACCGGCTGATGGCCGCGACTCCCGAGGAGGTCGCCGAGGTCGAGGGCTTCGGCCCCGACCGCGCCGAGGACGTCGTCGACTGGTTCGCGGACGAGCAGAACCGGGCACTCGTGGAGGAGTTGCGCGCAGTCGGTCTGCGCCTCGAGGCGGGAGAGGACGAGCGGCCGCCCGAGGGACCGCTGACCGGCAGTACCTACGTGATCACGGGAACGCTCGAGCGGTTCTCCCGCGACGACGCGCAGGCCCGGCTCGAGGCGCTGGGGGCCAAGGTGACCAACTCGGTCTCGGCGAAGACCACGGGCCTCGTCGTGGGCGAGGAGCCGGGAGCCTCGAAGCTGACGAAGGCGCAGAAGTCGGACGTGCCGATCCTCACCGAGAGCGACCTGCTCGCTCTCCTCGGCGAGCCCTAGGGAGCAGCCGCGCGGGCGAGGACCTGCGCGAACCGGTTCTGGGATGCCTCGGCGCTCAGCGTGCGGACCGGGCTGCCGTTCTCGAGGATCGAGAAGATGTAATGGTCGCCGACGAACCCCGAGAGCGCCGACGCGTTGCTCGTCGTGCCGGTCTTCGCGTGGACGAGGCCGTGGGCCGGCGGTCTGCGCATGCGGTGCTCGAGCGTTCCGGTCTCGCCGGCGACCGGGAGAGCTGCGACGACGTAGGGCCGCAGTGCATCGTCCTGCCACATCGTCCGCAGGAGCGTGGCGAGGCCGAGCGTCGTCCAGCGGTCGAGGAGAGACAGTCCCGAGCCGTCGACCATCCTGACCCCGTCGAGCGGCACGCCCGCTGCGCGCAGAAGCCCCCGCTCGACCGCGAGACCGGCCGGCGCGGAGCCGCCGCTGCCCTGCACGGCGCCGACCTCCTTCAGCAGCATCTCCGCGTAGAAGTTGTCGCTGACGACGTCCATGTGGCGAACGAGAGCCGAGAGCGGAGCCGATTCCACCTCTGCGAGGGAAACGGCCTGAGCCGAGGCGACGCCGATCGCGGTTCCGCCGTGCACACCGACGCCCGCCTGACGCAGGTCGCGCCGGAAGGCCAGGGTCGCCATCAGGGCGGGCCGCGCCGTCTCGAACCTTCCCGTCCAGCCGCGGTTGACGATCAGCGCGGAGAGCGCCGGGGACTCGTGGAGATAGAACTCTGGCTTCCAGCCGACGCCGGTACGGCGCGTGTCGAACCAGCTCTCGTCGCCGATGACCCGGCCGCGTACCTGCCTGATCCCGTCCGCCGCGACCTGCCGCGCGAGCGATTTGAGCTGGGCGAAGGAGAGCGCCGGGTCCCCGTATCCCTTCAGCACGAGGTTCCCCTGCCACAGGGTTCCGCTCTGCTGCCCCTCGCCGAGCACGTCGGTCTCGATGCGGAAGGAGGGGCCGAGCGCGCTCAGGGCCGCGTAGGTCGTGGCGAGCTTCTCGTTCGATGCCGGCTCGAGCGGCAGTCGCGCGTTGTGGGCGAAGAGCGTGCTGCCGGTCTGCAGGTCGAGGACGATCGCGCCCGTCCTCGCGGGGCTCACGTGGCGTGCGTGCAGCGCCCGCGCGAGCTGCGGCTCGAACGCGCCGCGAGACCCCGCCTGCGCGGCGGGGACGACGAAGAACGTGACGACTGCCACCGTCGTTGCGGCGAGACGGAGAGGCACGGCCTTCCCCATTCTTCAAGCAGGACGCGAAACGTCAAGTCCGATGGGTCGGCCCGGCCCCGAAGATGGGCCGGGCGGCCCATTCCCGCGAGGGTTCCCGGGTCCGATAATCGTGAGGTGCCGCTGCAGGAAGAGATCACCGAGCTGCTCCGGATGCCCGAGGACGGATCGGACGCGCCGAGCCTCGACGCGATCGAGTCGACGCTGACGGACGGCTACGCCGAAGCGCTGGTGCTCGAGGCCGAACGCTCACGGATCGAGCGGCGGCTCGGCGAGGTCGTGCGCGACGCGGGCGAGGTCTCGGCTCACAGCGTCGCCACCGAGCTGGCCGAGCTCTCCGAGCGTCTGGACAAGGCCGACGACAAGCTGGTGAGGCTCCGCTCGCTCCTCCTCGATCTCCAGGCCCGGCGGCGGCTTGCCCGTAGCGGGCAAGACCGCCGGTCTCGCTCGCTCTAGACGATTCCGCTCCTGACCGCGTACACCGCGGCCTGGATGCGGTTGTCGATCTGGAGCTTCATGAGGATGTTCGAGATGTGGTTCTTGACGGTCTTCGGGCTGATGTGCAGCTCCGCGGCGATCACGGCGTTGTCCTTGCCGTTCGCGATCAGCTTCAGCACCTCGATCTCGCGCTCCGAGAGCTCCGCGCGGATCAGCTCCTCGATCTCCGGCTGCGCGCTCGTCGCCCGGATCCGCTGCAGCACCTTCGCGGCGATGTGTGGAGAGATCAGCGCCTCGCCTCTCGCGGCTGCCCGGATGCCCGAGACGAGCTCCTGGATGGAGGCGTCCTTGAGGAGATAGCCACAGGCGCCGGCGAGGATCGCGTCGGTGACGTCCGAGTCCTCGTCCGAGATCGTGAGCATCACGACGCGGGTGAGCGGCGAGACCTCCGCGATGTGCCGGGTCGCTTCGACGCCGCCCATCGCCGGCATGTTGAGGTCCATGACGACGACGTCCGGTGTGAGCTCGCCCACGTTGGTGATGGCCTCGGCGCCGGTCGCGGCCTCGCCGACGATCGCGAGGCCCTGCTCCTCGAGCAGATTCCTCAGTCCCGTTCGAAAGAGGTCGTGGTCGTCGACGAGCAGCACACGAAGCGGCTCTGTCTGCCGTTCCCGGGCCGTTTCAACGAGCTCTGTCATCGCGAGTCCCCCCTTTCGCGGCCAGAGTCTAGCTTGCTGGTCTCGCGCGCTAGTAGATGGTGATCGTGACCGTGCGGCGTCCCCAGGCCGCGCACTGGGACGGGGTCATCCAGAGATCGATGACGTCGCCCTGGATCCCGCCGCCGACGTCGGCCGCGACACCCTTGCCGTAACCCGGGACGTCGAGCCGGGTGCCGAGCGGGATCACCGAGGGATCGACTGCGACGACGCCCGGGCCGACGGGCATCCCGGTCGCGGTCCGGCCCGGGAGGTCGTAGCACGTCGCGCTCACGGTGAGCTGCCGCCGGCCGGACGGGGCCGACGCCGTCGGGGGCTGCAGCGTCCGCGACTTGTGCTGGGCGGCCTGCGCCTGGGTCTGGACGCTCTGTACCTGCGCCGCCTGCAGCTGCTCCTGGGCGCGCAGCGAGGAGACGTATGCCGTGCGAGAAGCAGCCGCCGCTGCGAGCCTCTCCTCGGCCTGTCGGGCCGCGGCGAGTGAGTTCTCGAGCCGGCGCTCCTCCTCCGCCAGCCGGCGTTGCGAGTGGAGCAGGCGCAGATGTGCCGCGGTTGCGGCTGCGACGATCTGCCGGCTCTGGTCGGCAGCACGCGAAAGGTCGTCGAGCCGATTGAGGCCCGTGCTGAGCGAATTCGCTCCGAGCACCACGGCGAGCGAGCTGACGTTGCCCCGCTGGTACTGGATGCGTAGCTCGATGGCCAGGCGGTGCTCGCCGAGCGCGAGCGCGGCCCGGTCTGCGCGGAGCTCGGTCCTGAGGGCCGCCCGTTGTCCCCGCAGCGCGGTCGCGGCCGTCTCGAGCGAGGCGAGGCGCGCGCGCCAGGCCTGCAGCTGCGAGTCGAGGGCGTAGAGGCTCAGCAGCGCCTGCTGGGTGCGTGAGCCGAGGTCTTGCGTCGCGATGTCGACGTGCCCCGTTGCTCCGCGACCGCCGGTGCCGGGAGCTGCGAGCGCCGCCGACGCGGCTACGAGCGCGAGCGCGGCAACGAGGGCGCCGAACCGCACGGCGCGGGATCTCCTCCCCAGGAGCATGCCGCCGGACCGTACTGGACACGGCAGCCTCTCTGCCGCGGCTTCGGAGTCCACTTCCCGAAGCTTGTGCCAAATTGCAGCATTTTCGTGACGGTTCTCCCCACGCCTGTCCGGCAAGCTTGTTACCGTGCACCGCTTGTGACGGACGGGAGGACGTCATTGCGCGTGCTGCGGCGGCAAGTTGCGCTCTCGGCACTTCTGACCGGCCTGCTCTTGGCAGCCGTGTTCGGGATCTCCGCACCCCGCGCGCATGCCGATCCGATCGGCGCGAAGCGAGCGCAGGCGCAGGCCGTCCTCGGGAAGCTGCAGCAGCTCGACGCGGCCGCGCAGCGGGCGAACAGCCGCTACCAGGCGGCCAACCACAGGCTGCGGGTCGTCGAGCACCAGCTCCGGGTCAATCACGAGGCGCTCGGTGTCGCCCGCGGCAACCTCGGCCGTGCGCAGCATGCGCTGGCGAAGCGGCTCGTCCAGATCTACACCACGCAGGACGAGCAGTCCTCACTCGCCGTCCTTCTCGGCGCCCGCAGCCTCAACGACCTCATCTCGCGCATCGAGACGGCCGATTCGCTCTCGAAGCAGGACACAGCGCTCATCAGCGAGGTGGTTTCGTTCCAGCACCAGATCGTGCACCGGCGGACGCTGCTGCGCACTGAATCCGCCCGGCAGCACCAACTGGTCGCCGCGCGCGCGGCGGAGCGGAACCAGGTCCAGGGAAGGCTCGCCTCAGAGCGTCATCTCTACAGCTCCGTCCAGTCCCAGATCGCGCAGATGATCTCGGCACAGCGGGCGGGCCAGCGGAGAGCTGCCCAGGCAGCGAGGGTCGCGCAGACGCAGGTCGCCACTCCAAAGCTCAGCTTCGGCGGCCAGCCCGCAAGCACCTCGATCCCGGGCGATCGCTTTGCCGGCGTCGTGGGCATCGCGATGCAGTACCTCGGCGTCCCCTACGTCTTCGGCGGAGAGAGCCCAAGCGGCTTCGACTGCTCGGGTCTCGTCGCGTACGTGTACGCCCAGGTCGGAGTGTCGCTCCCGCACTACACCGTCGCGCAGTGGGACTACCCGGATTCGGTCTCGGTGCCGCGGAACGAGCTCGAGCCCGGCGACCTCGTCTTCTTCGCCGGCCTCGGCCACGTCGGGATCTACGTCGGCGGCGGGAAGTTCATCCACGCGCCGCACACCGGCTCCGTCGTCAGCATCGACAGCCTGACCGGCTGGTACGCGTCCGAGTACGACGGCGCCAAGCGGATCCTCGGCTAGACGCCGCCCGCGTAGAGCTGCTCGATCTCGTCCGCGAAGTGCTCGTGGATGACCCTGCGGCGTAGCTTCAGCGTCGGCGTCACCTCGCCCTCCTCCTGCGAGAAGTCGCGGGGGAGGATCGAGAACCGCTTGATCTGCTCGACGCGCGTCCGGTCGCGGTTGACGTCGTCGACGATCTCCTGCACGAGCTCGTTCGGGTCGCGGTCGCTCGAGGCGACCTCGGCCTCGTCCAGCGTCACGAGCGCTGTCACGAAGGGGCGGCGGTCGCCGACGACCAGCGCCTGCGAGACGAAGCGCGACGCCTTGAGCGCGTTCTCGAGGTTCTGCGGCGCGATGTTCTTGCCGCCGGCGGTGATGATGAGGTCCTTCTTGCGGTCGGTGATCCGCAGGAAGCCCTCGCCGTCCATCTCGCCGACGTCGCCGGTGCGAAGCCAACCGTCGTCCGTCAGGGCCGCCGCGGTTGCCTCCGGATCCTTGTAGTAGCCGGTGAAGAGCGATTCGCTGCGGATCAGGATCTCGCCGTCCTCGGCGAGCCGGACCTCGGCTCCTTCGACCGGCCGGCCGACGGTGCCGATCCGGAAGTCCCCCGGCTCGTTGACGGTGGCCGAGCTCGCCGTCTCGGTGAGGCCGTAGCCCTCGATCACCGGCACGCCGAGCGCATGGAAGAACTCCATCACGTCGGTCGAGAGCGGCGCGGCGCCGGAGATGCCGATCCGGAGCCGGCCGCCCAGCCGCGCGCGGACCTTCGAGAACACGAGCCGGTCGGCGAGCCGCTGCTGCCGCTCGAGGATGCTGCTCACGCGGGCACCCTCGCGGCGGGCTCTGCTCGTGCGGGCGCCGACGCCGAGCGCCCACAGCCCGATGCGGCGGCGCAGGCCACCGGCCCGCTCGATCTCGCCGAGCGCGTTCGCGTGGATCTTCTCGTACACCCGCGGCACCGCCGGCAGGACCGTCGGCTGCACCGTCGCCAGGGCCTCCGGCACGCGCGCGACGTCGGCCACGAGCGCGACGGTCGTTCCACGATCCGTCGCTGCCTGGTGGGCGAGCCGACCGTAGCTGTGGGCGAGCGGCAGGAAGAGGAGGCAGATGTCGCCCGGCTCGTTCATGCCTTCGACGACGCGCTTGGCAGCCGTGACGAGGTTGCGATGCGTGAGCATGCAGCCCTTCGGCGGCCCGGTCGTGCCGGACGTGTAGATCAGCGTCGCGAGGTCGTCCTCAGCGACCGGCTCGGGTTGCAGATGCCTCGCGAGGCGCCCTTCCGACTCGAGCTTGTCGAGCCGGTCGAACGGGATGATCTCGCGCAGCTGAGGGAGGGAGCCGCGGATCGAGACGAGCTTCCGCGTCTGCTCCTCGTCCTCGGTGAAGGCGAGCACGGCTTCGCAGTGGCCGAGGATGTATTCGCACTCCTTCGCGGAGCTCGTGGGGTAGAGGCCGACGACGACGGCGCCGATCGACATCACGGCCCAGTCGAGCAGGATCCACTCGAGCCGGGTTCGCGCGAGGACCGCGACACGGTCGCCGTGCCGTACGCCGCGGGCGAGCAGTCCGAGCGCGAGCGCCTCGACGTGCTCGGCCGCCTCACTCCAGGGGACGGGGCGCCAGCCGTCCTCCTGCTCCTCGAGATATGCGGGCTGGTCCGGCGCGTTGCCCAGGGCGTCACGCCAGAGCTCGGGCGCTGTACGGGTCGTCATGCGAAGAATCGTATGCAGGGAAGCCGATGAAAAACGAGAAATTGGGCAGTCCCCGACTAGACTCACGCTTTCTAGACCGGGATTTCTCCATGCGGACCATCTGGAACGGATCGATCAGCTTCGGCCTCGTCAACATTCCCGTTGGCCTGGCGCTCGCGACCCAGCGGCAGGACGTCTCGTTCCGCACGCTCCATCGCGAGTGCGGCACGCCGATCAAGCAGAAGCGCTGGTGCCCGGTGCACGAGCGCGACGTCGAGCCAGACGAGCTCGTCAAGGGCTGGGAATTCGCGAAGGGCCAGTACGTCCTCGTCGAGGAGGCAGACCTCGAGGCCGTCGCGCTGACTCGGTCGCAGTCGATCGCGATTCTCCGGTTCGTCCGCCTCGAGGACGTCGACCCCGTCTTCTTCGATCGCACCTACTACCTCGCGCCCGCCGGTGCCGACGCGCAGCGCAAGCCGTACGTCCTGCTGCTGCGCGCGATGGAGGACTCGGGGATGGCCGCGGTCGGCAAGTTCGTCCTCTGGGGCAAGGAGAACCTCTGTCTCATCCGCGCCAAGGCCGGCACGTTGCTGCTCGAGACGCTCTTCTTCGCAGAGGACGTCCGCGCGCGCGACGAGATCGAGGAGGCCGTCGCCGAGACCGACGTGCAGGACGCCGAGCTGAAGCTTGCCGAGCAGGTCATCTCTAGCCTCGCGGGCGAGTGGACGCCTGAGGACTTCGAGAACGACTACCGCCGCGACCTGGCGCAGATGCTCGAGGCGAAGCTCGCCGGCCAGGAGATCGTCGCGCCCGAACCAGTCGCCGAGGCTCCTGTGATCGACCTGATGGAAGCGCTCCGCCAGAGCGTCGCGGACGCGCAGAGCCGACGGTCGGCGGACGGCTCCAAGGACGGGAAAGCCGGCACGAAGGCCGGCTCCCGATCTCGTCGCAAGGCGCCGGCGAAGAAGTCCGCCTGACGCCCGGGTCTACGCTGCGGGCTGCTGTGCAGCCTGCTGCTGCCGGGTCATGGTGAAGAGGTACTTGTCGATCTTCCCGTGATAGATCGGCACCCCCTCCTCGACGCACACCCGGATCACCTCCTGCCTGTCGATCTTGAGTTCCTTCGACAGTTCTTCGGGCGTGAGGTGATTCGCCATCGGTCGGCTCCTATCCGGAACGAAAAAACCCGCCGCGCGCAACGCGCTGGCGGGCTAGATCGCACCCTGGCTTGTCGTGTTCGCGGACATCACTCTGCCCGCCCTGCAGAAGCATCCATTGCGCACAGAATATGCCTCGGTGGTGACGGATCGCAAGCCGCGGCTGGACGGGTTCGAGGAGCGTGAGCTCGAGTGGCGCGGAACCCTGCTTCATTACGCGGTTGGAGGTAGCGGCCCGCCGCTCGTGCTCGTGCACGGTCTCGGTGGGACGGTCGAGAACTGGCGCGCGATCGCGCCGCCGCTCGCGGCGAGTCATCGCGTCCTCGTCCCCGATCTGCCGGGCCATGGACACTCGGCGCCCCTGGCCGAAGTGCGCGACGTGGACGCGCTGGCCGAAGCCGTTCTCGGTATCGCGGACGCGGAGGAAGCCGGCGACGCGGTGTGGGTCGGCCACTCGCTCGGCGGTGTCGTCGGCCTGCGCGCGGCGGCGTTGCGTCCCGACGCGGTCCGCGGGCTCGTCCTCGCTGCGGCTGCCGGCATCGGCTCGGCGACCCGCGCCGCCCAGGCGGCGCTCGCCGTGCTCGGCGTCGCGCGGCCGGGGCGCCTGATCGCGCCTCACCGGCAGGCGTGGGCGCACTCGCGACTCGGGCGCCGGGCCGCGTTCGGCTGGTGGGGGGTGGCGGATCCCGACGCGCTCGAGCCCGAGCTCGCCGAGGCGTTCCTCGTCGGCCCGGCGCACCACACCGACATGCGCCAGGCGGGCCGCGCCCTCCTCGTCTCCGACCCGCGCGCCGAGCTCGACCGCGTCACGTGCCCGTGCCTCTGCCTCTGGGGAGCGCATGACAACTGGGTCCGCGTGGAGGACGGGATCGAGTACGCCCGCCGTCTGCGCGCGCCGCTGCGGATGATCGCCGGCTGCGGCCACCTCCTGATCGGCGAGCGGCCCGACGTCTGCCTCGCGGCGATCCGGGAGTTCGTCGACTCGTTGGGTCAGGGATGGCCTGGCTAGACCGCGGCCGGAGCCACGAACGGGATCACCTCACCACCTTCCTCCTCCTGGTCGTGTCGTGGGCCGCCGCCGAGGAACTCGACCCGCCGGGCGACAACTTCGACCGCGCTCCGCCTCTGACCGCCGTCCTCCCACGAGCGGGACTTCAGCCGCCCGTCGACGGCGATGCGGCGCCCTTTGCCGAGGTACTCGGCGCACAGATCCGCCTGCCGGTCCCAGGCCGACACGCGCACGAAGTCTGCGCCACCGTCCCGGCTCGCGCGGTCGACCGCGAGCACGAAGGTCGCGACCTTCCTGTCCGGTCCGACCTCACGCAGCTCGACCTCGGTCGCGAGGTTGCCGATCAGCGTCACCACGTTCATGGAGTGGACGGTAGACCGGGCGCCGTCACGGCAGGGTCAAGGCTTTGTGCCGATTTGCAGATAAAGTGGCGCGGCGTGGGCCTCTTCTCTGGACTGACCGGCTTCGGTGGCCGCGACATGGCGGTGGACCTGGGCACGGCGAACACACTCGTCTACGTGCGCGGCCGCGGCATCGTCCTGTCCGAGCCCTCGGTCGTCGCCATCGACCAGCGCTCGGGCGAGGTGCACGCGGTCGGCGTCGAGGCGAAACGGATGCTCGGCCGCACACCGGGGACGATCCAGGCGATCAGGCCTCTGAAGGACGGCGTGATCGCCGACTTCGACGTCACCGAGCAGATGCTGCGTCACTTCATCCAGAAGGTGCACCAGCACCGCTTCGCGCACCCGCGCGTCGTCGTCTGCGTCCCGTCCGGCGTCACGGGCGTCGAGAAGCGCGCGGTCGAGGAGGCGACGCTGTCGGCGGGCGCCCGCCAGGCCTACCTGATCGAGGAGCCGATGGCCGCCGCAATCGGGGCCGGGCTCCCCGTCGCCGAGCCGACCGGGAACATGATCGTGGACATCGGCGGCGGCACGACCGAGGTCGCCGTCATCTCGCTCGGCGGAATCGTCGTCTCGCAGTCGCTGCGCGTCGGCGGCGACGAGATGGACGAGGCGATCATCAACCACATCAAGCGCGACTACAAGCTCCTGATCGGCCAGCAGACGGCGGAGGAGATCAAGCTCGAGATCGGCTCCGCGTGGGATCTGAGCGAGGAGCTGCAGGCCGAGGTTCGCGGCCGCGACATGCTCACGGGCCTGCCGAAGACCGTCGTCCTCACGTCCGAGGAGGTCCGGCGCGCGCTCGACGAGCCGGTCACGCAGATCATCGAGGCGATCAAGTCGACGCTCGACAAGACGCCGCCGGAGCTTGCGGCGGACATCATGGACCGCGGGATCGTCCTCGCCGGCGGCGGCTCGCTCCTGACGGGGCTCGACGAGCGCCTGCGCCACGAGACCCAGATGCCCGTCCACCTCGCCGAGAGCCCGCTCACATGCGTCGCGGTCGGCTCGGGCCGCAGCCTCGAGGAGTTCGAGGCGATCCACCGCAGCAACAAAGCGCGCTCGCGCAACGGCCGCCGGTACTAGCTCGCGAAGCTGGCGCTTCGCTCGCTGGGATAAGGGACTGCGCCAACGGGAGACGCGGTCTCCCGTTGGCTCCGTGCTTTTTGCTTTGAGGTTGTGTGGGTTGGGAGGCTGGTGTGGTGCGCTCGCGCGCGGCGGAGGCCGGCGCGAGCGCAAGGTTCGGCCTGCGGCTAAGTCGCCGCTGGCGCGGCTGTCTTAGCCTCCGGCCCTGGCTCGCAGGGTGGCTCGAAACGTTCGAATCAGTGTGGCGAACCAGCGGGCTAGCACGCGAAGCCTGCTCGCCCGCGACGGAACAAAGCGCAACAACCACGCCAACCCAATGTGCTCTCAGTACGGAGCGCACGGGAGACTGCGTCTCCCGTGCGCGCAGTTCTTTCAAGACCGCGTGAGCCCGACGGGCTCACGCGGTACCCTGTGGCGGTGGCTCCACCAAGTCGCAGCGCGCGCGCGGCGGTCCTTGCCTCGTCGGTTCAGCGCTCGAAGCCTACGCCGTACCCCTCGAAGGCTCGCAGCGCGCTCATTCGCCGGGCGATCGTCGTCGGTCTGGTCGTCGTCGCCCTGGCGCTGATCACGATCTCGTTCCGCTCGCCGACGGCGGGAGCCCTCCACGACGTCCAGGGTGCCGGCTCGACCGCGCTCCGTCCATTCCAGGTCGCCGCGACTCGGGTCGCGCAGCCCTTCCGCGACGCGTACGACTACGTCGACGGTCTCGCGAACGCGAGAGCCAAGAACAAGGAGCTGCGGAAGGAGATCGTGGCGCTCCAGGCGAAAGACCTCCACCGGACTGCGCTCGCCGCGGAGGAGCCGGCCATGGCACAGCTCCTCCACTTCGTCCAGGGCCGGACCTTCCCGAGCGGCTACGACGCCGTGAACACGTCGGTTCTCTCGCCGGCCGGCGGCCCGTTCGCGCACACGCTCGTGGTCGATGCGGGGTCTGCGGAAGGGGTGCGGATCGACTCGCCGGTCGTGAACGGCGTCGGCCTCGTCGGGATCGTCTCGAACGTCTTCCCGCACACGGCGACGGTGACGCTGCTCAGCGATCCGGACGAAGCCGTCGCTGCCCTCGACCCCCACACCGGTGTCCGCGGGTTGGTCCACACGGGGACGGGCGGGACCCTGATCCTCGACCAGGTCAACAAACGGTTCACGGTCAAGGCCGGCGACAAGCTCGTCACCGCCGGCACGCACAGTGCGAGGTATCCGGACCTCTATCCGTACGGCATCCCGATCGGAACGGTCACGTCCGTCAATGCCGCCGACACCGCGACGTTCCTCCAGGTGCAGGTGCAGCCGTACGCGAACCTCGGCGCGGTCTCCGCTGTCGGGGTGCTCGTCCCCAAGAAGCAGCACCGATGACCCTCGGCGACGGCGTCAAGGCCGCCGCCCTGCTCTTCCTCGCGGCGGTCGTACAGGTCTCGGTATTCGCGCAGATCCACGTATTCGGAGCCGTGCCCGACGTCCTGCTCGTCACGCTGGTAGCGCTAGCCCTGCTCCGCGGGAGCGTGGCCGGCGCGGTCGGCGGCTTCTTCGCGGGGCTGATCGTCGACACCGCCTCGCTCGGCACGCTCGGTCTCACCTCGCTCGTGCTCACGCTCGCGGGCTACTGGATCGGCCGCTACGGGGAGACGACGGGCCGCGACCGCGCGCACGCGCCGTTCCTCTCGGTCGCCGTCGTGACCGTCCTCTACCAGTTCGGGCTCCTCGTCGTGCACTTCGTGCTCGGAGAGAGCGCGCCCGCAGGAGCGCTCGTCCGCAGCCTCGGCCCGGCGATCGTCCTCAACCTGATCCTCACCGCGCCGATCTATGCGCTTGTGCGGCGGCTGCTGCGACCGGCGGCCCGCGACGAGCTCACGGCGGAGGTTCAGCTCCTTGGCTAGCACCCCCTGGCCGCCGGCGCGGCTGCCGTCACGGCCCGCGCCTGCGGACGAATCGGACACCGAGCAGACCTCGGTCCAGCCGTACAGGCTGACGCCGAAGCTCGCGCGTCGCGTGGCGCTGCTGAGCGCGCTCGTCGTGGTCGGCTTCGCGGCTCTCTTCATGCGCCTGTGGGCGCTGCAGGTGCTGGCGGGGTCGCAGTACACCGCTCGGGCGCAGGCGAACCAGATTCGCACGATTCGCGTCCAGGCTCCTCGCGGGCCGATCCTCGACCGGCACGGCAACGTCCTCGTGACCAACGAACCGGTCACGTCGGTCGAGCTCTTCCCGTCGAGCATGCCCAAGATCCACGCCAGCCGGGTGACCGAGCTCCGCGCCCTCGCGCACGTCACGGGCGCCTCCGTCCGCCACCTGACCAACCAGATCCTGGAGCGCCGGAGCCGCGGCGACATGCTCGACCCGGTCGTCGTCCGGACGCGAGCGACCGGGCCGATGCTCACCTATCTCGAGGAGCGGTCGGCCGCGTTTCCCGGGCTGAGCCTGGCGCGGACGTACGTCCGGCGCTACCCGCACGGGTCGCTCGCGGCTCAGCTCCTCGGCTACGACGGCCAGATCTCCCAGGCTGAGCTGAAGACGCTCGGCAAGGACGGCTTCAAGCCCGGCGACGTGATCGGCCAGACCGGCGTCGAGTACGGCTTCAACGCCTACCTGCGCGGGATTCCCGGCCTGGCCCGTGTCCGTGTCGACTCGCTCGGCCGGCCGCGGAGCCCGCGGCTGCTGGCGACCCAGCCGCAGCAGGGGCAGTCGGTGCGCCTGACGCTCGACACCGGCCTGCAGGCGACGGCCCAGAACGCGCTGCAGGACGGCATCCAGGCCGCTCGCAACAACGGCCAGTTCGCGGCGGACGGCGGTGCCATCGTCGCGCTCGACCCGCGGAACGGCTCCATCCTCGCGCTCGCATCCTCGCCCTCGTACAACCCCTCCGTCTTCTCGGGGCCGGTCACCCAGAAGGCGCTCGACGCGCAGGGCCTCGGCTCGGCGAAATCGGCACAGACGAAGAACTACCCGGCCCTCGACCGCGCCCTCGATGCCACCTATCCGCCGGGCTCGGCCTTCAAGCCGCTCACCGCGATCGCGGCGCTCGAGGAGCACCTGATCACGCCGTACGCCCTCTACCCCTGCACGGGAACCTACGTGGCTCCGCAGGACACCGCGCACCACGTCTTCCACAACTGGGACCCGAACGTGGACGAGGGGATGGATCTGCCGACCGCGCTCGCCCAGTCGTGCGACACCTACTTCTACGGCGTCGGCGACAAGTTCTACGCGCTGCCGCCCGACCGTGGCCAGCCGCTCCAGAAGTGGGCGCGCAAGTTCGGCTTCGGGAGCAAGACCGGGATCGACGTCGGCCCCGAGGTGCCCGGCACCGTGCCGACGATCGGCTGGCGACACCGCATGTTCACGAAAGCGAACGACCCGAACTGGCGGGTCGACCGGCTGTGGAAGCCGGGCGACTCGATCACGCTCGCGATCGGCCAGGGCAACCTGCTCGTGACGCCGATCCAGATGGCGCGGCTCTACGCGGCGATCGCGAACGGCGGCAAGCTCGTCTCGCCGCACGTCCTGATGGACGTCCAGAACCCGAACGGGACGATCGTGCCGACGACCGCACCGCCGGCGCCGCGGCCGATCCCGGGGCTCGATCCGAAGTATCTCAAGGCGGTCCGGCAGGGTCTGGTCATGGGGACGCAGGACCCACTCGGAACGTCGTACGGCGTCTTCGGCAACTTCCCGTATTCGATCGCCGGCAAGACCGGCACCGCTCAGAAGGTCGTGCAACTGCCGGGCACCAACTACGACCACCTGGAGAGCCAGTCGTGGTGGTGCGGCTATGGTCCGACGAACGACCCGAAGCTCGTCGTCTGCGCCGTGATCGAGAACGGAGGCGAGGGCGGCTCGGCCGCCGCGCCGGCAGCCGAGCGGGTGTTCGCGAAGTTCTTCCACGTCCCGTCCGCGCAGGCGACCCCCATCCACTCCGACTGATGCTCGAGTACGCCGGATCGCAGCGAGCAGGACTGAACACCGAGCGCGAGGCGCCGCATCCGCTGGCCGTCCTCCGCTCCTTCGACTGGATCCTCGTCGTCGGGGTCGCGGCGCTCGTCCTCGTCGGGCTCTGGGGCGTCGCGGGCATCACGAAGTTCGCCGTTCCGAACGATCCGAGCTACTACCTCAACCGGCAGATCCTCTACGCGTGCGTGGGCGCGGTCGTACTCGTCGCCGCGGCTCTGATCGACCCGGATCTCTACCGGCGCTACTGGCGGGCGATCTTTGCCGGCACCTGCGTGGTCGTCGCCTTCGTGCTGCTGGTCGGGCACGCGGCGCACGGCTCCACGCGCTGGATCAACCTCGGCTTCTTCACCTTCCAGCCGTCGGAGTTCGGGAAGCTCCTCTTCGTCGTCGCGCTCGCGGGGATGCTGTCGGAGCACCAGCGAGACCTGAACCGGTGGGGGACGACGCTGAAGGCCGTCGGGCTCGGCCTCGTGCCGGTGCTGCTCGTCTTCGCCCAGCCCGACCTCGGCACCGCGCTCGTCTACACGGCCGCTCTCGCGGCGATGCTGTGGGTCGCCGGCGTGCCGTGGCGGCACCTCGCCGTGCTCGGCAGCCTCGTCGTCGTCGTCGCGGTGGGCGTCCTCTGGGCCGGGCCGGCGGCCGGAATCAGCCTGCTCAAGGGCTATCAGGTGCAGCGCCTGACCTGCTTCTTCCATCCCACGTCGTGTCCGGCCGCCGCCGGCTACAACCTCAACAACTCGAAGACGGCCGTCGGATCGGGCGGGTTCCGCGGCCGCGGCGTCAACAACGCCACGCAGGTCAAGCTCGGCTTCCTGCCCGAGAGCCAGACCGACTTCGCCTTCTCCGCCTTCGCCGAGCAGCGAGGCTTCGTCGGGGCCGTGATCCTGCTCGGGCTCTACCTGCTCGTGCTCTGGCGCGGTCTGCGCGTGATCACGGTGGCACGAGATCTCTTCTCGGCGATCGCCGCCGGCGGCATCGTGATCGCGCTGCTCTTCCAGATCTTCGTCAATGTCGGGATGACGATGGGAATCGCCCCGATCACCGGCATCCCGTTGCCGTTCGTCAGCGTCGGCGGATCCTCGCTGATCGCGAACCTGGCGGCGATGGGCGTGCTGCTCGCGATCCATGCGCGCGGTCGCGTCTCGCGCTACTCGCGCCGCCGCTGATGTCCGGGCTGCCGGTCTCGGCCGCGGCGATCCGGAAGCTCCTGCGCGACGTCGCGGCCTCGGGGTCGGGCGACGTTCTGGCCGTCGGCGGCGCGCGCGAGCTCGCGCCCCTGCTTCGGCAGCAGTTCCGCCGCGGAGGTGCGGCGCCTGCGGCCGTCCGCCTGGGCGGGCCGGAGGGCGCTCGTGTGTACGTGCACGTCCTCTCGGGCGAGGCGGACGACGAAGACGTCGCCCTGCTGCGGCGCGCGTCGCGTGCCGCCGTGCCGGTGGTCGCGGTCGCGGTGGGTGCCCCCGACGAGCCGACGATCCCGTATGTGCTCGCGACCGACGTCGTCTGGGTCGGCGCGGGGGACCCGGTTCCTCTCGAGGCGATTGCGCGGACGATCGCGGCCCGGCTGGGGGAGCGCGGTGCGCCTCTCGCCGCGGAGGTGCCGCTGCTCCGCGAGGCTGTCACCGAGCAGCTCGTCGGGTCCTTCGCGCGGAAGAACGGCCTGCGCGCCGCGGCGGGCTGGATGCCTGGCCCGGATCTGCAGTTCCTCGCGTTGAACGAGTTCCGGCTCGTGCTCCGACTCGCTCAGGCTCACGGCGACGCCGCCGACGTGGCCAACCGGCTGCCGGAGCTCGCGGCGATGCTCGTTGCGGGCTTCGGGCTGCGGGCGATCGCGCGGGGGCTCCTCGACCTCGTTCCAGGCGCCGGCTGGGTGCTCGAGGCCGCGATCGCCTACGGCGGGACGCGTGCGGTCGGTGAGGCCGCACGGATGCGATTCGCGCTCGCTTCTACGCAGCGGCCGGGCGGAGCCGGGCGCGCCGCGCCCTGATCGCGCGCAGGCGCTGCGACAGGCGCGCCCAGGCCCATGGTTCGACCTCGTGGTAGCGGCTCTCAGATTGGCTTCGAGTCACCTCGAGATACTCGAACCACGCATCGGCCTCCTCGATCAGCAGGAGCTCTTCGGCTTCGCGTTTCACCACCACCGTCACCTCCCCGGTCGTGAGTTGGCCGGATCGTAGGTCCGGGCTCGGACGGACACCGGTGCGGGCGGTTGCTACGCTGGAGTCGTAGGCCATGCCAAGCCTTTTCACCCACAACGAGCGCGCGCGCACCTCGAGCGAGGTCGCCGGCGCGCGCTCCCACGAAGGAGTTCTTACTTGCCCTGGTTCCGTTTCCGGAAGAAACAATCTTCCGACGACCAACAACGTTCTGACACACCCGAGCTCGAGCCGAAGCCCGAACCTCAGCTGACCGATCCGGCCGCCGGTGCGGCCGATTCCGAGCCGACCGATCCAACCAAGCCGAAGCGTCGTCGCGGCAGCCGCGGCGGGCGTGGGCGCAGCAAGAAGACCGGCTCTACCGCCGGCTCCGCCGCAGGCGGGGCCACGCCCGAACGGAAGGAGAAGGCGGAGCCGAAGCAGCCGCAGCGCCGCGAGCTCTCGCAGCGGCAGGAACGCCGCCGCGACCAGTCCCAGCGACGCCGCCGCGAGGCGCCGCGCCGCGCGCCGCTGCCCGCCGCGAAGCGCGAGCTGCTCGTGTCGGTCGACGTCGGCGAGCGCCGCGTCGCGATCCTCGAGGACTCGCAGGTCGCCGAGGTCTACCTCGAGCGGCCCGAGCGCCGTTCGATCGCGGGCAACATCTACCTCGGCCTCGTCGACAACGTCCTGCCCGGCATGGAGGCGGCGTTCGTCGAGATCGGCCTCGAGAAGAACGGCTTCCTCTACGTCGACGAGATCGTCAGCCCGGAGCTCGAGAAGGGCCACGGGCGCAAGATCCAGGATCTGATCTCGCGCGGCCAGACCATCCTCGTCCAGGCCGTCAAGGATCCGATGAAGACGAAGGGCGCCCGCCTGACGACCCAGATCTCGCTGCCCGGCCGGTTCGTCGTCCTCGTCCCGCAGGGAGAAGGCCTGGGCGTCTCCCGCCGCCTCGACGACGACGAGCGCAACCGCCTCAAGGACATCCTCAAGCGCCTCGACGTGAAGGAGGGCGGCGTGATCGTGCGCACCGCCGCCGAGGGCGCATCCGAGGAGGACATCGAGCGCGACCTCGTCTTCCTGCAGCGGCTCTGGCGCTCGATCCAGGCGAAGGCGAAGGACGGGAAGGCGCCGGAGCTCCTCTATCAGGAAGCCGAGCTGCCGCTACGTGTCGTCCGCGACCTCTTCACCGGCGACTTCGAGAAGGCATACGTCGACGACGAGCGCACGTACCGGCGCGTCGTCGGCTACCTCAAGAAGACGTCGCCGCACATGGTCGAGCGGGTCGTCCGCTACAAGGAGAAGCCGCCGCTCATGGAGTCGTTCGGCGTCGAGGACGAGATCAAGTCGACGATCGGCCGCCGCGTCGACCTCCCTTCCGGCGGTTACCTGATCTTCGACTACGCCGAGGCGTTCACGGTCATCGACGTCAACACCGGCCGCTTCGTCGGCGGCCGCGGCAAGAACTCGGGCAGCCGGCTCGAGGACACGATCACGAAGAACAACCTCGAGGCCGTGAAGGAGGTCGTCCGCCAGCTGCGGCTGCGCGACATCGGCGGGATCATCGTCATCGACTTCATCGACATGGCCAACCCGAAGAACCGCGCGACCGTCGAGGAGGCGTTGCGCACGGAGCTCGAGCGCGACCGGACGAAGACCTACGTCGTCGAGATCTCGCCGCTCGGGCTCGTGGAGATGACGCGACAGAACGTGACCGACGGTCCGCGCGAGGTGATGACGCGCAAGTGCCCGACCTGCGGCGGCGACGGAATCGTGTACTCCGAGGCCTCGGCGGCGATCGACGTCGAGCGGCGGCTGCGCGCGCTCGCGCAGGGCTCGCGGTCCCAGGCCTTCCGGGTCGAGCTCGCCGAGCCGATCGCGAGCGCGCTCGTCGGCCCGGGCGCACGGCGGCTGGTCGAGCTCGAGGCGCTCACGAAGAAGCGCTTCTTCCTCGAGGGCAAGCCGGAGACGCACCTCGATCACTTCGTCGTCGTCAGCGAGGGGAAGCTCGCCGACCTGGCGCCGCCGGCGCCGGTGGCGGAGGCCGCGGAGATCATGCTCCAGCTCGTCGAGGTCGACCGGTACGACGGTGCAGCCGCAGTGGGCAAGCTCGACGGCCTCGACGTCGTCGTCGCCGACGCGGCCTCGCTCGTCGGCAAGCGCGTGAAGGTGAGCGTCGAGCGGGTGCTCGACGGCCGCGCGTACGCCGTCGCGATCCGCAAGGCGAAGGCGGCGCCCGAGCCGCTGACGGCCGAGGGCGAGGCCGAGAAGCCGACCCGCAAGCCGCCCGCACGGAAGGGCGCGGCGGTCGCGAAGGAGTCCGAGCTTGCCGCGGAAGAGCCCGTCGTGCCGGAGGAGCCGGAGGCCGAGGCCGAGACCGAGACCGAGCCGGACGGCGCAGAGACAGCGGAGGCGGCGGAGGCCGTCGAGGAGGCTGCGCAGCCGAAGAAGAAGACGCGGCGCGGCTCGCGCGGCGGCCGCAACCGGAAGAAGACGCCTGCAGCCGCGGAAGGAGTCGAGGCCGGCGGAGCGCCCGCAGAGGCGCGTGAGCCTGCACGCGGAGTCACGATCCACGTCCCGGGCGAGGATCTCGGCCGGGGCGGCAAGGCGAAGCCGGAGCCGGAAACGCCGGCCGAGCCGGAGCCAGAGGCGACCGAAGAGCCGACGACGGCCGAGGCGGCGGAGGCGACACCGAAACCCAAGAAGAAGACCCGGCGCGGCTCGCGCGGCGGCAGGAACCGGAAGAAGAAGCCGGCCGCCGCTTCCCAGAACGGCGACACCGAGAACGGCGACAACCAGGACGGCGACGAGACGGCCGCAGCTGTCGAGGCCGCCCCTGAGGCGGAGAGCCCCTCGGAGAACGGCGAGTTCGAGTACGTCCCGATGTCCGAGTGGGGCGACGAGCTGGAGACCAGGCGTTAGCTACACTGCCGAGTCGCGGGCGCCAGGCCCGCGTTTCCACGCCATGAGCTCCTACGCGATCATCAGTCTCGGAGGCAAGCAGTACCGCGTCCACGAGGGCGAGCGGCTGCTCGTCGACCGCCTGCGCGTGGACGAGGGCGCGACGGTCGAGCCGCGCGTCCTGCTCGTCGGCGGCAACGGAGCGCCGGACCTCTCGCCGTCCACGACCGTGACGGCGCGCGTCGTCGGGCACGAGCTCGGCAAGAAGATCCGCATCGGCAAGTACCGCCGGCGTACGGGCTACAAGAAGCACACCGGCCACCGGAGCAAGCTCACGCGGATCGAGATCGAGTCGATCGGCGCCGCGGCCAAGCGCAGCAAGCCGGCGCAGCAGCCGAAGGCGGCCGAGAAGGCCGCACCGGAGAAGACCGAGACGCCGCAGGAGCCAGGTCTCCCGGACGGCTATGCGGCGATGACGATCGCGCAGCTCTCGGAGGCGGCGGGCGGCTGGAGCCGCGAGCAGGTCGAGGCCGCGCTCGAGCACGAGCGCGCCGACAAGGCCCGCAAGGGCGCATTGGCAGCGCTCGAATCGGCACTCGAGGAGAAGAAGTAATGGCGCACAAGAAGGGACTCGGCTCGTCGCGGAACGGCCGCGACTCCAACCCCAAGATGCTCGGCGTGAAGCTCTTCGCCGGCCAGGACGTGACGGCGGGAATGATCCTCGTCCGGCAGCGCGGCACGCGGTTCCGCCCCGGCCCGGGAGCCGGGATCGGCAAGGACGACACGATCTTCGCGATGCGCGACGGCAAGGTCGCGTTCCGGACGAGCGGCGAGCGCCGCTTCATCTCGGTCGTCGACGGCGAGTAGCCTCCCGAGGCGGCGAGCCGCCCTCTCGGAACCCGCTAGGCCCTTGTAACAGACTGTTACAAGGTGCGGTCCAGAGCGCTTGGTTCCGTGCGCGTACCGGAGATAGGGCCGGGTCCTCACAAGTAACAGACTGTTACTTGCCGAGTACCGTTCCCGCATGTTCCACGATCGAGCACTACTGACTGCCGTTGCCGGCCGCGGCGGGGACGGCTCGATCCACTTCCGGCGCGAGAAGTACGTCCCGCGCGGCGGCCCCGACGGCGGCGACGGCGGCGACGGCGGGGACGTCGTGCTCGTGGCCGATCCGCGGCGGCGCGACCTCTCGGGCTTCCGGCCGAACCAGAAGCTTCGCGCGGGTCGCGGCGGAGCCGGCGGCGGCCAGGGCTCGAATGGGGCGCGCGGAGACGACGCGGTGCTGCCGGTTCCCGTCGGCACGCAGGTGTTCGAGGGCGAGGAGCTGGTCGCCGACCTCGCCCGGCCAGGCGCGCGCGTCGTGGCGGCGAAGGGCGGCAACGGCGGCCGCGGCAACCGGCACTTCGCCGGCCCCAGCCGCCAGACGCCGCGCTTCGCCGAGGTCGGCTGGCCGGGCGAGGAACGGGAGATCGAGCTCCGCCTGAAACTGCTCGCCGACGCCGCGCTCGTCGGGCTCCCCAACGCGGGGAAGTCGTCGCTCCTGACGCGGATCTCGAACGCGCGGCCGAAGGTCGCCGAGTATCCGTTCACGACGCTTTCCCCGGTGCTCGGGACGGTGGAGGCATCCGACGGACGGCAGCTGGTGGTCGCCGACGTGCCCGGGCTGATCGAGGGCGCGAGCGAGGGTGTCGGGCTCGGCCACGAGTTCCTCGCGCATCTCGAGCGCGCGCGGGTGCTCGTGCACATGATCGACTCCGCCGAAGACGATGCCGACGACCGCTGGAGCACGATCGACGCGGAGCTCGCCGCGTACGGCGCCGGTCTCGACGAGCGTCCCCAGATCGTCGTCCTGAACAAGATCGACCTCCGCCCGGAACCGCCTTCCTTCGGCGTCGACGACGAGCGGATCCGCCGCGTCCTACGCGTCTCCGCTGCCACGGGCGCCGGTCTCGACGAGTTGCGCGGCACGCTCTTCGAGCTCCTCCCTCAGGAGGTGGAGGCAGAACCCTCCGAGCCTGCGGACGAGATGGTGGACTTTCTCGTCTACCGGCCGCGGCCTGCGCGTCGGGCATTCCGTGTCTACCGCACCGAGCGCGGCTTCCGCGTCACGGGCACGCCGCCGGCCGAGAACGAGCTCGAGGCGGTCCTCCGCGCGGCCGGCGCCAGGACCGGCGACGAGGTCGAGCTAGGAGAGGAGGTGCTCGAGTGGGAGTAGTCCTCTACGGCGGCGCGTTCGACCCGCCGCATCTCGGGCACGTCGCCGTCGCCGACGCGTCGAGGGAACGCTTCGGCGCCGAGAGCCTCGTCGTCCTCGTGAGCGAGCGCCCGGCCCACCGCGAGGTCCTCGCGTCCGCCGGGGATCGCCTCGCGCTCGCAGCAGCGGCGTTCCCCGGCGACGACGTCCGTCTCGACCCCTACCCGCGCACCGTCGAGCTGCTTCGGGCCGAGCACTTCGACGATCCGCTCTTCGTGATCGGCGGCGACCAGTTCCGGGCCTTTCTCGCCTGGAGCGAGCCCGAGGAGGTGCTCGAACGGACGCGGATCGCGGTCGCCACGCGGCCCGGCTTCCCGCGTAGCGAGCTCGACGCCGTACTCGGCCGGCTCGGCCGGCCGGAGCGCGTCATCTTCTTCGAGATCGAGCCGAATCCGGCCGCCTCGACGGAGGTCCGGGCCCGCATCGCCGTCGGAGAGCCGCTCGCCGGGCTGGTGCCCGAAGGCGTGGCGCGGCTGATCGCGGAGCGCGGGCTCTACCGTCCCTGAACCGGGGATACACTGCAGAGAGAAAAGCGATCCAAGGACACGAGCACACTCTGACCTCCCTCGAACAGGCCCGCCGCATCGCCGCTCTCGCCCTCGAGAAGCTGGCGGAGGACGTTGTGATCCTCGACATGCGGCCCGAATGCTCTTTCACGGACTACTTCGTCATCGCCACCGGGCGCAACCCGCGGCAGACCGCTGCGATCTGGGACGAGGTGCACGCGCGGCTGAAGCAGGATGAGCGGCTGCTCCCGCGGAGCGTCGACGGGATGCGCGAAGGCGCCTGGATCGTGGCCGACTACCTCGACGTCGTGCTGCACGTGTTCACGCCCGACGCGCGCGAGTACTACCGCCTCGAGGAGCTGTGGAGCGACGTGCCCGCGGTCGAGGTGGACGCCGCGGCCGTCTAGGCCTGGCTGATCCCGCCCCGCGTCAGGAGCACGTTCCCGACGTGGGTCGGCAGCCCGGACACGACCTTGCCGCCGAGCCGGATGTCGATGCTGGTCGGATCGCCGATCCGGATCCAGACCGAGCCGCTCTTCAGGTTGACGTGCAGCGTCTTGCCCTGGAGCAGCGTGCCCTCGTAGACCGTGGGGCCGGCTGCACTCCCCGAGCGAATCCAGAGCCAGGAGCTGCCGCGGGATGCGACGACCACGGCCCGCGTCGGTGAGGCATGCGCCGGCGGCGTGCTGTGATGGTGCTGCTTCGGCCTGGAGGGATGGTGCGAGGCGGTCGTCGTGTGAGTGGAAGTTGTCGTCGTCGGCGGCGTGCTCTGCTTGCCGCCCGAGGTGTCGCTGAGCTGCCACGCTGCGACGGCGACGATCGCGGCGATGAGGCCGACGACGACCAGGGGGCGCAGGAAGCCGACGCCGAGCCGCGTCCCCCTCCGCTCGAATCGCTCGGGAACGAACGCGGCCTCGTCGGGGCGTGCAAAGCGGCTGTTGTACTCCTCGACGTAGAGATTGCCGTCGAGACCGAGGTAGTCGGCGTACGTGCGCAGGAAGCCCTTGACGTAGGCGTCTCCGGGCAGCAGCTCCCAGCGCTCGTCCTCGAGCGCCTGGAGGTAGCGGTCGCGAATCCGAATCGCCTTCTGGACGTCGGCCGGCGTGAGGTCGCGCTTCAGGCGGGCTTCGCGCAGGCTCCCCCCGATCTCGAACATGCTGCATTGTCACGGACCCCGGCCGGGCGCGCCAATGCCGCTACGTCACCGCGGGTCTCCTCCTCGCCGTGCGCGCCAGATCGGTCAGGTCGGCAAGCGCGCGCGTGGCTTCGGTCGCGTCGCGGTCGCGCAGGGTGGCGTGGGCGGAGCGCCCGGCGGTATCGACATGCACGCTCGCGAGCCGCAGTCGCCGCTGCACCGGGCCCTGCACGTGGCGGAGGCTCTGCACCTTCTCCAGCGGCACCCAGCACGTGACGCGGCGCAGCCGGCCGCTCGTGGTCGCGACGCAGGTCTCGCTGCGGCCCCAGCTCAACGCCGGGTAGCGGAACGGGCTCTTCCAGAGGGCTCGGCGCGGCGGCGCCGACAGCTCGCGCGGCCTGTCGGGCATGAGGCGATCGGCGAGCTCGATCCCGAGCGAGCGCGTCCCGACCGGCAGCAACGCGTGCAGCTGGCCGCGCTGCGCCTCTCCCTCTCCTTTCCTTCGCTGCCGGCCGGCGATGTCGACCTCCAGCCGGCACCAGCCGAGCGGCCTCCACAGCAACGGCTCGACCAGTCGCACCGCCTGCACGCGGCCCGGCCGGATCACCTCGGCCGTGAGGGCGACGAGGCCGCCGCGCAGGTGCAGGCCGTCGGGGCCTTCCGCGACGGTCAGCTTGTATTGCTGGTTGAAGCGGCGCCAGACGAAGGTCGTCGTGCTCAGCGCCCAGAGGAAGCCGCCGCCGAGCAGCAGGCCGGCGACCGTGTGCGGCGATACCGCAAGTCCGGCCAGGATCGCGACGAGAAGCACGACCAGCCACCAGTTCTCGAGCAGGATCGAAGCGATGAGCGGCCCGACCGGCACCGTCGCGAGGACGTGTTCCTGCGGTGGGGCAGGCTCTGCGAGCGGCGCCGGAGCAGCCTCGTCGTGACGCGCACCCCGAGCCAGCGCGAGCAGCTGATCGCGCAGCGGCTCGACCTCGTGCTCGGCCACGTACGCGAGTCGCGCGGTCGCTCCGCTCGAGCCCGCCATGCGCAGCCGTAGCTCGGCGACCCGAAACAGCCGCGCCAGGCCCGGCCGGACGACGTCGATCGCCTGCACCTGCGCCAGTGGAAACCGCAGCGACTGCCGCCGCAGCAGCCCGGTCTCGATCCGCAGGTCGTCGTCCTCGATCCGCCAGCGAGTGACGAGCCAGGAGACGACACCGGCGAGCGCGATCACGACGACGACGCCCAGCTGGGGCGCCTCGCGGCCCAGCGAGTCGCGGCCAAGGCTGATCAGGATCAGGACGAAGAAGACGGCAGTCGTCGCGCGCCCGCCGCGCACCACCGGCGAGAGTGGATGCAGGCGCTGCCAGCCCTCCGGCGTCCGCGTGCTCACAGGCCGGCCGCCTGCGCCTCACCGAGCTCGGCCAGGCTGTCGCGCAGCCGAGCGGCTTCCTCGCGCTCCAGCCCAGGGATGCGCGCGTCCGTGGCCGCGGCAGCCGTGTGCAGGCGCACGGTCGCGAGGCCGAAGGCGCGCTCGAGCGGGCCGGCCGTCACGTCGATGAACTGCATCCGGCCGTACGGCACGACCGACAGGCGGGAGAACATCACGCCGCGCCGGACGAGCAGGTCGTCCTCCCGCTCGGCGTAGCCCCAGGAGCCGAAGCGGCGGCCGACGAAGCGCCACGCGATCGCTCCGATGACGAGCGGTGCGACCGCAAGGCCGTACGCTGCGCCGAAATCAGATACCGCACCGACCACCACGAGCGCGACGGCGGCCAGCAGAGCAGGAATCGCGATCTCCAGCCGGCGCAACGTCAGCAGCTGCCGCGAGGGCGTCCGCCATTCTTCCGCTTCAACACCCACCGCGAGTGGACCCAGCCGGGCTCGAACCGGCGACCTTCGCGCTGCCAGCGCGACGCTCTCCCAGCTGAGCTATGGGCCCCTGGGACGACCCAGTGTAGCCGCCTACACTCGGAGATATGAGCCACGAAAGCGCCGAGGTTCTGCTGCGCGGCTACCACGCGTTCGTCGACGGCGACCTCGAGGCGATGGCGTCGATGCTCGACCCCGACGTCGAGTGGATGCCGGCCGGCGAGTCGGCCGCCGTCGTCATCAGCCGCGAGCGCGTCCTCGAGGTGGTGGCCGAGCGCGCCGCCGAGAACTATCACGTCGTCGTCGACCGCGCGATCGGCCTGGCCGACCGGGTCGTCGTCAGCATGCGCTTCTCGCGGATCGAGCTCGACCCCTCCGACGAGCGGCCGTTGCAGAGCAGGCGCTCGTACCTCCTGGGCCGCTGGGCCGCCGTCGTCTACATGCGGGACGGCCGGGTCGTGCGGGTGGAGGAGCACCCGCACCTCGCGGCGGCGCTCGAAGCGGCGGGGCTCGAGGACGAGGTCGCGTGACGCGCGCGCTCGTCACCGGCTTCGAGCCGTTCGGCGGCGCGGACGTGAATCCGTCGCAGCGGCTCGTGGAGGCGCTCGCCGCCGAACCGCCGGACGAGCTCGAGCTTGCGACAGTGGTTCTGCCGGTCGCGTGGACGCGCGCGACGGGCGAGCTCGAGGCCGCGCTCGAGCGAGAGCAGCCGGAGCTCGTCGTCTGCTTCGGCCAGGCGGACGGTCGCGCTCAGGTCGAGATCGAGCGCTTCGCGCTCAATTTCGACGACGGCATCGATGAAGCGGGGGAGAAGCGCCGGGCCGAGATCGTCACGGGCGGACCGGTCGCCTACCGCTCCTCCCTGCCCGTCGACGCGGTCGTGGACGCGCTCCGCGCGCAAGGGATCCCGGCGGCGGCCTCCCGCGATGCGGGCGGCTTCCTCTGCAACCACGTCTTCTACGCCCTCATGCGCGCCCTCGCGGAACGGACCGGGATGCGCGGCGGCTTCGTCCACGTCCCGCTTCTGCCGGAGCAGGCGCTCGACCGGGCGACGCCCACGGTTCCGCTGCCGACTCTCGTACGTGCCGCCCGGATCATCCTTGCGGCCGCAATGAACTAGTAGGTACAATTCCGATACCTACTACAGCCTGGAGTGTGAGATTGCCGTGACCGATCTGCTGCTCGTCCCGCTGGAGGACACCGTCGTTTTCCCGGGCATGAACGTCACCCTGACCGTCGACGTGGGCGACGAGACCCGTGTCGTGCTCGTGCCGCGGCACGAGAACGAGTACGCCGCCGTGGGCACCGTCGCCGAGGTCACCGACCACGTGCGCATTCGCGGCGGGATGCAGGCAGTGAGCCTCGAGGGCCTCCACCGCGGTGTCATCGGCGCGGCCCACAGCGACGCGCTCGGCCGGCTTCGTGCCGAGGTCGAGGAGCGCGAGGACGAGAACCCGCCGCCTGTGCAGACCCGCGAGCTCGAGCGCGAATACCGCGCCGTCGTGGAAGAGATCCTCGACCTGCGCGGCGCCGACGATCGCGTGCGCGAGTTCCTGCGCGCCATCACCGAGGCCGGTGCACTCGCCGACACGTGCGCCTACGCGCCGGACATCAGCTTCGCCCAGCGGGTCGAGCTGCTCGAGACGGTCGACGTCGTCGAGCGGCTGAAGGTCGCGCTCGAGTTGCAGCGCGAGCGCCTCGCCGAGCTGCAGGTGCGGCGGCGCATCCACGACGACGTCGAGCAGGGCGCCCAGAAGCAGCAGCGCGAGTGGTTCCTCCGCCAGCAGATGAACTCGATCCGCAAGGAGCTCGGCGAGGACGAGGGCTCGGTCGTCGAGGAGTACCAGACGAAGATCGAGGAAGCCGGCATGCCCGACGAGGTGCGGGCGCAGGCCGAGCGCGAGCTGCGCCGACTCGAGACGATGGGCGACGCCAGCGGCGAGGCCTCGATGATCCGGACCTACCTCGACTGGCTCATCGCCGTCCCCTGGGCGAAGCGGAGCGACGAGACGCTCGACCCGGTCGGGGCGCGTGAAGTGCTCGACGCCGACCACGCCGGCCTCGAGGACGTGAAGGACCGCATCGTGGAGTACCTCGCGGTGCGCAAGCTCCGCGAGGACCGCGGGATCCCGAACGACAAGCGCTCGGGCGCGATCCTGACCCTCATCGGCCCGCCCGGCACGGGCAAGACGTCGATCGGCGAGTCGGTCGCACGGGCGCTCAACCGGGAGTTCGTGCGGATGTCGCTCGGCGGCATCCGCGACGAGGCCGAGATCCGCGGCCACCGGCGCACGTACATCGGCTCGCTGCCGGGCCGGCTCGTCCGCGCGCTGCGGGACGCCGGGACGATGAACCCGGTGATCCTCCTCGACGAGGTGGACAAGGTCGGCGCCGACTGGCGCGGAGACCCGTCCGCGGCGCTGCTCGAGGTGCTCGACCCGGCGCAGAACCACTCGTTCCGCGACCACTACCTCGACGTCGAGCTCGATCTCTCGGAGGTCTTCTTCATCGCGACCGCGAACGTCGCCGACACGATCCCCGGCCCGCTGCTCGACCGGATGGAGGTCATCCGCTTCGACGGCTACACGGTCGACGAGAAGACCGCGATCGCGCGCGGCTACCTCTGGCCGCG
The DNA here is from genome assembly GCA_963702655.1 of uncultured Actinomycetes bacterium. Lineage (GTDB taxonomy): Bacteria > Actinomycetota > Thermoleophilia > Gaiellales > Gaiellaceae > Palsa-739. The sequence goes on along the minus strand of CAVPDO010000004.1, from coordinate 37,245 downwards.
GCAGGTCGAGCGGAACGGGCTGCGCGAGGACGAGGTCTCGGTCGCCGACGACACGATTCAGCTCGTCGTCTCCGAGTACACGCGCGAGGCGGGAGTCCGGCAGCTGGAGCGGGAGCTCGGCACCGTGCTGCGCAAGACCGCGACCCGCATCGCCGCGGGCCAGGTCGAGGCGCCCGTCGCGGTCGACGTCGACGTCGTGCGGGACGCACTCGGCCGCCAGAAGTTCTTCCAGGAGGCCGCGGAGCGGACGGCGGTTCCCGGCGTCGCGACCGGCCTCGCCGTCACCGGCACGGGCGGCGACGTCCTCTTCGTCGAGGCGACCTCGATGGACGGCGCGAACGGCGAGCTCGTCCTCACGGGCCAGCTCGGCGACGTGATGAAGGAATCGGCGCGCATTGCCCTCTCCTACGTCCAGTCGCACGCCGAGGAGCTCGGCGTCGACCACGACGCGTTCAAGGACAAGGCGTTCCACGTCCACGTCCCCGCGGGAGCGATCCCGAAGGACGGGCCGAGCGCCGGGATCACGATGACGACCGCGCTCGCGTCGCTCCTCTCGGAGCGGGCCGTGAAACACACCGTCGGGATGACCGGCGAGGTGACTCTGCAGGGGCGCGTGCTGCCGATCGGAGGCCTGAAGCAGAAGGTGCTCGCCGCCCACGCGGCGGGGCTCACCGACGTGATCATCCCCGAGCGGAACCGCGCCGATCTCGATGACGTGCCCGAGGACGTGCGTGAGGCGATGCGTTTCCATCCGGTGATGACGCTCGGTGAGGTGCTCGAGCTCGCGCTCGAGCCGAAGGCGAAGCCGAGTCTCCGTGCGCTGTAGGCAGTGCCGGCCGTTGCCCGAGGAGGTGGCCCGGGTGGCGGATCTCCTCGGGCGCCGCTGGGCCCTCGCGATCCTCTGGGCGGCCGCCGAGTCCGGTGCCGTCCGCTTCAACGAGTTCAAGCAGACGCTCGACGGCATCCCGCCGCGGACGCTCGCCTTGCGGCTCACCGAGCTGGAAGACGCCGGCGTGCTCGAGCGTCGGGTCTTCGACACGCGCCCGCCCCGCGTCGAGTACCGGCTCACCGAGGCCGGCCGGCGCCTCCGCTACGTCGTGGAGGCGCTGAACACCTGGGCGGCGAGCGCCTAGACCCGAACGCTCGCGGGGCCGCCCTGGCCGGGGCGGCCCCGCTTTGCGCCGGCGGGTTGTGACTTAGCTACCGGCCGGCTCGCGGTCGCCGACGTGAACGGCGGCGGTGGACTCGACCCGTGCGAGGCTCGCGTGGCTCCCGGCGCGGATGCGGACGGTGGTGCTGTCACCGATCTTGAGCTCGCCGAGCGAGATCACGGTCGGGACCTTCCCCTGCCAGAGCAGGAAGATCGTGCCGCTGTCGACGGTGAACGTCTCGCTGCGGGGCCGGCCGATCAGGAGGCGGGTGGCTCTGCGGTTGCCGCCGCGCACGGTGAGGGTGACGCTGTTCGTCCCGGTTCCGGTGAGCGTGCCGCGGAACAGATAGAGCGGCCGGCTCGGCGGGTTGACCTGGGAGCCGTGGTCGCCGACCAGGCCCGCTGCCTTCTCCTCGATCTGGGCGAGCGTGGCGTTGCTTGCAGCGCGGATGTTGATCCAGACGAAGTCGCCGGCGGCGACGTCGCCGGGCTGGACGACGGTCGGGACGCCGTGCGACCACTTGAGGAACTCGGTCTTCGGTCCGTAGGCGAAGGTCTGGGAGACGGACTGGCCGAGCATCGCGCCCAGCGCGGCACGGTTGCCCCGCTGCACGGTGACCGGAAGCTGTCCGTTCGCGGGCGCCGCCGTCAGCTGGCCGAGGAACCTGTACCTGATGGTCGGCACGAAGGGCTCGTGGTCGCCGACGTGGACGGCCGGCGTCGACTCGACCTGGCGCAGGTTGGCGCGCTTCCCCGCGCGGATGCGGACGGAGATCGGGTCGCCGACCTTGAGCTGGCCGAGCGAGATCACGGTCGGGACCTTCCCCTGCCAGAGCAGGAAGATCGTGCTGTCGTCGACCGCGAAGGTCTGGCTGCTGGGCTTGCCGATCAGCAGGCGGGTCGCGTTGTGGTTCCCGCCCTGGACGTCGAGCGTGACGCCGGCCGTCTCCGTTCCGGTCAGCGTGCCGCGGAACAGATAGAGCGGCCGGTTGGGCGGGTTGATCTGCGAGCCGTGGTCATTGACCAGGCCGGCCGGTTTCTGCTCGATCTGGGCGAGTGTGGCGTTGCTTGCCGCGCGGATGTTGATCCAGACGAAGTCGCCGGCGGCGACGTCGCCGGGCTGGACGACGGTCGGGACGCCGTGCGACCACTTGAGGAACTCGGTCTTCGGTCCGTAGGCGAAGGTCTGCGAGACGGACTGGCCGAGCATCGCGCCCAGCGCGGCACGGTTGCCCTGCTGCACGGTGACCGGAAGCTGTCCGTTCGCCGGCGCCGCCGTCAGCTGGCCGAGGAACCTGTACTGGATGGTGTGGGCGGCGCGAGGTGCAGCGCCGGCGCCGGCCGCGGTGACCAGAGCGGCGAGCCCTACTGCGATCAGTGTCTTGACGCGCATGTCGTCTCCTCCGAAGGCGTTGGGATGGTGCCGTGTGCGGAGAATCCCCCCTGACGGTCAGCCGCCGGTACGGACTGCGTAAAACGCCAGTAAGGCCGACTATGCGGGAGCCAGGGCCGCGATCTCGCGCTCGCGCGCAAGCCGCTCGAGCGCTCGCGTCTCGATCTGGCGCACGCGCTCGCGCGTCAGACCCAGCTCGCGCCCGATCAGCTCGAGGGACTTCGGGTCGTCGCCGCCCAGCCCGTAGCGGAGCGTGATCACCCGCTGCTCGCGGTCCGGCAGCTTCGCGACCGCGCTGCGCAGGAGATGCTCACTGAGCCCGACGACGACCTCCTCCTCGACATCGGTCCTGTCGGTGGCGACGATGTCGCCGAAGGCCGCGTTGCCCTCGTCCCCCAGCGGTTTGTCGAGGCTGGCCACGGCGCGCGCCGCGGCCCGCACTTCGCGTACGTGCTTCAGCGACAGCTTCGCCGCCTTCGAGACCTCCTCGTCGGTCGGCGGACGCTCGCGCTTCAGCGTCAGCTCACGCTCGGCGCGCGCGATCCTCTGCTCGCGCTCGACGATGTGGACCGGGATCCGGATCGTGCGCGACTTGTTCGCGACGCCCCGCTGTACGGCCTGGCGGATCCACCAGGTCGCGTAGGTGGAGAACTTGTATCCGCGGCGCCAGTCGAACTTCTCCACGGCGCGGATCAGCCCGATGATCCCCTCCTGGATCAGGTCGAGCAGCGACAGCCCGTGGCCCTGGTACTTCTTCGCGATCGAGACCACGAGCCGGAGGTTCGAGTTGATCATCCGGTCCTTGGCCCGCTGGTCGCCGCGCTCGACCAGCTTGGCGAGCTCCACCTCCTGGGCGGCCGTCAGCAGCGGGTAGCGGCCGGCCTCGTTGAGGAAGAGCTGGAGCGAGTCCGTCGTCATCGCCGCGACGGTCTCGTTCGAGTAGCGGGTCTCGGCGACGTCGGGAAGGCTGCAGTCGTCGGTGAGCTCGATCTCGAGTTCCTCGAACTGCTCGTAGAGCGCCGACACCTCCTCGTCGCCGAGCTCGAGCTCGCTCACAGCCTGTGTGAACGCGGAGAGGTTGATGCAGCCGGACTCCTCGGCGTGCTCCAGCAGAGCACGAAGCTCGTCGTGGCTCATGGCGTTGCTATTGCCTCGCCGCCCGGTTCGGTAACGCGCCCCGGTTCGGGGCCGCATCCCCGGGTAGACTGAGAAGCAGTGAAGGGGCCGGACACGCTGTGGGAGCTCGTCTTCATCATGGTGATCCTCAAGATCCCCATCGCATATCTCTGCTACGTGGTTTGGTATGCGATCAAGGCGGAGCCCCGGGGACGCGGAGGCCCAGCCGGAGTCCGGGTGCTGCCCGATCCGGAGCCGCCGGGCCACGACCGCGTCCGTCGACGCGCACGCCGCCGACCGCCGCGGCCGCACGGAGGCCCGACCCGCGTCTACGCCCGCACCGAGCGCGCCGCCGCAGCGCGCGCCGGTAGGATCGCCGACCGTTGAACGCCGAAGGCGAGATCCTCCACGAGGGCGAGGGACGGACGACGTCCGAGACGGTCGCCGGCTTCCTTTCCGCGATCGCCATCTTCGTGAGCCTCATCGGGCTCGCGTGGCACCCGCTCCGCCTGATCGTCCCGTCGGTCGCCCTCGCACTCGTTGCGTCGGGCATGGGCAGCGGCAAGGGACGCCTGCAGTTCGCGGCCGTCATCATCTGCACCGTCTGCCTCTTCTTCGGGATGACGATCGCGGTGACGCTCAGCAAGCCGCTCTGGTAGCGACGGCCCGCTGCTACAACGGAAATGGACATGGGACGTCCCGACGTTGACGGGCTGAACACGGGTTACGCGGCGCTGCTCCTCGAGCAGTACCTCGACAACCCCGGCGCGGTGCCGGAGGAGTGGCGCGCCCTCTTCGAGAGCGAGCCGAAGCTCCTGCTGCAGCGGCAGCCGGGCCTCGCGCGGCTGCTCGAGCTCGCCGCCGCGGACGGCGACGGAAACGGAGTGCCTGCTCCTGTCGCGCCGCCGCCGCCTGCGCCGGCTCCGGCGGTCGCATCGGCAGACAGAGAGCTGCTCGGCGGGATCGCCGCGGCGATGGCGCTCGTCAAGGCGTTTCGGATGCACGGCCACCTCGCCGCGCACCTCGACCCGCTCGGGTCGGAGCCGCCGGGCGATCCGGCGCTCGAGCCCGAGCGCCTGATCCCGACGCTGACGCCCGAGCTGCAGGCGCGCATCCCGTCCTCGCTGCTGCGCCTCCACGTCGAGGGCGAGACGCTGGCCGATGCCCTGCCGCGGCTGCGCGAGACCTACACCGGGACGATCGCGTACGAGATCGAGCACATCTCCGACCACGAGGAACGGGTCTGGCTGCGGCAGGCGATCGAGTCGGGCCGTTACCGCCGCGCGTTCTCGCGCGACGAGCGGGTGCGGCTGCTCAGCCGCCTCAGCCAGGTAGAGGGGATGGAGCGCTACCTCCGGCGCGCCTTCCTCGGGCAGAAGCAGTTCTCCGTCGAGGGTCTCGACGTGATGATCCCGATGCTCGACGAGGCGATCGAGCTCGCGGCGGCGGACGGTGCCCACGAGGTCGTCGTCGGGATGGCGCATCGAGGCCGGCTCAACGTCCTCGCGCACGTCGTCGGGCGGCCGTACGAGACGATCCTGCGCGAGTTCGAGGGCGAGCGGACGATCGAGGCCGTGGTCTCGAGCGAGGAGGGAGGCAGCGGGGACGTCAAGTACCACCTCGGCGCCCAGGGCACGCGCTCGATGCCGACCGGCGACATCACGATCACCCTGGTCTCGAATCCGAGCCACCTCGAAGCCGTCGATCCCGTCGTCGAGGGACGCGCGCGCGCCGAGCAGACCGACCGCTCCTCGCGACAGGGCTACCACGATCCGAGCGTCGCCCTCCCGATCCTCATCCACGGCGACGCGTCGTTCGCCGGCCAGGGGAGCGTCGCCGAGACGCTCAATCTCGAGGCGCTCGCGGGCTACTCGACGGGCGGCACGCTGCATGTGATCGCCAACAACCAGGTCGGCTTCACGACCGATCCGGAGAGCGGCCGCTCGACGCGCTACTCGAGCGATCTCGCGAAGGGCTTCGACATCCCGATCGTCCACGTCAACGCGGACGATCCCGAGGCGGCGCTCGCGTCGATTCGGCTCGCGCTCGCCTACCGGCGCCGTTTCGGTCACGACGTCGTCGTCGATCTCGTGGGCTACCGGCGCTTCGGCCACAACGAGCAGGACGAGGCGGCGTACACCCAGCCGATGCTCGCGGGGGCGATCGCAGAGCATCCCACCGTCCGCGAGCAGTACGCCGCCCACCTCGTCGGTGAGGGCGAGCTGACGGAGGACCAGGCGGACGAGCTCGAGGCGGACGTCGTCTCCGAGCTGCGCCGGGCACACGAGGCGCTCAAGGAGACGTTCGGGCAGGGCGAGCCGCCGCCGCCGAGCGACACCCATGTCCCGGCCGCGACCGGTGACGAGGTCGTCACGGCCGTCGCCGCGGGCCGGCTGCGCGAGCTCAACGAGCAGCTCCTGCGCGTGCCCGACGGCTTCACACCGAATCCGAAGCTCATGCGCCAACTCGAGCGGCGCCGCGAAACGCTCGACCAGGGCGGGATCGACTGGGGGCAGGCCGAGGCGCTTGCGTTCGCCTCGCTCCTCAGCGAAGGGATCCCGATCAGGCTCACCGGCCAGGACACCGAGCGCGGCACGTTCTCCCACCGGCACGACGTGCTCCACGACGCGCAAACGGGAGGGACGTTCACGCCGCTGCAGCAGCTCGACGACGCCGGCGCGGCCTTCGAGATCTACAACTCGCCGCTCTCGGAGTACGCCTGCCTCGGCTTCGAGTACGGCTACGCCGCGGCGGCGCCCGAGGCGCTCGTGCTGTGGGAGGCGCAGTTCGGCGACTTCGTGAACGGCGCCCAGATCATCATCGACCAGTTCATCGCCGCCGGGCTGTCGAAATGGCGCGAGTCGACGCGCCTGACGCTGCTCCTGCCGCACGGCTACGAGGGCAACGGGCCCGAGCACTCGAGTGCCCGCCTCGAGCGCTTCCTCCAGCTCGCGGCGCAGGAGAACCTGCGGATCGCGAACTGCACGACCTCGGCCCAGTACTTCCACCTGCTACGGCGGCAGGCGCTGGACGCCACAGCGCGGCCGCTCGTCGTGATGACGCCGAAAGGGCTCCTACGGCTGAAGCAGGCGGGCTCGACGCTCGAGGATCTGGCGGCCGGCGAGTTCCGGCCCGTCCTCGACGACCCGAGCCCGAACCGTGGGCAGGTGGAACGGCTCGTCCTCTGCCAGGGCAAGGTCTACTACGACATCGCCGGGCACGAGGAGCGCGCGAACGCGCCCACGGTCGCGGTCGCCAGGATCGAGCAGCTCTACCCGTTCCCCACCGAGCGCGTGCGGGCCGTGCTCGCCGGCTATCCGAACCTGCGCGAGGTCATCTGGGCCCAGGAGGAGCCGCAGAACATGGGCGCGTGGCGCGCGCTTCGGCACCGCCTGGAGGAGACGAACCCGGAGGGCGTGCCGCTCGCTTACGTCGGCCGGCCGTGGCGGGCGAGCCCGAGCGAGGGCTACCCGACCTCCCACCTGCGCGAGCAGGACCGCATCGTCCGCACCGCGCTCGGCGTCTAACCCCAGCCGCGGCCGTGATGGCCGTGGCCGTAGGAGCCGTGCCCTACTTGCGACGGCGGCGGCGGGCCGTTGCGGCCGTTGCGGCCGTTGCGGCACCCTTGGCCAGCTTGGGGCCATGCCTGCGGGCCAGTACGAGGAGCTGCCGGCGCTGGGCCGGAGGGAGGCGACGCCAGATGTCCCACGCCACGATGGTGATTGCCCACGGGCTGGGACGGAGCTTGCGGCCACGTGCCATGCCCTGATCCTGGCAGATCGGGCCCGCGGTTGCGCCGTCCCGGCGGGACGTTCGGCCAGCCGTGGTGTCCGCGTCCGTGACCGGGGGGCGGCTGCGCCGGACCTTCCGCCGCAGCGGGCGTGGGCTACGGAGGCGGAATCGGTGCCGGCGGCGCGATGGACGGGGCCTGTACAGGCGCCGCACGAGGCGGAGTGGCCGGCGTGGGCTTCGGCGGGGGAGGAGGCGTCAGCGGGGGCGTCGGGGTAGGCGGAGGAGTGGGCGTAGGCGTGGGTGTCGGGGTAGGAGTGGGCGTCGGGGTCGGCGTCGGCGTAGGCGTAGGAGTGGGCGTCGGGGTCGGCGACGGCGTCGGCGTCGGCGTGGGCGAGTGCTTCGGGTTGGCGGGCGCCGCCTCCGGCTTCACGATGACGTGCGCCGGAGAGGCGGTCCTGCCGGTAGCCGCTCGTGACGGCGACGGAGTCGTGTGACGGGGAACCACCCGGTTGTGCTTTTCCGTGATCTTCGGCGCCTGAACGACGCTCGGGCCGCGTCCCGGTCCGAGGGCGATGCCGAGCGGGGTGGCCGGAGACGCGAGCAGGCGAGGGATCAACGCCCCTCCCGCGATGGCGACCGCGAGCAGCAGCCCGGCGATCACGCGCTCCTTCCGACTCATGTTCCACCCCTCTCCCGCCGATGACTTCCCCAAGGACTATCGGCAGGAGGGGGGATTCGCTTGAGATCCAGGGGGCAGAGCTGAGCAGCTTCAAGCTCAAGCTCGTGGCGTACTTCGTGCTGCTCTCCCTCGTCCCGCTGGCGGCGACGTACTGGGGGTTCAGCACGGTCGCCGGCGCCGGCGAGTCGCGTCAGGTCGAGCTCCGGCAGGAGGAGGGGTTGCGCGCGGCGCTCACGCTCTACGCGGAGCAGGCGGATCGCGTCCAGGCGCAGGCGGAGCAGATCGCGCGCTCCCGGCCGCTGCAGCGCGCGCTCGAGCGCCGTGACCGGCGGACGCTGCGGCGGATCGCCGCCGCCACGCCGTCGCTGTACGTCGTAGGCACCCGGGGGCTCCGCGCCGGTTCCGCGCCGCGGCTCGCAGCTCGGTTCCCCGTCGACGTCGTCACCGGCACGCGGCGTCTGGGCGAGGTCGTGGCGACGATTCCGCTCGACCGTGGGTTCGTGGCGCGCCTCGGGCGCGAGGCGGCGTTCACCTCCGGCGACGTGCTCGTCCTGCTGGAGGGGTCGCGAATCGTGGCGTCGTTCCCGCCGCTGCGGGGGCACGTTCCCGTCGCGGCCGGGCAAAGCGCGACCGTCCGGGTCGGGGGCACGCCCTATCGCGCATTCGTCGCACCGGCGCTGGCGAAGGCGCCCGCGGCCCGGCTCGCCGTCCTGACCCGGAAGGCCGTGATCGACGCGGCCGACGCCCGAACGCGCGACCGGCTCCTCGCCGGCTTGCTCGCAAGCCTGGCGCTGGTGGGCGTCGTCGCCTACCTGCAGGGACGCGCAATCGTCCGGAACCTCGGCCGCTTCGCGACGGCTGCCCGCGGAATCGCGCGTGGGTCCCTGCATGAGCGTGTTCCGGTGCGGGGGCGGGACGAGTTCGCCGAGCTCGGCGCTGCCTTCAACGACATGGCAGCGCAGCTCGAGGCGCGGCTCGCCGAGCTCGAGGCCGAGCGCGGACGCGGGCGTGAGGCGCTCACCCGCTTCGGCTCGGCGCTCGCGGCCACTCACGACGAGAAGGAGTTGCTGCGGATCGTCGCGGAGGCCGCTGCGGAGGCGACCTCGGCGCGCGGCACCCGGATCGTGTTGCTCGACGGCTCCGTGGTCGCCAGGGGCGACGCGGACGGCGAGGGCGAACACCTGATCCTTCCGCTCACCGCCTCGGGCGAGCACTTCGGAACGCTCGAGCTCGTCGGCGACTCCTTCGGCAAGCAACAGCGCATGAACGCCGCGTCGCTGGCGGCACACGCGGTCGTCGCCCTCGAGAACGCCCGCCTCCACGGCCTGGTCGAGCGGCAGGCGCTCGTCGACGGGCTCACCGGTCTGGCGAACCGCCGCGCGGCCTCCGATGCCGTTCACTCGGAGGCGGTGCGCGCCGAGCGTCTCGAGACGCCGCTCTCGGTCGTTCTCGCGGACCTCGACGGCTTCAAGGACGTGAACGACGAGCACGGCCATGCGGTCGGGGACGCGGTGCTGCGCGTGTTCGCCGAGGTCCTACGCGAGACGCTTCGTGAATCCGACGTCGCAGGCCGCTGGGGCGGGGAGGAGTTCATGCTCCTGCTGCCCGGCGCCGACGAGGAGGGAGCAGCCCAGCTCGCCGAGCGCGTTCGCGTCGCGCTCGCCGCACGCAGCATCCCGGGCGTGCCGGGCCTCCGCGTGACCGCGAGCTTCGGCGTCGCCCAGTACGCGGGGGAGCCGAACACCGAGCAGCTGGTCGCAGCCGCGGACGACGCTCTCTACCGGGCCAAGCGCGCCGGGAAGGACCGGGTCGAACGGGCGGCGGAAGCTGTCTATTGACACTCTTCGAACAGGAAGACGGCGGCGTTCCCGGTTATCATGCGGGCGGACGACGAGCACGACCCCACGGGAGGACACGTTTATGCCGGTAGAGACACCGTCTATTTTCGCGCAGGTCATCAAGGAACACCTCGATCTGAAGGAGCGGAACGCGACGCTCGGCGGCTCGATGCCGATCGAGCACTACAAGGAGGACGGGGATCCGTTCGAGAACCATCCGCTGTTCAAGAGCGAGGAACAGGCGCGAATCGAGGAGACGATGGACGGCGTCGACCCGGACTTCAGCGACGCGAGCCTCGAGGACGTCGGGGTCTGGCCCGGCGAGGAGCCGCTCGAAGAGGTGACGGCCGAGACCCGCGAGGCGACCGTGCCGGCCATCGAGGAGTCCACATTCTGGGGCAACGGCGGCGCGCGGGACTTCGACTGGGGCGATTAGCCGGCTCGCGGGTGCTGCGCACCCGCTCGCTGGGAGAAGGAACTCCGCGTTCGCGAGACGCGGTCTCGCCAACGCTCCGTGCTGACTCGTTGCCCGCCGGGGTGGGCGTCTACGGCGCGCGCCCAGGAGCGGGGTTGCCTCCGGCCAAGCGGCTTCGCCTGCCTTAGCCTCCGGCCGCTCTCGAGCTGAAGCATCGTGTTCACCCGCACGAGGGATTCGCGTCGCGCAACCCTCGCACCGATGCTTGCTCCGTCCGCTGCGGTCTATTCCGGGAGCAACCCAACGTGCATCTGAACTGCGATCGATCGGGGGATCGGTGGTAGTCCGGCCCAACCATCTGCGGCTGCTCGACGACGATGGACCCGGAGGCGATGCCACGCTCGTGGAGTCCTACCGGCGGCTCGCCGATGTCTTCCACGAGGTTCTCGCGGAGCAGAGTCTCGACGCCCTTCTCGTCCGCATCGCCGACACCGTCGGCGATCTGATCCCGTCGCTCGACACGCTGACGATCTACGAGGCCGACGAGACGAAGCGCGTGCTGAAGCCCGTGCTCGTCCGGGACGTCTACGCGGACGAGATCATGAGCACGACGATCAGCTTCTCCGAGGGCATCACCGGGTGGGCGACGCGGCATCGCGAGGCGGTGCTCTGCAACCAGGCGCATCTCGACCCGCGCGTCCGCACCGTGCCCGGAACGCCGATGGAGCCCGAGGCCCTGATCTGCGTCCCCCTCATCGCGCGCGGCCAGATCAAGGGCGCGCTCAACATCTACCGCGAAGGAGACGGGGTCGCGTTCAGCGAGACGGAGTTCGAGATCGCCAAGCGCTTCGGCGACGCGGCCGCGCTCTCGCTCGACAACGCCGAGATCCGGGAGCGCCTGGAGCACCAGGCCCGCACCGACTCGCTCACCGGCCTCTTCAACCACAGCGTCTTCTACGAGCGGCTGCTGCAGTCGCTGCAGGAGTCGAGCCGCACTCACATGCCGCTCGCGGTGCTCATGCTCGACATCGACGACTTCAAGCACGTCAACGATGTCCACGGCCACGCCGTCGGCGACGAGCTGCTCCGCTTCCTCGCCGAGGCCCTGCGCGCCATCGTGCGGCCGGAGGACGTGATCTGCCGGCTCGGCGGCGAGGAGTTCGCGGTCGTCATGGACGGCTGCGGAGGCGAGGACGCCGTACGCGTGGCAGAGCGGGTGCAGAGCCGGCTCGCGGCGGTCGACTTCCCGGGCATCGGGCGGATGACCGTCTCGGTCGGGCTCGCGCTCGGCCCCGAGCACGCCATGAACCCGCGCGAGCTGGCGGCCTGCGCCGAGGCGGCGATGATGACGGCGAAGGCACAGGGCAAGAACCAGGTCGTCCTCTACGACGAGGGCGGAGCGCGGCGACCGGATTCGCCCGGAGTCGAGCGGGACGTGCGCTCGATCGCCCACCTGAAGATGCTGCAGAGCCTGACCGGCAGGCTGAACCGGTTGAACGACGTGCGGGAGATCGGCGAGGCGATCGCCGCCGAGCTCCGGTCGCTCGTCGATTACCACAACTGCCGCGTGTTCGTGGCGGACGGCGACGACCTCCTCCCGGTCGCCTTCCTCGGCGAGCTCACCTCGGGCACGGACGCGCTCTCGTTCGAGATCCTCCGCAAGCGAGTCGGCGAGGGTGTCACCGGCCGCTGCGCCGAGCTCGGCGAGTCGATCGTCGTGGCCGACGCCGCGAACTGCGAGTTCGGGCAGCTGATCGAGGGCACCGTCCCGATCGAGGAGTCGCTGCTCGCGGTGCCGCTTCGCTACGGAAGCCGCGTGGTCGGCGTGATCGTCGTCTCGAAGCTCGGGTTGAATCAGTTCGACGAGGACGACGTGAGGCTGCTGGAGGTCCTCGCCGGTCATGCGGCGGTCGCCGTCGAGAACGCGAGCCTGTACGAGGCGGCGCGGCGCGAGGCCGAGAGCGCGACGTCGCTGCTCGAGTTCGGCCGGGAGCTCGCCACGCTCGTCGAGCTCGACGACATCGCGGCGCGGGTCGCCGAGCTGTCGGCGGAGATCATCGGGAGCCGCAACACCTCGTTCTACCTCGAGACCGAGGGTGAGCTGACGCTGCACGGCGAGCACGGGCACTCACCGGAGACGGCCGCCGAGCTGGCGGCGCAGCAGTACCCGGCCGACGCCCTGGAGGTTCGCCCCGATCCCTACATCGCCGGGCCCGACGACTACGAGCCGCTGGTCGGAGAGGCGCCCGTTCGCGGCGGCCGCTACGCGGTCGCGCCGTTCGACGTCGACGGCCGAAAGGGCTGCCTGGTCGCGCTCGTCGAGCGGGACGACTTCGGAGAGCGCGAGCTCGCGCTGCTCGGCGGCCTCGCGCAGCAGGCAAAGCTCGCGATCGCCAACGCCTCGAGCTACGAGGGCCTCGAGCGCACGTTCGTCTCCACCGTCGAGGCGCTCGCCAACGCCCTCGAGGCGAACGACGAGTACACCTCGACTCATGCGCGCTGGATCACGGATCTCTCGCTGCGCGTCGGCCGGGAGCTCGGCCTCGACGAGCGCGCGCTGAAGTGTCTCGAGCTCGGGGCGCTGCTGCACGACATCGGCAAGATCGGCATCCCGAGCGACGTGCTGGCGAAGCCGGGGAGGCTGACCGCCGTCGAGCGCAAGGTCGTCGAGACGCATCCCGAGCTCGGCGAGCGGATCATCGCCCCGATCGACCGGCTCCAGGGCGTGCGCCCGATCGTCCGCCATTGCCACGAGCGGTGGGACGGACTGGGCTACCCCGACGGCGTCGCCGGCGAGGACATCCCGCTCGAGTCCCGGATCATCTTCGTCTGCGACGCGTACCACGCGATGACGACCGATCGGCCGTACCGACGTCGCCTCAGCCACCGCGAGGCGGTCCGCAGGCTCGGCTGAAGGAGCCGGCAGCCAGTTCGATCCGCACGTGGTCGAGGTCGCTCTGCGCGTCCTCGAGCAAGAGCCCGACGAGAGCTAGCCGGCGACCGCGAGCTCCGAGTCGCCGCCCTCGAGCGTGTGGGCGAGGCGGCGGAACGGACCGTCGACCTGGAGCAGCTCGTGCTCGCTGCCGCGCTGGATGACCTGTCCGTTCTCGACCACCAGGATCTCGTCGGCGCGCCGGACCGTCGACAGGCGGTGGGCGATGATGATCGAGGTGCGGCCCTTGAGCAGCCGGTCGAGCGCCTGCTCGATCAGCACCTCCGTCGGCCGGTCGATGTTCGAGGTGGCCTCGTCGAGGACGAGGATGCGCGGGTCGGCGAGCAGTGCGCGCGCGATCGAGATCAGCTGGCGCTCGCCGGCCGACAGACCCGCTCCGCCTTCGCGCACCTCGTGGTCGAGTCCTCCCGAGAGCCGCGCCGCCACCCGGTCGACGCCGACCGCGGCGGCCGCGGCCTGAACCTCCGCGTCGGTCGCGTCGGGCTTCGCGAAGCGGATGTTCGAGGCGATCGTGCCGCTGAAGAGGAAGGGATCCTGCAGCACGACGCCGAGCTGGCGCCGGTACGAGCGGAGCTCGACGTCGCGCAGGTCGTGTCCGTCGACGCGCACCGCTCCCTGGTCGGGGTCGTAGTGGCGGCCGATGAGCCGCGCGAGCGTCGACTTGCCGTGGCCCGACTCGCCCACGAGCGCGAAGCAGGCGCCCGGCTCGAGATGGAACGAGACCCCGTGCAGGACCGGGTCCTTGCCGTAGGCGAAGACCACCGAGTCGAGCTCGAGATCACCGTCGAGACGCGGCAGCGGCTGCGCGCCGGGCCGATCGCCGATCTCCGTCTCCTCGTCGAGGATGGTCGCGATCTTCACCATCGCCGCGCTCGCGGACTGCAGCTGGCCGTACACGTCCGAGAGCTCCTGCAGCGGCTGGAAGATCGAGCTGCAGGAGAGCGATCGCGGTGATCAGCGTGCCGATCGTGAGCGTGCCGTTGTCGTACAGGTGCGCGCCGAAGAAGAGGACCGTGGCCATCGAGATCACGCCGAGGAACTCGATCCCCGGGAAGAAGACCGAGAAGATCCGCTGGACGTACGTCGACTGAGCCCGGTTCGCCGCGTTCAGCCCGTCGAACTCGGCCTGGAAGCGGCGCTCGCGGTTGAAGGCCTGGACGACCGCCATCCCGGCCACCGACTCCGCGATCTGTGCGGTCACCGCGGCGATCGTGTTCCGCTGCTCGACGTTCGCGGCGTGCGAGACGCGCTGGAACCAGCGCGAGAGGATGAGCGCCGGCGGCAGGACCACGAACGCGATGAGCCCGAGCCGCCAGTCGGCGATCAGCAGCGCGGCGACCGCCGCGGGCAGGAGGATGACGTTGGAGACGAGGGTGGGCATGCCTTGCGAGAGGACGTCGGAGACCGCATCGACGTCGCTCGTGAGCCGCGCGATGATCCAGCCCGCCTTCTGCTGCGAGAAGTAGCGCAGCGAGAGGCCGGTGAGGTGGTCGAAGAGGTCGCGCCGCAACCCGATCACGATCGCCTGGCCGATCGTTGCCAGCCCGCGGATCAGCCGCGCCTGCAGCCACCAGCCTCCCCCGGCGACGAAGAGATAGATGATCACGACGATCGTCAGGTGGTGCTCGTCGCCGGGCGCTGATGCCCTTGTCGATCGCGTTCCGGACGAGCAGCCAGCCGCCGGTCTGCGCGCCGCGTTGCCGGCGCCGACGAGCACCATCAGCGCCGCGAACCTCTTGCGCCCTTCCATGTACCTCCAGAGGCGCTTCACGCGGCGATCACCTCGTCTCCGAAGAGGGTCGCGAACGCGCCGCCGGCGCGCAGCAGCTCGGCGGGCGTGCCTGACTCGACGATCCGGCCGTCGACGAGGACGACGGCGCGGTCGGCGATCTCGACGGTGGAGAGGCGCTGCGTCGCGACGAGCACCGTGCGCCCGGAGAGCGCGGGCCGGAGGCGGGCGACGAGCCGCCGCTCGGTGAGCGTGTCGACGGCCGAGAGCGGGTCGTCGAGCACGACGACGCGCGCGCGTGTGACGAGTGCGCGCGCCAGCGCGACCCGCTGCCGCTGGCCGCCCGAGAGATTGATCCCGCGTTCCCCGATCAGGGTGTCGTAGCCGTCCGGAAGGCCCGGCCCGAATGCGTCGACGCCGGCGGCCTCGCACGCCGCGAGCACTTCGTCCCAGTCGGCGTCCGGGCGCCCGGCCGTCAGGTTCTCGCGCAGCGGCACCGAGAAGAGCACCGGCCGTTGGGTGACGAGGGCGACGTCCGCTCGCAGCTCGGCGCTCGGCACGTCGCGGGTGTCGATCCCGCCGACGAGGACTGCGCCCCCCGTCGGGTCGTAGAAGCGCGGCAGGAGGTTGAGGAGCGACGTCTTCCCCGAGCCCGTCGATCCGCAGACGGCGACGATCTCGCCCGGCTCGACCACGAGGTCGAGGTCGTGCAGCACGTCCACTTCGCCGCCGTACGCGAAGTCGACCTGCTCGAAGCGGACGCCGAGCGGTTCTCGCGGCAGGTGCCGTGGGCTCGTCGGCTCGGGGAGAGGTGCGACTCCGTCGAGCCAGCCGAAGCTGCGGCCGGCCGAGGCGAGTGCCCGCTGCGCGAGGTCGAGAATCCAGCCGATCGCCTCGAGCGGCCAGACGAGCTGCAGCAGGAGCGTCTGGAAGAGGACGAACTGGCCGATCGTGATCTGGCCGTCGATGACGGCGCGCCCGCCGAAGAACACGACGGCGGCGACCGACAGGGCGGGCAGGTAGTAGAGACCGGGGACGTACGTCGCCTCGACGCCGGCCTGGTCGAGCGCGGCCGAGCGGACGCCCTCGGCCCTCTCGCCGAACCGTTCGCGCACGTCGTGCTCGCGGCCGAAGGTCTGCACCATCTCGATCCCGACGACGGCCTCGTCCGCGGCCTCGGTCACGTCGCCCTTGCGCGCCTGCACCCGGCGCGAGATCGGGGAGACCCGCCGCCCGAAGCGGTACGCCACGTATCCGATCGGCGGCAGCGACACCGCCGCATAGAGCGTCAGCTGCGCATCGACGAGGAAGAGGACGGTCCCGGCCGCGACGATCATCATCACGCTCTGGATCCCCTGCACGAGCCCCCAGCCGATGAAGTAGCGGATGGGGTACAGGTCGTTCGTCGCCCGCGAGAGCACCTGTCCGGTCGCGTGCCGGTCGTAGAAGGCGCGGGGGTAGCGCAGGTAGGCCTGGTAGAGGAGCTCCCGCATCCTGGCCTCGATCCGGATGCCGATCCTCGCGGTGGCGTAGCGGCGGTTGACGGCGACGACCGCGCGGGCCGCGGCGAGTGCGACGATGATCGCGAGGTACGGCCAGAGAGGCTGCCGGTGCTGGTGGTGACTCGTGTCGATCGAGTTGTCGATCGCCTGCTGGATCAGAAGCGGGATCGCAACCGAGAGCACCGTGTAGACGAGCGAGCATCCGAGCCCGTAGACGCCGAGTTTCCACTGCTCCATCCAGAGCCGAAGCAGGCGTCGGAAGGTCGGCAGCAGGCCGAGGTCGGGAGGATCGACTGAGCTCACATAGTTAGACATGCGGAGACGCCCGCCGCAGCAGGACCCCCTTGGCCTTCGCGCGACGAGCCACCGCCGACGATAGCAGCGCCGCGGGAGAGCTCTAGCGCTGTCTCTTGAGCTTCGGGTCCGCGAGCATGCTGCTGCGGGGTTTCGACTCCGCGGCCGGCTCGAGATCCGGGTCCGGCGGAGGTTGCGGCAGCGGGGTCGGAGGCGGCGGCTCGTCCTCGCGGTCCGGCTCGGGCTCGCTCTGCGCCGAGCCGCCCAGGCGTGCCTTCTCCTCCTGCAGCTGCATGCGCAAGCCGGCGAGCTCCCGCTCGACCTTGCGAATCGCCTGCTCGCGCTCGTCGAGCCGTTCGCGTTCGGCCTTGGCGAGGGCGAGCTCCTGGACGGCCTGGCGCTCGCGCTTCTCGGCCTCCTCGATCTTCCGGGCGAGCTCTCCGGAGCGATCGGGGCCGGCAGGTGCCGCGGGAGCAGCCGATTGGCGCCGCCGGCCCTGGCGGCCGGCGACATCGAGACGCAGTTGCTCGAGCTCCTTCTCGCGCGCCGCGACGCGCTGGGCGTGCTCGCGCAGCGTCCGCTTCATCTCCTCGACCTCGGCGAGGGCCTGCTCGTAGCGGCCCCGCATGTCCAGTCCTTCGCTGCTCACGGTTGAAGTGTGGCTTCCATTTCGGCTGGTGGCAACCGGGACCCTACGCCGGCGGCCGCGCGAGCTGGGATCTCGATCGCGGCGAACAACAGCAGGGCGGCACCGAGCGACCTTCCGTCGGCGGTCGCACGGTGCCTAGGCGGTCCGCACCGCTCCGCTCAGGAGGCGGCCACGTCGTCAGTTGCCCGGCGCAGTCGGACGAGACGCACGTGAGGGTCTCGCCCGACAGCGCCTGGGCCGGAGCTATCCGTCGCTGTCGATCTCTTTGAGCATCGGGGCGTTGAGGACGATGTGGGCGTCCTTCATCGTCAGCTTGCCCTTCTTCGCCAAGCTGTCGATCTGGTCGTCCTGACCGAGCAGGACCGGCTTGACTCCCTTCTTCCACGTCACCCAGATCTCTTCCCAGAGCGGGTTGTAGTTCGCCTCGCCCGGCTCCGAGCCGAAGACCGTCAGCTGGCCCTTGGCGGCGCGGCCGCGCACGAAGTACTGATCCGGTAGCCCCTTCGCCGTCTTCAGCTCGGCCGAGTAGTTGATGTGCATCGCCTTCGCCTGCGACTTCGACGAGACGTCCGTGATCAGGTACGTGTACTTCTCGTGGTCGTAGAACCCCTTGTAGACCGGCTGGGGCGTCGCCTGGGGCTTGCCGATGTTGGGCAGCCCGCCGCCGGTCGCCCCCGACGCGACCGCGGCCGCGATCCCGACTCCGGTCATGCAGGACAGCACGAGTCCGAATTTGCGCACAGTTCCTCCTCGATGAGTGATCTGACCTCATCTACGCCGAGGACGCAGCGGCGGATTCTTTCTCGAAGAACCGCTCGGCTCAAACGCTCGTACTAAATGGTCGGCGACGGCCGCCGCAGAGTGCTGCGCACAGCTCCTCCCGCGGCGGCCGTTTGCCGCGCGACCACGAGCAGCGCAGTCGAGGTGGAGCGTACCGGGATCGAACCGGTGACCTCCGGCTTGCAAAGCCGGCGCTCTCCCAGCTGAGCTAACGCCCCGCGAGAGGCTCAGTGTAGAGCGCGGCTCGGCTCAGGCGGCGCGCTCGAGCCGTTCCTCGACCCGCGCGCGGGCGACGATCTTCTCGCGGTCGCCGAAGCGCAGACGGGCGCGGACGGCACGATGCTCGTCCCAGAGAACGTCGAGCTTCGCGTCGATCGCATGGATCTCGGCGCGCACTTGCGGGTCGTGCTGGTCCGACAGCCGGTGCCAGAGCTCGGTCCGCTCCTCGCTCAGGGCTTCGATCTCGGTATGGATCTCTTCGATGGTTCGCATGACTGATCCAACGGACGGGATGCCCGCGGCATTCCGGATGAATCCTCAGCGTTAACGGAGGAACTCAGGCCGCGGCAAGCGCTTCGCGAACCCGGTCGCCGACGGCGGCGAGCTCGAGCGTCTCGCCGGTGACCTCGCGGAGCAGCTCGTCGGCCGTCGGCCTCTGACCCTCCGCCCAGAGCTCGCGCAGCAGGGACCCGGCTTCGCGCCGCGAGAACCAGGCGTTGCCGAAGCGCTCCCGGAGGTAGGCGCGGAGCTGCGCCTCGAAGGCCCACGCACGGAGGTACTCCGAGGCGTAGAAGCCGTCGTCGATGTCGCCGAGGAAGTCGGTGGCGGCCGGCTCGACCTTCGTCGCCTCGGAGAGCAGCTCGACGTAGCGCGGCTGGAGCGCGGTCAGATCCTCGGCGGCGTGGAACTCGAGCTCGTAGAGGAGCTTCGCGGAGTAGCGGCGGACGATCCAGAGGAGCTGAACCGCTCCTTCGGCGGCGAATTCGTACGGGCGCGGGAAGTCGAGTCGCCGTTCGAGCCACACGGGATCGGTCGTGAGGTACTCGAGCAGCATCGCCCAACCCTCGGTGACGGAGTTGTCGCCGAGCCGCCGTTCCTCGGGCGACAACGACGCATCGGTGTGGGCGAAGTGCTCGGTGTGGCCCGCCTCGTGGAAGAGGGCCCGCCAGTCGTCCGGCCCGCCCTGCGGCTTCATGACGAGCACGACGCGGCCGGGCACCTCGATCGGCGCGCAGAACGCACGCGGATCCTTGTTCGGGCGCTCCTCGAGATCGAGCTCGACGTTCTGCTGCGCGCGCAGGTCGATGCCGAGGTCGGCGAGCGTGCCCTCGAGCGCCGGCAGCATCTGGTCGCGCGGGAACGAGGCATCCCAGGCGGCACCGCGCCAGGCGCGGCCCACGTCCCAGCGCTTGATCTCGGCCAGCCCCAGGCCGACGCGCGAGCGGAAGAAGCGGTCGCCCGCTTCGACCCAGAGGTCTTCGGTGTCGGCGAGCAGTCGCCGGCACTGCTCCGCGAGATCGTCGAGCGGCAGGCCGAAGCTCCGGTGGAGGTCGGCGTAGTTGTCGGCGCCGAGCCGGCGGGTCTCGCGCTGGACGACCTGCGCCGCCTGCAGCTCGAGCGCGTTCAGATGCTCGTCGGTGAGCTCGTTCCGCGCCGCCTCGACCCGTTCGCGGACGTCGCGGTCCTCCTCGTTCATCAGCCGCGGCCTGAGCATCCGGAACGGGATCTCGTCGCCGTCGACCGCCGCCGTCAGCGTTGCCTCGAGCTCGGCGACGCGCTCCGCCTCCTCGCTCACGAAGTTGCCGAGGTAACCCGCGCACGCGAACTTCCACAGCTCGCGCGTGCGCCGGTTCCCGTCGACCGAGGCCCCGAGCGCGAGCGCCGTGTCGAGCTGCGTCAGGCGCTCGTGCCGCTCGTAGATCGACGCGATGTCGAACGTGTCCTTCAGGCCCGCGAAGTGGAGGTAGGACTCCTCGTCGAGCTCGGCGAGGAAGCGGTCGGCGTCCGCGCTGAGCGCGTCGATCTCGCGTTGGTGGAGCGGCTCCGCCATGCGGGTTCGTAGGATAGACCCGTGCAGGAGATCTCCCTCCGGACCGAGCGCAAGACGCAGCTCATCGAGATCACCGATCGCATCCGCGATGCGCTCGGCGGGGCGAACGGTGCGACCGCGGCGCTCGTCTACGTCCCGCACACGACCGCCGGCGTCGCGATCAACGAGCGGATCGACCCCGAGCTCGTGACCGATCTCGAGAACGCGTTCCGGCGAGTCGTCGGCGACGACTGGGAGTGGCGGCACGACGACGAGGACGGGCCGAACGCGCCGTCGCACGCGCGCGCCTCGCTCGCCTCGAGCCCGCAGGTGCTGATCCCGCTGCGCGACGGAGGCCTTGCGCTCGGCACGTACCAGGGCGTCTTCTTCTGCGAGTTCGACGGGCCGCGCGAGCGCAAGATCTACGTCACGACGCTCTGACGGTACGGTGGGCGCGTGGCCGCGCCCGTCAGCAAGGGAGAGGAAGTCGAGCTCGACGTCGACTCGCTCGCGTTCGGCGGTAACGGAGTCGCGCGGCTCGACGGCTATGTCGTTTTCGTGCGGCGCGGGCTGCCGGGCGACCGCGTGCGCGCGCGGGTCACGAAGGTCAAGCGCAACCATGCCGAGGCGCTCGCGACCGAGGTGCTCAAACCAGGGCCGGAGCGGGTCGAAGCCCCCTGCGCGCACTTCCCCGCCTGCGGCGGCTGCCGCTTCCAGGATCTCGCCTACGAGGCGCAGCTCGCGCAGAAGGAGATGCAGGTCCGCGACGCGCTGCAGCGGCTGGCCGGCATCGCCGAGCCGCCGCTCGAGCCGATCCTCCCGTGCGAGCCGGAGATCTTCCACTACCGCAACAAGCTCGAGTACTCGTTCACGTCGACGCCCGAAGGGCCGGCGCTCGGGTTCCACCGGGCCGGTCGCTGGGACGAGGTGCTCGAGATCGAGCGCTGCTGGCTCACCGACGAGCTCGGCAACGGGATCCGCGACGCCGTCCGCGCCTGGGCGCGCGAAGAGGGGCTGGAGGCGTACTCGCAGGCCGACGGGAGCGGCTATCTCCGCCACCTCGTCGTGCGGCAGGGGCGCAACACGGGCCAGGCGCTCGTCCAGCTCGTGACCGCGCCCGGCGAGCGGTTCGAGACCGGCTACCTCGTCGACGTCCTGCGCCGCTTCCCCGAGGTGCGGTCGATCCACTGGGCCGTGAACGACACGCCTGCCGAGGTGACGAACCTGCCGACGCGGCTGCTGTGGGGAGAGGAGTGGATCGAGGAGGAGCTTTGCGGGCTGCGGTTCCGCGTCCGCCCCAACGCATTTCTCCAGACGAACACTGCGATGGCCGAGCGGCTGTACACGCTCGCGCGCGAAGCGGCGGGTCTCACCGGCGACGAGACCGTCTGGGATCTCTACTGCGGGATCGGCACGATCGGGCTCTCGCTCGCTCGCGACGCGCTGACGGTCTGGGGCATCGAGGTCTCGGAGGAGTCGGTTGCCTGCGCGCTGGAGAACTCCGAGCTCAACGCGGTCACGAACGCCGCCTTCTTCGCCGGCAACGTCGGCGAGGTCGTCGAGGAGCTGCTCGAGCGCTCGGGAGCTCCGGACGTCGTCGTGGTCGACCCGCCTCGCGCGGGCCTCGCGGGGAAGGCCTTGCGCCGGCTCGGCCGCATCGGCGCGCCGCGGCTCGTCTACGTCTCCTGCAACCCGACCACACTCGCAGGCGACGTCAAGGCGCTACGCGCGGACTACGGCTACGAGCTGCGCCGCGTCACGCCGGTGGACATGTTCCCGCACACGCCGCACGTCGAGTGCGTTGCCTTACTTGAGCACACGGCGTAGGCTCGCGGGGTGGCCGAGTCCTCCGAGGAGAAGGAAGCGCTCGCGAAGCTCGACGAAGAGACTCGCGAGGTCGGGTGGGCGGAAGAGGACAAGGAACTGGCGCGCGAGCGTCAGTTCTCGTTCGGGTTCGGATGGCTGACGTCGATGTTTCATCCGGTCCGGTTCTGGAGCAAGGGCGATCCTATGCCCGGCAGCGAGCCCGGCCTCGACGACGCCCTGCATGACGACGACAAGAGCTAGGCGCCGCGGCGCCTGAGCCGCCGCCAGAGTAGGTCGCCGTTCGCGAGTAGGAACCCGACGGACAGAAACGGCAGCGCAGGTAGCCCGTTGACGTCGGCGGCGTTGGCGAGCACGAGCGTCAGCGAGTACATCGCGGTCATCGCCAGCCACGTCCAGCCGGGCCGAAGCTGCCAGCGGACAGTCGTCGCGAGGAAGAGCGCGAAGAAGAGGACGTCCGGCGGCCCGAGCCCGGCGGCGGCTCCGCCCGGAGCGACGAAGGCGACCGCGACCGCCGAGTACACCTCCACGTGGTGGTTGACGATGTCGTGCGTCGGTCCGGCGGCGACCGAGAGCGCGTCGACGAACGGGATGATCGCGGCCACGATCACCACCCAGCTCAGCTCTTCGAACAGCCAGAGAAACGCCCAGCCGGCACAGGTGTACGCGCCGAGCTTCGCGAAGTTCGAGGCGAGGTGCGCTCCTGCCTCCCAGGTCACGGCGGCGGCGACCACGAGGACGACGAGGCCGATCAGGACGGGCCGGCGGTGCGACCAGAGCGGCAGCGCGAGGTAGATCAGCCCGAGCGTCGCCGGCAGCACGCCCGCCGCGATGATCGCGACGGTCGGCCAGAGCGCGAGCGGCTGCAGGTGCGGCGCCACCGCGTCCCACGCCACGACCGCCGCCGCGAGGACGACGAAGGCCGCGATGCGGCCGCGGCTCAATACGGGGGCGTCTGGCTCCACCACTCGCCGAGCACCTTGAAGGCGTTCCAGAACGCCGTCTTCGCCGGCTGCTCGTCGAGCGACTCGTCGATGTCGGGAGTGACGAGCCCCTGGATCGTCGGCGTGAGCTCCTGCAGCTCGCCTTCGACGAGTGCGAGCTCGCGGGCCAGTGGGAAGCGCGCTGCGTTGAGGAAGGCGAGCGCCGGCCCGCCCATCGCGACCACGAGCTTCGGCTGGACGATGTGCAGCTCGCGCAGGAGGAACGGCCGCGACTCCTCTTCGTCGCCGCCGGCGAACTTGAGGCAGTTCGTCCCGTAGATCGCCATCGGATCCACGTGCAGGCGCTGCAGAGACTTGAGCAGCGCGTTGCCGGCGCGGCCGTAGAAGGCCACTCCCTCCTGCAGCTCCGACGCCTGCGGCGCGTACTTGAGCAGGAAGACGTCGGCGAGCGGATGGCCGGAGCCGAGCACGGGGACGCGCGCACCCCCGGCTGCCTGCGCGAGCTCGTCACCGAGCGCATTGGTCTCGGTGATCGCCTTTTGCAGGTACCTCTCGTAGATCTCGTCGTTGGCCACGGTCACAGGATCCCCCGGTGAACGAAGTTCGGGATCAGCCCATCCGTTCCTTGGCTCGGACGGGGGAAGATCCGGCCGGGCCCGATCGTCTGAGTAGGCATGCACACGCGTTGCGTGAAGGCGAAGCACGGGCCGGAACTGCTCGTCCGTCCGCTGCGGGACGGCGACACCGCCACCGTCCAGGCGCTCTTCGAGCGGCTCGGCGACGGCTCGAGGCGGGCGCGGTTCAACGGCTCCAAGCCCCGGCTGGGGGAGCAGGAGCTGCGCTGGCTCGCTGCCGTCAACGCGACACACCATGCACTGGTGGCCCACGTCGAGGGGGACCCTCGGCCGGTGGCGATCGCACGTCTCGTGCGTTCGGGAGCCAGTGCGGAGATCGCCTTCGAGGTCGCGGACGCCTACCAGCGGCGCGGCATCGGCTCGGCCCTCGTGCAGGAGCTCGTCCACGATGCCTGTCTGGCCGGCGTCGCCGAGGTCACCGCTCTCGTCCGCAGCGACAATCGCGCGGCGTTCGCCGTCCTCAGCCGCGTGCTCGGCCAGTTCGAGCTGCGCCTCGAGGGGCCGGAGACGATCGTGCGGGCGCCGCTCCCCTGCCGCTGCTAGCGGACGCGCTCCTTCGCCTGCGCCACCCATTTCAGGCTCTGGAGGTAGACGAGCGACTTCGGTCGGCGTAGCACCTCGGCGTCGTGGAGCGAGACGAGGAACTCCTCGGGGCCGCTGAAGCTGCGCATCCGGACGGCGCCGGTGCCGACACCGGCCAGAACGTGCGCATCGGATCCGGCGCCGGGCGTGAGGTTGTACTTGCGGGCGAAGCGAAGCGCTTCGTCGTTGTACGCCTCGAACAGGAGTCGCGCGTTGTACACCTCGAGCACGTCGATCTCGGCGAGGTGCCGATGCAGCGTCGCCGGCTCCGGAATCGCGTGCAGGCGGTCGAACGGATGCGGCACGTAGACGAGACCGCCCTGGGCGCGGACGGCGGCGATGGTCTCGCCGAAGGACATGCCTCGCGGGATCTCCTCCCGCAGGAAGAGCCCGATCACCTCGCCCTGGTCGGCGGTCTTCACCTCCTCGCCGGGGATCACGGTCAGCCGGCGGCCGCGGGCGCGCTCGACCGCCTCCTGCGCGCCGCCGAAGACGTTGTGGTCGGTGACCGCGATCGCGCCGAGCCCCTGCTCCTCGGCGTGGTCGAGCAACTCGTCGACGTCGATCGAACAGTCGTGCGACCAGCTCGTGTGCAGATGGAGATCGGCGACGATCCAGTCGCGCTCTTCGAACGGCGCGCGCGTCGTCTGGCTTCGCCGCCGTGAGGCGAGCCGCCCGTAGACCTCCTCGACCCGGTCGGCGAGGGCGGCGACCGTCTGCGACCGCGCCGCGTCCAGGCTCTCCGCCGCCCGGCGGCTGCGGAACCCCTCGTCCTCGATCAGCCTTGCCGTTTCGGCGGCCGCGAGCTCGGGCTGCTCGCCGCGGCCCGGCGGCGCAGCGATCGCGGCGCCAGCAGTCCGGGCCTCGGCGACCAGGCGCGGCAAGCCTTCCGCGGCCGGGACGAAGACCGAAGCAGCCCGGAGCAGATCGGCGCGGGCGGCGCCGGTGCGCGCGGTGCGCACGCGCATCCTGCCGCGGAGCCGCGGCGAGACGGCCGGCCGAGAGGCGGGCACACGCGTGCGGAGGAGCACGAGCTCCCAGCCGGCCTGTTCCGCGAGCTCGCGCACGAGCGCACGCAGCAGCGGCCGCTCGGTCTGTTGCCACTCCATCACCACAAGCTTCCGCTTCTCTGCCGGCGCGAACAGCTCGGGATCGATCCCGTGGGGCACGAGCTCGTAGCGGCCGGGGAAGCGGACGTCCGCGGCTTCTGCGACCTCTCCGCCCGTGGCGAGGAGCGCGTCGACGCGCGCCAGCAGCTTCTCGCGCTGCGCGCGGCCGGGCGGATAGCCGAGCCGGTCGGGGGAGAAGAACGTTGCGGCCGTCAGCGCCGCGGAGTCGCGGAGCGCGAGGTACGAGAGGCTCGGCAGGCCGGGTTCGAAGCCGTGCACGACGTCGAAGCGGCCGCGCGCGAGTGCGAGCGAGAGGCTCGCGCGCACGCCGACCGGAACTCCCATCCGGCTGCGCCGGGAGATCGGGACGGCCGGTCCGATGGCGATCAGCTCCGGCGGCTCGTCGGAGGAGCCGAGCAGCGCACGCCGGCCGGCGGCCAGGTCGCGGGCGCGGTTCGAGGGAGCCAGCACGGTCACCGAGTGGCCGCGGCGCCGCAGCTCGCGTCCGAGCCCGTCCACGTGCTCGTTCACGTCGTGCGGTTGCGACCAGGCGAACGGCGTGACGAGCGCGACACGCACCTGTCGAGTCTAGTTCCCGAGCTCGAGGAGCATCTCGTGCTGGCGGACGACGACCGTACCGCCCAGCTCGCGGAGCACCTGCGCCGCAGGGTCGCCGGCGGGGACGTTGAGCACCTGGACGTCCTTGAAGGTGCGAAGTGCCCGGAGCAGAGGCTCAGGGTCGCCGGCGTACTGCTGCAGCTGCGCCGTCGAGCGTACGCAGAAGAGCATCGCGCCGCTGTCGGTGACGAGCCCTCGCACGTCGTCGTAGTGCGAGAGCGTACCGTCGGCGCGCTGCCAGGGCTCGCGGCGATCGGGCAGCTGCGCCTTAGCCTCGGCGGCAGCGACCTCGCGGCCCGTGTGGTCGCCCTCCGCAGCGGGGAGCGTCCAGACCTCGACGTCCTGCACGTGCTCGTAGCCGAGCTTCTCGTAGAGCGCGAGAGCGCCCGTGTTCTCGATGATCACCTCGAGCCAGACCCGCCGCACGCCGTGCTCTCGCGCCTGCTCGTGCAGGGCGCGCATGAGCGCCTCGCCGACGCCCGAGCGGCGTGCGCTCGCCACGACGCCGACGCCGCCGATCCACGCGTCCTCGCCGCGCAGGCCGAGGTTCCCGAGACCGACCGGCTCCCCGTCGCGGAAGGCGATTCGCGACGCGTCGAGATCGAGGTCGAACGCGTCGTCCATGAACGCGAGCTGCTGCTCGTCGAGGTGGAACGGGACGAGGTAGCCCTCGTACGCCGCGTTGAAGAGCCCGGCGCGCTCGGCAGGCGAGAGCGAACGCGCAGAGTGGAGCTCAAGCTTCAAGCCCGCGCAGCTTCCGGGTCCGCAGGATGGCATCGACCGCGAAGATGATCACGTTGGCGATCGTGCCGTAGGCAAACGGGGCGATGAAGATGAGAACCGCCGTCGAGCTCGAGCTCGTTGCCGCTCCGATGTAGGCGATGCCGGTGAGCGCCGCGAGGACGAGCCAGCCGAGCGCGGTCGCGGTACGTCCCATGCCGCCGAGAACCATCAGTGCGAGCCCCAGGAACGGGAGCGCGACGATGAAGTTCATGGCCAGACCGTGCGCTGCGTACTCGTACTGCAGCTGCCAGGCGTACATGACGAAGCAGAACGCGACGCCGAGCAGGAGGGTGATCGCGGCGCGGATCGGTCGAGCACGCATCACGTCTCGCAGTAACCGTGGCCACCCGGAACGACCGCGAGCGTGACGAGCGCCCACGCGATGCCGAGCACCACGCCGACGGAAGGCCCCAACACCGCGCGCAGGCCCGATCCGGTCAGCGACCAGCTCCCGACGATCGCGTAGACAACGACGGCGCCGATGTAGGCGAGGCCGGTCGCTGGAGCGCCGCCGCACAGCGAGCTGTTGATCAGGATCAGATATCCCGTCACCACCGCGAAGAACCCGGTCAGCCACGTGACGGCACCCGTGCCGACCAGTAGCACGAGCGTTCCGCCGAAACTGCCGCGCCCGCCGCGGCTCGCAACCAGGCGAGAGAACGCGGCTCCCGCCAGGACGCAGCCGAGGACGAAGCTCAGGACGAACCACCGCCCGTGGCGGTTGTGCGTCAGGAAGATCAGCGAGAGCGGGAGCGCGAAGACCGCGAGTGCGACGACGGTGGCCGCAAGCTGGTCGAGCGCGCTCCCGACTCGTGACTCCACGGCTAGGTCTCTGAGCTGACCTTCGACTCTGTAGCGACCCGCGTGTTCTCGCGGATGAACTCTTCCGTCAGCTCGTACGCCTCGTCGTCGACGATCTGCTGCGGCGGCGACTTCATGAGGTACGAGCTCGGGCCGACGAGGGCGCCCGCGACGTTGTTGTTGAGCGCGAGCTTCGCCAGCCGGACGGCGTCGATCACGATCCCGGCCGAGTTGGGCGAGTCCCAGACCTCGAGCTTGAGCTCGACGTTGAGCGGCACGTCGCCGAACGACGAGCCCTCCATCCGGATGTACGCCCACTTGCGGTCGGTCAGCCACGGCACGTAGTCGGACGGGCCGACGTGCACGTTCCCCGAGCCGAGGTCGTAGTCGAGCATCGAGGTGACCGCGTTCGTCTTCGAGATCTTCTTCGACTCGAGCCGCTCCCGCTCGAGCATGTTGAGGAAGTCGGAGTTGCCGCCGACGTTGAGCTGCATCGTCTTGTCGAGGTGGACGCCTCGCTCGCGGAAGAGCGAGGTGAGCACGCGATGCGTGATCGTGGCGCCGACCTGCGACTTGATGTCGTCGCCGATGATCGGCATTCCGGCGTCCTGGAAGCGCTTGTTCCAGTAGTCCTCACGTCCGATGAAGACGGGCATGCAGTTCACCATCGCGCAGCCGGCCTCGAGGATCTGCTCGACGTACCACTTCGTCGCCGTCTCCGAGCCGACCGGGAGGTAGTTGACGACGACATCGGTGTTCGTGGACTTGAGGATCCCGACGATGTCGGCGGTCTCGCCCGGCGCCTTCTCGACGACCTGCGAGAGGTACTTGCCGAGCCCGTCGTGGGTCATGCCGCGAGACACGGTGACGCCGGTCCTCGGCACCTCGGCGAACTTGATCGTGTCGTTCGGATGCGCCCAGATCGCGTCGGCGAGATCCTCGCCGACCT
This sequence comes from uncultured Actinomycetes bacterium, assembly GCA_963702655.1. Taxonomy (GTDB): domain Bacteria; phylum Actinomycetota; class Thermoleophilia; order Gaiellales; family Gaiellaceae; genus Palsa-739. The sequence goes on along the minus strand of CAVPDO010000004.1, from coordinate 8,741 downwards.
TCCCCTTGACGACGTCGAACGCGGCCGTGAACTCCACGTCGCGGACGTGGTAGCCGCCGAGGTTGACGTGCATGAGGCCGGGGACGAACTGGTCGTCTGCGGCGTCCTTGTAGTACTCGACGCCCTGGAGCAGCGAGTTTGCGCAGTTGCCGACGCCGATGATGGCGACGCGCACCTTGCCGTTGGAATCAGACATCAGATCCTCCGTGAACGAGTTGCTTGCGAACGTGCAGGATGCGCTGGACGACCGTGATCCAGGCGGTCGCGGCGAGCACGACGATCGCCCACGGCAGACCGCCCCACGGCGCGAAGACGAGACCCGCGGTGATGAGCACCACGCGTTCGGCGCGGGATCCCAAGCCGACGTCGCCCTTCAGCCCGAGCGCCTCGGCGCGGGCGCGCGTGTACGAGACGAGGAACGAGCCGACCACCGCTGCGACGGCGACCACGACGGCCCAGTCCTGGCCGTGACGCGAGAACACGAGCGCGATCGCCGCGAGCATCGCGCCCTCGCCGACCCGGTCGGTCGTGGAGTCGAAGAAGGCACCGAACGGCGTGGACTTGCCGCCCACGCGCGCGAGCGCACCGTCGAGGATGTCGAGCAGCGAGCCGACGACGAAGACCGCGGCCGCGAGCCAGTAGACGAGGAGCTCGTTCGCCCGGCCCTCGAAGGGGACGAGGACCGCCGCCGCGAGACAGAGCGAGACGCCGGTCGTCGTGAGGACGTTCGGCGTGATGCGGGTGCGGGCGAGGCTCGTGACCGAGCGGCTGGCGAGCGAGCGCGCCCCGGTCGTGTAACCGTTCTTGACGCGGCTGAGCCTGGGTGTCGCGTTCATGTCCAACATAGCATTCCTGCTATGCCGACTATAGCAGGTTTGCGATAGCGGGACCGACTGCGCGCAGCCGTCCGAAGAGTCGCGGCCCCCGACCGGTGGCGAGCAGCGCGGCCAGCGCGACCGCGATCCCGGCGAGCACGTCGAGGACGTAGTGGTTCGCAGTGGCGATCACGCAGAACCAGACCCAGAGCGGCCAGAGCGACCACAGCGCCTTGGCCCAGATCGTCCGGGAGGTGGAGACCATGAACCAGGCGACGATCAGCGCGTCCGCGGCGTGCAGGCTCGGCATCGCCGCGTACGAGTTCCCGAAGGTCTGCAGGAGCGCGCTCGAATGGTTGACCCCGTCGACGAAGCCCTTGTCGGGGAACATCCACGGCGGCGCGGTCGGCATCAGCCAGAAGCCGAGCAGGCCGACGAGGTTCGCGAGCAGGATCGTGTTGCGGAAGCGGATGAACCCGTCGTGGCGGCGGAGGTAGACCCAGAGGAGCGTCAGCCCGATCACGGTGAACTCCGAGTTCCAGTACGTCCACGCAGCCGCGGTCAGGAGCGTCGAGGAGGAATCGGCGATTCGTTCGACGGTCAGCTCGAACAGGTGATGCGTGAAGTGCCGCTCGAGCGAGATGACGCGGAGCCCGTTCACCACCGCCTTGGCCGGGTCACGGTCGGTCAGATGCCGGACGGCAAGGTACGAGAAGTAGAAGCCAAACCAGATTCCAACCTGGAGGCCGAAGTCGCGCCAACCGCGCGGCAGCACCCGCTGTCCTAGAGCGACGACCCGCTCCATAGCTTCCACTCTAGTCCGTCCGGTTACAGGAACGCCGCGAAGCAGTTACTAGCCCCCGATGTAGGACATCTCGACCTTCGGCCGCGACGCCGTCTCCGCCGTCCGCAGCTCGGAGTAGCGGTCGGTGCGCCGCGTCCAGATCGCGCGGAGCTGCTCGGCGAGCTCCGCGTCGGAGGCGCCGAGACGGAGGGGCGCACGGAGATCGTGGCCGCGCGCGGCGAACAGGCACGTGTAGAGGCGGCCCTCGGCCGAGAGGCGGGCCCGCGAGCAGCCGCCGCAGAACGGTTGCGTGACTGAGGCGACCACGCCGATCTCACCGGCGCCGTCGACGTAGCGCCAGCGGCGGGCCGTGGCGTCGGGCCGCTCCGGGGCGGCCGGCTCGAGCGGCCAGCGCTCGGCGATGCGACGAACGATCTCCTCGGCGCTCACGACGTCCTCGAGCTGCCAGCCGTTCGTCGAGCCGACGTCCATGTACTCGATGAAGCGGAGGATGTGACCGGTGCCGCGGAAGTGCTCCGCCAGCGCGAGCATGTCTCCGTCGTTGGCGCCGCGCTTCACGACGGCGTTGACCTTCACCGGCAACCCTGCGGCCGCGGCGGCATCGATCCCGTCGAGTACCCGCTGCACGGGGAAGTCGACGTCGTTCAGGGCGCGGAAGGCCTCGTCGTCGAGCGAGTCGAGACTGACCGTGACGCGGCTCAGGCCTGCGGCGGCGAGCGCCCCGGCCTTCTGCGCGAGCGCGGAGCCGTTCGTGGTCAACGCGAGCTCGAGCTTGCCGCCGTCGACCGTCTCGATCGCCGCGAGCAGCTCCACGAGGTGCTCGACGTTGCGGCGGACGAGCGGCTCGCCGCCCGTGATGCGCACCGTGCGGACGCCGAGCCCGGCGAAGATGACGGCGACGCGGGCCAGCTCCTCGAACGTCAGCAGCTCGCGGCGCTCGAGGAACGCGTAGTCCCGCCCGAAGATCTCCTTCGGCATGCAGTAGACGCAGCGGAAGTTGCAGCGGTCGGTGATCGAGATCCGCAGGGTCTCGAGCGGACGCCCGAGCCGGTCGGCGAGCGGTTCCATCTCTCCAGTATGCGCGTTGTTACGCGCGGTACTCGGCCCAGACCCGGGTGAGCTCGACGAGCGTCGCCGCGGCCAGGCCCATGTCCTCGACGCAGATCCACTCGCGCTCGCTGTGCGCGTCGTGGCCGCCCGTGAAGATGTTGGGCGTCGGCAGCCCCATCTGAGTGAGGGCGGAGCCGTCGGTGCCGCCGCGAATCGAGGTGCGCTGCGGCTCGAGGCCGACGCGGCGGATCGCCTCCTCGAGGTTGGCGACGATCTCGGGGTGCTGCGCGAGGGCGTCGCGCATGTTGCGGTACTGAATGCGGTCCTCGACCTCGATGGAGCAGCGCGGCTCGGCGGCGGCGACCTCTCCGGCGAGACCGCGCAGGAAGGCGACGTGCTCGGCGAGCCGGTCGTCCTCGAAGTCGCGGACGATGAAGCGCAGCTCGACCTCCGACGAGTCGCCCTCGACGAGCACGGGGTGGACGAAGCCCTCGCGTCCCTCGGTCGTCTCGGGCGAGAGGCGGTCCTGCGGGAGACGGGAGAGGATCTCGCCGGCGAGCTTGATCGCGTTCACGAGCTCGCCCTTCGCCCAGCCGGGATGGATCGCGCGGCCGTGGATGTGCATGCGGACCTGCGCGCCGGAGAACGTCTCGGACTGCAGCTCGCCGGTCGTCGAGCCGTCGACGGTGTACGCGGCCGCCGCGCCGAAGCTCTCGACCGGGAAGTGGACGACGCCGCGGCCGACCTCCTCGTCGGGGTTGAACGCGACCTTGACCGTCCCGTGCGGGATCTCCGGATGCGAGACGAGATACGCGACCGCGGCCATGATCTCGGCGACTCCGGCCTTGTCGTCGGCCCCGAGGAGCGTCGTCCCGTCGGTCGTGATGAGCTCGTGCCCGACGTGCTTGGAGAGCTCCGGCGACAGCTCCGGCTGGATCGACTGCCCCGAGTCGCCGAGCGCGATCTCGTCGCCCTCGTAGAGCACGCGCTGCGGCGAGACCCCGGCGCCGCTCACCTCGCGCGCGGTGTCGACGTGGGCGAACAGCGCGATCGTCTGCACCTCGTGCTCCACGGTTGCCGGGAGCGTCCCGGTCACGTAGCCGTGCTCGTCCATCGCCACCCCGGCGAGCCCGACCTGCTCGAGTTCGTCGCGCAGGAGCCGCAGGAGGTCGAGCTGCCCGGGTGTGCTGGGGTACGTCTCCGATTCTTCGTCGGAGCGCGTGTCGATGCGGACGTAGCGGAGGAAGCGCTCTGCCGCGTCCTCTGCCAGCCGGGCGGCGAGCGCCGTCTCCGTGGACATCGCGCGAGTGTACGTTCGGGGCGTGCATCTTCGTCTCGCCCAGCTGTACGGCGGCCTCGTCCTCTACGGCGTCAGTTCGTCGCTGCTCGTCCTCGCCAACCTCGGGCTGGATCCGTGGGACGTGTTCCACCAGGGCCTGTCGCGGACGTTCGGCCTCGCGATCGGGACCTGGGCGATCATCGTCGGCGTCGTCGTGCTCCTGTTCTGGATCCCGCTGCGCCAGAAGCCGGGGATCGGCACCGTCAGCAACGTCGTCCTCGTCGGGCTGACGATGAACGTCGTGCTCGGGCACGTGCACCCGCCGCACATGTTGTCGGTGCGAATCGCCTGCCTGCTCTGCGGCGTCCTGCTGAACGGCATCGCGACCGGCGCGTACATCGGCGCCGGCCTCGGGCCCGGGCCGCGTGACGGCCTGATGACCGGGCTCGCCGCGCGCGGCCATTCGATTCGCGTCGTCCGCACCGGGCTCGAGGTCACGGTGCTCGCGACCGGCTGGCTGCTGGGTGGGACGGTCGGGATCGGGACCGTGGTCTACGCAGCCGCGATCGGTCCGCTCGCGCACGTGTTCATCCCGCTCTTCTCGCATGGCAGGGCGACTCCCGAGGGAGCGCTGGAGGGCGTATAGCCGCCGTCGGGCTCGCGCTCCTCTCTGCGGTCCTCTTCGGCGCGATGAGCGTGGCGCTGCGGATGGCGCTCGACCGCGATCCCGACGTGAAGCTCGGGACGTTCGCGACCGCCGCCACCGCGCTCGTCGTCGCGCTCGCCGCCGTAGCGGTCGAGTCACCGTCGCGCGGCCTCCACCTCTCGTCGGCCTGGCCTTTCCTGCTCACAGGCCTGCTCTCGCCCGGTGCCGCGCAGATCCTCGTCACGACGGCGATCCGCGACTCGGGAGCCTCGCGCGTGTCGATGGTCTTCGGGACGGCGCCGCTCGTCTCGGTCACGATCGCGCTCGTCTTCCTCGACGAGCCCGCGAGCGCGCCGCTGATCGCGGGAGCGATCCTGATCGTGGCCGGCGGGGTGGAGCTCGCCCGAGAGCGCGAGCGCCCGGCGCATCTCAACCGGCTCGGGCTCGCGTACGCGTTCGCCGGCGCGACCCTGTTCGCAATCCGGGACAACCTCGTGCGGCACCTCGCGGTCGGGATGACCGCGGTGCCTCCCGCTGTGGCTGCGGCCGCCGCGCTGCTCGGCGGGACCGCGTTGGTCGCGCTGTGGGCGCGGGAGGGGATCGGCCGCCGCTGGCTTCGCTTCCTGCCCGCCGGTGTGCTCTTCGGGGCCTCGTACGTCTCGCTGTTCGAGGCGTACTACCGCGGGCGGGTGACGGTCGTCGCGCCGCTCGTCGCGGTCGAGTCGCTGGTCGGTGTCGGTCTCTCCGCGCTCTTCCTTCGCGAGTCCGAACACGTGGGGAGGAGGCTCCTCGTCGGTGCTGCCCTGATCGTCACCGGCGGTGCGCTCATCGGCGCCGTACGGTGAGTGGCCATATCTGCTATAACCTGGCTTAGATTTTCTCACCAGAGGAGGCAGAACAACACATGGCGAAGACCATCGGCATCGACCTGGGCACGACGAACTCGTGCATGGCCGTGCTCGAGGGCGGCGAGCCGGCCGTCATCCCGAACGCCGAGGGCGGCCGCACGACGCCGTCCGTCGTCGCGTTCACGAAGGACGACCAGCGGCTCGTCGGCGCTCCCGCGCGGCGGCAGCAGGTCACGAACCCGACGAACACGATCTTCTCGATCAAGCGCTTCATGGGACGCAAGTTCGACGAGGTGACGGAGGAGATGACCATCGTCCCGTACGAGGTCGTCAAGGGCCCGAACGACGACGTGCGCGTGAACGCAGAGGGCAAGGACTACGCGCCGCCCGAGATCAGCGCGATGATCCTCCAGAAGCTGAAGCAGGACGCGGAGTCGTATCTCGGCGAGACCGTGACGGACGCCGTCATCACCGTCCCCGCGTACTTCAACAACGCGCAGCGCGAGGCGACGAAGGACGCCGGCAAGATCGCCGGCCTCAACGTCTTGCGCATCATCAACGAGCCGACCGCGGCCGCGCTCGCGTACGGCCTCGACAAGGAAGGCGCCGACCAGACCATCCTCGTCTTCGACCTCGGCGGCGGCACGTTCGACGTGTCGGTGCTCGAGCTCGGCGACGGCGTGTTCGAGGTCAAGTCGACCGCGGGCGACAACCACCTGGGCGGCGACAACTTCGACAAGGCGGTCGTCGACTGGATGGCCGGCGAGTTCAAGAAGGACCAGGGCATCGACCTGACGCAGGACAAAATGGCGCTCCAGCGCCTCTACGAGGCCGCCGAGAAGGCGAAGATCGAGCTGTCGTCCACGATGACGACGCAGATCAACCTCCCGTTCATCACCGCGACCGCGGAGGGCCCGAAGCACCTCGACCTGCAGCTCACGCGGGCGAAGCTGGAGGAGATCACGGCCGACCTGCTCAAGCGGACGGTCGAGCCCACGAAGCAGGCGCTCGCCGACGCGGGCCTCGACTCGGCGAAGATCGACCACGTCGTCCTCGTCGGCGGCATGACCCGCATGCCGGCCGTGCAGGAGCAGGTCAAGCAGCTGATCGGCAAGGAGCCGCACAAGGGCGTCAACCCCGACGAGGTCGTCGCCGTCGGCGCCGCGCTCCAGGCCGGCGTGCTCAAGGGCGAGGTCAAGGACATCCTCCTGCTCGACGTCACCCCGCTCTCGCTCGGGATCGAGACGAGGGGCGGCGTGATGACGAAGCTGATCGAGCGCAACACGACCATCCCGACCAAGAAGTCCGAGGTCTTCACCACCGCCGAGGACAACCAGCCCTCGGTCGAGGTGCACGTCCTGCAGGGCGAGTCGGAGATGGCGGCCTACAACAAGACGCTCGGCAAGTTCCAGCTCGTGGGGATCCCGCCGGCGCCGCGTGGCCTGCCGCAGATCGAGGTCACGTTCGACATCGACGCGAACGGGATCATCAACGTGTCCGCCAAGGACATGGGCACGGGGAACATCCAGCAGATCCAGATCCAGGGCGGCTCCGGCCTCTCGGACGACGAGGTGCAGGAGATGATCCGCAACGCCGAGTCCCACGCCGACGAGGCTCACCGGCTGCGCGAGGCGGCGGACACGAAGAACCTCGCCGAGACGCTCGCCTACCAGACCGAGCGCTCGCTCAAGGAGCACCGTGACAAGCTCGACGAGTCCGAGGCCTCGACGATCGAGGGCCGGGTCATGGAGCTGCGCCAGGCGCTCGAGGGCGACGATCTCGCCGAGATCCGCACGAAGATGGACGCGCTGCAGGAGTCCTCGCACAAGCTCGCCGAGGTGCTGTACGCCGAGGCGGCCCAGCAGGCGCAGGCGTCCGCGGGCGACGGCGGCAACGGCGATCCTTCGTCCGATTCCGCCGGCGACGAGGTCGTCGAGGAAGGCGAGTACGAGGTCGTGGACGAGGAGGCGCCGGCCTCGTGAGCGAGGAACAGGCCGAGCAGCACGAAGAGACCGAACAGGTCGAGCAGGAGCAGCAGCCGGAGCCGGAGGTCGACGACCGGCTGCTGCGCCTCGCCGCCGACTTCGAGAACTACAAGAAGCGGGCGGCACGCGAGCGCCAGGAGTACGTCCGGCTCGCCAACGAGCGCCTGATCGGCGAGCTGATCCCGATCCTCGACGACCTCGAGCGTGCGCTCGCGGCCGCCGAGGAGCACCAGGAGGCTCAGCTCGAGGAGGGCGTCCGCCTCGTCCACCGCTCCCTCGCGGCGCTGCTTCAGCGCCATGGCGTGACGCCGATCTCCACGGAAGGCAAGTTCGACCCGTACCTGCACGAGGCGCTGCTCTCCCAGCCGTCCGAGGCGGAGGAGGGCTCGGTGCTCGACGTCGTGCAGAAGGGCTACAAGCTCGGTGAGCGCGTCGTCCGGCCCGCCCGGGTCGTCGTCGCCGCGGCGCCGCCCGCGCCCGCCCAGGAAGAGCCCGAGGGCGATGGCTGAGTCGCCCTACGACACGCTCGGCGTCGCGAAGGGGGCCTCGGCCGACGAGATCAAGAAGGCGTACCGGAAGCTCGCACGCCGGTACCACCCGGACACGAACCAGGGCGACAAGGCCGCCGAGGAGCGCTTCAAGGAGGTGCAGGCGGCCTACGACGTCCTCTCGGACGCCGACAAGCGGAAGGCGTACGACCGCTTCGGCTCGGCGAACGGCCGCGCGCCCGGCCCCGGCGGTCCGAACGTCGACTTCGGCGACTTCGAGTGGAGCGGCGACCTCGGTGACATCTTCGGCAACATCTTCGGAGGCCGCGGAACTCGCCGCGGGCGTCCGCAGCCGGTACGCGGCGCGGACGTCGAGACCGAGGTGCGCCTCTCGTTCGAGGACTCGCTGCGCGGCGCCGAGGCGAAGGTGCCGGTCGAGCTGACGGTCGCCTGCTCGGAGTGCGGCGGCACCGGCGCGCAGCCGGGCACGGCTCCCGTCATCTGCCCCGAGTGCAACGGGCGCGGCGTCACGTCCGAGAGCCAGGGCCTGTTCGCGCTCTCGCAACCCTGCCCGCGCTGCCGCGGCAACGGCACCGTGATCGAGCAGCCGTGCTCGAAGTGCAAGGGCTCGGGTCGCGAGCGCCGGCGGCGTACGTTCACCGTGAAGATCCAGCCGGGAGTCAAGGACGGGACGAAGATCCGGCTCAAGGGGAAGGGCGAGGTCGGCCAGAACGGCGGGCCGAGCGGCGACCTGATCGTCGTCACTCGGGTCGAGTCCTCTCCGACATACGAGCGCCGTGGCGACGACCTGATCGTGCAGGTGTC
>CAVPDO010000003.1:0-38393 GCA_963702655.1 uncultured Actinomycetes bacterium | reverse complement strand
AGGTGCGCGCGCTGGAGCCGAACGGCAGGGTCGCCGCGATCGGCAACGGCTGCGACTTCGACGACTTCGCCGGCCTCGAGCACCACCCGAGCGAGCGCCTCCGGATCACGCACGCCGGCCACTTCCACGGCAAGCGCGACCCGAAGCCGTTCCTGCGCGCGCTCGCGGACTCCGGGCTCGACGACTCGTGGCCCGCTTCGCCGGCGATTTCCGCGCCGCCGACCGCGAGTACGCGGAGTCGCTCGGCCTCGGCGACCGCATCGAGCTGCTCGGCGACGTCTCCCGCCGACGGTCGCTCGAGCTGCAGCGAGATTCCGAGGCGCTGCTGCTCCTGATTCCGGAGTCCGGCGGCCGCGGCCGCGGCGTCCTGACCGGGAAGATCTTCGAGTACCTCGCGGCGGAGCGGCCGATCCTCGCCGCCGTCCCGCCCGACGGCGCGGCCGCGGAGCTCGTGCGCGACACGGGAGCGGGCGTCGTGGTTCCATCCGACGACGTGGACGCGCTACGCGAGGCGCTGCTCGACCTTCACCGCCGCTGGCAGGCGGGGAGCCTCGACGGGACGCCGCTCTCCGGCGAGTGGCGCCGGCGGCTCTCGCGCGGCGAGCGCGTCGAGGAGCTCGCCGACCTGCTCAGGAGCCTCGCGTGACCGCCGCCGCGCTTCCCGCCTCCCACGCCGTCGTCGTGCCGCGCACGCGGGAGCGGATCGTGACGGGCCTTTTCCTGACCTCCCTCTTCGTCGCGACCTTCGAGAAGGTGCACTGGGACGTCGCGGGCAACATCGGGCTCAACGACGTCACGACGATCCTGTTCCTGATCGCGTACATCGCGACCGAGCGCCGGCCGCTGCCGCGGACGAGTGCGATCGTGCTCGGCTTCTTCGCGGCCTTCGCGCTCGTCTACCTCGCCGGCTTCTGGAACATCGACACCCAGCAGGGGCTGACCCAGTTCACGAAGGGGATGGCGAAGTTCGTCATCCACTTCGCCTTCCTGGTGGCCGCGATCGGCTACCTCGCGCAGCGCGGCGAGCGCTTCTTCTGGCGGGCGCTCGGCTGGTTCACGGTCGGCTTCGTCGCGAACGCCGTCTACGGGATCCTGCAGCTTGGCTCCCAGCTCGCGGGCCACAGCCTCGACAACCTGCTGCTCAACCCGCTCACCGGCGGCGCGGCCAGCATCAACATCTACGGCGCGATCGGCGGCCAGAACATCTACCGAGTCAACGCGCTCACCGGCGATCCGAACCACCTCGGGGTGATGCTGATCATGCCGCTGCTGATGCTGACGCCCGTCTATCTGAGGATGCCGCGCGGTCACCACCTGAGGTGGCCGCTGGCGATCGCGCTCGTGTTCCTGTTTCCGTGGACATCGCGACGTTCTCGCGCAGCGGCGGCGTCGGCCTCATCGCCGGGACGCTCGTGCTCGTGGTGCCGTATCGGCGGCTGTTCCGCTCGAAGCAGTTCCTCTATCCGGTCGGCGCGATCGCGATCGTGCTGCTCGCCGCCCTCTACGAGCGCAGGCACTTCTTCGAGACCTTCTTGCGGCAGAGGGTCTCGACGCAGGGCAGCTCGGCCAATGCCCACTTCGCCGTCTACTCGTTCATCGGCAAGGTCCTGCACATGCATCCGCTGCTCGGTCTCGGCAACAACAACTTCGCCGTCTACTACGAGTTCGTGACCGGAAAGTCGAACTTCGGCGCCCACTCCTACTGGGTCGCGGTGATCGTGGAGTCGGGACTGCTCGGCCTCGTCGTCTGGATCGTCTTCCTCCGCTACGTGTTCGTGCGGCTGCTGGCCGGGCGGCGGCTCGGCCGGCTGCTCGACCGGATCGGCGACTCGGAAGGCCGGCAGGTGCGTCCGCTCGCGTACGGCATGACGGCGGCGCTGGTGGGGACGATCGTGGCCAACTTCTTCTATCTCACGATCCAGTTCTATTACTTCTACGCCTTCCTGGCCTTCGCGCTCGCCCTGCCCGTCGTGTTCGCCGGCCGGGCGCGCGGACAGTCGCCCCCGTAGGTGCCTCTCCGGCGAATGTCCTCCGCACCCCTGGCGGCTGCAAGCCGTCGCGACTCCTCGCTTCGCTCGTCGGCCGGCTCCGGCAAGCCTCCGCCGGCTGCTGCGTCCTCGGTCGGCCCGATAGCTTCGGCTATCGAGCCTCCCTGCGTCCTTGCCTCGCTCGCCTTTCGCGCGCCAGGGCCGCGGCAACATCCACCGGAGAGGCACTAGTGCGCGTCGTCGTCCTCACGACGTCGTGGCCGCGGACGGAGAGCGAGTTCGCGGGCCGCTTCGTCGCCGACGCCGTCGAGCGCCTGCGCGAGCGCGGGGTGGAGGTCGAGGTGCTCGCGCCCGGTTCCGGCTACCGCGACTACGGGCTCGCGTACGGCGCCGGGATGGCGGCGAACGTCCGCCGCCGGCCCTGGCTCGCGCCGCTGCTGCTCTGGTCGATGTGGCGGGCGACGCGCCGCGCGGCGCGTGCAGCCGATCTCGTCCACGCGCACTGGCTGCTGACCGCCGCGGTCGCGCGGTTCGGCGGCCGGCCGTTCGTCGTCACGCTGCACGGCTCCGGCTCCGCCGGGCGCTTCTCGGACGAGGAGCTCGCACGCCGGCGTCCACACCTCGTGCACGCGCTCCTGCGCCGCGCCGCCGCGGTGATCTGCGTCTCCGAGACCCTCGCAACGGCTGTGCGCACTGCAGGTCTCGACGCCGTCGTGATCCCGAACGGGGTACGGATCCCGGACGAGGTGGGGTCGCCTGCCGAGCCGTCGGAGGTGCTCTACGTCGGCAGGCTCTCGCCGGAGAAGAACATCGACACGCTGCTCGAGGCGGTCGGCGACCTGAACCTCGTCGTCGCGGGCGACGGTCCGCTGCGCGATCGCGTCCCGAATGCGCTCGGCGCGGTGCCGCACGCAGAGGTCGAGCGGCTGCTCGAGCGGGCCTCGGTCGTCGTCGCGCCCTGCGAGCGGGAGGGCTTCGGCCTCGCCGCGGCCGAGGCGATGGCGTTCGGCCGGCCGGTCGTGGCGGCGGCCGGCGGTGCGTTGCTCGACCTCGTCGCCGACGGCGAGACGGGACTGCTCGTGCCGCCGCGCGACGCGCCGGCCCTGCGGGCGGCGGTGGAGCGCCTGCTCGCGGACCCCGGCGAGCGCGAGCGGCTGGGCCGGGCCGCGCACGAGCTCGCGCGCGAGCGTTTCGGCTGGGACGGCGTCACCGAGCGCACGCTCGCCGTCTACCGGGACGCGGCGCCATCGGCCCGTTGAGGGGCGCCGGCCAGGCGGTCGTCAGCCCGAACGGATCGCGCTCGGAGCCTGCGCGCGGTACCAGGCGATCGTCCGCTCGAGCCCGTCGCGCAGAGCCGTGCGGGCGCGGAAGCCGAACAGCTCCTCGGCGCGCGAGACGTCGAGCCGGCGCCGCGGCTGTCCGTTCGGCTTCGTCGAGTCCCAGACCACCTCGCCCTCGAAGCCCGTGAGCTCGGCGATGAGCGCGGCGAGATCGCGGATCGGGATCTCCTCACCGCTGCCGACGTTGACCGGCTCGGGCCCGTCGTACCGCTGCGCAGCGAGCCAGAGCGCCTCGACGCAGTCGTCGACGTACAGGAACTCCCGGGTCGGGCTGCCGTCTCCCCAGAGCACGATCTCGTCTTCGCCCCGCTCCCCGGCCTCGACCATCTTGCGGATCAGGGCCGGGATGACGTGCGACGTCTCGAGGTCGAAGTTGTCGCGCGGCCCGTAGAGGTTGACCGGGAGCAGGAACACGGCGTTCGTGCCGTACTGCTCGCGGTACGCCTGCGCCCCGACGAGCAAGGCCTTTTTCGCCACCCCGTACGGCGCGTTCGTCTCCTCGGGGTAGCCGTTCCACAGGTCGTCCTCGCGAAAGGGCACCGGCGTGAACTTCGGGTACGCGCAGATCGTGCCGAGCAGCACCGTCTTGCCGACCTCGTGCACGCGTGCCTGCTCGAGCACGTTCGCGCCCATGACGAGGTTCGCGTACCAGTAGCGGCCGGGGCTCGCCCGGTTCGCGCCGATCCCGCCGACCTCGGCCGCGAGGTGGAAGACGAGCTCCGGCCGCGCCTCGGCGAAGAGGCGGGCGGCGTCGGCCTCGCGGGTCAGGTCGTAATCCCGGCGCCGGACGACGAGCGGCTCGATTCCCTCCGCCCGCAGCCGCTCGACGAGATACGACCCGAGGAAGCCGCCTCCTCCCGTCACGAGCGCTCGCATGTGCTCAAGCGTAGACGCCGAGGACGGTACGGTAAGGCGCCGTGACGAAGCGGAAGGCATTCATCACCGGCATCACCGGCCAGGACGGCTCCTACCTCGCCGAGATCCTGCTCGAGCAGGGCTACGAGGTGTACGGGATGATCCGCCGCTCGAGCTCGTTCAACACCGCGCGGATCGACCACATCTTCGGCGACATCGAGCTCGTCTTCGGCGACCTCGGCGACGGCTCCTCGCTCAACCGGCTCCTGCGCCGGATCCGTCCGGACGAGGTCTACAACCTCGGCGCGCAGAGCCACGTCCGCGTCAGCTTCGACATTCCCGAGTACACGGCCGACGCGACCGGGATGGGCACGCTCCGGCTGCTCGACGCGATCCGCGAGGAGGGCGTCAGGTGCCGCTTCTACGAGGCGGGCTCGAGCGAGATGTTCGGCAAGGTGATGGAGACGCCGCAGACCGAGACGACGCCCTTCCATCCGCGCAGCCCCTACGGCGTCTCGAAGGTGTTCGGCTATTGGATCACCCGCAACTACCGCGAGGCGTACGGGATGTACGCGGTGAACGGGATCCTGTTCAACCACGAGTCGCCGCGGCGCGGCCCGACCTTCGTCACGCGCAAGATCACGCGCGCGATCGGAGCCATCCTGCGCGGCGAGCAGCACGAGGTCCGGCTGGGCAACCTCGAGGCGAAGCGCGACTGGGGGTACGCGCGCGACTACATGGAAGGCGCGTGGCGGATGCTCCAGGCCGACGAGCCCGACGACTACGTGCTCGCCACCGGCGAGACGCACTCGGTGCGGGAGTTCCTCGACGAGGCGTTCGCCTACGCCGGCCTGGACTGGAACGAGCACGTCACGATCGACGAGCGCTACTTCCGCCCGGCCGAGGTGGATCTGCTGCTCGGCGATGCTTCGAAGGCGAAGGAGAAGCTCGGCTGGGAGCCGGCGGTCCGTTTCGACGAGCTCGTGCGGATGATGGTCGACCACGACCGCGAGCGACGGCAGACCGCCGAGCACTACGTGTGAGATGCGGGTCGTCGTCCACGACTACGTCGGGTACGCGTTTCCGGCCCAGCTGGCGCGCGCGCTCGCGCGCCGGGGACACGAGGTCCTGTTCCTCCACTGTGGTTCGTTCGTCGCGGGGAAAGGCCTCGTCGAGCCGAGCGAGGACGATCCTCCGACGCTCTCCTTCGCAACCGTCCGACTCGCCGGCTCGTTCGCGAAGTACGACGTCCGCCGGCGCATCGCGCACGAGCGGGAGAGCGGCAGCGAGCTCGCCCGCCGCGTCGCGGACTTCCGCCCCGACGCCGTGCTCTCGTCCAACGCGCCGCTGATCGTCCAGCGCGCGCTGCTGCAGAAGACGCACGCACACCGCGGCCGTTTCGTCTTCTGGCAGCAGGACGTGATCAGCGCGGCGGCGCGGCGCGTGCTCGGCCGGCGTTCGCGTCTCGTCGGCACGGCTGCGGAGAGCGCGGTCGCGGTCCTCGAACGACGCCTGCTGCGCGCGAGCGACGAGGTCGTCGTCATCTCGGAGGACTTTCTGCCGCTGCTGCGGCGCTGGGGAGTCGAGGACGCGCGGACGACGGTGATCGAGAACTGGGCGCCGCTCGACGAGCTTCCGGTGCTCCCGCGCGACAACCCCTGGGCGCGCGAGCAAGGGCTCGCCGATCGCTTCGTCCTCCTCTACTCGGGCACGCTCGGGTTCAAGCACGATCCGAGCCTGCTGCTCGAGCTGGCGAGCTGGGCGGCAGACCGCGAATCGGTCGTCGCCGTCGTCTCGGAGGGGCCGGGCGCCGACTGGCTCGCGCGCGAGGGGGCCGGCGAGCCGGGGCTGCTGCTTCTTCCCTATCAGCCGTACGAGCGGCTGCCGGAGGTCCTCGCCTCTGCCGACGTTCTCGTGGCGTTGCTCGATCCCGGCGCGGGCACCTTCTCGGTCCCCTCGAAAGTGCTGACGTATCTCTGCGCGGACCGACCGCTGCTCGTCTCGGTGCCTCGGGACAACCTCGCTGCGCGGGTCGTCGAACGGAGCGGCGGTGGGCTCGTCGTGCCTCCGCAGGATCCCGAGGCTCTACTCGGCGCGGCGGCTGCGCTGCACGCGGACGTCTCCCGGCGGGCGGAGCTGGGTCGCAGCGCGCGCGCCTACGCGGAGACGGCCTTCGACCCGGCGCGGATCGCGGAGCGCTTCGAGCAGGTGCTAGCGGCGCCGCAGGCCGCGGAGCCCGGTGAAGCCGAGCAGGAGGACGGCCGTCCCGGCGAGGATGATCAGGAGCGCGGTCGGGCCTGAGCCGAGGTCGAAGGCGGAGCCGACGGCGGTCGGTTCCGCGGCGGCGGCGGACGAGTGTGACTGGAGGAGGCGCACAGCTCCCATTCCGTTGACCAGCTTCGACAGGGACTTCCCATCCGACCCCGCCTTCTTGAGCGCCTTCTTCGTCT
Organism: uncultured Actinomycetes bacterium; assembly: GCA_963702655.1. GTDB lineage: Bacteria > Actinomycetota > Thermoleophilia > Gaiellales > Gaiellaceae > Palsa-739. The sequence continues at coordinate 31,760 of CAVPDO010000003.1, read as the reverse complement.
GCGTCGGGATCGGGGCGGGCGCAGGCGCCGGGCTTGGTTCGCTCGTTCCGGTTTGGGTCGGCGCGCTGCTCTTCTTCGCGTGACTGCGGGTGGGCTTGCCGCCGCCGCCGCTTGGCAGGCACTCCGTGTACACGTTGACCGCAGAGGTGCCGCTGTTGCAGGCAAATGCTGCCGATGGTGCGACCAGGAACGCGGCCGCAACGGCTGCGGCTGCGACTGGCCGGTTCAGCCCCCCGAACACGGTCGTTACTGTAGCGGGCCGTGACGCCGACTAGCGTAAAGGCTGAGCAATTTGTGGTTGCGCGCGCCGTCGCCGTCGGAATCGGGGTCGCGGCGGCCGTCTTCGCCCTCTCGTACGCGGACGGCGGTTTTTCGCCCACAACCCGCTCGTATGCGGGGATTGCGGCCTGGTGGGTCCTGGGAGCAGGTGCCGCCATCGGCGTCGCTTCGGCCCGTGCGGGCATCAATCGGCTCGCCGTCGTCGCGCTGGGCCTCCTTGCGGCTTTCGCCGTCTGGACCCTGATCTCGATCAACTGGGCCGCGGACGCCGAACGCGCGTTCGCCCAGTTCAACCAGGTCTCGCTCTATGTCGCCGTGCTCGCGACTGCGATCGTGCTGGCGCGGCTGGTGCCGGCGTCGTGGGTCGTCGGCGGAGTCGCGCTGGCCGTATCCGCGATCGCCGTCGTCGCCTTCGTCAGTCGCTGCTTCCCGAGCACATTCGGCCTTCAGCCGGATGTGAACATCCTGCACTCTCTGAGTCGGCTCAGCTTCCCGCTCGGGTACTGGAACGGGCTCGGGATCGAGGTGGCGCTCGCCTACCCGCTGCTGCTCGCGATCATGACCTCGAGACGCTCCCGGGTGGCGAGTGCCGCGGCTGCGCTGCCGCTGCCGATTCTCGCGGCCGTCATGTACCTCACGTCGTCGCGCGGCGCATTCGTCGCCGCGGCGGTGGGGGTGATCGCCTTCGTCGTGCTCACTCCGAGGCGCTGGGGTGCCTTCGCGGCCCTGGTGGTCGCGGGCGCGGCCGGCGCGGTAGCGGTCGCGGTCGTCGCGCACAAGGATGCCCTCGTGAACGGGGACATGAAGATTCCGGCCGCCGTGAGCGAGGGACACCACGCCGCGGTCGCGGTCGGGATCACCTGCGTCGTGACGGCGCTCGTATGGCTCGGGCTCGCCGAGCTCGGCAGGCGCATGTCCACTCCGCCGCGGGTCGTCGGGCTGGCGCTCGTCGTCGCGATCGTCGGGGTCGCCCTCGTCGCCATCGTCGCCAGTCATCCGGTGAGGAAGTTCGACCAGTTCAAGAACAACCCGGCAGCGGCGGGGTCTCATTCGAACTTCAGCACCACCCATCTCCTGAGCTCGTCCGGCAGCGGGCGGTGGCAGTTCTGGGGCGCGGCGGTCTCGCAGTTCCGCGCCCATCCGCTCAACGGCGGCGGCGCCGGCTCCTGGGAGGCCTGGTGGCTCCAGCACGGCTCGCTGCCCCTGCCCAGCGAGTTCGCGCACTCGCTCTACCTGGAGGCGCTCGGAGAGCTGGGAATCGTCGGTCTACTGCTGATCCTCGGCGCGGTTCTCGTCGCGGCCGTCGGCGCGGTCCGGTCGGCGTTGCAGTTGCAGAGCGGAGAGATCGCGGCTGCCGCGGCATGCGGCATCGCATTCTTCCTGGCCGCTGCGTACGACTGGGTGTGGCAGCTCGCGGGCATCGCGATCGTGGGTGTCGGCATGCTGGGCTTCGCGCTCGGAGCTCTGCCGGCCGAGCGCGCGACCGCGTGGGGACGCTTCGGAGCGATTCGGCCGGTGATCGCGCTCCTGGCCGTGGCGGCGATCATTCCCCAGTATGTGGTGCTCGCCGCGGGCACCCACTACCGCAACAGCCAGACCGCCTTCGCCGCCGGGGACGGGCCGAGAGCACGGTCGGAAGCTCTCGCGGCCAAGGCCGTCGAGCCCTGGGCCGCCAGCCCGTATCTCCAGCTCGGGTTCATCGCCGCGGCCGAGCACCAGTACCCGGAGGCCGTACGGTGGGGCGTGGAGGCGATCCGTCGCTCGAGAGACGATTGGAGCCTGTGGGCCGCCCTGGCCAACTTCGAGACCAGGAACGGGAACATCCCGGCCGCCAGGCGTGCGCTCGCCGAGGCGCGGCGTCTCAACCCACACTCGCCCGCCCTGGCCCGTCCGACATCGAAAGGCGGATGAGTAGCGGTCGGCTGAAAGGGAAGGTACCGTGTTTCAGCTGCGTCAGCCCAGTGTCGCCGTGACGGAGGAGGCCAAGTGAGCGAGCTCGAGATCGCCGCCGGAGCTCCGGGAGGTAGGTCGCAGGACGGCGCCGTCGCCGAACGCCGCACGGCTCGGCGCGACGCGGAGCCGCTCCTGCGGCGGATGCTCGCGCTGGGAGACGTCCTGGCGGTTGCCGCGGCCGCCGTGGCCGTAGGACTCTTGGGCAGCGGTCCGGCCGCGGCGCTGCTGCTCGTCTTCTCCGTGCCGATCTGGATCGTCACGGCCAAGCTCGCCGGCCTCTACGATCGCGACCATCGGACGCTCCGCCATCTGACGGTCGACGAGCTGCCGTGGCTGCTGGTGTGGACGCTCAGCAGCACGGCGCTCCTGACCCTGCTGCTCGCTCCGTTCCCCGCTCTCGACCCGAGCGCGGACGACCGGGTTCTGGTCTGGGCTGTGGTGCTGTCCGTCGGTTTCTTCTTCCGCGCGACTCTGCGCGGCGTCTGGCGCAGGATCACGCCCCCGCAGCGCGTGCTGATCGTCGGGGAAGGCCCGCTGGCCCAGGCGGTGGTCCGCAAGCTCGAGCTCTTCCCGGACATTCATGCGGAGATCAGCAGCCGCATCCCGAGCTGCGCCGAGCTCCACGAGCGGATCGGTGAAGTCATCGGCGACGTCGACCGGGTCGTCATCGCGTGCAGCGAGCTCAGCGAAGGACTGCTCGAGAAGCTCCTCCCGCTGTGCCGGGCGAGCAGCGTCAAGCTCACGATCGTCCCGCCGACGCGAGGCATGTTCGGGACCGCCACCCACCTGACGCACATCGCCGAGCTTCCGCTGCTCGACTACAACACCTGGGACATCTCGCGGACGACGGTCGCGCTCAAGCGCGTGTTCGACGTTGTCGTCGCGCTGTTCGCTCTCGTGGTGGCATCCCCGCTCTTCGTGCTCGCCGGGATCGCGATCCTGCTCGACTCCGGCTTCCCGATCTTCTTCCGCCAGACTCGCGGAGGCGAGCACGGGCGCCCGTTCCAGATGCTCAAGTTCCGCACCATGGTGCGCGACGCCGAGGCGAGGCTCCCCGAGTTCGTCCGCATCGAGGAGCTCGCGGATCCGATGTTCAAGCTCAAGACCGATCCACGCGTGACGCGGGTGGGCCGGGTGCTGCGGCGGACGAGCATCGACGAGCTGCCGCAGCTGATCAACGTGCTACGCGGCGAGATGTCGATCGTCGGCCCCCGCCCGGAGCAGCTCGACCTCGTCGAGCGCTACGCGCCGGAGCACCAATTCCGGCTCCAGGTCAAGCCCGGGATCACGGGGCCGATGCAGGTCTACGGTCGGGGCCAGCTCACGTTCGACGAGCGGCTCGCGGTCGAGCGCGAGTACGTGGAGAACCTCTCGCTCGCCCGCGACATCCGGATCCTGCTGATGACGATGCCGGCCGTGCTCGGAAAACGCGGCGCCTACTAGGCGTCTCCTCCCTCGACCACGTACCCTGAAGCGCTTGCTCGCGCAGCACACGAAGCAATTCGCCCGCCGTTTCGGGGTCGACGTCTCCCACTATCGGCCGCTCGCGGCGCGCGTCGTGGCTCGTCTGAACGGCGGGGGAGTGCCGGTTGTGTCGACGTGGGGGCGTCCTGTGGCCAGTATGCGACCGAGCTCAGGCAGCACGGCTACCGCGGCGAAATCGTCTCCTTCGAGCCCGTGGCGGAGGCCTTCGAACAACTGCCGTCTGCGACGGCCGGCGACCCGGGTTGGACCTGCCATCGAACGGCGCTCGGGGCGGTCGCGGGCGAGGCTCCGATGCACGTTGCGTCCAATCTGGCGAGCTCATCGCTGCTGGAGATGGAGGAAGGTCATCGATCAGCGGCACCATGGGTCTCGGTCACCGGTGTCGAAACGGTTCCGGTCGCGCGCCTCGACGACGTACTCGACGATCATCGTCCCTGCCTGTTGAAGCTCGACGTTCCAGGGCTACGAAGATCGTGTACTGGACGGTGCGCCCTTGACGCTTGCACGAGCCGTGCTGTTGGAATGCGAGCTCTCGCTCGCGGAGCTCTACGCCGGTCAGGCGCAGTTCCGCGGGTTGATCGACCGACTCGACGACGCGGGCTTCGAGCTCGTCGACATCGATCCGTTCTTCCACGATCGTGCGGACGGACGCGTGCTTCGGTCGACGCCCTGTTCGCCCGACGGTCTCCGCGCTAGCCGCTAGGAATACGGACGTGGCCCAGGGAGCCATCACGCAGTGCCGAATTTGTGCCCGCCCGAATCTTCTGACGGTACTCTCGCTGCACGAGCTCTATTTGACGGGGGTCTTTCCGCGAACGCGCGGCGAGTCGATCACCAAGGGACCGCTGGAGCTGGTGTGGTGCGACGACTGCGGGCTGCTCCAGCTCAGGCACTCGTACGACCCGGACGAGATGTACGGGGACAACTACGGCTATCGCTCGGGCCTGAACAGCTCGATGGTCGCGCCACCTCGAGGAGAAGGCTCGCGCCCTCGAGCGCATGGTCGGTCTCGAGCCGGGCGACGTGGTCCTCGACATCGGCAGCAACGACGCGACCCTGCTCAAGGCTTATCCCGGACGACACCAGGCGCATCGGGATCGATCCGACCGGCGTCGAAGTTCGCCGAGTACTACGGCGGGCTCGAGCTGATCCCCGACTTCTTCTCCGCCGCTGCCGTCGCCGCGACGTTGGCCGAGGCCAGACCGCGCCTGATCACCTCGATCGCCATGTTCTACGACCTCGAGTCGCCCATCGCCTTCGTGACCGGACATCGCGCGAATCCTGGCCGACGACGGCATCTGGCACTTCGAGCAGAGCTACATGCCGTCGATGCTTCGGACGAACGCCTACGACACGATCTGCCACGAGCACCTCGAGTACTACTCGCTCGCAGTCGTCAAGGCTCTGCTCGAGGCATCCGGCTTGAAGCTCGTCGACGTCGCAGATGAACGCCGTCAACGGCGGCAGCTTCGCCGTCACCGCGTCGAAGGTGCACGCTCCCTACACGCCGAACACTCCCGTCATCGACTGGCTGCTCCGCCAGGAAGCGGCGATGGGGCTCCGCACCCCGGCCCCGTTCCGGGAGTTCGAGAAGCGAGTCTTCGACCATCGGTCGCAGCTGCTGGAGCTGATCGAGGCAATCGTGGGCCCGGCAAGACAGTGCTCGGGTACGGCGCCTCCACGAAGGGGAACGTCCTGCTCCAGTTCTGCAACATCACCGAGAAGCTCCTGCCGGCGATCGCCGAGGTCAACGCCGACAAGTTCGGCTGCTTCACGCCCGGCACCGAGATCCCGATCGTGTCCGAGGCAGAGGCGGCCGAGATGCGCCCCGACTACTTCCTCGTGTTTCCGTGGCACTTCAAACACGCGATCCTCCACCGCGAGCGCGACTTCCGCGCGCGAGGGGGGAAGTTCATCTTCCCGTTGCCGGAGATCGCAATTGTCTAGCAAGCAGGGCGACCTCACTCGCTCGCACAGAGCCGTGGATGCGTCGCGAACCGCCCGGCTGAAGCGTTTGTCGCGGCACCTCAAAGCGATCGTCGAGGCTCGCGTCCACCGGTATTACACGCCGACGGGCGAGGACGTCATTCTCCGCCATCTGTTCGACTCGGTCGGCATCGCCCGCCCGGACTACCTCGACATCGGCGCGAACGATCCCGTGAACGGCAACAACACGTACATCTTCTATCGGGACGGATCGAGCGGAGTCTGCGTCGAGGCACACCCCGACCTGGCCCGGAGGATCGCGGCGATCCGGTCGCGGGACATCTGCCTCAACGTCGCCGTCGGCGCCGGCGAGGGAGACCCCGTCGATCTGCATATCTTCGATGTTGCCGGTCTGAGCACGACCGACGCCGCGGAGGCCGAACACCGGGCCGAGCTCGGCAAGTATCGGGTCGTGCGGACCGTTTCGGTTGCGCAATACACGATCAACGAGGTGATCGCAGCCCACTTCTCCTCGTATCCGGCGCTCCTGTCCTTGGATATCGAGGGCCTGGACCTTGCCGTGCTCTGCTCGCTCGACGACGAGCGTTTTCCGATCCCGGTGATCTGTGCCGAGACGGTCGCGTACAGCGAGAGTCACATCCGCGAGAAGGAAGAGGGGATCGCCGACCTTCTGCAGCGGCGCGGATACTTCCTCTATGCCGACACCTTCGTGAACAGCATCTTCGTGCGAGACGGCTGGTTCAGAAGCCAGGCCTCCGGCTCTCCCTTTTGAGTGGCCGGCGGCAGCGCCATCGTCTTCGGAGCAAGCGGTCAAGACGGCCGGTATCTCTGCGGGCTGCTGCGCGAGCGCGGTCTCCGTCCGATCGGCGTTGCCCGCTCGGACGGAGCGTGGATGCGCGGAGATGTGAGCGACGCCGACTTCGTCGCCGACCTCGTCCGCTCGGAGAGGCCCGACTACGTCTTCCACCTGGCCGCGAACTCGACCACCGATCACGCGGCGCTGCTCGAGAACCACGAGACCATCGCCACCGGTGCTCTGGCGGTCCTCGAGGCGGCGTATCGTCACGCACCCGACGCGAGGGTGTTCATCGCGGGCAGCGGTCTGCAATTTTCCAACACCGGATCGCCGATCCGAGAGACCGACGAGTTCGAGGCGAGTAGCGCCTACGCGGTCGCGCGAGTCCAAGCCGTCTATGCGGCTCGTTACTACCGCACGCTGGGGGTCAAGGCGTACGTGGGCTACCTCTTCCATCACGACAGCCCACTCCGGCGCGGACGGCATGTGAGCCAACAGGTGGCCGAGGGGTTGAGACGGATCCGGGAAGGGCACACCGACGTACTGGCGGTGGCGGATCCGACCGTGAGGCGTGAGTGGGTGTTCGCCGAGGATGTCGCCCGTGGGATGCTCGCGCTCGTCGAGCAGGAGTCGACGTTCGAGGCGACGCTCGGCAGCGGCGAGGCGCGGCCGATCGGCGACTGGATCCAGGCGTGCGCGCACGAGTTGTCGCTCGGCGCGGGCGAGTTCTCCGTCGTGACCGAGCCGGGCTTCGTACCGCCGTTCGCAACTCTCGTCTCCGACCCGAGCACCATGCGCGGACTCGGGTGGGCGCCGCGGGTGAGCTTCGAGGAACTCGCCGCGATGATGGTGCACGGCAGCTGAACGTGGAAGGGACGCGCACCGTCGCGGTCGTTCACCCGCCCGGCTACATCGGAGTCAACCCGACGATCGAGAGCATGATCTCGTTTCTCGTCGAGCGGGGTGACGACGTCCATCTGATCACTCTCGATCCGCCCCGCGACACTGCCCATCGCATCACCGTGCACGCGCTGCGGACGAAGCACCCCTGGTTGGCGACGCGCTGGGGGCGGCCGGTCTCGCGGGTCTGGATGCCGATCTTCGTCTGGCTCGAGGTTCGGCGCACCCGGGCCGGCGTGGTCGTTGCCGTCGACACTGCCGGCGCGCTGGCGGCCGGCGCGGCGGGTCGTTTCACGAGCGCGCGGCACATCTTCGTTTCGTTGCACATGGAGTCCCTCCGAGACGCCGTTCACCGGCGACGCTACGGAGCCGTGGTCAAGGCGCTGATCGCGCGGCGAATCATCAAGCGTATGGATGCCGTGATCACGCAGGATGCCCACCGGCGCAGACAGTTGGAAGAGGAAAACGGCGTGAGGCCGAACTCCGTCGAGTGGTTTCTCGTCCCGAACTCTCACCGTGGCCTTGCCCGCCGCCGCGCGTCGACCTTCTACCAGGAGAAGTTCGACCTTCCGCACGGCGAGCCGGTCGTTCTCGTCGCCGGGTCGATCTGGGCCGACTGGTCACACACGGGGTTCCTGATCGAGTGCGCCCGAAGCCAGGCACCGCCGTTCTACACACTCGTCATGCAGCCGCGCGAACGCCTGGCCGAGGCGGACCTCGAGAAGCTCCTGGCCTCCTGTCACAGCCGTGCGTTGCTCTCGCCGGAGCCTCTTCCGGCTGCGGACATCGCCCGCGCATTTGCTTCCGCCACCGTCGGCGCCGCGATCTACACGAACACCTACTACTGGAACCAGACGTTCGTGGGCGGCGCGTCGGGCAAGATGATGAGCTACCTGCACGCCGGGGTGCCTGTGATCATGCACGACAGTCCGGGGGTCACCGAGATCATCCGTGAGTTCGACTGCGGGGAAGTGTTGAGCGGGCTGGACTGCGACGAGTTCAACGATCTGGTGCGCAAGATCCTCGCCGCGCGGGATCGCTATTCGCTGAACGCCGAGCGGTGTTACAACGAGCGATACGAGTTCGACCAGGCGTTCGCCCCGGTTGACCGCTTCATGAGCGAAGGCAGTCCGACCTGAGCCTCCGGTTGCTACCTGGGCCTCCGCGGCTTCCGGCACTCGGCGAGGTCGTCGTCACCGTCGTCGTCGTGGCGCTGTTCTTCGAGCGGGTCGACTACGTCCTGTACCTGCAGCGCGGCTTCCCGATCCCCGACCTCACCTTCGTCGTCGCGGGGCTCCTTCTACTCGCGTACGGGGCGCTCCTGGCGTGCTACGGGAGGCTCGATCTCCGGCGTCCGAGTTGGACGGAGCTCACGGTGGTGGCTCTGATCGTCGTGCTCGGCTTGACCTCGGTAGCGGCTGCACTCGCCGCCCGTCCGCCGACGAAGTCGACCCCGGTGGCGATCCGGAGCATCCCGGCCCGTCCCAGCTGCCCGAGGACCGGGGCTCAGATCTTCCACTGTCACTTCACGCCGCGGGAGCGAAGGCCGACGGTGGTCTTCCCTCGGTTCCGAATCCAGCAGGGCATTCGTTCCTACGCGTTCGCCGTGCTGCTGCGCACAACCTCGAAGCCCGTGCTGGCGGCGGTCGGGCTCAGGCAGTCGCGGAGGACGGAAACGAGGTCCGTCGAGACGACGAAGCCGTTCACGGTCCTACGATCCGCCCTGGTGTCCACCCTCGTGACCGTCAGCCCTGCCGCGGGGGCGCACACGCTCGAACCGCTGATCGTCCTCCTGACGCCCCGACGCGCGACCACGCTCGTACTCGCGAATCCCGAGCTCAGGATCACCAGGCATCCCGTGTTCGTACGGCACTTCGGGCAGAGCGCGAAGACGATCCTGCACTTCGCCTACTTCGCGCTGATCGCGCTCCTGCTCGGCCGGATGCTCACGCCTGCGCTGATGCGTCGCGCCCTGGCCACGTTCTTCGTGTGCGCGGTCGCCGTGTCGGTGGTCGCGGCGCTGCAGGCGCTCGATCAGAACGCTCTGCATTCGGGCGCGACCGGGGCTCTGCATCTCGTCTCACGGGGCGGCACGGGGTTCATCCGGCCGGTTTCCGTCTTCAGCGAGCCGGCGCTGCTCGGATACTTCGCGCTGCTCGGCCTCCTCATAGGCCTGCGGATGCATGCACGCTGGGGAACCCGATGGGTCTGGGTCGGCATGGGTTTCTGCCTCCTCGCGATTCTGCTCGCCGCCGCGGCCGGTCCGATCGTGGCACTCGTGCCCGTGGCTCTCTATATCGCCTGGCGGGCGAGCCGCGTGTGGCGTCGCTTCTGGCGCCAGTTGATCGTGCTCGTTCTGGTCGGAATCGCGGTGCTCGTCTTCCTGCCGGCCGGCAAGACGCTCACCACTCGGGCGAGCGCGATCATCTCCGGTTCGGACAACTCCGCTCGGTTTCGCTATGCCTACGACGCAGGCTCCATCCGGACCTGGGAGCTCGCGCCGCTCACGGGCGTGGGAGCCGGGAACACCCGTTACTACATGCCCGCGCTCGTCGATCTCAGCTTCGACCCGAATCTGAGCCCGCTCGACGCGCAGTTCCAGAGCGTGAACTCGTATCTGGGGACCCTCGCAGAGTCGGGTGTCTTCGGGCTACTGATGCTCGCGACGATGCTCGTTGCGCTTTTCTGGCCGTTCGGCGGTCGGAGGCGCGAGGATGAGTGGCTGTCGGAGGCGGCGATTCTTCTCTTCATCGTCTCGTTCTTCTTCATCAGCGCCTTCGCGTATCCGATCTTCTGGTTCTGGGTCGGATTCCGGCTCGCCGAGCTCCGAGGGGTAGAGCCGGAGGGAAGTCGCGCACCAATCTCGAGCAGCGATCTGGGGCCGATGCTCGCCGGTTAGACCAGCAGCTCGCACGGCCGCTCGCACCTGCGGTCGTGGAACCCTGGGCGCTTCTAAGCTGTTCGCGTGTCACGAGTTTCGGTTCTGATCCGCGCCTATAACGAAGAGGCCCACATCGGCCGCCTCCTCACCGGGATCGCCCATCAGACCGTGAAGCCCGACGAGGTCATCCTCGTCGATTCGGGGTCGACGGATGCCACCCTCGCCATCGCCTCCGCCTTTTCCGTCCGAATCGTCCAGATCGCGCCCGAGGACTTCTCGTTCGGCCGCGCGCTCAATCGCGGACTCGAGTCCGCGACGGGCGATGTCGTCGTCCTGGCAAGCGCACACGTCTACCCGCTGTTCGACTCCTGGCTCGAACTGTTGCTGGCGCCGCTGGTCGACGAGAGCGTCGTCCTCTCGTACGGCCGCCAGCAAGTTCCGGAAGCCGGCCGGTTTTCGGAACGACAGCTACTGGCGCGCTGGTTTCCTCCGCGGTCGGAGCTCCGCCAGCTCGACCCGTTCTGCAACAACGCGAACGCGGCGATCCGACGGCCTCTCTGGCAGGAGTTGCCCTACGACGAGCAGTTGACCGGGCTCGAGGACTTGGACTGGGCAGCTCGAGCTCTTGCTCGTGGCTACGTTCTCTCCTATGTGGCGGAGGCGGTGGTCGCTCATGTTCACGACGAGTCGTTCAACCAGGTCGTGAACAGGTACCGGCGCGAGGCGATCGCCCACAAGCGGATCCACAGCGAACAGACGATGCCGCTCGCCACCGCGGCATGGCTCGCACTGAAGAACATCAGCGGCGACATGCAAGACGCCGCCCGCCAAAATGTCCTCGGCTCCCACGCAACCGACATCGTCGGGTTCCGGCTCGCGCAGTTCTACGGCACGTATCGGGGCTTTCACCAGCAGGGGCCGGTCACCACGTCGCTCCGCGAGCGCTTCTATTACCCACCGGATGCGGAGCACGTGTCGGTGCCGGATCACGACGCCGTCGGCCGCCGCATCGACTACGAGGGGCCGCTCCCGGAGCGATGAGCCCTCCATATCTCGACATCTCGCGCCCCCTGCGGGAGGGCGTCGCCGCGTGGCCGGGAAGTCCCGGCTTCCGCACGTTCGTTCATCAGTCGATAGCTGCCGGCGCCGACTCCAACGCGAGCGGGATCGAGATGGATGTCCATACGGGTACGCATGTCGATGCACCTGCGCACTTCATCGAGGGCGGCGAAACCCTCGATGCCGTCGGGCTCCGTCCCTTCGTCGGCCACGCATATGTGGCCGAAATCGACTCGGTGGACGAGATCGATGCCGCGGCCCTCGACGCGGCGGGGATTCCGGAAGGCACCGAGCGGCTGTTGCTGAGAACGCGCAACTCCCGTGACACGGCGTATCTCGACGGCCCGTTTCGTGAGGACTACGCCGCCCTCACTGCCGACGGCGCACGCTGGGTCGTCGGGCGCGGCCTGGTGCTGGTCGGGATCGACTACCTGTCGATCCAGCGGTTCGGCGATCCTCCCGACACGCACCAGATCCTCCTGGCCGCCGGCGTCTGCATCCTCGAGGGTCTCGACCTGCGGGCTGTTGGACGAGGTCGGTACCGGCTCGTCTGCCTCCCGCTGGCGCTCGTAGGCGTCGAGGGCGCGCCCGCGCGCGCAGTGCTGTTTGCCGAGGAAGAAGCGTGAGCCACGAGCTCGTCGCCTTCGTCCCGATGCGCCACGAGAGCGAACGTGTGCCCGGCAAGAACTATCGCCCGCTCGCGGGGCGGCCGCTCTTCCATCACATCGTCTCGACGTTGCTCGCCGTGCCGGAGATCGACCTCGTCGCAATCGACACCGACAGTCCGGCGATCGCAGCGGACGCAGCGGACGCGTTTCCCGACGTCCTCGTTCTCGACCGGCCGAAGCACCTGCTCGGCGGTGACGTTCCGATGAACGAGATCCTTCTTCACGACGTCGATCTGGTCGAGGCCGAGCGATACCTGCAAACGCACAGCACGAACCCGCTCCTGCGCGCCGCGACGATCTCGGCAGCGCTCGAGGCGTTCCAATTCGCGCGAGACCGGTACGACTCGCTCTTCGGCGTGACGCCGCTGCACACGCGCCTGTGGACCGAGGACGGGCGACCGCTCAATCATGACCCGAGCATCCTGATGCGGACGCAGGACCTTCCGCCGCTGCTGGAGGAGAACTCCTGTCTCTACGTCTTCACGGCGGAAAGTCTGCGCCTGCGCGGCAACCGGGTCGGAGAACGGCCTCTTCTCTATCCGATCGATCGCGCCGAGGCCTGGGACATCGACGACGAGCTCGACTGGGCCGTCGTCGAGGCGCTGGTCAGTCGCGCGAGGCAGAGTTGACCGACGCTCGCGTACTGGTCACCTGTCCTCAGATGCAGAACGTGTTCGAGCGGTTCAGTCAGCGGTTCGACGAACGCGGTATCGCCTACGACCTCCCGCCGGTCGTGCAGCAGCCGGCCGAAGACGAGTTGATCGCGATCATCGGAGACTACGACGGCATGATCGCGGGAGACGACCCGCTGAGCGAGCGTGTGCTGTCTCGGGCCAAGCGGATGCGCATCATCTCCAAGTGGGGCGTGGGAACCGATGGAATCGATCTCGACGCCGCACGCTCGCTCGGGATCGCGGTCACGAACACTCCCGGGGTCTTCGGCGAAGACGTGGCAGACGTGGCAGCCGGCTACCTCGTGGTTGCGGCGCGGCAGCTCCACCGCATTCACGACTCGGTGGTGGACGGCGGGTGGTTCAAGTACGAAGGGGTCCGTCTGGCCGGGATGACCCTCGGAATCGCCGGTTACGGCAGCGTGGGCGCAGCGTTGACGCGTCGTGGCGTGGGGTTCGGCATGACCGTCATCGCGCACGACGTCGACGAGTCTGCGCGAGAGCGAGCCACCAGCGACGGGGTCGAAGCCGTGGGACTCGAGGAGCTGTTTCGTCGCAGCGACTTCCTCGTGCTCTGTCTGCCCCTGACGGATGAGTCGCGGCGAGTCGTCGACCGCCGGAGGCTCGCGCTCATGCCGCACGGCAGCATCCTCGTGAACGTCGCTCGAGGTGGTCTCGTGGACGAGGAGGCCCTCGTCGAGGCGCTTGCGACCGGGCGCCTCTCCGCCGCGGCCCTCGACGTCTTCGCAGAGGAGCCGTTGCCGATCGAGCATCCCCTTCGCCGCTTCCCTCAATGCGTGTTCGGATCACACAACGCCTCCAACACGCGAGAAGGTGTGCTGCGCACGAGCGAGATGGCGGTCGAGAACCTCCTCAACGGTCTGGATTCGGAATGAAGCCGGTCGCCGTCGTGACCGGCGCGGCGCGGGGTATCGGTGCTGCAACGTGCGAGCGATTCGCCGAGTGCGGATGGGACGTCATCGGCATCGACATCCGGGCCTCGAAGTGGACCGACATCACGGTCGATGTGGGCGACGCTGATGCGCTGAGAGCTGCTGTTGCGGGTCTCGGCCAGGTAAGCGCACTCGTCAACAACGCCGCCGTGCAGCTGTTCAAGCCCTTGGCAGAGACGACAGTCGAGGAGTGGGATTCGGTACAGGGCCGGAACCTTCGCAGCGCCTTCGTCGCGATGGAGGCGGCTCGTCCCCAGCTCGCCGGCAGCCGTGGGTCGGTCGTGAACGTCGCGTCGGTGCATGCACTTGCGACGTCTCGGTCCGTCGCGGCGTATGCGGCGAGCAAGGGTGGTCTCGTCGCGCTCACGCGGGCTGCAGCCCTGGAATTCGCAGCGGAAGGCATTCGCGTCAACGCGGTCCTGCCCGGTGCCGTCGACACCGAGGCGCTGCGGCAGGGGCTCTCACGACGCCGAGACGCCGAGGAGCTTCTGACCTCGCGAACTCCGCTCGGACGGATCGGTAGCCCGCAGGAGGTCGCGGAGGCGATCCTCTTCCTCGCCGATGCGAGCCGGTCGTCGTTCATCACGGGCCAGACCCTGGTCGTCGATGGCGGGGCACTGGCGCAGCTGTCGACCGAATAGTTAGGGCGTGAGTGGCAGCAACGACCAGATGAGCCGGCCGAAGCAGTCAGGCTCGGCGTACCCCACCCGTCGCTCCGGGTCGAGTCGCGGCCGCTCGGCAAGCGCCCGCTCGAGCGCCCTCGCGAGATCTCCGGCATCGCCGTTGCGAAAGAGAACCGACCCCGCGCTCCCCGCGATGTAGCCGAGCCAACCGAAGTCGGAGCATACGACCGTCAGATCGGGAAAATCGAAGGCGCTGCCGAGGAATCCCGATCCGCCGAAGTGCGAGCGGTACGGCAGAACGAGGACGTCGGTCGCCGCGAGCACGGCGCTGAGCGTCCGCGGTGGAACGAGGCCGATCTCCAGGTGTGTGCCGAATCCGCAGCGTTCCAAGCGGGCGACGAGTTTCCGGAGTTCCTCCTCATATGCCGGGTCGCACGGGCCGGCGATTGCCACCCCGATGTCCTCCGGTTGAACTCGGCCCTCCCGGGCGAGCCGCTCGAGCGCGACGACGAGAAGATCGATGCCCTTCCGGCTCTTGAGGACACCGAGGAGGGAGATCAACGTCGGTCTCTGCTTGGCGACCGGGGGTGCCGCGGGTAGGTGCTCGAGCGGGTCGAGAAGCTGGACCGTCTGGGTGCGCAGCCGCCGCGTCCCGATCCGATCGGCCCAGCCGTTCAGCCGCAGGAAGCGCACGGCCAGGCGGCGGGCGAGGATCTCGTGCGCCATCCAGGACGCACAGGCTGCGCCGAGCGAGCGCAGGGGAAGCCCGTGGACGTACGCGCGCGGGTTGCCGAACACTCCGTCCCGCACGAGCATGTCCACCGCTACGGCTGCCTCCCCCAGGTCAGGTCTGCGCCGGAAGGCCAGCCATCGCACCATCCGATGCGCCTCGAGCAGCAGAACGCCGTCGGGTCGGGTCAAGGCGAGGGCATGTCTGAAGCTCTGCCACTCGTCGTCTCCTTCCAGCTCGGGTAGCAGTCGTGCGTGCGGGCCGGCTGCCGTCGCGATCTCCGGCGGGGTCCACGAGGGGAGCACCAAGGCATAGCCCTCCGGTGCGGTGGCGACGATCGTCTCGAGAAATCGCCGATGGTGACCGCTCGAGACGACGTCCCAGACGAGGATGGTCGGCGCGTGCGCGCCGCCTGCATTCTTCAGTCCTCGGCCCTCTCGAACAGCGAGTCGAAGTCGACCTTGGGAAAGATCTCGAGCTTCCCGCCGACGGTCGCGTCGAGGATCCGCCTGCCGTCCTCTGCGAATGCATCTCGTGCAAGGCGGTACGCGGCTTCCGACGTCTCGAGGTCCGGGAGCTGCCACTTGAAGCCCTCGCCGAAGTAGTCAGGGTGGAAGTGACTCTGATCGGGCCCGGTGGACTGAACGGTTCGGTTCGGCGGGCCCTTGTCTGCGAAGGAATGGTCGACGCCGATCAGGATCACTTCCCGGAACCCCATGTGGTACGCGAGTTGCATGGCGGCGTAGGTAACGGTTCCGCCGGCCCAAACACCGTGCTCGGGGTGTCTTGAGAATCGGGGGCGGAGGCTCGTGACCCTCAGCAGGATGGGCTGCCGTCCTTCCGGCACGAGCTTGCGGGACCACCAGTTCACGAACACCGTCGGTGCTGCCTCCACGATCTCGTCGATCGTCTGGTCGAGGACGAGACGATTGATCGAGACGAGAAACGTCGTCGAGAATCCGAGCTCGGGAAAGAGCAGGTAGATCCGGTTGAGACCGAAGGTGATCTCGTCTCGGAGCGGCGAGAGGTCCATGGCCCGGAGGCTCGGCCCGTTGCCGATGATGAAGCATCGCTTGCCGCGATAGGCATCCCGCAGCTCGGCCAGGCGGCGAGCGGACGCGCGTCCGCTAGGTGTCGTGCGGTATTGAACGAAGCCGAGCGCGCCGCCGTACGCGCCGCTCAGCGCTTGTGTGCGCTCGAACCCCAGGTACGGCTCGAGCATCCTCCGCGCCACTGCCTCGACACCCGCCACTGTGATCCTCGTCCCTCGCTCCTCTGAGTCGCTCGGCATCGACCGCGCTGCCGGAGAGCGGAGCTAGGCTAGCCGTCATGCCGTCGGCCCAGGTACTGCGCGACCGCTCGGCCCTGGTCGAGGCGGCCGAGGAGGCGCGACGGCGCGGACTTCCACCGGCGACCGACTACCAGAAGCACTGGGACAACCTGCTTGCCGTCGACGCGCTTGCCGGGACGACCGGGCCGGTTGCCGACCTCGGTTGCCGTTCGGGCCAGCTCCTGATGTGGCTCTACCACCTCGGCCGCCGGGAGCTCTACGGCTGCGACCTTCGGCGGCCGTGGCCGCCGGCGAAGAAGGCGCTCAAGCAGGGTCAGCTCAAGACGACGGCCGCCGCACTGCGAATGTACCTCGCGAACGGCCGGAACATGCGCCGTGCGCCGGCCGAGTCCACCGGATTCCCGAGCGGAGCGTTCGGCGCCGTTGCCTCGATGTCGGTCATCGAGCACCATGTCGACACCCCGAAGTTCTTTGCCGAGGCGGCGCGGCTCCTACGATCTGGAGGCAGGCTCGTGGTCTCGACCGACTTCTGGCCGAGCGGAGGCGAGACCAAGAGCGGGGTGATCTTCTCGACCGCGGACGTAGAGCGTCTGATCTCCGAGGCCGAGTCGGCCGGATTCGAGGCTCCCGCGCGTCCGCTGGACCTCGACGATCCGGAACGCGTGATCCGGAGCTACACGTTCCTCTTTCTCGCCTTCGACAAGCCCGCGGAGGCGGGCGCGAACGGCCGGAACACCGAGTAGAGGAAGTTCAGGCGTCTTCTTCCGGTGCGCGCCGTGCTGCCTGGGAGAAGATCCCGTCGAACCGCACGATGCTTCCCTCACGCCGACCGATGGAGTCGATGCCGACGAGTTGGAAGCCCCGGTCACGCAGCAGCACGATCACGTCCGCCGCAAGAGGCTGGCCGGTGCGGTCCTCGCGAAGCATCAACTCTGCGATCACGTCGTCGAACCGATCGAGCAGGGTGCCGCACCCGACGAGCGCCTCTCGCTCGTAGCCCTGGACGTCGAGCTTCAACAGCGCGGGCGGCCGGATCTCGTCTCGGGTCACGAACGCTTCGAGCGGTGCTGCCTGCACGTGAAGTTCGCGGCCGGCTTTCCACGGCCCCGGCAGCAGGGAGCCTCCGTCCCAGGCACCGTCGAGGTACAGAGTGGCGTCACCCTTCGTCGGTCCGATCGCGGCCTCGTGCAGCCGGACGAGGGGGTCGTCGGCGAAGACCTCCCGAAACTTGGTGGCCGCCTCGGGCAAAGGCTCGAAGGCGTGGATCCTCGCTTCCGGATAGAGCTTGCGCGCGAGCAGACTGAACTGGCCGGTGTGAGCCCCGATGTCCACCACGGTGGCATACGGCGTGCTCGGGAGCGCGCGATGCTCCAGCGACGGGACGACGCCGTACCGTGCGAACGTGCGGAGATGACTCGGGCTGCCGAGCAGCCGCAGGCCCTTGGCGACTCGCGTGAACGGCATTGCGCGGCATCGTAGTCCGGGGCGGGCAGCGGCATTGGCCGGCGCTGATAGTCGTGGCCCTCCCAGTTTTGTAACTCTTTGTAAGTAGTCGAACGGCCTCGCCGACCCATTGGCTACTGTCGGTCGCGGTGCGGTTAAGGGTCTCGCCAGCAGTGGTAGCAGTCGTCGGAGCGTCGATCTGCGCCTTCGTCGTCGCGGTTGCCGCGACGACGAGCTACGCGAGCAGCGCAACCCAGGCCGCGGCACGAGCGGGTCCGGACCTACTCGACCGGCTCGACGCTGCCGCTGCGCACTGCAATCTTCGACAGCCTGTTCGAAGGGTCGCAACAGACCACCGCTCTCCCGATGGCTGCAGCTACCGGCGCGACCTACGTGAGACTCAGGGTCACGTGGCAGTCCATCGCGCCCGCATCGCCTCCAACGGCTTTGTCGCCACCGATCCGACGTCGCCCGGGTACAGCTGGGCGGGGTTGGACGCGACCCTCGAGGCGGCCGACGCCGCGGGCCTGACGCCGATTCTCGACATCGTGGCACCGCCCGACTGGGCGTGGAAGACGGCACCTTCCGGCGTGAATTCCGGGACGCCCAGGGCCGCCGATCTTGGTGATTTCGCGACGGCTCTCGCGACCCACTACGACGGCGCCACCATGGGAGTGCCTGCTGAGCACGTCTTCCAGGTCTGGAACGAAGTCAACAACAGCCTCTTCCTCAACCCGGTCAGTGCGAGCTCGTACCGGGCGATGGTTAACGCAGTCTCAGACGCGGTGCACGCCGTCGATCCGAGCAACCTCGTCGTGGCGGGAGACCTCGATCCGTTCGGTCACCCCAAGGGCCCGAAGCAGAAGTGGTACTCGGTCGCCCCGCTCGCCTTCATGCGGTCGCTGCTCTGCGTCTCGAAGGGGGCACATCCTCACGCGACGTGCCACGACCCGGTGCGCTTCGACGTATGGTCGCACCATCCGTACACCTTCGGCGGCCCGTTCGGGAAGGCGAAGCTCGCCGATGACGTCGAGCTCGGCGATCTGCCGCGGATGCGCGCCGTGCTGCAGGCGGGCGTGCGGCTCCACAACGTCGTCTCGGCGCACAAGGTGCAGTTCTGGGTCACGGAGTTCGGGTGGGACACGAACCCGCCGCGGAAGCACGCCGCCTCGCTCAGCCTCGCCGCTCGCTGGACGGCTGAGTCGTTGCACCAGATGTGGCTCTCCGGTGTCTCCCTGGTCACGAACTTCCTGCTCGAGGACTACCCGAGCCCCAGCCCGTACCAGAGCGGCTTCTACTTCCACGCCTCCTCGCTCGAGAACGCGCGCGCCAAGCCGAGCCTGACGGCGTTCCGCTTCCCCTTCGTCGCCTACCTCGGCAAGAAACAGACGACGGTAAGCGTCTGGGGCCGGGATGCGACGAGCGACAGGGAGGCTGTCACGGTCCAGCGCCGGCACGGGAAGAGCGGCAGCTGGCGGACCGTCGCCCGGATCTCGTCCAACGCGAGCGGGATCTTCAAGGCGACGCTGAAGCTCAAGGCCACGAAGAAGGACTGGCTCCGGGCAAAAGCCGTGGGCTCCGGGAACTCGCTCGCGTTCTCGCTCACGCGCCCGAAGGATCCGAAGATCGGCCCCTGGGGCAACTGAGAAGGTAGTAAAGCTTCGGCAAAGAACGGTGCCTCCGGGCGGGATCGACTGTACGGTGCCGCGGTGCGGCTCTCGTCGAGACACATCTCGCTTGCCGTCGTGGTTCTTGGTGTCGCGGCCACTGCAGCCTCGGCGGACGCCGCCGCGAGCAGTAGTCGCAGGACATACACCACGCCGGCGACGCGAGCGCTGCGGACCGCCGTTTTCGACCCGCACCAGTACAGCGACGGGAACGCGCGCGCCTTCACCATGACGCGGCGCGCCGGTGCGTCATACGTTCGGCTCACCGCGCGCTGGGTCTCGATCGCACCGACGACTTTGCCGGACGGATTCGACGCCACGGACCCGACGTCCCCGGGCTACACGTGGAGCGGGCTCGACGCGACCGTCGAGGCGGCAGAAGCGGCCGGACTCACCCCGATCCTCGACATCGCGACGACGCCGAGCTGGGCGTATGCGCATCGCCCCAGTGGGGTCAATGGGGGGTCCCCGAAACCGGCGGCGATGGGGGAGTTCGCGCAGGCGCTGGCGGCGCACTACGACGGTGAGAACAATCTGCCGGACGTCAACATCTATGAGGTCTGGAACGAGCCGAACCTCAGCCTCGACCTGGATCCCGCGAGCCCTGCCATCTTCCGGACGATGATCAACGACGTCGCGGCCGGGGTTCACGCGGTCGATCCGTCGAATCTCGTCGTCGCAGGAGACCTCGACCCGTTCGGCCACCCGAAGAGCAAGAAGCAGAAGTGGTACTCGGCCTACCCGCTCGCCTTCATGCGCTCGCTGCTCTGCCTCTCGAAGGGCGCGCATCCGCACTCCACGTGCAGCGCCAAGGTCCATTTCGACGTCTGGGCGCACCACCCGTACAGCTTCGGCGGTGCGTTCGGCAAGGCGTCGGTGCCGGACGACATCGAGCTCGGCGACCTGCCGAGGATGCGGGCTGTGCTGCAGGCGGGTATCCGGCTGCACCACGTCGCCTCCTCGGATTCGGTGCAGTTCTGGGTCACGGAGTTCGGCTGGGACACGAGGCCGCCGCGCGCCGGTGCGGCCCCGATCGCTCTCGCCTCTCGCTGGACCGCGGAGTCGCTGTACCAGGCCTGGCGCTCGGGCATCTCGCTCTTCACGTGGTTCGACCTCGAGGATCAATCAGGCGCGAGCCCGTACAAGAGCGGCCTGTACTTCCATGGATCCTCGCTCTCGACCGCAAAGCCCAAGCCGGTGCTGACGGCCTTCCGGTTCCCCTTCGTCGCGTACCTGCACCGCTCGACGGTGAGCGTCTGGGGACGTGACGCGACGAGCGACAAGGAGCGCGTCGCGATCCAGCTCCGCCACGGCAAGAGCTGGCGGACCGTCGCCTACGTCGTCGCGAACGGCAGCGGGATCTTCAAGGCGACGTTGAGGTTGAGCGCGACGAAGCAGGAGTCGATGCGCGCCGTCGCGCCGGGCTCCGGCAAGTCGCTCGCCTTCTCGCTCGCGGTGCCGCACAACCCCCACATCGGCGCCTGGGGCGGAGTGCCACCGCCGCGCCGCTAGTTCGCCCGGCCTCGGCTGCGGCGATCGCCAGGGGTCAGGGGGACGTGCCGATTGCGCTGCGGTAGTACGCGCTCCGCTCCCCCAGCGAGGTAAACGGTTCGAACGCATCGAGCCGACCGTTCACCAGGACCATGACGCGATCGCAGATGTCGAGTGTCGACATTCTGTGGGCGATGACGAAGACGGTCAGGTCGCCCTTGAGCTGAGTCAGAGACTCCTGCACCAGCCGCTCCGACGTCGGATCCAGAGCGCTCGTAGGCTCGTCGAGCAGAAGGATGCGAGGTCTCAGTGCGAGAGCGCGTGCGAGACAGAGTCGCTGTGCCTGGCCGACGGACACCGCGGCCGCCCGGGGGCCGACAATCGTCTGGTAGCCGGCCCTCCAGGACTTGATGTCCGGGTCGATCCGAGCGAGTTGTGCGGCACGCTCGACGTCGGCGTCATCGACGTCGCGGAAGTAACGAATGTTGTCGGCGACCGACCCGTAGATCAGCTGCGGAGTCTGTGGCACGAAGGCGACGCGCATGGACCAGTCGGATCGGCGCAGATCGCCCGCGGGAATGCCGTTGATGAGGTACCGGCCTTCGCTCGGCTCGCGGAGCCGCAAGAGGAGTTGGGCGAGCGTGGACTTCCCCGCGCCCGACGGTCCGATGATGCCGATCGTCTCGCCCTGGCGCACGTCGAAGTTCAAATCCGCCAGGACCTGATCACCGCCGGGGTACGCGAAGCAGATATCTCGGAACGAGAGCTCCTGGACCGAGTCGAATGGCACGGTCCCCTGCGTCGCAGCTGCCCGCGTGTATCGCTGCTCGGCGGCCGTCACTCGGCTTGCGAATGGCAATGCCTGCCGCACACTCTGGTACGCGAGCTGGGCAAGGTTCGCGTAAGTGCCCGCGCGGACGAGCAGGAGAACGACGGCTCCGAGTGCGGCGAGACCGTTCTTGTCGACGGCGTACACGATGGCCAGCCCCCCGACGAGGAGCAGGTAGACCGCGCTCTGGTACGCGCTGGGGACGAGCCGCAGCGCGAGCTGCGTCCGGTAGACGAGGGCGTGAACGCGGTCGATCAAGGCGCCGACATGTCGACGCTGCGCCTCGCCGACTCCGAACACTTCCGTCTCTTCTGCGAGGCGCGTTGCTTCGCTCACGCCTCCGGCCTGCTCGAGTTGTGCCGCCGACAGGTCTCTGGCGCTCCGGCTCCCGGCGCGGCTGAGCGGCCGCAGCATGGCGAAGAGAATCGCCGAGACTCCAAGGACGATTACCGCCGCCTGCGGGCTGATGAGAACCGCGGCGGCGATGAGCGCGAGGAACGCGAAGAGGTTCGCCACCAGCATCGTCGCGTAGGCCGGCCCCAGCGTCGCCTGGCTGACCTGGTTCGTCATCAGCTCCTGGAGATGTCCCTCACGGTCGGTCGCCTTCACGGACCAGGTTGCGTGAACGAACGAGTCGAACAGGCCCCGCAGCATCCGGGCCTGGACATCGGCCGTGATGCCGGCCGACAGCATGGCGGTCGGCACGAGCAGGATCAGCCGGACGACGGCGAGCGCTCCGCCGACGAGCAGGAGGTGTCCGAGCGTTGCGTGGATGTGGAACGAGCCGATGCTCGCGTCGACGTTGCCGGTTCCGGTCGCGAGCGTGGTCGCGGCGCGCGCGACGACCGCCAGTACGCCTGCCTCCGCGAAGCCCATCGCGGTCGCGCAGACCACGAGGAGCGCCGCACGGATCCAGCTGCCGCCGAACAGACTCTCGAACGCCTGTCTCCTGCCGAACGACCGCGGAATGGGAGGTGGCGGCGGCTCGGGCTCCGCGCCCTGGGCCGCGGTCGCCCTCACGATGTCTGCCAAGAAAGCGCCCTCCCTCGCATGCCTGATCCCGCTCGGCGCAGACCGTTCACCGACCGGGCACGCCACGATACCGCCTGCTCCCGCTCTCACCGGCCCGCCGCAGGGATTCGCGCGCTGCCGCGCGTCGCGCTCCATCGTCCTGTAAATCCTCCGCAAGGCCGGGCGTGGGAGCGAGAAATCGCTTGTACGTTTGCTCGGTGCGGGCGTCGTTTCGCTACGTGTCGTTCGTCGGCGTGATCGTCTGTGCAGTGGCGCTTGCGGCCTCGGCCGGCGCCGCCGCCAGAAGCAGTAGCCGAACCTTCACCACGGGCCCGACACGGCCGCTGCGGACCGCGCTCGTCGACACCTCGCTCCTCGATCGCTCGAACGCCGCGGCCTTCGCTCTGACGCGTGCTGCCGGCGCGGAGTACGTGTTGCTCGCAGCCCACTGGAGCTCGATCGCTCCCTCTGATCCTGCTGCTGACTTCGACCCCTCGGACCCCGCCTCACCGGGCTATTCCTGGAGCGCTCTCGACACGGCGGTGGAGACGGCCGAAGACGCCGGGCTCACCCCGATCGTCGACATCATTTCGACTCCGGCGTGGGCGTACGCGATGCCCCCGGCTTCCGTCAATGCGGGAACGCCGAAGGTCGACGCGCTGGGCCAGTTCGCGAGGGCGATCGCTACGCACTACGACGGTGCGGACGGCGGCCCGGTCGTGCACATCTACGAGGTCTGGAACGAGCCGAACCTGAGTCTCGAACTCGGGCCGGCGAACGCCTCCGCCTACCGGGCGATGGTGAACGCGGTCGCCTCGTCGGTACATGCCGTCGACTCGAACAACCTCGTCGTCGCGGGCGGCCTCGACCCGTTCGAGCACAGGAAGAACTCCCACCACGGCTGGAACTCGGTCGCCCCGCTCGTCTTCATGCGGTCGCTGCTCTGCCTGTCGAAGGGGCCGCACCCGCACGCGACGTGCCACGACCCGGTCCACTTCGACGTCTGGTCGCACCATCCGTACACGTTCGGCGGACCGTTCGGGAAGTCGAAGAATCCCGGCGACGTGGAACTCGGCAACCTCTCGGAGATGCGGACGCTGCTGCGCGCGGCCGTCCAGAAAGGCCACGTCGTCTCGACCCACTCGGTCCAGTTCTGGGTGACGGAGTTCGCCTGGGACAGCAAGCCCCCGAGGCGCGGCGCCGCGCCGATGGCTCTCGCTGCCCGCTGGACGTCGGAGTCGCTCTGGCAGGCGTGGCGATCGGGCGTCTCACTGCTGACGTGGTTCGGCCTCGAGGACTCGCCGGGCTCGAGCTCCTTCAAGAGCGGCCTGTACTTCTACGCCCCGCTGCTGGAGAACGCGCGGCCGAAACCGGTGCTCACGGCCTTCCGCTTCCCGTTCGTCGCGTACCTGCAGAGGAAGACCGTCTATGTCTGGGGCCGCGACGCGACCAGCGACACGGAGCCCGTCGCGATCCAGCTTCGTCACGGCAGGAGCGGGAGCTGGCGAACGGTCGGGAGCATCGTTGCCAACAGCAACGGCATCTTCCGCGCGACGATGAAGCTGAAGGCGACGAAGAAGGACTGGCTGCGCGCCGTCGCGCCCGGCTCGGGGAAGTCGCTCGCCTTCTCGCTCACCCGCCCGCGCGATCCCCACATCGGGCCGTTCACCTGATCCCCCGGCCACGGCGCTAGCGTTGCGGCCGTGATCGCGGCCGTCGTCCTGCTCTGGGGTTCGCTGGCCGCGCTGGCGTGGACGCATGCGCTGTACCCGGCCACCGTCGCGCTGGCCGCACGCGTCCACACGAAGCGCGTGGCGCTCGACGACGGGTATCTCCCGTCGGTCGCGGTGATCGTGACCGCGTACAACGAGGAGAGCGCGATCGAGCGGCGGCTCGAGAACCTCCGCGCGCTCGACTACCCACCTGAGCTGCTCGAGCTCGTCGTCACCTCGGATGCGTCGACCGACCGGACCGAGGAGCTCGCGGAGGCCGCCGGCGCGCTCGTGGTCCGGAACCCGCGCGGCGGCAAGGTCGCGGCGCAGGACGCGGCGGTCCGTGCGACCGACGCCGACGTCGTCGCCTTCTCCGACGCGAACGCCACCTGGGCGCCCGACGCGCTGCGCAAGCTCGTCCGCAACCTCGCCGATCCGCGTGTCGCATACGTATGCGGCCGCCTGCGGCTCGAGGCTCCCGACGGCTCGAACAAGGAGGGCGTCTACTGGCGCTACGAGCTCGTGACGCGGGACGGCGAGTCGCGGCTGGGCTCGATCACGGCCGGCAACGGCGCGATCTACGCGCTGCGGCGCTCCGACTACGTCGAGGTCGATCCGCGCTTCGGGCACGATCTCTCGCTGCCGTACCTCATGGTGCAGCGCGGGCGGCGCGCGGTGTACGAGCCGCAGGCGCTCGCCTTCGAGCGGCCGACGCCCAGCAACGAGAGCGAGTACCGGCGCAAGGTGCGGATGTTCGAGCACTCGTGGCTGATCGTGCTGCGGGGGCGCATGCTGCGCCGCCAGCGGCCCGGCTACTTCCTCGCGCTCGTCTCGCACCGGCACCTCCGCTACGCGAGCGGGCTGCTCCACCTGATCCTGCTCGGGAGCTCGATCGCGCTGCTCGGCCGTAGCGCGGTCTACGCCGTAGTCCTCGGGCTCCAGCTCGGGCTGCTCGCGGCGGCGCTCCTCGGCGTCGGGATCGCGCGCTACTACGTCCTCATCACCTGGGCGACGGTCGTGGCGCTCTGGAACTACCTGCGGCGCGGCGTCCCTGCGACGTGGGCACCGCAACGGGAGCTCGCGTGAACCGGGCGGCCGACGTCGCGCTCGCCGGCTCGGCGCTCGTCCTCGCCTCGCCGTTTCTCGCGCTCGGCGCCCTCGCGGTCAAGCTAGAGGACGGCGGCCCGGTTCTCTACCGGCAGACCCGCGTCGGCAGGGACGGAACCGACTTCGAGCTGCTCAAGCTGCGCACGATGGTCGTCGGCGCCGAGACGATGGGTGCCGGCCTCTCGGTCGACCGCGGCGACTCGCGCATCACGCGCACGGGCCGGCTGCTGCGCAAGCTCTCGGTCGACGAGTTGCCGCAGCTCTGGAACGTCGTGCGCGGGGAGATGAGCGTGATCGGGCCGCGGCCGACGCTCCGTTACCAGGTCGAGCAGTACGACGAGCGTCAGCAGCACCGGCTGGACGTGAAGCCCGGCATCACCGGCTGGGCGCAGGTGAACGGCCGTGCCGAGCTGCCCTGGGCCGACCGGATCGAGCTCGACGTCTGGTACGTCGAGCACCGTTCGCCGCGCCTCGACCTGCGGATTCTCGCGCGGACGCCGCGTGCGCTGTTCGGCGGCACGTACAAGGGGGAAACCGGAGGTTGGCGGTCGGAGTCGTGACGAGCCGGGGCTACCCTGGGAGCCTGTGGCGCCCCTGAACATCCTCGTCACGGGCGCTTGCGGCGTCACGCCGAGAGCCATTGCCCGCTCCTTGCGCGCGAGCCCCGCGTTCTCCGACGCGACCCTCGTGGGAGCCGATCGCGGCGGCAACTGGTACGGCTTCTACGAAGGGCTCTACGACCGCGTCTACCGCGTGTCCCAGCCGGGCGACCCCGGCTACGAGGAGCTGGTCGCGGACCTCTGTGAGCGAGAGAAGATCGACGCCGCGCTCGTCGGGCCGGAGGCGGAGGTCCTCTTCTGGAGCGGGCGCGAGTTTCCCGTCCCGACCCTGCTGCCGCCGCCGGGTCTCGTCGAGATCGCGATCAGCAAGGGCAAGCTGTACGAGGCGCTGCGCGAGACGGGTCTCGTGCCGCGGTACCGCATCGCGGGCCGTGACGAGCTGCTCGAGCGGCGCGGGCTCGAGCTCGACGGCGGGCCGGTCTGGCTGCGCGACCACTCGGAGGCATCCTCGAGCGGGATCGGCTCGATCCAGGTCTCCGAGCCGGAGGAGGCATACGCGTGGGCCTACCTCAACCCGGAGATCTCGAGCTACATGGTCGCCGAGCACCTGCCGGGGCGGAACATCGCCTGCACCCTGCTCTTCCACGAGGACGAGGTGCTCAAGGCGGGCTGCTACGAGCGGCTCGAGTACTTCATGGGACATCTCGCCGTCTCGGGCATCACGGGCAACATCAACCGCGGCCGGCTCCTCAACGACGAGCGTGCGCGCACGCTCGCCGAGCAGGCCGTGCGCTTCGTCGCCGGCGTCACCGGAGAGCAGGCGCACGGACTGCTCACCGTCGACCTGCGCGAGGACCGCACGGGCGCGCTCAAGGTCACCGAGATCAACGTCCGCCACGTCGCCGCGACCTCGGCGCTTGCCGACGGGGGCGCGAACATGGCCGAGGCGCAGGTGCTGGCGACGCTCGGCCGGCTGGACGAGATCGGCGAGGCCGTGCCGCACTTCCCCGACGACAACGTGATCCTCCGCGACATCGACGGCGCTCCGCTCCTGCTGACGGAGTACCGCGAGCTCGCGATCGGAGAGCACGCGTGACCGCGCGCCTCCTGCTCCTGGCGGCCCTCATCGTCGTGCTGGCCGGTTGTGGCGGAAGCAGGCAGGCCGCACCGCCGACGACGACCACGCAGCCGAAACCGAAGCCCGCGCCGCAGCCGAAGCACCCGCAGCGGCAGCCGATCGGCAAGCCGACCAAGCTCGTGGTCACGATCCTCGACGGCGACCAGCGCGTGCGTGTGCGCGGCGCGCGCGTGAGCATCGGGGACAAGACCGGACGTACGAATCGTCACGGCGTCACGACCATCGTGGCGCCGCGCGGGCGGCTCGCGGTCTCCGTGTCGGCGCGCGGCTACACGTACACCCGCGCGCGCGTCGACTTCCGCTACAGCCGCTGGCAGACGCTCGACGTCTACCGGCCGGAGCTGCAGTGGCCGTTGTACGGCGCGACGGAAGGCCGGACCCAGGCACCGACCGAGATCCGGCTGCGCCCGCCGTTCCGGCTCGTCTGGAGCCGCGGCCTCGGCCGCCTGATCGAGTTCCCGGCCGTGGTGGACGCAGGCGTCGCCTACATCGGGAACGCCGGCGCGACCGTCCACGCGATCTCGATGCGCGACGGCCACTTCGAATGGGTTCACAGCACCCCGGGCTCGCCGCGGATGGCCTCGTCGCCCGCCGTCGACGGCAACGAGATCGTCTACCACACGATGAGCGGCGTCGTCTACGTCCTCAACCGCGCCGATGGTCGTCTCGAGTGGAGCTGGAACGCCGGCTCGGCGATCGAGTCGTCGCCGATCATCGTCGACGGGATCGACTACTTCGGGGACGCCGCCGGAGAGATGTACGCGCTCGACCTGCATACGCACCAGCTGAAGTGGCGCAAGGATCTCGGAGCGAAGATCACGTCGAGCGCCGCGATCTCCGACGGCAGACTCTTCATCGGCGACTACGACGGTCGGCTCTGGGCGCTCTCGCCGGAGTCCGGTGCTACCCGCTGGGTCGGCCGCGTGAACGGGAAGATCTACGGGACGCCCGCGGTTGCGGGCGGCCGCGTGTTCGTACCCTCGGTCGCGTACTCGCTGTGGGCGTTCTCCACGAGCGGACGGCGGCTCTGGCATGTCTCGACCGGCTCGTACGTCTACTCGTCGCCCGCCGTCGCCGGCGGCGTCGTGTGCTTCGGCGCGTACAACGGCCTGTTCTACGGAGTCTCAGCCGCGAACGGCCGCGCGCTCTGGCGCGTCCCGACCGGGGGCCCGATCTCGGGAGCGGCCGTGATCGTCGACGGCGTCGCCTACGTCGGGAGCTTCGCCGGCCGCATCCTCGGCGTGAACCTCCACACGGGCCGCCGTCTCCTGACCTTCCCCCACGGTGAGTACGTGCCCGTCTCGGGGAACGGCGGACGCCTGCTCTTCAACGGCTTCTCGCGTATCTACGCCGTCGAGCCGCGGCACTCGAAGCACCGTCAGCTCGCTCGCTGAGCGGCTTCCTAAGAGCGCCCTCATGACCGTCGGCTATCGTCGCGACTCGTGACTGCGCCTGCTCCCCCTCAGCGCGGCCCCGACCCCGAGGCCGAGCAGGAAGTCGACTTCGCGCGCTACGTCCGGCTCCTGGGATCCCGCTGGTGGCTGCTCGCGGCCGGTCTGGTGCTCGGCGCAGTCGTCGGCTACCTCGTCGCACTCGGCGGCAACCAGGTCTACTCGGCCACCGCGACGGTCTATCTCGGCCAGCCGCTGACGCCGCAGGGTGGCGGCGCGGTGAACACCCCGCAGACGAACCCTTCGTCGGTCGGGCAGGCCGTCAACGCGCAGTCGGTGGTCAACGCGGTCGCAAACCTCTGCCATACGAAGCCGGGTGCGTTCAAGAAGGGGATCTCCACCCAGGCCGTCGCCAGCGGCGCCGCGAAGGGGAGCGGGGCGTCGACCGTCAGTCCACTCGTCAAGGTCAGCGTCCAGTCGAAGAAGGGCAAGGTCGCGGCCTGCGCGGCGAACGGGCTCGCCGCCGCGGCGGTGAAGAAGCTCGGCGTCTATCCCGCAGCCCAGATCAAGAACCTCGAGGCCCATATCGCCTTCGACAACGCCGACATCAAGACGATCCAGGCCGCCGTCGCCAACCCGGGCGTCTCCGACACGGACAAGCTCATCCTTCAGACGAGGCTGAACAGCGACCAGCTCGACAAGACCACCAACGCACAGCTTCTTCTGCTCGCGAAGACCGTCGAGTCGCCGTACGTGTACACGACCGCCGCCTCGAGCAAGATCACGGCGCGCAGCCGCCGCAACACGGTCGTCATCTCCGCGCTGATCGGGCTGATCCTCGGGGCGCTCGTTGCGCTCTTCTGGGAGCCGGTCGCGGCGCGGGTCACGCCGCGCAACGGGAACGGCGACTGACTTAGTCTCCAGGGGTGTTCGAGGGCAAGCGCGTGGGGGTCGTCGTGCCCGCGTACGACGAGGAGGTGCTGATCGCCGCCACGCTCGGCGAGATCCCGTCCCTCGTCGACCGGATCATCGTGGTCGACGACGGCTCCACCGACCGCACGGGCGAGCAGGCGCTCGGGCTCGGTGACCCCCGGGTGGAGGTGCTCACGCACGAGCGCCGGAGCGGCGTCGGCGCGGCGACCGTCACGGGCTACCGCCGGGCGCTCGCGGACGGGATGGACGTCGTCGTGGTGATGAACGGCGACAACCAGATGGCTCCCGAGGACCTGCCGACGCTCGTCGCGCCGGTCGCCAGAGGCGAGCTCGACTACTCGAAGGCCAACCGCCTCTCCACCGGCCTGGCCTGGCAGCTGATCCCGAAGACACGGTTCTTCGGGAACGCGATCCTGTCGATGCTGACCAAGGTCGCCTCGGGCTACTGGCACGTCGCCGACTCGCAGTCCGGCTACACCGCCGTCTCGCGCGGGATGCTCGAGCAGCTCGACCTCGACCACATCTACACGAACTACGGCTTCCCGAACGACATGCTCGTCCACCTCAACGTCTGGAACGCGCGCGTGCGCGACTTCCCCTCGCGCCCGATCTACGGCGTCGGCGAGCGCTCGAACATGCGCTACCGCCACGTCGTGCCGCGGATCGCGTGGCTGCTGCTGAAGGGCTTCTTCTGGCGGCTGTGGGAGAAGTACGTGAAGCGCGACTTCCACCCGCTCGTCTTCTTCTACGTGATGGGATTCATCGCGACGGTCGCCGGCGTGCTGCTCGGCCTCGTCGTCGTCGGCTACCGGATCGCGGGCTACTCGATCCCGATCGCGACCGTCGTCCTCGTCGCGCTGCTCGTCATCTCCGGGCTCCAGTTCACGCTCTTCGCCATGTGGTTCGACATGGAATCGAACAAGGACCTGAAGTACTCAGCTAGCATCGCCCCGTGCCGACCGCGCTGGTGACAGGAGGGGCTGGCTTTCTCGGCTCGCATCTCTGCGAGTACCTGCTGGAGCGCGGCCACCGGGTCTTCTGCGTGGACAACCTCGTCAGCGGGTCGCTCGCGAACGTCGAGCACATCCGGGACGACGCGTTCGTCTTCGTCGACCACGACGTCACGGAGCCGATCCTCGTCGACGAGCCGATCGACTTCGTCTTCCATTTCGCCGCGCTCGCGAGCCCGGAGGACTACCTCCGCATGCCGCTCCACTCGCTCAAGGTCGGCTCCAACGGGACGCACAACGCGCTCGGGCTCTCGAAGGTCAAGCGGGCGCGCTTCCTCCTCGCCTCGACCAGCGAGGTCTACGGCGACCCGCAGATCCATCCGCAGCCGGAGACGTACTGGGGCCACGTGAACCCGATCGGGCCGCGCGGCGTGTACGACGAGGCGAAGCGCTACGCCGAGGCGCTGACGATGGCGTACCACGGCCAGCAGGGCGTCGACACCGCGATCGTGCGGATCTTCAACACGTACGGCCCCCGGATGCGGCCGAACGACGGCCGCGCCGTCTCGAACTTCATGCGCCAGGCGCTCGCCGAGGAGCCGCTCACGGTGTTCGGGGACGGGTCGCAGACGCGGAGCTTCTGTTACGTCGACGACCTGATCCGGGGCATCGTCCTGCTCGCCGAGAGCGGCGAGCACCTGCCCGTCAACATCGGCAACCCGGACGAGCGGACCCTGCTCGAGCTCGCGGAGGTCGTGAAGCGGATCACCGGCGCGGCGAGCGAGATCGTCTTCGAGGCGCTCCGCGTCGACGATCCGATGCAGCGCAAGCCCGACATCACGCGGGCGCAGCAGCTGCTCGGCTGGGAGCCGGAGATCTCGCTCGAGGAAGGGCTCTCCCGCTTGCTGCGCGAGCAGGGCCGCGAGCCGATCGGCGTCTGAGCATCGAGCCGCTTCTCGTTCGCACCCTGCGGCGCGAGCCCGCAGAGCGGGACTCCGGTCTGGTTCATGCGCCAGGCGGGCCGCTCCCTGCCCGAGTACCGCGCGCTGCGGGAACGGCACGGCTTCTTCGAGATCGCGGGGACGCCCGAGCTGTGCGCCGAGGTGACCTGCAGCCGGGCGGCGGCACGGCGTGGACGCTGCTGTCCTCTTCGCTGACATCATGTCGCCGGTCCTCGGCATGGGCGTCGACGTCGAGTTGGTCGAGGGCGTCGGGCCGGTGGTGGAGGAGCGGATCGACTCGGCAGGTGCCGTCGAGCGGCTCCGTGTCGCCGAGCCGCAGGAGTGGGCGGC
>CAVPDO010000002.1:0-42798 GCA_963702655.1 uncultured Actinomycetes bacterium | reverse complement strand
TCGTCTGAAGGATGAGCTTGTCCGTGTCGGAGACGCCCGGGTTGGCGACGGCGGCCTGGATCGTCTTGATGTCGGCGTTGTCGAAGGCGATATGGGCCTCGAGGTTCTTGATCTGGGCTGCGGGATAGACGCCGAGCTTCTTCACCGCCGCGGCGGCGAGCCCGTTCGCCGTGCAGGCCGCGACCTTGCCCTTCTTCGACTGGACGCTGACCTTGACGAGTGGACTGACGGTCCACGCCCCGCTCCCCTTCGCGGCGCCGCTGGCGACGGCCTGGGTGGAGATCCCCTTCTTGAACGCACCCGGCTTCGTATGGCAGAGGTTTGCGACTGCGTTGACCACCGACTGCGCGTTGACGGCCTGCCCGACCGACGAAGGGTTCGTCTGCGGGGTGTTCACTGCACCGCCACCCTGCGGCGTCAGCGGCTGGCCGAGGTAGACCGTGGCGGTGGCCGAGAGACCTGGTTGCCGCCGAGCGCGACGAGGTAGCCGACGACTGCGCCGAGCACCAGACCGGCCGCGAGCAGCCACCAGCGGGATCCCAAGGAGCCGGACGTAGCGCGCGGAAGTCGACTTCCTGCTCGGCCTCGG
Organism: uncultured Actinomycetes bacterium; assembly: GCA_963702655.1. Lineage (GTDB taxonomy): Bacteria > Actinomycetota > Thermoleophilia > Gaiellales > Gaiellaceae > Palsa-739. Next base: position 42,209 of record CAVPDO010000002.1, on the reverse strand, counting down.
GGTCGGGGCCGCGCTGAGGGGGAGCAGGGCGTACTCACGAGTCGCGACGATAGCCGACGGTCATGAGGGTGTTCTTAGGAAGCCGCTCAGCGAGCGAGCTGACGGTGCTTCGAGTGCCGCGGCTCGACGGCGTAGATGCGCGAGAAGCCGTTGAAGAGCAGGCGTCCGCCGTTCCCCGAGACGGGCACGTACTCACCGTGGGGGAAGGTCAGGAGGCGGCGGCCTGTGTGGAGGTTCACGCCGAGGATGCGGCCGGCGAGCTTCGACGTAGGCCATGCCGTCGACGATCACGGCCGCTCCCGAGATCGGGCCCCCGGTCGGGACGCGCCAGAGAGCGCGGCCGTTCGCAGCTGAGACTCCGTAGAACAGGCCGTTGTACGCGCCGAAGCACACGACGCCGCCGGCGACGGCGGGCGACGAGTAGACGTACGACCCGGTCGAGACATGCCAGAGGCGCCGTCCGCTCATGGAGAACGCCCACAGCGAGTACGCGACCGAGGGTACGAACACGCGACCGCCCGCAACCGCGGGGTCCCGTAGATCTTCCCGTTCACGCGGCCGACCCAGCGGGTCGCACCGGACTCCGGCGAGAGCGCCCAGAGCCGACCGTCGTAATCGCCGATGAAGAGTCTGCCGTCGGAGATCGCGGCGCTCGACGTGATCTTCGCTCCGAGATACTTGCGCCACTTCAGCTGGTGCGTATGCAGGTCGAGCGCGTACATCTCTCCGGCGGCGTCCCCGAAGTAGTCGATCCCGTCGACGATGATCGGCGACGACTCGATCGCCGAGCCGGCGTTCAGCTCCACTCGAGACGACCATCGGCGCGGTTGAGGACGTAGACGACGCCGCTCATCGTGTGGTAGACGATCTCGTTGCCGTCGACGGCGGGCGACGAGGCCATCCGCGGCGAGCCCGGGGTGCTGTGAACCCATTCGAAGTGGCCGTCGCGCATCGAGATCGCGTGGACGGTCGCGCCGGCGTTCCCGATGTAGGCGACGCCTGCGTCCACGACGGCCGGGAACTCGATCAGGCGACCGAGGCCGCGGCTCCAGACGAGCCGGAACGGCGGGCGCAGCTGGATCTCGGTCGGTGCCTGGTCCGGCCTTCGGTCGCGCCGTACAACGGCCACTGCAGCTCCGGCCGGTAGACGTCGAGCGTCTGCCAGCGGCTGTAGCGGAAGTCGACGCGCGCGCGGGTGTACGTGTAGCCGCGCGCCGACACGGAGACCGCGATCCGCCCGCGCGGCACCATGATGGTGGTAACGCCGTGACGATTCGTGCGTCCGGTCTTGTCCCCGATGCTCACGCGCGCGCCGCGCACACGCACGCGCTGGTCGCCGTCGAGGATCGTGACCACGAGCTTCGTCGGCTTGCCGATCGGCTGCCGCTGCGGGTGCTTCGGCTGCGGCGCGGGCTTCGGTTTCGGCTGGGTGGTCGTCGTCGGCGGTGCGGCCGCCTGCTTCCGCCACAACCGGCCAGCACGACGATGAGGGCCGCCAGGAGCAGGAGGCGCGCGGTCACGCGTGCTCTCCGATCGCGAGCTCGCGGTACTCCGTCAGCAGGAGCGGAGCGCCGTCGATGTCGCGGAGGATCACGTTGTCGTCGGGGAAGTGCGGCACGGCCTCGCCGATCTCGTCCAGCCGGCCGAGCGTCGCCAGCACCTGTGCCTCGGCCATGTTCGCGCCCCCGTCGGCAAGCGCCGAGGTCGCAGCGACGTGGCGGACGTTGATCTCGGTGACCTTGAGCGCGCCGGTGCGGTCCTCGCGCAGGTCGACGGTGAGCAGTCCGTGCGCCTGCTCCCCGGCGACGCCGGCGACGAAGCGCACGGCCTGTTCCGCGAGCGTGCGCGCACGCTCGTCGTTGAGGAGCCGGCCGCGGTTGATGTTGCCCGTGATGCCCGAGACGGCGAGATGTCCCATGAAGTACTCGAGCCGCTCGTAGCAGCCCGCCTTGAGCACCTCGTCCTCGTGGAAGAGCAGGGTGCAGGCGATGTTCCGCCCCGGCAGGTGCTCCGCGACCATGTAGCTCGAGATCTCCGGGTTGAGGTAGGCCCACGCGTATGCCTCCTCCGGCTCGGAGACCTGGATCGAGCCGATCCCGCTCGACGATGCCTCCGAGTGGTCGCGCAGCCAGACCGGCCCGCCGTCGAGCTCGAGCCCGCGCCGCTCGAGCAGCTCGTCACGGCCCGCGATGCGGTACCGCGGCACGAGACCCGTCTCGCGCAGTGCCTCGTACAGCTTGCCCTTGCTGATCGCGATCTCGACGAGACCCGGCGGCGGCAGCAGGGTCGGGACGGGAAACTCGCGCCCGCTCCAGAAGAGCACCTCCGCCTCCGGCCCGACGAGCGCGGCGTCGATCCGCTCTCGCTCGCAGAGGTCCGCGACCAGCTCCTCGTAGCCGGGGTCGCCCGGCTGGGACACGCGGTAGACGCGGTCGTAGAGCCCTTCGTAGAAGCCGTACCAGTTGCCGCCGCGATCGGCTCCCACGAGGGTCGCGTCGGAGAACGCGGGGCTCGCGCGCAAGGAGCGGGCAATGGCTCTCGGCGTGACGCCGCAAGCGCCCGTGACGAGGATGTTCAGGGGCGCCACAGGCTCCCAGGGTAGCCCCGGCTCGTCACGACTCCGACCGCCAACCTCCGGTTTCCCCCTTGTACGTGCCGCCGAACAGCGCACGCGGCGTCCGCGCGAGAATCCGCAGGTCGAGGCGCGGCGAACGGTGCTCGACGTACCAGACGTCGAGCTCGATCCGGTCGGCCCAGGGCAGCTCGGCACGGCCGTTCACCTGCGCCCAGCCGGTGATGCCGGGCTTCACGTCCAGCCGGTGCTGCTGCCGCTCGTCGTACTGCTCGACCTGGTAGCGGAGCGTCGGCCGCGGCCCGATCACGCTCATCTCGCCGCGCACGACGTTCCAGAGCTGCGGCAGCTCGTCGACCGAGAGCTTGCGCAGCAGCCGGCCCGTGCGCGTGATGCGCGAGTCGCCGCGGTCGACCGAGAGGCCGGCACCCATCGTCTCGGCGCCGACGACCATCGTGCGCAGCTTGAGCAGCTCGAAGTCGGTTCCGTCCCTGCCGACGCGGGTCTGCCGGTAGAGAACCGGGCCGCCGTCCTCTAGCTTGACCGCGAGGGCGCCGAGCGCGAGAAACGGCGAGGCGAGGACGAGCGCCGAGCCGGCGAGCGCGACGTCGGCCGCCCGGTTCACGCGAGCTCCCGTTGCGGCGCCCACGTCGCAGGGACGCCGCGCCGCAGGTAGTTCCAGAGCGCCACGACCGTCGCCCAGCTGATGAGGACGTAGTAGCGCGCGATTCCGACGCCGAGGAGCGCCGCCGCGAGCAGCCCGAGCTGGAGCCCGAGGACTACGGCGTAGACCGCGCTACGGCCGAGCAGCGCGATCGAGCTCCCGAGCAGGATCAGGTGGAGCAGCCCGCTCGCGTAGCGGAGGTGCCGGTGCGAGACGAGCGCGAGGAAGTAGCCGGGCCGCTGGCGGCGCAGCATGCGCCCCCGCAGCACGATCAGCCACGAGTGCTCGAACATCCGCACCTTGCGCCGGTACTCGCTCTCGTTGCTGGGCGTCGGCCGCTCGAAGGCGAGCGCCTGCGGCTCGTACACCGCGCGCCGCCCGCGCTGCACCATGAGGTACGGCAGCGAGAGATCGTGCCCGAAGCGCGGATCGACCTCGACGTAGTCGGAGCGCCGCAGCGCATAGATCGCGCCGTTGCCGGCCGTGATCGAGCCCAGCCGAGACTCGCCGTCGCGGGTCACGAGCTCGTAGCGCCAGTAGACGCCCTCCTTGTTCGAGCCGTCGGGAGCCTCGAGCCGCAGGCGGCCGCAGACGTATGCGACACCCGGATCGGCGAGGTTGCGAACGAGCTTGCGCAGCGCGTCGGGCGCCCAGGTGGCGTTCGCGTCGGAGAAGGCGACGACGTCGGCGTCGGTCGCACGGACCGCCGCGTCCTGCGCCGCGACCTTGCCGCCGCGCGGGTTCCGGACCACGAGCGCGCCGGCGGCCTCCGCGAGCTCCTCGGTCCGGTCGGTCGACGCATCCGAGGTGACGACGAGCTCGAGCAGCTCAGGTGGGTAGTCGAGCGCGCGGAGGTTCTCGAGCCGCCGCTCGATCGCGCTCTCCTCGTTGTACGCGGTCACGATCACCGCGACGGACGGGAGATACCCGTCGTCGAGCGCCACGCGCTTCGTGTGGACGCGTGCGGCCAGCGCGACGGTGGCCGGGTACAGCGCATGCGTCCACGCCAGCGCGGCCAGCGAACCCCAGAGCAGGACGACGGCCGCGATCACGGCCGCAACGCTAGCGCCGTGGCCGGGGGATCAGGTGAACGGCCCGATGTGGGGATCGCGCGGGCGGGTGAGCGAGAAGGCGAGCGACTTCCCCGAGCCGGGCGCGACGGCGCGCAGCCAGTCCTTCTTCGTCGCCTTCAGCTTCATCGTCGCGCGGAAGATGCCGCTGCTGTTGGCAACGATGCTCCCGACCGTTCGCCAGTTCCCGCCCCTGCCGTGACGAAGCTGGATCGCGACGGGCTCCGTGTCGCTGGTCGCGTCGCGGCCCCAGACATAGACGGTCTTCCTCTGCAGGTACGCGACGAACGGGAAGCGGAAGGCCGTCAGCACCGGTTTCGGCCGCGCGTTCTCCAGCAGCGGGGCGTAGAAGTACAGGCCGCTCTTGAAGGAGCTCGAGCCCGGCGAGTCCTCGAGGCCGAACCACGTCAGCAGTGAGACGCCCGATCGCCACGCCTGCCAGAGCGACTCCGACGTCCAGCGGGCAGCGAGAGCCATCGGCGCGGCGCCGCGCCTCGGGGGCTTGCTGTCCCAGGCGAACTCCGTCACCCAGAACTGGACCGAGTGGGTCGAGACGACGTGGCCTTTCTGGACGGCCGCGCGCAGCAGCGTCCGCATCTCCGAGAGGTTGCCGAGCTCCACGTCGCCGGGATTCTTCGACTTCCCGAACGGTCCGCCGAACGTGTACGGATGGTGCGACCAGACGTCGAAGTGGACCGGGTCGTGGCACGTCGCGTGCGGGTGCGGCCCCTTCGACAGGCAGAGCAGCGACCGCATGAAGACGAGCGGGGCGACCGAGTTCCAGCCGTGGTGGGAGTTCTTCCTGTGCTCGAACGGGTCGAGGCCACCCGCGACGACGAGGTTGTTCGAGTCGACGGCATGTACCGACGAGGCGACCGCGTTCACCATCGCCCGGTAGGCGGAGGCGTTCGCCGGCCCGAGTTCGAGACTCAGGTTCGGCTCGTTCCAGACCTCGTAGATGTGCACGACCGGGCCGCCGTCCGCCCCGTCATAGTGCGTCGCGATCGCCCGCGCGAACTCGCCGAGGGCATCGACTCCGCGGCGTCCCCGCGTTGACGCCGCTCGGAGCCTTCGCGTACGCCCACGCCGGAGTCGCCCCGATGTCGAGGATCGGCGTCAACCCGGCTTTCTCGGCCGCTTCCACCGTCGCGTCGAGCGTGTCCCAGGAGTAGCCGGGAGAGGCGGGATCGGAGGGGTCGAAGTCCTCAGCCGGCTTGGCCGGCGCGATCGCCTCCCAGAAGACGAGGAGGCGGACGTACTGCGCACCTGCAGCACGCGTCATGGCGAAGGCCGTGGCGTGCGAGCCGTTGACGGAGCCCGTTGTCGAGCAGCGCCGTCCGCAGAGGCCGCGTCGACGTGGTCGTGTACGTCCGCTGACCCGCTCTCGCAGTGGAGCCCCGACGAGCGAGCGCGAGACAGAGAATCGCGCCGCCGAGCAGCGCGTACCGGGAAATTTGACGCCCCACCACCCCGCAGGTTCCGCGTTGCCTCGCGGGCAAACCGACCTTTGCGGAGTTCTTACACTCGCCGCACGAAAGCGCTAGCGGCGCTGCGGCGGCGGCACTCCGCCCCAGGCGCCGATGTGCGGGTTGTGCGGCACCGCGAGCGAGAAGGCGAGCGACCTGCCGGAGCCCGGCGCGACGGCGCGCAGCGACTCCTGCTTCGTCGCGCTCAACCTCAACGTCGCCTTGAAGATCCCGTTGCTGTTCGCAACGACGTACGCGACCGTCCGCCAGCTCTTGCCCTGCCGAAGCTGGATCGCGACGCGCTCCTTGTCACTCGTCGCATCCCGTCCCCAGACGCTCACCGTCGAGCGGTGCAGGTACGCGACGAACGGGAAGCGGAAAGCCGTCAGCACCGGCTTGGGCTTCGCGCGCGAGAGCGACGCCGCGTGGAAGTAGAGGCCGCTCTTGTACGGCCCGACGCCCGATTGATCCTCGAGGTCGAACCACGTGAAGAGCGAGACGCCCGAGCGCCAGGCCTGGTACAGCGACTCGGCGGTCCAGCGAGAGGCGAGAGCGATCGGGGCCGCACCGGCGCGCGGCGGCCTCGTGTCCCAGCCGAACTCCGTGACCCAGAATTGCATCGAATCCGAGGAGACGACGTGGTGCAGCCGGACGCCGGCCTGCAGCACAGCCCGCATCCTCGGTAGGTCGCCGAGCTCGATGTCGTCGGGCACCGATGCCTTGCCGAACGCGCCGCCGAAGCTGTACGGATGGTGGGCCCAGATGTCGAAATGGATCTTGTCGCTGCACGTCGAATGCGGGTGAGCGCCCTTGGAGAGGCACAGCAGCGACCGCATGAAGGCGAGCGGGTACGCCGAGTACCACTTCTGCTTCTTGCTCTTCGGGTGGCCGAACGGATCGAGGTCGCCCGCGACGACGAGATTGGACGGGTCGACCTCCTCGACCCCGGCGGCGACGTCGTTGACCATCGCCCGGAAGATGGAGGCGCTCGCCGGCGAGAGATCGAGGCTCAAGTTCGGCTCGTTCCAGACCTCGTAGATGTTGACGTCCGGCAGGTCGGTCTCGCCGTCGTAGTGCGTTGCCAGGGCCTGCGCGAAGTCTCCGAGCTCGGCCGGCTTCGGCGAGCCGCCGTTGACACCGCTGGGCATGTGCGCGTAGGCCCAGCTCGGCGTCGAGAAGATGTCGAGGATCGGCGTCAGCCCGGCGTCCACGGCCGCCTGGACCGTCGAGTCGAGCCCGCCCCAGCTGTAGCCGGGAGAGGTCGGGTCGGTGGCAACGAAGCCGTCGGGGGGCGTGGCCGGGGCGACGGACTTCCAGTTAACCGCGAGGCGGACGTACTGGGCACCCGCATTGCGCGTCATCGTGAGGCTGCGCGGCTGCGCGCCGGTGATGTGGAGCGGATCGAACACGGCGGTCCGCAGAGGGCGGGTCGCCGGGGTGGTGTAGGTCCTGTGGCTGCTGCTCGCAGCGAGGCCCGCCGATGCCGCTGTCGCCGCGAGGCAGACGACCGCGACGGCGAACAAGACATGCCTCAACGAGAGCCGCACCGCGGCAACGTACAGACGATCTGTTCGCACGGCGCCGTTCTTTGCCGAAGCTTTACTAGTTGCCCCAGGGCCCGATGTTCGGGTCGTGTGGCTGCGTGAGCGAGAAGGCGAGCGAGTTGCCGGACCCCGGGGCGACGGCGCGAAGCCAGTTCTTCTTCGTCGCCTTGAGCTTGAGCGTCGCCTTGAAGATGCCGTACCGGTTCGACCGGATCTGCGCCACCGTCCGCCACGCCCCGGTCCTGCCGTTCCGGCGCTGGACGGTCACGACCTGCTGGTCACTCGTCGCGACGCGCCCCCAGACGGTGACGCTCGACTTCTTGAGGTAGGCGACGAACGGGAACCGGAAGGCCGTGCGCACGGGCTTGGCCTTGGCGTTCTCGAGCGACGCCGCATGGAAGTACAGACCGCTCTGGTACGGGCTCGGGCTCGAATGGTCCTCCAACAGGAACCACGTCACGAGGGAGACGCCCGAGAGCCACATCTGGTGCAGTGACTCGGCGGTCCACCTGGCGGCGAGGCTGAGCGACGCCGCGTGCTTCCGCGGGGGGTTCGTATCCCATCCGAACTCCGTGACCCAGAACTGCACCGGGTTGGCGGCGACGAGCGTGTGGTGCTTGGTGGCCGCCTTCAGCAGCGCGCGCATCTTCGGCAGGTCGCCGAGCTCGACGTCGTCCGGGTTCTTCGCGTGCCCGAAGGGGCCGCCGAACGTGTACGGGTGATGCGACCAGACGTCGAAGTGCGCAGGCTTGTGGCAGGTCACTTTGGGGTTCTTCCCCTTCGAGAGACAGAGCAGAGAGCGCATGTAGGCGAGCGGCGCGATCGAGTACCACTTCTGCTTCTTGCTCTTCGGATGGCCGAACGGATCGAGTGCGCCGGCCACGACGAGATTCGTGGGGTCGACCGTGTGGACCGCCTTGTAGACGGCATTGACCATGTCGCGGTACGCGTTGGCGTTGACGGGACTCAGGTCGAGGCTGAGGTTCGGTTCGTTCCAGACCTGGAAGACGTGCTCGGCCGGCACGCCCAGCGTGAGACCGTTGTAGTGGGTCGCGAGCGCGGTCGCGAACGCGCCGAGGGCGGTGGCGCTCGGCGTGCCGCCGTTGACGCCGCTCGGCTGGGTGCCGTACGCCCAGCTCGGCGTTCCGGAGATGTCGAGGATCGGCGTCAGGCCGGCCGCGTCGGCTTCGCTCACGGTCGTGTCGAGCGCCGTCCAGTTGTAGCCCGCCGAGGTCGGGTCGGTGGCGACGAAGTCGACAGACGGCGTCGCGGGCGCGATGGACCTCCACGGGACAGCGAGCCTCACGTACGAGGCCCCGGTCGCTGCTGCCATCGGGAATGCCGTCGCCTGCTGTGGCCCCTCGAACTCCGGGTCGAGAAGCGCGGTCCGCAGCGGGATCGTCCCTCCGGTCGAGATCACGCGCTGGCGCGCGGTCTTCGCAGACGCGGTCGCAGCTGCCGCGACGACGAGCAGGCCTACTGCCGCCGAGACGGCGAGCCAGCGAAGCACACCGCGTCCAGGCATGCAACGGGCTAATGCCCTGAAAGAGACCCCTACGACCCGCACCGTCGGCCGATCGTAGCCACGCCGTCGGCTACTCGCCGCCGGCCTTACCGATGCTTAACCGAAAGGCTTCTAGTAGGCGCCGCGCTTGCCGAGGACTGCGGGAAACGTCATCAGGACGATCCGCACGTCCCGGGCAACCGAGAGGTTCTCGACGTACTCGCGCTCCACCGCAAGCCGTTCGTCGAACGTCAGCTCGCCGCGCCCGTAGACCTGCATGGGCCCGGTGATCCCCGGCTTGACCTGCAGGCGGAACTGGTGCTCGGGCGCATAGCGCCCGACGAGATCGAGCTGCTCCGGGCGCGGCCCGACGATGGACATCTCGCCCCGGAGGACGTTGACGAGCTGCGGCAGCTCGTCGATGCTCGTCCGTCGCAGCAGCCTGCCGACGCGGGTGATGCGCGGATCGGCCTTGAGCTTGAACATCGGCGCGTCGAGCTGCTCGAACGGGACGAGCTCCGGCAGGAGCGCCTCGGCATCTCGCACCATCGTCCGGAGCTTGACCATCTGGAACGGTCGGCCGCGCTCGCCCGCACGGGTCTGGCGGAAGAAGATCGGCAGGCCCGAATCGAGCAGGGTCGCGATTCCGGCAAGCACCAGGAGCGGGAGCGTTACCACGAGAACGAGTGCCGCGACGACGACGTCGAACACCCGCTTGAGCGCGACCGTCGTCCGTGAGATGTCCCACGTGTTGTAATCGAGCAGCGGGAGGTCGGCGACGTGCGTCAGATGCGTGGCCGTACCGAACATGCCGCGCGTCGGCGGGACGATGGTGAGCTTCACGTGGTTGGCGCGGCAGACCGGCAGCAGCTCCTCGAGCACTCCTTCGCTGAGCTCGCTGCACGCGATCACGACCCGGTCGACGTCCTCGATGGCTTCGCGCAGCCGGTCGTGCAGCTCGGCGCAATTCGGGATCCGGCTGCGGATCTCCGCATGGATGTCCGGGAAGAGCTCGAGCTTCCGGACGACGGCCTGGGCGAGCGGGCCGTCCCCGACGATGAGCACGCCCTGCGGGGGAGTGGTCTTGCGCCAGAGACCGCGCGCCAGCGCGCGGAAGAGGAACGCGAGGGACAACACCGTGGCCCAGACGAGAAGCCGGTCATTCGAGCTCGGGTTGAGCACCGGAAACGGGGCGAGCAGCAGGGTCAGCAGCGCGGTGCTGCTGAGCGTCCACACCACCAGCCACGGCAGCTCGTCGACCGTCAGATGCCGGAGCGTCCGGTGGTCACGGTCGTAGAGGCCCGCGAGCTTCGCGACGACGATCCAGATCGGCGCGGAGAGGACCAGCAGCAGCGCAGCAGTCGGCCCGCTGCCCCACATCCCGACGAGGACAGCCGCCAGCGCAACCGCCAGGACGTCTCCCAGGGCGAGCATCCGGCGTAGGAGCGGCTCCGTCTCGTAGCGAGCCGAGCGGCGTTCGACAACAGCGCCGTCCGCCGTGCTGCCTTCCAGCGCTCCGGCGGCGGTCTCGAGCTCGCTCACTTGTCCTCCTCCGTCACTGGGCTGACGCAGCTAAGACACGGTACCTTCCCTTTTCGCCGGCCGCTACTCATCCGCCTTTCGGCGCCGGCTGAGCGAAGTACCCCGGGTTGAGGCGGCGCGCCTCGGCGAGCGCGTGCCTGGCGGCCGGGATGTTCCCGTTCCTGGTCTGGAAGTTCGCCAGCGCAGCCCACAGGTTCCAATCGTTTCGCGAGCGCCGGATCGCCTCCTGTCCCCACCGCACGGCCTCCGGGTAGTCGTGCTCGGCCGCTGCGACGAACCCGAGCTGGAGATACGGGCCTGCGGCCCACGGCTCGATCGCCTTCGCGGCGAGAGCCTCGGAACGGGCTCGTGCCGCGTCCTGCGGCGCGCTGACGCCGCGCCGCTCGGCGGCGACCGCCGCGTTGTAGGCCGCGTGGCTGTTGCTGAGGTGGGTGCCTGCGGCGAGCACCACGTACTGCGGGATGATCGCCGCCACCGCGAGGAGCGCGATGATCGGCCGGACGACGCCGAAGCGTCCCCACGCGGTCGCGCGCTCGGACGGCAGAGCCCCGAGCGCGAACCCGAGCATGCCGACCCCGACCACGGCAATCCCCGCCAGCTGCCAGACCCAGTCGTACGCCGCCGCCAGGAAGAAGGCCATGCCGCATGCGGCGGCAGCGGCGATCTCGCCGCTCTGCAACAGGAGTGCGGACCGGACCGCACCCACTGCCGCGACGAGAACCGCGCCGAGGACGAGGAGCAGGCCGACGATTCCCAGCTCGGCGAGCGACTCGAGGTAGAGCGAGTGCGCAAACTCGCTCGGCAACGGCAATGAGCCGTGCTCCAGCCCCCAGGACTGCCAGGAGCCGGCCCCGCCGCCGTTGAGGGGATGGGCCCGGAACTGCGAGATCGCGGCGCCCCAGAACTGCCAGCGCCCGCTTCCTGAAGTCTGGAGCAGGTGGCTGGTCGTCTCCGTCCCCTCGGCGCTTGCCACCGCCGCTGCCGGGACGCTCTTGAACTGATCGAACCTCCTCACCGGGTGGCTGGCGACGAGGGCGACGAGGGCGACGCCGACTACCGCGATCGCGATCGACACCCCGACGACTCGAGGCGGGGTGGACATGCGTGTCCCGAGCTCGGCGAGCCCGGCCCAGACGAGCGCCGTCACGACACAGGCGATCCCGATGAGCAGCGCTGCGCGGTGGCCCTGCTGCACGCCGAGCGCGATCTTCATGTCTCCGTTGACGAGCGCCGTCTTGTGCACGAGGGCTGCCACTGCGACCGTGCCGGCGATGCTTGCGACGACGAGAGCCGCGAGAGCCGGCCAGCGCCTGGGGGTGAGCACGAGGAACGCGATCGCACCCACCGCCGCCGCAACGAACGCGCCGCGCGACGAGGCCAGGTACATAACCGCGGCGAGAACCGGCAGCGGCAGTGCGGCCACTGCGCTCGCCACCCGCGAGCGCCGCGAAGTCATGATCGCGAGCAGGAGCGGGTAGGCGAGTGCCACCTCGATCGCGAGCCCGTTCCAGTAACCCAGCGGGTAGTTGAGCCTGATCCCAAGTGTCGGGAAGCTCTTCGAAGCCTCCTGCACGCCGAACGAGCTCGGGAAGCACCTGCTCACGAAGGCGACCACCGCGATGGCAGAGACGGCCAGCGCCACTCCACCGACGACCCACGAGGACGGCACCAGCCGCGCCAGCACGATCGCGATGGCGAGCACGGCGACGTAGAGCGAGACCTGGTTGAACTGGGCGAACGCGCGTTCCGCGTCACTTGCCCAGTTGACCGACATCAGAGTCCAGACGGCGAACGCCGCGAGGAGGCCGAGAGCGACGATCGCCAGCCGGTTGATGCCCGCGCGCGCGGAGGCGATACCGATCGCCGCACCCGCTCCCAGGATCCACCAGGCAGCGATGCCCGCATATGCACGGGTTGTCGGCGAAAAACCGCCGTTCACGCAGGAAAGGGCAAGAATGGCCGCCGCGACCCCGATTCCGACGGCGACAGCCCGCAAGACGAGAACTTGCTCAGCCTTTACGCTAGGCAGCGCCACGGCCCGCTACAGTAACGACCGTGTTCGGGGGGCTGAACCGGCCACTCGCAGCTGCAGCCGTCGCAGCCGCAGTTGTGGTTGTCCTGCCGCAGACCGCATTCGCCGGTTGCGGCGGAAAACCGTCGGCGGAGCAGGTCTACAGCGTATGCCTGCAGAACGGCGGCGGCGGCAAGACGTCGGGCAGTAACTCGGGAAAAAGCAGCAGTAGCGAGACGAGCACGCAGCCCGTGGCCATCCCGACGCAAACGAAAGTCAAGCTCAAGAAGGCCGGCCAGGACGGGAAGTCGCTGAAGAACCTCGTCAACGGCTACGGGACGGCGCGTTTCCTCCAGTCGCACTCGACCGCCGCCGCGACGGAACCGACCGCTGTCGGCTCGGCCTTCGACCTCGGCTCAGGCCCGACCGCGCTTCTGATCATCCTCGCCGGCACCGCCGTCGTTCTGCTCGGCGCGGCCGGAACGCGAACCTGGCGCCGCTCCCACCCACGTAGCAGCGAGTAGCGCCTCACTACAATCCGCCGCCGTGGACCGCTTGGGCTTCGTCGACCGGCGCGATGTTCTCGCACCGATCGTGGTCTTCCCCGCCATGTGGCTGCTCGGTGTGGTGTTCGCCCAGATCCACGTGGTCACCCTGCAGCGACCGTGGTCGTGGCGCATGTGGGCGGTCGCGTTCCTGGTCCCGGCTGTCTTCGTCTGCGCAGGTGTCCTGGCGCAGGAGTTCGTCCGGATGGGCGGCCATGCCAGGGCGGCCGCCGCCTGGCTGGAGCGCTTCCGCGGCCGACTACCTCTGCGGCCGATCCTGGCCCTGTTCATCGTCATCGGCTACGTCGAGCTTGCCCACCAATTCATCATCGCGGGACAGGTGCCGCTCCTGTCGTCGGACATCGACGCTGCTCGCGTCGCCCTGCCCGGCGGTATCACGATCGTCCTCACGGACCTGCTGACGGTTGCGGCCATTGTGGCGATCGTCGCTCCGCCGAAGTTGTTCAAGCGTGCGGCATTGTTCGAGCTCGCGATCCTGGGACTGGCGCTCTTCGGCTTCGCGCTCGAGGGAGGCCGCGGCTCGGTCGTCCTTCCGATCGTCACGGGCACTGTCGGTCGCATCCTCTATCGCGGATTGCCGCGTTTCGAATGGCTCGTCGCCACCGCTGCGCTCGTCGTCGCGTTTCTCGCGCTCGCCTTCTTCGTGCGCACCGCGCAGCACTCCTCGAATGCGTTCGAGAGCGAGTTCTACTCACACGACCTCCCCAGTGTGCCGTGGCTCCTGCGCCCGCTCGTCCCCGTCCATCTCGCAATAGCGATGAACTTCGAAGGACTGGCTCGGATCGTCGATTACTTCCCGACGTACGCGCCCTTCGGCCACTGGCGCTACGACGCCGGCCTGTTCAATCGCTACCTGCCGGCACAGAGCGCGACCGCCGTGTCCGGATTCCAGGCGTCGCCATACACGACCAACACCATGGCGGGGCCATTCTGGGCGGATGGAGGATTCGTCGGGGTGACGATCGGCATCGCGTTTGTCGCCGTGCTCTCCAGCGCAGCGTTCGCGTACGCCCGGCTCACGGAGCAGTTCCGATACGTAGTCGTCGCCGCGTATCTCCTCTACATGACGATGTTCGGCCTCTACGACAACCTCTTTACGGAGTTTCCGGACTGGCTGATCGTCGTCCCGATGCTGTTCGCCGTCGGCAGCGTCGCCGCCCTCCCGGCGGAGGAAGCGCGTCGCCCGGGCGAGCGGTCATAGATGCCCCCTGCGCGGAAGGCCGCCCCTCCCCACGTCCTGCTCGTCTCCTATCTCTTCCCGCCGAGCAGTCGTTCCGGCGCGCAGCGAACCGCCGCCTTCCGTAACTCGCTCGAGGATCTCGGCCTCCGGACGACGGTCCTGACGAGCACCGTCTCGGGAGACTCGCCGGACGACGAGGCCCGGTCGGTCGTCCGCGCCAAGGACGCGCGGTCGGCGCCGAGCCTGCAGGGTGTCGTGGGCACCGAGCGCGGCCGGCGATGGTGGTCACGGCTGATCGTCCCCGACGCCACCGTCGTCTCCTGGGGTCCCGCCGCGGCCAAGGCGGCCTCCACCATCCTCAGACATGACCGGCCCGATGTCGTGTTCACGAGCTCCCCGCCGGAGTCCGTCCACCTGCTCGGCCTGCTCCTCTCCGCGCGGGGCGTGCCCTGGGTTGCAGACCTGCGGGACGGCTGGACGTTCGAGCCGCCCACACTGAGGCCGTATCTGACCGGGCTCGACGGCGCGCTGGAGAAACTCGTGGTCAGCCGTGCGGACGCGGTGACAGCGGCGACGGCGCCCCTGGCCGACCAGCTGCGGACGCGCGGTCGCAATCCCCATGTTCTCCATCTCACGAACGGCTTCGACCCTGCGCTCGTGGCGGCCGCCTCCGACGAGCGCGCCACGCTGGACCCCGGACGCTTCTCGCTCGTCTACACCGGAACCGGCGGACTCGACGGCAAGGATCCGAGACCGTTCCTACGCGCTCTCCAGGTCGCACTCGCGGAGCAGCCGGAACTGTCCGAGAAGCTCGAGGTCGTGTTCGCGGGCAACTTCACAGGCCCGGAGGTCGCGGCGATGAATGCGGCGCAGCTCCAGGGCGTCGTCCGGACGCTCGGTCACGTCCCTCACCCTCGTGCGCTCGGCCTGCAACAGGCCGGGGACGGGTTGCTGTTGATCACCTCGGTGCAGAAGTCGCACGTGGCGACGTCCAAGATCTACGAGTACCTCGCTGCGCGGAAGCCGATCCTCGGCCTGGCCGACCGAAACGCAGCGGCCACACTCCTGGCCGACGCCGGCCCGCACACCCTGGCGGCTCCGGAGGACGAAGGCCAGATCATCGCGGCTCTGCGCACGTATCTCGATCGCTGGATGGTGCGCCGCGAGCCGTTCGAGCCGGACTTCGATCTCGAGCCGTTCACCTTCCCCCACGTCGCGCGCCGCCTCGCCGAGCTCTTCGTCGAGATCGGCGCCATCGAGCCGCTGAACGCGTGAGCACGACCCCCTCACTCGACGTCGTGGTCGTGACCCGCAACACGCGCAGCCTGACGTTGCGCTGCGCGGCGGCGGTGCTCGCGCCGGGACCGGGTCCCCCGGTGCGGCTCATCGTCGTCGACAACGGCTCCGGCGACGGGACAGCCGAGGCGATCCTCGAGCGCTGGCCGGAGGCAACGGTGCTCCGCAACGAGGCGAATGTCGGCTTCGCGAGCGCCTGCAACCAGGGCGCCCGCGCAGGCGAGAGCGACTACATCCTGTTCCTGAACAGCGACGCCTTCCCGCGATCCGGCGCGGTCGCGCGGCTCGTGTCCTTCCTGGACGCACATCCCGAGCACTCGGCAGCGGCGGGTCTGTTGGTCGATGTCGGCACCGATCGGCCACAGGTCGGTTTCGCCGTCCGGGGCTTTCCCACACTCACGGCACAGGTCGCATTGCTCGTCGGGCTGGAGCGCCTCTGGCCCGCGAACCCGGCTTCGCGACGGCAGACGCTGCCTGATTTCGACTACGGCACGACCCAGGACATTGCCGCCCAGCCCGCAGGGGCGTGTCTCGCGTGCCGGCGTGAGAGCTTCGAGGCCGTGGGCGGATTCGACGAAGCCTTCTACTACTGGTTCGAGGACGTCGACCTCGTGATCCGCCTGCACGAGCGCGGCCCGGTGGCCTTCGTCCACGACGCCGTCTTCGACCACGTCGGCGGGGGAACGTTCAACCGCTGGCAGCGCCCGCAGGTCGTCCGGTCCCGCTACGCCAGCCTGCTCTACTTCTTCGCCAAGCACCACTCCGCGCGAGATCAGATCGGTCTACGGCTGGTCGTGGGAGGGCTCGCCGCAGCACGCCTGATCCCCCTCGTCGTCGTCACACCGGAGCGCGCGGGCGCCTACCGAGACGTCTTACGAATGGCATTCACCGGGTTGCGAGAAGAGACGAGCAAAGCGACACCTCAAGCGCGGGCCACCGGCGAAGATCAGCAGTGATGCGCAGTCCGGCGTCGGCTACTTGCGCCTTGCAACGAACGCGAGTGCCGGGCCGTTCGCATGTCTTGGATCGTGAAAGCCGATCTTCACATCCGTCCACCCAAAGTGCTCGAGTGCTCCGAGCAGATCGTCATGTGTGAGCCAGTACGCGAATGGCGCAGGACCACCACAGAAGCCGCGCCAACCCAGGGAGAGCCCGTACCGATACCGATACAGCCCGTAACGAAACCCTTCGTACTCGCTCGACCCGCACGGCACGATGCGCGATCGCCCGATCCGGCTCGGGACGTGGGCGGCGTCGTAGTAGTGCGTCCAAGCGAACAGGCGTTGCGCGTGCGCTGCGGTCAGCGCGATCAGTTCCACCGGATTCTGCGTGTGGTAGAGGACGCCGCTGGCAACGCAGACGTCGTATCGATCGGAGGTCGTGCGGAGATACTCGATGAAGTCACCGCAAAGGAAGCGAGACTGTCGCAAGCCGAGCAGCTCCTTGGCGATCAGGCATCTCAGATAAGCGTTGCGGTTGGCCTCCACCGCAACGATCGACTCGGCGCCGTGTCGCTCGAGCATGAACGTGTGTCCGCCTTCGAGCGGACCGAGCTCGAGAACGGTCTTTCCGAGCACGCCGCCCAACTCTCCGATGGCCCATTCGACCCGTTTGTCGTCGAACAGACTCGTGTCTCCGGCGCGCAGGCCGTCGTACGGCGGTGGCAACCGAGAGGCCCAGGAACCGGCGAAGATGTCCACCGCGTTCTGCGCCGAGGGCGCGCTCGGGACGTAGTCCCCGAGCACGCTTCGACCAAACGCAACGCTGCGTCCGCGTCTTCGGGTGGCGAGCCGTTGTGCGTCACCAAGCGCCCGCGCCGCTGTTGAGCGCATCGTCATCGGTCGGGTTCTACGGCATCAGACGTACGGCGCCTCGGGACTCTGAGTCATGCAGGTCGTCGGGATGTTGGCGCGGGAACTTACCACATGTTCCCTTCGCCCTTTGGGTCTCGCACTTACTTGACACCGACAAGGCGCCCCATCCAGCTGGAGCGCGCGCCCTGAGAGACGACGACCGTCTCACCAACGAGCTCCCTAACGCAATCGCTTCGCTGGTCGATCGCAGGGAGACTTTTTGGGCAGGAGGGTGCCCCGACCCCCGTAGGATGGGGCACCCGGCCCTGTTCCCGTGCGAGACGCACGCGGAATGGATGGGAAGACATCATGAACGCGGAGCCGCAGAGGAGATCCGTCTTGAAGAAGCTCGCGCTCATCCTGATCGTCACGGGTGCGCTTCTGGCCCCCAGCGTGGCCGCTGCCAGTCCGCGCGACGACGACCCGGTCGTCTATCGCTCTAACGGCGTGTACCTCGACTTCGGTCAACGCACGTTCTCCTACCCGCTCGACGCGAACGGGATCCCGAAGGTCCCCTATTACGGCGTCTACCAGTACAACCCGGTCACGACTGCGCAGCTCGGCCTGCACGACTTCAGCATCGGTGACCTCGCCGGAGCGCAGCACCTGGCCGACTGGCTCCTCGCGAACCAGGGCGCTGACGGAGCGTGGCACTACGGCTTCGACTTCTACCTGCCGTCGGGGCAGGAGTCGTTCAAGGCCGGCTGGATCTCCTCGATGGCGCAGGGCAACGCCATGTCGCTCCTGACCCGCATCTTCTGGGCCACGGGCGACCACAAGTACCTGCAGGCTGCGAAGAGAGCGCTGCAGCCGTTCCGGTCGTCGGTCACGCAGGGCGGAGTCGTGTCGTCGCTCGAGGGGCGTCCGATCTACGAGGAGTACCCGAGCGCGACACAGCCTCCGATCCACGTCCTCAACGGCTTCATGTTCACGCTGCTCGGGCTGCGCGACCTGTCCTTGTACAGCAAGCAGGCCCGGCGACTCTTCAACGTGGGCTACCGGACGCTGACCGCCACGTTGCCGCTCTGGAACCACGACGGCATCGCCCTGTATTCCCTGGCGAACACGACGAACCACGTCCCGGGGATCGACTACGCGAGCCAGAAGTACGAGGTGATCCACGCCGAGGAGCTGGACGCGCTCGACTCGATCCGGCCGAACCCCGAGCTGCGCTACTACTCATGCCTCTGGGCCGAGACGATCTCGCAGGCCCCGTACATCCCATAGGCATGCCGGAATCTAGACAGCGCCGTGGAGCAGTCAGGCAGTCCCGGATCGACACGACTCTCGACTTTTTTGGTGGCTGCGATGCGGAACGAGGGGCCTAGCGGGGCACATTGACTCGATCTGGCAGCGCCATCAGCCTTACGCTGGGGGCGCGACCGCCGAATCTGACGAGGTATGCCACAGCCTGGCCGATGCGGGTCCCGATCACGACCTGATCCCGGGCCGGGATCGGGCGCGCCGGGATGGCCACGTGCTCGGCAAAGGTCGCGAAGTGGGTGCCGGCGTCGAGCACATGGAACTCGGGCTTGCCCGAGAGGCCTCGCCGCTTCACGAAGACGACGTCGGGCCGCTGGCCGCCGAGCCGTGCAACCCCCCACACCCACCGCTCGGGGCCGGCGGCGTTTGGGGGTAGGGCGTAGACACCAATCAGCTTGTGGAACCCGCTCTCACCCGAGTAGATCCTGACTATCACCGGACTACGCCCTGCCCCGTGGTCGATCACGAAGAGATCCGGCGACGGGGGATTCCAGGTAGCCACGGCGACGGTCCGCGCTCCTCTCGGCAGCGGCGGCGCAGAAATCATTCCGACCCGCAGCCTGGGCAACCCATCCCGCAGAGCCAACACCGTGACCCGCAGGTGTCCACTGGGGAGTTGGCGAGTCACGACCAGAGCGTTGTGGGACTCGAACCGAGTGACGGAGTACCACGTCTTTCCGGGCGGCCCGAGATCTGGTCGGCCCTGGACGGTCTCATCGGAAAGAACCGAGTTGCTGCCGTGCTGGAGCGGAATGCCGTCGAAGCCCATCGTGTGCACGACGAGCCGGCCGTCAGGGAACAACTGAACGGCCTGCAGAGGCTGATTGAGGTCCGGGAGGTCACTGTTCGTAACCGCCACTGGCCTCGCGCCTGCCGCAAGGACCCGTGGCAGACGCAACGTCTCCACGATCCCGTTCTTTACGAGTGGTGGCGCGATGTACGGAACACCGGTGCGTTTGGGCAGACCTGAGGTCGCAGTCTGGAGCACGGCGGCGGCGATCACGAGCCCGGCGAGACAGAGTCCGGCGACCGCGGCCACGCGCCAGCGGAGCCGTGTCGGCCACCACCCTGCCTTAACGTCCTGATCCAACGCATTCCCATGCTAGCCCGAGGAGTTCACGGGTTCGGGAAGTCGCCGAGGCCGAGTGCGCTACTCGAGAGCGCTCTCGAGCGCCGGCGCGTGCCGGATGTGCTCGATCACGTCGGCGAGAATCGCGTCGAGCGACCGGGTCGGCTGCCAGCCGATCGCCGCGTTGACCTTCCCGATCGACGGCTGACGGTGGAGCATGTCCTCGATGCCTTGGCCATAAGCCGAGTCGTAGGGCGTGAACGTGAGCTCCGACTCGGAACCGGTGGCTGCGAGAACCCGCTGGGCGAGCTCGAGGATCGAGACACGTTCGGTCGAGCCGACGTTGAAGATCTCGCCGGAGATCCCGGACGCCATCAGTCCCGAGACGGCGCCGATCGTGTCCTGCACGTGACAGAAGCAGCGCGTCTGCGAGCCGTCGCCGAAGATCTCGAGCGGCCGCCCAGCGAGCGCGGCCGCGACGAAGCGCGGGATCACCATCCCGTACTCGCCGCTCTGGCGAGGGCCGACGGTGTTGAAGAGACGCAGGATGACGCAGTCGAGGCCTCGCTCCTGCTGGTACGCGAGCGCGAGGAACTCGTCGAGCGCCTTCGACTCGGCGTACGCCCAGCGGCGCGCCGTGGTCGGGCCGTAGAGGCGGTGGCTCCCCTCGTCGAGCGCCTCGGGCTCTCTCCGATCGCCGTAGATCTCGGAGGTGGAGGCGACCAGGACGCGCTTGCCGAAGCGGTTGCAGTGGTCGAGGACGATCTCGGTGCCCTGGATGTTGGTGACGAGGGTGTGCACCGGCTGCTCGACGATCAGGCGGACACCGACCGCCGCCGCGAGATGGAACACGACGTCGCAGCGGTGCACGAGCTCGTTCACCACGGAGCTCTTCAACACCGAGTCGACGACGAGATGGAATCCGTCTCGCTCGCGCAGGTGGGCCACGTTGCGCTCGGAGCCCGTGGAGAGGTCGTCGAGCACCCAGACCTCCCGGCCGTCCGCCAGCAGCAGCTCGGCCAGGTGGGAGCCGATGAAGCCGGCGCCGCCCGTGATCAACGCGCTCGACTTCCCGGCCACCGCCCGATCGTAACGGCCGAAGGCCGGAGATACCCTTGCGGAGTGCTCGGGGGTTGGAATCCGGTTGCACGGCCGCCCAGATGAGCGGCCACGAGGGCAACCCCCGGCGCCATCCGTCGCTGGCGAGGAGCTCGTCGGGCGTGCTGTTCACCAACCTGCTCGCGGCCGTTGCACTTCTTGGCACGGCGGTCCTGACCGCTCGGGTGTTCGGCCCGACGGGTCGCGGCGAGTACACCCTCGCCACGCTGTTCGTGACGCTCGTCGTCACCCTGGGGAGCATCGGGCTCGGGGCCGCTGCGGCGTATCACGCGGCACGGGGGACGTGGTCGAGGCCGGTGGCGTTCGGCAACCCGACGACGCTCGGGCTGCTGCTCGGGTGGGCGCTCGCCGTCGGGTGCGCGGGCGTGATCTGGATCGGGGACGTCACGTTCAGGAGTGTTCCCAAGGGCGATCTCGCCCTGGCGTCGCTCGCGATCCCGTTCGTCCTGACCGTGTTGATCGTCCAGTCCGTCTACCAGGGCTTCAGAGACTTCCGGGAGTTCAACCTGATCACAATGGCGCAGGCGGCCGTACCGCTTCCGCTGATCGGCCTTGCCATCCTCCTGGGCGGAGAGGTTCGCGCTGCGATCGCCGCGATGGTCGTCGCGAGCGCGCTGCTCCTGGTCGGAGTGGTGGCGTACGTACGACGGTCGACTGCAATTGCGTGGCGCCTCCGACGACCCTATGTTCGTGCGCTGGCGTCCTACGGCGTCCGCGCTCACCCGGCCAATGTCCTCGCCATCCTCGGCTACCGACTCGACGTCTTCCTCGTCGCCGGGTTCGAAGGGGCCGCCGCCGTCGGGCTCTACGGTGCCGGCGTCGTGATCGCCGAGGGTCTCTGGATGCCGTCGCAGGCAGTCAGCACCGCCCTGTTCCCGACCATCGCAACCGAACGGACCGAGTCGGCGCGCCGATCGATAACGCCGCTCGTCGCCCGCAACACACTCTGGTTGACGGCGATCCTCGCGGGGATCCTCGTCCTCGTGGCCACCCCCGTCGTCGACCTTCTCTACTCCGCTCGGTTCGGTGACTCGGCCGCCGTCGTGCGCATCCTCGCGCCGGGGATCGTGCTGTTCTCCGCAGCCCGCGTCCTCGGCAACGACATCGCAGCGCGGGGCCGGCCCCTGGTGAACTCCGTGGTCGCCGCGATCAGTGTCGTCTGCAACATCGCCCTGAACTTGGTGCTGATCCCCCGCTACGGGATCAACGGTGCGGCGTGGGCCAGCACGGCCTCCTACTCGGTGCTCTTCGTGTTGACGGCCGCTGTCTACCGGCGGATCACCCGGGTGCCGTTGCGGGAGCTCGTCGTCCCCTCGCGGGAAGACGGAGCGCGGTACGCACAGCTCATCCGGCGTCTTGCGGTGCGTCTGGTCAGCCGGCCTCCGGCCGTGGCCGACAGCAACCCCGGCGGACGAGGCCCCGTGTGATCAGCGCCGAGCTCGCGAGCTTCGCCGGCTGAGACGCTCGCGGGTCGACCAGATCCTGTCCTGCAACCTGCGGCGCAGGGTGCGGCTCAACGGCGTCGCCACGTCGTACGTGCGGGAGAAAGCGCAGAACGCATACTGATTGGCCGACTCGCAGCCGTACCGCAGCACCACCAGCGGCTCCATCTCCACGGCCGCCGCGGCGGCGACGACCTCGTCGACGCCGAGCGCCTCGTCGATGATCTGATCCTGGTCGCTCCTCCTGCTGAGCGCGAACCGCCTCGAGGGCAGGTTGACCGCCACCACTGCCTCGTCGGCAACCACTTCAGCGACCCGCTCGAACAGGGCTGCGAGCTCCTGGCGGGGGAAATGCTCCACCACGTCGATCAGCGTGATCAGCTCGAAAGGCCCGCCCGGAAGCGGGTCTCCGGGCGGCGCGCAGACGTGGAACTCGAGCTCCGGATATAGCTCCTTCGCTGCTTCCACAGCGCGTGGGGAGAGGTCGACGCCGACCACTTGTGGTATCCGCTTCGCAAGCCATCCCGCGATGAGGCCGATGCCGCAGCCGACATCGAGGGCCGAGTGCGGCTCGCGTTCCTCGATCAGCGGTGACAGATGCTCTCGCACCAATCGCAGCCGGGGATTCGGCGTCGTCAGGTAGCTCAGCTGGTAGTCGACGAACTCGTCGTAGAAGCCGGTGACGTCGCTCACGCAGGGATACCGTAGGCGAGCAGACGGAGCGCCCGCACCCGACTAGGTCATCGTCGGGCGCCGAGCACCGACTCGTAGATGCGGCCCAGTCGGTCTCCGACGACCTCGAGGCTGTACTGGTCCCGGGCCGCCGCGGCGATTGCCCCGCGGTCGTAGGTGTCCAGGTTGCCGAGGATGTCATCGATCGTATCGGCGAGGGCGACCGGGTCGTCGGGTGCGACGAGCCTCCCGTTCTGCTCGTCCACGAGCTCGGGGATGCCGCCGACCGTCGTCGAGACGACCGGCAACCCGGAGGCGAGCGCCTCGACGACCGCGCAGGGAAGATTGTCGAAGCGGCTCGGTAGGACGAAGAGGTCGGCGGCACGCATCGTCTCCGCGATGGCGGTCTTCGGCTGGGACCCGTGGAATCGCAGCTGCTCTCCGAGCCCGAGAGAGCCCGCAGAGGCCTCGTAACTCCCTCGCTCGGGACCGTCTCCGAAGACGTCGAGCCGCCAGTCCCGCCTGCGGTCGTTGAGGCGGGCGAGCGCTTGCAGCAACGTCGGGAACCCCTTGGACTGCGACGGCTCGAGATTGCCGACGAAGAGCAACCGGCGGTCGGCCGTGTCTCGTTCCCGCCCCGTGTCCGGAGGGAAGAAGAGCGAGGTGTCGACGACGTTCGGAACGACCTCGAACGGGACGTCGATGCCGTAGCTCCTGATCGCCTCGAGCAGGTGACGCGACACCGGCAGCGCCCGGGCGGCGCGTCCGAACGCGTAGCGCGCCTTGCGAACGTCGACGCGACTCAGGGTGCGGCGCGGGAAGCTGCTGAACTGCTCCGTCAGCACGACGGGGATGCCGGCTCGAGTCCCGATGATCGCCGCGGGGACGCCTGCGGTGAAGATGTGGGCATGGACGACGTCGGGCCGGAAGCCGCGTGCTCGCAGGCCGTGGCACGCACGGATCGCGCTCCACAGGTAGAGCCCGTACGACGCGCCGCGAAGGCGCCTGCGGTGCGTGAAGACGTGGTGCGTCTCGATCCCCTCCGTGAGCGAGGGATCCAGTTCCTCCTCCATCGTCCAGACGCCACCACCGCCGTCCGTGCGCGGTCCGGCCAGGTGCAGGACGACGACGTGATGGCCCTGGTCGCGGACGGCCTTCGCGTGCTCCCGCACGAAGACCCCGCCGTAGGTGTGCTCCGCCGTCGGATACCAGCTCGTGATGAAGAGGACGTTCAGGAACGGATCCCAGCGGCCTGACGGCGCGGACCTCTCGGCAGTCTTGCGATTCCCGACGCGGCGGCGGCGGTGAGGAACTTGACGCCGATGCCGCAGTAAACGACCCCGTTGAACACATGACTTCGACTCGGCGCGAGGTGGGTGCGGTAGTAGCGGTACATGCCGTAGTGGAACGCGTAGTTGAGACGGAGGCGCCGGTGACGCCCGCTCGTTCCGGCCTTGATGTGGACCGCCCTTACGGACGGCTCGTACCAGGTGATCCAGCCTGCGCCGGCCGCCCGGTAGCAGAGGTCGAGATCCTCCATGTACATCCAGTAGCCCTCGTCGAACAGCCCGATCTCGTCGAGCATCTTGCGCCTCATCAGCATGAACGCCCCGTTGACGGCGTCTACCGGACCTTCGCCGACGTCGGGCGCCCGATACGCCGCGAGCGCCGCCGGCGCTCGATCGGAGCGGCCGACGCGAAGGAAGTGGCCGAGCGCCGAGGTAGGCGTCGGAAACGAACGCCGCGCCGCATGGTCGAGCGTGCCGTCCTCCTGCACGAGCCGGCAGCCGGCGATGCCGATTCGCTCGTCCGCGGCCAGCAGGCGAAGCAGGGTGTCGAGCGTCCCTTCGCAGAGCACGGTGTCCGGGTTGAGGACGAGCACGTACTCGGCGGTCGTCTCCCGCAGGACGAGGTTGTTCGCGGCGCTGAAGCCGACGTTCTCGTCGAGCTCGATCAGCGTCATGTCCGGGAACTCGCGGCGGACGACATCCGCAGTCCCGTCGCCGGAGGCGTTGTCGACGACGGTGACCCTGAGGCCGCCGTCCGGGGGATGCTCACGCAGCGATTGGAGGCACCGGCGCAGCAGCTCGCCGCAGCGGTACGACACGATTACGACTTCGAGCACGGCGTTCCACGGTAGCCGGGCGGACGCCGCCGCAGCGACCGCATCCGCAACGCCTCGACCGTCGAGACGTCGAGCAGGCCGTCCGCCGGCAGAGGCCGGCGCGGCAGCCCGGCGGCGGCCGACCAGCCCGCGAGCCTGCTCGTGATCCCGGTCGTGGTGTGGTCGACGAGCAGTTGGCCGCCTGCGATTGCCAGCTCACGCGCGAGGGTCGGCGCGACGAGCGCCGGCCTGAGGATGCCGTACCGACGCAGGAGATAGCCCCGGCTCCAACCCATGAGCCGGTTCTTGGCCGCCGATCCTGAGCCGAGCGTCGACGAGTGGCGATGGAGAGCGCGGGCATTCGGCGCGAGCGCGCAGACGCCGCCCGCGCAGCGGATCCGCAACGCGAGGTCGAGGTCCTCGAGATACGCGAAGATCCGCTCGTCGAAGCCCCCGACGCGCTCGAAGATGTCGCGCTTCACCAGCGCTGCGCCTCCGGTCGGGCCGAGGGGAGGCTCCGCGCTCGCCGCCTCCTCCACCGGTGCGCCGTGCAGGTAGTCCCAGGCGAGCAGCGTGCGGTCGGCCACGACACCCGCCGAGTCGATCAGGTCTTCGCGTGCCGCCTGGAGCAGAACCCCGGCGACGGTGTCCGCAGCCCCGGACGACTCGACCAGAGCCTCGAGGAGCTGCGGCTCGCATTCGACGTCGTTGTTCAGGAAGACCAGCCGCTCGGCCGGGCACTCGGCGACTCCGAGGTTGAGCGCACGTCCGAAGCCGATGTTCCGATCGAGGCGAATCACGCGCGCACCCAGCTCCTGCTCGGCCACATCCGGGGAGCCGTCGCGCGAGCCGTTGTCGACCACGACGACCGGCGCACGCATCGTCTGGGCCGCCAGCGTCTCGAGGGTGCGCCGAAGCCGCGTGCCGCCGTCGAGATTCGGGATGTAGACGCAGAGCCCGGGCGTCGTCATCGTGGGTCAGTCTCGAGGGAGCTTCTCGAGGCAGGCGCGCAGGCCCTCGCGCCAGTGCGGCAGCGTGGGCGCATCGGCCCGCTCGCTTCGCAGTACAGAGTTAGCGGGCCGCGGCGCGGGCCGGTCGAGCTCCGCAGTGGCGATCCGTCTCACGCGGCAGTCGAGCTCCGCGTCCTCGAAGATCGCCTCCGCGAGCTCGGCCCAGGTGCAGTCACCGCCGCCCGAGACGTGCCACAGCCCACGCGGGAGATCGAGCAGCTGCCGCACCGCCGCGGCGAGGTGCCCGACGTACGTGGGCGAGCCGCGCTGGTCGTCGACGACCGCCACCTCGTCGCGCTCCGCGCCCAGCCTGAGCATCGTGCGGACGAAGTTGGTGCTCGTCCAGCCGTGGAGCCAGGAGGTGCGCACGACCCAGGCGTCGCCGCCGGCCGCGCCCTCGGCCTGCAGCTTCGTGCGGCCGTAGACCGAGAGCGGGTTGGGCGCGTCGGACTCGAGGTACGGCTCGCGCTTGCGGCCGTCGAAGACGTAATCCGTCGAGAAGAGCACGAGCGGTGCGCCGAGCTCCAGCGCGTGCTGGGTCCCGCCGACGTTCACCGCGGCCGCGTCCTGCGGGGACGACTCCGCTCCGTCGACGTCCGTCCAGGCAGCTGCGTGGAGCACGAGGTCGACTTCGGGGAGCCCGGCCGGCGGCGGCAGTGTCACGTCCCACTCCGCCCGGGTCAGCGACACGACCCGCGTCTCCGCCGCCGAACTCCTCACACAGCGCCGTGCCGAGCTGCCCGTCGGCGCCGGTGACGAGAACGCCACGGCTCAGGTCCACTTGGTCTCTTGCACAGGCGCCCGCTCCCGGAGCGGCTCCCACCAGGCGCGGTTGTCGGCGTACCATTCGGCCGTCGCGCGCAGCCCGTCCTCGAAGGGGATCGCAGGCTCCCAGCGGAGCTCACGGCGGAGCTTCGCGGAGTCGAGGAGGTAGCGGCGATCGTGTCCGGGGCGGTCGGGGACGATCGTCTTCAGCGACTCCGGCTTCCCCGTCAGCCCGAGCACGAGATCGGCGATCTCCTCGATCGAGCGTTCGACCGCCGAGCCGACGTTGTACGTCTCGCCCTCGCGGCCCTGCTCGAGCACGAGTTCGATCGCCCGGCAGTGGTCGTCGACGTGGAGCCACTCGCGCCGGTTCTGCGTCGAGGCGTAGAGCGGCAGCTCCCGGTCGTCGAGCGCGTTCGTGACGAAGAGCGGGATCACCTTCTCCGGGAACTGCCTCGGCCCGTAGTTGTTCGAGCAGTTCGTGATCGTCACCGGCAGATCGAACGTCTCGGAGTACGCGCGCACCGCGTGATCGGCCCCGGCCTTGGAGGCGTTGTACGGCGTCCGGGGCCGGTACGGCGACTCCTCGGTGAACGCGTCCTCGGAGTCGAGCGGCAGGTCGCCGTAGACCTCGCAGGTCGAGACGTGGTGGAAGCGCGACACCTCTTGCCGGCGGGAAGCCTCGAGCAGCGCCTGCGTCCCGAGGACGTTGGTGCGGAAGAAACGGCCGGGGTCGAGGATCGCGAGGCTGTTGTGCGACTCCGCGGCGAAGTTGACGACCGTGTCGATCCCCTCCTCGGCCAACAGCCGTGCGACCGGGTCGAGGTCGCAGATGTCGCACACCGCCAGCCGCACGTCGAGCCCGTCGAGGTTGCGCGGGTCACCGGCGTACGTCAGCTTGTCGAGCGCCACGACGTGATCGTCCGGATGGCGCTCGAACCACCACCGCACGAAGTTCGAGCCGATGAAGCCGGCCGCCCCGGTGACGAGAAGCCTCATTCCGCATCCCGGGCGGAGAGAATCGGAGCCTGCGTGCTCCAGAGGTGCTTGACCCGCGGGTCGTCCCACGGGACACCGTGCTCGTCGGGATCGTCCGCGTCGTACTCCTCGGTCACGAGGTAGGCGAAGAGCGCATCGGTGAGTGCCTCGTAGCCGTGAGCGTTGATGCCGGGAACGTAGATCGCGACCGGGTTCTCGTCGCCGATGTCCTCGTGAAACGTCTCGCCGCTCGTGCGGTCGAGGACGACGACGCGCACCATGCCGGCGAGGCAGACGAAGAGATCGTCCTGGCCGCGCTCGTGGTAGTGGAGCCCGCGAACGACGCCGCGACGGGAGCGAGAGAGGTTCAGCTGCCGAATCGGCTTCGGCAGCGCACTCGCACGGGCCAGCTCGGCGAACCAGCCACGGTCGTCCAGGTGGCGCTCGAGCGGGAAGCGGCGGAGCCCCTCGATCACCCTCCCTGCCTCCCGCGGACGAAGTCGTTGACCTCGTAGTACGCACCGATCGACTCCCCGGCGTCGCCCCAGAAGCCGTCGAGCACGTCCGCCTCCAGCTCGCCCCGGTCGACGTACCAGTTGTTGAGATCCGTGATCTCGAGCTCTCCGCGGCCCGACGGCTCGAGCGTCGGCAGGATCTCCCAGACCTGCTCGTCGTAGAAGTAGGCGCCGGTGACGGCGTAGCTGCTGGGCGGCTCGGCCGGCTTCTCGACGATCCGGACGACCCGGCCGCCTTCGAGCTCCGGAACGCCGAGATGGCGCAGGTGCTCGTTGTCGGCGACCTCGGAGAGGACGACGCGAGCGCCACGCTCCTGCGCGGCGAACCGCTCCACGACCGGGCCGAGCGGCCGCTCGAAGACGTTGTCCGCGAGCAGGACACAACAGCGGTCGCCGCCGACGAACCGTTCCGCCAGCCCGAGCGCCTCGGCGATGCCTCCCGGCCGCTCCTGGTACGCATAGAAGAGGCGCTCGATCCCGTGTTCCTGGCCGTTGCCGAGCAGCCGGAAGAACTCGCCCGCGTGAGTGCCGCCGGTGACGAGCATCAGCTCGCTGAAGCCGGCCTGGACGAGCGCCTCCACGGCGTAGGTCACCATCGGCCGGTCGTACAGCGGCAGCAGGTGCTTGTTCGTGATGCGCGTCAGCGGCGCGAGCCGGCTGCCTGAGCCGCCGGCGAGGATGACTCCCTTCATCGCGCCGATGCTAGTGCGTCGCGGTACACCGCGAGCGTGCGCTCGATCACGCCGTCCCAGCCGAAGCGCTCGCGGGCGGAGTCGCGCCCTCTCCGTCCGAGCCGCTCGCGCAGCTCGGCGTCTGCGAGCAGCCGCTCCACCGACGCACGCAGGGCGGGTGCGTCGCGCGGCGGGACGAGCAGACCCGTCTCGCCGTCGGTGACGAGGTCGAGCAGCGCGCCGCCGGCCGCTGCCACGACCGGCCTGCCGAAAGCCATGGCCTCGGCCGCGGCGAGGCCGAAGCCCTCACGCTCGCACGGCGCGACGACGACCGTGGCGCGCTCGAGCAGCCGCTCGACCTCCGCGTGCGGCACGGCGCCGAGCGCGTTCGGGACTCGGTCGCGGAGCGGCCCGTCGCCCGCGACGACGAGGTTCAGGTCGCCGACCGCCTCGAGGAGCGTGTCGATGTTCTTCTCCGGCGAGAGCCGGCCGACGTAGAGCACCTCCGCCGGCTCGGCGGGCGGCCCCACCTCGTCCGGGATCCGCACCCCGTTCGGGATCACCACCGCCTCGAGACCCGCGTTGCGCACGGCTCCGGCGAGGGTCTCGGAGACGCAGATCACGGCGGCGGCCCTGCGCAGGAGCGCGTGGACGAGCCGTGGACGCCGGCGTGCCAGCTCCTCGTCCGAGAAGCGCCCGGCGGAGCCGGAGCCGTGCAGCGTGACGACGAACGGCCTGCCGCCGAACCGCGCGACCGCCGCCGTCAGCAGCCAGTGCGCATGGACGAGATCCGCCGCGCGCACAGCGCGCCGCGTCGCCCGCCACATCGAGAGGAGCAGCAGCGGCGCCAGCCAGGGCCTGCGGCGCACGTTCGCCGCCATCCCGGCGCCGTAGGCGAGCCCGTAGTCGCGGTAGCCGGAACCCGGCGCGAGCACCTCGACCTCCACCCCGCGCTCGCGCAGACGCTCGACCGCGTCGCCGACGAAGCGGCCCGCGAACTCGCTCTCCGTCCGCGGCCACGATGTCGTGAGGACGACGACGCGCACTAGTGCCTCTCCGGTGGATGTTGCCGCGGCCCTGGCGCGCGAAAGGCGAGCGAGGCAAGGACGCAGGGAGGCTCGATAGCCGAAGCTATCGGGCCGACCGAGGACGCAGCAGCCGGCGGAGGCTTGCCGGAGCCGGCCGACGAGCGAAGCGAGGAGTCGCGACGGCTTGCAGCCGCCAGGGGTGCGGAGGACATTCGCCGGAGAGGCACCTACGGTGGCGTCTGTCCGCGCGCGCGGCCGGCGAACACGACGGGCAGGGCGAGCGCGAAGGCCAGGAAGGCGTAGAAGTAATAGAACTGGATCGTGAGATAGAAGAAGTTGGCCACGATCGTCCCCACCAGCGCCGCCGTCATGCCGTACGCGAGCGGACGCACCTGCGGGCCTTCCGAGTCGCCGATCCGGTCGAGCAGCCGGCCGAGCCGCCGCCCGGCCAGCAGCCGCACGAACACGTAGCGGAGAAAGACGATCCAGAGGACGAGGCCGAGCAGCCCCGACTCGACGATCACCGCGACCCAGTAGGAGTGGGCGCCGAAGTTCGACTTTCCGGTCACGAACTCGTAGTAGACGGCGAAGTTGTTGTTGCCGAGACCGAGCAGCGGATGCATGTGCAGGACCTTGCCGATGAACGAGTAGACGGCGAAGTGGGCATTGGCCGAGCTGCCCTGCGTCGAGACCCTCTGCCGCAAGAAGGTCTCGAAGAAGTGCCTGCGCTCGTAGAGGGCGGCGAGCAGCACGATCGCGATCGCGCCGACCGGATAGAGGAACTGCTTCGAGCGGAACAGCCGCCGGTACGGCACCACGAGCACGAGCGCGCCGGCGATCAGCCCGACGCCGGCGCTGCGCGAGAACGTCGCGACGTCCACGAGGAACAGGAACGCGAGGGTGATCGCCAGCGGCCACCTCAGGCGATGCCCGCGCGGCATCCTCAGATAGACCGGCGTCAGCATCAGCAGCGGCATGATCAGCATCACCCCGAGGTGGTTCGGATCGCCGGTGAGGGCGTTGACTCGGTAGATGTTCTGGCCGCCGATCGCGCCGTAGATGTTGATGCTGGCCGCGCCGCCGGTGAGCGGGTTGAGCAGCAGGTTGTCGAGGCTGTGGCCCGCGAGCTGGGAGCCGAGCTGCAGGATCCCGTAGACGGCGTTCGCGACGAAGCCGACCGCGAACCAGCCGAGCGCCCGCCAGAAGAAGCGCTCGCCGCGCTGCGCGAGGTAGCCGATCGCGGCCACCAGGAAGGCGAAGTGGATGACGAACTTCGCCATCCCCTTCGTGAACTGCGTCAGCCCCTGCTGGGTGTCGATGTTCCAGAAGCCGGCGAGGTAGACGAGCGCGAAGGCGGCGAAGAATCCGAGCACGATCGCACTCGTCCGCGGCAGCGGCCGACGCTCGGTCGCGATGTACGCGATCAGGAACAGGATCGTGGTGACGTCGTTGAGCCCGATGTTGCCCGCGACGTCCCAGTGCACCTTCTCGAAGGTCGCGACGAAGAGGGAGGTCAGGAAGAGGCCCGTCACGATCCGCTCCCGCGTGCGCGGCACGACGACGGCGTGGGAGGCGGGAAGCGCGGCGGCGGTCACGCGAGGCTCCTGAGCAGGTCGGCGAGCTCCTCGACGCGCTCGCCGCGCGAGAGACGCCGGCGCCACTCGCCGGAGAGCGGCGTCCCGTCGAGGGTCCCCGCCTGCCAGCGGCGGTGAAGGTCGAGCAGCGCCTCGCGTAGCGCGTCCACGTCGTCGGATGGAACCACGACGCCCGCTCCCGTGTCGCGCACGAGCTCCGCTGCCGCGCCGTCGGGCGGGACGGCGGCGAGGATCGGCCGCTCCGCCGCGAGGTACTCGAAGATCTTCCCGGTCAGGACGCCGCGGCCGCGGCCGCCGGACTCCGGAATCAGGAGCAGCAGCGCCTCGGAATCTCGCTGCAGCTCGAGCGACCGTCGGCGGGAGACGTCGCCGAGCAGCTCGATGCGGTCGCCGAGGCCGAGCGACTCCGCGTACTCGCGGTCGGCGGCGCGGAAATCGCCGGCGAAGCGGGCCACGACGTCGTCGAGCCCGGAGTCCGCGAGCGCGCGCAGGAACGGCTTCGGATCGCGCTTGCCGTGGAAGTGGCCGGCGTGCGTGATCCGGAGGCGCTCGCTCGGGTGGTGCTCGAGGCCGGCGAAGTCGTCGAAGTCGCAGCCGTTGCCGATCGTGGCGACCCTGCCCTTCGGCTCCAGCGCGCGCACCTCCTTGGCGATCGCGTCGGACACCGCGACGATCGCGTCCGCCTGCGAGGCGACGAGTTTCCCCACCCCGCCCGTGGTCTTCTCCTTCAGCCGCGCGAGCTGCGACTCGTAGCCGCGCCGGTGCGGATGGGAGGTGAGCGGGTCGCGGAGGTCGGCGACCCAGGCTGCGCCGGTCGTCCGCTTCACGGCGGCGCCGAGGAGGTGCAGCGACGGCGGCGGCGAGGTGGTGAGCACGACGTCGATCCCCTCGCGCCTGACGAGCCGGATCGCCACCGGTGTCGCGAGCGTGCTCCACGGGACGTTCTCGTCCGGCACGAGCAGCTTGCGCCCGAACAGCGCCGCCTGCGTGCCCAGCCGTGAGACTCCCTGCTTGTCGAGGAGCTGCTCCGACGGACGACCTGCGCGGGGCCCCACGTAGCGCACGCGGTGGATCCACGCCTGGGTCGGCAGCTCGAGCTCATCGTCCGGCACCGAGCCGGACACGTCCGGCGCGAGCACATGCGTCTCGATCCCGAGCGCCGGGAGATGGGTCGCGAACTTGAGCGGCCGCTGGACGCCGCCGCCGCCGCCCGGCGGGAAGTGGCGCGTCACGAGCAGGATCTTCACGGCCGGCCGGGCGGAACCCGGAAGACGACGAACCTGTCGTCCTCGTAGCGAGGCCGCAGACCGTCCCGCTCGATCGCCCGCACAGGGCCCGACCGCGTGAGCACGAGCCACTGCGCCCCCCAAGCCTGCGGCTCCTCGAGGCTCGGGTACGTGAAGAATCTGAGCACCCCTCGCTTCCGCTTGGCGAGCTCGTTCGGCCGCGTGTTCGCGGCGTGGGTCGGCGGCACCGCGACGACGTAGACGGGGGCGAATGCTGTCGCGCGGTAGCTCGTGGCCAGGTCCGAGAAGAGGACCGACCGCGGCGCCACGTCGTGCTGCAGGAAGTGGATCAACCCCGGCGTCAGCGCGTGCGGGTCGCGCCCGACCTGCGGCGTCCACTTCGAGAAGCCGTGGACCGCGATGGGCAGGACGAGGAGCAAGACGGCCAGCGCGGCGACGCCCCCGCGCGGGGGAGAGTCGGCCGGCGGCGGCTCCGCGTGGCGCCGCCACGCGAGGAGAGCGCCGGCGACCAGCGCGGCGATGCCGCCGTAGAGCGCGATCCAGGCGACGATCGCGGGCTCCGTCCTCGGGGCCTGCAGCCCGAAGTTGCCGGCAAACGCAACCTGGAGCCAGATTCCGAACCCCAACGCGCCGACGAGCGCGAGCGTCCGCGAGTAGCGGGCGACGATCGCGGCCCCGCCCGCGAGGGCCACCGCGAACGGGATGAATCCGGTCAACCGCCGCGCCTGCGAGAGCGAGACGCCGTTCGCGAAGTGCGGGAAGACGAGCGGCCAGAGCTCGATCCCGAGCACCGCAACCGTTCCGCCGAGCACGAGCGCGGCCCAGCGCCGGCGCCGTGCGAAGAACGCGAGGGGCACCAGAAGCAGCGCGACGATCGTCACGGCTCCGTTCCGGTCGATGCGGCCCGGGGCCAGGCTGTAGCGCGCGAGTGAGTGCACCACGAGATCGCTGCGGTAGTGGTGCAGGTTCTGCGCGAGCTGCGCGGGATTGGGAGAGACCGGGATCGTCTGCTGGACGACCGGCTCCAGCCAGAGGAACGCGAGCGCCATCGGCAGCCCGAAGACGGCGAAGGCGACAACGCCCGTGCGGAAGTCCCGGCCCCGGGTGAGGAGCGCGCGGGCGATCACGAACCCGGCCAAGGGAATCGCCACGAACAGCGCGTAGGTCGGGTGGACGAGCGCGAGCGAGCCCGAGGTCGCGGCGAGCATCACGGCCGTAGGCCACGTCGGCTTGCGCGTGAAGTAGAAGAAGAACGCGACCGCGGCCGGCACGAGCAGCTGCGTGGCGACGCTCCCCGGTTCCCAGAGGTAGCGATAGACGCCGCCGTGCCCGGGCGCGAACACCTTGAACGCGAGCTGCGCGAGGACCACGGCGACCGCGAGCCCGATCGAGCGGAAGATCGCCCAGCCCATCTCGAAGAAGAGCACGAGGGCGATCGGTACGAGGATGCTCGCCTCGTGCGCGGCGACACTCGTCGGCGTGACGCCGGCGAGCCGCGCCACGAGCGCGAGCCAGGCGTGCCACATCGGGAACGCGTACCCGGGATGCAGCCCGCCGTGCCTGAACTCCCCGACGTCGTGCAGCGAGAGCGCATGGAGCGTCTCGAGCTTCCGGATGCGGCCGAGGTGGAAGAAGACGTCGCCGGTGAGGGCGCCCTGCACGAACCAGATCGCGATGCCGAGCCCGACACCTGCGGCGCCGACCAGGCCGCGCGTGAAGCGCGCAGCGCCGGGCAGGGGCACGCCCTCCAGCTCTCGGCCGAGCAGCGACCAGACGAAGGCGACCGCGCCGGCGGCGACCAGGAAGGCGAGCGTCACGTCGAGCGAGGCGCCGAGGGCGACCGTCAGCGCGAGACCGGCGCCCACCAGCGTGACCGACGCGGCGAACGCAGCCGCGGCGCTCCGCTGGCCCAGGCACCGCGCCGTGAAGATCCCCGGAAGCAGGACGGCGAGCGTCGCCGCGGCGAGTCGCACCCAGAGACCGAAGCCGGTGTGCGGCAGGAGCCGGGAGATGCCGAGGAGCGCGACGACCGCAGCCGGCGTGACGAGGCGCCACGCGATGCCCGCCGGGGCCGCGACCACCGTGGGCCTCCGCACGTCCACGACGCGGTCCGCGAGCTGGCTCATCGGGCGGTTCCCGGCACCGCCCGCGTGCGCCGCATGCCCTCCCACCCGACGATCACGGCTCCCGGCAACGCGACCGCGACCGTGACGAGGAAGAAGAGGAAGCCGGCCGCGAAGGCACGGTCGGCAGAGACCCCGAGCGTCCCGAGGAAGCTCACGAAGAATGATTCCCGCACGGCGAGGCCGTTGATCGTGAACGGCACGAGCATCACGAGAAAGAGCAGCGGCCCCATCACGTAGTAGGGCCGCGGCGAGAGATCGACGCCCACCGCCTTCCCGGCGCACCAGATCGCGAGCACGCGCGCCGCCTGGACGACGACCGTCAGCGCGAACACGCCGCAGAGCAGCCGCAGCCTCGTCCGGTAGGCGTGTACCGCGAGGTACACGTCGCGGAGGATCGCCTCGAGGCGCACGCGCTGCAGCCCTGGACGCAGCCGGTGCAGGACCGGGTGCAGGCTCGTCGAGAAGAGAACCCACGCACCCACGACGCTGAGGACGACGAACGCGAGCTCGACCCAGACGTAGCCGCCGACCTGGTAGTGGCCGAGCGCGAGCACGAAGCCCGCCGCGGCGAGCAGCAGCGTGGCCGCGCCGCCGAGTGCCCGTTCCAGCAGGACCGTGCCGGCCACCGGGCCGCGCGTGCCGGGATGGCGCCGCGCGGTCTCGTAGATCCGCGATGCGTCGCCGCCGAGCGAGGTCGGCAGCACCTGCGCGGCGGCGTAGGCGACGAACGTCGTCCGCACGAGCCAGCCGAGCCGCTCGTGCACGCCGCTCGAGGCCAGGAGCTTGAGCCAACGCCACGCGAGCGGCCAGACCGAGACGACCCAGATCCCGAGCGACGCGGCCCACCAACCGGGGCTCGCGTGCCGCAGCACGTCGACGGTGGTCCGGAGGTCGACCTTCCAGAGGATGTAGGCGACCGCGAGGCCGGTGACGACGAGCGTCCCGGTCACGCGCAGGGCGCGAGGACGCCTCATGTCTCGGCCACCAACTTCACCCGTCCGCGAGTGTAGTGGCCGTTCCAGAAGTAGCATCGGACCGTGCCCGATCCTCGGACGCAAATCGTCGCCGACGGCTACGACGCCATGGGCGAGACGTTCGCCGCCTGGCGGGAGCAGGCCGTTGGGGACCCGCGTCGCGCGTGGGAGGACGAGCTCGTCTCGCGGCTCCAGGACGGCGCTCGCGTGCTCGAGCTGTGCTGCGGAGGCGGAGCACCCGAGACGAGGCGGCTTGCGACTCGATTCCGGGTCACAGGCGTGGACATCTCGCCACGGCAGATCGAGCGTGCGCGCGCGTCAATCTCCGGGGCGCAGTTTCGGTGTGCCGACATCACCGAGCTCGAACTGCCACCCGAGTCCTTCGACGCGGTCGCGTCCTTCTACAGCTTCAACCACGTACCGCGTGAGCTCCTCGCGCCGCTGCTCGGACGCATCCACGGCTGGCTCGTGCCCGGCGGCTGGTTCCTGACCGCGTTCGGCGTGTCCGACAACCCGGGCTGGACGGGCGAGTGGCTCGGGGCCGAGACGTTCTTTGCGAGCTTCCCGCCCGAGATCAACTCGCGGTTCGTGCGCGAGGCGGGTTTCGGCGTCGAGCGGGAAGAGGTCGTCGAGTGGGACACGCCCGAAGGCACGGATCGCTTCCAGTGGGTGCTCGCACAGGCATGACGACGATCCTCGTCACGGCGTGCGGCGCACCCGGGGCGGCGCGGCTGCTGCGGGCCCTGAAGGACAACGGCGAGCGGGAGGTGCGCCTCGTCGGCGTGGACATGTCCGAGCGGGCGATCGGCCGCCACTTCTGCGACACGTTCCACCTCGTGCCGCCCGGCGCGGATCCGACCTTTCCGGACGCGCTGCTGAAGCTCGTCGAGCAGGAGGGCGTCGACGTCGTCCTGCCCGAGTCGTCGCACGACCTGCACCACCTGGCGCCGCGGCGGGGCGAGTTCCCGGTGCCGGTCCTGATCTCCGGCCCCGAGGCCGAGCGGCGCTCGAACGACAAGGGCGAGACGTTCGCGGCGCTGCAGCGGATCGGTGTCGGTGCGCCCGACTTCCGCCGCGTGACCGGCGCGGCAGGCGTCGAGGAGGCCGCGCACGAGCTCGGCTACCCGGACCGCCCGGTCTGCTTCAAGCCGGTGTTCTCCTCGGGCTCGCGGGGCTTCCGGGTGCTCGACCCGAACGTCGACCGCACGCACCAGCTCCTCCACGAGCGCCCCGGTGCGCTCGCGATGCGGCTCGAGGAGGCGGTCGAGCTGTTGCCGGAGGACGGCCTCGACCTGCTCGTGATGGAGCTTCTCACCGAGCCCGAGCGCACCGTCGACGGGATCGCGGACGGCAGCCGCATCGTCCTCCAGGCGACACGCACGCGCGAATCGGTGCGCTGCGGGCTCGGGATGTACTTCGTCACGCTCGACGCGCCGGAACTGGTGGCCGCGTCCGAGCGTGTCGTCGCGGAGTTCGGGCTCGAGTGGTTCTTCAGCATCCAGTTCATGGGCGAGAAGGTGATCGAGATCAACCCCCGCATCTCGACGATGATGATCCAGGAGGACTTCAACCTGCCCTGGCTCGCGGTCAAGCGGGCGCTCGGAGAGGCGTCCGACGACGAGCTGCGCGCGCTGCAGAGCCGCGTCCGGCCGGGCCACACCGTGCTTCGTTTCTTCGACCAGGTGGAATTCGATCCCTGATGGATTGGAAATCCCTGGAGGAGACGCTCGCGGCGGCCTGCGACAAGCCGGACGACGAGACCGCCGAGCGTGCGGTCCGGGCCGCGGAGCTCGTGGCCTCCACGGCCGGGGAGCCGCCCGACGACCTCTCGCCGGAAGACCGCGAATGGGCGGAGATGCACGGAATCCCGCCGACCGAGCTCGTGGACCTCGCCTGCCGCTCGATGAAGTGCATCGCAGCGGTCTCGGACGACTGGCACGACCGGCTCAACGACCTGCGCTACCGCCTCGGCGACGTCGCCGCCGCCTGAGGTGATCCGTCGCGGGATCACCTCGCTGGCGATCGGCAAGCCTCGCGTCCCTAGCTGCCACGGTCGCGGCGGGTGCGGTTGGAGACGACGCTGCTGAGGTTTTCGAGCGCGTCCCGCGTGTGCTCGATCATGTAGGCGAGCGATTCGGCGACGTCCGGGTCTTCGAGTCTGTCGACTGCGCCTCGGGCGGGGTTCAGCCTCGAGCGGGCATCCCACGGGCCGACCGTCTCGTGTCGGACTCGCGCGACTTGGCCCTGCATCGCGGCGTAGGCCAGCTGTGTCAGATCCGCAGCATTGCCGGTGAAGACGACCGGAGGGCAGAGCCTGTTCTTTTCCTCGTCGCCGAGGCCGGTCGACTCGACGAATCCGATCGTCGCCGCGCACCAGGGCAGGAACCCCGCGGCCACGTACTGGATCGTGATGCGGTCCGGCGCGAACACCCGTCGTGGGGGTGCCGCGGGGATCCCGGCGGCGGTGCAGTCGACATAGACCTCGTGCGGGGTGCTTGGGACGTCGCCATCGTCGGTGGAGAGAGAGTTCAGGCCGATCCGGCGAACTCGCCTCACACGCACCACATGCTCGATCGTCCGGAGGGCGTCGATCTCGCGCTTGCTCACGGTGGCGCCGCGGAATGCCAGCGGCTCGACCGAGCTGTCGATTCGTAGGAAGACGCCTGCGTCCTCGAGACGACGACCGAAGTCGTGGCCGTGCTCGGCGGCCGCGGCCGCCTCGACCCAGTGCGCCTGCAGCCGCATGAACGAGCCGACCAGCTCGAGCGGCTGCGTGAAGCCCCGGTCGAACTGCCAAGGATCGCGACCGCGGATCCAGCGAATCCGGTCGGCCTCGACTCCCGCTTCGAGCAGCCAGGCGCATGTGTCGATCGCAGTCTTTCCTGCACCGACCACCGTGAAGCGATCCGCGGGCGCGCCGAGATGGACGAGCTCGTTGGGCGGAATGAGCGTGACTCCCGACTCGATCGCGAAGCCGGGCAGGTGACGTGAGGGAACCTCGGACTGAACGTAGGTCGCGTCGACGAGCTTGCGCCGTGGCTTGACGACGGTCGTGGCGCCGTCCAAGAGGGAAGTCACGACCTGCCCCTCGACATCCTGGCCGCGATAGTCGCTCATGCCGAAGAAGCGAACCCTGCCCGTGGGCAGCAGATTCTCGTCGAGCACGCGCGAGTAGTAGTCGCAGATCTCGGCGCCGCTTGCGCGCTCGTAGAAGCCGGCGTTCGGCCCATACGCGTCGATCCGGTCGTGGCCGAGCGGTCTCGACTCCACGCCATAGCAAGCGGACGGCTGGTGGAGGCGCACGAAGGGGTACGCGTCCAGCCAATGGCCCCCCGGCCGGTGGCGCCGATCGACGAGAACGATCTCGGCGTCCGTGTTGGCCAGCAGAGTGTCGGCGAACGCCATC
The DNA here is from genome assembly GCA_963702655.1 of uncultured Actinomycetes bacterium. Classification (GTDB taxonomy): domain Bacteria; phylum Actinomycetota; class Thermoleophilia; order Gaiellales; family Gaiellaceae; genus Palsa-739. The sequence continues at coordinate 2,957 of CAVPDO010000002.1, read as the reverse complement.
CCCGACGCACCGGCTCCGATCACGAGATAGTCCGTCTCGACCTCGCGCACGCCCCAAGGCTAGACAGCACGGAACGTCGAGAGGCAACGACGCTCCGCTCGGTAAGGGCCGCTCACCTGCGCTCGGCAGCGCGGTCAGAGCCGCAACTCGAAGAAGAGGACTCCCTCGATCGGGTTGTCGTTGTAGCGCTCGATCTGCCGGAAGCCGAGCGAAAGGTAGAGCGCACGCGCGGCGTCCATCGTCGGCAGCGTGTCGAGCCGGATCGCCGCGTAGCCGAGCTCCTGCGCCCGCGCGATCGCCGCCTCCACCAGCGCCCGACCGGCGCCCGAGCCGCGCGCGGTCGGCCTGACGAAGAGCCGCTTCATCTCGCACACGCCGTCCTCCAGCGGCCGCAGGGCGACGCAGCCGGCGATCTCCTCGCCGTCGTGCGCGAGGAGGATTGCGTCGTAACCGGCGGGAAGTGCGGCGAGCTCGGCCTCGGGATCCATGAACCAGCCGTCCGGGCCGAGCCACGCGAAGTACTCGCGGAAGATCGCGCGGAGCGCGTCGGCGTCGGCCGCGCCCGCGTCGGAGATCAGCGGAGCGCCCGCAGCGCCTCCACGTCGTCGGCACTCGGTTCCCAGCCGCCGGCGGCGACGTTCGCACGCACCTGCTCCGGCTTCGTCGCTCCGGCGATCACGGAGGACACGGCAGGCATAGCGAGCAGGCCGCCGACCGCGACCTCGACCAGCGAGATCCCGCGTTCGGCCGCGTAGGCCTGCAGCGCCTCGGTCCGATCCCAGCGCGCCTCGGGAATCTCACGGCCGGCGAGCCGGCCCTCGGTCGCCTCCTCGCCGCGCGTGTACTTGCCCGTGAGCAGGCCGCTCGCGAGCGGGAAATACGGCAGGAAGCCGAGGCCGAGCCGCTCGCACGCCGGCAACACGTCGTCCTCGGCCTCGCGCTCGACGAGCGAGTAGTGGTTCTGCACCGAGACGAAGCGATGGTAGCCCGCGCCGCGCGCGGCCTCCTCGGCGGCCTCGATCTGCGCGGCGGAGAAGTTCGAGGAGCCGATCCAGCGCACCTTGCCCTCGTGGACGAGGTCGTTCAGCGCGCCGAGCGTCTCCTCGATCGGGGTCAGAGGATCGGGCTCGTGCATCTGGTAGACGTCGATCATGTCGGTGCGCAGCCGGCGCAGCGAGCTGTCGACCGCCGCCCGGATGTAGTCGGGGTTGCCGCGCCGCTCCTCGGGCCGCTCGTCCATCTCCTTGCCGAACTTCGTCGCGATGACGACGCGGTCGCGCCGGCCCTCGAGCGCACGGCCGATGAACTCCTCGCTCGCGCCCTGGGTGTAGATGTCCGCCGTGTCGATCAGCGTCACGCCCGCCTCCAGCGCCGCGTCGATCACCGCGAGCGACTGCTCGTAGTCGATCCGGCCGCCGAAGTTGTTCGTCCCGAGACCGACGACCGAGACCTCCGGCCCGCCCTCGCCGAGTGAACGCGTGCGCATGTCCCCGACGCTACTCGAAGAGCCGCATACGATGGCGCGCCGTGGAGCATCGCTTCGTCTTCCTCGCCGGCCTGCACCGCAGCGGCACGACGCTGCTCGCACGGCTGCTCGCCGCACATCCCGAGGTCAGCGGCTTCTCGGGGACCGGCGTGGCGGCCGACGAGGGCCAGCTTCTCCAGAGCGTCTATCCCCCGGCGAGTGAATACGGCGGCCCCGGAAGGTTCGGCTTCGCGCCCGAGTCGCACCTGACCGAGGCGTCGCCGCTCGTCTCCGAGGCGAACGCCGCGAAGCTGTTCGAGGAGTGGTCGCCGCACTGGGAACTCTCGCGTCCGCTGTTGCTGGAGAAGTCGCCGCCGAACCTGCTCAAAACCCGCTTCTTGCAGGCACTTTTCCCCGGCTCGGCATTCGTCGTCATCGTTCGCCATCCCATTCCGGTCTCGATTCCGACCGCGAGATGGCGCGGCACTCGGCGCTACGATCGGATGTTCGAGCACTGGCTCCGCTGCCACGCGCTCTTCGCCGCCGACCGGGTACACCTCGGCCGCACGCACGTGCTCACCTACGAACAGCTCGTCCACGACCCGGACGGAGTGCTGCGCGGGATCTTCGAGTTCCTCGGACTCGACCCGATCGCGCCGAGCGAGCCGGTCGAGGACGGAGCGAACGAGAAGTACTTCCGGCAGTGGGACGAGCTGAAGCGCGACCTGCGGATGCGTGCCTACCTCGACCTCGTCTCGCTCCGCTACGAGCGCCGCGTGCGGCGCTACGGCTACAGCCTGCTCTCGCCCTAGCCGAGGCCGCCGGGCAGCGGCCGCGAGTACACGACGACGAGCGTCTTCGTCGGCCGCGTGAGCGCCACGTAGAGCTCGCGGAGCCCCCGGTCTCCGTCGTCCGCGACGGCGGCGGGCTCGACCACCACGACGTGGTCGAACTCCAGGCCCTTCGCCTGCCGCGGCGTGAGGATCGGGAACGGGAACGTGTCCTCGACGGCGAACGAGCGCGGGACGATCACCGCAAGGAGACCGTCGAGATCCTCGAGCGCCACGGCTTCGCGCAGCGCCCGCTCCAGCAGCTCTTCCTCGCCCACCTGCACGAGCCGCGGCGGGTCACCGCCCTTGCGGTAGGCGAGCGGCGGCTCGACCTCCGGCGCGATCCGGTCGAGCAGCGGCAGCGCGAAGTCCATGATCTCGGCCGGAACGCGGTAGGCGTGGCGCAGCTCCTCGATCTCCAGCTCCGCCGCGTCCGGGAGATACGGCTGCAGCTCCTGCCAGCCGCGGTAGACGACCGGCCCGGTCGCCTGCGCGACGTCGCCGAGCATCGTGAGCGAGCCGTCGACGGCGCGGCGCGAGATCGCGAGAAGCTGCATCGGCGAGAGGTCCTGTGCCTCGTCGACGATCACGTGCCCGTGGGCCCGCGGCGCCCCGGCGAGCAGCGCCTGCGCCTCGTCGAGCAGCGGCACGTCCTGGTCGCT
>CAVPDO010000001.1:0-1033036 GCA_963702655.1 uncultured Actinomycetes bacterium | reverse complement strand
CACCTCAAAGGCCCGTGTTTGCGGGCCTTTTTGTGTTTGCACAAGTGAGGGTCGATGACGTTTCGTGCCAACTTCAGACCCTTCTTGCGCCGGCCTTTCCACGGGCTTTCCGCGCCGTGTCCCGCTTTTGCCGATGAACACGACTGCTTTCGCCCTGACAGGAGGGTTACCGCCTGTTGAAAGAAGCCGCGGTATTGGGCGAGGATCGAGGCCGGAGGCTGACGGGAACCCCGCACCGTTCTGTCCGACGGGCGGTCTACATTCCTGAAGCTGGCCAGGCCAGCTTTGGCGTCCCCTGATCTGAACCGGGAGCGTCGATACGGGAGGAACTGAGTCGATGTTCGAACGTGAGCAAAACGAGCGCTGGCCACGCGTCCGTGAGGCACCGGTGCCATAAATGAATGCCGTAAGGGTTGAGAGTGGTGCTCTTCGCGTCGGCGACCTTGTCCCGGATCATGCGCTCACCGCGGAGGAACCGGACCGTTTCGGCCATGCGGAGATAGCCGAACGTGTTGCCGACCTGGTGACGACTGCGGACACCCCGTTAAACGTCGCCTTGTTCGGGTCCTGGGGCTCAGGCAAATCGAGTTTCGCCACGTTGCTGAAGTCGGCCTTGCGGAAACGGCAGACGAAGACCGCTTTCGGCCACTACGACGCCTGGAAGTACCAAGGTGAGGCGCTCCAGCGCTCCTTCATCGCCGACGCGGCGACGCAGTTACTCGGCGAGGACCACGAGGACTACGCGCGATTCACAAGCCAACTCGCGCAAAGCGTCGAGGAAATGCAGATCAGCCTTAAAGGGGTGAGCCGTAAGCAGCGGAAGGCTCACTTCGCCTGGATCTGGGGCCTGGTCGTGCCCCCCGCAGCGCTTCTTGTGCTCGCCTTCATCGGCGCCGTCGCTCTAGTGAGCTACGCCGCCGGCCGGAACGTTGGGGCGGAACTCCTCCGCCACGCCTGGGTAGTGGGTGGCGCTGTTCTTCTCGCCGTCTATCCCGTGAACGCCGTCTTCAACCCGGCGGCTGCCGCGTGCAACGGTGCGACCGTCTTGCTCGCGCGCGTCGAAGACCGTCGGGGGATCTCACACCTCACCGTCGCCCGCTCCGCGAACGGCACCGACGGCTGGGCGATCGAGCCCGAGCCGCTGCTCGCCCCGGCCGACGGGATCCCAAGCGAGCAGCGGGGCTTCGAGGACGCACGAGTCGTCTGGATCGAGGAGCTCGGGCACTGGGCGATCACCTGCACCGTCTACGGCCCGGCCGGGCCGGGCGTGTTCCTCGCCACGACGGAGGACTTCTCCACCACCGAGCGCTACGGCGTGATCAGGCATCCCGAGGACAAGAACGCCGCGCTCCTGCCGCACCGGATCGACGGCCGCTGGGTGCTCCTCCACCGTCCCAAGACCGAGTACGGCGGCGGGCATGGCGAGATCGTTCTCTCCCGCTCCGACGACCTCGTCAGCTGGAGCGCCCCCGAAGCGGTGCTGCAACCTCGTGACGGTGCCTGGTGGGACTCGTCGCGGATCGGCATCGGCCCGCCGCCGCTCCGCACCGAGCACGGCTGGCTGCTCATCTACCACGGCGTCAAGGAGACCATGGCCGGAGACATCTATCGGTCCGCCTCGCCCTGCTCGACCTCGACGAGCCGACCCGCGTCCTCGGTCGCCTTCCCGCGTGGGTTCTCGCCCCGCTGGCGGACTACGAGCGAACCGGCGACGTTCCCAACACCGTCTTCCCTTGCGGCCTGCTCCACGGTGAGGCCAGCGACGAGATCCGCCTCTACTACGGCGCGGCCGACAGCTCGATCTGCCTCGCCACCGCACGCCTGAGCGACCTGCTCGACGCCGTCCTCGCGGCGCCGCGCGAGACCTAGGCGTTGGCGGGCTGCGACTGCTCGCGATAGCGGCGGTAGAGGCGAGGCAGCTGGGTCTGGGAGTCGCGACGGAACTCGTCGCGGTCGATGTCGATCCACGGGTCCGCGTGTGCGGCGGTGCACCGCTCGGCGTCGACGAACGCGGCGATGGCGGCGACCGCCGGCTTCGGTGAGCCGTCGGCTCGCCAGAGCCCGAAGCTCAGCTCGTGGGGCGCGAGATCGAACGGCGGGCTCTGCGCGAGCGCCGGGTCGTAGTCGGAGTAGCACCAGAGCAGTGCGCCGAGGCAGCCGGCGCGACGGAGCCCCTCCAGTGCCCTCGCCGTATACGCGGCGGCGGCATCCTCCTCGACGAGTAGCGACGGCAGGCCGAACTCGCTGAAGATGAGGTCGCGGCTCTCCCCGAGCCAGTGCGTCACCCGGGCCAGGAACGGGAGCAGGTGATCGTCGGTTGGGCCGTCGGCCCAGCGAGCGTAGATCGGGTAGCCGTGCATCGAGAGGAGATCGCAAGCCTTGGAGGCCTCCGGCGGGCCGAGCCGGCGGTCCTCTTCGAGATCCTCCATGTGGAGCCCGACCGTGACGAGTGCCGTCTCGTCCGCACTGCGGATCGCCGAGGTGAGGCGCGTGAGCCACGCTCGTGCTGCGGACCGGGTCGGCGGGACGACACAGTTCGAGTTCTCGTTGCCGAGGTCCCACACCCAGATCGCCTCGTGCCCGGCGAGGGCGGCGGCAGCCTCCCTGGCCAGCAGGGCCTGGGCAGCTGCGATCGCCCGGTCGGTGTACCAGTTGCGGAGACCGGTGTGGACGACGCTGCCGCCCGAGACGACCCGGAAGCGAGGGTCACCGCCCGAGCCTCCGAGCGCCCAGGCGGGGATCCAGTTCACGCCGCTCATGTGGCCGGTGAAGAGGGTGGGGATGAGGTCGAGCCCGAGTCCGGCGGCGAGATCCGCAACCCGGACGAGTTGCTCGAGCAGCGAGCGGTCGACCCGGTTCGGGGCGGGCTGGAAGTCTTCCCAGGTCAGGAACACCCGCACCGAGTCGAGGCCGCAGGCGGCGATCCGTGCAAAGTCGGCTTCGACCTCTGCCGGCTCGAAGCTCGTCCACCAGCCCATCGCGGTCCGCGCCGGCCAGTAGTTGACGCCGACCCGGAAGCGCTCTGCCTCCGGTCCCGGGCTCAGTGGTCGGCCTCGTGCGCGTCGCGGTGGAGCTCGACGACGCGCTGATAGACCGCGAGGTAGTCGTCCACCATCCGCTCGACGTCGAAGCGCTCTTCCACCGAAGCCCGCACGCCGGTCCGGTCGAGCCCACTCAGAGCCGGGACGGCGGTGACGGCCTCCTCGTCGGTGTCGACGAGGAGGCCGTTCTCCCCGGGTCGGACGATCTCGGCCATCGAGCCGCGTCGCCGGGCAATGACCGGCGTGCCACAGGCCATCGCCTCGACGACGCTGAAGCCGAAGGGTTCGTCGAAGTTGACGAGGTGCAACAGCGCTCTTGCGCCGCCGAGCAGGCCGCCGCGCCGGTCGGGTCCGACGGGGCCGACATAGCGCACGCGCTCCCCGTCGAGGCGCGGCTCGACGAGCTGCTCGAAGTAGTCCTGGTCCTGGATGATCCCGGCGATCACGAGCGGCAGTGCGGCGCGCTCGGCGACGTCGATCGCCTCCACCACGCCTTTGTCCGGATGAATCCGCCCGAAGAACAGGAGGTAGTCGCCCGGTGTCCGCTGCAGATCGAATTCGCCGAGGTCGATGCCGTGGTGGATCGTGGCGACGTAGTCGAGACGGTCGTGCCGGTCCGCGTCGCTGATCGCGACGTAATAGCCGCGCTCGTTGTACTTCTCGAACACGGGAACGATCTGCGCGGACGAGAACCCGTGGATCGTGGTCACGACCGGCGTGTCGACCAGGCCGCTGTAGGTCAACGGCAAGAAGTCGAAGCTGTTGTGGATCAGGTCGAACTTGCCCGCGTGCTCGAACACCGCCGAGATGTGTAGGGCCTCCCAGACCTTGGCATCCAAGGCCGGGTTCTCGGAATAGCCGGTCGGCGCCGTACCGACCAGGCGAGCGGTCGTGACGGAATCGGCCGTGGCGAACAGGGTGACGTCGACTCCTCGCCTGACCAGGCCCTCGGTCAACAGAGAGGCGAACTGCTCCCAGGGACCGTACCGGCGCGGCGGCACCCGCCAGGAGATCGGCGCCAGAATCGCGACCCGCAAAGCTCGGGCGCGAGCACCCGGAGCGGACATCGGCTGTTAGGCCCGCGCTTCGCGGAAGGTCACGAGCCGGCCTCGCCGCTCGTCCCATAGCTTCAGCCTCGGCGCGCGCAGGCCTTGCAGCAGCGTGAGTTGCGGCACCGACTGGAGCCGGTCGGTTTCCTGGTGCGCGGCTTGCAGGTTGTAGTTCGGGATCCCGACGCTCAGGTGATGCACGTGGTGGAAGCCGATGTTGCCGGTAAAGAAGCGCAGCAGGCCCGGCAGCTTCAGGTACGAGCTTCCCGCGAGCGCAGCGTGGTCGTAACGCCAATCGGCGTGGGCCTGCCAGTAGGTGTCCTCGAATTGGTGCTGCACGTAGAACAGCCAGACCCCGACTGCGCCGCTGACGAAGAAGACGGGCCATTGCACGAGGAGGTAGGCGCGCCAGCCGATACTCAGGCAGAGCGTCGCGACGATCAGCGCGAGTATGAGGTTCGTCGCCAGCACGCTGTTCCGAACGCGCGGTCGTGCGCCGCGAGGCACGAAGCGCGGCTTCAGAATGAGCACGAGGAACCAGCCGATGCCGAACATGACGAGGGGGTTGCGGAAGAGCCGGTACGAGATCTGCCGCTGCGCAGGAAGCGCCCGGTACTCGCGTACGGTCAGCGTCGCTACGTCTCCCACTCCGCGCCGGTCGAGGTCACCTGCGGTCGCATGGTGCACCGCATGCTCGTGCTGCCAGCCCCGGTAGGGCAGCCACACGAGCAAGCCCAGCGCGGCGCCCAAGATGTCGTTCGCGCGCCGCGAGCGCATGAACGACCCGTGCGTGCAGTCGTGGAACACGATGAACGTGCGGACGAGGAACGCGGAGGTAGGCAAGACGAGCAGCAGCGACAACCAGACCGAGACGCGCAGCGCGAAGAACATCGCGACGAGCAGCGCGAGATACGGGACCACCGAGGTCGCGAGGTCGAGCAAGCTCCGACCGAGCCGCGGCTCCGCGTAGGCATCGAGGACGCCCCGCCACGAGCGTGACCTATCGGAGCTCGCCAAACCATCTGGGCCAGCCGTCGTAGTCATGAGGCGACCTCGTCGGCGTCGACGGAACGCGCGAGGGCCGTGCCGGGGTGGGGCTTCGCCAGGGGCGCCTGGCGGCGTCTCGGTTTGGGCGCGCTCGCGGGTCGCGTCTTGCTGCTCCTCTTCGGTTTGGACGGTGTGTCGTCTGCGAACACGCTGCTCGCGGGTTCGCCTTGCAGGAGCTGTTCGAACTGCTTCTTGTCGATCGTCTCGTGCTCGATCAGGATCGCGGCTATCTCGTGGAGCGCCGCCTGGTGGTCGAGCAGCGCTTTCGCTGCGCGCTGGTGGGCGTCGTCGATTAGGCGGTAGATCTCTTCGTCGATCTCCTGCGCCATTTCCTCGGAATAGGACGGTTCGGCTCCGAGCTCGCGACCGAGGAACGGTTGCTGAGGGTCGGAGCCGAAGACGCGTGGACCGAGCTTTTCGCTCATTCCCAGACGGGTGACCATCTGTCGCGCCATCGCGGTCGCCCGCTCAAGGTCGTTCGCTGCGCCCGTGGTGATTTCGTCGAAGACGAGCTCTTCGGCTGCGCGGCCGCCGAGGATCATGGCGAGCTGGTCCATCAGTGCCGAGCGGGAGGTGAGGAAGCGGTCCTCGGTGGGTAGCGAGACGGTCAGGCCGAGCGCCTGGCCGCGGCTGACGATGGAGATCTTGTGCACGGGGTCGGTGTGCTCGAGGAAGTGGCCGACGAGCGCGTGTCCCATCTCGTGGTAGGCGGTGATCTTGCGCTCGAGCTCTGAGAAGACGCGCGTCGTCCGCTCGGGCCCTGCGATCACGCGCATTACTCCTTCCTCGAGTTCGGCCTGGCCGATCAACTTCAGGCCACGCCGAGCGGACAGTAGGGCGGCCTCGTTGATCAGGTTTGCGAGCTCGGCGCCGGTCAGGCCCGGCGTCGCTGCCGCCAGGCTGTCCAAGTCGACCTCCGGATCGAGGGGCTTGCCCTTGACGTGGACGTCGAGGATCTTGCGGCGGCCGACGCGGTCGGGGCGGTCGACGACGATCTGCCGGTCGAAGCGGCCGGGGCGCAGTAGCGCCGGGTCGAGGACATCCGGTCGGTTGGTGGCGCCGATCAGGATGATGTTCTGGTTGATCGAGAAGCCGTCCATCTCGACGAGCAGCTGGTTGAGTGTCTGCTCGCGCTCGTCGTTGCCGCCGCCGATGCCGGCGCCGCGATGGCGGCCGACCGCGTCGAGCTCGTCTACGAAGACGATGGAGGGCGCGGCTTCCTTCGCCGCCTTGAACAGGTCGCGCACACGGCTGGCGCCGACCCCGACGAACATTTCGACGAAGTCGGAGCCGGAGATCGAGAAGAACGCGACCCCGGCCTCGCCGGCGACCGCGCGGGCAAGCAGCGTCTTGCCGGTGCCGGGCGGCCCGTAGAGTAGTACCCCCTTGGGGATGCGCGCGCCGAGCGCCTGGAAACGCTTCGGGTCGGTGAGGAACTCCTTGATCTCCTGCAGCTCCTCGACCGCCTCATCCACGCCCGCGACGTCCTTGAAGCCGACCGTCGGGAGATCCGGAGCCAGCCTGCTCGCCTTGTGTTTGCCAAAGCTCATCATTTGGCCGAGGGCGCCCGCGCCGCCGCGCATCCGCCGCATCACGAAGATCCAGATCGCCGCGAGCACGAGAATCGGCAGCAGCGACAGCAGGATCGACCCCAACGCCGAGCGGTGGCTCGGCGCCGTCGCGGCGAAATCGACCTTCTTCTGCTCGAGCAACGTCTGCAGACCTAGCGCCGACTGGTCGCTGGGATAGTTCGCCTGCAGCACGTTTCCGCCTCTGAGCGTCGCCGAGACCTGCAGAGAGCCGGGATCGAAGACGACACGGCTTACGGAACCGGGCTGCGCCTCCACGCGGGTGATCAGCTGCGAGAGATCAATCGACGCCGTCGTGTGGGCCGGCGCACTCCGGCGCGAGGCAGAGAACTGGTAGACGAGCGCGGCCAGGACGAGCAACGGCAGGACGAGACGAAGCACCTGCGTTGAGGGTCGGCGCGTCACGCAACGACTCTGCTACCGGGATCTCCGCCGCAAGTGCGTGTCTCGGGATGATCGGTTGCGAACACGTCCACCAGTGGTCCTCCTCGGCACGAACTGTCGTCGCGGACCGTGAACGGTAGGGACGACCGGGCTGCCCTGACCTGCGCTGTTGAGGAGGGCTCTCGCGGCGTCGACCTCTTGTGACCACCGCCTAGCGGACGACGCCGATTCTTAGAGCGCCGTAAGCAGAGTGTAGCGCGAACCTTCCGTCTAAACGGCTCAGCGCCCGAAGCTCGCAGCCAGAAGTGAAATAGGGCCGCGACGCGCAGCGCCACAAGGGATTTGGCGCAGAGTGTTCATCGTCTCAGGAGCGTCCTGGCCCCCTGTGTCCTCGGTCAACGTCCTCGCCGAGTGCGCCGGCGGATGCCGAGTCGTGGCGACTCTTTAGCGTCGTCAAACGTGACGGTAAGGCTGTCCTAGGGTCCGAGCTGCGAAGTCTCGATCAGCCTCGATTCAATGAGCAGGGGCTCGGACGGCGCGTCGGGTCAGCTCACTAAGACTCTCACGGGCCTGGACTTCTGAGCTGTCTCCAGCGGGGGCTGCTGGGGATCTGCACGCATCCGCCCGCGATCTTGCCCGGCCCGGCACGGATGGCGCCATGAGCAAGCTGTATACGACTCGAGCGAGCTCGCCCGAGCACTCCCGGCATCTGTAGACGCGGGTTACTTCGAGACGGTCTCCCGCACGTTGTCGCGGCCAGCCTCGGGTGTCGCAACTCTCGGCTGGGTCAGTGTTCCGGAATGCTCCTGAGTGGGTAACCTCGGCCCCGATGAGCCTTATGGCACGTCTGAGGGGCATGTGGCGCCGCCACGACGAACGGCTCTTGGAGGAGGGCCCGGAGGCGCGAGCGTCGGGGGTGGAGGGCGACGACCTTTCTCTAACGCCGGGCCTTGATCGGGAGATCGAGAGCGGTTTCCTGCGACCCGGCGTCAAGTTTGACCAGGGCACTAGCCCCGGCGAAGCAGTCGAAGACGAAAAACCCGAGTAGGGCCGCAGTCAATCCACCCGGGCTTAGGGCACGCTCGGCTGGGCCAGTGTTCGGGAATGACTCCTGATCGGCTTGTGCAGAGATCGGCGCGCAACGTAGGCTCGCGCCGTGGCGGAGGATGCCCGTGAGTCGGTGACCCACCTCGATGCCGATTATGGCTGGGAACAGGACGACGAGACCGGGGGACTCGTGCGGATGGTGCGCGAGTCGGATGCGCTCTCGGTCGGGCTCTGGAAACCGGGCGGCGTCGCCGGGAGGAGGATCGAGTATCGCCTCGACGCGGAGGAGACGCTAGTCGTGCTGCGAGGGAGCGGAGAAGTGCGAGTCGATGGCGGCGAACCGATCCAGCTTCGCCCGGAGTGGTCGTGACGCTCCCGCGAGGCAGCGACCTGAGTTGGCTCGTCGATAACGAGTTCCGCGAACTCTGGATCTACTCCTAAGCGTCGTCCGGGTCACAGGCCGCTCGCCTGGGCCAGTGTTCTGTAATGACCCCCTGAGGTGATCCTCAGTCGGGCTTTCGTAAGACGTAGATCGCCTGGGCCAGTGTTCCGGAATGACGCCTGAGCGATAGGTTCTCGATTGTGCTGGTCGACTCGCTTGCGGGTAATCAGCTCGGAGGTTCGGGCGACGACTTCGTCATCGTGCAATGGACGGCCGATGTCGGCGATCAGTGGATCGCTCCTCTCCACGTCCACCACGAGGACGAAGAGGCGTGGTACGTGCTTCGCGGACGGCTGGGATTCCAGCTCGGCGGCGAGGAGCTGGAAGCAGGGCCGGGGTCGGCGGTACTGGCGCGTCGCGGCATTGCCCACAGGTATCGAAATGCCGGCCACCAAGAGGCCCAGTACCTGCTAGTGATGACGCCGAGGATCGCCTCGTTGATCGAGGCAATCCATGAACCAGCCGCGGATGTGCCGGCTCTGTTCAGAGCCCACGCATCCGAGATCCTCGGGTGAGACACCGCTCGCCTGGGCCAGTGCGCGGGAATGTCACCCGAGGAAGCGTTGGAAAGTTTCTGTTTGCGCTCTTGACTTAGACCCCGACGAGGGCTAATAGCCCAGCATGAGAGCGGCCCGACGCTTTGTGCGTCTTCAGCTGGGGATCTGTCTGGGCGGCGTCGTTGCGAGCACGTTGGTGGCGTCCGCGGGTGCCTCGTCGGCGGGCGGCTTGACCGGGCCGGCGCAGTTCGTGATCCAGACGGGCACCGGCCGCATCGAGTTACTGGACGCGCGGGGGCATCTGGTGCGAAGGATCGGCCAATCACCGAATGGGTCGCTTGCGCTGTCGCCCAACCGCTCCGAGCTCGCCTGGTCGTCATGGAAGGGTTTGGTCGTCGCACGGGTGAGCAGCGGAACTCCGCGGCTCCTCCTACCGGAGCCGCGGTGCGACAACAATGCGAACGAGTGCCTGATCGAGGATGCCGCCTGGTCGCCCGATGGGTCACAACTGCTTGTCAGCGGGCTCGGGCCGCAGCGCACACACCTCGAAGTCGTTAGCGCGTCTACCGGCCGCGGCCGCACGATCGCCGTGGGCCAGGGGTTCGAGGTCACCGGCTGGTCGCCGAATGGCAAGTGGATGATCTATGAGGTGCTGCCGCCAAGCGGACAACGGATCCGCCTGGTCATGGCGCGCGGCAACGGCAGCGCCCCACGGACGATCGTCCGCTTCCCGAAAGCCGACGGTGGCGCGACTGCCACATGGTCGCCTGACAGCCGCAAGGTCGCATTCACCGATACGCCGAACCGCCAAGCGTTCGAGCAACTCCACGTCTACAGCCTCGCAACCGGGAGAGTCCGGCACCTGGCCAGTGCGCGGATCGAAAGCAACGTCGCGTGGTCGCCGGACTCGAGGCAGCTGGCACTCTCACTCGAATACGGGGGAACGGAAGTCGTCGCTTTGACGAACGGAGAGCGGCGCATTCTCCACGCCGGAGGGGTCCCGCTGGCCGGGAGCCCTACGTGGACGCTCAGCGGCCTCTACATGTCAGGGCTTCATGGGATCTGGCGAAGCGCGGACGGTCTGGCAAAGCCGGTTCGCCTCGTCAGGCACATCCCCGGCTCGTTCCGCGAGTACCTCCACGGGTTCGAGCCACTTCACTGAGGCCACGCGCCTCGGCTGGGCCAGCGTCCTCTCACCTGACGCGTCGAGAAAGCGGGTCACGAAGCGTCACAGCTCGCGGAGGTGCCTCGTCTGCCACGAGTGGCCGCAGCTGGTGGTCGCCGCCGTCACCTCGCATTCAGGGGCCATTCCAGAACAGTGGCCCAGGCGAGTGACCTGGTGTCAGCGGGTCATAGGGCGAGCGTGCCGCAGCCCAGCTCGGCTAGTGCCTGAGCCGTTGTTGCGACGTGAGCTTGGTCGCGGCAAACGGCCACGACGGCGCCGCCGGAACCGGTGTAGTTCGTCCCGGCGCCGAGTCTCCGGCCGTGCTCGACAAGCTCCACGTGCCGGGGATCGAGTGGGAGCAACCGGCGACGGACGTCGAAGCTTTCATCCGCGGTGCGCGCGAGCCACTCGTGGTCTTCGGCGATTAGGGCCGCCCGGGCGGCGCGCGCGATCTCCGCGAGCTCCTTCATCCCGGCCACCGCGGTCGCGTCCCCGGCCTTGAGCCTCGTGCGAAGCGCGGCGTGCACCTCGCCAGAGTGCTGGGCTGCGTCCGCGCGCCAGGCGACGACGAGGGGAGGCAGCAGCTCCGAGGCGAGCTGCTCGTACGCCCCGCCGTCCCCGAACTCCATGAACACCAGCCCGCCGTACGCCTGCGCGACCCTGTCTTGTAGGCCCGCGGAGATTGCTAGGTCTTCCGTCTCGACCGCGAGCGCAAGTTCTGCCATCGGCGCCGGGTCGAGCGCGGTGCCGTGGAGCGCGCAGAGCGCCCGCAGGACCGCGATCACGATTGCGCTTGATCCGCCCAGCCCGACGCCGCGCGGGAGTGACGTCCGCCACTGCACCGCCGTCTGGAGCGCGGCCGCGTCGAGCTCCGAGGCGAAGCGCCGCACCGTCGCTTCCACCAGCTCGCTCGCCGGCTCTACGACCAGCGTTTGCGCGCGGCGTGCGAACGCTTCAGCGGATAGCCCGTCGAGCGTCACCGCGAGCACGGCGCCTCCATAGGCGTCCGACGGGTTTCCCGCTAGCGCCGCGCGCGCATGCGCCGCGCCGTGTGCCCGCTCAGGGGTCATCCGGAAGACTGGCCCAGGCGAGTGGCCGTGCTGGGATAGGTTTTGCCGAGTTGGGCAGCGTCACACTCGAACCATCAGTCGCGGCCCCTGGTAATGCCGTCTTTCAACCAGGCGTCCGTTTTCCTCTTGGGCTTCCGCTGCTTGCGGATGCCCCGCAATAAGCGTCACGAGAACGAATGGCGTGAGGATCAAGAACCGGTAGATGGCGATCTGGTTCTCGTAGCCGACCATCACCACTACTCCCGCTCCGACCACGGTGAACTTGCTCGAGATTTGAGCCAGACTCGCCACACGGCGGATTCTCTCCCTTCTTAAGGCTGTCCGGCGACTTCCAACTCCAGTAGCTGGGGGTCACGGGTTTGGTAACGGGATTGTCGTCGAGGCAATGTCCCGTGTCCGTTAAGGCCCAGGTCGCCACGAGGGTCACGCGGCTCGTCTTCGGGTGTGTCGATCGGCGTCCCAGGCAGAAATGACCCCGCGGAGCTTTCCGAAGACCTCAGACAGATCCACGCCACGCGAGATCCGGGCACGCTTCAATTCGTCGACGAGTTCCATCGCGTCGGAGTGGTGCGGATCTCGCACGTGGATGACCACCGCGATGAGTTGCGTGAGTCGGAGGTCGACCGTCGAAACGAGCCGGAGGCGTCCGTCGCGCACGACCTCCATGAGGTCGTCCCCTTGGGCGAACACGCGCTCCAACCGCTCGATGCGATCATAAATGTCGGCGGCGGTCAGCCTCTCGGCGGTCATCGTCCATCATGCTCGCCGCGGAGTCGGACGTCTTTGGGCCTCTATCGACGATCGTCGTGCGTGAACACCGGCGGGTCGTGCTTCTGGCGCAGGGCGACTTAGGATCGGGGCGTGGCGCGGCGACCGCTACACAGGAGCCGGTTGGTCGAGTACCTCGCGGAGACGAAGACTATGGCCCAGCAGCTCTCTCATGGCGGACACAGAGACGCTGCCCAAGCGGCGCGGAATCTCGCCCGCGAACTGAATAACGAGCTTGACCGCCTGGCACCGAAGCCGCAGGTTCCGACGCAGCGGACGGGCGGCGTCGGTGCGCAGGGTGGGCGGAAGATCCTCACGCGGGAAGCCTTCCGCCGCGCCAAGGCGATGCCAAGCGGTGTGATCGTGAACGTCGATCTGCCGAACAAGAGAGCCATGGCGCATCATCCGTCCTGTGAATACATGAGCCTGGCGCACTTCGACATCAAGGTGATTCAGAACAAAGGGCGGAACGGCGCCTATTACTACTTCCCGAGCTTCGCGGACGCTCGGCGTGCTCTAGGTGCCGATGCCTGCGGCGCCTGCAGCGCCAGCAACGGCTAGCACCGCCCCGTCAGCGCGCAGAGCTGCGGCGGTAGGCACCATCAAGACCGTGTCAATAAGCCGGCGGCCTAAAGAGGCACACGGCTCCCAGAGTCGTAAATTGGGGTCTGCCGCTTGGTTTAACCCATTGTTCATCCCAGGGTAAGCGCCGCGACAGAAGCTCTTGCGACCGTCACGGGGTGCGTGGGGATCGGCCCTGCGCGGTTCTCGGGGAGGTCAATAGATGGGATCGTTTCGTTTCAGTGCGCTGCTCGTGCTCGCTGGGCTGGTGGCCGTGGTGGTTGCCGGGAGTGCGGACGCCTCGCATGGCGGACCGGGCGCTTCCTGGGTTGTTGGGCACGTGTACGTCAACGACAACACAGCGCCGGTGAACACAGTTGCAGGATTCGACCGGCACGCGGATGGGAGCCTTACTGCGATGGCAGGTTCCCCGTTCGCGGTCGGTGGGTCGGGAGCGGGCGCGCCCGACGCTTCGCAAGGGTCGCTTCAACTGAGCGCCGACGGGCGCTATCTGCTCGCAGTCGACGCCGGCAGCAATCAGATCTCGGTGCTGCGGATCAAAGCCGACGGCAGGCTGCGGCCGATTCACGGGTCGCCGGTCGCTTCCGGGGGCGTCGCGCCGGTGAGCATCACTGTCCATCGGGATCTCGTCTACGTTGCCAACGCCGGTCCGGGCGCGAGCACCGGAGACACGAACTACACCGGCTTCAGGCTCGGTTTTGGTGGACGCCTAAGGCCGATTCCCGACTCCACGTATGTGCTTCCGAACGACTCCAAGCCCGGTCAGGTGCTCTTCAATCGTGACGGGACCAAACTGGCCGGCACCCGCATCGCCAGCTCTCAGATCGACAGTTTTACCGTGGGAAGGGACGGACGCCTCACGCCTGCTTCGGACTCCCCGTATGATGCCCAGGCCTTCTCGCCGCCGCAGGGCTACGGCCAGCTCGGTAGCGAGTTCAGCCCGGTCAGGCCCGACCAGCTGTTTGTTTCCGACGCCCATACAGCCGCCGGTGCCGCCGCCTTCCCCGGTCTCGTCTCCAGTTTCAGCGACGCGGCCGACGGCAGCCTCACCCCGCTCGGAGCGCCGGTAGCGAACGACGGAGGAGCATCTTGCTGGATCGAGATCAGCCACGACGGAAGGTTCCTCTTCGTCGTCAACACCGCTTCCGCGTCGATCTCCAGCTACTCGATCCGGAAGGGCGGGAGCCTCAGCTTCCTCCAGAGCACCGGCCCAGGCCAAGTCGCCGCCGGCGCTGAGGATGCACGTCTCGCCCCCGGCGGCTCGACGCTCTGGGTCGTCGAATCAGGCGCCGATGCGGTCACCGGTTTCACCGTCCACGGCGGCGCTCTTACACCGCTCAGCGCCGCACCCGGCCCGGCTGGGGCGACGCCCTCGGGCATCGTCGTCAACTAGCCAAAGGCACGCACGGCAGGAGATGGGGTCACGACAACTCCCGCCTCCTGCCGTGTCGCTGGTCCGGTCGATTTAAGGAACCCATAAGACTCCCTTACCCAACCGGCCACTTGCCTCCGCAATCCTTCGGAACAGGTGCAGTTGTTGCCGCCTCAGCAGAGTCAGGATAGGTCGACACAGACCGTTCTCGTCGTCGACGACGAGCCGATCGTGCGTGATGTCGTCGTTCGCTATTTGCAGCGCGACGGCTTCGAGACGTTGACAGCCTCGGACGGCGGGGCTGCGCGACGACTGATCGAGGAGCGCGTGCTGAGCCTCGTCGTGCTGGATGTGATGCTTCCGGGCACGGACGGTCTCTCACTGTGCCACTGGATTCGGGGCCGCTCGAATTTGCCCGTGATTCTGCTCACGGCACGCGGAGAGGAGGCCGACCGGATCGTGGGTCTCGAGCTGGGCGCGGACGACTATGTGACAAAGCCGTTTTCCCCGCGCGAGCTCGCCGCCCGTGTTCGCTCCGTTCTGCGTCGCAGCAACGGCGGCTCACAGCCACGCGACACGATCACGTTCGGTGAGATCGAACTCGACGCCGACAGCCGCGAAGCAAGGCGGGCGGGCTCGAACATTCAGTTGACCGCGAAAGAGTTCGAGCTGCTCTGGTTCCTGGCCTCTCACCCGCGCCACGTCTTCTCCCGCGACCAGCTGATGGCCCGCGTGTGGGGTTACGAGGCCGCGGTCGACACGGGCACGGTCACCGTCCACGTGCGACGGCTGCGGGAGAAGATCGAGATCGATCCGAGCCTGCCCCGCCACCTGCAAACCGTCTGGGGTGTCGGCTACCGCCTCGACCCATGATCGAACTTGCCCTCGCCGTTGCAGCCGGCAGCCTCGCCTCGGGGCTCGTCCTTGCCTATGTCCTGCGGCGGGCCCCAACCGTCGGACTCCAGCTCGCAGGGCTCGCGCTGATCGCCGCGTTCGTTCCACTCGCGGCGGTGCTCTTGTCGGGCTGGGTTATGTTCCAGATGGGCGAGGATCTGAAGATCCTTGCCGTCGCGGCAGGGTCGGCCACGGCCGCTGTGTTCGCTGCCCTTGTTCTCGCGCGGTCGATCACGGGGTCGTTGCGCCGTGTAGGCGCGGCCTCGCAGGCGGTCTCGGCAGGTGAGCTATCCACGCGGGCACCGGTCGGTGGCGCCCGGGAGATCGCAGAGCTGGCAGCCTCGTTCAACGCAATGGCCGAGGGACTCGAGCAGCTCTTCGACGCGCGCCGCGAGCTGGTCGCCTGGGCGAGTCATGATCTCCGCGCACCGATCGCCTCGATGCAGGCGATGCTCGAGGCGATCGAGGACGGGCTCGCGTCCGCCGAGGATTACCTGCCCACGCTTCGAGAACAGGTGCGGGCTCTGTCGGTGCTGGTCGACGATCTGTTCGAGCTGGCGCGGATCGACGCCGGCGTGCTCACGCTCGAGCTCCGACGAACGCCCTTGGCCCCGCTGGTCGACTCCGCGCTACGACTCATCCGTCCAGAGGCCGACGCACGAGGGATCGCGCTCAGCGTCGACGTCGCCGAGCCGGCGGAAGCTGCGGTGGCCCCGGAGAAGATCAAGCGCGTCCTCTTCAACCTCTTGACCAACGCTCTCCGCCACACGCCAACAGACGGCTCCGTCGCCGTTCGGGTCGAGCATCGCGCCTCGTACCTCGTCCTACGGGTCGAGGACAGCGGCGAGGGACTGCCCGACGATCAGCCGACCCGGATGTTCGAGCGCTTCTGGCGAGGAGACCGCGCACGTAGCGGCAGCGGCGCCGGACTCGGCCTGGCGATTGCCCGCGGTCTCGTAGAGGCACACGGCGGCCAAATCTGGGCCGAGAACCGCCCCCAGGGCGGGGCGTGCGTTGCCTTCACGATCCCGACGTAGCCGGCGGGACCGATCCGCTGTGCCACAAGGGAACCATGCGCCACATATAGCGCGTATGCGGGTTATGCCGAAGCTGAGGACGACCGTTACGCTCGACGAACAGGTGCTGAGGGCCGTGCGGGTCAAAGCGGCTCGGACGGGTCGGCGCGACAGCGAGGTGATCGAGCAGGCGTTGCGACGCGACCTCGGTCTTGAGCTGCTCGAACGGATCTGGGCCAAGGCAAGCCTTGGAGAGGACGAGGCGCTGAGTCTCGCGGTCGAGGAGCAGCACAAGGCCCGCCGTTCCTAGTGCGGGCCCTGCTCGACGTCAATGTCCTGATCTCCGCGCTGCTCGCCCGTACCGGAGCGCCGGCGCGTCTGTTGTGCCCGTGGCTCGAGGGTGAATTCGAGCTCGTCGTGACGGAACGCTTGCTCGCAGAGCTGGAGGCAACGCTCGCGCGGCCCAAGCTCCTTCCGTCACGTCGACGAAGCGGAGGCCTGCGAGTTCCTGGGACTCTTGCGCGGTCTCGCCGAGTGGGTCGCCGACCCGGACGCGGAGCCCGTCATCACCTCGAGAGACCCCAAGGACGACTATCTGATCGCGGCGGCGGCGTCCGCGCGGGCCACCCTGGTGACCGGAGACGCGCATCTGCTCGAACTCGAAGGATCGATCCCCGTACTCTCCCCGCCTGCCTTTCTCGACAGCCTCCTAGGAAGGCCGCTAACCGCCGCGGCGTCAAGCCGTTTAGGATCTGAAGCCTAAGTCCAGCGCGGAGCCAACGACTTCCTCCCGTGTCGTGCCTACGACGGAAGTGGTGCCTGTGAGCGAGACCCCCGAAGACCCCACCACCACCGGTTCGGCAGAGCCCGCCGCCCAGCCGCACCCGGTCATCCAGCCACCTCTGCCGGCGACCTCGGCGCCTGCGCAGGGCCCGGCCGGAAAACCGCGCGGCATCTTGTTCGTGATCGTTCTCTCGATCGTGACGCTCGGCATCTACCACCTCTACTGGTACTACAAGACCTTCGAGGAGATGAAGCGCCACACCGGCAACGGCATCGGCGGCATCCTCGGCCTGCTGATCGCGATCGTCTTCAACCCGGTCAACTGGTTCGTCCTGCCGTCGGAGATCGGGAGCATGTATCGCTCCGACGGGCGTCCGGCACCGATGACCGGCTGGACGGGGCTGTGGATCCTCCTGCCGCTCGTCGGCTGGTTCGTCTGGACGGTCAAGACCCAGGGTGCTCTCAACCGCTACTGGGACCTTCGCCCCGGCGTCTCCTCGTCGTCGGCGTCCCCTGATCCGGCTCCCGAATCGCCCGTCGTTCCCTGAGCGGGCACCAGGCCCTCGACGCTCTTGGCCAGCACCTGTGTGAAGCGCTCGCTGAAGCCGGCGACGAAGGCGAGTGAGCCGTAGTAGTACAAGGCTGTCCTGGCGTCGGCCGGCGACTTCGTCTGGAGAATCCCGCTGGCGAGCACGAAGTAGGTGAAGACGCCGAAGACCGCTCCCAGAACCGGCCTGTAGCTCCCGAGCATGATCAGGGTGCGCTTCCCGAGGTCGTAGTGGACCGTGAACTTGGTCTTCTCCGATGAGATTCGCTGCAGGACGCTGACGAACGCCCCGAGGGCGCCGGCGGCGACCGAGATCACGATCCGGCCGTCGAAGGCGTCCCACTTGGTCGAGCTCCAGAGCAGGAAGATCGTGACGGCGAGCGCGAGCAGCACGGCGATCAGGAACAGCCCGATGATCATCCCTTGCGTGTAGACCGTGAGGCCGATCCGCACGCCCGCTCGGCGGTAGTAGTTGCGGATGTCCCGGAGCTCGACGTTCTCCTCGGCGGCGATGTGCTCTGCGTCGGCCTCGGCCACCTCGCCTTCACCGCGGTCGATCGCCCCGAGCACGTGGCTCGCCACGGCCATGATCCTCTTCAGGCCGATGCTCTCGCTCGTGTACCTCAGCACCTCGGTGATGCGGATCGCGAGGTTCTCGCAGTCGAACAGCACGTCCGCCAGCGGCGCGTTGTGGCGGGTCACCCAGTCGGTGCAGCGGTGGAACTGGCGCCTCTCGTCGATGATCGGGCTCAGCAGGAGCGGCGCCTTCTTGTGCGTGAGTGCGACCCCGGACGGCTCCATGATCGACCAGTACTCGCCGATGATCTCGCCGTACCTGCTCTCGAAGGCGGCTCTCGTCCTGCGATAGCGGCGTGCGGCCTCCGGGTGGGTGGACTGCCCCGTGCGCCTCTGCTGTTCCCAATGGAAGTGGTCCCAGGTGAGGTCGGGAAACGTCACCTGCTGCCCATCTCGGTGTTCCTTCTGCTGGCGGACTGCTGCGGCGTCTCCGTCGACGTGGCCGGGCCGGAGTCGTGCGAGCACGGTGCTCATCGGGCCTCCCCTCACGTCCGTGCCGCAACGGACTCTGTTTCCCTATCTGAAAATACGACCCGTCGCGCAAGAGCGCAAGCCCCAGTGGTTTGGTTACGGCAGTGCGCTAGGCGTCTCGAGCGCCGAGGAGGACGCGCTCGTATACGCGGTCGCGTAGACCGGAGGGGAGTCGCTCGATCAACGCCCGTCGCCTCGCGTCGCGGCCGACCACGTAGCGAGCCTTGGGCCGCTCGGCCGTGAGGGCGCGCTCGACGACGATTGCGACGTCGTCTGCCGGCTCGGCGCGCCGGCCCGCGGCGGCAGCCGCTTCGCGGAACGCCGCCATGCGCTCGCCGTAGAGGCGGCCGAGCTCCGGCGGCAGTTCGGCCGTGAGCTCCTGGAAGCGTTCGCCGCCCTTGCGCCAGATCGGTGTCGCGATCGTCCCCGGCTCGATCACGGTCACGGTGATCCCGGAGGGGCGCAGCTCGACTCGCAGCGAGTCTGTGAAGGCTTCGAGCGCATGTTTCGACGCCGCGTAGGCGCCGAGGAACGGCAGGGCGCTGCGGCCGGCGATCGACCCGACGTTCACGATGCGACCGCGAGCCGCGCGGAGGTTGGGCAGCAACGCCTGGGTGACCGCGACATGGCCGACGAGGTTCACCTCGAGCTGGCCGCGGAGCTCGTCGAGCGGGAGGAACTCGAGCGGCATCACGAACGCCGTCCCGGCGTTGTTGACGAGGCCGTCGAGAGGCTCGTCTCCGAGCTGGTCGGCGACGGCGGCGATCGTCGCGGGCTCGGTGACGTCGATCGTCACCGGCTCCAGCCGTTCGCCTCCGCGCGGCGCGCAGACGGTCGCCGTCGGCGGCCGCGCGGACGCCCGCGAGCACGCGCCAGCCGGCTCGGGCCAGCCGGAGTGCGCTCGCCTCTCCGATCCCGGACGAGGCGCCGGTGATGAGGACGCGGCGCGCCGTTGCGGTCACCCGGCGAGGAACGTCGGGTCGAGATCGCGGGCGGTTCGGCCGCCGAGGAGTGCGAGCGTGATGTCCGTCTCGGCGAGCAGTTGCCTGATCACTGCCTCGACGCCCGCCTGGCCGCCGGCGGCGAGCCCGTACGCGTACGGTCGGCCGACGAGCACGGCGTCGGCGCCGAGCGCCATCGCCTTGAGGACGTCGGCTCCGGTTCGGATCCCGCCGTCGACGAGCACAGTTGCGTCGGGGCCGAGCGCCGCGCGCACCTCGACGTAGGCGTCGAGCGCCGCGACGGCGCCGTCGACCTGGCGGCCGCCGTGGTTCGAGACGATGATCCCGTCGACGCCGCAGTCCAGTGCGCGAACGGCGTCCTCGGCGGTCAGGACGCCCTTGACCAGCAGCGGCAGCTCGACCTGCCCGCGGAGCCACTCGAGGTCCTCCCACGTGAGCCCGAGGTTGGGGAAGGTCGAGAGCATCGCCGCCGCCGCGGCCGGCAGATCCTCCTCAGGCGGCTTCTCGAGGCGCGGCAGGAAGACCGGGTCGGTGAAGTACTGCGCGCAGCCCTGGCCGCTGAGGAACGGCAGGTACGCGCGCGCCAGGTCGCGCGGGCGCCAGCCGAGGATCAGCGTGTCGAGGGTCAGGACGATTGCGCCGTAGCCGGCCCTCGCGGCGCGGTCGACGAAGCTCGACGCGACGTCGCGGTCGTTGCTCCAGTACAGCTGGAACCAGCGCGGCGCGTCACCCATCGCTTCGGCGATCTCCTCGATCGAGTGCGAGGCGGCGCTCGAGAGGATGAACGGCACGCCCGCAGCGGCTGCGGCGCGAGCGCAGGCCAGCTCGCCCTCCGGATGCGCGATGCTGAGGACACCGACGGGCGCGAGCAGGAACGGCGCAGCCGAGCGCGTCCCGAGGACCTCGACCGACAGGTCGCGCTCGCGGTTCCCGGTCAGCATCCTCGGCCGCAGGCGTCGCCGTTCGAACGCCTCGCGGTTGGCCCGCATCGTCAGCTCGGCGCCCGCCCCGCCGGCGATGTAGCCGAACGCGTCGGGATCGAGAGCCTCCTCGGCCCGGCTCTCCCACTCGCCCGGCGTGATCGGCCATTCGGCACCGCCCGTGTAGATCGCGTTCTGCACGGAAGTCCCGTCGAAGCTCATGCCCCGGCGATCTTAGGTGTTCCCGCAGAGCCCAGACGAGGAGGCTCGCGCCGGAGCACTGCGCCGCCTCGGCGTGCGTACGATCGCCGACAGTGAGCGATTTGCCGTCCGATCACGCCGACCGGGTGAGCGCGACAACCCTGTCGACCGGCGCGGAGATGCGGGTGACAGGGCGAGGCCGCGACACCGTCGTGTGCGTCAACGGTGGTCAGGCCGGGGAGGTCGAGGGGACGTGGAGCGCGTCGCTCGAGTGGCTCGTGCGCCGGTTGGCGCCGCGCTTTCCCCAGCTCCGTTTCGTCGAGGTGCGGTATCGCGTCAAGTCGTGGCGTCACCTGGATCGGTGTATCGCCGATGCGCGGGCGGCGGTGCGCGAGGCGGGGGGCGAGCGGACGATGCTGGTGGGGTTCTCGATGGGCGGCGCGGTCGCGATCGGGTCGGCGGACGAGCCGTCGGTCGAGCGTGTGCTCGGGCTGGCACCGTGGATCCCCGACCGGCTCGCCCTCGAGACGTTGCGCGGGCGCCGCCTCGATGTCCTGCATGGCTCGCTCGACCGCTGGCTGCCGGGGATTCCGGGCGTCTCGCCGGAGTCGTCGAGGCGCGGCTTCGAGCGTGCACGCGGCCTCGGCGTGGAGGGGACCTACGAGTTGATTCACGGCGCGTTGCACGGGATCGCGCTGCGGGCACATTGGGGCCCCGCGGTCCCGCTGCCGCGCGCCCGCGAGTGGGCGAAACGAGTCGAGGCTCAGCTCGCGACGTTCTGAAGGCGACGCCGGTCGAGCTGCGCGGTGTCCGGCACCTTGATGTTCCAGACGAGACCGAGCTTCCCGAGTCCGCGGATGATCCACCAGGAGACGTCGATCTGGCGTCGGTCGAGCCCGTGGCGGGCCGAGGCGGGGAAGGCGTGGTGGTTGTTGTGCCAGCCCTCGCCGAAGACGAGCAGCGCGACGAGCCAGTTGTTGCGCGCCTCGTCGCGTGAGCGATAGTCCTGCCGGCCGAACATGTGGCAGATCGAGTTCACGCTGAAGGTTGCGTGCTGGTAGAGGAAGATGCGGACGAGGCCGCCCCAGATCAGCGCCTCGACGCCGGCGGCCGTCGTCCCGCCGATCGCGTAGCCGATCGCGAACGGGAGTGCGAGCGTCAGCACGACCCAGAGCAGGTAGGCGCGGTCGATCCCGCGGATGAGGCGGTCCTCGTAGAGGTCCTTGGCGTACTCGCGTCCCTGCTCCATGCCGAGGTTGGAGAAGAGCCAGCCGACGTGGGCGTGAACGAAGCCCCGGACCGCGCCGAGCGCGCCGTCGCCGTGGCCGACGTGGGGCGAGTGAGGATCGCCGGGCTTGTCGGACAGTGCGTGGTGCTTGCGGTGGTCGGTCACCCACTGGGTGACCGGGCCCTGCATCGTCATGCAGCCCAGGATCGCAAGCGTCGCCTTCACCGACGGGCGCGCCTCGAAGCCGCGGTGGGTGAAGTAGCGGTGGAAGCCGATCGTCGTCCCGAACGCGCAGACGACATAGAAGCCGGCGAGCAGGGCGAGGTCGACCCAGTGGAAGGCGACGCCCCAGAGCAGTCCCATCGCCGAGAGCAGTCCGAGCGGCGGGACGAGAACCGCGATCAGCGTGACGACCTGGCTGATTCGGCTCGTGCCGGTCCGGACCGTGCCTATCCTTGGCGACGTGGTATAAGTTTCGTCCAATGTTTGTCCAGAGTAACAGCGTGGTCGGGAGTCGTGCACGGCCAACCGATATTCGCCGCTGGGCGAAAAACGGTTGATGAGGATCGCAGTTGTCGGTAGCGGTGTGTCCGGGCTGGGTGCGGCGTACCTGCTCGAGCGGGCGCACGACGTGCAGGTGTTCGAGAGCGATAGCCGCCCGGGCGGGCACGCAAACACGGTCGTCCACGACGGGCTCGCGCTCGACACGGGTTTTCTCGTCCACAACACGCGCAACTACCCGCTGCTCTGCCGGCTGTTCGGGGAGCTCGGGGTTGCGACGCACGAGTCGGACATGTCGTTCTCGGTCAGCTGCAGCGGCTGCGGGCTCGAATACTCGGGCCGGCGGCCGTTCGCGCAGCCGGCCAACGCGACGAGCCCGGGATTCCTGGCCCTGCTCTGGGAGATCGCCCGTTGGCTGCGGACGGCGAGGCCGGAAGACGAGTCGACCTCGCTCGGCGACTACCTCGACGCCAACGGGTATTCGGAACGATTCCGCCGTCACTTCCTCGTGCCCCTGACCTCCGCGCTGTGGTCGACGGCACCCGCGCGCGCCCTCGAGTTCCCGGCTGCGTACGCGATCCGCTTCTTCGACAATCACGGCATGCTCGGCCTCGGGCGCTTCCGCTGGCGGACGGTCTCCGGCGGCAGCCGCTGCTACGTCGACGCAATCGCCGACCGGCTCGGCAGCCGGCTGCACACCGAGCGCCGCGTGCGCTCCATCAGACGCACTCCCGACGGCGTCGAGCTGCGGATGGCGGGCGACAAGACAGAGCGCTTCGATCGCGTCGTCGTCGCGACGCATGCCGACCAGGCGCTTGCGCTGCTCGAGGACCCGACCGCGGACGAGCGGCGCGTGCTCGGTGGCTTCGCGTACACCACCAACGCGGCGGTGCTGCACACGGACGCCCGGTTTCTGCCGCACACGACCCGGGCTCGCGCGGCGTGGAACTACCGCCTCGGCGAGGACGGCCGTCCGACCGTCACGTACCACCTGAACCGTCTCCAGGCGCTGGAGACCGATCGCGACTACTGCGTGACGCTGAACCAGGAGGTCCCCGAGGAGCATGTGCTCGAGCGCTTCTCCTACGAGCACCCGCTCTACACGCTGGCGACGCTGCGTGCGCAGTCGGAGCTGCCGCTGCTCTCCGGCGGCCGGACGCACTTCGCCGGTGCCTACTTCGGGAACGGCTTCCACGAGGACGGGCTCGCGAGCGGCGTCGCCGTGGCCCGCGCGCTCGGGGTGGAATGGTGAGATCGGCGGTCTACACTGGAACGCTCGTGCACGCGCGGCGGACGCCGGCGCGCAACGTGTTCCGCTATCCGGTTTCGTTCTGGCTGTTCGACCTGGACGAGCTGCCCCGGCTCGAGCGGCGGCTGCGGCTCTTCTCGCTCAACCGGCCGAATGTCGTCTCGCTCCGCGACCGCGACCACTTCGACGGCACGACGCCGTTGAAGCAGGCCGTCGTCGAGCTCGCCGGCGACCCGGCGATCGAGCGCGTCCTGATGCTGACACAGCCCCGCGTGCTCGGCTACGTCTTCAACCCGGTCAGCTTCTACTGGTGCTACCGGGGCGACGGCTCGCTCGCCTGCATGGTCGCGGAGCTGAACAACACCTTCGGCGAGCGGCTGCCCGAGGTGCTCCGCGGCCCGCAGCTCCGGTACGAGCACCGCAAGCGGCTGCACGTCTCACCCTTCTTCGGGCTCGATGCGAGCTACGAGTACGCGTTCTCGCAGCCCGGCGAAGAGGTCTGGGCGCGGATCCACGTGCGGGACGACGGCGGCGCGCGGCCGCTCACGGCGGTGCTGCAGGGACGCCGGCGGGAGCTGACCAACCGCTCGCTCGCCGGTCTCCTCCTTCGCTACCCGCTGCAGCCGCTGCAGGTGACCTTGCTCATCCACTGGCAGGCGTTGCGGCTCTGGCTGAAGCGGGTGCCGTTCCATCACAAGCCGCCGTTCGTCCCCGGGGAGGGGAGCGTGAACCGGTGAGCGTGCGCGCCGAACCGGCCCCCGCCGGCCGCCGCAGCCTCGAGCGACTCGCGCTCCCGCTGCTCGAGCGCAGCCTGGCGGGGCTGGAGGGCGGCACGCTCGAAGTGGAGCTACCCGGCGGCGAGCTGCGCCGCTACGGCGCCGGCGCCCCGATCCGGCTGTCGATCCACGAGCGCGCCTTCTTCGGCCGGATCGCGACGCGGGGCAAGCTCGGACTCGGTGAGTCGTACACCGCGGGCGAGTGGGACGCCGACGACCTCGTCGCGTTCTTCGAGCTCCTGCTGCGAAACGCTGACGCAGCAGCGGAGCGCCACGCGCGCCTGCGTAGGCTGCTCGAGCTCCGGCCCCGCCTGCACCGCCGCAACGGCTTCACCCGGTCGCGCCGCAACATCGCCTACCACTACGACCTCGGCAACGAACTGTTCGCGCTCATGCTCGACGAGACGATGACCTACTCCTGCGCCATCTTCGAGCAGCCAGAGGTCACGCTCGCGGAGGCGCAGACGGCAAAGCTCGAACAGCTCTGCCGGCTGCTCGAGCTCGGCCCGGAAGATCACGTCCTCGAGATCGGCTGCGGCTGGGGAAGCTTCGCGCGCCATGCAGCCGAGACGCGTGGCTGCCGCGTCACCGGCATCACGATCTCGCGGGAGCAGGCTGTCGTCGCGCGCGAGCGCACGCGCGGCCTGCCGGTCGAGATCCTCGAGGAGGACTACCGCCGGGTCGCCGGTGGATATACCAAGGTTGTGTCGATCGAGATGTTGGAGGCGATCGGAGCCGACCAGTTCGGAACCTTCTTCGCGACGATCGACCGCGTGCTCGCGCCTGGCGGCCGCGCGGCCGTGCAGACGATCCTCGTCCCCGAGCAGCGCTGGGACCGTTACCGCCGGACCCCCGACTGGATCGAGCGCTATGTCTTTCCCGGCTGCCTGATTCCTTCGCTTGAGGCGCTTACCCGTGCCGCCACGAGACACTCGCGACTCGGCATCTACGGCGTCGACGAGATCGGCGAGCACTACGCCGAGACGCTGCGCCGCTGGCGGGCCAGCTTCCACGCGCGCGGCGAGGACGTACGGCGGCTCGGCTACGACCGCCGCTTCGAACGAACCTGGGACTTCTATCTCGCGTTCTGCGAGGCAGCGTTCCGCATGCGGGCGCTCCGCGACGTGCAACTCCTCCTCGCCCGGCCTGGGAGCTGCGGGTGAACGCGTACGACTTCCTCCACCGCAGCGGCTTCCGGGGGCTGCTCGGGCGCGTGTACCACGTGGAGGTCGTCGGCGCGGAGCGCATCCCGGAGAGCGGCCCGGCGATCCTTGCTGCGAACCACGCCTCGATCTGGGATCCGTTCATCCTCGGCCTCGTCACGAGTCGCGAGATTCACTACATGGCCAAGGTCGAGCTCTTTCGGCTGCGGCCGGTCGCGGCGCTGCTCCGCTCGCTGAATGCCTTTCCCGTCGAGCGTGGCAGCGGTGACCGCACCGCGATCTCGGAGGCGGCGAGGCTGCTCGGCCGTGGCGCCCTGCTCGGGATCTTCCCGCAGGGCACCTCGAAGCCGGAGCGTCAGAACGGCTGGCATCGCGGCGCGGCACGCCTCGCACTCGTCACGGGTGCGCCGCTCGTGCCGGTTCGTCTCTCCGGGACGCGCCCGCTGCCGCGCCCGACCCGGGTCCGGATCGAGGTCGGCGAGCCGTTCCGCGTCGCCGTCGCGCGTCCGACCGTGGCCGCAGCTCGATCGCTGACGGCGCAGCTCGAGGAGACGGTGACGGCGTGGCCGGCGTAGCGGCCGTCGACCGGGCCCTCGAGTCGGGCCGAATCCCGGATCCCCTGCTGCGGGCCGGGATCCGCGCCGTATGCGCGACGCGGCTCCGCCGCGAGCGCAGGCGCCCGGCCGGCTTCGCGGACGCGTTCGCCGAACATCTGCGCCGCTCGCCGATCGCCGAACAGGTCGAGAAGGCGAACGAACAGCACTACGAGGTTCCCGCCGAGTTCTTCCGGCTCGTCCTCGGCCCTCGCCTCAAGTACAGCGCCTGCCTCTGGCCGGAAGGCACCGAGACCCTGGCGCGGGCAGAGGAGGCGATGCTTGCCCTGACATGCGAGCGGGCCGGCGTCGAGGACGGGATGACGCTGCTCGACCTCGGCTGCGGGTGGGGATCCTTGACCGGCTGGCTGGCGGAGCACTATCCGAGGTCGCGGATCGTCGCAGTCTCAAACTCGCGGCCGCAGCGCGCGTGGATCGAGTCGCTGCGGCTGCCGAACGTCCGGGTCAGGACCGCCGACGTGAACACGCTCGAGCTGGGGGAGAGGTTCGACCGGATCCTGTCGGTCGAGATGCTCGAGCACATGCGCAACTACGAGGCGCTCTTCGCGCGGATCGCGGGCTGGCTCGAGCCGGACGGCCGCTTCTTCTGTCACGTCTTCTCGCACGATCGCTTCGCGTATCCCTACGAGGACGGCTGGATGGCGCGGCGCTTCTTCACCGGGGGGACGATGCCCTCGGACGACCTGCTACCGCGCTTCGACCGCGACTTCGCCCTCGAGCAGCACTGGCGCGTCTCCGGGCTCCACTACGCCCGCACCGCCGAGGCCTGGCTCGAGCGGCTGGACGCGAACCGCGCCGCGGTGGAGCGCGTCGTCGGCCGCCGCTGGGCCGCGAACTGGCGCGTCTTCTTCCTCGCCTGCGCCGAGCTCTGGGGCTACGGCGCCGGGACGGAGTGGCTCGTCTCCCACTACCGCTTCGCGAAGCAGGCGGCCGGCGCCTAGCCCCGAGGCGGGAGCGGGACGAGGATGCTCGTGCGGCGCTTGTAGTCGCGGTAGGCGGGATCGCCGCCGTGCCTCTCGTCGGCGCTCCGCTCGAGCAGCGGGATCCCGCTCACGAACAGCAGCAGCAGGGTGATGAACACCGGCCCCACGACGACCGCGAACGCGGCGCCGTGGAGGACGGGGATCGCGTAGACGAACAGACCCCACCAGACGAGCATCTCCCCGAAGTAGTTCGGGTGGCGCGAGTAGCGCCAGAGGCCGCTCGCGATGAACCGCCGGCGGTTCTCGTCCTTCGCCTTGAACGCCGACTTCTGCGCGTCGGCAACCGTTTCGAGAACGAAGCCGGCGAGCCAGATACAGGCGCCGGCGATCGCCCACGCGCCGAGGCGGGGTGGATGGTTGCGGTCGAGGAGGTAGGAAACCGGGAGCATCACGACCGCGACGGTGATCGCCTGCAGCAGCCAGAAGCGGGCGAAGCGCAGCGGGTCGTCTCGCATCCCGTCGAAGCGGTGGTCGACCTTCATCCGCAGGATCCGCCGGAGCAGATAGCCGCCCAGTCGCACCGCCCACGCGAGGACGAGCAGCGAGGCGACGAGCTGTACCGGCTCCCGCGCACCCGTGAAGAGGAGGACGACCGCGAGCAGCGCGAAGGTGAGGCTGTACGAGAGGTCGGTGACGACGTCCGTCTTCCGGACGGCGGCGAACGCGAAGAACGCGCCGTTGACCGCGAGCGCGAGGAGAAAGGACAGGAGAATCGCGGTCATCCCGCCTGCACGATCAGCGCCCGCTTCCTCTCCGTGCCACCTCGGCAGCTGCTGCGACGAGGTCGCCGTCGAGACGCTCGACGCGCAGCCGTGCGCAGAGCTCCTCGGTGGCGCCGGAACCGGAAAGCACGAGAGGCGCGCTGCGGGCCAGCCGGCGGAGACGGCTGCGTTCCGCCTCCAGCCGGGCGGAATCCACGCTCACGACGACGACGAGCCGAGCCGGGTTGACGGCGACGGCGCGCTCGAGCGTCTCCAGGGGCGTGTCGGCGCCGAGGAAGAGCAGCCGCCAGCCGTGTGAGCGAAGCAGGAGCCCGAAGGCGATCAGGCCGATGTCGTGTCGCTCGCCGGGTGCGCAGGCGAGAATCGCCAGTGGACCGCCGCCGCGGCCCCACAGACGGCCGAGGCCGAGCAGCCGCTCGCGGATGAGGTTGCTCGCGAAATGCTCCTGCCCGACTTCGAGCTCGCCGCGCTCCCACTCCTCGCCGACCTCGCGGAGCGACGGCAGGATCAACTCGCGCAGAACGGTCTCGAGCGAGAATGCGGCCAGCGCCTCGTCGAGGACACGCGTGCACAGCCGTCTCGTCGTAGGCCGCCACCGCCGACAGCAGGCGGCCACGCTCGTCCTCCAGCAGGCCCTCGGCGGGACGCGCGTCCGCGAGCGTGCGGCGCGCCGATTCGGCGGCCGACAGCCCCTGCTCGAGCCCCTGCTGCATGCGGGCGACGCGATCGGCGTCCTCCGCCGTGTAGAGGCGAAAGCCGCCTGCCGAGCGGATTGGCTGGAGCAGCCCGTAACGGCGCTCCCACGCCCGCAGCAGCTCCGGGCTGACCCCCGTGCGCCGCGCAAACTCGCCGATCCGAAGCGCCCCCTGCTCAACGCTCACACGATCACTCTACACACGCTAGACGAACATTCGACAGGATCGGCCGCTCGTCTACGGCCGCGTTGGAACTCCTGAGCCGAAGCTCAGCTCACGATCGGCTTGAAGCGACTCAACTCCTGCTCGGACGGATGCGGCTCGGCCTCTTTGTTACGCGCAGCGAGCAGCACCGCCCCGACGACGACTGCTGCGAACGCTGCGACGCGAAAGACGCCGACCAGCCCGGAGGGGAGTGGCTCGTGGAAGAGCGCCATGCCGGCGGCGATCGGCAGCGCGTTCGTCAGCAGCGTCGAGAGGCCGGCCGTCGTCAGCGCGCCACCACGCTGGAAGGCTGCTTGGAGGACGGCCGTTCCGGCGCCGTAGAAGACGATCAGGCAGGCGAGGAAGGCAACGTTCGCGAGCCCGCCGGAGACGGCCATCTTGGTCGCCACGTCCCCGGCGGCAAAGAAGATCCCGGCGGCAATGCCCCATGCGGGTGCGCGCCCGATCGCCCGTGCGAGCAGCACGATGCACAGGATCGCGCCGACCGCCGAGGCCCCGAGCCAGATCGCGACCCAGACCTGCGTCGCCCCGCTTCCCTCGCCGTGGGCGGAGAAGAGGGAGACGCCGAGCAGAGCCAGGCCGAGCACCGAGACAGCGGCTCCGATCTTCTCGGATCTGGTCAGCGCGACGTGCGTGATTCGCGAGACCATGATCGCGAGGATCCCGATCCCGCCGGCCGCGGTCGCCTGCACGAGCGAAAGCGGTGCGAGCGCGAGCGCGACGACATAGAGGACGAAGCCGCCCACCTGGATCCCGGACCCGGTGAGCCAGCGCGGCTCGCTGAGCAGTGAGCGCGCAGAAGCGATCGGCCTGCGCAGCGAGAGCGGCGGCAGGTTCGCCACGACGCCGTGCTGGAGTAGATACCCGAGGTCGAGGGCGCAGGTCGAGACGATCGTGAGCAGCAGCGCGAGCGCGATCTGCACTCTGGGTCAATCCTCCGCCATGTACGGGACGATATGCGACCGCCGTCGACCCTTCGGACGAGCGTCCTCCTCAACCTCCAGGCTTTTGCCCGAGTTCGTTGCTAGTGGCGAAGCAGATCGGCCACTTGGCCCAACGGGTCAGTTGGATGAAGGTCATGGTCGACCCAGCCTGTGCGACGTAAGCGAATGTAGGGGCCTGGACATTCCGACACGCGGGAGGGACGGATGGGTGCCTACACGAAGATCAATCTGAAGGAGATCGAGGCCGGGGGGTCGGGCGAGGTGGAGGCGCGCTTCGCGCGCAAGCATCTCGACTCGGAGCATCTCGGGGTGAGCCTCTTCCGGTATGGGTCGGGCTACCGGAGCCGGATGGGGCACAGCCATCGCGAGCAGGAAGAGGTCTACGTCGTGGTCGGCGGTTCCGGTCGGGTCAAGCTCGACGACGAGGTTCTCGAGCTACGGCAGTGGGACACGGTCCGCGTTGCGCCGAGCACGGTTCGCGCCTTCGAGGGCGGCTCGGACGGTCTGGAATTGCTCGCGATCGGGTCCGACCGTCCGGAGGACGGCGACGGCGTCCGCGTCGACGACTGGTGGTCGGACTAAAGACCGTCCCACGATCAGCGCGACCTCGACGATCCCGAGCGATCAGGCAGCGTTCGACGCCAGGGTCCATAAGTGGGGGGTCCATTCCGGAGCCAGTGGCCGCAGCTTGGGGTACCCGCCAGGCCGGATCTCGGGCGTGCTCTTGGCCATAGACATTCTCTTGCGTGAGCGATAGCTAGCTTCGTTCTGCGATGCTGGAGGCGTGCTCGAGGTAGCCGCCGTAGCTCTCGCCCTCGCGGCGAAGTCGCCTGCGCCGCCGCACAGGTTTCTCTCGGTCGACGCTCACCGGCATCGCGTCACGATCACCTTGATCGCGTCCTATGACGGGGAGAACAACGGCTTCAACTTCGACGGTTACTCGCAGTACCTGATGTGGACGGTGCCGCAAGGATGGACGGTGCGCGTCGTGTGCACGAACCGCGGTCCGCTGCGGCACTCGTGCGCGGTCGTTCGCGGCGCGAACTCTGCAACGCCGGCGTTCCGTGGAGCCGAGATCGCGCAGCCGCGGCTCGGCCTCGAGGCGGGGCACACCGCGCGCTTCACGTTCCGTGCGAGCAGGAGGGGTGTCTACCGCTTCGCGTGTCTCGTGCCCGGGCACGAGACCGCACGCATGTGGGATGTGCTCAAGATCGTCCGCCGCGGCCGCCCGTCAGTTGTCGACCTCCGCAGCGGGTAGCTACGCATCCTCGTTGCCGCGGCGGCGCAGGACGATCATCCACCACACCAGGACTGCGATGAGCAGGGCGAGCGGCAATGCCCAGCCGAGGATCGAGCCGGCGAGGAAGGAGGCGGTCACGTCCATGAGAGCTCCTCAGGTCTGGGCTCGAGGGACGTCGGCACATCAGACCGGCCGGGCTCGAGCCAGCGGTAGAAGAAGAAGAATGCGGCGACGAAATAGGTGAAGGATCCCGGGACCCACATGACCCCGGCGGCCAGCTGCTGGTCCGTCATCGACGGATACGCGGCGTAGATCGGCGCCGGGGCAAATGCGAGCACGATCGCCAGGATCCACATCGGGATCATCGCGGCGGCGAAGCAGAGGGAGCGCTGCAGATCGTCGACGCGTGCACGCACCGGCGGCGCGTCGAGCAGCGCGCCCCAGAAGACGAGCGCGGGTGCGACGAAGCAGACGTGCTCCAGGACATGGATCCACTGGTTTCGCGCAGCCGCGTCATAGAGCTGCGGCACGTGCCAGAGCGCCACCATCGCCGACTGCACTGCGAGTGCCACCCATGGGCGCTTCAGAAAGCCGGCGCCGCGGCGGAAGGAGGGCGAGCGCGACAACGCGCCTCCAACTACACGCCGCGCGGGCAGTGGAAACGGCAGCCACATGCGGGGCCACGGTCGGCCGAGTACGACGAGTGGCGGGACGATCGTCATGAGCACGGCGTGCTGCGTCATGTGGGCCGAGAGCCACGTGTCCGCCCACGTGTCGAACGGTGGTTCGAGGACGACGAATGCGAGCGCAACGCCGCTGTAGAAGCTCACCTCGCGCCAAAGCCGCAGTCTTCCGCGCCGGCCCAGGGCGTAGAGAGTCGCGGCAGTCCCGCAGACGACGAGGGGTAGCGGATCCATCTAGATCAAGTACAGGACGATCCAGGTCACGACAGCGATCGCTGCGAGGAACGTCCAGTAGAAGCTGAGCCCGACGAGCTCCGCGCGAACGAGCGAGAGAGGATCGCGGATGTCGTGGGCCTCGCGATGGGGGTCGCCGGACGCCTCACCCGGCGGTGGTGCGCCGCCTTCGACCCTGCTGTACCGCAAAGACGTGGCCAGGGTCATCTCGAGCCAGACGAGCGTTCCGAGCACGAAGAGGAAGACGAACGCCGTCCAGCCGAAGTAGACGCTCGCGAAGCCGCCGTCCGCCGGGCCGAAGCCCTCATGCGTCCAGGCGAGCACCTGGAGCACGAGCCCGACGACTCCGATGAGCAGTGCCACCAGCCCCTTGATCCGCCACTGCCTGCGCCGCAGCGCACGGTGATCGGCTAGCCCGAGCCGCACCATAAGGGCGCTCAGCACGAAGCACGCCACGACCGCCGTTCCCCAGCCCACCGATGCGTCGACGCCCTTGGGCTTCCACATCCCGCCGTTGTTGAGCGAGCGGAGGTAGAAGTACGCGAAGAGGAAGCCGACGAAGAAGAACGCGGTGGCGCTCGCCAGCAGGTAGCTCGCCGACACGAGGTTGCGTCCAAGAATCTCGGGCGGCTCCTCCTCGACGACTTCATAGCCCGTGCCTCCGGAGACGAGCGGCTCGACCATCACTCCCTCCCCGCCGGCGCCCCGGCCGGCGTCAGGGACGGCATCGGCCCCTCGCCGTAGCCGTATGGATCGCTGGAGAAGACGGGAATCCGGTCGAAGTTGTGCACCGGCACCGGTGACGGGAGCTGGAACTCGATCGAGCGCGACCCCCACGGGTTCGCCTCGGCCGGCTTCTTCACGAACGCGAGCGACCAGACGAGGTTGAAGAGGAAGACCAGCATCGAGGCTCCGAGGAGGAACGCCGAGATCGAGACCCAGTCGTTGAGGAACTGGAGATTGCTCGCATAGGTCACGGCGCGCCGCGGCTGGCCGAGGAAACCGACGGCGAAGAGCACCCCGAACGCCGAGTTGAAGAAGATGAACATCGTCCAGAAGTGGATCTTCCCGAGCCGCTCGTTCAACTCCCAGCCGGTCATCTTCGGTACCCAGTAGTAGATCGCCGCGAAGAACGTGAAGACGAGGCCGCCCATGATCGTGTAGTGGAAATGCGCCATCACGAAGAAGCTCCCGTGGGTCGTCACGTCGCTGGGCACGTCGGAGAGGAAGACGCCGGACAGCCCTCCGATCAGGAAATTGAAGAACCACGCGAGGCAGAAGAGCATCGGCACCGTGTAGCGGATGTGGCCGCGCCAGAGGGTCATCATCCCGCAGAGGAACGTGAACCCCGTCGGGATCGAGATCAGCTCCGTCGAGAGCATGTAGAAGGGGCGGAGGTCGCCGTTGATGCCGCTCACGAACAAGTGGTGCTGCCAGACGAACCAGGAGAGGAGCGAGACCCCGAGCAGGCCTGAGACGGCGAGCCGGTAACCCCAGAGCGGCTTGCGCGCAAACACCGGCAGCAACTCGAGGACGATGGCGAAGCCGGGCAAGGCGAGGATGTACACCTCGGGGTGGCCGAACATCCAGAACAGGTTCTGGTAGAGGTAGCTGCTGCCGCCGCCGGCCGGGTTGAAGAACGTCGTTTGCGCGGTCCGGTCGAGCGCCGTCATCCCGAGGGTCGCGATCAGCACCGGCGCGGCGAGCACCATGAGCACTGCGGTCGAGAGAACGCCCCAGACGAAGATCGGCAGCCGTGTCCAGGTAAGCCCGGGCGCGCGCATCGTCAGGATGGTCACGATCATGTTCAACCCGAGCAGCGTCATCGAGAGGCCGACCAGAGCGAAGAAGAGGATGTAGTTGTCGATCCCGGGGTTGGCCTGGGTCGAAAGCGGCGCGTAGCCCGTCCAGCCTGTTGGGAAGCCGCCGAAGAAAACGGTCGTGGTCAGGACCACGCCGGCCGCCATCAGCAGCCAGAACGTGAGCGCCTCGATCCGCGGGAAGGCCATCCGCCGGGCGCCGATCATGATCGGGATGAAGTAGTTGGCGAACGGGCCGAGGATCCCGCTCGTCATCATCCCCATCATCATTGTGCCGTGCATGCCGACGATCGTCAGGTACGTACCCGCCGGGAACACCTGATTGTGCGGTGTCAGCAGTTCGGTGCGGATCAGCATCGCGTTCAGGCCGCCGATGAAGAAGAACAGCCCGATGCCCCAGAGGTACTGGATGCCCACGACCTTGTGGTCGGTGCAGAGGCTGAAGTAGCGCGTCCAGCCGCCCTCCTCCTTCTCGCGCAGTGACGGCGGGTAGCCGAGCATCCGCTTGACCGGATAGTTGAGGAAGCCGAGGCCGACGAGGAAACCGATCACGCCGCCGATGTATGCGAGGTAGACCGACAGCTCGTTGTAGTCGATGTCGCCGAAGTAGTCGAGGCTGGGCCCGACCACTGCGTGGGCGCCGAACCAGCCGACGTACCAGCCGCCGACGCCGAGGATGAGCGCGGTGACGAAGTTGAAGCCGATCAGGCGGCGCCAGAGCGGGGGGGTCGGCGCGGTGACGGCGGCGTCGGTCATCCGGCTCTCCTCGTGGGCTCGGGAAGGTAGGTGAGCGAGAACGGGGCTCCGCCCTTGTCCACCGGCCTGTTCACGTACGGCTTGATCGGGCGGTAGATCGCCTGCGCATGTGCGGCCCAGTGCGTGAACGCCTTGTGGCTCACGACGAAGCCGTTGTTGAACATGTAGCCGTGCCAGAGCCCGCAGAGCTCGGCGCATCGGACGTTGAACGTCAGCGGGCCTTTCGTCGTGACGTAGGCGACATTGTCGACACCCGGATTCGCGTCGGCCTTCACGCCCAGCTGGTAGGCCCAGAAGGAGTGGATGACGTCGAGCGACGTCACATGGAAGACGATGAGCGTCTTCTCAGGCAGCACGAGTTGGTTCGACTCCATCCCGCCGAGCGTGGGGTAGCGGTACGTGAACTCCCACTGCTGGCCGATCACCTGGACCGGAAAGGCGGTGTGGTGATGGGCCGGAAGAGCGATCGGGTTCGGCCCCTGACCGCCGCCGGCGCCGTCCTGGAGCAGCTCGTACGTCCCGAAACCTGCAAGGAAGAGCACCATGGCCGTCGTGATCACCAGCCAAAGCAGTTGGATTCGGGAGTCGTTTCGGAGCGGCGGGCCGTCGAGTACCGGCTCGCTTCGGTGGGCGTGGAACTTGATGAGTCCGTAGACGAAGAAGACGGCCATCAGGCAGAGGACCGGCGTGATGAGGCTCACCATCACCTGGTTGCTGAACGTCTGACCCTGCGCCTGCACGCTTGCGTTGCCGGGCGGGATGAGCGGCCCGACGTAGATCGCTACGAGGGGCGTTGCGATCGTGCTCAGGACGAGCCAGGCGATGACGACCCGGAGACCGAGATTGGTCGAGTCGCCTGGAGCGGTTGCCGTAGTCGGCTCGCTCGCCATCAGGCCTTCACGTTGAGGAATCCGTCCATGTAGCCGATCGTCTGCATCGGCCCGCCGAAGCCGAAGATCCACCCGGCCGCGCAAGGGACGAAGCACTGCCAGCGGTAGTGGCCGGGCGTTGTCGTGTGGAACGTGAACCTGATCGTCCGATGCGCGTTCGTCAGTGGGCACGGGGCGTAGCCGCACTGGTTCTTGGCGTCGTCGGCGACGCCGGGCGCTGCGACGATGATCCCGAGCCCCGGCACGGCGAACGTGTGCGACGCGCTGTTGGGGTCGATGCTGTCGACCGGTTTGCCGTCGAGGAGGACGCGATTGCCGACTATCCCCTGCGGCCGGGCGAGATATGGGTTCCGGAGAGCGCTCGCGCCGTCGAAGTTGAACCACGTGACATGGACCGTCGCGTTGGCCGGCAGGTCCCAGACCGTCATCCGCTTCCAGCCGTCCTTCGTCTTGATGAGGTACGAGACCCAGTCGGGGTTCTGACTCAACTTCGGCCCGACTGCGGCCACCGTCTGGAACTCGAGGTCGACCACAGGATGGCCGTTGACGCTGTGGACAGGGACGGTGTACGCAGGCGAGCCCGCGAGGGTCGTAAGGTGCGACACGTAGAACCCGATCACGACGCCGGCGACCACAACGGCCACCGCGACAAGCAGGAGCTTGATCCAAGCCCGCATCGTGCTGCGTCCTATCAAGTGCGCTGCGGACGCGCCCGCCTCATGACCAACGTGTCATCTCGGTGTCACGTACACGTCATCGGAGTCCGGTGTAGATTCCTCGCGCGGCATGCGCATCCTGGTCATCGAGGACGAAGCGCGAATCCAGGCGTTTCTCGCCCGCGGGCTCGAGGCGGAGGGTTACACGGTCGTCGCGGCCGCGGGCGGACGCGAGGGGCTCGGCCTGGCGATCGGAGCGCGCTGGGACCTCGTCGTTCTCGACCTGCTGTTGCCGGGGCTCAACGGACTTCAGGTGCTGCGGGAGCTGCGCCGCGTGAAGCCGGGGCTGCCCGTCGTGATTCTCTCCGCTCGCGAGTGACGTGCAGACGAAGCTGCGCGGCTTCGAGCTCGGCGCCACCGACTACGTCGCGAAGCCGTTTTCGCTCGACGAGCTGTTGGCGCGGATCCGGGTTCGGCTGCGCGGCGCGCCGACCTTCGGCGACGAGCACGTCCTGCGCGGCGGCAATGTCGTCCTCGACGTCGCGCGCCGGCAGGCAGCGGTCGGCGACCGTACCGCTGATCTCTCGGACCGGGAGTTTCGGCTGCTCCACTACCTGCTCGTGCATGCCGGCGAGATCCTGAGCCGAGAGCGGCTGCTCGCCGAGGTCTGGGGTTACGACTTCGATCCGGGCTCGAACGTCGTCGAGGTCTGCGTCCGCAGGCTGCGGCAGAAGCTCGGCCCGGACGCGGCAATCGAGACGGTTCGGAATGCGGGTTATCGCCTGGCTGCGACGTAGGCCGGCCGAGGTCGCGGGCGGCCTTTTCGC
The DNA here is from genome assembly GCA_963702655.1 of uncultured Actinomycetes bacterium. GTDB lineage: Bacteria > Actinomycetota > Thermoleophilia > Gaiellales > Gaiellaceae > Palsa-739. The sequence goes on along the minus strand of CAVPDO010000001.1, from coordinate 996,407 downwards.
CGCGCTCGCGATCGCTGCGATCGTCTCGGACGTGGAATGGGCCGAGGCGGCCGTGATCCCGCTCGTGCTCACGATCTTCGCCGGGCTCGTCTGGCATGGCCGCCGCCGGCAGGCCGTCCTCGACGAGGTGCAGGGCCTCGCCGAGATGCGCGCCTCGCTCCTCGAGCGGCAAGAGCACTTCCTGCACGACGCCTCCCACGAGCTGCGGACACCGATCACGATTGCGCGCGGCCATCTTGAACTGCTGCGGCGCGAGCGGCCTGAAGCCCAGGAGCTCGAGGTGGCGCTCGACGAGCTGGGCCGGATGGAGCGGATCGTTGAGCGGCTGCTGCTGCTTGCTAAGTCCGAACAGCAGGGACCCGCCTTCCAGGAGATCGATCTCGAGGCCTTCCTCTCCGACCTCTTCATCCGCTGGTCGGAAGTTGCGCAGCGTGCGTGGCGGCTCGACGTCGACCTCGAAGGGCAGCTCCTTGCCGATCCGGAGGCGCTGCGCGACGCGCTCGACGCGCTGCTCGAGAACGCGGTCAAGTACACAGACGCGGGCGACACAGTCGAGCTGGCGGCATACCCGGACGGGGTGGGCGGAGTAGTGATCAAGGTCTCGGACTCGGGTCTCGGGGTTCCGCTCGACGCGTTGCCCCGCATCTTCGACCGCTGGGCTCGTGCCGACGGCGCGCGCACGCGGGAGCGCGGTGGTGCGGGACTCGGCCTCGCGATCGTCGTCGCCGTCGCGCGTGCTCACGGCGGACACTGCTCCGTCGAGCCGCTGCCCAGCGGGACGGCGTTCCGGCTCCACTTGCCGGTGCGTGCTGCCGCGGAGAGCGCGCCGAGCCCGATCCCGGCTGATGAAGTGAGACGAGGGCCGAGCCAGGAGACGGCGATCTCCTACGAGGCCGCGCTCCCGCCGCAGCCCGGATGAGTCTCGGGCTGCGAGTGCCACTCAACCGGTGAGATCCGCGCGGGCCCTATCGTCGCGCGAGTGCGGCCGTGACCGTTGCACCAGCGCCTCGAAGCTGGGGCCAGCCTTTGACCGCCAGGTCCTCAAAGAAGAGGAAGCGGCCTTGGTTCGACACGAGCTCGAGCCAGGGCGAGTCCTCTACGCGGTAGCCGTCGGCGACGGCGCCGTTGCGGTCGACGACGACCGGATAGGAGAGCGGGTGGGGCAGAGCGTGCAGGAAGCGCGGCAGCGCCTGCGGCGAGGCTTCGACTCCGCCCTCGTCGATTGCGACGAGCGGGGGTAGCCCGTTGCGCTTGGCCGCGGCCTGGTAGCGGTTGAGCGCTTCGAGCTGCGCGCTCAGGTTGGTGACCTCGGTCTCCCAGCTGTCGAAGAAGAGGACGAGGTGTGGTCCCGGAGCCTGAGGCCGAGCCGAATGCTTCCGCCGCCTGCTCGTGGCAGCGCCACCGGCTCGCGTGGGCCGTAGAGGGTCGGCGCGGCAAGAGACTGCGTGCCGTGTAGGCGCGGGTGGCCCGGGAGCAGGGCGGCGATGCTCTGTGCGAGTTCGGATCCGAGCTGATTCACGCTCGAGTAGGCCATCGCGGTCTGGTAGAGCCGGGATTCCCGGCCGGTCGGGCCGATCACGTACGTCGCAGGGGTGTGGTCGATCGCGCCGTTCACGATCGCCGCGTCGATGGAGTAGGAACGCCAGACCCGCTTCAGCTCGCCGAGCGACCCGGTCAGAAAGTGCCACTTGTGCAGCATCCCGTGCACCTTCGAATAGGCGCGGACCCACTTGACCTGCGTCGCCTCTGGGTTGGCGCCGACTCCGATCAGCTCTACCCTGGAAGCAGCCGGGCCGAGCAGCGCCTTCGCATGAAGCAGCGCAGTCGTGGTGAGCGGGCAGATGGTCGTGCATTTCGGGTCGTTGAACGAGAGGACGACGACCTTCCCGCGGAGCGAGCGCAACGAGATGCGCTTTCCGAACTGGTCGGTGAGTGTGAAGTCCGGAGCGACGGCATTGAGGCGCGCACCGGGATCGAGTTGTGGGTCCGCCGTCTCGGCGGTCGCCGAGCTAGGCCCCGAGGCCGGCGTCCCCGACGAACGGGTCGCCGCGATGGCTGCCCCGATGCCGACCCCGACGAACAGCGCGAGTCCCAGCAGGATCGACTGCAGACGACGGGACACTTCGCTCGAGTATGCACTGCGACGCAGCGCGAGGTTCACAGGATCGTCTACCAGCCGGTCTTCGGGGGTGACCTTGAGGCCGGGCGCGGCAAACCGAATGCCTGCCCCTCGCGTATGAGGCTGAGACAGAAAGGCCGGCCTGTGAGGGTGAACGAGCGGCATATGGTCGTACCTGCGCCTTTGCGTCGCGACTCGGAGGAGCGACGCTGGTATGACGATCAGGCAGCAAGCTGCGTGATCTTGACGCGCCGAGGTCGCCTCCTCGAACCAATCCCGACCTTCGGCCCAACCCGCTACCGACTGCTTGCGTGCAGAGTCACCGCTGCCGAGGCACGGGCCTACGCAGCGGCTCAGGAACTCCGGCACGAGCGCACGATTCCCTCCCCCTAGAACGCTCGGACAAGCGTGTCACTCGGCCGGGCCAGTGTTGCTCCTATGTCAATAGGGGTTCGCTTTCGAGGGTGGTGTAGACGGTGCGAGCGCGTTGTCGCTTGAGACAGCGGAGGGCTTCGCGGCGGGTTTCGTCTTTGGCTTGTCTGCGCTCGAGGTAGGCGCGGCGCGGGTGGGTGCACACGGCCGTGAGTGACCGCGATGCGGTGGAGGGCGCAGTTTGAGTTGGACCGCGAACAGTTCGAGAGCGGCGGGATGAAGAGCGCTCGCCAGCGCCTCCTCTACACGAGCCGTCGTGGTCGCCGCTCTCGCTGGTGGCGCGGACGAACTTCCGCCCAATGTCTTCAGACCCCACCGGGAACCACGGCGGTTGCCTACCAAACTGAGTTCCCGATCCATCACGGTCGGCCTGTGCAGGCCGAAGAGTGGCGCCCCAAGTGGCCTTTCAACCTCTTAGGACGCCGTCTCGGCTAGCACCCAGCCGTCATCTTCCGTCCCTTTGGCGGCGGCGGTTTCCACAGGACGTCGCGTTACCTTTAAAGGGCAGTGATTCTGGCGATCGACCAGGGCACGACGGGCACGACGTGTCTTGTCGTCGACGACGGGCTCCGCCCCGTGGGGCGCGGTTACCGGGCGCTCGAGCAGCACTTTCCGCAGCCGGGCTGGGTCGAGCACGATCCGGATGAGATCTGGGCGACCGTGGAGGGCTCCGCCGCGGACGCTCTGGCGGATGCGGGCGTGCGGGCGCGTGAGCTCTCCGCGATCGGGATCACGAACCAGCGGGAGACGACGCTTGTCTGGGAGCGGCGTTCGGGTCGGCCCGTCCACCGTGCCATCGTGTGGCAGGACCGTCGCACTGCCGCGCGGTGCGCGCAGCTGCCGGCCGATTTGATTCGGGAGCGGACCGGCCTCGTGCCGGATCCGTACTTCTCGGCGACGAAGCTCGAATGGATCCTCGGGCGCACGGACATTCCGCGGCGCGAGCTCGCCTTCGGGACGGTCGACACGTGGCTCGTCTGGAAGCTGACCGGCGGCTCGGCTCACATCACGGACGCGACGAATGCCTCGCGGACGATGCTGCTCGATCTGGCGACCGGCGAGTGGGACGACGAGCTGCTCGAGCTCTTCGGCGTCGAGCAGTCGGTGCTGCCGTCCATCGTCGGCTCGTCGGGAATCGTCGCCGAGGCCTCGCTGCTGGGGGCGGGCGTGCCGATCGCCGGAATCGCCGGCGACCAGCAGGCCGCGCTCTTCGGCCAGGCGTGCTTCGCGCCCGGAGAGGCGAAAGCGACTTACGGCACGGGGACGTTCGTGCTCGTCAACCTCGGCGAGCGGCTCGCGCCCGTCTCGAACGGTGTGCTGGGGACGGCTGCCGCGGTCGCGCCGGCGGCGCCGGCCCAGTTCGCGGCCGAGGGATCCGTGCTCGTCGGCGGCGCCGCGCTGCAGTGGTTGCGTGACGGGCTCGGCGTGATCGCCACCGCGGCCGAGTCCGAAGAGGTCGCGGCAGCACTCCCCTCGACGGAAGGCGTGTTCTTCGTCCCGGCGCTGACGGGTCTGGGCTCGCCGCACTGGGATCCAAACGCACGCGGACTGATCTGTGGTCTGACGCGGGGCTCGACCGGCGCGCATCTCGTGCGCGCCGCGCTCGAGGCGATCGCCCACCAGGTGGCGGACGTGCTCGATGTACTTCCACTGGAGGTCGGCGTCCTGCGCGCCGACGGCGGCGCGAGCGCGAACGGCTTTCTGATGCAGCTCCAGGCGGACCTCATCGGCACGCGCGTCGAGGTCTCCTCGGAGCAAGAGGCCACCGCTCTCGGGGCCGCGGCGCTCGCCGGCCTCGGTGTCGGCGTGTGGAAGTCCCCGACCGATGTCGCTCGCCTTGTCCGCCGCGGCGGCACGTTCGAGCCGCGAATGGATCGGTCGACCGCCGAAGCACACCGCGAAGCATGGCGCCGCGCGCTCGAGCGAGCCCTGATCTGAACGCGCCATCCGGAGCGTTGCGCGGGTTCGATCACCGCCACCGCGGTCTGCAGCACCACCATGTACGTAGAGTCGGGCCTGAGCCAACCGATGGAGGAGTGAAGTGACGAGCATGTACGCAGTTGTCGACCCGGCGACCGGCGAAACGGTCAAGGAATATCCGACGATCAACGACGACGCGCTGCAGGCTGCAATCGCCTCCGCGGACCTGGCGCACCGAGAGTGGTCGCACGCTTCGAATGTCGCTGATCGCGCGTCGCTGGTGCGGCGCGTCGGCGAGTTGCATTCGGAACGGCGGAAGGAACTCGCGGAGATCATCGTCGCCGAGATGGGCAAGCCGGTGGGACAGGCTCGCGGCGAGGTCGACTTCTGCGCCTCGATCTACGAGTTCTACGCCGACAATGCCGAAGCTCTGATGGCCGACGAGCCCATCGAACTGCTCGGGGGCGAAGGGTCCGCCGTCGTTCGCCGCAGCTCGCTCGGTGTCCTGCTCGGGATCATGCCGTGGAACTTTCCCTATTACCAGGTCGCCCGCTTCGCGGGGCCGAACCTGATCATCGGCAACACGATCCTCTTGAAGCACGCGCCCCAGTGCCCCCAGTCGGCAGAGGCGATCGCGCAGATGTTCGCCGACGCCGGCTTCCCCGACGGCGCTTATGTGAACGTCTACGCAACGAACGAGCAGATCGAGTGGGTGATCGGCGACTCGCGCGTCCGCGGCGTCTCTGTCACCGGCTCCGAGCGCGCCGGCGCGGCCGTTGCGGAGATCGCCGGCCGGAACCTGAAGAAGGTCGTGCTCGAGATGGGCGGCTCCGACCCCTTCATCGTCCTCGGGACCGACGACCTCGACGGGACGGTCGAGGAGGCTGTCGCTGCGCGGATCGACAACGCCGGCCAGTCGTGCAACGCCGCGAAGCGGATGATCGTGATCGATGAGCTCTACGAGCCGTTCCTTGAGAAGTTCACGGCCGCACTCAGGGCGGTGAAACAGGGCGATCCGCGTGAGCGCGGGATCGAGATGGGGCCGCTGTCCTCGCAGGTCGCGACCGAGCGGCTCGAGGATCAGGTCCGGCGTGCGGTCGAGCAGGGTGCAACGGTCGTCGCCGGCGGCAAGCGCAACGGCAACTACTTCGAGCCGACGGTGCTGACGGGGGTCACGCCCGAGAACGACATCTACCGTGAGGAGCTGTTCGGTCCGGTCGCGCAGGTCTATCGCGTGCAGTCGGAGGAGGAGGCGGTCGCGCTCGCGAACGACACGCCGTTCGGGCTCGGCTCGTACGTGATCACGAACGATCCGGAGCAGGGTGAGCGCGTCGCCGACGGGATCGACGCCGGCATGGTCTACGTGAACATCGTCGGCGCCGACAGTGCCGAGCTGCCCTTCGGGGGCACCAAGCGCTCCGGCTTCGGCCGCGAGCTCGGCCGCTACGGCGCGGACGAGTTCGTCAACAAGAAGCTGATCCGTATCGGTTGAACTCCACGCGCGCGTGCTCTCACTGAGACCGATGGAGCTGCCGGGGCTGGCTAGCTGAACGCCGTCGCGCTTCCCACCTCGCCCCGGCACGGTGACGCTAACCGTTTGCTTACTTTCTCTTAGGACTCACTTGGGTCAATTGCTGCCGGGGCCACGTTGCGCGAATGACCCCCTGCGATGACGAAGGCCGGTCGTCGAATGTGGGATAGTCGGCAGTAGACCCGAAAGGAACAATCAGAGGAGGAGCTGTGCCGATCCAAGCAATTCAGGAGTTCGTCATCACCGACCGGTCGACGAAGAACTACGACGCGATCAAGGAGACGATCGGCGCCAACCACCCGGGCCTGATCCTCCACACTGCCGGGTTCGACGATCAGAGCGGCGTGTTCCGGATCGTCGACACCTGGGAGACGAAGGAAGACGCACAGCGGTTCTACGAGGAGACGCTCGGGCCGCAGGTCCAGGCGATGCTGGCGAACGACCCCACTGCAACGCCGCCGGCGCGCGAGCTCATGTACGAGCTCCACGACGTGATCAACTAACCGAACTGCATGTAACGCAGGCCTGGGCCGGTAAGGGCGGCATCTCGTCTTGGCCAGTGTTCCGGACTGAACCTGAACTAGATGATCGAGGCAGCGACCACGATGAGCCAAGTGATCGCGGCGATGTAGTGCATCCGCTCGATGAGTCCGAGTGCGACCCTCCGAATCCGACGGACGACGAGGGCCGTTGCGGTCGCAATTGCGGTGCCGTCACCAGCCCGCCAAGCGGACGCAGTGCGTCGGGCCGACCGGTCCAGTCGATGTGCGACGCGGCAACCGCAATCGAGGCGAACGCCGTCCCTGCGAGAAGCACGTGGATACGACCCGTGCGCGTGAGGGAACGAAGTCCTTCGGGCTCGCGGTCGGTCATGAACAGTGAGACGAGGAGCCGTACGACGCCGTAGGCGTAGAGCCAGCCGAGAGACGCCGCGTTGGTTTGCCGGCCTAGCCCGACCGCGATCAGGATCGCGCCCGCGCCCTGAAGCACAACCATCGCTCGGTAGCCGAGGTGATAGCGGGTCCAGCCGTAGTCGCTGACGGCGTAGCGGATCGGGTCGAGCCCGGTCGGGACGCAATGCAGTGCGACGAGGATGACGCCCGACGCTGCCACAGGATCAGGCCGACCAGCGCCGCTGTCATGCACCGATCCGACGTCCGCGCAAGCGCCCGGACGACGCGACGCTCGCCTGGACCCGTGTTCCGGAATGACCCCCGAAGATGGCACGATGAGGCATCAGGCCCCGGAGGTGCAATGACTGCGCCGGACCAAAGCGAGGCCGCCGAGCTCTACGCACGCGGCGGCGAACACGACAGTGCAGGGCGAGAGGATCAAGCGATTCCGCTGTACGAGCAGGCCCTCACAGCCGGCCTCTCGGGCGAGCTCCGCGCACGGTGCCTGCTCCAGCTCGGCAGTTCGCTCCGCAACGTCGGCCGCGTCGATGAGGCCGTGAGTCTGTTGCGAGATGCGCGCCATGAGTTCCCCGACTTCCGGCCCCTCCGAGCGTTTCTCGCGCTCGCGCTCCACTCGGCCGGTCGCGACGGTGAGGCACTACGTGAGCTGCTCGAGGCGATCGCCGACGAGGGTGAGTATGCGCGCGCATTGCGCGCCTACGCGACCGAGCTCTGACGTTGCACTCTTCGCCCCGTCCGGGGCCTCGACCACACGGCCGGCAACGCCAACCGCCGCGGCGGTGCGATGCGCGGTATAAGGCGATGCGATGGCAAGGGCAATGGGGGTGACATGAGCACCGTCGACGACGAAATGGTCGTAGCGCACTTCATCGTGTCGGATGATGTCGAGCGCTCTCGCCGCTTCTACACGGAAGTACTCGGCGGCAAGGCAGTCATCTCCGGCGAATCGGATGACGAGGTCACCTACGTGGCACTGGCCAACAGCTGGATCATCATCAACACCGGCGGTGGTCCGACGGACGACAAGCCGACCGTTACGCTCGAGACACCGCCCGACCCGGATCGGGTGAGCAGCTTCCTCAACATCCGCGTCGCGGACATCCATGCCGTGTACACCGAGTGGAGCGCGCGGGGCGCCGAGTTCCTGACGCCGCCGAAGGAACACGAGACCGAGTTGCGCTGCTACATCCGCGATCCCGACGGCTATCTGATCGAGGTGGGGCAGACGACGCTCGCCAGAGGATGGCGTCCACCGTCCTGACCGCCTGAGTGCGAGGTGGGAGTGCGCGGCTGCGGCGTGCTACCAGCGAGAGCGGCGACCGCGCCGGCTTGTGTACAGGAGGCGCTGGCGAGCGGTCTTCATGCCGCCGCTCTCGAACTGCTGGCGGTGGCCGAGGAGGTTCGCGACGCGGCTGACCTCGGCCTGCTGGTCCGGAAGGACCAGGGTTGTTCCCTGGCCGGTGCGGCCGGCGCGGCCGGTGCGGCCGACACGGTGGACGTAGCCCGTCGTGTCCTGCGGCGGGTCGTAGTTGATGACGTGGGCGATGGCCTCGAGGTCGAGCCCGCGGGCGGCGACGTCTGTCGCGACGAGGGTCGTCACCTGTCCTGAGCGGAAGCGCTGGAGGGCACGCTCGCGGGCGCCCTGGGTCATGTCGCCGTGCATCGCTGCGGTATCGATGCCTTGTCCGCGCAGCTTGTGGGCGAGACGGTCGGCGCCGCGCTTGGTTCGGACAAAGACGAGCGAGAGTCCCGCCTCTGCATGGAGGAGCTCGACGAGCCGGTTGACCTTGTCGGCGGCGGTGACGGCGACGAAGCGGTGCTCGACCTCGCCGTCGGAGTGCTGCGATGGGTGCTCGGCCTCGAAGCGCGAGGGGTTCAGCGTGTACGTGCCGGCGAGCGTGCCGACCTCGCCGTCGAGTGTCGCCGAGAAGAGCATGGTCTGGCGCCGCGTCGGCAGGAGCCGGACGATCTGCTCCACCTGCGGGCGGAAGCCCATGTCGAGCATCCGGTCGGCCTCGTCGAGGACGAGGATCCGGATCGCGGCGAGCGACACGAGACGTCGGCGGGCGAGGTCGTTGAGGCGGCCTGGAGTGGCGACGACGACGTGCGCGCCGTGGAGCCGCTTCACCTGCGCGGCGACCGGCGCGCCGCCGTAGGCGGCCGCGACGCGGATGCCGCGCGGGCCGCCGAGGAGCGTCAGCTCCTCCGTCACCTGAAGCGCGAGCTCGCGGGTCGGGACAAGGACAAGGGCAGCCGGAGCCTTCTCCCCCGCTGAGAGCCGCTCGACGAGCGGCAGCCCGAAGGCGAGCGTCTTGCCGGATCCCGTCGGCGCCTGGCCGAGGATGTCGCGGCCGGCGAGCGCGTCGGGGACGACGAGAGTCTGGATGCGGAAGGGCTCGGTGATGCCGCGGCCGGCGAGCGCGTGCTCGACCTCCGGGCTCACGCCGAGCATGGCAAACGTCTGGGACAAGTGGTGTTCGACTCCTTACTTCGGATTCGAGAAACCAAGAGCTCGAATCCAAAGGAGGAACGAGAACCTGAATCTCACGGGACAGCCCAACTGCCGTCCGTAGACCTAGGGTAGCTGCAGTGGCCGGACGACCCGAGCCGGGCGTTCTAGACGAGGATGTTGACTGCTCGCGCGGCGACCAGAAGCACGGTCACGAAGGGAGAGCATGGATTCGGCAGCCATGAACGCTTTCGCCGGCCGGGTCAGCGGCATGGCGTCAGTCGGGCTGAAGGCAGTTGCGTTCGTGAGTGAGAGGTAGAAGTAGTCCCAGAGACGGGGCGCCCAGCCGTCGCGGGCGAGCTGGGGGTTCTCGTCCTGGGGGAACTGGAAGTCCGGCTTACGAGGTCCGGTCGCGAGTGCTCGTGCGACGGGACCTCCGCAGTCGAACTCCCAGAAGGCGAGGCCGAACGCGATCGTGTTGGTGAACCAGACTGCGCCGCCGCTCGCGAGAAGCTGGGATCCGGTGATGTGGCTCGCGGAGTGCGCGATCAGCGAGGCGACGAGGACGACGACCCCGAACACGTTGAAGGCCCAGACGAGGGTGAGGAGTCCGATCACGATTTCGCGCCTTCGGTCGTGATGGACGAGGCGTTTGAAGCCGAGGAGCAGGGTGGCCACCAGGAAGACGTATGGCGCTGCGACGATGAGCCACATCCACCAGAGCGGCTGTCCGAGGTATTCCCAGCCGGCATTCCGGGCGATCAGGGCCAACGCGACCAGAGTCGCGGCTGCGGCGAGGGCGAACGGCGCGGCGTCGTTACGGGCCTCACGCACTGCCGCATGCAGGCGAGCGGAACCGGACGCCGTACCGCGCTTCTCCAGATCCATCGGACGAGAGTACGTCAGCCCGCGCCGGTGTTCCGGAATTTCGCGGGCGGCCGCGCGGCGCCTACGAGTTTGAACCGATATCCGGGAGTGGGCGAATGCTGCCTGGGTGGTGGCTCCGTTGCCGGAGTCATCCCTACCGGGGTCAAACGTCACCGCCCAGTCTTTCGTTCACGTTCAGGCGTGTTGCGCCGAGAAACACGGCGCCCCAGGTAGGGATGCCTTCGGCCCCAGCAGAAAGGGCCAATCCATGTCAGAACAGCTCCTTCTTGCCGACGTCGACGCCGATGGAGCAGTCGCCGAGGCGGCCGAGGAAGCACTTGGCGGCACCCGCGCCGACTTCCTGAAGAAGGCCGGCCTCGGGGCCGCTGCCCTCGCCGGCGGCGGCGCGCTCCTGGGTGCGTTGCCGTCGATTGCGTCGGCCGGCGTCACCTCCGGCGACGTTGCGATCCTCAACTTCGCGCTCACCCTCGAGTATCTGGAGGCGGCGTTCTATGCCGAAGCCGTCTCGAAGGGGGCGCTGCACGGGGAGACGAAGAAGTTCGCCAGGCTGGTGGCCTCCCACGAAGCCGCCCACGTCGCCGCGCTCAAGGGGGCGCTCGGCTCCAAGGCGGTCGCGAAGCCGAAGTTCGACTTCAAGGGTACGACCGCCCACCAGGCCAAGTTCCAAGCGACCTCCGAGAAGCTCGAGTACACGGGGGTCAGTGCCTACCTCGGCCAGGTCGGACACATCAAGTCCAAGGCCGTACTCGGAGCGGCCGGCTCGATCCTGCCGGTCGAAGCCTGGCACGCGGCCTGGATCGCGGACATCCGCAGGCACGGAGGCAACCCGCCGCCGGCGCCGACAGCCTTCGCCGCCGGGAAGACCAAGGCCCAGATCCTGGCCGCGGTCAAGGCGACGGGCTTCATCCAGTAGCACGGCGCCGGGGCGGCATCTGACCGCGCAGCCCCGGCGCACTTCTCCCGTCCAGCCAGCGAACGCTGACACGACCACCACCACCAAGGAGGAAACCAATGATCGGTTTGACAAGCCCCACGCACATCGTGCTCCTGCTCCTGATCGCGCTCCTGCTCTTCGGATCCAAGCGACTGCCCGAGATCGGCCGCTCCCTCGGCCACGGGATGCGCGAATTCAAAGACTCCGTCACCGGCTCCGACGGCTTCGAGACCCACATCTCGCAGGCCGAGCGGCTGCCCGAGCTCGGCCACTCGCTCGGACAGGGCGTGCGCGAGTTCAAAGACTCCGTGACCAACGGCGTAGAGCACCACCAGCACCTGGAGCAAGCCGAGCTTCCACCCACCGACGAGGCAGCCCCGACACACGGCGAACTCGAAGAGTCGCGGTAACACGCCCGTCTCGACCTAGGTCGTCGCGACGCCCGCGCCCGTTCTGCCGAGTGCTAGACGAGTGCCGGGGGCTCGAGTTCGGCGTCGCGGCTGACGAGCGCGGCGTAGCGGCCGCCGGCGGTGAGGAGCTCCTCGTGGCGGCCGCGTTCGACGACTTGGCCGTGGTCGAGGACGACGATCTGGTCGGCGTCCCTGACTGTCGAGAGCCGGTGGGCGATGGCGATCGTCGTACGCCCTTCGGAGAGTCGGTCGAGCGCGTCTTGGACGAGCCGTTCGGTCTCGGTGTCGAGTGAGGAGGTGGCCTCGTCGAGGACGAGGATCGGCGGGTTGCGGAGGATCGTCCGCGCGATTGCGATCCGCTGCTTCTCGCCTCCCGAGAAGCGGTAGCCGCGCTCGCCCACGACCGTGTCGTAGCCCTCGGGCAGCGCGGCGATCACGTGATGGATCCGCGCTGCCTCCGCCGCAGCGTAGAGCTCCTCGTCGCTCGCGTCGGGCTTGGCGAAGCGGAGGTTCTCGCGCACGGAGGCGTGAAAGAGATACGTCTCCTGCGAGACGACGCCGACGAGGCTCGCCAGCGCGGCGAAGGAGAGTCTGCGGACGTCGGTGCCGCCGATCGAGACGGAGCCTCGGTCGACGTCGTAGAGCCGAGCTGCGATGTAACCGAGCGTCGTCTTGCCGGCGCCGGTCTCGCCGACGAGCGCGGTCGTCGTCCCGGCGGGGACGGCGAAGCTCACGTCCTGCAGCGTCCAGGTCTCCGTCGCCGTAGCGGAACCAGACCGAGTCGAAGACGACGTCGCCGGCTGCGGCGGCCTCGATCGTGCCCTCCTCGATGTCGACCGGCTGGTCGAGGTACTCGAAGATGCGGTCGAAGAGGGCGAGCGAGGTCTGGACGTCGAGGCCGACCCCGAGCAGCGACCCGACGGGGAAGAAGAGGCGAGCCTGCAGCGTGGTGAAGGCCACGATGGTCGCGATCGAGAGCGTGTGGCTGAGCACGGTGCCGCCGAGCCAGTAGACCGCCGCCGGCATCACGGCGAAGCTCGTCTGGATCGAGGCCATCACCCAGCGGCCCGCCATCCGCTGCCGCACCTCGAGGTCGGCGAGCCGCAGCGACTCGCCTTCGAAGCGGTCGGCGAGCTCGTCGGTCCGGCCCATCGTCTTGCCGAGCAGGATCCCGCTGACCGAGAGGGACTCCTGGACGATGCTCGAGATGTCCGCGAGCGACTCCTGGGTCGACTTCGCGATCCGTCGCCGTTCGTTTCCGACCCGGCGCGTCAGGATCACGAAGATCGGGATCAGCGCGAACGCGAAGAGCGCGAGCTGCCAGCTCAGCAGCAGCATTCCGATCATCGTCGCGACGACCGTGGTGAAGCTCGACGCGATGCTCGTCGCGGTGTTGGTCACGACGTTCTGGATGCCGCCGATGTCGTTGTTGATCCGCGATTGCACCTCGCCGGTGCGCGTGCGCGTGAAGAAGGCGAGCGAGAGCCGCTGCAGATGGCGGAAGACCGCGGCGCGCAGGTCGTGCATCACGCGCTGTCCGACCTGGTTCGAGAAGAGCGTCTGGACGACCGTGAGGACACCCGAGACGATCGCGATCACGATCATCGCGGCCGCGTTGACGGAGACCGCACGCGTGTCGTGGCTCTCGATCGCGACGAGGACGCGGCGGAGCAGGAATGCGGGCACGACGCCGAGGCCGGCGCTCGCGACGATCAGCGCGAGGAGCACCGAGAGCCGCCGCCAGTACGGCTTGAAGAGCGAACCGATCCGCCGCAGGTTCGCCCGGCGCACCTCGGGATCGATCGGGCGCTCGGGCGGCGCCTGGCCGCGGTCGTGGAAGAACATGCCCATCAGACGGTCTCGGGCGTCTGGTTCGGGCTCCAGCCGACAGCGGGCGCGATCTCGCCGGCGATGATCTCGAGCATCCTCGCGTTGTACTCGACGCCGAGCTGGCTGGGAACGGTCAGAAGGATCGTGTCGGCCGCCTGAACGGCTGCGTCGTCGGCCAGCTCGTCGGCGATCTGGTCCGGTTCGCCGGTGTAGGTGCGCCCGAAGCGGCTGAGGGCCCCGTCGAGCCAGCCCACCTGGTCCTCGTTCGCGTCGCCGCCGAACAGCCTGCGGTCGAGGTCGGAGGCGATCGGGATGACGCTGCGGCTGACCGAGACGCGCGGCGCGCGGGCGTGGCCGGCCTTCGCCCATGCCTCGCGGAAGAGTGCGATCTGCTCGGCCTGGAGCTGGTCGAACGGGACCAGGGTGTCCTCGAGGAGGAGGGTCGAGCTCATTAGATTCATTCCCTGCTCGCCGGCCCAGACCGCGGTCTCGCGTGAGCCCGATCCCCACCAGATGCGGTCCGCGAGACCCGGTGACTGCGGCTGCACGGCGAGCATCGGGTCGCCGGGGCGACCGCCGGCGTCGGCCGGGACGACGCCGGCGCCGCCTATCGCGGCGCGGAACAGCGCAGTCTTCTCGCGCGCCTCGTCGTGGTCGACCGAGTAGCCGAAGGCCTCGGCTCCGTGCCAGGCCGGCTCGGGAGAGCCGCGGCTGACTCCCAGCTGGAGCCGGCCGCCGGCGAGGAGGTCGGCCGCTGCGGCGTCCTCGGCCATGTAGAGCGGGTTCTCGTACCGCATGTCGATGACGCCGGTGCCGATCTCGATCCGGCTCGTCGAGACGCCGATCGCGGCGAGCAGCGGGAAGGGGGAGGAGAGCTGGCGTGCGAAGTGATGGACGCGGACGAACGCGCCGTCGATGCCGAGCTCCTCAGCGGCGACCGCGAGCTCCACCGTCTGGCGAAGCGCATCCTCAGCGGTACGCGTCATGCCGCCGCCCGCATGCCAGGCGCCGAAAGAGAGAAAGCCGATCTTCTTTTCCATCAACCTGAGAACAACGTAGTTGAGCGAGCAAGTATTCCTGCTACGCGTCGATCTCGGAGCGCGCAATCTAGCCGGCAGCGGTGTCGAAACGGTTACAGCCGTAGCGCCGCTCGGCGATCTGTTCATCCCCCTTGGATGAAGGTGGGCGGCACGGCAAGGGGTAGCGTCTTGCCGGTATCCGACGTCGAATGAGGAGGAAGGCGATGGCGTCGACCGCAACTGCTGCAGCCTCTGCCCCGACCGTGCCGGGTCAAGGCGAGGGCGACGTTCTCGTCGTCTTCGGGATCACCGGCGACCTGGCGAAGGTCATGACCTTCCGGTCCCTGTACCGGCTCGAGGCACGAGGACTGCTCGACGTCCCGATCGTCGGCGTCGCCGTCGACGACTGGTCGCTCGAGGATCTCCGCGAGCGGGCCCGGACCTCGATCGAGGGCACCGGCGAGCAGCTCGACGCGACTGTCTTCGACCGCTTGATCGATCGCTTCTCCTACGTCTCCGGCGACTTCACCGAGCCGGCGACCTACGCGCGGGTGGGCGCGGCGATCGGAGACGCGACGACGCCGGTCTTCTATCTCGAGATTCCGCCGTTCCTGTTCGGCCAGGTCGTGAAGGAGCTCTCCGACGCCGGCCTGACGAAGAACGCCCGCATCGTGGTCGAGAAGCCGTTCGGCCACGACCTCGAGTCGGCGCGGGCCCTCGCCGCCGAGCTGCACCAGTACATCGAGGAGTCCCAGCTGTACCGGATCGACCACTACCTCGGGAAGATGGGGGTCGAGGAGATCGCGCACCTCCGCTTCCAGAACTCGATCCTCGAGCCGATCTGGAACCGCAACCACGTCGATGCGGTCGAGATCACGATGGCCGAGTCGTTCGGGGTCGAGGACCGCGGCCACTTCTACGACCCGGTCGGTGCGCTGCGCGACGTGGTCGTGAATCATCTGATGCAGGTGGTGGCGGCGGCGGCGATGGAGGTGCCGTCGCGCCCTGATGCGGACACGCTCAAGAACTCGATCGCCGCGCTCTTCCACTCGGTCGAGCCGGCGAACCCGGAGCACTACGTACGCGGCCAGTACGACGGCTACCGCTCGATCGACGGCGTGGCTCCCGACTCGACCACGGAGACGTACGCGGCGCTCCGGTTGGAGATCGAGAACTGGCGCTGGTCGGGTGTGCCGTTCTTCATCCGGACCGGCAAGCGGCTCCCCGCCACCCAGACCGAGCTGCGCCTGATCTTCAAGCGGCCGCCACGGCTCGGCTTCGCCCGCGGACGGCAGGCAGAGGCCAACCAGCTCGTCGTCAAGCTGGATCCCTCGACCGGGATTCGCCTGATCGTCGACGCGCACCGCGCCGACACGGGAGGACCGGCGCCGATCACCCTCGACATGGAGTTCGCCGCGGAAGGCGGCGAAGGCCCGACGCCCTACGAGGTGCTCCTGCACGCCGCTCTCGTCGGAGACAGCAAGCGCTTCACGAGACAGGACTCCGTCGAGGAGGCATGGCGTGTGATGCAGCCGCTCCTCGACGACCCGCCGCCCGTGCACGAGTACGCACCCGGCTCCTGGGGACCGGAAGAGGCCGACCGCCTCGTGGCCGGCTTCGGCCGCTGGCACGGCCCCTGGATCGAAAGCTAGAGCGCCAATCTGCGAAAGGAGCGGCCGATGAGCACGGCCACCGAGAAGAAACCGCAAGCGGCGCAGAGCGCGGCCGCACCGTCGCCGTTCCCGCCCATCGCGGACTACGCGTTTCTGTCCGACTGCCACACCGGTGCGCTCGTCGCACCCGACGGCGCGATCGACTGGCTCTGCATCCCCAGCTTCGACGCGCCGAGCATCTTCGGCAGCCTGCTCGACCGCGAGGCGGGCTTCTTCCGCTTCGCGCCGTTCGGGATCTCCCACCCGACCGCACGCGTCTATCACCCGGGCACGAATGTCCTCGAGACGACGTGGAGGACACCGGCAGGCTGGGTCGTGGTCCGCGACGCGCTGACGCTCGGGCCCCGGGACCACGAGGACACGGTCACGCCGCACACGCGTCCGCCGGCCGACGACGACGCCGACCACATGCTCGTCCGTACCGTCGAGTGCCTCGACGGACGGGTCGAGATGGACCTCGTCTGCGAGCCGGTCTTCGACTACGGGCGCACTCCGGCGACCTGGCACAAGGTCGACGGGGAAGCCCACGCCGCGGACGCCTCGGGAGCAGGCGTGACCTTCAGGCTCGCGTCGGATCTCGCAATCGACATCGAGGGCGAGTCGGTCCGCGGACGCCACGTGCTGCAGGCCGGTGAGGCCGCGTATTGCGCGCTCTCGTGGGCCGAAGAGCTCGCTGCTCCGCAGGGTCACGACGAGGCGGCCGCCCGGATCGAGGCGACGACGCGCTTCTGGCGGCGGTGGCTCACCACCGCGCGCATCCCGGACCACCGGCTGCGAGACCCCGTGCAGCGGTCCGCTCTCACGATCAAGGGACTGACCTACATGCCGACGGGCGCGACCGTGGCCGCGCTCACGACCTCGCTGCCGGAGACCCCGGGCGGCGAGCGGAACTGGGACTACCGCTACACCTGGATCAGGGACACGACGTTCACCCTGCAGGCTCTCCACTTCCTCAGCCTCGACTGGGAGGCGGGCGAGTTCATGGAATTCATCGCCGACCTCGAGCCCACGGAGGACGGCTCGCTCCAGATCATGTACGGCATCGACGGGCGACGCGACCTCCGCGAGTCGACCCGCGACGATCTGACCGGGTACGCGGGGGCCAGGCCGGTACGGCTCGGCAACGGCGCCTTCGACCAGAAGCAGAACGACGTCTTCGGCGCCGTGCTCGACTCGATCCTCCTCCACACCAAGCACAGCGAACGGCTGCCGCGACGGCTCTGGCCGATCGTGCAGACGCAGACCGAGTGCGCGACGCAGGTCTGGCAGAACCCGGACCAGGGGATCTGGGAGGCGCGCGGCAAGCCGCAGCACTACGTGTCCTCGAAGCTCATGTGCTGGGTCGCGCTCGACCGTGCCGCCAAGCTCGCAGAGATCCGGGGCGACCCCGGCCTGCAGGAGAAGTGGCAGGCGACCGCCGACGAGATCCGCGCCGACATCCTCGAGCACGGCGTCCGGGACGGCGTTCTCCGCCAGCACTACGAAACAGACGCTCTCGACGCGTCGACGCTGCTCGCCGCCATCTTCGGCTTCCTACCGGGCGACGACGAGACCCTGCGCAAGTCGGTGCTCGCGATCGCCAACGACCTCACCGAGGACGGCTTCGTGCTCCGCTACAAGACCGACGAGACCGACGACGGCCTCTCCGGCAAGGAGGGAACGTTCCTGATCTGCTCCTTCTGGCTCGTCTCGGCGCTCGCGGTGATCGGGGAGCAGCAGGCGGCCCGCGACCTGATGGAGCGCCTGCTCCGTGTCTCGTCACCGCTCGGTCTCTATGCCGAGGAGTTCGACGCGCCGACCGGCCGGCACCTCGGCAACTTCCCGCAGGCGTTCTCGCACCTGGCGCTGATCGAGGCCGCCGCACGAATCATCCTCCCCGAGATGCTGGAGGAGCTCTGATGGACCGCTACGACGTGATCATCGTCGGCACCGGCGCGGGCGGAGGCACGCTGGCGCGGCACCTTGCGCCCTCGGACAAGCGGATCCTGCTGCTCGAGCGCGGCGACTGGCTCCCACGCGAGCCGCAGAACTGGCTGGCAGAGGAGGTCTTCGTCGACAACCGCTACGTGTCCGAGGACACCTGGTACGACGAGCACGGGAAGCCGTTTCAGCCGCAGGTGCACTACTTCGTCGGCGGCGCCACGAAGCTCTACGGGGCCGCGTTGTACCGGCTGCGCGCCGAGGACTTCGGCGAGCTTCGGCATCACGACGGGATCTCTCCCGCCTGGCCGATCTCGTACGACGAGCTCGAGCCGTACTACACGCTGGCCGAGCAGCTCTACCACGTGCACGGCGCCCGGGGCGAGGACCCGACGGAGCCGCCGACGAGCGCGCCGTACCCGCACCCGGCCGTCTCGCACGAGCCACGCATCCAGCGGCTCGCCGACGACCTGGCGGCGGCCGGCTACCACCCGTTCCACGCTCCCTGCGGGGTGATGCTCGACGAGTCGAACCTGCCGTACAGCGCCTGCGTGCGCTGTCAGAACTGTGACGGCTTCCCCTGTGCGGTGCACGGCAAGTCGGACGCCGAGGTGCTCGGAGTCCGGCCGGCGCTCGAACACTCGAACGTCACGCTTCTGACGAACGCGCGGGCCGTTCGTCTGGACACGAACGAAGCAGGCACGGTCGTGACGGGCGTCACGGTCGAGCGGGACGGCCGGACCGAGCAGTTCGCAGGCGACATAGTCGTGCTCGCCTGCGGGGCGGCGAACACCGCGAAGCTGCTCTTCCTCTCGGCGACCGACCGCCATCCGAACGGCCTCGCGAACGGGTCGGACCAGGTGGGCCGGAACTACATGTTCCACGCGAGCCGGGCGGTGTTGGCGCTCGCGAAGGAAGAGAACCCGACCGTGTTCCAGAAGACGCTCGGGCTGAACGACTTCTATTTCGCCGGTCCGGAGACGGACTATCCGCTCGGCAACATCCAGATGGTCGGCAAGTCGCAGGCGCCGATGTTCCGCGGAGAGCGGCCGGCCGAGACGCGGCTCGCTCCGGAGTGGACGCTGGAGAAGGTCGCCAAGCACGCGATCGACTTCTGGCTGTCGACCGAGGACCTGCCGCGTCCCGACAACCGGGTGACGGTCGACGGCGACGGACACCTGACCCTTGCCTACGAGGCGACGAACGACGTCCCAAAGCAGGATCTGTACCGGAAGCTGCACTCGATGCTCGGGAGCCTTGGGATGCACGAGCACCACCTGCTGCACCGCTTCGCGTACATGAAGAACGACATTCCGGTAGCGGGTTGTGCGCACCAGGCGGGTACCTGCCGGTTCGGAACGGATCCGGCGACATCGGTTGTCGACGTCGATTGCAAGGCGCACGAGCTCGACAACCTCTACGTCGTCGACACGAGCATCTTCCCGAGCATCGGGGCGGTCAACCCGGCGCTGACGGCGATGGCGAACTCCCTCCGCGTCGGCGACCGTCTGCTCGAGAGGCTGGGCGTGACCACCTCTGCGGCAGCCGCAAGGGTCGGTGCGTGAACGAGGGTCGCCTGGCAGTCGCCGAGCGAAGCGGACAGCTCGAGATCGCCCGCGGAGCGCAGCGGGTCGGTGTCGTCGTTCTGGGCGGGGGGCTCCGCTCGTACGAGGTCGCGGGGCGAGCGGTTCTCGACGGGTTCTCTCCCGGCGAGCGCCCGACCTCCGGTCGCGGTCAGGTGCTCGCCCCCTGGCCGAACCGCATCGAGGACGGGAGCTACGAGTTCGACGGCCGGAGGCTTCAGCTGCCGCTCAACGAACCGGAGCACGCAAACGCGATCCACGGGCTCGTCCGGGACTCGACCTGGACGGTAGGCGACCTCGCCGACGACCGCGCGGTGCTGGACTACCTGCTCGAGCCCCAGCCCGGCTACCCGTTCACGCTCGCTCTCGAGATCGAGTACGTCCTGTCGGAGACCGGTCTCGCGGTGAAGACGACGGCCCGGAACGTCGGCACGGAGGCATGCCCCTACGGAAGCGGCCAGCACCCGTATCTGACGCTCGGCACGCCGACGATCGACCGGCTGCGTCTGCAGGTTCCTGCGCGGGAGGTCCTCCTCACGGACGAGCGCGGTCTTCCCGTCCGCTCCGAGTCGGTCGACGGCACCGACTACGACTTTCGCGCGGGACGCGCGATCGGCGGCACCGTGCTCGACAACAGCTTCACGAAGCTCGAGCCCGACGCCGACGGGCGCGTCCGCATCCGGCTGGACGACCCCGCTGACGGCATCGGCGTCACGGTGTGGCTGGACGAGGCCTATCCCTATCTCACGCTCTATACCGGGGACCCGCGTCCCGACGTCGCCCGCCGCAGCATCGCGGTCGAGCCGATGACCTGTCCGCCGAACGCGTTCCGCACCGGCGATTCCTTGATCCGCCTCGGCCCGGGCGAGTCGGCCGTGAGCACATGGGGGATCGAACCACGGCTCGAACCGGGAGGTCTCGATGGCGAGTGACGGACGTCCACGCGTGCTCATCCTCGGCGGCGGGTTCGCCGGGGTCGGCGCGGCCCAAAAGCTCCGGAAGGCCGACGCCGAGGTCGTGCTCGTCGACCGGCACGACTACCACACCTTCCAGCCCCTCCTGTACCAGCTCGCGACCGGTCTGCTCGAGACGACGGCGGTGGGGCACTCGCTGCGCGACCTGCTCTCGCGGCACAAGAACACCGTGGTTCACAAGGCGCAGGTCAAGGCCGTCGACCTTGAGGAGCGAAGAGCCGAGTTCGACGAGATCGGGCCGCTCTCGTACGACTATCTCGTCTTCGGCCTCGGCGCCGAGGTCAACTTCTTCGGCACCGCCGGCGCTCCGGCCCATGCGTTCCCGATGTACACGCTGCCCCACGCGGCCCGCCTCAAGGACCACCTCCTCGAGCGGTGGGAGGCAGCCGACCGCGATCCGAGCCTGATCGAGGACGGCGCTCTCAACGTCGTCGTCGTCGGCGGCGGCCCGACCGGGATCGAGACAGCCGGGGCAATCGCGGAGCTCTACCGCGGCGACTTCCTGAAGGACTACCCGGGCGTCGCACCCGAGGACGCCCGAGTGACCCTCGTCGAAGCCGGCCCCGAGCTCTTCCCGATGTTCAAGCCGAAGCTGCGCGAATACGCCGACGAAGCGCTGACCCTACGGGGCGTCGAGGTGAAGACGGGTGCGGCGGTCGCATCGGTCGAGCCCACCAGGGTCGCCCTCAAGTCCGGCGAGACGCTGCCGGCCCACACGCTCGTCTGGGGCGCCGGGTTGCAGGGGAACCCGCTCGTCCAGTCGCTCGGGCTCGAGCTTCAGCGCGGGAACCGAATCGGCGTCGGGGCGGACCTCACGCTCCCCGCTCACCCCGAGGTCTACGTGGTCGGCGACGTCGCCGCGATCACGGACGCGAAGACCGAGCAGGTGCTGCCCCAGCTCGGATCGGTAGCCCTCCAGTCGGGAGAGCACGCAGGCGAGTCGATCGCCCACCGTGTCGCCGGCAAGCAGCCGAAGCCCTTCGAGTACAAGGACAAGGGCACGATGGCCACGATCGGCCGCGGTGCGGCGGTCGTCCAGATGCTCGGCGGCAAGACGATGACCGGCAAGAAGGCCCAGGCAGCCTGGGGTGCCGTGCATCTGGCGCTGCTGCCGACGAACGAGGATCGAGCCAAGGCCGTCGTCGACTGGGCCGGAGCCGCCTTCACCCACCAGCGCGTCGGGCGGATCACGGTGGAGGCCGACTAGGGAGAGCGCGCTCGCCGCCGAGGAGAGCACCTGAATCCCACAACCGGCCGCTTCGTTGCTGGCAGCCGGGTGACTTTTGTTCAAGAATGACGGTGTGCTGGAGCGGCCCTTGCTCCGTGGCGTGTTCCACCAGGTCGGCTTCGCGGTCTCCCTCGTGGTCGGAACGCTGTTGATCGTCGGTGCCGACGGCGCTCGTGCGCACGTCGCTGCCGCCGTGTTCGCAGGTGCCGTGGCCGCCTGCTTCGGCATGAGCGCGCTCTACCACCGGATCACGTGGACGCCGCGGCTCCGGCCTTGGATACGGCGGCTCGACCACGCGGGGGTGTATCTGCTGATCGCCGGCACCTACACACCGATCTGCTTGCTCGTCCTCCGCGGCGATTGGCGTCTGATCTTCCTGCCGGCGATCTGGGCCTGCGCTGCCGCGGCAGCGATTTTCAAGTTCGTCTGGTTGGACGCGCCGAAGTGGCTGGCGGCCGCGCTCGGGATCATGCTCGGCTGGGCGGCAGTTGCGGTCATGCCCCAGCTGGCGACTCGCCTCAACCCGGCCGCCGTCGCCCTGCTCGGGGTCGGCGGGCTCATCTACACCGCCGGCGCGGTGGTCTACGCCCGCCGCCGGCCCGACCCGGTGCCGGCCGTGTTCGGCTACCACGAGCTCTTCCACGCCCTCACCCTGATCGCGGTCAGCTGCCAGTACGTCGCGATCGCCTTCTTCGTCATCCGTGCCGGGTAGCCGAAACCCCGGCTGCTACCGTGCCTGCACGGTCGCCGTGCGGCGGCCGGGAGATTCGGCTTCTCGTTCCTCCTGTGTCACAGGCGTTCGAGGCTCTTGTATCTCGAATGCTCTTCGACAAGGAAGGAAACGTATGTCTCAGCCCTTTGCGGCGCTCGGAGTGAGCCCGCCCCTCGTGGAGGTTCTCGACCGCCGCGGCATCACCTCGCCGTTCGCGATCCAGGACCTCGTCCTGCCCGACGCTCTCGCAGGCGTGGACATCCTGGCCGCCGCGCCGACAGGCTCCGGCAAGACGCTCGCCTTCGGCATCCCGATGATCATGCGGACGGCCGGTGCAGACGGACGTCCGAGCGCGCTCGTGCTCGTCCCGACGCGTGAGCTCGCCTCCCAGATCGTCGCCGACCTGGAGCCGCTCGCCGCAGCCTCCGACCTGCGGATCGCCGCCGTCTACGGCGGTACCTCCGTCGGCGGCCAGGCGAGGAAGGCCCGTGGCGCCGAGATCCTCGTCGCGACTCCGGGGAGACTCAACGACCTCCTGGAGCGGCGTCTCGTCTCGCTCGGATCGGTTCGCGTCCTCGTCCTCGACGAGGGCGACCGGATGTTGGACATGGGCTTCCGGCCGCAGGTCGACCGGATCCTCGAGCAGATTCCGCGGAACCGGCAGACGATGTTGTTCTCGGCAACGCTCGACGGCCCGGTCGCCGATCTCGCCCGCACCTACACGGACAACCCGTCCCGCTTCACCACGGGAGCGCAGGTCGCAGACCGCGCCGGCGACGTCGGCCACGAGTTCGTGCCGGTGACCGCCGGGGACAAGCTCGAGCGGCTCGTCGAGCAACTCGGGCGAGAGCGCGGGCTCGCGCTCGTCTTCGTGCGCACGAAGCACGGCGCCGACAGGCTCGCGCGGAAGCTCGCACGCGACCACGACATTCGCGCGGCGGTCATGCACGGGAACATGTCCCAGAACGCGCGCGAGCGTTCGCTGTCGCGGTTCGAGTCGGGTCGGGTCTCGACGCTGATCGCGACCGACGTCGCGGCCCGCGGCCTCGACGTGGACGAGATCACGCACGTCATCAACTTCGACCCGCCCCATACCTCCGAGGACTACGTCCATCGCATCGGCAGAACGGGCCGGGCCGGCCGTACCGGTACCGGCGTCACGCTCGTCCTGCCGGAACAGGAGCTCGACGTGCGCAGGATCGCCGGGAAGCTCGGGCATGCCGAGACGTTCGCGGCGTCCGGCCTCTCCGCTTGCCGCCCGGTTCGCAGCACCGGCGCTCGGCGGCAGCGCCCCCGCAATCGGCGGCGCTCTCGCTGATGGCCAAGAAGCGGAGCCCCCAAACGGCGGCCAAGAGGGCGCGAGAGCAGGCGCTGAGAGAGAAACGGGAGCGGAAGCAGGCCAAGAAGCAGGCCCGTCTCGACGGAACGGCACCGCCGCCTTCGCCGGAGCCGCCGGTGGAGCCCGATCACCTCTAGCGATATGTCCGAGCCGGGACTGGTCGCCCGCGACGAGCTCCGTAACGTCGCGATCGTCGCGCACGTCGACCACGGGAAGACGACGCTCGTCGACGCGATGCTCTGGCAGTCCGGTTCGTTCCGCGAGAACCAGGATGTGGCCGAGCGCGTGCTCGACTCGATGGACCTCGAGCGCGAGAAGGGCATCACGATCCTCGCCAAGAACACGGCGGTGCGGCTCGGTAAGACGAAGATCAACATCGTCGACACGCCCGGGCACGCCGACTTCGGCGGCGAGGTCGAACGAGGGCTGACGATGGTCGACGGCGTGCTGCTCCTCGTCGACGCCTCGGAGGGGCCGCTTCCCCAGACGAGGTTCGTGCTGCGCAAGGCTCTCGAGCAGGGGCTCCCGATCGTGCTCGTCGTCAACAAGGTCGACCGGCCGGACGCGCGGCCGTCGGAGGTCGTCGACGAGGTCTACGAGCTCTTCCTCGACCTCGACGCGAACGAGTCGCAGATCGAGTTCCCGATCGTCTACGCCGATGCCCGCGCCGGGCGTGCCGGCCTCGCCCCGGACGAACTGGCGCCGGACCTGATGCCGCTGTTCGACGCGGTCCTCGAGGCGATCCCGCCGCCGAGCCACGATCCCGGGCATCCGTTGCAGGCCCTGGTCACCAACCTCGACGCGAGCCCGTACATGGGCCGGCTCGCGCTGCTCCGGATCCGGCATGGAACGCTCCGCAAGGGCGCGACGATCGCCTGGTGCCGCGCCGACGGCGCGATCGTGGGCGCGCGGGCGACGGAGCTCTACGTGACCGAGGCGCTCGAGCGCGTCCCGACCGACGAGGCCGGGCCCGGCGAGATCGTCGCGCTTGCCGGCCTCGCGGAGGTGACGATCGGCGAGACGATCGCCGATCCCGACGATCCGAGGCCGCTTCCGGTCAGCACCGTCGACGAGCCGAGCCTGTCGGTCACCATCGGGATCAACACCGGCCCGCTCGCCGGCAGCGAGGGCAGCCGCCTGACCGCGAGCCAGATCCGTGACCGGCTCGACGCCGAGCTCGTCGGGAACGTCTCCTTGCGCGTCCTTCCGACCTCGCGTCCCGACGCGTGGGAGGTGCAGGGCCGCGGCGAGCTGCAGCTCGCGATACTCGTCGAGCTGATGCGCCGCGAGGGCTTCGAGCTGACCGTCGGCAAGCCGGAGGTGCTGACCAGGGAGCTCGACGGACGGCGCGTCGAGCCGGTCGAGCGCGTCGCGATCGACGTCCCCGAGCCGTACGTCGGCGTCGTCACGCAGCTGCTCGCACTTCGGAAGGGCCGCCTGCGGCAGATGGTCAACCACGGCAGCGGGTGGGCGCGCATGGAGTACCTCGTCCCCGCCCGCGGCCTCGTCGGCTTCCGCACCGAGTTCCTGACCGAAACGCGGGGCACCGGCATCCTCCACCACGTCTTCGAGGGCTGGGAGCCGTGGCACGGCGAACTGCGCTCGCGGCCGACCGGCAGCCTCGTCGCCGACAGGCGCGGACAGGCCACCGGGTACGCGATCCTGAACCTGCAGGAGCGCGGCTCTCTGTTCGTCGCGCCGGGCGACGAGCTCTACGAAGGGATGGTCGTCGGCGAGAATGCGCGCGACGGCGACCTCGACGTGAACGCCTCCAAGCCGAAGAGGCTGACGAACATGCGTGCGGCGTCGGCCGACGAGGCCGTGCGGCTGATCCCGCCTCGCGTGCTGTCGCTCGAGCAGGCGCTCGAGTTCATCGCCGACGACGAGGCCGTGGAGGTGACGCCGAAGTCGATCCGCCTGCGCAAGAACGAGCTCTCGGCAACGAGGCGGCAGACGCTCGCCTCGCGCGCCAAGCGCGAGCGCACAAGCCCCACCGCGAACTAGACCTCTCGGCGACGCTGACCTCGGCCGCGAGCGGGTAGGGTCGGGCGGAAGACAAGCCGGGGACGGACGAAGCAAACGAAGAGCGAGAGGACGTGACCATGGCGACGAAGGACAAGAACGCGAAGAAGAGCATGGCGAAGAAGCCGGCTCAAAAGACGCTGAAAGAGAAGCGCCAGGCGAAGAAGAACAAGGCGTAGCCGCCGCGCACCCCGCAGGTAGCTCGACGTCCATGCCGCCTTCCAGGCGTTCGCGGTTCGGAGCGCGGCGGATGGCGGCGGTGGCGGGGCTTGCCCTGGTCGTCGCTGTCGTGGTGGCGATCATCCTGATCGGCGGCGGCTCGCCGCCGACCACCGGGTACGACGCCTCCTATCCGCAGTGCTCGGGCTCCTATCCGCCGAACCCGCTGTTCGGGATCGTCGGCGTCGACGGCGGCCTGGCGAACAACGCAAACCCGTGCCTCGGGAGCGAGCTGCGCTGGGCGCGTGGCGCGCCGGGGCAGAAGCAGCCGCAGCAGCCGTCCCTGTCGCTGTACATCGACACCGCCAACCCCGGCGCCCACCACGTCGCCGACTGGCCCGGCGGCGGCGCGACCCCGGTCTACGGTGCCTGCAACGGCAGGCTGACGAACGCTTGCTCCTACATCTACGGGGAGGAGCGCGCCGCCCACTCCTACCGTCTCGTCGCCGCCCTCGACCCGGCCGCGGCCAAGACCGCACCGTGGTGGCTGGACGTCGAGCTGGCGGCGAGCTGGGCCGGGACCTACCAGCTCAACATCGCCGCCCTGCGGGGCTTCGTCGCCGGCCTGCACGACGCCGGCGCGACGGGACCGGTCGGGATCTACTCCACCGCCGCCCAGTGGCACGAGATCACGGGGCTGACCGCGCAGACCACCCGGACGGCCTTCGACGGCCGGCTGCCCGACTGGGCGGCCGGAACCAGGGCAACACTCGCGCAGGCGCGGCAGAGCTGCACAGACGGCGGCTTCACCGGCGCGGCGCCGACGCTCGCGCAGTACCGGATCGACCGGCTGGACGCCGACCTGCGCTGTAGCGGCAGAGGCTGACTACGCCGGGAGCGAGACGCGCAGCATCCAGAGCTGCTTCTCGAGCTCGCGCACCACCTCGACGAGGACGTCCTGTGAGGCGAGGTCGAGCTCGCCGAGCCGGTCCATGCGGGCCCGGATCCGCTCGCTCACGTCGGCGAGCCGCGCGACGAGTGCACGGAGGGCCGTGTCGGTGTCGAGGCCCCCTGCATCGACGGCATCGATCCCGGAGTCGGCGGCGACCGTGGCGGCGCGACCGTCGGGAGCGACGCCGAGCGCGACCGCGCGTTCGGCAACCGTGTCCGAGAGCTCGCGCCACGAGTCGACCAGCTCGTCGAGATGCTCGTGCAGCGGCTTGAAGGGCCGCCCGGCGATGTTCCAGTGCAGCTGCTTGCCGATCAGCGACAGGTCGACGAGCTCGACGAGCGTCGCCTGAAGCTCGCGGCCGACCTCGCTGCGGCTGTGGTCGGCGAGCGCCGGCAGGTGCGCCTCGGTCTGAGTGGTCGTCATCTCTCCTCCTTCGGGCCCTGCGGGAACGGACGGGTCCGAGCCTACCCCCGCGGCTGCGGTCTGCGCCCCGGCCGCGGACGCGTAGGCTTGGGTCATGGATCCCGAACGGGCACGCGTTCTGCTCCAGGCGGAGCGGACGAGAATCGAGCGTGCACTCGCGCAAGCTGCGCACGAGGACGACGCGGAAGAGGCCGACGACCAGGACCCGGGGAATCTTGCGTCCGACCTCTACCAGGACGAGCTCGACGAGGGACTGCGCGACGATCTAGGGGTCCAGCTCGTCGCGCTGGAGCGTGCCGAGGCGCGCCTTGCGGCCGGCACGTACGGCCTGTCGGTCCAGAGCGGGGAGCCGATCCCCGACGAGCGGCTGGAGGTCGTGCCTACCGCCGAGCTGACCGTGGAAGAAGAACGCGCCCAGGCCTGACCGAGGAGGAGCTGGTGGAAGACCCACAGATTCACGGTGCGATCGACCGGATGGTCGCGGAGGAACACGACCTCTGGCAGCGGGAGTCGGCCGGTGACGCGACCGAGTCCGACCGGCGGCGACTGGCGGAGCTGCGGGTGTCGCTCGACCAGTGCTGGGACCTCCTGAGGCAACGGCGCGCCCGTCGCGACGCCGGCCAGAACCCGGACGCCGCGGACCTCAGACCGCCCGAAGTCGTCGAACACTACGAGCAGTAGGCAGCTCCAAGGCGTCTTGTAGACGCCGCCAACTTCGACAAAGATCGCCCTCCGATCGGGGCTCAGGTGCAGGTCGCCCGCTGCCGATGTCGCTTCCGTGGCGGGTGTGGCCGTCTGGCGAGGGAAGTTCGGAGACGCGCAGGCCGAGCGGCTGCTTTGGCGTGCCGGTTTCGGGCCGCGGCCCGGTGAGGCGCAGAAGCTCGCTCGCCTCGGGCTCGAGGGCGCCGTCCACAAGCTGACGCACCCGGGCCGCGAGCGCCTGGTGGGCCACAAGCCTCACGACGAGAAGGGCAATCCGCTGGCGCCCTTCGACGCCTGGGGCGAGGACCACGTCTGGTGGCTCGACCGGATGGTGCGAACCTCGCGCCCGCTCGTCGAGCGGATGACGCTGATCTGGCACGACTGGTTCGCGACCTCGAACACCGGCGTCGGCTCGCAGCGGCTGATGCTGAACCAGAACGAGCTCTTCCGCGACCACGGTCTCGGCTCCTTCCACGAGCTGCTGCTCGATGTGACGAAGGACCCGGCGATGCTGCTGTGGCTGAACGGAAGCGACAACTCGAAGGACTACCCGAACGAGAACTATGCGCGGGAGATGATGGAGCTCTTCACGCTCGGCGCCGACCGCGGCTACACCGAAACCGACGTCCGCCAGCAGGCGCGGGCGCTCACCGGTTTCCGCAACAACTGGAGCCAGAACAAGGGCCCGGTTGACTTCCGCTTCGACCGGCAGTACCACGACCCCGGCGTGAAGACGATCTTCCATCACCGGGGCCGGTTCACGTGGAAGGACTCGTGCCGTCTCTGCGTCACGCATCCCGACCACGCCTCGTTCTTCGTCCTGAAGCTCTGGAGCTACTTCGTCCCGGTGGCGCCGGATCACGCGACACAGCGGGCGCTCGAACGGCTCTACAAGAGGTCGAAGTACGAGGTGCGGCCGGTGGTCGCCGCGATCCTGCAACACCCGGAGCTCTATCGAGGCCCTCGACTGGTCAAGCCGCCCGTCGTCTACAACGCCGGGCTCCTCCGCCGGATTCGCCGCGGGATCGACACCACCGCCTGGACGTGGCTGGACTCCATGGCAGGCCAGCAGCTGTTCTACCCGCCGAACGTCGCGGGCTGGGACGACACGCGCTGGCTTGACACGGCGACCTGGCGCGGACGCTGGTGGATTGCCCAGGAGGTGCTGGACCGCCACGCCCTCGACCCCGGGCACGCGCACGAGCCCGACGACGCGAGGGAGCTCTTCGAGCGCGCCTGCGGGTTCTGGCACAACCCTCCGCTCGGGCCCGACACGCGGCACGCGCTCCACACGTTCACGCATCGAGCGCTCGGCGACGCCAAGGGGGCTTCCTGGAAGCGCCAGCAGTACCCGGTGATGGTCCAGAACGCGCTGCGCCAGCTGATCGCCGTCTCGCCGGAGCTGCAGGCCGCGTGATCGACGGTTGCAATCACTGCGACGGGCTCTCGCGCTCGCGGCTTCTCCATCGCGCACTGGCGGAGGCCGGTCGCGGGCTGCCGGCGATCGAGCACGGAATGCCGCTGCCGGCCGGCACGGGACTCACCCGGCGCCACTTCCTCGCCAAGAGCCTTGGCGCCGCGGTCGCCGTCTACGGCGGCTCGCGGCTCGGGTTGCGTGCCTTCGAGGAAGGGATCGCAGCCGCAGCTTCCGGGCCGGCCGCGCCGATCCTGGTCTCCGTGTTCCTCGAGGGCGGCGCCGACGGCCTCTCCGTCCTCTCACCGCAAGGCGACCCGCTCTACAAGAAGCTGCGACCGCAGCTCGCGCTGTCCGGAGGAACAGCACTCGCCGAGGACGACCGCCTGTACTGGCATCCGGCGCTCGGCGGCCTTCAGCAGCTCTACTCCGAGAAGAAGGTCACGGTGCTGCCGGCCGTCGGCTACACCCACGCCGACCAGTCGCACTTCACGTCCCGCCACTACTGGGAGGTCGGAGCGACGGAGGCCAACCTGCGGACGGGCTGGCTCGGACGGTACCTCGACCGGACCGGGAAGAAGGACAACCCGCTCCAGGGACTCTCGCTCGACGACACACTCGCGCCCGCCCTTGCCACCACCAAGGTTCCGGTCGCGTCGATCTCGGGCGCCGATCAGTACAACTTCTACAGCGAGCGCGTCTGGGGCGAGGTCGAGGGGCGGATGCTCGAGGCAATCGGTCTCATGGGCCACCAGCCCGCGGACGCCGGGCTGCGGACCGCCGGCAGCGTCGCGGTTCAGGTCGACCGCCTGCGCCGGCAGCTGATCCCCTTCCAGTCCTCGAACGGCTTCTCGAGCCCCGTGCCGTATCCGCAGTCGGACGACCCGTTCCCGCAGAGGCTCGCGGGGCTGGCCGCCATGCTGGCCGCGGGCCTGCCGCTGCACTGCGTCGCCCTGACGGCGCCGGGCGAGTACGACACGCACGCCGACGAGCCGACCGCCCTGACCCAGGGACTGCAGCTGACCTCGGACTCGCTGCTCGCGTTCCAGCGCGACCTCGAGGCGCGCGGCCTCGCGAACCGGGTTCTGGTGCAGGTCTGGTCGGAGTTCGGACGTCGCGCCGCCGAGAACGGCGACAGCGGCACCGACCACGGAGCCGCCGGGGTCGGCTTCCTCGTCGGGACACGCGCGGCCGGGGAGATGGTCGGCGAGTTCCCGGGCTTCCAGAAGGGACTGGACAGCGACGGCAACGTCTCGGCCACCTCGGACTTTCGGGGCGTCTACTCGGCGCTGCTCGAGCAGTGGTTCGGGGTCGACGCCGCCGCCGTGATCCCCAAGGCCGCCTCCTTCTCCCGGCCGAGGCTCGTCGCATGATCCTCGCCTCGCAGGTGCAGCATCCGCCCGCCCGCGTCCAGGTGGTCGCGCAGGAGTTCCGCTACACCCTCTCCCGCACCAAGGTACGGGCCGGCCGCGTGATCGTCGAGCTCGTCAACAACGGCCAGGACACGCACGACCTCGACGTGGAGCGCATCGGCGCCACGCACATCTTCCGGTTCCCGAGCGTCCAGCCGGGCCAGGTCGTCGACCGCGAGCTGAAGCTCGTGCCCGGCAGATACCAGCTCTGGTGCGCGATCGCCGACCATCGCGAGCTCGGCATGCACGCGGTGCTGCGGGTCGTGAAGCCGAAGCCGCGCAAGTAGTTCGAGAGCCCGGACGCCCTCGGATCACGTCACGCGGCACTCCGGGCAGCGAGCGCGCCCGGCACGTCGTCGGTGATGACGCCGCCGATCCGCGTGTCGGAGAGCAGCGCTGCGTGCTCGGCTGCCATGAAGTCCCACACGATCACCGTCAGCCCGGCGCCCGAGATCTCGGCGAGCGAGGCCTCGTCCACGAGCCGCATCTTCGGGAGGGCGACGGTCGCGCCGCACGCCTTCGCACGTTCCACGGCGCGCTCGGCCGAGCGGGAGAGGATCAGCCCCCGGCCGAGCTGCGGCGTCAGCTCCGTCAGCTGCGCGAGGACGAGATCGACGAACGAGGTGACGATCAGCTCGCCGCCGCTCGCCGCGAAGGCGCCGAGCAGCTCCGCGGCCTCGTCCACGTAGCCGTCCTCCTTGAGCTCCACGTCGAGCGCGATCCTGCCGCGCGCGAGCTCCAGCGTTTCCTCGAGCAGCGGCGGCAGCACTCCCGCCAGGCTCTCGACCTCCGGGCGGGTCAGATCCGCCACCGGCGCGCCGGCGATGTCCGCGTCGTGGAAGACGACCAGCTCGCGGTCGCGCGTGCGGCGGACGTCGAGCTCGATCATGTCCGCCCCGAGGCCGATCGCCTGCTCGAAGGCGGCCAGCGAGTTCTCGGGGACGCCGGCGCCCCAGGCGCCCCGGTGTGCAATTACGCAGGGACGCTGCCCGAGGCGGCGTGGCAAGTGTTACGGCTCGGTGCGCTGCGCGACGACCACCGAGTCGGCGAGGATGCGCATGGCGATTCGATCCCCGAGCTTCAGGTGAGCGCTCAGGCTGGACGACTCGGCGAGCACCTCCTGACCGGTGTCCAGCGTCACCCTCAGCCGCACCGCAGATCCCAGGAAGGTGCGGTCGGTGACCGTTCCCGGCCCAGCCGAATCAGGCACGATCTCGAGCGCCTCGGGGCGGAGCAGAGCATCGACCTCCTCGCCGGCCCGGCGGCCGTTGGGATTCAGCACCGTCAGGCGCTGACCCATCACCTGTACCTCGTCGTTGTCTCCGAGGCGACCCGGCAGCCGGTTCATCGCGCCGACGAACTCGGCCACGAACTCTGTGGCGGGGCGGCGGTACACGTTCTCCGGAGTGTCGAGCTGCTCCAGGCGGCCGGATCGCATGACGCCGACGCGATCCGCGATCGACAGGGCTTCGGCCTGATCGTGCGTGACGAACAGGGTGGTGATCCCGAGTCGTTGCTGCAGGCTGCGGATCTCGGCCCGCAGCTGGGTGCGGACGAGGGCGTCGAGCGCCGACAGCGGCTCGTCGAGCAGCAACACCGTCGGCTCGATCGCGAGCGCACGGGCGATCGCCACGCGCTGCTGCTGTCCGCCGGACAGCTGGTACGGATACCGGTCGGCGGTCTCCGAGAGCCCGACCAGCGCCAGCAGCTCGTCGGCACGCTTGCGCCGCGTTTTCTTGCCCTGGTGCCGCATCCGCAGCCCGAAGGCGACGTTGGTGCGCACGTCCATGTTGGGGAACAGGCTGTACGCCTGGAACACCATCCCCATGTCGCGCTTGTTCGGCGGCACGTTGGTGATGTCGCGGTCGTCGACGAACACTCTGCCTGCGTCCGGGCGGTCGAATCCGCCGAGGATCCTCAGCGCCGTCGTCTTCCCGCAGCCGGAAGGGCCGAGCAGCGCGATCAACTCGCCGTCGTCGATCTCGAGGTCGAGGCCCGCGAGCGCGGTCACCCCGGGGAACGTGCGCTGGACGCCTTCGAACCGGATCATGCGGGGAGGGCCCCCTTCCGGCCGCGCGGCCGGCGCCGCGGCGGCGCTGTGCGAGGAACGACAGGATGAACAGAAGCAGGAACGTGAACCCGAGCGTGAGCATCGAGAGCGCGACCGAGGCGCCGACGTGGGATTCGTGGTTGAGGACGATCATCTCGACCGGGAAGGTCTGGTACAGCAGGAGGGTCGCGATCACAACCTCGCCGAGACACAGCGCCACCGTCAGGAACAGCGCTCCGAGGACCGCGGTCTGAACGTTCGGCAGCACGACTCGCGCGAGCGTCGTGGGCCATGATGCCCCGAGGTTCCTCGAGGCATCGACCAGCGTGTGGAGGTCGATCGCCCGCACGCCGGTGTCGATCGCGCGGTAGGTGAACGGCATCGCCAGCACCACGTAGAAGGGAGCCAGCCCGGTCAGTGGGTGGTTGAACACGTATTTGATCATCCACCCTGGTGCGTTGAGCTCGAACTGCTCCAGACCGGCGGCCAGCACCACCGGCGGGATCACGATCGGCAGTAGCGTCGCGAGCTCCATGAACGCCGTCGCCTTGGGCTTTTTCAGCCTCACCCAGACCACCGTCGGGAGCATGAGCAGGATCACGATCACGGCGCTGATCCCGGCGATCTTCAGCGAGGTCACGAGCGGCGACCGGACCTCCTTGTTGCGGATGATCTCGCCGTAGTTCGCGAATCCGTAGCCGCCGCTGTCCTGCTGCAGGCTGTACTTGAAGGCGGCCGCCAGCGGCACGAGGAAGAAGATCCCGGCGAGCACGAAGATCACGATCCGCCAGATCTGCGGCCGCCCACGCTGCCGGCGCGCCGCGGGGGCCGGGCCGCCGATCATGTCGCGCATGAGCTCCGCTCCCGCGAGCGGGGCCATGGGCGCGGTCATCGCAGCCACCTCCGCGCGCGGCGCTGCACGAGCCAGTAGCCGACCATCACGATCAGCACGACGATGACCATCTCCGTGCCGAGCGTGAGCCCGAGACGGTCGGCACCGACGAGCACGTTGCCGTTGAGCGCATTGTCGATCTGCGCCGGGACGATGTTGAGCGTGCTGCCGACGAGTGCCAGCGCGGTCGCGTAGGCGGAGAAGGCGTTGCCGAACAGGATCAGCGTGGCGCCGACGAAGGACGGGAGCAGCACGGGCACCGCCACGTGGCGCAGATAGCCGAGCTTGCTCGCGCCCAGATTGAGGGCGGCCTCCTGCCACTCGGAGCGGAGGCCCTGGAGGGCGGGAGTGATCAGGATGACCATCAACGGGATCTGGAAGTAGACGTAACAGAGTCCGACGCCGGTTATCGAGGAGATCGTGAACCCGCGGGCGTACAGGTTGAGGCCGAAGTGCTCGAGCAGCATCGTGACGACTCCGGTCTGGCCGAGCGCGGCGATGAAGGCGAAGGCCAGGGGCACGCCCGCGAAGTAGGCGAGAACGCCGGAGCCGCTCTGGGTGATCCGGTGCAGCAGGCCGCCCGGTTTCGCGGCGACGACCGCCGCCGCCAGCCAAGTTCCGAAGACGGCGCCGAGGACAGAGGTCCAGACGGACAGGATCAGGCTGTTCTTGAACGCGAGCCGGTACCCGGCCGAGTCCCATGTCTGGCGGAAGTTCGAGAGCGTGAACTGGTTGGTTTCGGTGGTGAACGCCCCGTGGATCACCACGTACAGCGGGATCCCGAGGAACACGATCATGTAGGCCGCGAAGGGCAGGATGCCGGCCCAGCTTCCGAGACCGGACGCGAACCGACGGCCGTTCCCGCGGCGCCGAGGCGCCGCGGGAACGGTGGTTGCTGCGAAGGCTGCGTCCTGTGCTGCTATCGCCTAGTGCCAGTGGCTCGTGAGGTATGTGCTCGCGGCCACGGACTGCGCCGTGTTCGGAACGACCGCCTTGGAGAGGTTCGTGACCTTCGGCAGGGACTTGTACGCCTTCTTGTTCTGGGTGCCGGCCTTGACCATCGCGGCGAGCGTGACCGGGCGGGCACCGCCCTCGAGCCAGATGTTCTGGCCTTTGGCCGAGTACAGGAACTCCTCCCAGAGGCGGGCGGCCGCCGGGTGCGGAGCGTACTTGCTCACGGCCTGGTCATAGAACCCGCCGAACGGGATGCCCTTCGGGTCGACGACCTTCCAGTGCGTGGCGCCGGTCAGGCCCCAGGCGCCGGCCGTGTTCAGGTAGTCCCAGTTGATCGTGATCGGGCACGAAGTTGCGATCACCGACGCCGCGTTGCAGTCGGTCGAGTTGAAGTTCCCCGAGCTCATGAGAGCGTTGAAGAAGTCCACCCCGGGCGCAATGTTCTTGGCGGAGCCGCCGCTGTTGACGCCCGCGGCCCAGACCGCGGACAGCGCCGCGTTGGCCGACAGCGGGCTGCCGTTGAGGGCCACGTCGCCGTGATACTTGGACTGCTTCAGCTGCGCCCAGGTGGTCGGACACGGCGTGCTCCCGAGCAGGTTCAGGTTGCAACCGAACGAGATGAATCCGCCGTAGTCCTGGTAGTAGTCGCCGTTGTTGGCCTTCTGGTTCTTCGGGATGTTCTTCCAGCTCAGGACCTTGTACGGCGCGAACAGCTTTCCGCTGGCCCCGGCAGACGCGAACGCACCGCCGACGTCGACGACGTCCGGTGCGGACGAGCGACCCTTCAGACTCTTGATCGCCTGGATCTCCTGAGCGCTCGTGCCGCTCGGATTGAAGCTGACGACCTTGATGCCGTACATCTTGTGGAAGGTCGAGATTTCCTTCCCGTAGTTGGCCCAGTTGGTCGGCAGCGCGATCACGTTCAGCGTGCCTTCCTTCTTCGCAGCCTTGATCAGGGCCTTCTTGCCGCCGCCCGCCTTCGCGGACTTCGCGGTGGACCAGTTGAACGACTTCGCGCTCGACGCCAGCGCCGCGGTCGCGAGCACTCCGGCCGCGCCGAGGACGACGACGGCGAGTAGCGCACGCCTGCGGCGGTGCGAGCCGGAACCGCGGGCGAGTGTGGACAGACGAACTTTCACAACAACCTCCTGGTGATTTGCGGTAATCCCAGACAACCCGATCTGACCCGGCAACGATCACACTTTCGCGCCCATCAATCAAGGGGCGTACACACCTCCGCAACATCACGCGGGGTCGCCGGTCGCGGGCGCTAGGCTCCTGGGTCGTGAGCCGGCTGCCTCGGCCTGACAGCGCGCCTGACGAGTCGAACGGGCGCGCCCGTGCGCTCGAAGAGCTGGCGAGTCGAGACTTCGATCTGCTGGTCGTGGGCGGCGGGATCATCGGCGCCGGCATCGCCGCAGTCGCGGCCCGGCACGGGCTCTCGGTCGCGCTCGTCGAACGCGGCGACTTCGGCGGGGAGACCTCGAGCGCCTCGTCGAAGCTCGTCCACGGAGGCCTGCGCTACCTGCGCCTCGGCGACGTGCGCCTCGTCCGCGAAGCACACGAGGAACGCCGCCACCTCATGACTCGCGTCGCGCCGCACCTGGTCCGGCCGATGCCGTTCCTGCTCCCGCTCTACGACTCCGGCCCGTACCGCCCTGCGGCCGTCCAGGCCGGGATCGCCGTCTACTCGACGCTCGCCCGCGCCCGCCTGAACGGGCTCGTCTCGGCCGAGCGGGCGCGGCGCATGGTGCCGGACCTGCGCGCGGCCGGTCTGCGCCGCTGTGGCCTCTACGTCGACTGCGTCACCAACGACAGCCGCCTCACCCTCGCCAATGTCCGGGCCGCGGCCGAAAGCGGCGCGACCGTCATCAACGGTGCGGCTGTGTCGGCATTGCGACTCGTCGGGGGCCGCGTCAGGGGAGCCGACGTGGTCAGCGGCGGCGAGACCGTCGCGGTGTCGGCGAGGACCGTCGTCAACGCCGCCGGGCCGTGGGTCGACGAGGTGCGCAAACTCACCGACCCCGGCGTGGAGCCGTCGATCCGCCTGAGCAAAGGGGTGCACGTGCTGCTCTCCACCGAGACGGCGTGGTCGGCAGCGCTCACGATCCCGCACGACAAGGTGCGGGTCAGCTTCGCCGTGCCGTGGGAGGGCATGCTGCTTCTCGGCACCACCGACACGCTCCACGAGGGCGACCCCGGCGCGGTCGTCGCGGAACCGGCCGACGTCGAGCGTGTGCTCGCCGAGGCGGCCTCTGCCCTCGAGGAGCCGGTCGTCGGCCGTGAGCACGTCCGTGCCGTCTTCGCGGGTTTGCGCGTGCTGCCGCAAAGCGGCCGCGAGACGACGCGTGCGCGACGCGAGACGGTGTACATCCGGGACACGAGCGGGCTCCTGACCGTCGCGGGGGGGAAGCTGACCACCTATCGACGGATCGCGCTGGACGCTCTCGAGCGCCTGCGAACCGAGCTCGGCCTGCACCGCGTCGACCGCCGGCCCTGGCCGCTTCCCGGCGCAGCCGGGCTCGACCGCGTCAGCTTCCCGCTGGAGGTCAGCCCGTCGCTGCGCGCCCACCTGCTCGGCCTCTACGGCTCGCTGGCCCCGGAGGTGCTCGAGCCCGCGCTCGCCGACCCGGCGCTGCTCGAGCCGCTCGCTCCGGGCGCGCCCGACATCGCCGCGCAGGCGGTCTACGCCGCCGAGCGGGAATGGGCGCGCAACCCCGACGACATCCTGCGCCGCCGTACGACGCTCGCGCTGCGCGGTCTCGCCGACCCCGAGCTGACCCGGCGCGTCGAGCAGCTCATCGACTCCGCGCCGGTTGAGGACGGCGATAGAAGTCGAGGTGGATCGGTTCGAGCGGGGTGACCTCGCGAATGAGGTCGGCCGCCTTCTCGGCGACCATCATCACGGGCGCGAAGATGTTCCCGTTGGGGACGGAGGGGAAGACCGAGGCGTCGACGACGCGGATGCCGTCCAGCCCGTGGACGCGCATCGTCGCCGGATCGACGACGGTTCCCAGCGCACAGGTGCACGAGGGGTGCAGCGCCGTCTCCGCGTCCCGCGCCACCCAGTCCAGGATCTCGTCGTCGCTCCGGACGGAAGGGCCGGGCGAGATCTCGCCTCCGTCGTACGCGTCGAAGGCCGGCTGCCCGAGGATCGCGCGGGCGGCGTGGATCGCCTCCACCCATTCGCGCCGGTCGTTCGGGGTGGAGAGGTAGTTGAAGCGAAGGGCCGGATGCGTTCCGGGGTCGGCGCTCGTGATCTTGACCGAGCCCCGCACGTCGGAGTACATCGGCCCGACGTGCACCTGGTAGCCGTGCTTCGCGGCCGGCTGGGTTCCGTCGTAGCGGATCGCCAGCGGCAGGAAGTGGAACATGAGGTTGGGGTACGCGACGCTGTCGTTCGAGCGGACGAAGCCTCCCGCCTCGAAGTGGTTCGTCGCGCCGGGCCCGCTCCGCAGGAAGAGCCAGCGCGCCCCGATCTCCGGGCGGCGCCATTTCTTCAGCGCGGGCTGCACGGACACGGGCTGCGTCGACGCGTGCTGGACGTAGACCTCGAGGTGGTCCTGGAGGTTCTCCCCGACGGCGGGAAGGTCGTGGACGACGTCGATTCCGAGCGGCTCGAGCTCCCGCGCGTTGCCGACCCCGGACAGCTGGAGGAGCTGCGGCGAGTTGATCGCGCCGCCGCAGAGGATCACCTCGCCGGCACGCACGACTTCTCCGCCCGCCAGCTCGACGCCGACCGCGGCCGAGCCCTCGAACACGATTCGGTGCACGAGCGTGCGGCAGCGGATCTCGAGGTTGGGGCGCCGCATGGCCGGGTGCAGGTAGGCGCGCGCCGCGCTCAGCCGCCGGCCGCGGTGGATCGTGCGGTCGAACCGGGAGAAGCCCTCCTGCCGGTAGCCGTTGACGTCGTCGGTCAGCTCGTAGCCCGCCTGCCGCACCGCCTCGAAGAACGCGCCGAAGAGGGGAGAGGCCGCCGGGCCGCGCTCGAGCACGAGCGGCCCGTCGCCGCCGCGCCACTCGTCGGCGCCGGCGAGGCAGGTCTCCAGCTTCTTGAAGTAGGGGAGGCAGTGCGCGAAGTCCCAGGTCTCCGTGCCGGCCTCGCCCGCCCAGCGCTCGTAGTCGAGCGGGTTGCCGCGCTGGAAGATCATCCCGTTGATCGAGCTCGAGCCGCCGAGTACCTTGCCGCGCGCGTGGTGGACGCGGCGGCCGTGCATGAAGGGTTCCGGCTCGGAGCGGTACATCCAGTCGTAGCGGGGGTTGCCGATCGGGAAGGAGAGCGCCGCCGGCATGTGGATGAACGGATCCCAGATGTGGTCGGGGCGGCCTGCCTCGAGGACGAGGACGCGCGTGCCTGCGTCCTCGGTCAGCCGCGCCGCGAGGGCCGAGCCGGCCGAGCCGCCGCCGACGATGACGTAATCCCAGCTCAAGCGAGCACGACGGTCTGCAGCTCGGTGAACGCCTCCATCGGCGCGGACCCGCCCACGCGGCCGATGCCGCTCGCGCTGCCGGCGCGGCCGCCGAAGGGCAGGTGCGTCTCCCAGTAGTTGGACGACTCGTTGATGTTGACCCAGCCGGTGCGCACGGCGTCCGCGTAGCGCAGCCCCTTGACCAGGTCGCGGGTGAAGATCGCCGACAGGAGCCCGTACGGAGAAGCGTTGGCGAGCTCGATCGCGTGCTCGAGAGAGTCGATCGCGACGATCGGCGCGACGGGGCCGAACGTCTCCTCGGTCGCGACGAGCGCGTCGGACGGGACGCCGTCGAGGACGGTGGGCTGCCAGTAGAGGTCGGTCGGGAAGCCGCCGCCCCGCTCGCCCCCGTGGAGCACCTGCGCACCGCGGTCGAGAGCGTCGGCGACGTGCTCGTCCATCTTCGCCGCCACACCCTCGTTGTTGAGCGGTCCCATCGTGGTCGTCTCGGCGAAGGGGTCGCCGAGCAGGACGCGCTCCCTGACGAGCTCCGTGAGCTTCGCGACGAACTCCTCGCGCACGGCGCGGTGCACGAGCAGGCGCTCGCCGGCCGTGCAGCTCTGTCCGGCGCAGAGGAAGCACGCCGCGACGCTCGCCTCCGCGGCACGATCGACGTCGGCGTCCTCGAGGACGACAACGGGCCCGTTGCCGCCGAGCTCGAGCACCGCCGCCTTGCCGGCGGCCGCCGCCGCGACGCGGTTCCCGGTCTCGGTCGAGCCGATGAAGCCGACGCCGTGCGTCCCCGGGTTGCGCCCGATCTCGTCGCCAACCTCCGAGCCGGGCCCGGTCACGAGGTTGAAGACGCCGGGCGGCAGGTCGGCCTCCGCCACGCACTCGGCCAGGGCGACGCCGGCGACCGCGGTCGTGGAGGCCGGTGTCCAGACGACAGCGTTGCCGCAGGCGAGGGCGGGGGCGATCAGCTCGGCCGGCATCGTGTACGGCCAGTTCCAGGGCGTGATGACGCCGATCACGCCGCGCGGCCGGCGCAGCAGGAGGACGCGCTTGTCGGCGGAGCTCGAGTTGGGGACGCGGCCTTCGAGGCGCGTTCCGTCCTCGGCGGCGTTGCGCCAGTACCGGATCAGCTCCTCGACCTCGTCGCGCGA
This sequence comes from uncultured Actinomycetes bacterium, assembly GCA_963702655.1. Taxonomy (GTDB): domain Bacteria; phylum Actinomycetota; class Thermoleophilia; order Gaiellales; family Gaiellaceae; genus Palsa-739. The sequence goes on along the minus strand of CAVPDO010000001.1, from coordinate 955,980 downwards.
CTCGGAGATCGGCTTGCCCTGGTCGAGCGTCAGCGTGTGCGCGAGGCTCTCGCGGCGCCGCGCGACCTCGTCGGCGACGCGGTGCAGCGCGGCGGCCCGCTCGAATGCCCCCGCGCGCGCCCAGCCCTCGGCGGCCCGGTTCGCCGCGGTGATCGCGCGCCGCGCGTCCTCCCGGCCTCCCAGCTGGACGGTTCCGATCTTCTCGCCGGTGGCGGGCGACTCGGCCTCGAACGTCTCGCCCGACTCGGCGGTCGTCCACTCGCCGGCGATGAACACTCAGTCCCCCAGTTCGGTGCGCCGGCGGTCGACGAACGCCTTCAGCTCGGCTTCGAGGTCGGCCTCGATCGGCGGCTTCTCGTACTCCTCCAGCGTCTTCCGCCAGATCTCGCCCGCCCGGGCGGCCGTGTCGCGGGCGCCGTTCTTCTTCCAGCGCTCGAAGTTCTCGGTCGACGAGACGAGCGGCCGGTAGAAGCACTCGCGGAAGCGCTCGAGCGTGTGCGCGGCGCCGAGGAAGTGACCGCCCTGACCGACCTCCTGGTGGGCGGAATACGCGAGTGTCTCCTCGTCGATCCGCAGCGGTTCGAACGCCGCGTGCAGCATTCGCAGCTGCTCGACGTCGACGACGAACTTCTCGTAGCACGAGACGAGCGCCGACTCGAGCCAGCCCGCGGAGTGCATCACGAAGTTCGTGCCGGCGAGGAAGGTCGGCCAGAGCGACATCATCGACTCGTAGCCCGCCTGCGCATCCACGACCTGGGAGGACGTGAGGGCGCCGCCGCCGCGGAAGGGGAGGTTGTAGTGGCGCGCGATCTGACCCGTGCAGAGGAGGCCGACGGCCGACTCCGGGGTCCCGAAGCTCGGCGAGCCCGACTGCATGTCCGTGTTCGAGAGGAAGGAGCCGAACACGACCGGGCAGCCCGGCCGGATGGTCTGCACGAGCGCGATCCCCGCGAGCGCCTCGCCGATCTGCTGCGCGAGGGTCGCCGCGATCGAGACCGGCGACATCGCGCCCATCAGCAGGAACGGCGTGATCACGGTCGCCTGCCCCGCCTTCGCGTACTCGACGAGCGCCGAGAGCATGCGATCGTCGTAGCGGAGCGGCGAGTTGACGTTGATCAGCGAGATGATCGCCGGCGTCTGCTCGAGCGACTCGCGGCCGAAGACCATCTCCGCCATCGCGATCGTGTCGACGGCGTTCGGGCCGGAGGTGACGGAGCCCATGAACGGCTTGTCCGAGAGCGTCAGCAGCGCGAAGACCATGTCGAGGTGCCGTGAGTCGAGCGGGGTGTCGTTCGGCTCGCAGATCGTCCCTCCGGGCGAGTCGAGCTGCGGGAACGACTGCGCGAGCTTGACGAGGTTCTGGAAGTCGTCGTACGTGGCGTCACGGCGCTCGTCGCCCTCGCGGACGAACGGGCAGCCGTAGACCGCGGAGAAGACCATGTGGTTGCCGCCGATGTGGACGCTCCGCTCGGGGTTCCGCGCCTGGAGGTCGAACTCCGGGGGCGCCTTGGCGACCTGTTCGAGGATCCAGTCGGGGTCGAAGCGGACGAGCTCGCCCTCGACCTGCTGGCCGGCTCCCTCGAACGCCGCGAGAGCCTCGGGGTGGAGGAACTCGATCCCGAGCTCGCTGACGATGCGCCGCCAGCCGCGTTCGAGCTCCGCGAGCGCGGCCTCGTCGAGGATCTCGTAGCGCGGCAGGTCGTTGATCAGCACAGCAGTCTCTCCAGCTCCCGCTCCAATCCTTCCATGCCGGTCTCCCGGACTTCGAGTGGAAGGCCGAGGCGGGCCGCGGCGTGCTCGGCGCCGGCGCGCAGCTCCGGCGTCGGGTCCTGCGCGAGCCAGACGACCTTCTCGTAGTTCCGGAAGTAGTCGTCGCGCAGCTCGGGATGCCGGTCGAGCCCGAGCCCGCGCCAGACCACGCGGTCGAAGCTGCGTACGAGGAAGTCGGTGAGGAAGAAGGTTCCCGGCTCGTGGTCGGCGCCGAAGACCTCGTAGCAGTGGGCGCCACGGAGGCGCGGGTAGCCGTCGAGATCGGCGCCGCACTGCGCGTAGGCGACGACGACGTCCTCGCCTCCGGCGGCCTCGTCGACCGCGGCCCGGATGCGCTCCGGCCGGTTGTGCAGCTCGGGCGGCACGGGGCGGACCTCGACGTCCCAGCCGCGCCGGGCCGCGATCTGCCTGACATGCAGAGCGAGCGCGCCGCAGCTGACGACGACCTTCGTCATCCGGGGAAGGAGAGCTGGTCGATGAACAGGTCGTTGAAGTCCTCGCGGCCGGAGAGCTCGACGTACTCGACCTCGTCGAGCACCGCGCTCGCGGCCGCCCGCTCGGTCACCGAGAGGGCGGCGATCTTCGCGCCCTCGCCGGCGACGTTGCCTGCGGCGACGATCCGCGTCACGGGCAGCTTCGGCACGAGCCCGATCCTGACGGCGCTGGCCGCGGTCAGATACGTGCCGAAGGAGCCGCCGAGGAGGACCTGCGCGATCTCGGAGGGGTCGACGCCGAGGTCGCGGCAGAGGATCTGCCAGCCGGTCGCGATCGAGGCCTTCGCGAACTGGAGCTCGCGCACGTCGCGCTGCGAGAGGTAGACGCCGTCGGCGAGGTGGAAGACGGTCTCCTCTCCGACCTTGTCCAGGCGCTCGGACGAGCCGGCTGCGAAACGGCCGGAACGGTCGAGGATCCCCGCGCCGACGAGCTCGGCGACCGCATCGACGAGCCCGGAGCCGCAGAGCCCCTGCGGCGCGACGTCGCCGATCACCGTCAGCTGCAGATCGCCGTCGACGAACTTGACGCCCTCGATCGCACCTTCGGCGGCGCGCATCCCGCAGCGGATCTGGGCCGCCTCGAACGCCGGCCCCGCGGGCGCGGCACAGGCCAGCGCCCGGGCGGAGGAGCCGAGGACGATCTCGGAGTTCGTCCCGACGTCGACGAACAGGCGCACACGCCGGTCGAGCGTGAGCCCGGTCGCGAGGATGCCCGCGACGATGTCGGGCCCGACGTACGCTCCCAGCGCGGGGAAGAGGACCGCCGGCGCCCGCTCGTGGACTTCGAGGCCGAAGTCCTGCGCCGCAGCCTCGGGGAGCTTGCGGGCAGCGATCGTGAACGGCGCCATTGACAGCGGCTCGGGGTCGATCCCGAGTGCGAGCTGGATCATCGTCACGTTGCCGGTGACGACCACCTCGTACACCTCGGCCGGATCGACGCCCGCCTCGGCGCACACCTCCTCCGTCAGCGTCCGCAGCGTCTCGTGCGCGTGCTCCTGCAGCCGCTCGAGCGCTCCCTCGTCGAGCATCGTCGCGGAGATCCGCGAGATGACGTCGGCACCGAAGGGCTGCTGCGCGTTCAGGATCGAGCGCACCGCGCGCGGCTGGCCGGTTTCGAGATCGAGGAGCGTCGCGACGACCGTGGTCGTCCCGAGGTCGAAGGCGATCGCGTGCCGCCGCCCGGACGTGTCGCCCGGCTCGACGCCGATCAGGACGTCGTCGGCGAGCACCGCGGTCACCTTCCAGTCGGCCTCGCGCAGCGTCCGGCCGAGCGTGCGCACGACCTCGAGCGGGACGCGTGGCTCGACGTCGTCCATCGCGTCGAGCAGCCGCTCGAGATCCGAGCGCTGGTCCTCGAGCGTCGGCTCGTCGAGCTCGACGTACCGCTTCTGCACCGCCGGCCGCAGGATCACGTGCCGGCCGACGCCGGCGAGGGCAGCTTTCGGGCGTGTCTGGAGCGGCGGCACCTCGATCGTGAGGTCCTCCTGCGCCGCCGCGCGGCAGGCGAGCCGCCAGCCGTTGCGGAGCTCGTCGGGGCTGAAGGCCCGGGGGTCGACGGAGCTGATTTCCGCGGTCCCGGAAACGACCCGGACCTTGCACTTCTTGCACGTGCCGTGGCCGCCGCAGGTCGAGTCGATCGCGACGCCGTTCCAGCTCGCCGCGTCGAACAGCGTCGTTCCGGCCGGGACGCGCGTCTCCTTGACGGCGCCGTCGTCGGCCACCTCCACGTAGCGAAGCCGGACGCGGTCCGGGTGCGGAGCCTCGGGCAGGTCGCGCACGGCGCTCATGCGGTCGCGGCCTGCTTCGCCCGGTAGCGGCGGATCCACTCCGCTCCCCACTCGTCGCGGCCGAGGAGGAAGTCGGTCGCGCGCACGGCCTCGACGGTCTCGTCGCGGCGTGCGTCCATGATCGCGCTCGTCAGGCCGTGGCTCTGCGCGACGGCGAGGAAGGCGGCTCCGAGCGTGTGCCTCCCCGGCAGCCCGAACGACGTGTTCGACGCGCCGCACGTCGTGTTCACCCCGAGCTCTTCGCGCAGCAGGCGCAGCGTCTCGAGGAAGAGCGTCACGGCGCGCGGCTCGGCCCCGACCGGCATCGCGAGGGGGTCGATGATCACGTCCTCGGGCGGGATTCCGTGGTCGCCGGCGGCCGAGACGATCTTCTTCGCGACCTCGACCCGGCGTTCCGGCTCCATCGGGATCTCGTCGTCGTTCGCAAGGCCGATGATCGCTGCGCCGTGCTTCGCCACCAGCGGCAGGATCGCCTCGAGCCGCTCGTCCTCGCCGGTGACGGAGTTGACGAGCGCCTTGCCCTGGTACGCGGCGAGCCCGGCCTCGAGCGCCTCGATCACGGAGGAGTCGATGCAGATCGGCAGCTCGCAGAGGCCCTGCACGAGCGGGATCGCCTTGCCCATCAGGTCGACCTCGTCGGCGAGCGGATCGCCGACGTTGACGTCGAGCAGGTCCGCGCCGCCGGCCACCTGCTGCGCGACGTCGGTCTCGAGCTGTGACAGATCTCCGGCCTGGAGCTGCGCCTGGAACGCCTTCCGCCCGGTCGGATTGATCCGCTCGCCGATCACGCAGAACGGCTGCTCCGGCCCGATGACGACCGTCCTGGACGGCGACTGGACGACGGTTTCCACGCGTTACGCCGGGACGGCGTTCCGCTTGCGCTCGATCAGGTCCTTCGCGAGCCGAACCGCGGACGAGGCATCGGCGGCGTAGCCGTCGGCGCCCACCTTGTCCGCGTACTCCTGCGTCACGGGCGCGCCGCCGACCATGACGATCACGTCGTCGCGGATCCCTGCCTTCTCGAGCGCGTTGATGTTCGCCTTGAACATCGGCATCGTCGTCGTCAGGAAGGCCGAGAAGCCCACGACGTCGGGGCGGTGCTCCTGTACCTGCTCGACGAACGTCTCCGGCGCCACGTTGACGCCGAGGTCGTGGACGGTGAATCCGGCGCCCTCGAGCATGATGTTGACGAGGTTCTTGCCGATGTCGTGCACGTCGCCCTTGACCGTCCCCATCACGTAGGTGCCGATCTCGGCGGCCCCGGTCTCGGCGAGCAGGGGCCGCAGGATGTCGAGTGCGCCCTGCATCGCGCGGGCGGCGATCAGCATCTCCGGGACGAAGAAGTCGCCGCGCTCGAACCGCGCGCCCACTTCCTCGAGCGACGGGATCAACGCGTCGTAGAGCATCTGCTCCGGCCCGAGGTCGTCCTCGAGCCCGCGGTTGACGAGGTCGGTCACCTCGGGCGCGTTGCCCACGAGGGTGTTGTCGTAGAGGCCTTGCAGGATCTCTTCGTGGGTCATGCGGCACCTCGCAGTCGTCGGGAGAGGCTCGTGGCCTCCTCTTGCAGCAGCGGCGCGAGCTCCTCCATGCGGGTTGCGGTCAGGCGGCTCGTCGGGCCGGAGATGGAGAGTGCGGCGACGGCGGCGCCGCCCGGGTCGAGGACGGGAGCTGCGAGCGCCGACAGACCGACCTCGAGCTCGTCGACGGACGTCGCGTAGCCGCGGGAGCGAATCAGGTCGCCGCCGTCAGGCTCGCCGCCGGCGAAGGCCAGGAAGCACTTGCCGTTCGCCGCGAGCTCGAAGGGCACGCGCCGGCCGACCCAGTCGGTGACGCCCACGAGGTGGGCGGTGTCCTCCTGGGCGAGGTGCTCGACGCCGTCGGCGCCGGGCACGGCGAGGTTGATCGTCTCTCCGCTCGCGTCGGCGAGTCGCCGCAGGCTCGGCTGCGCGAGCTCGGCGAGCGCCTGCGACGAGTCGCGGCTCGCGTAGCGGAGGAGGACGGGACCGGGGCGGAGGCGGCCGCGAGCGCCGAGCCGCTGTACCAGTCCCTGACGCTCGAGGGCGCCGACGAGGCGCGAGGTCGTGCTCTTGGGGAGGCCGGTGCGCGTCCGAGAGCTCGCCGATCGACGGCGGCTGGGGCGCTTCGACGACGTCGACGAGCAGCTGCGCGGCGCGCTCGATCGCTTGGGTTCCCGAGGCTTCGGTAGCGATCCCACATTGTGGAACATCTGTTCCAAGATTGTCAACCGATACGAGCGTCGCGTGTGAATGCGACTTCGAGCCGGAAGGCGTCAGGGTCGAGGAAGAAGGCCGCGTAGTACGCAGGGTGGTACACCGGCCACAGCCGCGGCGCGTGCAGCACCTCGCCGCCCGCATCGAGCACACGTGCGTGCACCCCGTCGACCTCCTCGTGCGACTCGACCACGAGCGACAGGTGATGCAGACCCGGCGCGTACAGCTCGAACTCCCGCTCCTCGAGCGCCTGCCGCAGCCCCAGCGATCCCGACCCCGGCGCGGGGAAGCGCAAGTAGTGGATTCGCTCGCCGCGCTCCCCTTCGACGAGGAACGGCTCAGCCAGTCCGAGCGGGCCGAAGACGTCCGCGTAGAACGCGAGCGAGCGCTCGAGATCGCGGCAGACCAGATCCACGTGGCCGAGGCCGACGAGCATCAGGAGTCCAGCGACTCGGCGAGCAGCGTCGCGACGTCTGCGACACGCAGCTCGCTGCCCGCCTCGCGGACACCGTCGTCCAGCATCACGGTGCAGAAGGGACAGGCGACGGCGAGCGTCTCGGCGCCGGTCTCGGCTGCCTCGCGCACGCGTTCGGCATTGATCGGCCGGCCTCGTTCCTCCATCCACATGTGGGCTCCGCCGGCGCCGCAGCAGAAGGTCTGCTTGCCGCTCCGCTTCATCTCGACCGGCTGTCCGACTGCGGCGACGAGCTCGCGCGGATCCATCCGCACGTCGTTGTGGCGGGCGAGGTAGCAGGAGTCGTGGTAGGTGATGGGCTTCGCGTCGGCCTTCGGCGCCAGCCGGCCCTCGCGCACCAGTTCGGCCAGCAGCTCGCTGTGGTGGAGGACCTCGTAGGCGCCGCCGAAGTCCGGGTACTCGTTGGCGAGCGTGTTGAAGCAGTGCGGGCAGCTCGCCACGATCTTCGTCACGCCCTGCTCGTTCAGCGTCGACACGTTCTGCTCGGCGTAGGACTGGAAGACGTACTCGTTGCCCATCCGCCTGGCGGGGTCGCCGGTGCACGCCTCACGAGGGCCGAGGATCGCGAAGTCCACTCCCGCCTTCTGCAGCAGCCGCGCCGTCGCCTCGGCCGACGTCCGCGCCCGCTCGTCGAAGGAAGCCGCGCAACCGACCCAGTACAGGTACTCCGGCGCCGGGTCGCCCGGCTCCAGCACCCGCACGCCCAGGTCCGCCGCCCACACCGCTCGCTCGCTCTGCGGCTTCCCCCACGGGTTCGCCGCACGCTCGACGTCACGCAGCATCGGCTCCGCCTCGGCGGGAAACTCGGCCTCGACCATCACGCGGCTGCGCCGCAGGTCGACGATGTGGTCGATGTGCTCGATCGATACCGGGCACGCCTCGACGCACGCACCGCACGTGACGCAGTCCCAGATCATCTCCTCGGGCACGCCGTTGCCCACGATCGGCGCGCCGGTCTGCGCGAGAGCCTCGTCGCGCACGCCCATGATCACGAGCTTCGGCGAGAGGATCTTGCCGGTCGCATACGCAGGGCACGCATCCTGGCACCGCCCGCACTCGGTGCAGGAGAGCGCGTCGAGGACCTCCTTCTGAGTCAGGTCGGCGGCGGTTGCGACTCCGAAGCGCAGCTCGTCGTCCGGCAGGTCGAAGCGCAGCGGCTCGAGCCGGCCGCCGGCCCGGGTCCGCGCGAGCCAGACGTTGAGCGGCGCGACCGCGATGTGGAGGTGCTTCGAGCGGGGGATGTACCAGAGGAAGGTGAAGATGAAGACGAGGTGCGCCCAGAGGAAGAACCGGTCGGCGTTCGTGTCCGCCGAGAACGCGCCGGCCAGCGCCCGCGACAGCGGGCCGGCGGCGGGGTAGAGCCCGGCCGCGTGCGCCGACGCGTGCCAGAAGAGGAGCGTCGTGACGACGCCGGCGATCATGAAGAGGATGAAGTCCGCCTCGCCGAGATGCGAGCCGCGGAACCGCTCCGGCCGGACCACCTTCCTGATCACCGCGGCCGTTGCCACGCCCGCGAGCACGAGCACGCAGAAGACGTCCGACAGCCAGCCGAACCACTCTTGGTGCCCGAGCCACGGCAGCTCCGCGCGGCCGTCGACGGCGGCGATCATCGCCATCAGGATCGTCGGCACGAGGACGATGAAGCCCCAGAAGATGAAGGCGTGCATCAGGCCGGGTACGAGCCGCTGCAGCAGCTTCCGCTGGCCGAGCACGATCTCGAGCTCGGCGCGAGCCTGGCGCGGCCGGTCCTGCCGGCGGTCGTTCGGGACTGCGTGCGCGACGAGGTCGTAGAGGAAGACGCCCCGTCGCAGGACGCTCACGCCGGCCCAGAGAGCGAGCGCGGCTAGGGCGAGCGCGCCTATCCGCTCACCCGCCGGAGCTCGGTGCTGATCGCCGGCACGACCTCGTGCAGGTCGCCGATCACCGCGTAGTCGGCGACAGCGAGGATCGGCGCCTCGGGGTCGCTGTTGATCGCGAGGATCCTCTTCGCTCCCTTGGCGCCCGCGATGTGCTGCGTCGCTCCGCTGATCCCACACGCGACGTAGAGGTCCGCCGAGATCTTCGTTCCCGTCTGGCCGACCTGGTCGGTGTGCGGCCGCCACCCGGCGCTCGTGACGACACGCGAGCAGCCTACGGCGCCTCCGAGCAGCCCGGCCAGCTCCTCGATGATCGCGAAGCCCTCGGCCGAGCCGACGCCGCGGCCGCCGCTCACGACCACCTTCGCGTCTCGCAGCGAGATCCCGCCCGCCGACTCCTCGATCCGCTCGAGCACCCTCGGCGATCCGTCGTCCTCCGCGAGCAGCGTCTCGACCTCGCCGACCTCGGCCGCGGGCTGCGTGTGCGGCGCGACCGTGAGGAGCTGCGGCGATCCGTGCAGTCGCGCCTCCTCGAGCAGGCTTCCGCCCCAGCGCTGTCGCGTGACGACGTCGCCCACGCTCGCCGTCACGTTGGCCGCGACCGGCCGCTCGAGGAGAGCGCCGACGTGGGCCAGCAGCTCGTTCCCCCGGTCGGAGCCGGCGGCGACGATTACGTCCGCCTCCTGGGCCGCCAGCGTCTTCGCCCAGGCGGCCGGCTGGTACGCGCCGTCGAACGCGACCGCGCGGACATCCCCGAGCGCGCGCGCGAATCCGACCGCCTGCGCCGACAGGTCTTCGCCGGGCTCCACGAAACAGACGACCTTCATGCGACGCCCAGCTCCTGCAGCAACTCGACCACGCGCGGAGCGGCCGCCGCACCCTCGCCGAGGATCTCGGCCTCCTTGCCCTGACCTTCGGGGACGATCAGTCGCAGCTTCTCGAGCTGCGGCTCGGCCGGGGACACCGGCATCCGCACGAGCGGCTTCTGCTTCGCGCGCAACCGACCGGGGACGGAGGGGTAGCGCGGCAGGTTCAATCCCTCGAGCACCGTCAGCACCGCCGGCAGCGGCGCCTCGTAGACGTCGCGTGCGCCGCCGACGTCGCGCTCGCAGCGGACGCGGCCGTCGCCCCGCTCGATCTTCTTCAGGCCGGTGACGACCGGCAGCCCGAGCTTGTGCGCCACGCGGATCCCGACCTGGTAACCGCCGGCGTCGGCCGACTCGTTGCCGAAGAGGAGCAGGTCGAACGGCTCGCCCTCGCCACTGATCGCCTCGACGATCGCCGCTGCGGTCGCCTGCGCGTCCCAGTCCTCACCGTCCGTCTCCAGCAGGATCCCGCGGTCGGCGCCGATCGCCATGCAGTCGCGGAGCTGTTCCTCCGCCTCGGCAGCGCCGAGCGTGAGGACGACGACTTCGCCCGCTGTGCCGGCAGCAGAGCCGGCCTCGACGATCCGCACCGCCTCCTCGACCGCGCACTCCTCGTGCGGTGAGATCGTGAAGCCGAGGTGCTTCGTCTCGACGGCCTGCGCGTCGGGGGTGAGCACCATCCTCCCGCCCGTGATCGGAACCCGCTTGACGCAGACGAGGATCCTCACGAGCTGATCCTCTCGTTCTCGGGGTCGAACGGAGCCCGCGAGCCGACCACCTCGACCGTGACCGGATGGAGCTCCTCCATGTACTGGACGAAGAGCTGCCCGTGGTCGCCCGGCGGCAGGTACGACAGGAGGATGTACCTGCCGAGCGACGGCCCCATGCCGGCCGACGTGACGTACGAGCGGCGGCCCTTCGCGTCGACGAGCGGCGATCCGTCCGCGCGGACGATGGGCTCCCGGCCGAGCGGGAAGCGCTCGTTGCCGCTCAGCGTCAGCGTGCAACAGACGGCGGCCGGCTCGCGCTCGCGGGCGGCCAGGTGCGCCTCCTTGCCGACGAAGTCCTCGCTCTTCACCTTCCACCAGGCCATGTCGGCCTCGACGACGTCGTAGTCCTGGTCGAGCTCGAAGCCGAACGCGCGATACGCCTTCTCGAGCCGGCCGGTCGTCCCGTAGACGCCGATGCCGGCCGGGACGACGCCGTGCGGCTGCCCGGCCTCCCATACCGCGTCCCACAGCCTTGCGCCGTGCTCGAAGGGGACGTAGAGCTCCCAGCCGAGGTCGCCGACGTACGAGATCCGCGAGGCCAGCACCTCGATGCCGTCGACGTCGAGCGTCTTCCAGGTCGCGAACGGGAAGCCCTCGTTCGAGACGTCGTCGCTCGTCAGCGAGGAGAGGATGTCGCGCGCGCGCGGTCCCCAGAGTCCGACGGTGCAGAGGGTGGAGGTGTGATCCTCGATCCGCGCCTGCGGGCCGCAGTGGTCGCGGAACCATTTCAGGTCCGCCATCCCGTGCGCACCGCCGGTGACGACGCGGAACCGGTCGTCGGCCATCTTCATGATCGTCAGGTCCGATTTGAAGCCGCCGCCGGGAGCGAGCACCGGTGTGTAGACGACCCGGCCGTCCGGCACGTCCATCTGCCGCGCGGCGACCGTCTGCACGCAGTCGAGAGCGCCGGGGCCGACGACGTCGAACACGCAGAACGCCGTCAGGTCGAACATCGCCGCGCGCTCGCGCATCGCGAGATGCTCGGCGTTGATGATCGGTGACCACCAGCGGGCGTCCCACTCGTGCCCGCGCGGCTGCACGCCGTACTCCTCCACGAGCGGCGCGTTCGACTCGTACCAGTGCGGCCGCTCCCAGGCAGCGGCCTCGAAGAAGACGGCGCCGAGCTGCTGCTCCCGCTCGTAGAAGGGTGAGACGCGCACGCCGCGGTTCGACTCCCACTGCTCGCCCGGGTGGACGATCCCGTAGGTCTTGTTGAACCCCTCGGCCGCCCGGCCCTGCACGTGCTGCGGCATGCGCTGCTCGGGATAGAAGCGCGCGATGTCCGACGACTGCAGGTCGATCTCGGGCTCGCCGTGCACCATCCACTCCGCGACCGACTTGCCGACCCCGGGCCCTTCCTTGACCCAGACCGCGGCCGCCGACCAGAGCCCTCTCACCTCGGGCGTCTCGCCGAGCAGCGGCAGGCCGTCGGGCGTGAGGGAGAGCAGGCCGTTGATCGCGTACTTGATCCCGACCGACTCGTCGCCGAGCACCTCGGGCACGAGCTGGAGCGCGTGCTCGAGCTGCAGCTCGAAGTCCTCCTGCGTGAACGGCAGCTCGGTCGGCGTCAGCGCCGACTCCTCGATCGAGGGGATGTCGTCGGGCTCGTGGAGGATCGGACGGTGGGCATACGAGCCCACCTCGAGCCCCTGGCCGTCCTGCCGCTCGTACATGTTCGTGTCCATGTCGCGGACGATCGGGTAGTCGACCGCCGTCTTCGAGTCGAGGAAGCGCGGCACCGGGCCGACGTCGATCATCTGATGCACCGCCGGCGTCAACGGGATCGAGGCGCCGGCCATCCGGGCGATGCGAGGCGACCACACGCCGCACGCGATCACGACGACTTCCGCCTCGAAGTCGCCGCGCGTCGTCCGCACCCGGCGGACGCGACCTTCCACGACGTCGATCCCTTCGACCTCCGTATTCGCGAGGACCTGTGCGCCGTTCGCCTGCGCGCGCTCCCGCATGATCGTCCCGAAGCGAAGCGAGTCCACGACCGCCACGGACGGTGTGTAGAAGCCTCCGAGCAGGATCGACTCGTCGACGAACGGGACGAGCTCCTTGATCTCCGCCGGGCCGACGAGCCGGCAGTCCTCGACTCCCCACGACTTCGCCGAGGCCATCCGCCGCCGCAGCTCCTCCATCCGTTCCTCGGTGCGCGCGACCTCGATGCCGCCGCACTCGTGCAGCGTCCCCGTCTCGCGGTACTGGCGCATCGACTCGAGAGTGAGCTGCGTCATCTCCTTCGAGTGGTCGACGGGGAAGATGAAGTTCGAGGCATGGCCGGTCGAGCCGCCCGGGTTGGGGAACGGCCCCTTGTCGATCTGGACGAGGTCGGTGCACCCGAGCTCCGTGAGCCAGCCCGCGAGCGAGTTCCCGACGATGCCGCCGCCGATCACGACGACCTTCACACGCTCACCAGGACCTCTCGCATCGCCCGCTCGAAGTTCTCGACATGGGAGCGCATGTGGCGGGCCGCACCGTCGCCGTTCCCCACGACGATCTCGTGGATGAGGCCCCGGTGCGCCTCGACAGCCTCTTCCAGATCCTCCGCCCGTTCGAGCGCGATCATCCAGATCCGTAGCGCGAGGACGTAGTACTCGCCGAGCGTCTTCTCGAGGAGATGGTTGTGGGCGGCCGCGTACACGGCGCGGTGGATCCGCTCGTCGAGCGCCATCAGGTCGGTGCCCTGCGTGATCCGGTCGCCGAGCTCGGCGAGATCGTCGCGCTCGGCGTCGGTTGCACGTGTGGCGGCGAGACGGGCGGCCTCGGGCTCGAGCGCCGCGCGCACCTCCGAGATGCGGGCGAGATCTCGCACGTCGACGCCCGTCACGAACATCCCACGGCGGGGGAAGACCTCGACGAGCTGCTCCTGCGCGAGGCGTCGGAGCGCTTCCCGCACCGGCGTCCGGCCGATGCCGAGGCTCTCCACCAGCTGCCTCTCGTCGATGAGCGCTCCGGGAGGGAGCTCGAGAGACACGATCAGGTCGCGGATGCCGATGTAGGCTCGGTCGGCGAGCGACGGCCTGTGCTCCACGACTTGCACAACAGATATATTACTCATATTCGAAGTCGGCTCGGACCGCCATTTCCGTCGCCGAAGCCAGAGGTGTAGAAAGGAGTCCGGGCGTGGCGACGACGACACCCTCCTCTCTCGAGATCGCACAGGAGGCCGACCTCCAGCCGATCACGGAGATCGCGGCGGCTGCAGGGCTCGGGCCTGACGAGCTCGATCTCTACGGCACGTACAAGGCCAAGGTCTCCCTCTCGGTACTCGACCGGCTCGCAGACCGGCCGGACGCGAAGCTCGTCTGCGTCACGGCGATCACGCCGACGAAGTTCGGCGAGGGCAAGACGACCACCTCGGTCTCGTTGACGCAGGGCCTGGGCGCGATCGGTCGCAAGCCGGTGCTCTGCCTGCGCGAGGCGTCCCTCGGCCCGGTGTTCGGGATCAAGGGTGGAGCCGCCGGAGCGGGCTACGCGCAGGTCGTACCGATGGAGGACATGAACCTCCACTTCACCGGCGACATCCACGCCATCGGCGCGGCGAACAACCTGCTCGCGGCCATGCTGGAGGCTCATCTGCTGCACGGCAACGAGCTCGGGATCGACCCGCTCTCGATCTCGTGGCGGCGCTGCGTCGACATCAACGACCGCGCGCTGCGCGACACGGTGATCGGCCTCGGCGGGCGAGCAAACGGGTATCCGCGCCAGACCGGTTGGGACATCACGGCGGCGTCGGAGGTCATGGCGATCGTGGCCGTCGCGCGGGATCTTCACGACCTGCGCGAACGGCTCGGCCGCATCACGGTCGGTGCGACGCGCGAGGGCGAGCCCGTCACCGCCGAGCAGCTGAAGGCTGCGGGCGCGATGACCGTGCTGCTGAAGGAGACGATCAAGCCGAACCTCGTGCAGACGCTCGAGGGTCAGCCTGCGTTCGTGCACTGTGGGCCGTTCGCGAACATCGCCCACGGCAACAACTCGCTCGTCGCCGACCGCATCGCCCTGAAGCTCGGCGACGTGGTCGTGACCGAGTCCGGGTTCGGCGCGGACATGGGCATGGAGAAGTTCATGGACATCGTCTGTCGCGTCGGCGATCTCAAGCCGAGCGCGGTCGTCCTCGTCGCCACGGTCAAGGCGCTGAAGCACCACGGCGGCGATCCCGAGGGTGGGGCCGACGCGATCGCCGCGGGGTCGGCGAACATGATCCGCCACCTCGCAACGGTTCGCGAGTTCGGTCTCAACGCCGTCGTCGCGGTGAACCGCTTTCCGAACGACACGGATGCGGAGATCGAGCAGATCCGCGAGATCGCGCTGGCGAACGGGGCCTTCGCGGCAGAGGCGAACGAGGCGGTCGTGAAGGGCGGCGAGGGGGCGGCGGCGCTCGCCAAGGCCGTCGTCGCCGCGACCGAGCAGCCGTCGAGCTTCGCGCCGGTCTATCCGCTCGAGGACTCGATCGAGCGCAAGATCGAGGCGATCGTGACCCGCGTGTACGGCGGCGACGGGATCCTGCTCCAGCCCGCGGCGCGGAAGAAGATCGAGGAGTTCGAGCGCGTCGGCTTCGACAAGCTCCCCATCTGCATGGCAAAGACGCATCTCTCGCTCTCCCACGACGCGACGCTTGCGAACGCGCCGACCGGATTCACGGTCACGGTGCGCGACATCCGCGCCTACACCGGGGCGGGATGGCTGGTCGCACTCTGCGGCGACATGCAGACCATGCCCGGCTACGGTCGGACGCCGGCCGCCCACTCGGTCGACATCGACGAGGAAGGAAGGACGGTTGGTCTCTTCTGAGCTCCGAGATCCACGCGGACGTCGTCACCGAGGGCCGGCGCGTCCTGGACGCCGCGCGGGAAGCCGGTCTGACGCTCCGCCTGCTCGGCGGCGTCGCCGTGAAGGTGCGATCCCGCGGCCTGCCGCCCGCGCTCTCGCGCGACTACCAGGACCTGGACTTCGCGACCTCGAAGAAGTCGGCGGGAGAGCTGCAGAAGCTGCTGCGTGACCTCGGCTACGAGCCGCACCTGGGCTTCAACGCGATGAACGGCAGGGAGCGGCTCCTGTTCTACGACAACCCGAACAACAGGCAGGTGGACGTGTTCGTGAGGTCGTTCCGGATGTGCCACGAGATCCCGCTCGAGGCCAGGCTCACGGTCGACGAGGACACCGTCCCGCTCGCCGAGCTACTGCTGACGAAGCTGCAGATCGTCGAGCTGAACGAGAAGGACGTCCGCGACACCGTGGCTCTCCTCCTCGAGCACGAGGTGACCGACGACGACTCCGGGGTGAACGCCTGGCACATCTCCACGCTGTGCGCCGAGGACTGGGGCCTGTGGCGGACGATCACACGCAACCTCGACGAGCTGCAGGAGCGCGTCGGGAGCTACGACGTCGATCGCGACACCGTCTCGAGCCGCGTCCTGCTCCTCGGCGAGCGGATCGAGGCCATGCCCAAGTCGAGGAGCTGGCGCATGCGGGCGAAGGTCGGCGAGCGGAAGCGCTGGTATCAGCTGCCCGAAGAGGTTTAGATAGCGCCATGCGGCTCTACTTCGCCACCGACGTCCACGGCTCGGAGACGTGCTGGCGCAAGTTCCTCAACTCCGCGCAGCACTACAAGGCCGACGTCCTCGTGCTCGGCGGCGACATGACGGGCAAGGCGCTCGTGCCGATCATCGACGACGGCGACGGCAAGTGGCACGCGACGCTGCTCGAGGTCCGCACTGCGATGACGAGCGAGGAGGAGGTGGCCGCGTTCGAGGACAAGGTCATCCGCCGCGGCTACTACCCGTTCCGTACCGACCCGGCGGCGCTCCGGGCGCTGTCGGAGGACGAGAGCCGTTGGCACGGGCTCTTCCAGGAGAAGATGCTCGAGACCGTCGAGAAGTGGATGCGGATGGCCGACGAGCGTCTCGGCGGTACGGGTGTCCGGGTCTTCTGCTGCCCCGGCAACGACGACCAGTTCGAGGTCGACGACATCATCGAGAACGCGGCCACGGTCGAACTCGCGGAAGGACGGGTGGTCGACATCGACGGCTTCCAGATGGTGTCGACCGGCTGGGCGAACCGCACGCCGTGGCACACGTACCGCGAGGAGGACGAGCCCGATCTGGGCAGGCGCCTCGAGACTGCGATCGCGCAGGTGACGGCGCCGGCGGAGCGGACGGTCTTCAGCTTCCACTGCCCGCCGTATCGCACGGGCCTGGACGATGCTCCCGAGCTGACCGAGGACATGATGCTCAAGGACGCGGGCCGGGCCGTGAGACCGGTCGGGTCGACGGCCGTGCGTGAGGCGATCGAGGAGCACCAGCCTGCGCTCTCGCTGCACGGGCACATCCACGAGGCCCGCGGCAACTGCCGCATCGGCCGAACGCTCTGCATCAATCCCGGCAGCTCCTACGAACAGGGGGATCTGCTCGGAGCGGTGATCGATCTGGACGGCAAGAAGAAGGTGAAGCGGTTTCTGTTGACAAGCGGATAGGAGGGAATCTGCATGGCGACCATTGCCGGTGAACCGTACGAGGAGCGGTCGCTCTTCGTCCGAAAGGCGACCGGGCTCGTCCGCGGCTGGTCGGTGCAGGACGCGTTCATCTACGCGTTCTTCTCGATCAACCTGATCACACTCGGCCTCTACATCTTCGCGGACGGCCCGTTCATCCCCAAGGGGAGCCTGCTGCTGGCGATCATCCTCTCTGGGGCGTACCTCGTCTTCCAGACGATCGTCTACGCGGCGCTGATCGCGGTGATGCCTCGTGCGGGCGGCGACTACGTCTGGGTCAGCCGCGTGATCGGCGGCGGGATCGGCTTCACGCTGGCCGTGTGCGGCTGGTGGTTCATCAACTGGCACTGGGTCCCGATCTACGCGAACATCCTGGCGAAGGAGTTCTTCCAGCCGCTCGGCGCGATCCTCGGCTGGCCCGGCTTCGTGTCCTTCTGGAGCGAGCCGAAGGGCATCTTCACGGCGTCCGTGATCACGGCGTTCCTCGCCGCCATCTTCATCTCGATCGGCATGCGCGGCTACGCGAAGCTGCAGAAGCTCTGCTTCTACAGCGGGATGGTCGGCCTTCTCATCATCTTCGGCCTGCTGCTCTTCCACTCGAAGTCGGAGTTCCAGGCCGCGTTCAATCACTACGCGGTGCACACCTACGGGTCGACGAGCTCGAACGCGTACGCGGACACGATCAAGCACGGCACGTATCCGGGCGCGGGCAAGATGGCCGGCCTCGCCTTCGGGTCGACGTTGCTGCTCATCCCGATGATCGCGTTCTTCAACCTGTGGTCGAACTGGGGCGCAACCCTGTACGGCGAGGTCCGGGGCGCGTCGGACTTCAAGAAGAACATCGGTGCGATGGCGGGCGCACTCGTCATCACGACCCTCCTCGCCGTGGTCTTCCTGCTCCTGATCGCCCACACGATGGGCTGGAACTTCTACAACTCGGCGAACAACGCGTGGTGGGCCGGCAAGGATCAGATGGGCGGCGTATGGCCGTACCCCGTGACGCTCGCGACGTTCTTCGTGAGCCCATGGCTGCAGTTCGTCGTCATCCTGTTGATGTCGCTGTGGTTCTTCGGCTGGGTGGGGACGGTGTTCCTGACGGCGAGCCGCGTGATCTTCGCGACGGCGTTCGACCGGATCCTGCCCGAGTGGGCGGCCCGGGTCGACCGGCGCGGCACGCCCTACTTCGCGATCCTGATCATGCTCGGGCCGTCGCTGATCATCTCGTACTTCTACGCGTACAACTCGACGTTCACGAACTGGACGCTCGACGCGACGCTCGTGATCGCGGTGACGTTCGTGGGCTCGACGGTCGCGGCCGGCATCCTGCCGTGGCGGAAGCGCGAGATCTACAACGCGTCGCCGATCGCGAAGTACAAGGTGGCGGGGATTCCGCTGATCACCGCGGCCGCGATCCTGTTCCTCGCCTTCCTCGCCTTCTGCATCTACAAGTGGCTGAGCGACGGCGTGTACGGGTCGAACAACCACGGCTCGCTGATCTACATGGGCTGCCTCTACGGAGTCGCCCTCGCCATCTATGTCGGTTCGCGGATCGTCCGCAAGCGTCAAGGGTTGGACATGAGCATGGTCTACGGAGAGATACCCGCGGAATAGTCGGAATCGACGAGGGGCGGCGGGAGCCGCCCCTCGTCATCTCAGGAGGTCGGTGGGGGCCACTGCGGCGCGGACGAGGTCGCCCATGACGTCGACCTCGACCTCGCTGCCCTCTCCGAGCCCGGCCGGAAGCTTCGCGAGTGCGACGTTCCGCTGCAGGGTGAAGCCGTAGGCCGCACTCCGGACGCGGCCGACGATCTCCCCGTCGCGGTACACGGCCTCGCCGCCGTACAGGGTCAGGTACTGCTCGCCGCCGACGAGGAGCGTGCGCAGCATCGTCGGCGGGTCGCGGTCGAGCGACGGCCACTTGTCCTTCGCCACCGCGAACCCGAGGCCCGAGTCGAACGGCGTGTCGGAGGCGGTCAGGTCGGTGCCGAAGTAGCGGTATCCCTTCTCGATCCGCAGCGAGTCGAGCGCCTGGTAGCCGACCGGCTCCGGCTGCAGCGTCTCCAGGAGGAAGTCCCAGACGCGCAGCGCGTCGTCCGGACGGACGTAGAGCTCGTAGCCGTACTCGCCGACGTACGTCATCCGCTGGGCGAGCACGGACACGCCGCCGGCGTCGATCGTCTGCGCCGTCGCGAACGGGAAGTCCTCGAGCACGCCCCGCACCGCCGGCCCCCAGAGCCCGATCACGGCCCAGTCGTCGGTCACGTCCGTCACCCGCGCGCCGTGCAGCTCGAGGAAGCCGCGATCGGAGTCGACCGCGCCGGCGCCCGTGACGACCCGGAAGCGATCCTCGGCCAGCCGGGTCACCGTCACGTCGCCGACGATCCGGCCGCGCTCGTCGAGGAGCTGCGTGTAGGCGATCGACCCGACCGGGCGGTCGATGCGAGCGCCGCACACCCGCTCCAGCACGTCGAGCTCCGAGAGCTCGAGCTTCCCGAAGGAGGTCATGTCGAGAATCCCCGCGCGCTCGCGGATCGCGGCGTGCTCGACCGCGAGCCGGTCGTGCCACGGCGGCCTCACCCAGCCGCCCGCCGCCCGCTGCTCCTCGCCCGCGTACCTCGCCGTCTCTCCCGGCGCGTACCAGTCGACCCGCTCCCAGCCGTTCTTCGTCCCGAAGACGGCCCCGAGCGCCTCGTTCCGGGAGTGGAGGGGGGAAAGCCGCGTTCCCCTGCCCGCCTCGGACACGTCCAGCGGGTACCTCAGCCGGTAGTAGTACTTGTAGACCTCGCGCCCGGCCGCGGCGGCGAAGGGCGCACCCCGGTAGGGCCCGTCGAAGCGCCACGGCCGGTACGGCTGGACGTCCACCTCCGCCTCGCCCGAAGTGAAGAGCTCGGCGAGCGCCTTGCCGAGCCCGCCGGCGCCGCCGAAGCCGTTCAGCGACAGCCCGGCCGCCGTCCAGAAACCTTCGACGCCGGGCAGCGGGCCGAGCAGCGGGTTGCCGTCCGGCGTCATCGCGTCGGGATGGCAGACGAGCGCCGTCACTCCTGCGTCGTCGAGCCAGGGGAACCGCCGGACCGCGCCGGCCATGAGCTGCGCGAAGCGCTCGTGGTCGGCCGGCACCGTCCGCGCACCGTGCTCCCACGGCACACCGTCCTCCCAGCGCGAGACCGGGTTCGGCTCGTAGCCGCCGAACATCACGCCGCCGCTCTCCGCCTTGCCGTAGATCAGGTTGTCGGTGTCGCGGAAGCACGGCATGTCGTGCGGCAGCCGGTGGCCCTCGACGGCGTGCAGCGCGATGTGCTGGTGATCGACGGGGACGGAGCAGGCGAACGCGCCGACCATCGCGGCGACCCGCGGTGCCCACATGCCCGCCGCGTTCACGACCGTCTCGCACGCGATCTCTCCTGCTTCCGTCTCGACCGCGCGCACGCGTCCGTCCCGGACGTCGATGCCGGTCACGAGCGTCTGCGTGCGGATCTCGACTCCCAGCTCGCGGGCCGCCGCCGCGACCGCGTAGGTCGCGATGTGCGGATCGACGTAGCCGTCGCCCGGCATCCAGACTGCGCCGTAGAGCTCGCGATCGGTGATCGACGGCATGAACCGCCTCGCCTCCTCCGGGCCGACGAGCTCTGCGTCGAGCCCGATCGCGTGCGCCCGGGAGACGCCGCGGCGCAGCTCGAGCAGGCTGGCCCGGCTCGAAGCGATCCGGAGCGAACCCACCTTCTCGAACACGCCGAGCTCCTCGTACAGCTGGACGCTGTAGCGGCGGAAGCGCATCATCGTCGGCGACGGGTTGAACTGCGTCACGAGGCCTGCCGCGTGGTGGGTGGAGCCGCTCGTGAGCTCTCCCTTCTCGACGAGGACGACGTCGCGGACGCCCGCCTTGGCGAGGTGGTACGCGCAGCTGACGCCGGCGATCCCGCCGCCGATGACGACCACCTGCGTCACCCGCGGATGCGCTCTCCCTGCGGGTCGTAGAGCGGCTCCGCGCGGACCTCGCCGCCGACCCAGTCGCCGAAGATGTCGATCGAGACCGCGGTGCCGGGCTCCGCGTGCGAGACGGGGACGTACGCGTACGCGATGCTCGCGCCGACCGCGTAGCCGTAGCCGCCACTCGTGACGCGACCGACGATCTCGCCGTCTGCCTGCACGGGCTCCGAGCCGAGCGCAACCGCGCGAGGATCGTCGAGAACGATGCACACGAGCTTCTGCCGTGGGATCCGTCGCTCGAGCGCCTCGCGGCCGATGAAGTCGCCCTTGTCCATCTTCACGGCGAAGCCGAGGCCGGCTTCGAACGGCGTCGTCTCGGCCGTGAGGTCGGACGCCCAGGCGCGGTAGCCCTTCTCGAGCCGCAGCGACTCGATCGCGCGGTAACCGCCCGGCGTCACGCCGTCGGCGCACAGGCTGTCCCACAGGGTCGCGCCGTACTCGGCCGGGCAGTACAGCTCCCAGCCGAGCTCGCCGACGTAGGTCACCCGGGACGCGATGCACGGCACGTTCCCGACCGTCACCTCGCGCGCCTGCATGTAGCCGTGGCCGAAGCTGACGACCTCGCGCGCCTTCGGCCCCCAGAGGCAGAGGCAGGCGTACTCCGACGTCACGTCGTTGACGTAGACCGACCCGTCGCGCGGCAGGTTCCGCTCGAGCCAGGCGCGGTCGTGCGTCCCGAACGCCGTGCCGGTGACGAGCAGGAACCGATCCTCGCCGCGCCGCAGCACCGACAGGTCGGCCTCGATCCCGCCGCGCTGGTTGAGGAGCTGCGTGTACACGATCGTCCCCACCGACCGGTCGATGCGGTTCCCGCACAGCCGCTCGAGGAACGCGAGCGCACCCGGCCCCAGTACCTCGATCTTCGAGAACGACGACTGGTCGAACAGTGCGACCTCCTCCCGCGCGGCCCGGGCCTCGACCTCGATCGCGGGCGACCAGTTCTCGCCCGCCCAGCCGCGCGGCCGCAGCGACTCGTCGCCGCCGGCCGCGTTCGACTCGTACCAGTTGACGCGCTCCCAGCCGCCCTTCTCCCCGAACGTCGCGTCCAGCGCGATATGCCGCTGATATACCGGCGATACGCGGAGCGGCCGCCCGGCTTTCCGCTCCTCGCCCGGATACTTGATGTCGTAGTACTGGGACAGCGCCTCGTAGGTACGCGCAAGCGTGTACTCGCGGCTGCGGTACTGGCGGCCGAAGCGGCGCCAGTCGAGCGGCCAGACGTCCCACTCGGGCCGGCCGTCGACGATCCACTCGCTCATCACCTTCCCGACGCCGCCCGCGCCCGCGAGGCCGTGCGCGCAGCCACCCGCCGCGATCCAGAAGCCCGGCACGTCGGTCTCGCCGAGCAGGAAGTCGGCGTCGGGCGTGAAGGCCTCCGGCCCGTTGAAGAACGCCTTGACCTCGGCGTTCTCCAGCGCCGGCACGCGCACGATCGCGTTCGTGAACAGCTCCTCCATCCGCTCCCACTCATCCGGCAGGAGCTTCGCCTCGAATCCGTCCGGGATGCCGTCGATCGCCCATGACGCGGGCTTCCGCTCGTACCCGCCCATGACGAGCCCGCCCACCTCGGAGCGGAAGTACACGAGGTTGTCGGGGTCGCGCAGCGTCGGCAGCGGCTCGAGCGGCGGATCGAACGGCTCGGTGATGAGGTACTGGTGCCCGAACGGGACGATCGGCACGTCGACGCCGACGAGAGCCGCCACCTGGCGCGCGTACATGCCGGCGGCGTCGACGACGACCTCGCACTCGATCCGGCCCTGGTCCGTCTCGACCGCCGACACCCGCCCGTCGCGCGTCTCGATTCCCAGCACGCGCGTGCGGACCTCGATCTGCGCGCCGAGCCGGCGGGCGCCGTCGGCCAGCGCAAAGGTCAGCTGGCTCGGATCGAGGTAGCCGTCGTCGGGGATGAACGCGGCTCCGAGCACTCCGTCGGTCGACATCGGCGGGAACATCTCCCGGGCCTCGTCCGGGGAGACAACCTCCATCGGCAGCCCGAACGTCTTCGCCCACGACGCCTGGCGGCGGATCTCCTCGAGCCGCGGAGTCGACGAGGCGAGCCGCAGGCCGCCGAGCTGGTGCCAGCCCGGGTCGTTGCCGGTCAGCTCCTTCAGCTCGGCGTAGAGGCCGACGGAGTACTGCATCATCCGCGTCAGCGAGATCGACGAGCGCAGCTGGCCGACGAGGCCCGCCGAGTGCCACGTAGAGCCGTGAGTGAGCTGGAACTGCTCGACGAGGACGGAATCGGTCCATCCCTGCTTCGCGAGGTGGTAGAGGCACGAGCAGCCGATGACGCCGCCGCCGACGACGACGGCGCGGGCACGTTCCGGGACCATGATGCGACCCTAATAGGATCGCCGCATGCCGCTGGAGGAAGTGCTCGCCGCCGTTCCCGAGCTGCGCGACCCGGAGTCGGTGGAGCCGCTCATGGGCGGGCTCACCAACACCAACTACAAGGTCACGAGCCCGTCGGGTCGCTACGTCGTCCGGATCTCCGGCAGGGACACGAGCCTGCTCGCCGTCGACAGGGAGAACGAGGTGCACAACACGATCGCGGCCGCCGAGACCGGGGTCGGCGCACCGTTCGTCGCCGCTCTCCCGGAGCAGGACGCCCTCGTCCTCGGTTACCTCGACGGCGAAGTCATGGACGCGGAGAAGCTGCGCTCGGGCGATCACATCGCTGCGATCGCCGCGGCGTGCCGGCGTCTCCACGGCGGCCGGCGGTTCCTGAAGGACTTCGACATGTTCGAGATCCAGCCGGCCTACCTCCAGATCGTCCGCGGGCGCGACTTCCGCCTGCCCGACGGCTACGAGGAGCTCGAGCCCAGGATCCGCGAGCTCGAGTCCGCCATGCGGGTGCGTCCCGAGCCGACGGTGCCGTGCAACAACGATCTGCTGGCCGAGAACTTCATCCGCGTCGACGGGGAGATGCGGCTGATCGACTACGAGTACTCCGGGAACAACGAGGCCTCGTTCGAGCTGGGCAACGTGTGGAGCGAGTCGAACCTCTCCCACGCCCAGCTGGAGGAGCTCGTCGCGGCCTACTGGGGCCGGCCGTTGCGCAACAAGGTCGCCCGCGCGCGCCTCTGGGGCCTGATGTCGAAGTACGGCTGGACGCTGTGGGGGTCGATCCAGGACGGCATCTCCGAGCTCGACTTCGACTTCTGGGGCTGGGCGCTGGAGAAGTACGAGCGCGCCGTCGCAGAGCTCGACGGGCCGGAGTTCGAGCAGCTGCTCGCCGACGTGCAGCGCGACGACTGAGTGCCCGTCTCCGCCGTCATCTTCGACTTCAACGGGACGCTGTCCGACGACGAGCCGGTGCTCTGCGAGATCTTCATGCACCTGTTCGCGGAGCACGGCCGCCCGATGTCGGCCCAGGAGTACTTCGACCAGCTGGCCGGCCTGTCCGACCCGGAGATCGTGACGAGCTGGCTGGGCGAGGATCATCCGGACGTGCGGGAGGTGATCGGCGAGCGGGAGAAGCGGTACCGTGCGGCCGCCGCGGACGGTTCCACCATCCACGAGCACGTTCGCGAGGCCGTGCGCTTTGCCGCCGAACACGTGCCGCTCGCCATCTGCTCCGGCGCGGCACGCGCCGAGATCGAGCCCGTCGTCGAGGCCGCGGGCATCGTCTCCTACTTCCGTGCGATCGTGAGCTCGGACGACGTCGTCCACGGCAAGCCCGCTCCCGAGGGGTACGAGAAGACCCTCGCGCTGCTCGACGCCGATCCGGCCGAGGCCGTCGTCTTCGAGGACACCGAGGCCGGAATTGCGTCGGCCCGCGCGGCGGCCGTCGGGCGCGTGCTCGGGCTGCGGACGACGCTGGAGCCGCACCGGCTCGCGCAGGCCGACGAGCTGCTGGACCGGATCGACGTGGACGTGATGCGCCGTCTGTTGTCGTAGAAGCCGGCGGTGAGGCGGCCCCTCGGACTCGACGACCCGCGGCGCCTTAGTACTCTTGAGTCGATGCGTGCGCTTCGAGGGGTGCTCCTCTTCAAGCTAGGCGCTGTGGCGGGGATGATGGCCGCCGCAGCGTTCGTCCGGCGGGCTGTCCCCTCGTACGGCGATGCAGAGAGCGACGAGCTTCATCTCGTCGCCGTCTTCGACGGAGTCACGCTTGCGAGCCGCGCCAGGGCGTTCACCGGAGGCTCGATGCTGGCGTGGTACGGCGGCATCGAGGTCGACCTCCGCGACGTCGACCTCGCGCCCGACGCCCGGCTGTCCCTCCACACGCTCTTCGGCGGGATCTCGATCAAGACACCGCCCGGCTGGCGCGTCGAATCCGAGCTGAAGGCCGTCGCCGGCGGGGTCGACACCCGCACGCCGTCGCAGGACGACCCGGATGCGCCGGTGCTCACGCTCACGGGGACTGCGCTCCTCGGCGGAATCGCCGTCGGAGCCAAGACGCACGCGAACGGGCACGCCCCCGCCGCCGACGGTCCCCTGGCCAGAGACACCGCCGAGTAATCGCAACGGCGCCTTTCGCGGCCGCTGCGTCGGAACTCGGCCCGGCAGCGGCAGACTACGGACGAGTCCAGCAACCGAAGAGGAGGACCTCCGTTGTCCGAGACCGAGATCCGCGTCGGCACCGCCGACGGGCAGATGACCACCTTCGTGGCGCACCCCGACGGAGACGGCCCGTTCCCGGTTGCCGTGCTGTTCATGGACGGAGTCGGCTACCGGGAGCAGCTCAAGGAGAACGCGCGCCGCTTCGCCGCCGACGGCTACTACGTCGTCGCGCCCGATCTCTTCTACCGCTCCGGAGACAGGCTCTCGTTCGACTTCGCCCGCCTCGGCGACCCCGCCTACAGGCAGGAGTTGATGGAGGTCGTCTCGAGCGTCACACCGGAGGGAGCGCTCGCGGACGTGGAGGCCGTGCTGGCGACGATCGCCGACGATCCGGCGGCGGCCGGCGGACCGCGGGTCTGCGTCGGCTACTGCATGGGCGCGCGGATCGCGCTACATGCCGCAGCGGCGCGGGGCGGCGGGTTCGTCGCCACGGCCGGCATCCACCCGGGAGCCCTCGTCACCGACCAGCCGGACTCGCCTCACCTCGAGCTGGCGGACGTATCGGGCGAGATCTACTTCGCCTTCGCCGAGAACGACCAGTCGGCGACGGCGGAGAGCGTGGATCTCTTCCGGGCGGAAATGGAGCGGCAGGGGGTCGACGGCGTCGTGGAGCGCCTGCCGGCGACGACCCACGGCTTTGCGATGGCCGACCTGCCGGTCTACGACGAGGCCGCGGCCGAGCGGCACTTCGAGCGCACGCTCGAGTTGTGGCGGCGAACCCTCGCTCAGCAGGCGGCGGGCGTATGACTCTCGACTGAACCGACGTGTCAGCTCCCGACGCCGAACCAGCCGCTCCGCGGCAGCACTACCGCGTGACGTTCGCCCTGCTCGCCTCCGCGGGCGTGGCCTACGCGCTGCTGCAGTCGCTCGTCGCTCCAGCGCTGCCCGATCTTCAGGCCGCTCTGCACACGTCGGTCAACTCGATCAGCTGGGTGCTGACCGCCTATCTGCTGAGCGCATCGATCGCCACGCCGATCATCGGCCGGCTCGGCGACATGCACGGCAAGGAGCGCCTGCTGGTGGTCGTGCTGGTCGTCCTCTGCGTCGGAACGGTCGTCTCGGCGCTGGCGGCCTCGCTCACCGTGATGCTGGTCGGACGCGTCCTCCAGGGAGCCGCCGGCGGCATCTTCCCGCTGGCGTTCGGGATCATCCGGGACGAGTTCCCGCGGGAGCGCGTCGCCGCCGGGATCGGGCTGATGTCGTCCCTGCTCGGCGTCGGCGGCGGTGCGGGCGTCGTGCTCGCCGGTCCGATCATCGAGCACCTCTCCTACCACTACCTCTTCTGGCTGCCGCTGATCCTCCTCGTCCCCGCGACGGTCGCGATCCATCTCTTCGTGCCCGAATCGCCGATCCGCGTTCCCGGACGTGTCAACTGGGCGGGGGCGGCGCTCATGTCGCTGGGACTGGCCCTGGTGCTGATCGCGGTCAGCGAGGCGCCGGTCTGGCACTGGCTGTCGGCCAAGACTCTCGGCGTCCTCGTGCTGGGCATCGTCTTCCTCGTGGCCTGGGTGTGGAGCGAGACTCGCACCAGCGACCCGCTGGTCGACATGCGCATGATGCGCATCCGCGGCGTCTGGACGACGAACGCCGTCGCGTTCCTGCTCGGCTTCGGCATGTACGCGTCCTTCATCCTCGTGCCGGAGTTCGTGGAGACGCCGTCGCACGTCGGGTACGGCTTCGACTCCTCGGTCACCGGCGCGGGCTTCTTCCTCGTCCCCGCGACGCTCGCGATGCTGCTCTTCGGCGCCCAGACCGGACGACTCGAACGGCGGTTCGGATCGAAGCCTCCGCTCTTGGCGGGTGCACTCCTGACCGCGGCTGCGTACGTCCTGCTCGCGTTCGCCCGCAGCGAGCACTGGCACGTCTATCTCGCCTCGACGCTGCTCGGAGCCGGAATCGGTCTTGCGTTCGCCGCGATGGCGAACCTGATCATCGAGAACGTCGGCCCGGCCGAGACCGGCATCGCGACGGGCATGAACACCGTCACTCGAACCGTCGGCGGAGCCTTCGGCGGCTCCGCAACAGCCTCGATTCTCGCCGCTTCGATCCACGAGAGCACGGGATATCCGTCCGCCGGCGGATTCACGGCCGCCTTCGTCGCCTGCGCGGTGGCGCTCGTCTGCGGCGTCCTCACCGGCCTCGCGATCCCGCAGAGACGGCCCGAGCAGGCATTCGGCGACCACGAGGCGGGCGACCTCCCGCTCGCTCCGCGAGTTACAGGCGACGCCTGGCCGACCCGCGGCGGGACCGCTCGCCGTCTCAGCCCGTGAACTGGATCTTGATCAGCTCGTCCGTCTCCCTGGTCGGGACCGAGATCGCCTTGTTGCTCGAGTCGACCATCGTGATCAGGTCGCCGTCGCCGCCGTACAGCAGGTGGTCGTTCTTCGTGCCGGCGATGCACTGGTCGAAGTAGACGTCGCCGTACCGCGCGAGCGCCGACTGGCCGCCGTTCACCGTTGGGGCCTCGACGATCCACTCGGCGCAGTTGCCCACGAGCTGGGTTCCCCTCGGCGCCGTCTTCGTGAACGACGTCGACGCGCCGGTGGTCAGGTTCGTGAGGTAGAAGCCCGCCTCGGTGTCCGAGTGGACGCAGATCGCGCAGAACATCACGTCACCGGACGTGACCGGGAAGTTCGCTATCTGCACCTCGTTCTCCGGGAACCACTCCCACCACACATAGGTCTGCTTGGCGGTGAAGAACCCGAACGAGATGACGTCGCACTCGGTTCCCGCCTGCAGCACGTCGGGTGAGCCGTCGCCGTCGATGCCGACCCAGCTCGCGCAGTAGAAGCTCCCGAGTCCGGGCGCGACGACGTCCGGCACCGTCCACTGCCCGATCACGTACGTCGCCGAGTCGCCCTTCGCTGCGAAGGAGGCCGCGCCGGACCAGTTGGTCGAGGTGTCGTTCGCGATCGTGTTGCGGATGCCGTGCTGCTTGTCCGTGCGCAGGGCGAACTGCGGCTCGATGAAGGTGAGCGGACGCGACGCCATGCGCTGCCACGTCTCGTGCAGCTCCGGATGCTTGTTCTTGTCCGGCCGCGCGGGATACCCGTAGACGAGAAGCTCCCGGTCCTCTGCGTGCAACGGGTCGAAGCCCTCGGGCGGCTTCTTGAACAGCCGCACTCCGAGTGCCTCGTGAATCGCGTGCGCAGCGTGTTGCTGTTCGGTCTCGATCTGTGTCATCTCGTGCCTCCTATCGCGTGGTCTGGCCTCAGGTGGACGGCTCCGGCTCGGCTCCGTCGGGGCAGCAGCGGTACTCCTGCGCCTGGTCGAGGAGCTCGATCTGACGCTTCAGCAGCTCGTTCTCGAGGTGCTGCCGCTGCAGGTCGAGCTCGATCTCGCGCTCGAGCGAGGGCTCGCACGTGTCGCACTCGTCGAGGCAGCCCTTGACGATGATCCCGGCCGTCGGCAGGGCGATCTCCCGCTCCCAGCCGAACAGGGTCTGCGCCTGCTCGGAGACCTGACCGTCCTTCGTCAGCAAGCCCTCCTTCACGAGCTCCGCTTCGGCCGCCTTCAGGGCCGCGTCGCGCGCCGCCAGCCGTCACCGCCTGGCTCCCGGCCGCCCCGGCGAACACCGCGGCGTTGAACAGACGCAGGCTGGACTGCTCCGCCGCGAGCGCGGTCGTGGCGCCCTGCTGCACGTCCGCCCGCTTGTCGCTCGTGGCGATGATCCCGTCCGGGATGACCGTGACGCCGTTGAACGGCGGCGGGTCGTTCAGCTGCACGTCGGTGGGCGCGTTCGCATCCAGCACGATCCGGTCGATCCCGATCAGCTCCCATTTCAGGGTCTGGCACTTGTTGAGCTTGTAGAAGAGATAGCTCAGCGCGTGGCAGCGGTTCGGGTTCACGAACGTGCGCGACGACGACTCGAACTGATCCTCGGACGACCCCTCGGAGTGGGTCCGCGTGCTGACCTCGCCGATGCTGGTCGAGCTCGCGGCGCGCGTCGAGATCTCCATGTTCCGGCTCGACGAGTCGGCGTGCTGGGAGAGGCTCTGGGCGAACGCGCTCGTCGCCTTGGAGTCGTACGAGCTGCCCGAGGCCGAGCCGCCGATCGAGAAGAAGCCGAGGTCGATCCCGAGCCCGCCGCCCCCGCCGACGGCCGAGCTGTGGAAGGTCGAGGTGGAGCCCGCTTGCTCGTTGACGTTGACGTTCGAGACGGCGTTCGCCATCCCGGCCATGAACATCGACTCCTCCGACGTTGTCTGCTGCCGGTACGAGAGATCCGTCTCGCTGTCGAAGCTGAAGCGCGAGTGACGGTCGCTCGTGAAGAGCTTCACGGATTCGCCCGGCAGCAAGGTGATGCTGTAGGCGATGTCGCCGAGCGAAAGCGGTCCCGAGCAGCGCGTCAGCCTGAAGCGGAGCACGATCACGATCGGGGGGCCCGCCCGAGTGGCCGGGTCGCTCGAGGGGTTGAACGGAAGCCTGAAGGTGAAGTCGAGGTAGTCGCAGACGTCGCACGGCTCGAGCGGCGGACAGCAGTCGATCGCTGCGATACCGACTGGGCTCTTGGGCATCGTGACGCTCCTTCGGTTCGGGTCGAGTGCGAGTGCTACCGCCCGCGCGTCACTCTCCCGTCACCGGGGCCGTCACCGCGACGCGGATGCTTCGCGCTCGCGATTCGGCCGACCGGAGAGGCGAGGGTCGGTGTCGTCGAACTGCGGCGCCGCGCCTTCCTGCGCTTGTTCCCACAGCACATCGAGGTCTCCTTTCTCGGTGGTCGCCTGCTCGAGCAGGCAGGCCGCCCCCGCGAGCGCGAGCCAGGTCAGCGGCGCCTCGCGAGGTCGGCGGGAGACGGCGGCGGCGACCGGCGCAGCCGTCCAGATGCTGAGGCAGTAGAAGCAGTCCAACGCCTGTCCCGCCCAACCGTCGCCCGCTCGTCGGCGGAGACGCACGACCAGGTCGGCCGGGCCGTCCTCCTCGACGAGCAGATGCGTGAGCCGCCACGTGGCGAGGGCGCCCACGAGGAAACGAGTGGCGAAACCGCCGTCCTGCACGGCTGCTCTCTAACGGCCTCGCGTCACCGTCCCGTCACCTCGCGCACGTCGTACAAGGAGTCACGGACCCGGCTGCTCTCTGCCAGGCTGGGGACCGTGAGTCGTGGAAACCGGATCCCGATCGCCGACGGACACAGCGATCTGCTGCAGGAGCTCGTCTTCGCGGAGCTGAAGGGCGAGGAGAATCCGTTTCGTTCGCGCTGGCTCGAGCAGCTGCAGGAGGGCGGCGTCGTGCTTCAGGTTTGCGCCGTCTACCAGGCGCCGCAAGCGGATTCGGCTGCCGGTTTTCGCGACGCTCTCCGGCAGGTCGCGAGCTTCCACGCGGCGGTGGAGTCCAATCCCGAGGTCTTCGCCGTCCGCAGCCGGCGCGACCTCGGCGAGGTCGGGTCGCAGGGTGCCGGATTGCTGCTGGCGATCGAAGGCGTCTCCTCGTTCGGCGAGGAGATCTGGCCGTTGGATCTCGTGGCCAGGCTGGGTGTCCGTGTGCTCGCTCCGACCTGGAACGAGCAGAACGCCTTTGCTTCCGGCTGTGACCACGACGGGGGGTTGACCGAGCTCGGCGCGCGGCTGATCGACCGCCTGCCGGCCCTCGGCATCGTCGTCGATCTCGCGCATGCCTCGCCGCGAACCCTCGCGGACGTTCTCGAACGGGCGCCCGAGGGAGCGGTCTTCGTCAGTCACGCCTCGTGCCGCGCCGTCCACGATCACCGACGCAACCTCAGCGACGCGCAGCTGACGGCGATCGCCGAGCACGGAGGAGTCGTCTGCCTGATGCCGCATCCCCTCGTCGTCGACCCGGGCCGGCGGACCCTCGATCGGTTCGTCGACCACGTCGACCACGCGGTCTCGGTCGTCGGAGTCGACCGGGTCGGGCTCGGCGGCGACTTTCTCAAGCAGATCGCACGTGCGACCGGTAGCGAGCACCACGCGCAGGACGGCGTCGAGATCGAGGCGGCCCTGGAAGGGCTCGAGGGG
Source organism: uncultured Actinomycetes bacterium (assembly GCA_963702655.1). Taxonomy (GTDB): domain Bacteria; phylum Actinomycetota; class Thermoleophilia; order Gaiellales; family Gaiellaceae; genus Palsa-739. The sequence goes on along the minus strand of CAVPDO010000001.1, from coordinate 924,710 downwards.
CCCCGCGACTATCCTCGCCTGGTCGAGTCACTCCGCGCCCGCGGCTACTCGACGACGGATGTCACCGCGATCGCGGGCGGCAATCTCCTTCGTTTTCTGGCGGCGAGCCCGCTCCCATAGGCGCGGCCGGAGCGCGCTAGCGTTCGCGTGGTGTCAGACTCGAACGAGGCTGCGGATCTCGAAGCGCTCTTGCAGAGTCTCGGCGCCGACGTCGTCGAACTGGTCGTGGCGCCGCGCGGTCTCGCGATCGCCGTCGGAGAGCCCGTGATCTACGACGAGGGTGAGCATTCGGCGATCGCCACCGGCGTGGTCGTGCTCGCCGTCGGCGTTCGACCCGGCACGGCCGAGGCGTCGAAGCTCTTGTCGGACGCCGAGCGGGCCGAGGCAAGCGCCGTCGTCTTCAAGCGCGGAACCGATCACTCTGGCCTGAGTCAGGTCGCGGCCTCGACCGGGGTTGCGGTTCTCTCCGTGCCGGAGGAGATGACCTGGACGCAGCTGCATGCGTTCCTCCTGAACGCACGCCGCTTCTCGGTGCAGGTCGACGGCGGCGGTGGGATCGCCGGGGTTCCGATCGGCGATCTGTTCGCCCTGGCGAACGCGATTGCCGGGATGGTGGGGGGAGCGGTGACGATCGAGGACCCGGCGCGTCGCGTGCTCGCCTTCTCGACGCTCGGCGACCAGCCGATCGACGCAGCGCGCCGTCGCTCGATCCTCGGCAGACAGGTTCCCGACTCACAGGGCATGCGAAAGCTGTACCGACGGGTCCTGGAGACCGACGGCGTGATGACCGCGGACCACCAGATGCTGCGCGACGTTCTCGAGGGTGGGCTCGACGAGGTCGAGGACCTCGATCCCCGTTCCGCGGTGGCGATCCGCGCCGGCGGCCGGATGATCGGCTCGATCTGGGTCGACCACCCGGTCACTCCGCTGGGAGGAGAAGCGCTGCACGCCCTGACGGAGGCGGCGCGGATCGCGGCACCGCATGTGATCCAGGCGCGGGCCGCGCGCGACGTCGAACGCCGGATCCGAGGCGAGATGCTGCTCGCCGTCCTCGAAGGACGCGCCTCGACCGAGGAGAACGCCACGCGGCTCGGGTTCTCGGCGACTGCGCGGTTCGCAGTGCTCGCGTTCTCGGCCGCCGCGCGCGAGGAGATCGACCAGTTCGAACGCGAACGGCTGGTCGATCTGGTCGGCGTGTACTGCGAGGCACTGCACGGACCGAGCGGTGCGATCGCGATCGGCGAGAACGTGTACGCCCTCCTGCAGGTCGACGACCGGCCCGAGCGGGACCGCGTGGTCCGTGTAGCCCGGGAGACACAGGGTCACGCCGGGACGCGGATCGGCGGCGGCATCCTCGCCGGGGTCAGCTCGACCGTGGACAGCATCCGGGAGGTGGCGGCTGCGAGACGGGAGGCGGAGCGGGTGCTCGTCGTGCTCCGGTCCGCTCGGAGCGCCACGACACTCGCGACGATCGACGACGTTCGGAGCCAGGTCGTTCTCCTGGAGCTGCGGGAGCTCACCGTCGAGCACTCGAGCCTGACGCGCGGGAAGTTGACGGCGGTCGTCGAGCATGACGCCGAGCGCGGTACCCAGTATGCGCTGACGCTGCGGGCGTACCTGGACGCGATGGGCGACGTGGTCGGAGCTGCGAAGAGGATCTCGGTGCACCCGAACACCTTCCGCTATCGCCTCCGGCGGCTCGGCGAGCTGTTCGACGTCGATCTGAAGAACGCCGACGAGCGCCTCGTGCTCGAGCTCCAGTTCCGGCTGTTAGGCGACGACGTCCTGTGATGCAGGCCGCAACGGCCGCTCGGTCGAGACCGAGGTCGTGAGCTCTGCGAGGATCTCCGGGATCGGCGTCACCCCGAGGCCCGGTCCCTGCGGAACCTCGAGTCGGCCGTCGCGAAGGACGAACGGCTCGGTGATGTCCTGGGCGTAGTAGCGGCCCGAGGCCGACGTGTCACCGGGCAGGGTGAAGTTGGGCAGCGCCGCCAGGGCGACGTTCGCGGCGCGACCGAGCCCGGTTTCGAGCATGCCGCCGCACCAGACCGGAATGCCGTGCTCCGCGCAGACGTCGTGGACCCGGCGCGCCTCGAGGTAGCCGCCGACCCGGCCGGCCTTGATGTTGACGACACGGCACGCCCCGAGAGCGATGGCGTCGACGGCCGACCGGGCCGAGGTGATCGACTCGTCGAGACAGATCGGCGTCCGGAGCAGGCGCGCCAGCTCGGCGTGCCCACGCACGTCGTCCTCCTCCAGCGGCTGCTCGATGAGCAGCAGGTCGAACTCGTCCAGCTTCGCCAGCCGGCGAGCGTCGGCAAGCGTGTAGGCGGTGTTGGCGTCGACCTGCAGGAGAATCTCCGGGAACTGCTCGCGGACGGCCCTGACGGCATCGACGTCATGGCCGGGTTCGATCTTGAGCTTGATGCGGCGATAGCCCTCCGCGAGGTAGCCGCCGACCACTTCGACGAGCTCGGCCGGATCCTCGTGGATGCCGACGGAGACTCCGCAGTCGACTTCGGTGCGCACTGCGCCGAGGTGCGCGGCCAGCGAGACACCGGCGCCTCGTAACTCGGCATCGAGGATGGCCATCTCGAGCGCCGCCTTCGCCATCGGATGGCCGTGGATCGGGCGGAGAATCTCGCCGACCCGGTCGGCGCCGACGTCTCCGGCCTCGAAGAGGCGCGGCAGCAGGTGGCGGCGGATGACGTCCTCGGCTCCGTCGACATACTCGGCGGAGTAGAGCGGCCGGGACATGGCCACGCACTCGCCCCAGCCCTCGGCATCGCCGCCGACCACGCGGACGAGGAGGATGTCGCGATGGTGCTCGACGCCGAACGACACCCTGAACGGCGCGACCAGCGGCAGGCTGATGCGGCGGAGGTCGACTGCCTCGATCTTCATCGGGTCAGGAGGAGCCAGCCGTCGCGCGTGATCGTCTCGCCCCGGTATCCATCCGCGAGCGCATCGCTGACCGCCGTTCGAACCGCTTCGCGCCAGGCGTCGGCCTGGCCGGGATCGCTGCTCCGGAGGCCGACGATGTCGTCGGGGATCGAGACGAGAAGCGTGTCGGCGCGAGAGGGCGCGACGATCGGAGAGCCGTCGCTGCCGGGCGAGACGATGACCGCCCCGGGCCGCATCGCGGCCTCGAGCGGAGGCTGGTCGGCGGCCTCGACCGCACGAGGGGAAGTGAGCTCCCACTGCAGAAGCACGCGGTCGCTGGCGCCGTCTCCGTTGACCCCGTCGAGCAACGGGCCGTAGAAGTCCGGGTAGTAGTCCACGATGCTTGCGCCGAGCTTGCAGAGGTTGAAGTAGAGGTTGCGGCGCACGAGTGGATCTGCCGTCCAGCGGATGCTCGACGTGCCGTGTGCGAGCGCCCAGGAGCGCTGGAACTGCTTCAGCGCGAATCCGAGCGACCTGTTCTGCAGGCGCGGGTCGACGCCCGTGATGTGCGAGTGCACGTGCAGGTGGTCACCCTCCTGGCCGAGGAAGGCGATCGAGACGCCGACGAGGTCGGCCTCGCTGAAGGCGCCGGCGACGAAATTGCCGGCATGCGAGAGAGCGCGAAGCAGCGCCGCGGGCGCTTTCGGGTCGTCGTCGCTCCAGATGCGGCCGACGAGACGCGAGGCGGCCTCGAACTCGGCGACGGAGTCGAGCAGCCGGATCTCGACGCCCGCCTGGTTCGCTGCGGACAACGCCGTCGCGGCCGCGCCTGCGGCGAGCTCGGTCGAGTGCGTGCTCGTTGCGGTCTGGAGATCGGCCACCGGCTCTCGATGGTTCCATGCGCGCGGTCGCGGCGGCCTCGTTCGCGCGGACAACACTTTCGCGTGAAACTGGTCCGAAGCACCGAAGGCCGGACGCTGCGAACCACCAGAATGCACCGCGATGCCGCCGTCGTCCGAACTGCTCGCTGCGCTCCGCCGCCGCCTGCCGGAGATGGTCGAGGCTCTCGAGGCGCTCGTGACGACCGAGTCCCCGAGCGCCGATCCAGCCGCCTGCGAAACGTGCGCGTCGGTCGCCGACGGCATCGCCCTCCAGATCGTCGGCCGAACGGGCGAGCGCGTGGCCGTCGACGGTCGCACGCACCTGCGCTGGCGGTTCGGAGAACAGACGCGGGTGTTGCTCGTCGGCCACCTGGACACCGTCTGGCCGAGCGGGACGGTGGCGCGCTGGCCGTTCGGCGTTCGCGACGACCGGGCCTCCGGCCCCGGCGTGTTCGACATGAAGGCCGGTGTCGTCCAGCTGCTGTTCGCCCTCGGGCTGGTCGGCGAGCGCCGTGGGCTCGACGGCGTGACGGTCGTCCTGACCACCGACGAGGAGATCGGCTCGCCGACCTCGCGCGGACTTCTCGCCGAGGAGGCACGCGGCGCACGGGCCGCGTTGATTCCCGAGCCGAGCTTCGACGGCGCGCTGAAGACGGAGCGAAAGGGCGTCGCGCTCTACCGCCTCGAGATCGTCGGGCGCGCGGCGCACGCCGGGCTGAACCCGGAACAGGGGATCAACGCGGCGCTGGAGGTCGCCCGGCAGGTGCAGGAGCTCGCCGAGCTCGCCGACCCCTCCGCGGGGACGACGGTCACGCCGAGCCTCATCGCCGCCGGCAGCGCGGCGAATACGGTTCCGGCCTCGGCCGTGGCGCACTTCGATGTCCGCTTCGCCAGTCGCGAGGAGGCCGAACGGGTTGACGCCGGGTTCGCCGCGGTGCGTCCGGCTGTCCCCGGCGCCGAGACGAAGGTCGAACAGGAGACCTTCGTACCGCCGCTCGAACGAGGCGCGTCCAGGGAGCTGTTCGAGCTGGCGACGCGCCTACAGGGCGAGCTCGGGCTGCCTCCGCTCCGCGAGGCGTCCGTCGGAGGCGGTTCGGACGGCAATCACATCGCCGCGCTCGGCGTGCCGACCCTGGACGGGCTCGGCGCCGTCGGCGACCACGCTCACGGCGAAGGGGAGTTCGTCGTCGTGTCGGCCATGGCCGAGCGGGCGGCTCTGCTCGCGGCGCTCGTCTCGGAGCTACTCGGCACCTGAGCCCGGCGTTCGTTGTGCGCGAGGCCGAGCACCAGCTCCGCTCTTAGGCGTCCAGAACAAAGCCCGCCGCGTCCCGGGACGACAGGCTATTGGGCGACCCCGGACGAGGAGCCGCCGTGAGCCGACGCCAGCACATCGACGATCTGAACGACATCGCCGTCCCCGAGCAGCCGGCGCTCTCGCCCGACAGTCAGGAGGTCGTCTACGTACTGCGGACGAGCGACGCGGCCGCCGACCGAAACGTCACCGCGCTGTGGCGGGTCGGTACTCGCGACGGCGATCCCGAGCGGCTCACGACCGGCCCGGCCGACTCTTCGCCCGCTTGGTCGCCCGACGGCTCCTCGGTCGCGTTCCTGCGTGCCGGAGACGGTCCGGCCCAGATCTGGCTCCTGCCGGCCAGGGGAGGCGAGCCGAGGTCGCTGACCGAGTTGCCGCTCGGTGCCGGCCGGCCCGTCTGGAGCCCCGACGGCTCCACGATCGCCTTCGCCGCCCCCGTCGACCTCCTCGCGGCGCCGGGGGAGAAGGACGAGGATCGAGCCCGTCGAGGGCACGGTCCACTCGTCGCCGAGCGCCTCGACTACCAGGCCGACGGCGTCGGGATCCGGCGCGATGTCCGCCTGCACCTCCACGTGGTCGAGGTCGAGACGGGGGAGTGCCGCCAGGTCACGAGCGGCGACTGGGACGCAGGCGAGCCGGCCTGGGCGCCCGACGGGAAGCAGCTCGCGTTCGCCGCTGCGACCGGGCCCGACCGTGATCTGATCTTCCGCGCGCCGGTCTACCGCGTCACGGCAGACGGGATGAACGATCCACAGCTCGTCGCGCTCGCCGACTCCGCCGCCCTGGCCGTCTGCTGGACACCGGACGGCGCCGGAGTGCTCGTCGTCGCGATGGACCCGGACAAGGGCCCTTCTGCACACGCACATCTCCTGCGCGTCCCGCTCGCCGGCGGTGACCCGGTGGATCTCGCTGTATCGCTCGATCGCAATGTCATGCCCGGAGGCCCCGGCTATCCGGGTGCCCTGCCCCAGGTCGCGGGCAACGGGCGCGACGTCGTCTTCTGCGTCCGGGATCGTGGCTGCACGCATCTGTACTCGGTTCCGCTCGACGGCGGCGAGCCGCGGCCGCTCGTCTCCGAGCCGGGCACCGTCGTCAGCGGAGCCTCGGTGGTCGGCTCACAGACGGCGATCGTGATGTCGACGCCGACGTCGTACGGAGAGGTCGCCCTCGTCGACCTGGCCGACAGCGGAATCGAGATCCGCACCGGCCACGGCCCCGATCCGGAGGAGATCGAGCTCTTCCCCCGCGAGGAGCGCGAGTTCACGATCTCGGACGGCACCGCCGTCCAGGGCTGGCTGCTGCGAGATCCCGAGGCGGCCGCCCCGCAGCCGCTGCTGCTCGACATCCACGGCGGGCCGCACAACGCGTGGAACGGCGCCGCCGATTCGATCCACCTCTACCACCAGGAGCTGGCGGCGCGCGGCTGGGCCGTGCTGCTCCTGAATCCGCGCGGCAGCGACGGCTACGGCGAGGACTTCTACCGGGCGGCCCTCGAGGAGTGGGGCGAGTCGGACGCGCGGGACTTCCTCGAGCCGATCGACGCCCTCGTCGCCGAAGGGCTGGCCGACCCGGATCGGTTGGCCGTCACCGGCTACAGCTACGGCGGCTACATGACGTGCTATCTGACGAGCCGCGACGAGCGCTTTGCCGCGGCGGTGGCCGGCGGCGTCGTCAGCGACCTCGTCAGCATGGGCGGAACCTCAGACGACGCGCACCTGCTCGGGCGCTACGAGCTCGGAGGCGAGTCGTGGGCGATCAGAGACCGGTACCAGGCGATGTCGCCGCTCTCTCGCGTGGAGAGCGTCGTGACGCCTACCCTCGTCTACCACGGCGAGGCCGATCGCAGGTGTCCGGTCGGCCAGGCCCAGCAGTGGCATACGGCCCTGCGCGAGCGGGGCGTGCCGACGACGCTCGTCCTCTATCCGGACGAAGGGCACCTCTTCATCCTCGGGGGGCGGCCGTCGCATCGCCGCGACTTCAACCGCCGCGTCACCGACTGGGTGGAGCAGCACGCCGGCGCCCGCGGAGCCTCGCGGTCGCCGCGGCTCGACGACGACCACTGGCGCCGCCGCCTGGCGATCCTCGCCGAGCGGTATCGCGTGCCCGGAGCCGTCCTCGGCATCCTCCGCGTCGGCGAGGGTGCGGACGAGACGTGTCTGGCCTCGTACGGGCTGCTCAACAAGGCGACCGGCGTCGAGGCGACCGACGACTCCGTCTTCCAGATCGGCTCGATGACGAAGGTCTGGACGGCAACGGTTGTCATGCAGCTCGTCGACGAGGGGAAGCTCGAGCTCGACGCTCCGATCGTCGACGTGCTGCCCGAGCTGGAGCTCTCCGATCCGAACGTCACCGCACGGGTCACGATGCGCCACCTCCTCACACACACGAGCGGCATCGACGGCGACGTCTTCACGGACACGGGCCGCGGCGACGACTGTCTCGAGCGCTACGTCGGGCTGTTGGCGGAGGCTGCCCAGAACCATCCGCTCGACGCAACGTGGTCGTACTGCAACTCCGGCTTCGTGCTCGCGGGCCGGGTGATCGAGAAGCTCACGGGCGGCACCTGGGACGCCGCCATCAAGGAGCGCCTCGTCGGGCCGCTCGGCATGACGAACACCGGGACGCTGCCCGAGGAGGCTCTTCTGCATCGCGCGGCCGTCGGACATGTGAGCGAGAGCGGCTCCGAGCCCGAGCGGGCTCCCGCCTGGGGGTTGCCGCGGGCACTCGGGCCGGCCGGCCTCGTCAATTCCACCCCGGCCGACGTGCTCGCGTTCGCGCGCATGCATCTGACCGGCGGTCTGGCTCCCGACGGCACCAGAGTCCTCAGCGAGAGCGGCGTCTCGGCCATGACCGAGCATCACGCGGACCTGCCGGACAAGTACACCCTGGGCGACTCGTGGGGGCTCGGGTGGATCCGTTTCGGCTGGGACGGACGGCGCCTGATCGGCCACGACGGCAACACGATCGGCCAGGCGGCGTTCCTGCGCGTGCTGCCCGACGAGGGGCTCGCGGTCACGCTCCTCACGAACGGCGGCAACCCGCGGGATCTGTACGAGGACCTCTATCGCGAGATCTTCCACAAGTTGGCCGGGATCGAGATGCCGCGCCCGCTCACGCCTCCGAGCGAGCCCGTCGAGGTGGACGTGACCCCGCGCCTCGGGACGTACGAGCGCGCAGGAGCCCGGCTCGAGGTGCTCGCCGGAGAGGACGGGCCGGTCCTGCGCACGACGGTGACCGGGCCGATCGCAGCGCTCGTGGCCGAGCCGACGCACGAGTATCCGATGGTCGCGGTGGCCGAGGACCTGTTCGTCATCCGCGACCCGGACTCCCGGACCTGGACGGCGCTGACCTTCTACGACCTGCCCACCGGGGACTCGTATCTCCATTTCGGCGTGCGTGCGACGCCGCGGACTAACTGAGCGCCGGTTGTCGCGTCTCACTAAGAACCTGCAGGGGGTTTGTGCGAGATCACGATGCCGGTGGGGTGGGTGCGGCCTAGTGTCGCGGTACCACCGGTGCAGGTCTCGCAGGGACTCCTGAACGGTTGGAGCTGGATCTCGACTAACGAGTTGGAGGGACTGAAATGCGCAAGTTGCTAGCCGCTCTCCTGGCGGCATCCGCGGTAGCACTACTCGTCGTGGGTCTGGCGGCAGCGACGGGCCCGGCCTCGAAGCAGGCCGCTACGCATGCCGCCGCGAAGGGAACAGTCACGATCGCCATCGCCGGCGATCCGGGCAAGCTCGATCCGGAGCAGACGGCGGGGGCGGAGGCTCAGCAGATCGCCGAGTTCAGCTACGACACGCTCGTGCACCAGCTGCCCGGCGGCAAGATCGTCTCGGGCCTCGCGACGAAATGGAAGGTGCTTTCGCAGACGAAGGCGCGCTTCACGCTCCGGTCCGGGATCACTTGCTCCGACGGAACAAAGCTGACCGCGTCGACGGTGAAGAAGAACCTCGATTACATCGCCAACAAGGCGAACGGCTCGCCCCTCAGCATCTACGTCCCGAACGGCACGACGACGGTCGCCAACAACAAGAAGCGGACGGTGACGGTCACGTTCCCGGCGCCGGATCCGTTCCCGATCCCCGGGGTCGGCGCGGTGCACATCGTCTGCTCGAAGGGACTCGCCAACAGGAACATCCTCCTCAACGGCGCAGACGGCTCCGGCCCCTACAGGATGGTGAGCGCCTCTCCGGGGAGCAAGTACACACTCGCGCTACGCAAGGGCTACACCTGGGGCCCCAACGGCAAGACGAGCAAGGGGATGCCGGCGAAGGTCGTGCTCCAGGTGGTCACGAACGAGACGACCGCCGCGAACGAGCTCCTCACCGGCGAGGTGAACATCGCGACGATCAGCGGACCCGATCGCACGCGGCTCCAGAAGGCCAAGCTCTTCAAGCGCGTCGTGGCCGCCCAGCCCGGAGAGATCTGGTTCAACGAGAAAAACGGGCACCCGACGGCCAACGTCACCGTTCGCAAGGGAATCATCCAGGCGTTGCAGCCCGGGCAGCTCGGCAAGGTGTTCACCTCCGGTGACGGCGCACCGATGAAGCAGCTGACCCTGCCGTCGTTCGCGCCTTGCGCGGGGAATTCGGTCACGGGCAACGTGCCGAAGCACAGCTTGACGACCGCGCAGAAGGCACTCTCGAGCCATCCCAGCCTGAAGCTCCTCTACGCGAACGACGGAGGACCGGGCTCCCCTGCCGCCATGGCGCTCGCACAGCAGGAGCTTTCCGCCGCAGGTGACAGCAACGTGACGCTCGACGGCACGACGTCGGCGAACCTCCTCGGGACGATCTTCGGGAGCGGTGACTGGGACGTCGCACTCGTTCCGCTCGGCGTGAGTGCGCCGCCGCAGCTCACGCCGTTCCTCTCGGGGGCGGGCCCGGCGGGCGGCGGAGACAACTTCGCCTCGATCAACAATGTCGCGTACGGGAACCAGGTCGCCCAGGCGCTGAAGACGTCCGGCGCGAAGTCCTGCACACACTGGCTGGACGCCGAGAAGGCGATCTTCAGGCACGGCGATCTCCTCCCGACCATGTGGAGCACGCTGCCGACGTTCGCCAAGGGCGTGACGTTCAGCCTCGGCGATCAGGGCGTCGCACCCACGAGCCTGAGGGTGACGAAGCACAAGAAGAAGTGACGTGACGGCCGCACCGGCCTCGATCGAGACACGAAGGCGATGGTGGGCGGATCGACCGCGATCCGCCTACTTCGCCCGTCGCCTCGTCCGGCTCCTCGTGTCGCTGGTGCTGCTACTGACGATCACGTTCGCGATGATCCACTTCGTCCCCGGCGATCCCGTGCGGACCGCGCTGGGGGCGACCGCTCCCCAGAAGCTGGTCGAGCAACGGCGCGCCCAGCTCGGTCTCGACAAGCCGCTCTGGCAGCAGTACGCCGACTACGTCGACCGCGCCGTCCACGGCGACTTCGGCACTTCGCTGACGAGCGGCGAGCCCATAACCGAGATCGTGCGAACACGGCTGCCGACCACGCTGCGCCTCGCCGGACTCGCGTTCCTGGCCGCCGTGCTGGTCGGGGTGCCCCTCGGTGTCCTGAGCGCGGCGCTCACGCGTGACGGGCGCAGGCGGTACGGCGAGCTGGCCTTCACGACAGCCACCGGCGCCTTCGCCTCGATCCCCGGCTTCCTTGTCGCCGTCGGCCTCATCTACCTGTTCGGCATCACGTGGAGGGTTTTCCCCGTGGCGGGGGAGTCAGGGCCGTCGTCCTACGTGATGCCGATCATCGCGCTCGCGATCGGCCCCGCCGCCGCCCTCGCACGCATCGTGCGCGTCGAGGGACTGAAGGTCCTCGACCAGGACTACATCCGCACCGCGCGTGGCAAACGTCTTCCCGCGCGGCTGATCTATCTCCGGCACGCCCTGCCGAACATGCTCACCGCGACGCTCACGATCTCGGGGCTGCTGCTCGGCGGTCTGATCGCCGGCACCGTCCTGATCGAGACCATCTTTGCGTGGACCGGTCTCGGGTCGACGCTCATCAACGCCGTGACCGCCAAGGATTACCCGTCGGTTCAGGCAGTGGCCCTCATCTTCGGCGCCTTCATCCTGGTGATCAACTTCGTCGTCGACATGGCGCTCGCCGTGATCAACCCGCAGTCGACGATCCTCGACCAGTGACGGGCCGCCGCTTCCTGCGCTGGCCCGACCTTTTCCGGTCGCCCGTCGGCGTCGTCGCTGGGCTGATGGTCGCGACGGTCCTCGTGCTGGCGCTGATCGGGCCGCCGATCTGGGGCCACGCCGCAGCGAAGATCGACATTTCGGCGGTCTCGCAGGGATCATCGGCCGCCCATCCGCTGGGTACCGACGTGCTCGGCCGCGACATCCTCCGCCGCACTCTCGTTGCCGCCCGGCTGTCCGTGTTTCTCGCGGTCCTCGCCACGCTGCTGGGCGCCGGGGTCGGCATCCCGATCGGGGTCCTGCCGGCGCTCGTAGGGCGCCGGCTCGGCCGGCTGATCACGAGCGCCATCAGCCTCGCCGTGGCGTTCCCGACTCTCCTGCTCGCGATCTTCGTCGCCTCGATCGTCGGCCTGGGAGCGCGAGGCGCGGTGATCGGGATCGCGGCAGCGGTCGCGCCGTACTTTGCGCGCCTCAGCCAGACGCTCGGGGCCTCGGTGGCCGGCGCGGATTACATCGCCGCAGCGCGTGTCCTCGGCGTCGGGCGGTGGAGACTCATGGGGCGTCACATGCTGCCGAACGTGGCGGAGCCGCTGCTGCTGACGCTGATGCTGACGATGGGCGATGCACTCCTTGCGCTGGCCGGCCTCAGCCTGCTCGGAGTCGGTGTGCAGCCGCCCTCCTACGACTGGGGCGGCATGCTCACCGACGGTCTCCTTCGGATCTACGTCACGCCGATCGTCGTCGTCGGCCCGGCGGTGGCGATCATCTTCGCCGCACTCGGGTTCAACCTGCTCGGCGAGGCGCTCGCCCGCAGGGCGGCGAGGCGTGACGGGACGCTGCCGCGGAAGCTGCCGGAGCCGCCCGTCGCTCTTCCGTCCGAGCAGCACGAGGGTTTCGCGGCCGAGGACGACGATGGACGCGGGACCGTGCTCGACATCCGCGGCCTCACTGTGACCTTCCCCGGCGGCTCGGTTCCCGTTCGCGACATCTCGATCACCGTCGAGCCGGGCGAGATCGTGGGCATCGTCGGCGAGTCGGGGTCGGGCAAGAGCTTGACCGCGATGGCGATTGCGGAGCTTCTGCCCCCACGAGCGCGGGCCACGTCCGGGCGGCGGCTGCTTTTCGGCCAGGACGTCGGCTCGCTCGGCAATGCCGGCCGGCGTCGGCTGCTCGGGCGCTCGCTCGCGATCGTCTACCAGGATCCGATGGCGTCGCTCAACCCCGCGTTGCGCGTCGACCGCCAGCTCGGCGAGGTCGCCGAGGTGCACGAGGGGCTCTCCCGACGCGAGGCGCGGAGACGCAGTGTCGAGCGCCTGCGGTCGGTACGGATCGGCTCGCCCGAGAGGCGGGCGCGCAACTACCCGTTCGAGCTCTCGGGCGGAATGCGACAGCGAGTCATGATCGCGATGGGCCTGATGGGCAGCCCACAGCTGATCATCGCCGATGAGCCGACCACCGCCCTCGACGTCACGGTCCAGCAGCAGATCCTCAAGCTCCTGGACGACGTCGGCACTTCCACCGGCGCGGCGGCGATCCTCATCTCGCACGACATCGCGGTCGTCTCGCAGCTCTGCCAACGCGTGCTCGTGATGTACGCCGGTCGGGTCGTCGAGGAGCTCGACGTCCCGACCCTGGTACGCCAACCCGCCCATCCGTACACGGCGGCGCTGCTCGCGTCGGTTCCGACGATGGAGTCCGACCGGGAGCAGCCGCTGGTCTCGATTCCCGGTCGAGCGGCCGGCCCGTTCGACCACTCGCCCGGTTGCCCGTTCGCGCCGCGCTGCCCTGCGGCGTCGGGGCGCTGCAGCACCGACCTGCCGGTGCTGACGCCGCTGGAGAACGGTCACCGCGTCGCCTGCTGGCACCCGAACTCGGTCGCGCCGCAGCACGGATCCGTGCGGGAAGACGCGCTCGCATGACCGCGCTCGAGACACGCGGCCTGACCGTCCGGTTCGGGCGCGGCGGGTCGGCACTCGTGGCGGTCGACGGCGCCGACCTCGTCGTGCCCGAGCAGACGATCGTCGGTCTCGTCGGCGAGTCCGGCTCGGGCAAGTCGACTCTCGCCCGGGCGATCGTCGGGCTCGTTCCGATCGCCGGCGGAGAGGTGTTGCTCGACGGTGCCGCGGCGCGCCGCGGGCGCACCGGACACATCGGCGGGCTGAACCGCCGTGTGCAGATGGTCTTCCAGGATCCGTTCGCCTCGCTCAATCCCCGCATGACCGTGGGCGCGGCGATCGCCGAGGCCGCCGGGGCGGGGCGGCGCGCGTCGCGGGCAGTCCGCGCGAGGGAGGTGGAGGAGCTGCTCGAGCTCGTGCACCTCGACCCGGCCGTGACGCGCGAGCTGCCGAGCCGCCTCTCCGGCGGGCAGCGCCAGCGCGTGGCGCTCGCGCGCGCACTCGCGGTTCGGCCCGAGGTGCTGATCGCCGACGAGATCACCTCGGCGCTCGACGTCTCGGTGCAGAGCGCCGTCCTGAACCTGCTGCGGGATCTGCGCGCGCGGCTCGGCATCTCGATCCTCTTCGTCTCGCACAATCTGGCGACCGTCCGCTACGTCAGCGACACGCTGGCGGTGATGTATCTGGGACGGATGGTGGAGGCCGGGCCGGCAGGAGCGCTGGTGGCCGAGCCTCGGCATCCCTACACGAGATCGCTGCTCGCGGCGGTGCCGCGGCTCGGCGTTTCGATTCGCGACGTCGGGATTTCGACTCTCGACGCGGTCGAACCGCCCGACCCCCGCCAGCCGCCGAGCGGCTGTCACCTCCACCCGCGCTGTCCCGTCGGCCCGATGGTCGACCCGACGCGGCAGATCTGCGTCGAGGCCGACCCGCGCGAGGGTGCCGACGAGCGCGTGCACCGGGCGGCCTGTCACTTCGCACCACGGGCACCGGGCCTCAACGGCACGGCACCCTTCGAGCTGACCGAAAAGGAGGCACGCTGACCATGGCGACCACAACAGAGATCTCGGTGCTCGGCGCAAGGCTCGAGGAGCTGCGCGGGCGGCACAACGTGCCGGCGGCCTCGGTCGCCGTCCTGCGAGGCGACGAGGTCCACGCCGCCGCCTCCGGGATCCTCAACCTCGCCACCGGCGTCGAGGCGACGGCCGACTCGTTGTTCCAGATCGGCTCGATCACGAAGGTCTGGACCGCGACGCTCGCCATGCAGCTCGTCGACGAGGGGCGAGTCGAGCTCGACGCACCGGTGCGCCGCTATCTGCCGGGCTTCCGGGTGGCCGACGAAGAGGTGTCCGAGGCGGTGACGATCCGTCACCTGCTGACGCATACGAGCGGCATCGACGGCGATCACTTCGCCGACACCGGCCGGGGCGACGACTATCTCGAGCGGTATGTCGAGACCTGTGCGGAGCTTCCGCAGGTGCATCCGCTCGGGGCCACGATGTCGTACTGCAACACCGGCTTCACGATCCTTGGCCGCGTCCTCGAGGCCGTTACGGACACCGTCTGGGACGACCTGCTGCGCGAGCGCCTCATCGAGCCGCTCGGGCTCACGCACACGGTGACGCTCCCCGAGGACGTGCTCCGCTTCCGCGCCGCGATCGGGCACATCCAGCCGCCGGGACAGGAGCTACGGCCCGCACCGATGTGGGGGCTGCCGCGGACGGCCGGGCCGGCCGGAGCGATCTGCTCGACCTCGACTGAGGTCCTCGGCTTCGCCGCGCTGCACCTGCGGGACGGGCTCGGCCCCGACGGCGAGCGCCTGTTGAACGAGGATTCCGCTCGCGCCATGCGGGAGCGGCAGGTCGAGGTGCCGACGGGCGGAATCGACGAGTCCGAGGCCCACTGGGGCCTCGGCTGGTCGGTGTACACCTGGTCGGGGCAAACGGTGGTTGGGCACGACGGTGGCACGATCGGTCAGGCGGCCTTCCTGCGTGTCGTCCCCGATGCGAACGTGGCCGTGGCGCTGCTCACGAACGGCGGCGACCCGTACGGGCTCTTCCGCGATCTCTGCGGAGAGCTCCTAGCGGAGACCGCCGGGGTCCTGCTTCCGCCTCCGCCGGCCCCGTCCGACTCCCCGCCGGTTGTCGATGCGGCCTCGTACGTCGGTCGTTACGACCGCGCGGGAGCCTCGATCGAGGTGGTGGAGAGGGACGGAGACCTGGTCGCGGCCCAGACCGTCACCGGGCTCGGCTCGGAGATGACGCCGGAGCCGGTCGAACTGCCGCTGGTGCCGTTCGACGCAGAGCGGGAGGTCTTTCTCGCGCAGCACCCGGCCCTGAAGGGCGCCTGGCTGCCGGTGCGGTTCACGACGCTGGGGGACGGGCGTCGTTGCCTCCACATCGGCGGCAGGGCGACGCCGCGAACCGACTAGCTCCGCTTCGCCCGTCGCACCTGTGTGTGCAGGCCCGCGACGAGGGTCTCGACGCTGAACGCCCAGGCGTCCTCGGGATCCTCCACGTCCGGCAACGCGCGCACATGCGGGAAACGCTCGGGCGAGAGGAGGTCGGTCTCGGTCGTCGCCGTCTCGCCTCGCGCGGCGAGCGCGCGTTCGAGACCGATCGCCACCGCGACATGCGTCGTCGCCTTCACGGCGCTGTAGGACTGGGTGGGGGAGAGGCCGGCGCGCGCGAACGCAGCGAGCGCCACCTCGAATGACGAAAGAGCTCGCTCGCCCTGTACCGGGCGGCGTTCGAGGACGGCGAAGGCGCCGGGATGGGTCTCGGCCATCGCGCCGACCGCGGCGACGAACCCGCGCACCCACTCCTCCCAGTTACGGGGGCTGCCGGGCAGGTCGGCCTCGGAGACGAGCAGCGCGCCGACCCCGTCGAGGATCGCGTCGAGCGTCGGGACATGGTTGTAGAGCGACGTGACGTGGACGCCGAGCTCGGCGGCGAGGCGTCGGAGCGTGACGGCGTCGAGCCCGTCACGGTCGGCCATGTCTCGGGCGGTTACGACGATGCGTTCGCTGCTGAGAGGCGGCACGGCGTGATCCTATCGACTTGCTTGACGGCAGACCTACGATGTAGGTAGTATCACCTACATTGTAGGTTAGCGAAGGAAGGAGTGGCCGTGTACACGCAGGAGGAGCTCGGCGCGAAGCTCTCGGAGCTGATCGCGAAGCACGAGGTGCCAGGTGCACAGCTCGCCGTCCTCGACGGCGACGAGATCGTCGAGAGCGCCGCCGGCGTGCTCAGCCTCCGCACGGGCTGCCCCGCCACGACCGATGCGCTGTTCCTGCCCGGCTCGATCGGCAAGCTGTACACGGCGACGCTCGTCCTCATGCTCGTCCAGGAGGGCCGCCTCGATCTCGACACGCCCATCCGCGCCTACCTGCCCGAGTTCCGGGTGCAGGACGAGCAGGCGGCCGCGGTCGTCACACCCCGGAACCTGCTCTCCCACACGAGCGGCTTCGACGGCGACCACTTCACCGACACCGGACGCGGCGACGACGCGCTGGCGCTCTACGTGGCCGGCTGCGCCGACCTGCCGCAGATCGCTCCGCCGGGCCTGATCTGGAGCTACAGCAACAGCGGCTACTCGATCCTTGGCCGGATCGTCGAGGTGCTTCAGGGCGCGACGTTCGAAGACGTGCTTCGGGAGCGGATCTTCGAGCCGCTCGGTCTCGAGCACACGGTCTCGTTCGCCGACGAGGCGATCCTCCACCCGGTCTCCGTCGGCCACGATCCGGACCCGGAGACGGGGCAGCCGGCCGTGAGCTCACCGTGGGGTCTGGCCCGCGCGTTCGGCCCGATGGGATCGGCCGTCATCGCGAGTGCGGGGGACGTGCTCCGTTTCGTACGGCCGCACCTCGGCGACGGCGCGCCGCTGCTCGAGGCGAAACTCGTCTCCGCGATGCAGGAGGAGCAGGTCGATCTGGTCGACGACCTTCTGGGCCGTGCCTGGGGACTGGGGTGGATCCTCGACCGCTGGGGCGAGATCGACGTGATCGGCCACGACGGGAACTCGATCGGCCAGAACGCGTTCATGCGGGTCGCGCCCGGCGAGCGCTTCGGCTTCTGCCTGCAGACCAACGTCGGCAGCGCGCTGCTGCTCTACCGCGAGCTGGCGAGCTGGCTCTTCGGCGAGCGCTTCGGCGTCGGCCCGAGCCCCGACCCCGTGGTGATCGACGAGCAGAGCGTCGCCGACCCCGCCCGCTATCTGGGGGTCTATCAACGTGAAGGTCTCCGCCTCGAGATCCGTGCAGACGACTCGGCCCACCTGCTGGCGACCGTCGAGCCCACGCACGAGGTCGCACAGAGCCAGGGATGGCCGCCGATGATCGACCTGGCGCTGCAGCCGACCGACCGGCCGGACACGTTCATGCTGCGCGTGCCGATCGCCGACGCGGACCTGCCGGCCGTCTTCTTCGCGCCGGAGGATCAGGGCGGCAAGCCGACCTACGTCCACTACGGCGGCCGCGCCAAGCGCCGGGTCTCCGGCTAGATAGGCGCAGCCCTCGCCGCTGACGGCGGCACCTCGAGATCGTCCCGTAGCGTCGATGCATAAAATGCAGAAGTAAGTATATTATGCATCAGCACACGCGCCGGCGACTCTCGAGGAGGTCCTGCGATGAACAGAGCGGAACGGCACGCGGTGATTCGGCGGCTGATCCACGAGTTGCCGATCTCGACCCAGACCGAGCTGGCCGAGGCGCTGCGGCAGGAAGGACACGACGTCGTCCAGACGACCGTCTCACGCGACGTGCACGAGCTCGGGCTCGTGAAGGTGCGCGACGCGCGCGGGCGTCTCGTGTACGCGTTCCCCGAGGACATCGCCGGGTTCGACGAGGACGTGGCGGACGCCGTCGCGCGTTGGGCGCTCACCGTGGAGCCGAGCGGCAACCTCGTCGTCGTCACCACCCCGTCCGGCTATGCCCAGGCGCTCGCGCAGGCGATCGACGTCGCCCGTCACCCGCAGATCGCCGGCACGGTCGCCGGCGAGAACACGATCCTCCTCGTCGCACGCGAACCGGCGACGGGCGCGCATCTCGCGGACGAGATCCGGGAACGGAGAGCGGCGGCGTGACTCTCGTCGAGCAGACGAGCGGCTCCTCCATCCTCGCCTCGTTGCCGGTCGCCGAGCGGGTGGGGATCGCTTTCTCCGGCGGTCTCGACACGTGCTGCGCGCTCGCCTGGATGCGCGAAGGCGGGGCGGTCCCGTACGCCTTCACCGCCGATCTGGGCCAGTACGACGAGCCCGACGTCGAGGCGGTGCCCGAGCGCGCTCTCCGCTACGGCGCCGAGGAGGCGTTCCTCGTCGACTGCAGGGACGCTCTCGCGCGCGAAGGGCTGGCGGCGCTCCGCTGCGGAGCGTTCCACGTGCAGACCGCGGGTCGCCGCTACTTCAACACGACGCCGCTCGGCCGGGCCGTCACCGGGACGCTCCTGGTGCGCGCGATGGCCGAGCAGGGCATCGAGATCTGGGGCGACGGCTCGACCTACAAGGGCAACGACATCGAGCGCTTCTACCGCTACGGACTGCTCGCCAACGAGCGACTGCGCATCTACAAGCCGTGGCTGGACGAGGCGTTCGTCGGCGAGCTCGGCGGCCGGGCCGAGATGAGCGCCTGGCTCTCCGAGCGCGGGCTCACGCACGGCACGACACCCGACAAGGACTACTCCACCGATGCCAACCTCCTCGGTGCGACACATGAGGCGAAGGACCTCGAGCTCCTCTCGACGAGCATGAAGATCGTCGAGCCGATCATGGGAGTGCCATCCTGGGATCCCGCCGTCGAGATCGCGCCGGAAGTCGTCACGGTCCGTTTCGAGGGCGGGATCCCGGCCGGGTACGGCGATCCTCAGGCCACGATCCGCTGGGCGAACGAGGTCGGCGGCAGACACGGGCTGGGCATGTCGGATCAGATCGAGAACCGCGTCGTCGAGGCGAAGAGTCGCGGCGTCTACGAGGCACCGGGGCTGGCACTCCTCCACATCGCGTACGAGCGGCTCCTCACTGCGATCCACAACGAGGCGACACTCGAGCGTTACGCAGCGGACGGCCGTCGGCTCGGCCGGCTGCTCTACGAGGGGCGCTGGTTCGACCCGCAGGCGCTGATGGTGCGCGACTCGCTCGAGCGGTGGGTCGCCTCGGTGGTGACCGGCGAGGTGACGATCGAGCTGAGGCGCGGCGACGACTACACGATCCTCGACACGCAGGGCCAGCTCGCGTACCACCCCGGGCGGCTGAGCATGGAGCGGAGCACGACGGCCTTCACGCCGCGCGACCGCATCGGCCAGCTCGCCGTGCAGGTCGACGACGTCGCCGACACGCGCTCGTTCCACGAGCGCCTCGAGGTGCATCCGCTGTGACGCTATGGGCGGGACGCGTCGCAGGCGAGCTCGCACCGGAGGTATGGGAATTCCTCCGCGCGGAGGACGACGAGCTGCTGCCGTACGACATTCAGGGGACGCTGCTCCACGCCGAGCGGCTGCACGCCGCCGCCATCCTCGACGACGGAGAGCTGGCCGAGGTGCGGGAGGCACTCGCGCGCGTGACCGAGCCCGACGGGAGGGCGGAGGACGTCCACTCCTTTCTCGAGGCCGAACTCGGAGAGGTCGGGCGCAAGATCCACGCCGGCCGCTCGCGCAACGATCAGGTCGCCGCGGCGGTGCGGCTGTACGTCTGCGACGCGTGCGCGGAGGCGGAGTCCGGGCTCGCGGTGTTCGCGGCGGCGATCCTCGGGCAGGCTGAGCGGGAGGCGTGGACGCCGATGCCCGGCTACACGCACCTGCAGCGCGCGCAGCCGGTGACGCTCGGCCACCACCTGCTCGCATGGGTCGAGATGCTCGAGCGCGACAGGGCGCGCTTTCGCTTCGCGGCGGATCGGGCGGACGCGTCGCCGCTCGGAGCGGGCGCGCTCGCCGGTTCGACGCTGCTCCTGCCGCCGCCGCCGAACCCGTTGCGGAACTCGCTCGATGCGGTCGGCGACCGGGACTTCGTTCTCGACTATCTGTACGCCGCGGCCGTCCTCTTCACGCATCTGTCGCGGATCGGCGAGGAGATCGTCCTCTGGTCGACCAGTGAGTTCGCGTTCGCGCAGCTGCCGGAGAGCTCCGCCACCGGCTCGTCGATGATGCCTCAGAAGCTCAATCCCGACGTTGCAGAGCTCGCCCGCGGCAAGGCCGGCACGGCGATCGGAAGGCTCACGGGCCTGCTCGCGGTTGTGAAAGGGCTCCCGCTCGCCTACGACCGAGACCTGCAGGAGGACAAGCCGGCTCTGTTCGCGGCGCGCAAGGACGTCGCCGGCGCGCTCGCCGCCCTGGCGATCCTCGTCGCCGGGACCGAGTTCGACCGGGCGCGACTGGCCGAGGCGGCCTCCGACCCGCTTCTGCTCGCGACCGACGCGGCGGAGGCCCTGGTACGCGACGGTATCGCGTTCCGGGACGCTCACGAACAGGTCGCAGCCTCGGTGCGGGAGGGGACCTTCGAGCCGCCGCATCCCTCGCCGCGGCTCGGCGACGTCGCGGCGGCGGTTGAAGCCGCCAAGGAGCGCTGGAGATGCTGACACTCTCTCTTGCGGGTCGCGACCTGCTTCGCATCACCGACCTCGTTCCGGCGGAGGCCGAGGCGATCCTCGACCTCGCCGTGGAGCTGCGCGAGGAGCCGAAGCAGCCGCTCCTGTGCGGAGCGACGCTCGGCCTCTACTTCTCCAAGCACTCGACCCGCACCCGCGTCTCCTTCGCGGCGGGAATCGCGCAGCTCGGCGGGTCGGCCGTCCCCCTGATCCCCGAGGAGCTGCAGATCTCGCGTGGTGAATCACTCCCCGATACCGCACGCGCCCTGTCGCGCTACCTCGACGCGCTTGCCGTGCGCACCCACGAGCACGCGGAGCTCGAGGCCTGGGCCGAATGGGCGTCGATACCGGTGATCAACGCGCTGACCGAGGACGAGCACCCCTGCCAGGCACTCGCCGACGCGCTCACGATCCGCGACCGGCTGGGGAGCCTCGAAGGCGTTCGCGTCGCCTGGGTCGGGGACGGCTCGAATGTCCTCGTGTCGCTTGCGCAGCTGGGCGGGCTCCTCGGCTACGAGGTCGTCGCCGCCTCGCCCGCCGGCTACGACGCCGCAGGCGTGGAGACGGTCCGGAACCCGGCCGACGCGGTGGCCGGGGCAGACGTCGTCGTCACCGATACCTGGATCTCGATGGGACAGGAGCACGAGCGCGCGCAGCGGCTGCACGACCTCGAGCCGTACCGGCTCGACGCCTCACTGCTCGCGCTGGCGGCGCCGGACGCATTCGTCCTCCACTGTCTTCCGGCGCATCCCGGAGAGGAAGCGACGGCGGAGGTGCTCTACGGCGATCGCTCGGCGATCTGGGAGGAAGCGGAGAACCGCCTCCACGTCCAGAAGGCGCTGCTGGCGCTCGTCCTCGGAGCCCGCTGAGACGCGGGTGAACCGGCCGGCGGCCGGTCCCGCTCACGTGGACGACGGCCCGACGAAGCGCTCGAGCCACGCCCGGACCAGCCCGACGATCTCCTCGACGCCCTCGGCGCTCGAGACGGTTTCTTCCGGCAGCGGGAAGCCGGCCGCGGTGACGCGCGCGCGTACTCGCCCGCCCTCTTCCGACCAGGCGCGGACGACGATCACACCGGCGCGCTCTCCGAGCGTCGCAGACACCGCGCCGCAGATCTAACGGCCGCTCGTCACGCTCCCGTCACCGGCCGGACTTTCGAGCAGACGGCGGAGCGACGCGGACGGCTCGACGCCGAGCTCGTCGCGCACGAGCGCTTCGTAGAACCGGAACTGGCGGATCGCCTCGACGCGGTTCCCTTCGCCGAGGTGCGCGCCGATCAGCGCTCGATGCGCGCTCTCGCGCAGCGGCTCGGCGGCGACGCACGCCAGGCCGGCCTCGACGGCGCCCGCGTACGAGCCCGCCGCTGCGAGGTCGCTGCACAGCGTCTCGAGCGCGAGCAACCGCAGCTGGCGAAATTGCTCGCGCTCGACGACGACCCACTCGTCGTACCAGTCGGGGAGCAGGTCGCCGCCGTGCAGGATCGCGTCGAGCTTGGCGTGGGTGGGGGCAGTCTCGCGCCGCAGGATCTGTCGCGCGCCCTCGCTCAGCTCGTGGAGGTCGACGACGAGCCCGGGTGCGAGGGACAGGTGGCTCCTCGTCGCGTCGACGAGGCCGAGGCCGAGCCTGTGCAGTCGCCAGAGCGCCGTCCTCAGGTTGGCGTTCGCGTGGTCCTCGTTGCTGTCGAGCCACAGATTGCCGGCGACGTACAACCGGAGCAGCGGGCGGTTGTGCACGGCGAGAAACGCCACGAGGCGCTGGATGCCGAGCGGCAGCTCGAGGCTCCCGCCGTCGCGCTCGAGACGGAAGCCCTGGAGCAGGCCGAGCGTGACGAGGCCGGGGGTCGGCGACGACGCGCCCGCGTGGCGGAGGTCGTACGCGCTCATGTTCGCCGCAGACTCGACTGGCCGCAGTGACGATCCGCGCCCATCGGTCCGGTCCTTTCCCCTAGATGCCCCCGTCTTGTTATGGCACGGGTGCGGAGGCGCGTCAATGCCCGCGCGGTGACGGCGGCGTGACGATGCGGTGACGCCGGTCCCCGAACCTGACCGCGATGCCGGTCGTGCTCGGCGCAGCCGAGGGACGGCCGGTGAGACGTCAAAGCCGGGTGGCGTCGGGCGCACCGCGCTCTCGCCGCCGGGCGGCCGAGAGGAGACGTAGGTGCCTGTAACCACCAGCTACCCCGGCGTCTATATCGAGGAGCTGCCGAGCTCCACCCACACCGTGACGGCCGCGCCGACGTCGATCACGGTCTTCGTCGGCTACACGAATCCGTTCTGGCTCCGGGCGCCCGACGCGACGCCGCCGCCGTTCGGCGTCGCCACGGAGATCTTCAGCTTCGCCGACTACCAGGCGCTCTACGGCGGGTTCTTCAACAGCCCCTGGCTGCCCGACTACATGGGCCAGGCCGTGTTCGAGTTCTTCCAGAACGGCGGCTCGGACGCGATCATCGTCGCGCTCCAGGCCGGGAACTACTTCGATCCCACGAAGGTGCCGCCCGCGGACGACACGGGCAAGGCCGTCGTTCCCGCGACGGCGGTGATGGGCACCGGCGCGAACAACTACACGTTGACGGCGTTGCAGCCGGTCGGCCTCGCCGGCCCGCCGGAGTCGGGCCTGACGATGCAGTTGATCGTCAGCAACCTGATCAAGACGACGGCGGACGACGACACGGCCGACGTCACGCTCGTCTACGGCTCGACCGTCGAGACGTACCGGAGGCTGCTGATCACCGATCTCCTGGCGACTATCAACGCGCGCTCGGCCCTCGCGCTCACCTCGCAGAAGGGGACGCCGCCGGCCGCCTACACCGCATTCGAAGGCACGACGCAGTTCACCTACTCGTCCGCTCCCGCGCTCGGCCTGACGGCGATCAATGCGCTCGCCTACGGCCCCGTCTTCGCGGCGAACGCGTCGCTCGACAAGGTGTCGGTCTTCAACCTCATGGTGCTCCCGGGCCAGACAAGCTCGGCGGTGCTGGCCGAGGCACTCGCGTACTGCGAGGACAAGCGCGCCTTCTACATCATGGATCCGCCGGCCAACGCCGTCGCCGACACGCTCGCGGTCAGCATGCCGGGGGCGCCGGCAGGCGCCGACACCATCACCGACATCTGGGACGGCGGCACGCTGCCCGTCAGCGCGAACGGCGCCCTCTACTTCCCGTACCTCAACGCGACCGACATGGTCACCGGCGGCGCGACGACCGCTCCGCCGAGCGGATTCGTGGCCGGGATCTTCGCGCGCGAGGACCAGAATCGCGGCGTCTGGAAGTCGCCTGCGGGCCTCGAGACGACGATCCTGGGCACGACCGGCGTCGTTCCCTGGGGCAACATGACCGACCCGCAGCAGGGCGTCCTCAACAACGACGGCATCAACGTCCTCCGCACGTTCCCGGGGATCGGCACCGTCGTGTTCGGGGCCCGGACGCTCGTGTCGGAGAACCCGGCGTACGAGCAGTGGAAGTACGTCGCTGTCCGGCGGATGGCCCTGTTCCTCGAGGACTCGCTCTACGCGAGCCTGGGGTGGGCGGTGTTCGAGCCGAACGACGTCCCGCTCTGGAACGCGCTGAGGCAGGAGGTCGAGGCGTTCATGCTCGGGCTGTTCCGCCAGGGCGCCTTCCAGGGAAGCACGGCCGACCAGGCGTTCCAGGTGACGTGCGACAGCACGACCACGTCGCAGGCCGACATCGACAACGGGATCGTCAAGATCCTCGTCGCCTTCGCGCCGCTCAAGCCGGCCGAGTTCGTCGTCATCCAGATCGCGCAACTCGCCGGTCAATCGCAGAGCTAAGGAGAGCGCGCATGGGCAAGCCCTTCACCACGAACATCGACCGGTTCGATCCGTACAAGACGTACCGGTTCCTCGTCTACTTCGGCAAGAGCACGACGCCGGTCGCCGCGGTCTCCAAGGTCAGCGCTCTCAAGCGCTCGTCGGACGTGATCGAGTACAAGGAGGGCGGGAACGCCGTCATCCTCAAGGGGCTCGGCCGGACGAAGTACGAGCCGATCACCATGGAGCGGGGGGTCACGTTCGACTCCGACTTCGAGGACTGGGCGAACTCGGCGCAGGTGCTCAAGCAGGGCTCGGCGTCGACGTCGCTCGCCGCGCTGCGCAAGGAGCTGAGCATCGTGCTGCTGAACGAGGAGGCGCAGCCGGTGCACCGCTACGTCGTCCACCGTTGCTGGGTCTCGGAGTTCCAGGCGCTGCCGGATCTCGACGCGGGCGCGAACGCGATCGCGATCGAGCACATCAAGGTCGAGAACGAGGGCTGGGAGCGCGACGTCACGCTCGTGGAGCCGAAGGAGAAGTAGTTGTCCGGGGCCGCGCTGCTTCCGGTCAGCGGCAGACAGCTTCGGATCCGCGAGCCGCGCGGCGACGACGAGCTGCTCGTCCTCGAGCGCCCGGGCTCGTCCGCGCAGACGATGCTCGAGCTGGCGGCAAGGCTGGCCGCTGCCGCCGACGGGTCCGATCTCGACTGGCCGGCGCTACCGGCCGTCGACCTGGCCGCCGCCGCGCTGCTCGTGCGCGAGGTTTGGCTCGGCGCCACGATCCGCACCGAGGCGCTCTGCCCGTCGGCCGACTGCGGCGAGGCGATCGACGTCTCGTTCGGGATCGGGGACTACCTCGACCATCACCGTCCGCGATCCTTCCGCGGCGCGGTCGAGGACGGCTCCGGCTGGTTCGTGCTCACCGGCTCCGACGTGCGGTTCCGCATCCCGCTGATCGGCGACCTGGTCGCGGGCACGCTCGCCGACTGCGTTCGGCCGGCCGACGTCTCCGCCGTGGAGGCGCGCCGCGTCGACCGGGCGCTCGATGCTCTCGCTCCGCGGCTCGACGGGGAGCTCACGGGGTCGTGTCCGGACTGCGGGCGCAGCGTCGAGCTGCGCTTCGAGCCAATCGCATACGTGATCGAGGAGCTGCGCGACGCGTCGTCCGGGCTGTTCGCGCAGGTGCACGAGCTCGCGCGCGCCTATCACTGGTCCGAGTCCGCGATCCTCGCGCTCGACCGCAACCGGCGGCGCGGCTACGTCTCGCTCGTCCGTGAGGAGTACGCGCTCGCATGAGCCGCGTGCGCTACCTCGCGGCGCTCGGCGGCACCGCCGGACGGCGAGCGCCCGAGCCGCCGTTGCTGCGGCCGCCGCGGCGTCTGTTCCCGCACGAGCCGCCGCCGCTCGAAGCGGTATCCGCCGCCGCCGGTGGAGGAGAGGCCGTCGCCGGAGCAGGCGGTCGTCAGGGCCGAGCCGACGGCGCCGGAGCCGGCCCAGCTGGAGCCTGTCGAGGACGTCCAGCCGCTGCGGGCGCCGCGTCTGGACACTCCACTCGCGCGGCCGCCCGCTGCGCCGCAGTTCGACGAGGTCGCCCAGCCGTCCGTCGAGCGTGCGTCTTCGCCGCGGCGGGAGCCGGTCCGCGCCGCGGAGACGCCGGTGCCGCCGGAGGCGAGGCCGACGCGCGCGGTGGATCCGGCTCCGCCTGGCCGGCGCGATGCTCGGCGGAAGCCTGCAAGCCTCCAGCTCGAGCCCGCCCGCGCCGAACCTGCACGCCGTTCCCCCGTCGCGCTCGGGCCGTCCCGGCTGCAGCCGGTCGCCGCGTCCCCGCCCGAGCGCGCCGTCGGCGCGGAGCGGCCGCCGGTCGCAGCCGCGCGGGCCGGGGGACTGCGCATCGGCTCGATCGACGTCACGGTCACGCCTCCGGCCCCGGCACCCCGCGAGCCGGCTCTTACGGCACCACCTGCGCTCGTCCCCCGACCGCCGGCGTCGTTCGACTCGCGCGGCGCGAGCACGAGCCGCTGGTTCGGGCTGGCCCAGAGGTAGCCGGGATGATCCTCGACCTCTCCGCGGTGACGGACAGCCTGATCGACCTCGTCAAGGACAACTGGGCGTCCGCGCCGATCTGGGCCGAGCTCGGTCTCGGCAGCCCCGCCTTCACCCCGACGTTCACCGGGCTGGCGCCCGACGCGCTCCGTGACGCCGGCGGCCCGCAGCTCAGCCTCTTCCTCTACCACGTCGAGAGCGACAACGCGCAGGAGTCGACGTTCTGGACGTCGCAGATGGTGCGCAGCCCGGGCCAGCCGGTCCGGTATATGCCGCTCGCGCTCGACCTCTACTACCTCCTCAGCGCGTTCTCCGACGGGAGCTACTCGGACGAACAGCAGGCGATGAGCGTCGCCATGCGGATCTTCCACGCGAACGCAGCGGTGCGCAGCGACTCGACGCCGGATCCGGCGTGGTCGCTCACGCTGACGATGGAGCACCGCTCGTACGACGAGCTCAGCCGGCTGTGGCAGGCGACGACCGTGCCGCTCCGCCTCGGCGCCGTCTACCGCGCGGCCGTCGTCTTCCTCACGCCCGACGAGCCCGTCGAGGCGGCCAAGGAAGTGCTGACCGTGGAGGCCACCGTCAACGACTCCGATGTCGTCACGGTGACGCAACCGTGAGCACGGTCGCTTCGCGCACCTCCACCGAGCCGGCCTGGCTCGCCGAGGTGCGGCTCCGGGTGCTGCGGCGCGTGCTCTGGTGCCGCGAGCTGTGGGAGCGGAACCGCTACCTCGACGAGGACGGCCTCGCGATCTCGCACAGCGAGGTCGAGCTGGTGCTGCTGCCGCGCGAGGAGCTCGCGGGCGCAGAGGCGGAGTTCTTGACGAGCGACGAGCAAGCCCGACGCCTGACCGCGGAGCTCGACGCGTTGCCCGAGGACGCACGTTGGGCGACGCTCTGCTCGGAGCTCGAGCTCTCGGAGCCCGACCAGGCGCTGCTCGCCCTCGCGCTGGCCGTCGAGCTCCTGCCCGCGCTGCGGCGCGCGTACGGCTACATCCAGAACGAGGCGACGCCCCTGTCGGCGACGCCCGGCCTCGTCGCCGACCTCTGGGGCTTCGCAACTCCGCCGCGCTTCGGCGAGAGCTCGGCGCTCGCCCGCTGGGCGCTCGCGCATCCGGTCGACGAAGGGGCGGGGCCGCTCTCGAGCTCGACGGGATGGGTCGCCGACCAGCTCGTGCTCGACCACCTGCTCGCCGAGGGGAAGGAGCGCGTCCTCGGCCCGCTCTCTCGGGCGGTCCCCTTGCCCGACGAGCCCCGGCTCCACCAGCGGGAGCTCGACGACATCGTCCGCTTCGTCGAGGCCGTGTCCGGCGACGGCCTGCGGCAGCCGCTCGAGATCGAGCTCGTCGGCCCGCCCGGGTCGGGGCGGACGACGCTCGCGGCGCAGGCCGCGGCCCGGCTCGGGCTGGAGGCCGCGGCGGTCGACGCGCGCAGGCTCGCGGAGCTCGCCGACCCCGCGACGGCGGCGCGCCGCGAGCTCCGTGCGGCGCGGCTCACCAGGACGGCGCTCGTCTGGGAGCGCTCCGATGATCTGCCCGAGCCCGCGCAGGACGCGATTCGCGCCGGGGCTCCGCTCTCGTTCTTCACCGCCGAGCGGGCGTCCGACGGCCGCAGCGGCGACGCGATCCGCCGCTCCTACGCCGTGCCGCCGCTCACGCGGCCCGAACGGCTCCGCCTCTGGCAGGCGGGTCCCGGCGGCCCGCCGCCCGAGCCCGTCGCCGAGTGGGCGCTGCGCCCGGCCGAGATCGAGACGCTCGCGCAGGTAGCGGCGGCGGGCGACGAGGCGGTGCGAGCGGTCTGCCGCCGTCTGCTCGTCGAGGCCCCGCACGAGCTCCTCGCTCTGCTGCCGCAGCCGTACACGTGGGACGACCTGATCGTGGCGCCGCAGCTCGCGGCGCACCTGCGCGAGTTCGAGGCTCAGGCGCGGGCGCGCGGAGAGGTGCTCGACGACTGGGGGCTCGCCCGCCTGACGCCGCTCGGCCGCGGCGTGACGGCGCTCTTCGCCGGCCCGAGCGGGACGGGCAAGACGATGGCCGCGCAGGTGCTCGCCCGCTCGCTCGGCGTCGATCTCTACCGCGTCGATCTCGCGGGCGTGGTCAACAAGTACATCGGCGAGACGGAAAAGCACCTGCGAGCCGTTTTCGCCGCGTGCGAGCGGTCGCCGGTGCTGCTCTTCTTCGACGAGGCGGATGCGCTGTTCGGGCGCCGCATGCAGGTCAACGACGCCCACGACCGCTTCGCGAACATCGAGGTCGACTACCTGCTGCAGCGCATGGAGGAGTTCGACGGCGTCGCGGTGCTCGCAACGAACCGCAAGGGCGACCTCGATGCCGCGTTCACACGCAGGCTCCGCTTCACGATCGACTTCGCTCCGCCCACGGCCGAGGAGCGCGAGCGACTCTGGCGCTGGGCGCTCGAGGACAGCGCCGACGCCGAAGGGCGCGCGCTCGTGGGGGACATCGACTGGAACACGCTCACGCGGGAGATCCACCTGACCGGCGCGGGGATCAAGGCGGCGGCGCTCGCTGCCGCGTTCCTCGCCCGCACGGGCCAGACGAAGATCGGCACGCACCATCTGCTCGCGGCGGCGCGCCGCGAGCTCGAGAAGGAAGGCGTCGTCGTACGCGGCCGCCCCTCGGAGACGACCTCGTGACCGCGCCGACCACCATCGACCGGCTGAGCCTCGACATGCCCGGCCCCGACGCCGCGCACGGACGGCGGGTCGGTGAGCTCGTGGCGGAGCTGCTCGCGCCGCTGCTGGAGCCGGGGATCGATGCGGCGGCGCTCGGCCGCGTCCGGGTCGAGTTGACGGCCCGGCCCGGAGAGAGCCCGGAGACGCTCGCCCACCGGATCGCCTCGGCGATCGCGCGCGCCCTCGCCGGCGCCGAGCGGCTGGAGACCGGCCGATGACGCTCCTCAAGGGTGCGCTCGTCGCCTTCACACCGACGTTCCTCGTGCCGGTGCCGAACGTCACCGTCTTCCAGTTCAACCCCGAGAGCCTGACGCACACGTGGAGCCAGCCCGACCGCGGGGCGTCCACCGGGAGCACCCAGGCGGGCAACCCGCTCGCCGTGCCGGGCATGCCCGGAGAGGAGTTCTCACTCACCGTCATCTTCGACTCGAGCCAGGACATCGCCGACAACGTGCCGGTCAGCGCACAGCTCGGCGAGGTCTCCGGCGTCTACACCCGGCTGGCCGCGCTCGAGATGCTCCTTTATCCCGTCGGAGGCAACTCGATGAGCTCCCTGCTCGGGACGGCATCGGCCGCGCTCGGGCTCGGCGGCAGCACGCCGCCGGTCACCCGCACCGTCCCCGACTCGACGATCCCCGTCTGCCTCTTCGTCTGGGGGCCGTTCCGGATCGTGCCCGTCCGCGTGACCGCGCTGTCCATCGTGGAGAAGCTCTACGACGGAGTCCTCAACCCGACCCATGCGGAGGTGCAGCTCAGGCTCCGCGTGCTCACGCCCGCCGAGCTTCAGGCCGCGCAGGCCGACAACGACGTCCTCTCGAGCCTGGCCACCGTCGCCTACACCTACACGCTCGGCGTGCGGCAGGTCGGCGCGCTCGCCAACCTCGGCAACGCCGCGGCCTCGCTGGCGGGGATCTTCTGATGTTCACGCCCGCGAGCCGGTACTACACCGCCGCGACGTACCAGGCCGTCACGCCCGACGGCGACGTCGTGACCGCGCTCGTCATCCCGGGGCCACGGTCGCCGGCAACCATCGGCTACCACCCGCGGGCCGTCGGCGACCGGCTCGACCTGCTCGCGGTGCGGTACCTGAACGACCCGACCGGGTTCTGGCGGATCTGCGACGCGAACAACTCGCCGGTGGCGGGATCCCTCGAGGCGCGGGCCCTGATCGGCATCCCCGCCGTGGGGAGCTGACGTGACGGCGACGGTCCAGCTCTCGCTCGGCGGTGTGCCGGTCGCGGCCGACTTCTACAGCGCGATCCAGGCGCTCGAGGTGGAGGAGCGCGCGGACGGCCCCGGATCCCTGACGCTGCGCCTGCCGGTGAACCGCACCTCCGCCGGCGACCTCCAGTACGTCGGTGACGGAACGTTCGAGCCGAGCACCGGCATCTCGGTCGTCGTCACGCCGGCGGGCCAGGCGGACGAGTGCATCTTCGACGGGTACGTCCTCGCCTGGAAGCTCCATCTCGACCGCACGTCCGGCTCGTCGACGATAGAGGTCTGGGCCGAGGACGCCTCGTGGCTCATGAACGTCAGCGACACGGTCCGCGAGTGGGCCGGCATGACGGACGGCGAGGTCGCGAACGAGATCTTCTCGGGCTACGGCTTCACGTCGGCGGACGGCAACACCGACGACGACTCGCCCCAGCACGACGACGACGCGCACAGCCTGTTCCAGCGCGCGACCGACCTCCGCTTCCTGCGCGGCCTCGCGCGCCGCAACGGCAAGCTCTGCCGCGTCGGCTGCACCGACACGCCCGGCGTGCGCACCGGCTACTTCGTCTCGCCCGTGCTCGACGGCACGCCCGCGAGCACCATCTCGCTCGTCGATCCGGAGACCTGGTCGGTCGACTCGCTCGACTTCGACTGGGACGTCATGCGTCCGACCGCCGTCGACGCGAGCCAGGTGCCGCTCGACGACAACTCGCAGAGCAGCGTCCCGGGCGATGCGACCGACAGCGGCTTGGCCCCGCTCGACGCGCGCGACTATCCGGCGTACGCGGGCCAGACGAGCACGCTCGTGCTGACCGCGACCGCCGACGCGCCCGAACTCACCCAGCGGACCGCGGCGACGCTCCGGGACGCGGGCTGGTTCGTGCGGTGCCACGGAGCGACGAATGTCGACCGGCTGGGCTCCATGCTGCGCGCCGGCTCGGTCGTGACCATCGAGGGGGCCGGCAGCCTGCAGTCCGGCAACTGGCTCGTGTGGGACGTGCGCACCCAGATCACCGTCGACCTCGTCTCCTTCCAGTTCACCCTGATGCGGAACGCGATGGGCCCGGCGCCGGCAGCCGGGCTCCCCGGCGGGTTGCCGGGAGGGCTGTGATGTCGTCCGGAACACCATCCCCGAGCGCGACGACGTCGCCCGCGCCCGACCATGCGCTCGCCGAGCTCGTCGACCACGTCCGCGCCCGCTTCTACGGCCTCTACCGCGGAGTCGTGACCGACAACAACGACCCGAACAGCCTCGGCCGGATCAAGGCGCAGGTGCCCGCCGTCTTCGGCGAGATCGACAGCGGCTGGGCGATGCCCTGCGTGCCGTACGCCGGCGACCAGGTCGGCATCGCGTTCCTACCGGAGATCGGCAGCGGCGTGTGGATCGAGTTCGAAGGAGGCGACGTCTCGTATCCGGTCTGGGTCGGCTGCTACTGGCGCGCGAGCGAACTGCCCTCCGACGTGGCCCCGAACGTGAAGGTGATCTCGACCGTCTCCCCGTTCGAGCTGAAGTTCGACGACGACGGCGGGTCGCTGACGATCACCGACTCCAACGGCAACACCGTCACGCTCGACAGCTCGGGGATCACGCTCTCGAACGGCGGCGAGCAGGTCGTCGTCTCGAGCTCGAGCGTCTCGGTCAACAACGGCGCCCTGCAGGTGACGTGATGAGCTTCGTCGCCGGCCGCCGCGACTACGCGTACCCGCTCCGGATCGACGGCGGGTCTCAGCAGGCCGCGCAGGCGCCGTACGCCGCGCATGTCGAGCAGATGATCGAGCAGGTCCTCCTGACCTCGCCGGGCGAGCGCGTCGACCTGCCGCAGTTCGGCTGCGGCCTGCGGGCGCTCGTGTTCGCGCCCATGACGGACTCGCTGCAGGCGTCGCTCCAGATCCAGGTCACGCAGGCTCTCGGGCGCTGGCTGGCCGGTGTCGTCGACGTGACGAGCGTCGACGTCGAGACGAGCGGCACGGTTGCGGCGCTCGAGCCGGGGACGGTGCAGGTGACCGTCTCGTACACGCTCGTGGACACGCAGACCCCCTCCCAGACGACGGTGACGCTCGTATGAGCGTCGATCCCGCACGCGACCGCCTCCAGTTCCTGCTCGCCGGGCAGACGACGCCGACCTGGAACGGGATCGACTACGTCGAGGTCGCGAGCGCCGACCAGACGCAGCTCCGCGTCCACTTCCTGACCACGGCGACCGTGAAGGGGACGCTCGCCGCGACGGAGCCCGTGACCATCTGCGGCGGCGAGGTGATCAGCTCGGTCGCCGTCCTGCCGATCGACGAGTCCACGGCGTGGTCGGCCGACGCGGACGGCCGGCCGATCCTCAACCTGGCGGTGGCGGCGCCCGGCGACTTCTCCACCTACACGCTCATGATCGACAGCACGGCGCTCGACCCCTACTTCGACGCCGTGCCCTTCAGCTTCAAGGCCAACTGCCCGAGCGACCTCGACTGCGGCCCGGCGGCCGAGGAGTGCCCGCCGCTCGACGACGACCCGGTGCCGATCAACTACCGCGCGAAGGACTTCGCGAGCTTCACGCAGGCGCTCTCGGACTTCTCGCGGCTCCGCTATCCGTTCTGGGTCGAGCGCTCGGAAGCCGACGTCGGAATGATGGTGATGGAGGCGCTGAGCGCCGTCGCCGACGAGCTCAGCTACCTCCAGGACCGCGTCGCCGCCGAGGCGACGCTCGAGACCGCGACCCAGCGCGTCTCGCTCGTCCGGCACGCACGGCTCGTCGACTACGAGCCGAGCCCGCCGATCGCCGCCACGACGCAGCTGCAGGTCGACGTCGCGGACGGCGTCACGACGATCGACGGCGGCCTCGGCTGCAGCGCTCTCGGCGCGGACGGCCGGCGAGTGCCGTTCGAGGTCGGCGGCACGCTCGCCGACCCGGAGACCGGCGCGCTCAAGGCGCCGACCTACACCGTCAGCGCGAGCTGGAACGCCTGGGCCTCGCCCGGCGTCGCCAACCTCCAGCCGTACTGGTGGGACGACAGCCGCCGGTGCCTCCCGGCCGGCTCGACGCGCATCTGGATCATCGGGCACGGCTTCGGGCTCGAGGCGAACGCCGGCCAGGAGCTGCTCCTCGACACTGCCGGGCCGACGTCGGCCGACCCGCCGGTGCGCGAGGTCGTCGCCGTCGGAGCCGTCGTGGAGACCGACGACCCCGTCTTCGCAGTCCCGCTCACGCGGGTCGACCTCGAAGCGGCGACGCAGCTGGAACACGATCTGTCGCGGACGCATTACGCGGGCAACCTGCTCCCCGCGGTGCAGGGTGCTCGCGCGAGCGAGACGTTCGCGATCCCCGATCCTCCGCCCGCGCCGCCGCCGAAGCCGCCGGTCGCGCCGGCCGTCGTGCGCACCGCGGCGGACTGGACGCCCGACGATCCGAAGGCGGAGTACCTCTACTCGCTCGCGGCGCCGCAGATCTCCTGGCTGCCGGTCGACGCCACCGATCCCGACCTGAACGCGAGCGTGGTCGCGGCGCCTGAGCTCGCGCTCGAGTCGCCCACCGACGTCGGCACGCCGCGGCCGTGGCGCTGGCAGCGCTGGCTGCTCGACTCCGGCCCCGCCGACGCCGTGTTCACGCTCACGCCGGAGCGCTACTCGGCCGTGGCCGTCGGCAGCACCGAGACCTGGTTCGACTACGACGGCGAAGGGATCACGATCCGCTTCGGCGAAGGCGTCTTCGGCCTGTCGCCGGTGCCGGGCACGGAGTTCACCGTCACGTATCTCGCGGGCGGCGGCTCGGCGGGCAACGTCCCGGCGGACACGATCGTGCAGGTCGATCCCGGCGACCCGCAGACGGCGAAGGTCGTCTCGGTCACCAATCCGTTCTCCGCGACGGGCGGAGCCGACGAGGAGACGCCGCAGCAGATCCGCGACCGCGCACCGCAGGCCTTCCAGGCGAAACCGCTCCGGATCGTGCGGCCGACCGACTACGTGGCCGCGGCGCAATCGCTGCCGTGGGTCCGGCAGGCCGGGACGAGCTTCCGCTGGACGGGAAGCTGGCTGACCGCGTTCACGACGGCTGATGCGAGCGAACGCGAGGATCTGTCGATCGCCGAGCTCGAGGAGCTCTCCGACCTGCTGAACCGGCGCCGGCTCGCGGGCTACGAGAGCTACGTGCTCGCGCCCCGGTACGCGTCGCTCGATCTCGAGATCACCGTCTGCGCCGATCCGACCGCATTCGCCTCCGACGTCGAGTCTGCGGTGCTCGCAGAGCTGGAGGCCTTCTTCGCGCACGACAACTGGACGTTCGGCGAGCCGCTCGAGGCGAGCGCCCTGCTCGCAGCGGTTCAGCGCGCGAACGGCGTGAGCGGCGTCACCTCGGTCTTCTACCGCGAGCGAGGGGTTCAGCCCGACTGGGCCGAGCTGCCGGACACCGTCACGATTCCGCCGGACCGGATCCTCCGCGTCGACAACGACCCGAGCCGTCCCGAGGACGGTTCGCTGCGCGTGCTCGTGGAGGGAGGGAAATGAGCTCCGGCGCCTGCCCATGCGACGAGACCCAGGACCCGCAGGTCGTCACCAACCAGCCCGGCCTGCCGAGCATCGCCTACCGCGTCGACGACTTCAGCGGCTTCCGGCGCGCGCTGCTGCGCCCGCTCGACGGAGAGCAGGCGCTGCTCGGCTGGCGGCCTGCCGCCGAGGATCTCGGTCTCCAGCTGCTCGAGTGGTGGGCGTATCTCGGCGACATCCTGACCTTCTACAACGAGCGGATCGCGAACGAGGACTATCTGCGCACGGCGCAGCTGCCGGACAGCGTCACCCGGCTGGTCGCGCTGCTCGGCTACCAGCCCCGGCCCGCGGTCGGCGCCGTCGGCCAGGTCGCCGCCGTCCGCCGCAAGACGCATCCGAGCGAGCCGGTCGTCATCCCCGTCCGGCTTCCGGCTCTCCAACACGGCGACACCCGGCGTCGCGGTGCAGACGTGGGAGGCGGCCGCCTCCGCGTTCTCCGGGCCTACGGACGCGAAGGTCACGCTGGCGCCGACACCGGCGCTGCTCGCGCCATCGAGCAGCGGCTCGGCCGTGGGCTCGGTGCTGCTCCACGGCACCGTCCAGGGCGTGAAGGCGGGCGACGAGCTGCTCGCCGTCTCCACGTCCTTCCCGACCTACGCCGACAGCTGGGCCAAGGTGACGGTCGTCTCGACCACGCCGGAGCCGGACCCGAACGGCGGCACGAACACGCGCGTCGTGCTGACCGCCGACGACGTGACCGGCACGCGCGCGTGGATGGAGGCCACCCAGGCATCGAACTGCCGGCTGCTGCGCTGGCGCCAGACCGCCGCTCTGTGGACGCAAACCGACGACACGGCGGTCACCGACGACAGCGAGACCCAGCTCGAGGTGCGCCTCTCGGCGGTCGTGCGCGGGATCGCGGAAGGTGACCTCGTCTTCCTCGAAGGCGGCAACGCGACGACGCTCGGGCTCGTCACCGCGACGGCGGAGATCTTCACCGGCGTCCCGTATCCGGGCGCCACCGACGGCACGCCGCCGGACATCCCGATCGCCCACACGCAGCTGACGATGACCGCGCCGCTCGCGGGGACGCTGTCGCACCCGCACTACACGATCCACAGCGGGCACATCGTCAAGGAGAGCCACTCGTCGATCCACGCGAGCCTGGTCTTCCCGTCGTCGGTCTCGGTGCGCTTCGCCCTGCAGGACGCCGGCAGGCTCATCGGCACTCCGCGCACCACGCTGACCTCACTGCCGGTGACCGTGACGCCGCACGCAGGCTTCAGCATCGCCGCCGGCGGCACGACCGGATTCCTCGAGGACGCGAACGGGCTCGGGATCCCGGTCGGCGTGACCGACAACGGCGACGGGACCCTCTCGCTCGCCGCAACGGCCGCGACGCCGCCGTCGTCGTTCTCGCTCACCGTCCCGCTGCGCCTGCTCGTCGACCTCGTCCAGGTCTCGCGCGGGAAGACGGTCGCCGCCGAGACGCTCGGAACCGGTGACGCGAGCGTCGCCGGGCAGACCTTCACGCTGCAGAACGCTCCGCTCACCTACCTCGCGAGCGGCGCCGACGTCGTCAGCACGCTGCAAATCGCCGTCGACGGGATCTACTGGACCGAGGCGAAGACCTTCTACGACCAGCCGCCCGACGCGACGATCTTCGTGGTCACCCAGGGCGCCGACGGCAAGAGCGTCGTCCGCTTCGGGGACGGCGTCAACGGCGCGCGTTTACCGAGCGGCAGCCGCGTCGTGGCAACCTATCGCTACGGCGCGGGCGCGGCCGTCCCGCCCGCGACCCGCCTGGCGACGATCCTCAAGCCGCAGCAGAACCTCGCCTCGATCCGGAACCCGGTCGGCGTCTGGGGAGGCGCGGACGCCGAACGGCCCGAAGACGTCCGCGAGGACGCCCCGAAGAGCGTGCTCACGTTCGGCCGCGCGATCTCCGGCGACGACTACGAGACCGTCGCCTCGCTGGCACCGGGCGTCTCCCGTGCCCGGGCGTACTGGACCTGGGACGCGGCCCGGCAGCGCTGCGTCGTCAAGGTCTACGTCGGCGACGACGCCGGCGCCGCCTCGTCGGCTCGCAGCGCCCTCGCAGGCGCAGAAGACCCGAACCGGCCCGTCACGGTCACCCAGGCGACGCCGATCGCCGTCGTCGTCAACTGCAAGCTCCTGGTCGCTCCGAACCGCGTCGCGACCGACGTCGCCGCCGCCGCGACCGCCTCTCTCGAGGAGCTCTTCGGCCCGGACTCGATGCCGGTCGGCGGGCGCCTCTACACCAGCGCCGTCGAGTCGGCGCTGCTCGTGGCGGGAGTGGCCGCCGTCCACGGCCTGACGGTCACGGCGGGCGGGAGCAACATCTTCAACGACGAGCCCGTCGGCTGGGCGGATCCCGGCGAGGGCTCGTTCTACGCCCTCTCGACGAGCGCGATCACGACGCAGGTGGCCGATGGCTGAGGTTCCGGACGGCTACGACGCGTACTACGCGGAGCGGCTCTGGCAGCTGATCCCGGCCGTCTACCGGGCGCGCGACAGCGACGACCCGTCCGTGACGGGGCCGCTCGAGGAGCTGCTGCGGCGCATCGGTGCGCAGGTCGCGGTCGTGCGGCGCGGCATCGACCGGCTGTGGGCCGACCAGTTCATCGAGACGAGCGACGACTGGGTCATCCCGTACATCGGCGACCTGCTCGACACGAACCTGATCAACGGGCTCGACGCGCGCGGCCGGCGGCTCGACGTCGCCAAGACGATCCACTACCGCCGGCGCAAGGGAACGGTGGCCGTGCTCGAGGAGATCGCACGCGACGTCACGGGCTGGGAGGCGCACATCGCCGAGGCGTTCCGGCGGCTCAGCCGCACCCGCCACAACCTCGATCCTCCGGTCGGGCCCGGACCGCTGGCCGCCGCTCTGCCGACGCCGTGCCTGCGCACCCCGCCGCCCGCCGATGCGCCGCAGCCGCGCGACCTGCTTCAGCACGAGGGCCTGATCGGCTCGCTCACGGGCACCCCGGCGGGCGGGTTCGCGGACCTGCGCTCGCCTCACGGCGCCGCTTGCGCGGACGGCCCGTTCGACGAGTACTTCCACACCGCCGACCTGCGGCGCGGCAGCGGCGCCGTCGGCCGTTACGGCATCCCCGAGCTGCTCGTCTTCGTCTGGCGGCTCCAGAGCTTCACCGTCGACGGCGGCACACCCGTCGCCGTGAGCGGCTGCCCCGGCGCGTATGTCTTCGACCCGACCGGCCGCTTCGCGCCGCTCTTCCTGCTGCCGCTGCAGCCCGAGCCCGACGATGCCGTCGACACGTGGACCTCGACGCCCGAGTGGGACGTTCCGGGCCGCTACACGAGCTCGTTGCAGTCCGCCGTCGCCGACCCGGGCACGGAGGAGCCGCGGCACGCGGCGTACCCGGACGCGGCGCACATCCCGGTCTTCGCGTCGGCGGCCTCGGGAACGCCAGCCGAGCCCGTGGCGACCGAGATCTATCCCGAGGTCGGCCAGTTCGAGGCGCTCTCGCCGGTCGAGCCCGGCCTGACCGTCTCGTACCAGTACGGCTTCCCCGCCGCGATCGGCGCCGGCCCGTACGACCGGACGCTGCTCGGGGATCCGCCGGCCGCCGTCGGCACCGAGCGCATCGTGTCGGGCGGCGCCGGGCTCGACACCGAGCTCGCCGCAGCGGACGGGGGAGGCACCGTGACGATCGCCGACTCGCTCACCTACGAGGCGGTTGCCGACGTCGGGTCGACCGCGACGCCGATCGGCTCGCTGCTCGTGCGCGCCGGCGACAGCGTCCGGCCCGTGGTGCGGCTGCCCGCCGCGGCCTCCGGCGACCCCCCTGCCACCTGGACCTTCACCGGCGGCGGCGAAGACGCCGAGCTGACCCTCGACGGCCTGCTGATCAGCGGCGGCGACGTCGTGCTGCGCGGCGCGTTCACGAGCGTCCGCCTCACGGGCTGCACGACCGATCCCGGCACGCTCGACCGGACGGGCGACGCCTACGCCGTCTCCGCGGACCAGCGCCCCCTCGCGCCGACGCGGATCTGGATCGAGGCGGACCCGGACGCCGAAGCGGGCGCGCCGGGGGCGATCGTCGAGCTCGTCTTCGACCACTGTGTGCTCGGCCCCGTGCGCACACGCAACGGCGGCGCAGTGGAGACGCTCACGATCAGCGACAGCGTCGTCCAGGGCCTCGCGCCCGAGACGGGCAGCAGCCTCGACGTCGCCGACGTGTACGACCCGGAGCTGCTCGCCAGGGCGCTCGGGAGTGACGATCCGCTCTCGCAGAGCGTGTTCTCGTCGCTGTCGGGTGGGGCCCAGACCGCGATCACCAACTACGTCACCGCCGGCGGGACGCTTTCCGTCACCGCTCTGAAGACGATCGTCTCCTCGCTGAACGCCCTGATCGGCAGCGGCACGAGCATCTACGCCGACGACACGTTCCTCGGCGTGCCGCTCGACCCGCAAACGCGTGCACTGCTCGCGGAAGGCGCAGCCGCCGACACCGCGGCGCTGAACCGCGGTCTGCTCGAGGACGCGTTCCCCGAGGCGCTGTCGCCCGCCGCGCTCGCCTTCGCCGCCGGCACCGCGGTGCTGCTGCGGGTGACCGTGCTCGGCCGGACGTTGGTGCACCGCCTGCAGGCGAGCGACTCGATCCTCGACGGCTTCACAGCCGTCGAGGACACCCAGGACGGCTGTGTCCGCTTCTCCGCCGTCACCGTCGAGAGCAGCGTGCCGCGCCGGTACCTCTCGGTCGAGACGGCCGCGGACGCGCCGCTCTTCACGAGCCGCGCGTTCGGCGAGCCCGGCTACGGACAGCTGCTCGAGTCCGCCGACCGCGCGATCGTCGACGGCGCAACCGACGTGACGATCACGGCGGGCGCGGAGACCGGCTCGGAGATGGGCGCGTACTCGAGCCAGCTCGCCCCGATCAAGGAACGCGGACTGCTCGTCAAGTTCGACGAGTACATGCCGCTGGGACTGACACCGGTGGTGGTCCATGTCACCTGACACCTGTGGCTCGCGACCCGAGAGAAGGAGGAAGACGTGAGCAGCGACCGCGCACGCGTGAGCTACGACCCGAGCCGCCACTGGCGCGGCGTGATCAACCAGCAGGGTCGTGTGACGCTCGAGGCCGACTGGAACGAGGCGGCCGCGATCACGGCCGAGAGCGAGCGCGCGCAGCTCGTCGACGTCGTCGGCCCCTCGGGCACGCCGGACGACGGCTATCGCGTCGACCTCGCCGGCTCCGGCGACCTGACCATCGGGCAGGGGACGATGTACGTCGGCGGCGAGCGGATGACGCTCGACGCCGGTCTCGACTACGCGGACCAGCCCGACTGGGTCGACAACGCAGGCGACCCGCTGTGGGTCGATCCCGGGGAGCCGGACGGCGACGAGGCGGTGTGGCTCTACCTGCGCGAGCAGGAGGTGGGAGCCGTGGAGGATCCCGCGCTGCTCGACGTTGCGCTCGGCGGCCCGGACACCTCCGAGCGCCTGCGCATCGTGCAGCGGGTCGTCCGCTCGGCCACCGGCGAGGACACCTGCGCCGGCGCGCTCGCCGACCTCGAGAAGGGCTGGGCGGAGCAGGGCCTCACGTTCGACCCGGACTCGATGCGGCTCGAGTCCGCGGCGACGCTGCAGGTCTCGTTCCAGGAGGCGGCGACCGGACCGTCGCTCTGCGAGCCCTTCGCTCAGGGCGGGTACCTCGGCGCCGAGAACCAGCTCATCCGGGCTCAGGTTGCGTCGGTCGACGGCCCGGGCGCCGCGACGCTCGTCTGGGGCTTCGACAACGCGTACTTCATGTACCGGATCTCCGACGCCGTCGTCGACAG
Organism: uncultured Actinomycetes bacterium; assembly: GCA_963702655.1. Lineage (GTDB taxonomy): Bacteria > Actinomycetota > Thermoleophilia > Gaiellales > Gaiellaceae > Palsa-739. The sequence goes on along the minus strand of CAVPDO010000001.1, from coordinate 884,009 downwards.
TGGCGCGGGCACCACGACGCTCACGCTCGCGAGCGCGCCGGTCGACGCCTTCCACCAACCGGCGACGGGACAGGCGGTCGAGGTGCTGCGTGCAGCTGCCCACCTGACGCAGGAGACGGCCGCCGCCGACGACTACGTCGCCGCGGCGACGGGGGTCGTCACCACGTGCGAGACGGCGTACGACCCCGACGACGGGACCGTGGTCGTCTCGACGGCGCTCGACGCCGACACGGTCGCGAGCCCGCTGCTGTTCCTGCGGGTCTGGCAGGAGACCGTTCCGGTCAAGTCCGGAGAAGCGGTTGCGCTCGGCGACACCGGGATCGAGGTCACGCTCGCCTCGGGCTCGGGCACATTCCACGCCGGCGACTACTGGCAGTTCGCCGTCCGGCCGGCCACCCCGACCGGAGTCTCGCCGGTCTATCCCGAGCGCATCCTCGACGCTCCGCAGCCGCCGGACGGGCCGCGCCTCTGGGCGTGCCCGCTGGCGGTCATCGCGTGGTCCGACGGCGCGGGGACGGTCACCGACTGCAGAAACCATTTCGACAACCTCGTCACGCTGACGGGGCAGGGGGGAGGTGGGTGCTGCTGTGTCGACGTCACGGTCGACGACGTCGCGGGAGGCGAGAAGCTCCAGGAGGTGATCGACCTCTACGCCCGGCAGGGGCCGGCGACGATCTGCCTCGCACCGGGGACGTACACGCTGTCGCGTCCACTCGTGATCACGGCCGACCACGCGAACCTGACGATCCAGGGCTGCTCGGAGGGCGTGAAGATCCAGGTCGAGGACGAGCACCCGATCTTCGTGCTCGGCGTGATCCTGCTCGAGGGCGTCACGAACTTCACCCTGCGCGACCTCGAGCTCCACGTGCCGCCCGTGCGGCTGCGCATCGGCGCCACGGCGGTCGCGGGGCTGCCCGCGAACCGGCGTGCGCTCGCGACCTCGTACGGCAAGCTGCTCGACGCCTCGATCGGCGTCTACGCGCGCGGCGGCACGGGCCTTCGCTTCGAGAACTGCACGTTCACGTTCGGGGAGAGCGCCAACCGGAACGTCTTCGGCAGCGCGATCTTCGCGACCCGCGCGGTGACCGGGCTCGAGATCCTGGGCTGCACGTTCACCGCCGAGGAGCCTGCGACGTCGCCGTTCAGCGCGCTCGCGCAGGGGCTCGAGGCCGACCCGCCCTATCAGGTGCGGTTCGGCTACGCCCAGATCCCGGCGCGAACCGCAGCGGCGTCGTTCACCACGGTCACCGGGGACGAGTCCGCTGTGATCGCACCCAAGCGCCGTTCGAGGCGGTTGACGGCCGACCAGGAAGCCGCACTCGCCGCCTCGGAGTTCGGCGTCCCGAGCCTCGCCGACGCGGAGATCGTCGGTAACACCTTCGACGGTCTCACGGTGCCGGTGCTCGTCCTCGGGCAGGCCGGGACGGTCCGCATCGACGACAACACCGTGCGCAGCTGTTACGGCGGCTTCTGGCTCGTGACCACGTCGACCACGCAGACGGTCTCGATGCTCGACCGCATCGCCTCCGGCGCCTCGGCGCTGAAGGACTACCTCGCGTCCTCGCAGCTCGTCTCGCTCAGCGACCCGGTGTTGTTCCTCGCCGCGGTCGTCGGCCGTGTCCTGCCGCTCACCCCGGACGAGACGACGCTGACGGGCTCGGTCGGGATCATCCAGACACCCACCACGAAGCTCCTGCAGGAAGCGCAGGGGATCTTCACGCGGTTGTACGCGCTGCCGGCGGTCGATGCCGTCCTGGCCACCGGCGGCGCGCAGTCTCAACCCGTGGTCGAGGCCACGGCGGAGCCGGAGGGAGAGGGGAAGGCGGTTACGCCGGTCGTCGGCCCGATCGACGTCCGAAAGATCGAGCTCCCGACCGGGCTCGCCTCGGTCTTCACCCAGCGGGGAGCCGCCGACGCCGCCGACCTCGTGCCCGAGGCGGATCCCGGCACCTCGCTGACGCCGCGGATCGACGTCAACGGCAACCAGGTGGACGCCGTCTTCGCCCGGGCCGACTCCGGAGCGGGCCTGCTCGTGTTCGCCCTCGACACGACGGGCGAGAGCAGCCTGGTCTGCGCGGGCAACCGCATCCGCAGCCGCATCCCCGCCGGTGCGACGGTCAGCCTCTGGTCACTCGCGGAGTGCGCGTTCACGGGCAACGTCGTCACGAACGAGGTCGAGCAGGTGGAGACCAACCGTAGCCTCGTGCTGAGGCCGCAACTCGCGGGACAGGCCGCGGCGGCTGTCGCGGCGGTTGCGGTGACGGGGAACGTCCTCGTCGGGCCCGCGCAGCTGCCGTTCCGTCCCCTCGCGGCGCCGTTCGACACCTGGAACGGGTTGAACACGATCATCGACTTCTTCGCGCCGTGACGACGGCGGTGTGTACCGGTGCGGCGTTACAGTGCTCCTTCGGCACCGCGCCGTCGACGTTCGCGGCCTCCGGCACCCAGGTCGACGCGACCGCGCCGGCCGGCGTGGTCACCGACGTCTCGGCGAGCAACGTCCCGCCGTTCGCCCTGTGCACCTCGCTCGCGAACCCTCAGGTCGCAGCCGCGACGAGCGCCGCGTCGGGCGTGCTGACCCCGCAGCCGTGCGTCCCCGTGCTCAGCCCGTGGACTCCGGGATCGTCAGAGGTGACGATCGGCGGCGCTCCGGCGTTCGACGACTCGTCGCAGTGCAGCTGTAGCTGGGGCGGCGCGATCACGGTCAGCTCCGCGGGACAGACTTCGGTCACGGTGACCTGAGGTGACCGCCACGTCGATCGCGTACGCGGATCACGCGCCGGCGGCCTGTGACGCGCCTACGGCGCAGTCGACGAGCGTCCCACGAGCCCGCCCTCGGCAGAGGGGGCTGCTGCGTCCCAGCGCTGTGCCGGTCATCCGGCCCCTCGAGGTTGCCGCCGCCGACTCTCCTCTCGAACGCGCGGCCGATCGGATCGCCGGGATGCCTGCGCCGCGCGTCGTGCATGACGTCTTGCGGGAAGGCGGCGTGTTGCTCGACGAGGCCGCCCGCGAGCTGTTCGAGCCGCGCTTCGGACACGACCTCTCGGCCGTTCGGGTGCACACCGGACGGGCCGCGGCCGCCTCGGCCCGCGCGATCCACGCCCAGGCGTATGCCGCGGGCGATCACGTCGTGTTCGGCGAGCACGGCCCGACACGGGAGCTGTTGGCGCACGAGTTGGCCCACGTCGCCCAGGACCGGGAACGAGGCGAGGCTCGGGCTGTGCACCGCCGGGTCGAGATCCGCGACGTCGGCCGCGGCGAGCAGTCGGGCTTCGCCCGTGTTCCGGAGCTGATCGACCGCCTCAACGGCGTCGCCAACGGCCTCGTCTTCCTGCTCGACGCGACCAGCAACCTCGCGTACGTCGAGAACCCGTACGGAACGATGACCGAGTTCGAGAAGCGCATGAAGGCCTTCATCGACAGCGGCACCCCGATTCGGCTCCGGATCACGAACAAGAGCGGCCTGCTGAAGGACAAGACCGGGAAGTTCACCTTGCACGTGGACTTGGACGCCTTCCAATCCGGCTACGTGGACATCGACGACCTGCTTGCCGACGACGACCTGACGATGCAAACCGACCTCGTCCACTTCCTCACCGAGCGCTCCGTGACCAAGGACTACACCCGCCGCATCGGGACCAATTTCAGCCAGGCCGAGTTCGACTTCGGTCACGCACGCGGGATCGACGCCGAGACCCAGGTCCTCCGCGACTTCTTCAAGGACGACAGCATTCGCTTCGTGAACGAGCCGGACACGGGGGGAATCGCACGCCTCTGGACGAACAGCCGGCAAGACGTGATTCGTTCTCGGTTCCGCGACTCGGGAGGCCTGGAGTCCGGGTTCATCGACGTCCGGCTGCGCGACGGACGCGTGATGAGCGCCACGGAGTACAGGGATCTGTTGGCGGCCGCCCAGGCGGCGGTCCCGGCTACCCCGTGACGCTCAGAGCCGGCCGAAGAGCCACCGGGCGATCAGACCGAACCCCGCGAACAGGAGCAAGGCGAAGACGACCGAGTCGCCGCTCGTCCGACCCGAGAGCGTGTAGAAGATCCCGCCGGCCGCGACGAGCGCGACTCCCGCGAGGGCCTCGCCGGACGACCGCACCTACGCGTTCGCCGTCGCGGGTGTCTGCGCCGACGGCGCGGCGCCTCCGCTGTCGCCTCCCGTGCCCGGCGTCGGAGCGGCCGAGGCCTGCTGCGGCGGCGTGTGCATGGTGATCGGGATGCCGCAGATCGCATTCTTCAGGAGCGCGCTCCAGATCACCGCGTCTGCGGCTCCGATCGCCGCTGTGCCGATGACCGCCGCCGTGCACGGAATCGCGAGGCCACCGAAGCTCACGACGGATCCGGCCGTACAACCGGCTGCGACCGCGGCGACGAGCGCGGCGGTCGCGCCCCAGGCGACCGCGTCGCAGCCGATCTCGCAGAGCGAGGTGCGGTTCACCTGAGCGACCCCGACGCTGCTCAGCGTGACGCGGACCGCTCTGTTCGGCGCGCCGGCGCCCGCGACCGCGCGTGCTTCCCGCTCGCTGTGCTCCGACGGCTGAGCCAGCCGGATGACCCCGCCGGGAATCCCCGTCACGGCTCGCTGCTGGACGACGTGGGCGAGCTCATGGCGGAGGAGCAGGCGGCCCTCCCGCGTGTTGGGCGAGTAGGCGTGGTCGCCGAAGACGACGTGCGGGCCGACCGAGAACGCCTCGGCGTTCAGCCGTCGCGCGGCAACACGGGCTCGCGGGTCCGTGTGGATGCGAACGTGCGCGAAGTCGACTCCGAAGGCGTCTTCCATCTCACGCCGCACCCCGGGAGCGAGCTTGCTCCCGCTCCCCAGCTGCCGTCCTAGCCAGGCGCCGTCGACCCCGAGCGCCACCGGTGTCAGCAGGGCGGCGACCTTGTCCTCGGAATCCGGGCCCGCCTGGGCGAGGAGCCGCCGGGCCCTGCAGGCCGAGCACTCTCCCGTCGGACCGACGATCCCTCCGCAGGAACAACGGCGGGGTGCGTGCCCAGGCAGGACCGGGACGGCGCTCGGCCTCAACGCTGCGGCGTCGTCGTGGCCGGGCACCGTCTGCGGTGCCTGCGTGGGAACTGGAGGCTCGAGCGCTGCTCTTCGTGCGCTCAGCTGAGCCTGCATCCGAGCACTGTGGCGGCGGCGCGTCACCGTACCGTCACCGCTGCATCAACGGGCATCGCCGGCCCGCCCGGCTTCGGCTCGACCCCCTTGTGCCGGTCGTCGTGAGCGCCTAAGGTCACGCATAGGAGAGAACGCCGTCACGGATCGGAGGCCGGGTGACCGAGCTGACCCAGCCGTTGAGCGACGTCTCACCCGTGCGGCAGGTGCAGGCGCAATCCAGGGGAACCCAGGCCCACCCGCCGACGTTCCCGGAGCTCGTCTACGCGCACCACGACTGGTGGCGAGCGCGGCAGGCCGGTATGCCCGACCCCGCGGCCGAGGCCGCCTACGACTCGACCCTCAACGCCTTCCAGGCCTACCACGGCGAGATCGTGCGGGTCTACTGGTGCACCGAGGTCGAGAGCGCGGTCGCCCTGACCGAGAAGAAGCGATTCGGCGGCCTGCGTTCCCCGGTCTTCGGCTTTCACCGCGAGAGCGACTGGGCGACCCAGTCGGCTCCAGAGGTCGCCTCCGAGCTGCACCGTTGCGACGAGCTCGCGGTCCGGGCGAACGCGGTGCTGACCGGGGTACGGCAGCGGATCTGCATCGAGCTCGTCGTCTCCTGCGCGGCGCACCTGCTCAGCCTGGTCGACACCCGCGCCGGTGCCGGCGACGAGGCGAAGACGGCCGAGGCGGTCGAGCTCGAGCGCGCCCAGATCAAGAAGGTCAAGGACTACTACTGCAAGGCCGCGAACGGGCAAGCGCAGCTCATCTACTTCGGCGGCATCGCGACGGTCATGATCGCCCTCGCTGCGATCTGCACGCTCTGGCTGTCGATCACCTGGGCCACCCCGATCGCCGCCCTCATCGCGGGCGCCATCGGTGCGGTGGTGAGCGTCGTGCAGCGGATCAACAGCGGCAGCTTCGAGCTCGACTACGACGTCGGCGGGCCGTACATCTTCTTTCTCGGCGGGCTGCGGCCGCTGATCGGCGGCGCCTTCGCCGTGGCGATCTCGTTCGCGTTCGACGGCGGGTTGCTCCATGCACCCGTCGCGGCGACCGAGAACGCCGACCATCGCCGCCTCGCCCTGCTCGTGATCAGCTTTCTCGCCGGGTTCAGCGAGCGCTTCGCGCAGGACACGCTCACCTCGGTCCTGCCCGAGGCCAAGAGCGCTCCGACACCGGCGTCGACGTCTGCGGCATCGCCCTCGTCCGGGTCGGGATCTCCACCGTCCCCGGACGCATCCCCAGAAAGGAGTACCTCGTGAGCGACGCACCAGCGGGTCTCGCCGTACGGACGCAGAAGCGGTACGGCTGGAGGGCCGACAGCCCCGACATGCGTGACTACCTCCTGGCGGTCGAGCCGGCGAAGACGCTGCCGAAGTCGGTGAGCCTGCGCAAGCAGATGCCGCCGGTGTACGACCAGGGACAGCTCGGCTCGTGCACGGCCAACAGCATCGGGGCGATCCTCGAGTTCAACGAGATGAAGCAGAGCGAGAACGGCGCCACCACACCGTCGCGGCTCTTCATCTACTACAACGAGCGGGCGATGGAGGGAACCGTCAGCCAGGACTCCGGGGCGGAGATCCGGGACGGGATCAAGTCGGTCGCCCAGCTCGGCGCGCCGCCGGAGACCGACTGGCCGTACGTGATCACGAAGTTCGCGAAGAAGCCGCCCGTCAAGGCGTACAAGGACGCGCTCCAGCACGAGGCGGTCCGCTACGCGCGGGTGCCACACACGGAGATGGGGATCCAGACGGTGCTCGCCTCCGGTTATCCGATCTCGTTCGGGTTCACGGTCTACGAGTCGTTCGAGAGCGACGTCGGCTCGAACGGAGTCGTGCCGATGCCCGAGCCGAGCGAGCAGGTGCTCGGCGGGCACGCCGTCGTCGCGATCGGCTACAAGCAGATCAAGGGCCAGCTCTACTTCGAGTGCCGAAACTCCTGGGGGCCGGGTTGGGCTGACCACGGCTACTTCTGGATGCCGGCGGGCTACCTCACGAGCCCCAGCCTCGCCCGCGACTTCTGGGTGATCGAGCAGGTCGAATAGACCGCCTCAGCTGACGATCAAGCGCGAGAAATCGGTCGCGCCGCCCCGGAAGTAGTCGGTGTCGCACTTGCTCGGCACGCCGGCGACGCTGCCGTGGTCCGAGTACTGCCACAGCATCCACGTGTCGCCCCACGGCTCGAGAGCTCCCGGCTGCGGCACCTCCCAGTGCGCGATCCACAGCGGGCAGCGCTGCACACGATCCCGCTGCGCCGCCGTGAGGCGCGGCAGGATCTTCGTCCAGAAGCCCGGGCCCGTGTAGAGGATCGGGTAGTGACCGCGCGCCTTGCGGTACGCGTCGACGAACTGGAGCAGATGGTCGGCGCATTTCGCCGCCGGCTGGCCGTTGGCGGTCTCGAAGTCGTACGCGAGCGGTAGGTCGCTCTTCCGGCCCCAGCCGCCCTTGCGGGCGAGCTGGATCGCCATTGCCGCCTCCGCCGCGCCGTTCCGCTGGCTGTTGTCCGCCGACGCCACACGGCCGAAGTAGTACGGGAACCAGGCGAGCCCGCTCTCCCGGAGGGCCTGAACCCGGCCGGGCCCGTAGCGCGTGTCGCGGATGTTCCCGTCGGCGACGCGGACGACGGCGAAGCCGATCCCGGAGGCGCGCGCCTTGGTGAAGTCGACGTCGCCGCGGACGTCGGAGACGTCGAAGCCGCGCAGCGTCGCCGCGACCGGCTGTGGCTTCGGCTTCGGCCCCGGCTTTGGCGTCGGCGCCGGCCCCGGCGCCGCCTTGCTCAACGCGAGCCACGTCGTCGCTCCGACCACGCCGTTGGCCGGCAGGCTCCGGGTTCGCTGGAAGGCGCGCACAGACGTGTCGGTGTCCTGGCCGAAGTCGCCGTCGACCGTCAGCCCGAAGCGGCCGAGCGCATTCAGACGCCGCTGGAGACGCTTGACGTTCGGCGCCTGGCCCACACCGCCGGAGCCCTTCCGCAGCACCGGACTCTGCACATCGATGCCGGGGTCGGGCCGCTCGAAGCCGCCGTCGTATTCCCGGTGCCACCACTCCCACTTCGCGTCCCAGTGATGCCAGCCGAAGAGGCCGCCGTGCAGGTCGATCAGGCGGGCCATCCCGTGGTCGGCGCAGTCGACGGCGTGGCCGAGGCCGTGGTTGCTGGTGCCGGGGACGGCGGCGTTGTTGCCGTACAGCTCCCGGCAATGGACCTGGCCGGCGTAGTCGCGGTAGGCGCCGAGCGGCCCTTCGGGGTAGATGTCGCCGCGCGCGCCGTAGCGTTGGAGCAGGAACATCCGCATCGTGTTCCACGAGGCGACCGCGTCGCCGGCCGCGAGGTGCAGCTGGAGCTTCGGGTGATAGATCGAGGCCAGCTGCTTCGGGGTCAACCGCCCGTTCTGCATCGAAAGCCCTCCTTCGCTCGATCCCCAGTACCTCAGCGGCGGAGGATCTTGCCGGTCCTGAGGTTGAGGTGGGTGGTGTCGTGGACGTGGGTGTTGGTGCGGTCGTTGAACTCGACCGTGAGGTGGTGGTCGCGGCCGGTCATGTCGACGGTGACGGTGAGGTAGCCGAACTCGACGATCGGAGGCTTGTCGAGGGTGTACTCGCCGACGGTGAGCGGGGTCTCGGGGAGCCCGCTGACCGGCCGCGTGGCGGAGAAGCCACCAGAGCCCGCGACGATGTAGGGGATCTCGCGGCCGTCGACGCGCCGCGTGAAGCGCTGGTACAGGTGGGCATGGCCGGACAGGACCGCATCGGGCCAGAAGCCGGCCGCGCGCGAGGCGAGGTCGATGTCCCGGGCGAGGCCACTGCTGCCACCGTGTGCCGAGTCGGTCGAGGCGGGCGGATGGTGGCACGCGACGATGACCGCGCGCTCGCCGGCCTTCCGGGCCGGGGCGAGCCGCGCCAGCTCGGCCTCGAGGAAGTGGAGCTGCTCGTCGCCGGCGAGGGTGGAGTACTTGCCGTCCTGGCTCGAGATCACCCCGGGACCCTCGAGCACGTTCGTGTAGAGGCCGACGATCGAGACGAAGGGAGCGTCGAGCGTGAAGTAGACGCCGGGCTGGTCCATCGTCGAGCGGACGAGGGCGCTCGCGTCGGGCGACGGTCCGGGCTTCTCGGCGCAGAAGTTGCGCAGGAAGGCGGTCAGGGTGGGGACGCGGGGGAGATCCGGTTTGTCGCCGAAGACCATGCCGTCGTGGTTACCGGGGATCGCGAAGATCGGCCGGTCGTAGCCGCGGAACGGCTCGTAGAACTGGTCGTAGTAGTACTGGCCCTCGCCGAAGTTGTAGACGACGTCCCCGAGGTGGAAGAAGAACGCGGGCCCGGCGTCACCTCCTTCCTGCACGTCGTGGGCCATCGCGTCGGCGACGCTTGCCTCGTTCTCCAGCGCCTGCCTCGCGGTCTGGAAGGTGTTCACCTTCGCGGCCCCGGTGTCGCCGACCGCGTGGAAGCTGATCCGGTTCGCCGCCGTGATCGCGGCCAGGAACCGTGGCTCGAGGATGTCGGCGAGACTCAGTCGCGGCTCCGGCACTCTCGGCTCGGGGACCGGCTGCAGGTCGTCGCTGTGCAGCTTGTAGTAGGCGCTGTCGTAGTACGCCTCGCTCGTGTTGTCGACCTGAAAGGCGACCGCATCCGACGCGGGCTGCGGGTCCGCGAACAGGCGGCCGTGCCTACCCGAGAGCTTCCGATACGCGGCGTCCAAGCCCACTACGGTGACCTTCCTCACGATCGATCGTTTGCGGGAGCCGCCGCAGGCCGAACAAGCTGACGCTAAGACCCCGGCCACCCGAGGTCAAGTGCCGAGCTTGACGGAGCTCGCAGGCCGCGTCACGATAACCACCAAGGACGTCCCGTCCCGTGCGGCAGAACGGGTCGATCGAATCGCCGCGCATGCGCAGAGGGAGGCGGGATGTTCAAGCAGTGGTACAGCTCGTTGACCGAGTGGGTCGATCGCCGGATCGGCTGGTCGAAGCTGCCCTGGCCGCTCGGCCTCCTCGTGATCCTCGGCCTCCGCTTCCGGCTGCGCGCGAAGAACCTCTACGACTCGGGCCGCGGCGCGCTCGACGTGCCTCCGCCGGGCGACGAGTGGCACGTCGACCATCTGACCGCCCGCACGATCGACGGGACCTACAACGACCTCGAGGAGCCGCTGATGGGCGGGCTCGGCAGCCGTTTCGGCCGCAACGTCCCGCTCGACCACGCCTATCCCGACCCGGACGACCGCCTGCTCGAGCCCGATCCGCGGCGCGTCAGCCTCGAGCTGCTGACCCGCGACGAGTTCATCCCCGCGACGACCCTCAACCTCCTCGCCGGCGCCTGGATCCAGTTCGAGGTGCACGACTGGTTCAGCCACGGCCAGAACCAGACGGAGAACCCGTGGCGGATCGAGCTGGCCGCAAACGATCCGTGGCCGCAGCATCCGATGGAGGTCCAGCGGACGCGCAGGGACCCGAGCTCGGATCCCGCCGGGCCGCCCACTTTCGTCACCGCCGACACGCACTGGTGGGACGGCTCGCAGATCTACGGCAGCGAGCCCGTCTTCGCGAAGGCGATCCGCTCCGGCGAGGCAGGCCAGATCCGCGTCTCGCCCCAAGGGCTGCTGCCGGAGGAGGTCGAGGCACACGTCGACCTCCGCGGTGTCGCCGGCAACTTCTGGATCGGGCTCGGCCTCCTGCACGCGCTCTTCATGCTCGAGCACAACGCGATCTGCGAGCGGCTGCACGCCGAGTATCCGGACCTCGACGACCAGACGCTGTACGAGAAGGCGCGCCTCGTCAACGCCGCGCTGATGGCCAAGATCCACACGGTCGACTGGACGCCGGCGATCATCGCCCACCCGACGACCATCCGCGGGCTGCGCGCGAACTGGTTCGGCCTGCTGGGCGAGCGCTTCGACAGGATCTTCGGCCGCCGCACGAGCTTCGAGATCCTCCACGGAATTCCGGGGTCGAAGCGGGAGCTCTGCGGCGTCCCGTACTCGCTGACCGAGGAGTTCGTCGGCGTCTACCGGATGCACCCGCTGATCCCCGACGACTACACGTTCTACGCCGTCGCCGACGATCACGTGCTGCAGCAGCGCACGTTCGAGGAGGTGAACGCGCTCCACGTCCGCGAGTGCATGGAGCAGATCCCGCTCGCCGACGCGCTGTACTCCTTCGGCGTCTCCCACCCGGGAGCGATCACCCTCCACAACTACCCGCGGAGCCTGCAGCACTTCAACCGGCCCGACGGCGAGCTGCTCGACCTGGCCACCATCGACATCGTGCGTACGCGCGAGCGAGGCGTCCCGCGCTACAACGAGTTCCGCCGCCTCTTCCACCTGAAGGCACCGGAGACGTTCGAGGAGATGACCGGCGGCGACACGGCCCTGGCCGCCGAGCTGCAGAAGGTCTACGAGGACGTCGAGCGCGTCGATCTGATGATCGGGCTCTTCGCGGAGCCGAAGCCGCAGGGCTTCGGCTTCAGCGACACCGCCTTCCGCGTGTTCATCCTGATGGCCTCGCGCCGGCTCGAGGCCGACCGCTTCTTCACCGACGACTACCGGCCGGAGATCTACACGAAGGCCGGGATCGACTGGGTCGAGTCGAACAGCATGCGCACCGTGCTCCTGCGCCACTGCCCCGAGCTCGCGCCGTCGCTCGAAGGGGTCGAGAACCCGTTCGCTCCCTGGAAGCGCGTCTCGGTCACCGCCGCCGCGCGGAGCCCGGCGACGGCCGTCACCGCATGAAGGAGCTCGCACCCGGCGTCTACAGCCTGGGTCACGGCAAGGGCGGACACGTGCACGCATTTCTGCTGGACGCCGGCGGCGAGCTGCTGCTCGTCGACACGCTCTTCGAAGGCGACGCGCGGCTCGTGTTCGAGGCGCTGCAGACGCTGGGGCGTTCGCCGGGCGACCTCACGCGGATCGCGATCACCCACGCGCACCGCTCCCATCTCGGCGGCCTGGCCGCGCTGAAGCGGGCCAGCGGCGCGACCGTGTACGCGCATCGTTGGGAGGCGGACATCGTCGGCGGAGACCGCCGCGCGCAGGCGGTGTCGATCGTTCCACACCAGTCGCTGAGGCTGATCCCGTTCCAGCTCGGCCTCTGGCTCGATCGTCCCCGCCACGAGCCGTGCCCCGTCGACGAGCTGCTGGACGAGGGCGACGCGCTCGGGCCGCTGCAGGTGATGCATTCGCCCGGCCACTCGCCGGGTCACCTGACGTTCTGGTGGCCCGAGCGCGGTTTTCTGATCGCCGGCGACGGAGTCGCGACCTGGCCGAACCTCTGCGCCGGCTGGAAGGTCTTCAACCTCAACCACCTGCAGCACAAGGCGTCGCTCGGTCGTCTGGCGACGTTCGAGCCGCAGATCGTCGGCGTCGGCCACGGCGATCCGATCACCGCGAACGCCGCCGAGCAGGTCCAGCGGCTGGCCGAGTCCTACTGAACGGCGCGGGCGAGCTTGAGGAGCAGCGAATCCGCCGGGATCAGCAGCCCCCGGCTGGCGAGTCCCACCATCCGGTCGAGCGCGAGCAGGTAGTCGCCCGCGAGCGGCGGTTCCACGCCGAGCGCCCAGAGTGCCTGCGCGTTCGTCCAGGCTGCGTCGCGCGCCCGCTCCACGTCCCACATCGCCAGGACGTCGTCGAGGCGGTGCAGCCGGTGCACGAGCCGGTCGACCCAGGCCAGCCAGCCGGTGACGTACGAGCTCTTCACCCGTCGCTCGACCGCGGAGAGCAGCGTGTTCACGCGCTCGAAGTCGGCGTGCTCCGGCGACGAGTCGCCCAGCTCGAGGCGAAGCTCGCGGCAGGTCGCGACCAGCGCGACCGGCAGGTCCCGGTTGATGTGCGCGTTCATCCCGGCCAGCGCGAACTGCAGCGGCGCGACACCTCGCCGTGAACGCTGGGCGAAGAGTGGAACCCACGCCGACGGTGTGCTGCCCGGGGCGCGGCCGTAGGACTCGAGCGCCGAGAAGAACAGCCCCGCGAAGCGGACGTCCAGCGCCTCGAGAAAGCGAGTCTCCTCGAAGCCGCGGCGCGCGACATCTGCGGCCACCTCCACCGTCACCTCCCGGTACAACCGGGCGAAGCAGACGACGCCGTCCGTGGCCGGCGCGGACGCCTCGATCGCTTCGAGGCGGCGGATCACATCCGCGATGTGCTCCGGCGGAGTCACCGCTGCATCTTCGCCGCCGGACAGGACGCCGTCGGAGAGGTTGAACCCGTCCGGCGAATCGCCTAGCCTCATCGGCAACTGCGGCCACGATAGGGGAGAAGCCTTGAACACGTACCACTACGTCCTGTATGTGCACCTGCTCTCGCTCTTCGTCGGCATCGGAGCCGGCTCGGTTCTCCTCACCTGTCTCTTCCAGCTTCGCGGCGCGCGGACCGTCGAACAGGCCGTGCCCTGGGGAATGGTGGCCGGCAAGCTCGGGAAGCTCTTCCCGGTGGCGATTCTCGGCCTCTTCCTCACCGGCGCCTACATGACGCACAAGTTCTGGACCTGGGGGACGCCCTGGATCGTGGTCGCGATCATCGCCCTCGTCGTGCTCGGCGCGCAGGGGGGAGGCATCGCCGAACGAACGGGGCACAAGCTCCAGGCGGCGCTGCGGGCGAACGGCCCCGGGCCGCTGGGCCCCGAGGCGCGGCGGCTGACGCTCCATCCCGGGCTCTGGGTGGTCGAGTTCGCGAACCTCGGCATCGTCCTCGGCGTCGTCTGGAACATGACCGAGAAGCCCGGCTGGGGAGGCTCGATCGCCGCGGTGCTCATCGGCTACGTCGTGGGCGCAGCGCTCGCGCTCCGCTGCTCGCGCGCCCCGAGGGACGAACTCGCCGCGACCGGCGAGGCCGCGGGCTAGAACGGCGCGGCCCCGCTTAACGACAACCGAACATCTTTTGACGCAATAGCGTCACGCGAGCTGGACTGTCCCGCGCGCATGCTGGGGACATGGATGAGATCGACGTTCAGATCAGTGACGTGGTGCTCTTCGAGCTGCCGACCTTCGAGGCTGCCCAGGCCTTCCGCGTGCGAATGCGGCCGCGCTGGCCGGGCTGGTCGCACAACGACGATCCCATCTGGCTCTTCGCGGCCGAGCTCGGCGACGAGGCGGACAGTCTCGCGCTCCTGCTGCGCGAGGCCCAGGCCCTGGTGTCCGATCTCGACCTGCCGGCGATCGTGTTCTGCCTCGACGGGCGCTCCTACGTCCTCGACGCGGCCGAGCCCATGTACGTCCGGGCCGACCGGCCCGTGCAAGAAGCGGCCTGACCGGCTAGCGCTTCACGCGGACCGCAGCGTGTCGGCGATCACGCGCGCATAGATCGTGCACCCGTACGGCCAGGGGTGCGTGCCGTCCTGCAGCATCTTCGTCGTCGACGCCCCGTACCAGTCGGCCAGATGCGCCGCCGGCCAGCCGCGCACCCAGGTGGCGAGCGCGTGGTTCGACTCGTCCTGCCAGCTCGTCGAGTTGCGGACGTTGACGACGACGATGTCGGGGATCCCGTGTAGCGCGTGACGTAGCTGCGCAAGGTCGCGGTACCACAGCGGTCCGTTGTTGCCGACCTGGATCACGACGATCTTCGCCAGCCTGTGATGCCGCCGGAGCCGCTGCAGCTCGCTGACCGTGTCCTCGATCTGCCGGCCCACCGTCGCGTCGACGTGCACGTGGTGGTGAAGGGCGATCTTCAGCTCGCTCGAGCAGCCGAGCATCACCGAGTCGCCGAGCGCCAGGATCCGGCCCGGGGGCAGCGCCGGCAGCCTCTTCTTGTGAGGCGGCCCGGTCTGCCGGGAGATCGTGGTGCCGGCGCTCGTCGTCGGGCGTGGGTGGTGCGTGGATGCCTTCGCCTTTTGCGGGTTGACGTAGGCGGATACCGGGTTCAGCGAGGACGGGGTCACGAACAGGATCGCGAAGGCCACCGCAAGGCCCAGCGCTCCACCGCCGACGACCTCGAGCCGGTACCGGCGCGGATGCTGGGCGAGCCTGCGCTGCAGGCTCCCCGTCCGGATCGGCTGCTCGACGAACCTGTACGAGAGCGCGGCGACCACGAGCACGAGCACTGCCTCCGCAACGACGACGCCCACGCTCGGCCGCGCGTTCACGCCCGCGATCAGCACGATGATCGGCCAGTGCCAGAGATAGATTCCGTAGCTGCGCTCGCCGACCCAGCGCAGCGGCGCGACGCCGAGCGCCTCCCCGATGCCGGTCTGCGGATGGGCGACCGCGGCGACGAGCACGGCGAAACAGAACGCGGCGGCGAGGTCTCCGCCGCGGTACAGCGTCGGGCTGAAGTCCTGCATCTGCCGGAAGAGGAGCACCGTGCCGACGAGAGCCGCGATGCCGAACAGCTCGAGTAGCGGCACCGCGCGCCGCATCCGCATGATCCACGGCCAGACGAGCGCGACCAGGATCCCCATCAGCAACAGGAAGGCGCGTGTGTCGGTCCCGTAGTAGACGCGCGAGGGATCGCCGTTCGGGTTGTAGAGCATCCACATCAGCGTGGCCGACGCGGCGATGCCGGCGATGACGATCATCGGCAGCCGCTTGCGGCCGACGAGAACGAGGCACGGGACGAGGATCAGCGGCCACACGATGTAGAACTGCTCCTCAACCGCGAGCGACCACGTGTGCTGCAGCAGCGAGGGGTTGCCCATCAGGTTGAAATACGAGCGGTTCGCGACGATCTCGTGCCAGTTCGCGAAGTAGAAGAGCGAGCCCAGGACGTCGCTGCGGGTGTGGCCGAGGTCCTGGCGGGCGAAGATCGCGGCGAGCGCGAGCGAGAGCAGCACGACGACGACCAAAGCGGGGAGCAGCCGCCGCGCACGCCGCAGCCAGAAACGGCGCAGGTCGATCCGGTTTCGCGCCTCCCATTCGACGAGCAGCAGCGAGGTGATCAGGTAGCCGCTGAGGACGAAGAAGAGGTCGACCCCCAGGAAGCCGCCCGGCAGCCAGTCGATGCGCGAGTGGTACAGGAAGACGGCGCAGACCGCGATCGCCCGCAGCCCGTCCAGCCCTGGGCGGTAGCCGATGTGCGGTGCGTTGGCGACTGGCTTCGGCATGTTCCGGCAAGCAGCTTAGGGTCAGTTTCGGCGGGCCGCCAGGATCGTCGTGACGAGTTCTGCGAGGCACTCCGCCGGCTCCGCGAGTGCGCGCTCGCGACCGAAGCTCGCGACGAGCGAGGCCGCGTCGATGGGGCTGGCGGGCGCGACGTCGCCGGCGACGACGAGCGCCTCGACTCCTGCCTCCCGCGCATGCTCGAGGACGCGGCCGACGACCTTGCCCGTGGTGGAGGTTGCGTCGACCAGGCCCTCGCCGGTGACCACGAGATCCGCGCCCGTGAGCAGCGCAGCGAGGCCGAGCCGACCCGAGACGAGTTCGAAGCCGGGAACGAGGCGCGCGCCGATCGCCGCGAGTCCGCCGGCGAGCCCACCCGCCGCGCCCGAGCCGGGCAGGTCCGGGACGGGGAGCTTCGCGAGCCGCTCGCGCAAAATCTGCACCTGCGCCGGCGTCGCTCCCTTCTGCGGGGCGAAGACGTCGGCGGCCTCGAGGAAGCGCGCCTCGACGTCGCACGCCACGTCGAGCGGGACGACGAGCGGGTGAGGGACGGCTTCGGTCGCGCCGGCCCCGCCGTCGGTCGACGCGACGCCGCCGACGAAGACGACGATCCGTTCCGCCCCTGCGGCGACGGCTGCAGCGACGAGCTCGCCGACACCGCGGCTCGTCGCGCGCAGCGGGTCGTTCTGCTCCGGCCCGCCCGCCAGCGTCAGCCCGCACGCCTGCGCCGCCTCGATCAGCGCAATGCCGTCCTCCCCGAGCCGCCACGCAGCTGCGACCGGCTCCCCGAGGGGCCCGGTCACGACCGTCCGCCGGTTGCCGCCGCCGATCACGTCGAGCGTTCCCTCGCCGCCGTCCGCCAGCGGCAGCTCGTCGGCCGCCCAGCCTGCGCGCGCGGCCCCCGCCGCGATCGCGGCCGCGGCCTCGTGTGCCGAAAGCGTGCCGCGGAACTTGTCGGGGGCTGCCAATAGCCGCATCGAACCCTGATTCTCCGCTACCTTTCGTCTTGCACTAGCACTAGAGCGAGTACCGGTCGCGCGTCGTTCGCGCCTCCTGTCCGTTCAGAACTCCGCGGAGGGAGGTGTTTCATATGGCAACCGGAACCGTGAAGTGGTTCAACGACGCGAAGGGGTATGGCTTCATCACCCCGGACGAGGGCGGCAAGGACGTTTTCGTGCATTTCAGCGCGATCGAGTCCGAGGGCTTCAAGTCGCTCGCCGAGGGCGCGCGCGTCGAGTTCGAGCCGTCCGAGGGGCAGAAGGGCCCCGAGGCTCGGAACGTCGTACCCGTCGGCTGACGCGGGTTTGCGGCGGGGCGTCTCCTGCGAGGCGCCCCGCCTTTCTTTTCGGGTCAGCTGACGTTCAGCGCCGTGTCGTCGACGACGAACGACGTCTGGAGCGAGCTGTCCTCCACGCCCTTGAACATGAGGGTGACCGTTTGCCCGGCGAAGCCCGAGACGTTGAACGAGTGCTGCACGTAGCCCGCGGCCTTGTTCAGGTTCGAGTACGTGGCCAGCGTCGTCGAGCCAAGGGACACCGTCAGCTTGTCGTACGCGGTCGTCGTCGTCCGCTCGGCCGTGTCGATGTGCAGCCAGAACGACAACGTGTAGGAGCTGCAGCCGCTCGGGATCGTGACCGACTGCGAGAGCGTGTCGGTGTGCGACCGGCCGTAGCCGTCGAGCCAGGCGTCCCACGTGCCCGAGTGCGCGGGCTCCGACGGGCCGTTCTGCCCGATCACGCCGACCGTCGCCGACCAGCCGGTCGCTCCGGACTCGAAGCCGGGGTTGGTGATCTTCTGGGCCGCAGTGCAGGCGCTCGCGGCCGTCACCGTGAGGGCGAACGACGTCGTGTGCGCCGCGGAGGCGCCCGTTCCCGTGATCGTCACCGGGTACGTCCCGGCGGGCGTCGAGCCGGACGTCGAGATCGTCAGCGTGGAGGACGACCCGGCCGTGACGGACGACGGCGAGAACGACGCCGAGGCGCCGCTCGGCAGGCCGCTCGCGCTCAGCGAGACGGTTTGCGCCGAGCCCGAGGTGATCGCGGTGGACACCGTCGCGTTCGTCCCCGATCCCGCGGCCACCGACGCCGACGTCGGACTGACCGACAGCGAGAAGTCGTTCGTTGCGGCGGCCGTCACGCTGAGCGTGAGCGTCGCCGTGTGCGATCCCGTCGAGCCGGTTCCGGTGACCGTGACGCTGTAGTTCCCGGCCGCCGCCGAGGCGGACGCCGTGAACGTCACGGTGGACGACGAGCCGGAAGTGACGCTCGATGGGGAGAACGACGCGGTCACGCCGCTCGGCAGGCCGCTCGCGCTCAGCGCGACCGACTCCGAGCCGCCGGAGGTGACGGCGGTCGAGACCGTTGCGGTCGCGTTCGACCCGGCCGCGACACCGAGGTTGGTCGGGTTGACCGAGACCGAGAAGTCGCTCGAGCCCGTCGACGCCGGCCCGAACGCGGCGGCGCCGTTCGGCGTTCCGAGCCCGGTGGGGCCGTCGTAGCCGACCTCTGCGGTGCAGAGGTACGCCGGCGAGCACGTGGCGGTGTGGCCGGTCGTCACGTCGTTGAGTGCGCTCGGATCGGCGTACGGGTAGGAGTTGGGGAACGCGGCCGGCGCCGGCGACGTGGCCAGCGCGTACATCGCGCCGATGATCGGCGAGGCGACGCTCGTGCCGCCGAACACCGTCCAGCCGCCCGAGCCGTACGAGTCGTAGACGGCCACGCCGGTCGCCGGGTCGGCGTCGGCGGAGACGTCCGCGACGGTGCGCCGGGCACACCCGGTGTCGGTCTGGAACGACGGCTTCGGCTCGAACGCCGAGCAGCCGCTCCCCGCGCCCTCGGTCGAGGACGTCGACCAGACGGACTCCGACCAGCCGCGAGCGTTGCTCGCCCGCGTCAGGCTCGTTCCGCCGACAGCAGTCACGTACGGGGAGGCAGCGGGATACTCGACCCCGTAGCCACTGTCCCCGGACGAGGCGACGATCGCCACGCCCGCGTGCTTGTAGTACGAGTTGTCGGCGCTCGTCTCGCTCGAGGACTCCGAGCCGCCGTAGCTGTTCGAGACCGCGGCCGCGCCCTGCGCGACGGCGGTGTTGACGGCCGTGCCGAGGTTCGCAGTCGTGGGGCTGTTCGCTTCGACGAGCAGGATGTGACAGTTCGGACAGATCGCGGAGACCATCTCGAGGTCGAGCATGATCTCCGATGCCCAGCCGGTGTTCCCCGCCGGCAGCGGGCTCGCCGCACCGTTCTGGTTGACCTTCTTGAAGCAGCCGTTGGCGGTCGTGCACGCCGGCAGCCCGAAGTTGCTGCGATAGGTGCTCAGGTCGCTCGCGGCGTTCGGGTCGTCGTAGGCGTCGACGATCGCGACGGTCTTGCCGCTGCCGAGCGTCGTGGGCACGTTGTACGCGCTGTCGAGGTCGGACGGGCCGTAGCCGCTGACCGCGACGGCCGGGTTCGTCCCGGACGCGACGTGGGCGACGACACCGGTCGTGCGCCGTAGGGCGAAGCACCTCATCTCGCCCTTGGGGACGGCCGCGCACGTACGTACGAAGTGAGGCGACGTCCCCGCAGCGGATGCGGGGCGGGCGTTTCCGCCGACCAGCGATCCGACCAGCGCGCACAAAGCGAGGACGATCAGGACATGCCGTGGGCGCGGTGCCCCCGGGACGCGCCGACTGCGGCGCCAGGACGGATTCGACATCGGACGACCCTTTCCGTTATGGAGCGATGCGTTCGCGCCGCAGCACTCTGATCGTTAGCAGAGTCGGCGTCCGATTGCGACCTCCGCACGAGTGAAACGTCAGCTCTTGCGCGCAGTGGCGCGGCCACCCTTGCGGCCCGCGGCCTTCTTCTGGGCGGTCGTCCCGCCTTGGCTCGAGTCGTGCCGACGCTTCCCGGAGCCGGACGCCTTGCCGCCGCGGCTCGACGCGCCCGGTGAGTTGGCGATCTTCGCCGCGCGCTCCTTCGACATCCCCTTCTCCTTGAGCTTCTCGTACTGCTTCTCGTTCTTGACGCTCGGTCGCTTTCCGGGCATGCGATCCTCCTTCGGTGGACGAGGGTCTCGCACCGACAACGGGCGTGCCCGGCATCGAGATTCGCCTGCTCGAGCCCGGCGACGAGCGGCTGGTGCAGGAGCTGGCGACGTACGACGGGCCGGGCGATCCCGAGGGCCTGCTCGCCGATCCGCGGACGCTGATGCTCGTGGCCCTCGACGGGGAGCGGCCGGTCGGCTTCGTCCTCGCCCACGAGCTGCCGCGGCGGCACGGCGACCGGGCGAGTCTCTTCGTGTACGAGGTGGACGTGGACGAGAGCCGGCGGCGTCGGGGGATCGCCTCGGCATTGCTCGCGCGCCTCGCCGAGCTCGGGCGCGAACGCGGCATCCGGGTCGCCTTCGTCCTGACGGAGCCGGACAACGAGCCGGCGAACGCCCTCTACCGCAGCGCCGGCGGAACCTCGCAGCTGGACGTCGAGTGGACGTTCTCGTACGCGGACGGCTGACGACGCTGCGGCCGGCCGGGGCCGCCGACGTCGACCGCCTCGTCGCCTGGCACGCGGATCCGGAGGTCGCCCGCTACTGGGACGGCGAGACGTTCACCCGCGCCGAGATGGAGGAGCGGCTCGCACGCGACGACGTGGAGGCGTGGGTCGTCGAGGAGGCGGGGGAGCCGGTCGGCTACCTCCAGGTGTATCCCGAGGGGCTCGACATGTTTCTGGTGCCGGCCGTGCGCGGACGCGGCCTCGGCCCGGACGCCGCGCGCGCCATGGCCCGGCACCTGCTCGACGAGCGCGGCCGCGAGCGGGTGACGGTCGACCCCTACGCGTGGAACGAGGGCGCAGTTCATGCGTGGGAGCGTGGAGGCTTCGTCGAGGTCTCGCGTCACGATCCCGACGAGGAGCACACCGCACCCTGGATCCTGATGGAGTTCCGCGGCTGAGCGGTGCATATCCTTGGCTCTCCATGAAGGTCGTCCTTCCCGACGAGTCACAGCTCGAGCTCCCCGACGGTGCCACGGGGCTCGACGCCGCGCGCGCGATCGGGCCGAAGCTCGCCGAGCAGGCCGTCCTGATTCGCGCGAACGGAAACGTGCAGGATCTGCGGCAGCCGCTGCACGAGGGCGACCCGATCCAGCTCCTGACGACGCGCGACACGAGCGACCCCGACGCGCTCGCCGTGCTGCGCCACTCCTCCGCACACCTGCTCGCCGAGGCGGTCACGCGCCTCTATCCCGGGGTGAAGCTCGCGATCGGGCCGCCGATCGAGAACGGCTTCTACTACGACTTCGACTTCCCCGAGCCGATCCGGGAGGAGGATCTCGAGCGGATCGAGGAGGAGATCCGGCGCGAGCTGCAGGAGGGCCGCAGCTGGGAGCGTCGTGAGATCTCGCGCGACGAGGCGCGGCAGCTCTTCGCCGCCGACCCGTACAAGCTCGAGCTCGTCGACACGGCCGAGGGCGACATCTCGCTCTACCGACAGCATGGAGACGGGGGCGACTTCACCGACCTCTGCCGCGGCCCGCACCTGCAGGACTCGAAGCCGATCAAGGCGCTCAAGCTGACCGGCCTTGCCGGCGCGTACTGGCGTGGCGACTCGGCGAATCAGCAGCTCACGCGGATCTACGGCACCGCCTTCTACTCACCGGAGGATCTCGACCTGTACCTCGAGCGGCTCGAGGAGGCGCGACGCCGCGACCACCGCCGCCTCGGCACCGAGCTCGACCTCTTCCATCTCTCCGAGGCGTCGCCGGGCTCGCCGTTCTGGCACCCGAAGGGGATGGTGGTCTGGAATCAGCTCGAGGATCTGCGCCGGCGTGAGAACGCGAAGCGCGGCTACGTCGAGGTCAAGACCCCGCTGATCTACGACAAGAGCGTCTGGGAGACGAGCGGCCACTGGGAGAAGTTCCGCGACAACATGTTCCTCGTCGCGGGGGAGGGCGAGGAGCCGCACGCCGGGCTGAAGCCGATGAATTGCCCCGGCCACATGCTCCTGTTCGGCTCGCGCCTGCGCAGCTATCGCGACCTGCCGATCCGCTACGCCGAGTCGTCGACGCTCCATCGCAACGAGCTCGCCGGAACGCTGCACGGTCTCCTGCGCGTGCGCCACGTCACGCAGGACGACGCGCACATCTTCTGCACCGAGGAGCAGGTCGCGAGGGAGATCGACGCCTGCATCGAGTTCGCGAAGTCGCTCTACGAGCTGTTCGACGTCGTCCCGCACGCCGAGCTCTCGACCCGCCCCGAGAACCGGCTGGGCTCCGACGAGGAGTGGGACCAGGCCGAGGCCATCCTCCGCGACGCACTCGAGCGCCACGGCCTGCCATACGTGATCGGCGAGGGAGAGGGGACGTTCTACGGCCCGAAGATCGACCTGCACATGGACGACGCGCTCGGACGCTCCTGGCAGATGGGGACGATCCAGGCCGACTCGCAGATGCCGAAGCGCTTCGGCCTCACCTACATGGGCGCGGACAACCAGGAGCACACGCCGGTCGTGATCCACCGCGCGCTGCTCGGGTCGCTCGAGCGCTTCATCGGGATCCTCACCGAGCACTACGCCGGCGCCTTCCCGTTCTGGCTCGCCCCGGTGCAGGTGCGCGTGCTGCCGGTGGGGGAGGCGCACCACGACGCGGCGCAGACGCTCGCGCTCAGGCTGCTCGAGGCGGGATTCCGCGCCGAGGTGGCGGAGCCGACCGAGACGATCGGCAAGCGCATCCGGGCCGCCGAGCTCGAGAAGATCCCCGTCACGGTCGTCTACGGCGACCGCGAGTCGGACGAGAGCCTCGCGGTGCGCGAGCGCGGCGGCGAGCAGTCGACCCTGTCGCTGGCAGACCTCGTGGCCAGGCTTGCTACCCTCTGAAGCCTGAAAAGCAGGGGCGGACCGTTCCTCACCTCCCGGGCCACACCGGACCGCGGGGGTTCAACCGAGTCGACAGACGAGGAAAACGGGCCGCTGCATGCAGCGGCTTTTCAGGTTTGCGACAGCCAATCGAGGAGGAGTAAGCCCAACTTGGTGATTCGTCTTTGAGGCCCAGACGCCGGCCGATCGAGCACACCCGCCCGTCGCCACGCGACACGACGCGCATCAACGATGCGATTCGCGTCTCTCGCGTCCGGCTGATCGACGACGACGGTGCCCAGCTCGGGATCAAGACCACCGACGACGCGCGCGAGTACGCCTACGGCAAGAACCTCGACCTCGTCGAGGTCGCGGCCCAGGCCGATCCGCCCGTCGCGAAGGTCATGGACTACGGCAAGTACAAGTACGAGCAGGAGCAGAAGGCGAAACAGGCCCGCAAGCACCAGAGCCAGATCCAGGTCAAGGAGATCAAGTTCCGGCCGAAGATCGGCGTGCACGACTACAACACCAAGAAGGGACACGTCGAGCGATTCCTCAACCAGCGTGCGAAGGTGAAGGTCACGATCATGTTCCGCGGCCGGGAGCAAACCCACCCGGAGCGGGGCCGCGACCTGCTCCTCCGCCTCGCCGACGACGTCAAGGAGATCGGGCAGATCGAGTCCCAGCCTCTCCAGGACGGACGCAACATGGTGATGCTGCTCGGCCCGACGAAGAACGCAGGAGTGAAACGAGATGCCGAAGGTGAAGACACGGAGCTCCGTGAAGAAGAAGTTCAAGGTGACGGGCAGCGGCAAGATCCTGCGCCGGCCGGCGATGCGGAGCCACAACCTGGAGAAGAAGTCGTCGAAGCGTAAGCGCGGCTTCCGCAAGGACCGCGAGGTCACGCGCGGCGATCGCAGCGCGATCAAGAAGATGCTGGGGATGGGCTGAGCCGTGCCCAGGGTCAAGCGTGCAGTCGCCGCACACAAGAAGCGCCGCAAGGTCCTCGAGCAGGCGAAGGGCTACTGGGGCCGTAAGAGCACCCACTACCGCTACGCGAAGGAGCAGGTCGAGCACTCGCTCGTCTACGCCTACCGCGACCGGAAGGTGCGGAAGCGGGAGTTTCGCAAGCTCTGGATCACGCGGATCAACGCCGCCGCCCGCGCGAACGGGCTCTCCTACAACCAGTTCGTCCACGGCTGCTCGAAGGCGGGCATCGAGCTCGACCGGAAGGTGCTCGCCGACCTCGCAGTCAGCGACCCGGCCGCGTTCGGCGCGATCGCCGAGCAGGCCAAGGCCGCGCTGCAGAGCTAGCTACGCGACCATCGGACGGCGCGTATTCCACATCGCCTCGGCGATGCTCCACGCGCCGTCGTGGCCCTGTCGCCAGATCTCGAGGAAGTCGCCTTCGTCCGAGATCAGGCCCGGTGCACCAACCGGACGCAGGGAAATGGCATACGTCCCGCGCACGTAGGCGAGGCCGTCCCCACCGTCGATCTGCTCGCGTACGAGCTCGTAGCTGCCGAGCTCCTCGATTCCCCGGAGCCAGCTCTCGATCGCCTCGCGCCCCTGGTGCGGCTCCTCGTGGGGCGGGATCCGCACCGCGTCCTCCGAGAACGAGCCGGCGACGCGCTCCCAGTTCGCCGCTCTCATGGCGTCGACATAGGCGTCAGCCGCCTGCTCGATCGCAGCACGGTCTTCGGCGCTGAGGCTCGTCACGAGTCGATCCTGTCACACGCCGGTGGCCAGGTAGCGTCGCAGTGCATGGCGATCACCTCGCGCGACAACGAGCGGCTCAAGCTCGTCCGCAAGCTCCACGACCGGCGCTGGCGCGACAAGCTCGGGCTGTTCGCGGTCGAGGGAGAGGATCTGCTCGAGGCCGGGCTCGCCGCCGGTCTCGAGCCCGCCGACATGCTCGTTGCGGGCGAGGACGTCGAGGCCGAGCTGCTCGCGGAGGTGTCGACCCTCGGCCATCCCCCGCGGGTCGTCGCCGTCTTCCGGCGAGAGGATCTGCCACGGGGTGTGCGGCCGGTGACGCTTGCGCTCTGGCGGGTCGGGGATCCCGGGAACGTCGGGACGCTGCTGCGCGCGGCCGACGCGTTCGGCGTGGGAGTCGCGCTCTCGGACGGCTGCGCCGATCCGACCGGGCCGAAGGCTCTGCGCGCGTCGACGGGCTCTGTCTTTCGGGTTCCCCTGAGCGAGTTCAGGGAGCCGCAAGCCAGGCGGGTCGCGCTCGTGCCGAGCGGTGGAACCCCGCTTTCAGAGCTGGATTCCGGCACTGATGTCGTGCTCGTGCTCGGCGCGGAGCGGGAGGGGTTGCCGGCCGAGGTCCTCGACAGCTGCGAAGAGCGGGTGTCGATCCCACAGCCCGGCGGCGGCGACTCGCTCAACGTCGCGATGGCCGGTGCGATCGCCCTCTACGAGCTCGCGCGCCGCGGTTCCGCCGACTTCGACCGCCAATAGGCGATTCGTTCTTTCAGGCGCCGGGCCTGGTCCTCGTACCGGGCCTCGTCGGCGGCGCGCTCCTCAGCTGTCCTCTTCTTCATCGTCCTCCTCCTCGAGCAGCCAAAGCGCTCGCTGGATACCGATCGGATGTCGAACAGGACCTCGAATGGTAGGCGGATGTCTTCGGGCTCCACTTCGACAGAGGGTGCCGTCGCCCGTCCGCGGTGGCAAGTCGCTCTTTCGGACATTGCCTAGAAAGACGTCCGGCCCCTTGCGGGGGCCGGACCAAAGAATTCGCCGAGCCGGTTTCGCTTTCGTCCCCCTCGTCCAACCGGCCATTCGCCTCGGGATTGCTCCCTCTTCGTCCGACCGCTCGGTCGAGGTTTCGACCTACTCGCGTTCCGTGCTCGGCGCAAGAGGGAACCTATGGGAACCCGCTCACCGGATCAAGACCCGACCGAAACGATTTTGTCGCAATTTGCGCGCGGATCATTTTCGGCGCGCGATCCACACGCTGTCCTCGCCGCCGGCGAACGGGCGGCGGTCGAACCAGCCGTAGCACTCGAGCACCTCGAAGCCGGCTTCGGCGAGGAGTGAGTGCCAGCGCGCGGGCTCGACCCACCAGAGCGTCATCGTCGACGAGCCCTGCGCGCCCCGCACCGACAACGTCAGGGTCTGCGCGGCGAGATCCCAGTCGGCGCGCTCGTCGATGCCGGGCTCGCGCTCGATCCAGCGGCCGTGCGTCTCCTCGACGTCCTCGCGGGAGGGCGTGAAGACGTCGAACGCGAGGCGTCCGTCGGGCCGCAGCAGTTCGTGCGCGGCGCGCAGTGCCTCGAGCCTTTCCTCGTCGTCGCGCAGGTGGAGGTACGAGCGGAAGGGACATGTCACGAGCGGGACGCGCTCGTCGACGGGCGGCCACCGGAGGTCGCCGAGCCGCAGGTCGAGCCGGTCCGCGACGCCGGCCTCGCGCGCTCGCTCGGCGCAGACGGCGAGCATGCCGGGCGACGAGTCGATGCCGACAACGTGTGCGCCCGCGAGCGCGGTCGGGATGGCGATCCTCCCGGTCCCCACTGCAAGCTCCACGACCTCCCCGCCTGCGGCGAGCGCCTCGTCGACGTAGAACGACACGTCCTCGATGACGCTCGCGCTCCACGAGTCGTAGAGCCGCGCGATGGGGTCGTAGACGCTCAGGGCTTGCGCGCGACGTAGACCATCTCGAGCGAAGAGTCATCGTAGGGCCGCTCGTCGAACCAGCCGTAGAGGGCTTCGACCTCGAGCCCGGCGATGTCGATCAGCCCCTCGAACTCCGAGCGCCCGATCCACCAGAGCTGCAGAATCCCCGCTTCCTCGTCGCCGCGGCCGCGCGTGATGTCGATCCGGCTGTCGGCCCAGAAGTAGCGCGGGATCTCCCACGAGTCGCCCCGCTCCTGCCGGGTCCCGTCGAGGCGGGCGGCCACCTGTCCGCTGAATGCGAACACGTTGAAGGCGAACCTGCCGCCGGGCCGGAGCGCCGCGGCGACACGCTCGAACGTGCGTCGCCGGTCGGCCCAGGTAGGGAGGTGGAGCAGCGCGCGAAACGGACAGATCACCAACTCGACCGGCTCGTCAAGCTCGAGCTCGCGCATGTCTCCTTCGCGAAACTCGATCGGAAGGTGGCCCGCGCGCTGACGACCGACGGCCAACATCGCCGGCGAGCGGTCCCAGCCGACGACCCGCTTGCCCGTCTCCCGCGCGATCGGGATCGCGATCCGACCGGTGCCGATACCCAGCTCGACCACGGGCTCGGCCGCCTCTCGCGCCAGTGAGACGTACCAGGCGACGTCCTCCGTCATGTCCGCTGCCCAGAGGTCGTAGTCGGGCGCGAAGTGGTCGTATTCGGCCATCGGCGGTAGTATCGGCCCAGATGTCTGCTTCGCGCGTCTTCGCCTTTATGCAGCCCCGGCTCGTCGCCGGGGCGTCGGCGCGCTAGAGAGCGTCGTCTCCTCCGCAGAAAGAGCCGGGGCGTGAACGTCCCCGTTCCCGTGCCCGCGAAAGGAGGAGAAACCGTTGGATAAGGTCGCCCACGTGGATCCCGACGACCTCGAGCAGGAGGCGCTGGCCGCGGCAGCCGAGGCGAGGTCGCTCGCCGCGCTGTCCGAGGTCCGGATCCGCTTCCTCGGCCGTCAGAGTGCACTGAAGCTCGCGCTCCGCGAGGTGCGCGACCGCGAGACCGGGATGACGCTGAACGCCGTGCGCGAGACCGTCGAGTCGGCGCTGTCCGCCCGCGAGGAGGATCTGGCGCGTGCCGAGCTCGAGGAGAGGCTCGCGACCGAGCGCGTCGACGTGACGCTGCCGGCCGAGCTGCTCGGGCCGCCGAAGCTCCGTCCGCGCGGCACGCTGCATCCGTCGACGCTCGTGCGCCGCGACGTCGAGGACATCTTCCTCGGCCTCGGCTACGAGATCGTCGACGGCCGCGAGGTCGAGACGACGCGCTACAACTTCGACGCGCTCGGCTTCCCGGACTGGCATCCGGCGCGCTCGCCGCGCGACTCGCTCTATCTCGACGAGCAGACCCTGCTCCGCACGGAGACCTCGCCCGCGCAGATCCACAAGATGGAGGGCCAGCGGCCGCCGATCTACATGGTCTCGATCGGCCGCGTCTACCGCCGGGACGACATCACCGCGACGCGGTATCCGATCTTCCACCAGTTCGAGGGGCTCGCGATCGACAAGGGCATCACGCTGGCCGACCTCAAGGGGACGCTGCTCCACGTGATGCGCGAGCTGTACGGCCCGGAGCGCGAGGTGCGCTTCCGCACGCACTACTTCCCGTTCACGGAGCCGTCGATGGAGCCCGACGTCTCGTGCTTCAACTGCGGCGGCGCGGGCTGCGCGATCTGCAAGCACTCCGGCTGGATCGAGATGGGCGGCTCCGGGATCGTCGACCCGTACCTGTACGAGTTCGTCGGCTGGGGGCCGGAGGAGTACACGGGCTTCGCGTTCGGGATGGGCATCGAGCGGACCGCGCAGCTGCGGTACGGCATTGCCGGCATCCGCGCCTTCTGGGAAAACGACCTCCGCTTCCTCAGGCAGTTCCGATGAGGATCCCGCTCAGCTGGCTGCGCGAGTATGTCCGCGTCGACGCGACCACGGCACAGATCGCCGAGGCGCTCTCGATCGGCGCCGCCGAGGTCGAGGGAGTCGAGCGGGTAGGTGTGACCGGCGAGCTCGGGCTCTTCCGCGTCGGCCACGTGCTCGCGGCGGAGAAGCACCCTGACGCCGACCGGCTGCAGCTCACGTCGGTCGACGTGGGGGAGGACCGGCCGTACTCGATCGTCTGCGGCGCCTGGAACTTCGGCGCGGGCGCGAAGGTCGCGGTGGCGCTGCCCGGCGCGACGCTTCCGAACGGCCTGACGCTGGAGCGGCGCAAGTTGCGCGGGCAGGTGTCCGAGGGGATGATCCTCGCCGAGGACGAGCTCGACCTCGGCACCGACCACAGCGGGATCATCGTGCTCGACGACGCGCGCGAGGCGGGGACGCCGCTCGCCGACGTGCTGCCGCTCGTCGACGAGGTGATCGACCTCGAGGCCACCGGCAACCGCGCCGACCTGTTCGCGGTCTACGGCGTCGCGCGCGAGGTCGCGGCGCTCCTCGGCGGCGAGCTGCTGCCGCCGCCGGGCGAGGATCCGCAGCGCGACGGGGACGAGGCCGTCGGGATCGGGATCGAGGATCCGGAGGGCTGCCTCCGCTTCAGCGGCCGCGTCTTCCGCGACGTCGCGGTCGGCGAGTCGCCGCTATGGCTGAAGGCGCGGCTACGGCGTGCCGGCGTCCGCTCGATCTCGAACGTCGTCGACATCACGAACTACGTGATGCTCGCGCTCGGCAGCCCGCTCCACGCCTACGACCTCGACCTGCTCCACGGCGGGCTCGTCGCACGTCGCGCACGTGCAGGCGAGAAGCTGCGAACCCTGGACGGCGTCGAGCGCACGCTGACCGCCGAGGATCTCGTGATCGCCGACGGCGACCGTGCGGTCGGGCTCGCCGGGATCATGGGCGGCGAGGAGACGGAGGTCTCCTCCTCGACGACGAACGTCCTGCTCGAGGCGGCGAACTTCGAGCCGGTCGGGATCCTGCGCAGCTCCGAGCGCCACTCGCTGCGCACCGAGGGCTCGAACCGCTGGGAGAAGGGCGTCGACCCGTACGTCGCAGGCCGGGCGGCGACCTTTGCGACGCAGCTGATCGTCGAGCTGAGCGGCGGGCGCTGGACCGGGGCCGAGGACGTGCAGGGCGACCTGCCCGAGCCTGCGGTGATCCGGCTGCGGCCCGAGCGCGCGAGCGGCCTGATGGGGCTCGACGTGCCTTCCGAGGAGCAGGCCGAGATCCTCGGCCGGATCGGCTTCGAGCGGCTCGAGAACGGCTTCCGTGTGCCGACGTGGCGCGCGCGCGACGTGACCCGCGAGGTCGACCTCGTCGAGGAGGTCGCACGGTTCAAGCTGCCCGAGATCCCGTTCACGCTGCCGCGCCGCGACGCGATGTTCGGGCGGCTGACGCGTGAGCAGCGCCTGCGCCGGCAGGTCGAGGACGTGCTCGTCGGCGCCGGCTATGCCGAGGCGTACACGCCCACCTTCGTCGCCGAGGGCGAGCTGCGGCTGCCGGAGCCGCTTTCGGCCGAGGCGGCGGCGCTGCGCTCGGTGCTCTACGCCTCGCTGCTCGAGCCCGCGCGACGGAACGCGGACGCGGGCGAGGAGTCCGTGGCGCTGTTCGAGGTCGCGCGCGTGTACCGCGAAGTCGGCGCCGAGCTGCCCGAGGAGCGCTGGCATGTCGCCGGTATCGCCGACGGCGGCTTCGCCGAGGCGAAGTGGGCCGTCGAGCAGATCTATTCCGCGCTCGGCATCGAACCCGGCTACGAGCGGAGCAGCGACCCGAGCCTCCATCCCGGCAAGTCGGCGAAGACTGCCGAAGGTTGGCTCGGCGAGCTGCACCCGGCGCTGCTGGAGGGTGTCTGGGGGGCGTTCGAGCTCGACCTCGACGCGCTCGCGGCAGCGGCGCCGCAGGCAGCGGCGTTCGACGAGGTGAGCCCGTATCCGGAGGTGCGCCAGGATCTCGCCTTCGTCGTGACCGACGACGTCCCGGCCGCGGAGATCCTTGTCGCGATCCGGGAGGCGGCCGGCGAGCTGCTGCGCCGGCTGGAGGTGTTCGACGAATACCGCAACCGGGACACGCTCGGCGAGGGCAAGCGGTCGCTCGCGTTCCGGCTCTCCTTCGGCTCCCTCGAGGGGACGCTGACGGACGAGGACGTCGCGCCGGTGCGGGCGGCGATCGTCGACGCGCTCGCGACGCGCTTCGGCGCCGTCCTGCGGGCCTAGTTCAGCTAGTCGTCCCGGAGGCTGCGCCGGATCTTCAGTGCCGTCCGGAGTGCGACGACCGCGCCCACGACGGCACCCACCCTGATGCCGATCTGTTTCCCGCGCTCGGCCGTCTGTTCGAGCTGCCCGCGCAGGTCGGAGACGGCGCTCGTGAGCTGGCGTCGCTCGTCCGCGATCTCTTGCTTGAGGTCGGGCTCAGTCGCCATTCCGCAGCGCCTCCGCGGTCAGCCGTGCTTCCTCGACCGCCTCTTCCGGCAGCGGCTGCGTGCCTTTCTGCAGCAGCCGGTAGCCGACGAAGACGAGGATCGCGGTGATCAGGATCAGGGCGCCGCACACGATCAGCAGCGACGCCCATACGGGCAGCGTGGTGGCCAGGCCCGCCGCCGCCGCGGCGAGACCGAAGGTGAGCGCGAGGAACGCGAGGATCGCCGCGGCGACCATGAGCCCGATCCCGGTGCCGAGGGCGGCGGCTTTCCGCTTCAGCTCGGCCGTGGCGAGCTGGATCTCCAGCTGGACGAATGCACGCGCATGCTCGGCGACACGCTGAGCGGCGTCGGAAAGCCCGTTCATGGAGTACTCCTTACCACGTGGCGCGGACCGTAACCGACCGCGCTAGCGACCGCGGCCCTTTGTCCACCAGGCGAGCCGCTGATACCAGCTCGACTTCTCCGGGATGATCTGCTCCTCGACCTCTTCGCGCATGTCGTCGAGTGAGGCGACCTCGGCGCCGGAGATCGTGAGCCGCACCTCGCCGACCGCGATGCTCGCGACGATCTCGGCCGGAACGTACTTGGCCGCGCCGTGGGCGTGCGCCTTGATGGAGAAGCCGTCGAAGATGTCGGCGTTCTCGTCGCCGGCGATCTGCTCGATGCTCCCGACCTCCCCGCCGTCGCGGTCGTAGACCTTCCAGCCCTTCTCGACCGCTTTCCACGCGACGGGATCGGGCATCAGGCGGGCCGCCGTCCGACGACGAATGTCGCTCCCTGCGTCCCGACCGGGTAGACGTCGCTCAGCGCGCGCGTGATCCGGACGTGGCCCGAAATCCCGGCCTCGTCGAGCCGGGCGAGACAACGGCCGACCATCCCGGCCGAGGCGCCGTATCCGTGCCGGCTCGCGCTCCGGAAGCGAAAGCCGGGCTTGCCGCTCGGCGACCGGATCGGGTTGATGGGGGCGCAGAGGACGGCCGCGTGGTCGAGATCGGCGCTCGAGCCGAGCTCGAGCTCGGCGACGACGTCGCTCCAGTCCGACGGCAGCACGTCGAGAGCCTCTCGCCATTCGGCCGCGAGCGAGCGCGCCGGCGGCTCCGGCTCCGGGCGCACGCCGAGGATCTCGACGAGCTCGAGGCGTCCCACGATGCCTTCCCCGTCGATCCTGCGCAGAAGTCGCCGCGCAGCTTCGGGTCCGATCCCGGCTCCCTGGGTCGAGACGTCGAACCGGATCTCCTGCGCTCCGACGCCCGGCCCGGCCGGCCCGAGCAGCGCCGCAGCGCGGGATCGGGCGCTGTCGTCGTTGATCCTGAGACTCAATGTGACCTCGGTCCACCTTGGATCCAGGCCACGTTCGACGGCGTTCCAGCGTTCGGCAAGCGGCACGACGAGAACCGTACACTCGGCCCGTGGCCAAGGTGGAGCAGAGAGCGAGCCTCGCCAAGAGCGACCTCCACGACGTGCTGCGCGAGATGCTCCTCATCCGCCGCTTCGAGGAGAAGGTCGAGGAGCGCTTCCGGGCCGGCGAGCTGCCCGGCTTCCTCCACGTCGCGATCGGCCAGGAAGCCTGCGCGGTCGGCGTCTGCCGCGCGCTCGAGGACGGCGACGTCATCGCCTCGACCCACCGCGCGCACGGCCACACGCTGGCCAAGGGGACGCACCCGAACGAGCTGATGGCCGAGCTCTACGGCAAGCAGGAGGGCTGCTCGCACGGCTACGGCGGCTCGATGCACCTGTACGACGTCGAGCGCGGGAACATGGGCGCGAACGCCGTGATCGGCGGCGGGCTGCCGCACGTCGCCGGGGCGGCGCTCGCCTTCCAGCTGCGCGGAGAGCCGCGGGTCGCACTCGCCTTCTTCGGCGACGGCGCGACGAACATCGGCACGTTCCACGAGGCGCTGAACCTCGCCCAGCTCTGGAAGGTGCCCGCTGTCTTCGTGCTCGAGGACAACAAGTGGGCCGAGTCGACACCGGAGTCCCAGCACTCCCCGATCCGCAACCTCTCCGAGCGCGCCAAGGCGTTCGGGATGAAGGCGCTCAAGGCCGACGGGCAGGACGTCGAGGCGGTCTACAAGGCGGCGCGCCAGGCGCTCGAGCACGCGCGCTCCGGCAAGGGTCCGGTCTTCCTGCACCTCGACACGGTGCGCTTCAGCGGCCACTACATCGGCGATCCGCAGGTCTACCGCGACCGCGAGGCGGCGAAGGAGCTGCGCGCGACGCGCGACCCGATCGAGCTCCTGCGCGGCAAGCTCGAGGTCTCCGACGACGACTTCGCCGAGCTCGACGCCGAGGTGACGGAGATCGTCGAGGCCGCGGTCGAGTTCGCGAAGGCCGGCACCGACCCGGCACCGGAAGACGCGCTCAAGAATGTCTATGCCTGAGGCCCCTGACCGCGAGCCGCTCCCGGCCGGCGGAGCCGGGCTCCGCGGCGCGCTCTCGCCGCCGGCGTCGCGATTCTGCGCTCGCTCGGCGAGGCCGTACCCTCGTACTGTCCTCACCTCGCTCGCTTGCCTCGCGCCCCCAGCGACGAGTCAGGAACCTCAGGTTGCCTGAGCTGACCTACCGCGAAGCGGTTCGCGACGCGCTCTCGACGGCGATGCGCCAGGACGACGACGTCTTCATCATGGGCGAGGACATCGCCGAGATGGGCGGCTCGATGGGCGTGACGTCGGGGCTGCTCGACGAGTTCGGCAAGGAGCGCGTCCGCAACACGCCGATCTCGGAGATGGCGCTCGCGGGCGCCGCGATCGGGGCCGCGATGCAGGGCATGCGGCCGGTCGCCGAGATCATGTACGAGGACTTCATGACGCTCGCCGCCGAGCAAGTCGTGAACCAGGCGGCGAAGCTCCGCTACATGTCCGGCGGTCAGCTGACCGTGCCGGTCGTCTTCCGCACCCAGGGCGGCGCCGGCTGGTCGCCGGGCGCGCAGCATGCCCAGCAGCTCGAGGCGTGGTTCGTCCACATCCCCGGCCTCAAGGTGGTCTTCGCGTCCACCCCGGAGGACGTGCGCGGGCTGCTCTGGTCGGCGATCTACGACGACAACCCCGTCGTCTTCTTCGAGCACCGGACGCTCTATCCGATCAAGGGCAACGTGCCGCAGGAGATCGAGCCGATCCCGTTCGGCCGCGCCCGCATCCACCGCGAGGGTGAGGACGTGACCGTGATCGCGACCGGCCGGCTCGTGCACGAGAGCCTGAAGGCGGCGGAGGAGGCGGAGAGCGAAGGGATCTCGGTCGAAGTCGTCGACCCGCGCACGTTGCAGCCGCTCGACGAGGAGACGCTCGTCTCCTCCGTCAAGAAGACGAACCGCACGGTCGTCGCGCACGAGGCGGTGACCCGGATGGGCTTCGGCGCGGAGGTCGCGGCCGTGCTCCAGTACCAGGCGTTCGACTGGCTCGACGCGCCGATCGAGCGCGTCGGCGCGAAGTTCGCGCCGCTGCCGTTCGCGCCCGTGATGGAGGCGTTCGTCGTCCCGCACGCCGAGGACGTGCTCGCCGCGATCAAGCGAACCGTGGGCAAGGGCTAGCGGTGGCGACCGAGGTCATCCTGCCGCGGCTCGGCCAGGGTATGGAGTCGGGCACGATCGTCCGCTGGCTCAAGTCGGAGGGCGAGCCGGTGCAGAAGGGCGAGCCGCTGTTCGAGCTCGACACCGACAAGGTGACCCAGGAGGTCGAGGCCGAGGCGGCCGGCGTCCTGCTCAGGATCGCGGTCGCCGAGGGCGAGGTGCCCGTCGGCCAGACCGTCGCCTTCATCGGCGCCGAGGGCGAGGACGTTCCCGAGGTCGCGGCCGCGCCGCCGGCGAAGGAGGAGGCGGGGCCGAGCGAGCCCGAGCCGGCGCCGGCCCGGGAAGCTCCGCAGGAGGCGGCGATCGCGTCCGGCAACGGGCGGATCAAGGCCTCGCCGCTCGCTCGGCGGATGGCGCGCGAGCGCGGCATCGAGCTCGCAGGAATCAGCGGCACCGGTCCCGACGGGCGCATCGTCGCCGAGGACGTCGAGCGGGCCGAGGCGGGAGCGCCGGTTCCACCGGTCGACCCGGGGCCGAATCTCTGGACCGGCACACAGCGCATCCCGCTCACGAGCATCCGCAAGACGATTGCGCGCCGCCTCACCGAGGCGTGGCAGATCCCCGTCTTCCAGCTTCAGGCGTCCGCCGACATGTCGCGGGTGAACGCGCTCGTCGCGAAGCTCCGGGAGCGCGACCCGGACGTTCGCGTCACCGTGACCGACGTGCTGACCAAGGTCTGTGCGCAGGCCCTGATGCTCCACCGCGAGGTGAACGCGGAGTTCACCGAGGACGCGATCCTGCTCCATCCGAGCGCGAACGTCGGTCTCGCCGTGGCCGCGCCGCAGGGCCTCGTCGTGCCGGTGATCCGCAACGCCGACCAGCTCCCACTGCGCGTGATCGCCCGGCAGCGGAGCGATCTCGTCGCCAGGGCCCGCGAGAACAAGCTTCGTGCGGAGGATCTCGAGGCCGGCACGTTCACGATCTCCAACCTCGGCATGTACGCGGTCGAGCGCTTCACCGCGGTGCTCAACCCGCCGCAGGCGGCGATCGTGGCCGTCGGAGCGACGGAAGATCGCGTCGTCCCCGTCGGCGGCGAGCTCGGTGTGCGGCCGATGATGACGCTCACGGGCACGTTCGACCACCGGGCCGTCGACGGCGCGCCGGCAGCCGCGTTCCTCCAGACTCTCAAGGAGAGCCTCGAGGACCCGGGGCTTGCGCTGTAAAACTCCCCGCATGGCGCCGACGGTCTGGTACCACGTCCGCAACCTCGACGAGGGTCGCCGCTTCTACCAGGACGTGCTCGGCTTCGAAGAGCTCGCCGTCGACTTCGACGCGCGCTGGTCGGAGCTCCGGCGCGGCGAGATGGAGGTCGGACTCGCGGAAGGCGAGCCGAGCGGCAACGGCGTCGCGTACGTCGACGTCGGCGATCTGAGGCAGGAGGCCGAGCGTCTGCGCGAAGCGGGCGTCGAGGTCGGGATCGTCCTCGAGCTGACCGGTGAGATGCGGCTGCTCGACGTCTACGACCCTGACGGCAACCGGATCCAGCTGGCCGAGGAGCTCTAGGTAGTGCTCCGCCCGGTCGACCAGCAGGACATGCGCTTCCTCCGCGACATGCTCCGCCACGCCTACCACTGGCGGCTCGGCGACCCCGACCTGCCCGTCTACCGCTACGTCAAGAACTGGGGGCGGCACGGCGACGCCGGCGTGGTCGCCTCCGACGGCCCGAACGCCTACGGCGCGGCGTGGTACCGCCTCTTCCCGGACTCGGCGCCCGGCTTCGGCTTCGTCGACCAGGAGACGCCGGAGCTGACGATCGCGGTCGTCCCCAGCAAGCGCGGACACGGCACCGGCGCCGAGCTGCTCGAGGCCCTGCTCGAGCGCGCCCGCGCGGACGGTTTCTCTCGCATCAGTCTCAGCGCCGAGCCGGGCCAGACCGGCTTCTACGAGCAGCACGGCTTCCACGAGCTGAGACGTGAAGACGGAACCGTGACGATGGTCGCGGACCTCTGATTACCCTCCACCGGAACCGAGAGAGGGAGATGAGCAATGGAAGTTGACGTCGCCGTCCTGGGGGGCGGCCCCGGCGGCTACACCGCCGCCATCCGCGCCGCGCAGCTCGGCGCGAAGGTCGCGTGCATCGAGCAGGAGCCCGAGCTGGGCGGCACGTGCCTGCGCGTCGGCTGCATTCCCACCAAGGCATGGGTGCAGACCGCGTTCGCGCTCAAGGAGGCCGAGGAGAGCTTCGCGAAGTTCGGCGTCCAGGTGGGGGAGGCGAGCCTCGACTTCGCGGCCTCGAACGCGTGGAAGGCCGGCGTCGTGAAGCAGATGACACAGGGCGTCGCGGGCCTGTTCAAGGCGAACGGCGTCGAGTGGGTGAAGGGCGCCGGGCGCTTCACGGACGCCAACACGATCGCGGTCGAGGGCGCCGAGGACGTCACGTTCCGCTCGGCGATCGTGGCCACCGGCTCGGCTCCGCTGCGGCCGCCGATCGACGGCCTCGAGTCGCCCCGCTGCGTCGACTCGACCGGCTTGCTCGCGCAGGAGCAGGTGCCGGGGCGGCTCGTGATCCTCGGCGGCGGGATCATCGGCTGCGAGTTCGCCTCCATCTTCCAGCGCTTCGGCAGCGAGGTGACGATCGTCGAGATGCTCGACAGCCTCATCCCGCAGGAGGACGCCGACGCGGGGAAGGAGCTCCGAAAGCAGTTCGAGAAGCGCGGCGTCGCGCTCCAGCTCGGCAAGCAGTGCACGAAGGTCGAGGACGACGGCTCGCAGCTCACCGTCCACTTCGGCGACGGCGAGACCGTGCAGGCGGACCTGATGCTCGTCTCCGTCGGCCGCGCGCCGCAGGTGGAGGGGATCGGCCTCGAGGCGGCCGGAGTCGAGTACGACCGGCGGTCCGGCGTCGCGACCGACGATCACCGGCGCACGAGCGTCCCGCACATCTACGCCGTCGGCGACTGCGCCGGCTACTGGCAACTCGCGCACACGGCCTTCCGCGAGGGCGAGATCGCCGCGGAGAACGCGACCGGCCGCGAGGCCGTCTTCGACAACCGCGCGATCCCGCGGCCGATCTACACCGATCCGGAGATCGCTGCGGTCGGGCTCACGGAGGCCGAGGCGCGCGAGCAGTACGGCGACGACGTGGCGGTCGGCCAGTTCCCGTGGGTCGCGAACGCGCGCGCCGTGATGCAGGACGAGACGGTCGGCTGGGTCAAGTCGATCCACGAGACGCGCTACGGCGAGCTGCTCGGCCTCGTGATGGTCGGCCCGCACGTGACCGACATGGTCGAGGCGGGTGTCGTCGCGATCGACGCCGAGTCGACGGTGGAGACGGTCGCCGACGGCATCGCGCCGCACCCGACGCTCTCGGAAGCGATCAAGGAGTCGGGGCTCGTCGCGCTCGGTCGGGCCATCCACGTCCCGAACCGCAAGCCGCGCGCGGCGGCTCCGGCCTGAGGAGGAGCGGATGAGCATCGTCAACAGACGGAACGCCGTCATCGGTTTTCTCACCGTGAAGGCGGTGAAGATCGTCGCGCGAGAGCAGGCGAGGAAGGTCGGTCGCAAGGTGACGCCCGGTCGCACCAAGAGCGGCAAGAAGCGCTCTTGAGCCTCTTCCGTTCCTCGATCGACGGCCTCGTGCCGTACGAGCCCGGCAAGCCGGTCGAGGCGGTGCAGCGGGAGCTCGGGCTGGAGCGCGTCGTCAAGCTCGCCTCCAACGAGGGGCCGTTTCCGCCGTTCCCGGCTGCGCTCGAAGCGATGCAGCGTGCAGCGCTGGAGCTCAACCGCTATCCCGACGGCGGCGCCTGGGCGCTGCGGACCGAGCTCGCCGAGCGGCACGGCGTCGCCTTCGAAGAGCTGATCGTCGGCGCAGGAGCCGACGGGATCATCGACCTGCTCGCGCAGGCGACGCTCGACCCCGGCGACGACGTCGTCTGCGGCTGGCCGTCCTTCCCGAGCTACGTCCTGACCGCCGCGAAGGCCGGCGCCGAGGCCCGCCGGGTCCCGCTCCGCGACCACACGTTCGACCTCGAGGGCCTCCTTGCCGCGATCGGCCCGCGGACGAAGCTCGTCTACGTGTGCCATCCGAACAACCCGACCGGCACTGCGAACGGCCGGGAGGAGCTGGTCGGGTTCCTCGACCGGCTGCCGGAGCACGTTCTCTGCGTCCTCGACCAGGCGTACTTCGAGTAC
This sequence comes from uncultured Actinomycetes bacterium, assembly GCA_963702655.1. Taxonomy (GTDB): domain Bacteria; phylum Actinomycetota; class Thermoleophilia; order Gaiellales; family Gaiellaceae; genus Palsa-739. Next base: position 845,364 of record CAVPDO010000001.1, on the reverse strand, counting down.
ATCGACGATCCGGACTACGCCGACGGGCTGGAGCTCTTCCGCGAGGGTCGCCGAATCGCCGTGCTGCGCACGTTCTCGAAGATCTACGGCCTCGCCGGCCTGCGTGTCGGCTGGGCGGTGGCGCCGGCGGACGTCGTGACCGCGACGAGCAAGGTGCGGCGTGCGTTCGACGTCGCAGCGACCGCTCAGGCCGGCGCGCTCGCGAGCCTCGACGACCCGCAGGAGATCGCGCGGCGCCGGCAGCTGAACGCGACGGGCCGCGACCGGCTGGCCGAGATCCTGCGCAGTCACGGGCTGGAGCCGGCCGGGCCGGCCCGCGGCAACTTCCTCTTCGCCGACGTCGGCGGAGGGCGGGAGCTGTTCGAGCGGCTGCAGCGGGAGGGCGTCATCGTCCGCCCGCTCGACGGCTTCGGTGCGCCCGAGGCGATCCGCGTCACCGTCGGCACTCCAGAGGAGAACGAGTTCTTCGCGGTCGGTTTGGGCCACGTCCTTTCGGGCGTCTCGTAAGCAGCCTCCGTCGGTGGTACGTTCGGGCGCAAGCTCGTGAGGCTCTCGTCCGCCCAACTCAGACCGCTCCGGCTGTCGGGGTTCCGGAACCTCTTCATCGCGACGCTCTGCTCGAGCGCGGGAACGCTGATCGCGGCTGTCGCGCTCACCATCGATGTCCAGCAGCGGACGCACTCCGGTCCGTGGGTCGCCGCCGTACTGGTCGTCGAGTTCCTGCCGACCGTCATCGTCGGCCTCCTGCTCGGACCGCTCCTCGACCGGCTCGAGCGCCGCTCCCTGATGGTCGGCGCCGACGCCGTCCGCGTCGGCGTCTTCGTGGCGCTGGCATTCGCGCCGAGCGTGCCGTGGGTCGTGGGCCTCGCAGCGGTCGCCGGGCTGGCCACCGGCTTCTTCCGCCCGGCCGTCTACGCCGGCGTCCCGAATCTCGTGCCCGACGAGGAACTGCCGGCCGCCAATGCGCTGCTCCAGGGGGTCGAGAACGTCTTCTGGGCCGTAGGTCCGGTCGTTGGGGCCGTCCTGACCGAGGCCGCCGGCCCGTCCGCGGCCTACGCGATCAACGCAGCCTCCTTCCTCGTCTCCATGGTGCTCGTGTTGCGCATCCCGCCGCGGCTGCTGCAGAGCGCGCGCGCTCTCTCGCGTGGCCATTGGAGCGATCTCCGCGACGGCTTCAACGCTGCGCTCCGCTCGCCCTCGATGCGGGCCGTGCTCGTCGCCTGGAGCATCGCCATGCTCGCAACCGGCGCCGCCAACGTCGCCGAGATCTTCCTCGCCAAGCACAGCTTCTCGGCCGGCGACATCGGCTTCGGGCTGCTCTACGGTGCGATGGGCGCGGGGCTCGTGCTCGGGAGTCTCGGCAGCCCGGCTGTGCTCTCCCGCTCCGGCGTCGCGCGCACGTACGGCGCGAGTCTCGCACTGATGGCGATGGGCTACGCCGGGGCGGCTCTGAGCCCGAACGTCTGGGTCGCCGCCGGTTGCGTGCTCGTCTCCGGCATCGGGAACGGCGTGGCGATCGCCTGCAATGCGCTGCTCGTCCAGCGTGGCACCTTCGACCTCATGCGCGGGCGGGCGCTCACGTTCGTGATGAGCATCACGTACCTCCTGGCCGGCGTCGGCAACGGTGTCGGCGGCCTGGCCCTCGACCGGATCAGCCCACGCTGGATCTGGGGGGCGTGCGGGGCGCTGCTGCTCGTGGCCGCGCTCGCCGGCAGGCTGCTGGCCCGCAACCTCGGGAGCGAGGCGCCCGCCGAGGCAGAGCGCATCTAGCCGGAACGTACGCCGGTCGCCAGCGTGAACTGAATAGATTCCGGTCGTGCCGCAGCGGCCCACATGGACGCGCGAGAACCTTGCCGCCGGCGTCCGGGAGGGCGACCGCCGCGCGCTCGCACGCACGATCTCGCTCGTCGAGGACGGCGACCCGCTCGCGTACGGCGTCGTCGCCGACCTCTACCCGCAGACCGGCTCCACGTACTCGGTCGGCGTCACCGGCCCGCCCGGGGTCGGGAAGTCGAGCCTGGTCTCGGCCCTGATCCGCCTCGTCCGCGAGCAGGAGGTCACTGTCGGCGTCGTCTCGGTCGATCCCTCGAGCCCGTTCTCGCACGGCGCGCTGCTCGGCGACCGGATCCGGCTCAGCGACCACTTCCTCGACCCCGAGGTCTTCATCCGCTCGATGGGGACGCGAGGCCACCTCGGCGGCCTCGCGGAGGCGGCGCTGCAGGCACTGCTCGTCCTGGACGCGGCCGGCAAGGACGTCGTCTTCCTCGAGACCGTCGGCGCCGGGCAGAGCGAGGTCGAGGTGATCGGGATCGCCGACACCGTCCTGCTCGTCCTCATGCCGGGATCCGGCGACGCCGTGCAGGCGTTGAAGGCGGGAATCATGGAGATCCCGGACGTGATCGCGATCAACAAGATGGACCATCCGGCGGCGAAGGCGATGCTCGGCGACGTGCGCTCGATCCTCGCCCTCGATCAGTCTCGAACGAGCGGGAGCGGCGAGTGGAGCCCGCCGATCGTCCTGACCGAGGCCGTGCGAGGCGAGCACGTCCCGGAGCTGTGGGAGAAGATCGAGGAGCATCGCGCCTTCCTCGAGCAGAGCGGGCAGCTCGAAGAGCGGCGGCGGGCCAATCTCGCGCGCGAGGTCTTCGCGGTCGCCTCCAGCCGGGCGAGCCGCCACCTCGAGCGGGCGGTCGCCGACGATCCCGAGCTCCGGCGGCTCCTGGCCGAGGTTCAGGCACGTGAGCTCGACCCGCTGACGGCCGTACGGGAGATACTCGAGAAGGTGTTCCGGATCCACGATGCCGACGGCGACCGCACCCGGGCTTCCTGAGATCGAGCGCGCACGCGAGCGGCTCGACGGAGTCGCGCGCGTCACGCCGGTCTACTCGTCGGAGACGTTCTCGCGGCTCGCCGGCCGCCGGGTCGTGCTCAAGGCCGAGAACCTGCAGCGGACGGGCTCGTTCAAGATCCGCGGCGCCTACGTCAAGCTCTCGAGCCTGGACACCGACCGGCTCGCGGCCGGCGTGGTGGCGGCGAGTGCCGGCAATCACGGCCAGGCGGTCGCCTGGGCGGCGCGCGAGCTCGGCGCACCCGCGCGGATCTTCATGCCCCAGGACTCGCCGATGGCCAAGTTCGACGCGACGCGCAGCTACGGGGCCGAGGTCGACCTGACCGCGCCGGCTTTCGAGGAGGCGCTCGAAGCCGCGTTCGCGTACGCCGAGCAGGCCGGTGCGGAGTTCATCCACCCGTACCTCGACACGCACGTGATGTCGGGCCAGGGGACGATCGGGCTCGAGCTCGCGGAGCAGGTCGACGAGCTCGAGACGGTCGTGCTTCCGATCGGCGGCGGCGGGCTCGCATCGGGGATCTCGCTCGCGCTGCGCGCGGTTCGGCCGGGGCTGCGGCTCGTCGGCGTCCAGGCGGCGGGGACGCGGCCGGGCGGATCCGGCTACACGCTCGCCGACGGGATCGCCGTCAAGGAGCCGGGCGAGGTGACGATGGGGATCCTCGGCGAGACGCTCGACGACATCGTCACCGTCGAGGACGAGCAGATCGCGGAGGCGATCGTCCTCCTCGCCGAGCGGACGAAGCTCGTGGTCGAGGGCGCCGGCGCCGCGAGCGCGGCCGCGATCCTCGCGGGCCTCGTCGGCGGCGGCTCGGGACCGGTGCTCGCGCTGCTCTCGGGCGGCAACATCGACGCCTCGCTCATGGTGCAGGTGATGCGGCGCGGCCTCGCGCTCGCCGGCCGCTACCTCGTACTGCGCTCGTGCGTCCCCGACCGGCCGGGCGAGCTCGCGAAGCTGCTCGACCTGCTCGCGGCGGAGCGCGTGAACGTGGTCGAGGTCGAGCACCAGCGGGAGGCGGCGTGGGTTCCGGTCGGTTGCACCGGCGTCGAGCTCACGCTGCTCACGCGTGACCCGGAGCATTGCGAGCAGCTCCTCCGCGAGCTCGGCGAGTGGGGCTATCCGGCCGAGCGCCTCGATTGAGCCGCCGCTTCGACGAGCTGCCCGGGCTGGTCGAGCGGAAGCTCGGCGAGCATCCGCGCGTCGCCCTCGTCTACTTCGACGCCTTCGGGTGGCGTTTCCTCGAGCGCCACGCAGATCATGCGCTCTTCGCCAGGGCCGAGGTCGAGCGCTGGTCGTCGTGCTTCCCGTCGACGACGACCGTCCACTCGACGACGATCCATTCCGGGCTCCCGCTCGGCGAGCACGGCCTCTACGAGTGGAACGTCTTCGAGCCGCGGCTGAACCGGCTCGTCACCCCGCTCTGGTTCTGCTTCGCCGGCGACGAACGCCCGGGCACGCTCTTCGACGCCGGTCTCACCGCGCACGACCTCTTCCCCGACGAGACGATCTACCGGCGGCTCCTGCCCGTGCCGAGCCACGTGGCGATGCCGACCGGGATCGCGCGCTCGTCGACGAGCCAGCAGCTCCTGCGGCCGGCGACCGTGCATCCGTTCGACGACAACCCGGAGGGTCTCGCCCGGCTGTGTGACGCAATCGGTGCGGAGGAGCGCGCGTACGGGACGATCTATCTCGGTGACGCGGACGCGCTGATGCACATGGCCGGGCCGGACGCGCCCGAGGTCGCGATGCTGATGGAGGAGACGCTGTCGGCGATCGCGGCGGCGCCGTGGCCGGAAGGGACGCTCGTGCTGCTGACGGCCGACCACGGGATGGAAGGCATCTCTCCCGAGCGCACGAGCTATGTGAACGTCGTCTGGCCCGAGCTCGAGCAGCACCTGGCCGTCGGCGCCGACGGCAAGCCGCTCGCACCCGCCGGGTCGTGCCGCGACCTCTTCCTGCACGTCCTGCCGGAGCGGCTCGACGAGGTCGAGGCGCGTCTCGGCGAGCTGCTGGCCGATGTCGCGGAGGTTCGCAAGGTCGAGGCGCTGCTCGCCGAAGGGCTGTTCGGGCCGAACGTGGGCGAGGCCCTCACGTCGCGGCTGGCGAATCTCGTGGTGCTCCCGGCGCCCGGCGAGGCCGCCTACTGGCTCGAGCCGGGACGATTCGAGCAGCGCTTCCACGGCCAGCACGGCGGACTGTCCGCCAACGAGATGGAGATCCCGCTCGTCAGCTGGGTGGCGGGGCCGCGCTCGTGACGCGACGCACAGCGTCCTAGACTCCGGCGGATGCACCCCTGCCCTGTCTGCAGCCACCAGAATCCGGACGCCGCGCGGTTCTGCAACGCCTGCGGTGCAGGGCTGACGAGCGAGCCGGCACGGGAGGAGCGGAAGATCGTCTCCGTGCTGTTCGCCGACCTCGTCGGCTTCACGTCGCGGGCCGAGGCGCTCGACCCGGAGGACGTGCGCGCACTGCTGGCGCCGTACTGGAAGCGTCTGCGAGCCGAGCTGGAACAGCGGGGGGAACGGTCGAGAAGTTCATCGGAGACGCCGTGATGGCGCTCTTCGGCGCGCCGGTGGCCCACGAGGACGACCCCGAGCGCGCGGTGCGCGCGGCGCTCGCGATCCGGGACTGGGCGCGTGACGAGGACGACCTGCAGGTGCGGATCGCCGTGAACACCGGCGAGGCGCTCGTGCTGCTCGGCGCTCGCCCGGCCGGCGGCGAGGGAATGGCCGCGGGCGACGTCGTCAACACAGCGGCGCGGCTGCAGGCGGCGGCGCCGGTGAACGGCGTCCTCGTCGGCGAGACGACCTACAGAGCGACCCGGGAGACGATCGACTACGCCGAGCACGAGCCGGTCTCGGCGAAGGGAAAAGCCGAGCCTGTCCCCGTCTGGGAGGCGCTCGAGGCGCGCTCGCGCTTCGGCGGCGACGTCGAGCAGCGGACGCTCCTTCCGCTGGTCGGGCGCCGCCGCGAGCTGGACACGATGCTCGCCGCCCTCGACCGCGCACGCCGCGAGCGCGAGCCGCAGCTCGTGACCCTCGTCGGCGTCCCGGGAATCGGCAAGTCGCGGCTCGTCGCGGAGCTCTTCGCGACTCTGCGCGGCGATCGCGAGCTCCTGTACTGGCGTCAGGGACGGTCGCTGCCGTACGGGGACGGAGTCAGCTTCTGGGCGCTCGTCGAGATGGTGAAGGCACAGGCCGGGATCCGCGAGAACGACCCGGAGGCCGAGGCCGAGGCGAAGCTGTTCGCGAGCGTCGAGGCGCTCGTCCCCGAGGAAGAGCGCGCGTGGGTGGCCGAGCACATGCTCCCACTGCTCGGGCTCGGCAGCGAGGCTGCGCGCCACGGAGAGAGCTTCCCGGCGTGGCGGCGTTACTTCGAGCGGCTCGCTGAGCAGCGGCCGCTGGTTCTCGTCTTCGAGGACCTGCACTGGGCGGACGACGGCCTGCTCGACTTCGTCGACCATCTCGTCGAGTGGTCGGCCGGCGTGCCGCTGCTCGTGCTCGGCACCGCGCGCCCCGAGCTGCTCGACCGCCGGCCCGGCTGGGGCGGAGGGAAGCTGAACGCCGCGACGCTCGCGCTGACACCGCTCGCCGACCACGAGGCGGCGTTGGTCATCCAGGCTGTCCTCGACCAGAGCGTCCTGCCCGCGGGGATCCAGCAGGCCCTCCTGGCGCGCGCCGGCGGCAACCCGCTCTACGCCGAGCAGTTCGCGCGCCTCTACCTGGAGCGCGGCAGTGCCGAGGACCTGCCGCTGCCCGAAACGGTGCAGGGGATCGTCGCCGCCCGCCTCGACGGGCTCGCGCCCGAGGAGAAGCAGCTCGTCCAGGACGCAGCCGTCTTCGGGAAGGTGTTCTGGGGCGGTGCCGCTGCGGCGCTCACCGGCGTCGAGCCGGAGAGCGTGGGGGCTGTGCTCCACGGCTTGGAGCGCAAGGGGCTTGTCCGGCGTGAGCTCCGCTCCTCCGTCACCGGCGAGGACGAGTACGCATTCCGGCACGTTCTGATCCGCGACGTCGCGTACGGGCAGATCCCGCGCGCCGCGCGGGCCGAGCGGCATCTGCAGGCAGCGGACTGGATCGAGTCGCTCGGGCGGCCGGAGGACCAGGCAGAGCTGTTGGTGCACCACCTCGGCTCTGCGCTCGAGCTGCGCGCCGACGACGAAGCGCTGGCTGAGCGGGCGCGTGTGGCCTTCTGGCGAGCGGCCCGCCGCGCGCTCGAGCTGCATGCGTACCGCGCCGCATTACGGTTCGCGACCGAGGCGCTCGAGCTCTGGCCCGACGGCGACCCCGGGCGGGCGCGGGCGGTCGCCGCCCGGGCACGCGCCGCCACCGTCGTCGAGGGCGGCCGCGCCGGCCTCGTTCCCGCGATCGAGGCGCTCGAGCGGGCGGGCGACCATGAATCCGCCGCGGAGTTGGCGGCCTTCGCCGCGAACGCGGCGTGGAACGCGAACGAGCGCGACGAGGCCGACCGGCTGATCGCCCACGGCGAGGAGCTACTCGCGGGACGCGAGCCGTCAGCTGCACTCTGTGCCGTCCTCGCGGAGAAGGCGCGCCTGTCGGGTTTCGGCGACACGCCGTCGGACGTGACCGAGCGGATCGCGGATGAGGCACTTGCACTCGCGGTGCGCTTCGGCCTTCCCGAGCTCGAGGCATCGATCCTCAACACGCTCGCCACGGCCGCATTCTTCGGCGGCCGCTACGACCGCGGTGCGACGCTCTACGAGGAAGCGGTCGCGGCGGCGCCGGCCGGCTCGCGCCAGTCGACGCGGGCTCTCGCCAACCGGGCACTGCCGGCACTCACGGCGTGTGACGGCGCAGAGGCCCGAGTCTGGATCGAGCGCGCCCTCGCCTCCGCAACGCGCGCCGGAGACGCCCAGATGGTCCTCTGGGTCCAGGCCGGGATGATCTACGAGCACTTCTACAAGCTCGGACGCTGGGACGAGGCGCTGCAGCGGGTCGCCGCCGCCCTCTCGGACAGCGACCGGATCGGCGGCGGCTACATGGATCACCACCTGCAGGCGCAGCGCGCGTTCATCGTCGCATCGCGCGGCCAGGAAGCCGAGGCGCGCTCGGAGCTGGAGACGGCGCTCGAGACGCTGGATTCGAACCGCGACGTCCAGTTCCAGGCGACGCTTCTCAACAACGGGATCGCGATCTGCTCGATCCTCGGGGACTTCGCCCGCTGCAGGGAGCTGCTCGAGCGGCTCCTCCTGGTCAAGGACGTCGGCAGGTTCGCCCACTTCGCGCCCCCGTTCGCCGCCGACTTCACCGCAGCCGTCGCCCGCTGCGGCTACGGCGAGCGCTATCTCGCGGAGTACGCCGACGCGAGTCCGCACCGGCGGCTCGAGGCGTCCCGCTTGATGTGGGCCGGCCGGCCCGCCGAGGCGGCCGAGATCTACGCGTCGGGCTCGCCGCAGGAAGAGGCCGCCGCCCGCCTGCTGGCGGCGGAGCAGCTGGCGGCCGAGGGTCGGACGACGGAAGCGGCGGCGCAGCTCGAGCGCGGCCTTGCCTTCTTCCGGGCGGTCGGCGCCCACAAGATCGTGCGCGAGGCGGAGGCCCTGCTCGCTGCAGCGTCCTAGTTCTCAGTGCGAGCCGCCGCAGCGGCGGAACGGGCTGACTTCGCCGCCGTTGGCGCGCCAGTCGGCGATGCCGCCGTCGAGCACCGGACGCGCGTTCAGGCCCGCGGACTGCAACACGCTCGCCGCGACCGCCGCTCGCGGGCCCGACTCGCAGATCGTCACCAGGGGCCGGCCGTTGAGCAGCCCCGCCTCGGCGGCGGCCCGCGCCGTGCGGTAGGGGAGATGCCGCGAACCGGGGATGTGCCCCTCGTCGCGCTCGTCGGCCTCGCGGACGTCGAGCAGCTCGACCGCGTCGTCCGCGAGCAGGCCTTCGAGCTCGTCGAGCGAGACCGGCACGAGCTGCTCGGAACCGCTGCCGACCTGCCAGCCGGCGACCGCGAAGAGCCCGACCGCCTGCAGTGCCCGTGCAGCGCGCACGGCCTCGTCCTCATCGGACGCATGGAGGACGAGAGGTAGCTCGGGCAGCACGAAGCCCGCCTTCGTCGCGAAGCTCGAGCCGGAAACCGGGATGCCGACCGCTCCCGGCTGGTGACCGGCCGTGAACACCTCGAGCGGGCGCACGTCGAGGACCATCGCCGCCTCCGGTAGCGCGTCGACCCGCTCGAGCGGCGGCTGGGCGCCGAGGAGCTCGCCGCGGTTCAGCTCGACGATCCGCTCCATGTTCGGCGGCCGCGGCGGCGGCGGGCCGAGCCGCGCATCGAGGAAGTCGGCGAGCTCGCCCTGCAGGGCCGGGTTGCAGCGGCGCTCGAAGCCGATGGTCGTCGACGCCTTCGAGCTCATCGCCGCGCCGCACAGAGAGCCGGCGACGTGGCCGGGGAAAACCTCGACGCCGTCCCCGAGCTCGACGAGCCGGCGCAGGCTGTGGAAGAGCCCCTCGGCCCCGTCCCTCGCCTCGACCGCGAGGTCGGGCCGGCCCGCGTCGCCGACGAAGAGCGAGTCGCCGGTGAGGACGAGCCACGGCTCGTCGCTCCGCGAGCGGTCGATCACCGCGAAACAGCAGTGCTCGGGACGGTGGCCCGGCGTGTGGATGGTGCGCAGAACGACCTCGCCGACCTCGATCTCCGTGCCGTCCACGAGCGGCTCGTGCGTGAACGTCGCGGCCGCACTTTCGTGGATGCGGACCGGGACGCCGTGCTCGAGCGCAAGCCGTCCGTGACCGGAGACGTGATCGGCATGCGTGTGCGTCTCCAGGACGCCGACGAGCCGGACGCCGCGGCTCTCCGCCTCCGCGAGCACCGGCTCGACGTGATACGGCGGGTCGACCACGACCGCGACGCCCTCCTGCTCGTCACCGACGAGATAACAGGCGCAGCCCAGGTCGTCGTTCAGGAACTGCTTGAAGAGCACGGCGCGACGCTACCACCGGCCCAGGCTATGTATCCGAAAGCGGCTCCGATGCTTTCGCTGCGACCTCCTCGTGGGCCTGCTCCTCGTCCAGCAGCCGCAGGACGAACCAGCCGATCGCGCACAGGAAGACGAGCGTCTGCTCGCCGTTCATCAGGATCCCGCCGAGGTTCTGGTCGCGGGCCGGCGACAGGCCCCAGAGCCGCGGCGCGTGTTCGTAGAACGAGTAGAACGGCCGGCTGGAGAAGATGAACGCGAGGCCGAGGAACGACGAGCCGATGAAGGCGATCGCGAGATAGGCAAGCCCGGCCGGCGGCGCCAGACGGCCGCTCACGATCGGCCACCAGAACAGGAGCCCCGCCGCGACCAGGACAGCATGCTCGATGTTCAATCCCCAGCCGGTGCGCAGCGCCCAGTCGTAGAACGGTGCGAGATGGGTCAGGTACCACGCGCCGAGCCAGAGCGGGAGGATCCAGCGTGTGCGGAGGCGGTTCAGGCCACGGCGGCCGATCGCCTCCCGCATCCGCGGGGTCAGACCGAGCAGGACGAGCAGCGGCGCGAGGTCCGCGATGAGGCCGTTCTGAAGCAGGTGGATGAGCAGGAGGTACTGGGAGGCGATGGTCTCGAGCGGCGAGTCGAGCGAGGCCGCGATCAGGACGACTCCCGAGGCGAAGGCGACGACGCGCCAGGTCTCCGGCCGGTCGGCGCGGGCGGCGCGCCAGTAGAGGGCGGCGGCGACGGCCGCCAACGCGAGAAAGAGCGGCTCGAAGCTGAAGGACGTCGCGCTCACGTCGCCGCGGCGAGCCGGGCGGAGCGGCTCCAGCGCGGCCGCAGGATGAGGGCGACGCACACCCCGAGCGTCAGCAGCTGCTCGACCGTCATCACGATCCCGGCCAGCTGCTGGTCCAGGAGCGCCGAGACTCCGTAGGCGCCGTGGTAGAAGGGGTAGAGCGGTGTGAAGCTGAGGATGAGCACGTCGGCGAGGATCATCCCCGCCGCGAACATCGCCGCCGCGAGCGCGACGCGGCCGCCGACGGTCAGCCGCCGGTGTGAGCCGGGATCGACGAGCAGCGTCCAGACGAGGAAGCCGCAGAACACCCAGCACACGTGCTCGAAGTCGTGGAGGTTCTGGTGCTCGAGCGCGAGGTCGTAGAGGTAGGGGATGTGCCAGATCGCGAGGTTCGCCGCCCACAGCGTGAACGCGACGCGCGGGCGGAGGAGCGTACCGAGGACGGTGCGGACGCCGGCGTTGCGGGCGAGCGGGGCGAGGATCGGTGCCGGCAGGAAGAAGACGAGCAGCGGCCCGCGCAGCGCGGTCACCGTCAGCGCCGGCCCGAGGTCGCCGATCAGGACGTGCTGGGACATGTGCGCCGAGAGCAGCTTCTCGTCGGCGAGCTCGTCGAGCGGGCCGATCAGCGCGAAGAGCGTTACGCCGAGGCCGGCGGCGAAGAGCGCGATCCGGTCCCAGCCGGCGAGGTCGGTGCGCCCGCGCCGGCGTAGGCGCACGACGGCCTGGGCGAACAGGAGCGCCGCAACGACGGCGACGAGGACCGGAACCACGTCCTCGATTGTGCCTCCGATCGGCGCTACTGGTTGTCGGGAAGGAGCTTCCGGGCCTCTTCGAGCTGCGTCTCGTCGACGAGAACCGTCGTGGGGCCGACTTGCGGGTTACTCGCGTACACGGCGAGCCCGCCGCCGGCGTCCGTCTTCTCCGACCAGCACTCGATGCCGTTCGCCTGCAACTCGCCGCAGAGCATGTCCGCCTCGAAGCCGTTCGCGACGACGGCGAGAGTCACCGGCGCCACGCTAGAAGCCAAGCTGCTTCGCGATCACCATGCGCTGCACCTCGTTGGTGCCTTCGCCGATCTCGAGGATCTTCTGGTCGCGGAAGAGCCGCGCGATCGCGAACTCCTCCATGAAGCCGTAGCCGCCGTGGACCTGCAGCGCGGTGTTGACGACGCGGTTCGAGAGGATCCCCGTGTAGAGCTTCGCCTGCGCCGCGGCGAGCGCGAACGGCCTGCCGGCGTCCTTGAGCCACGCTGCGCGGTACACGAGCTGCCGTCCGGCCTCGATCTCCGTGGCCATGTCGGCGAGCTGGAACTGGATCGCCTGGAAGCTCGCGATCGGCTGCCCGAACTGGTGCCGCTCCTTCGCGTACGCGGCGGCGAGGTCGTACGCGCCCTGGGCGAGCCCGACCCCCATCGCGGCGACCGAGATCCGCCCGCCGTCGAGGATCTCCATGAACTGGCGGAAGCCGCGCCCGCGCTCACCGAGCAGGTTGGCCTCCGGCACCGCGCACGAATGGAAGGAGAGCTCGCGCGTGTCGGAGGCGTGCCAGCCGAGCTTGTGCATCGGCGCCGAGATCTCGTAGCCGACCGTGCCGTTCGGGACGATCAGGTTCGAGATCTCGTCCTCGCCCGTGCGTGCGGTGATCGAGACGCAGGCGCTGATGTCGGTGCCGGCGTTCGTGATGAAGATCTTCGAGCCGTCGATCACCCACTCGCCGCCGCGCAGCTCGGCCTTGGTCCGCGTCGCGCCAGCGTCGGAGCCGGCGTCGGGCTCCGTCAGACCGAACGCGGCGAGACCCCGGCCCGAGGCGAGACGCGGCAGCCACTCCTGTTTCTGCTCCTCGCTGCCGAAGAGCAGGATCGGCATCGTCCCGAGCGACGTGTGCGCCGCGACGGTGATCGCCACCGAGGAGTCGATGCGCGTCAGCTCCTCGATCGCGAGCGCGTAGGAGACGGTGTCGCCGCCGGCGCCGCCGTACTGCTCGGGAACCGGCAGGCCCATCAGCCCGAGCTCCGCGAGCTCGGCGACGAGCTCGTACGGGAAGCGCGCCTCGCGGTCGAGCTCCTCGGCGACCGGCGCGACCTTCGTCTCCGCGAACTCGCGGACCGTGCGGCGGATCAGCTCCTGCTCGTCGCTGAGCTCGAAGTTCAAGCGACGAGCCTGCCGAGCTCGGCGATCAGCCGGACGCCGTAGCCGGTGCCGCCCGGCACCCGGAGGTAGTCGCCGCGGCTGCGCTCGAGGAAGGCCGGGCCCGCCATGTCGACGTGGCACCACGGGCCGTCGCCGGCGAACTCGTGCAGGAACTCCGCGGCGAGCGCCGGGGAGCCCTGCCGCAACGTCGAGCTGTTCTTCATGTCCGCGAACGCCGAGTCGATGTAGCGCCGGTAGCGCGGATGGAGCGGGAACGGCCAGACGAGATCGCCGCTGCGGCGCCCGGCCTCGACGACGAGCTCGCCCCACTGCTCGTCGTTCGCGAAGCCGCCGGCGTACAGGTCGCCCAGGGCGAGCTCCATGGCACCCGTCAGCGTCGCGAGGTCGAGCACGTGCGTCGCCCCCTCGCGGCGGACGTACCACAGGGCATCCGCCAGGACGAGCCGCCCCTCGGCGTCCGTGTTGACGACCTCGATCGTCTTGCCGTTCGCGGCGCGGAGGATGTCGCCGGGCCGGAACGCGTCGCCGCCGGGCAGGTTCTCGGCGGCGGCGAGGGCGGCAATCGCTCGCACGGGGCTGCCGAGCGCGGCGAGCGCGCCGATCCCGTGCAACGTCCCGGAGCCGCCGGACATGTCGCCCTTCATGTCCTGCATCCCGCCGGGCGGCTTGAGCGAGATCCCTCCGGCGTCGAAGGTGATCGACTTCCCCACCAGCCCGAGCACGAGGTCGTCGCGTGCGCCCGGCGGGTCGTAGCGCAGAACGATCAGGCGCGGCTCGTTGCGGCTGCCTCGGCCGACGGCCGTCAGGGCGCCCATCCCGAGCTCGTCGAGCTCGCGGGTGGCGAGGACCTCGCACGTGAGGTGCTCGTGCTCGTGCGCGAGCTCCTGCGCCTTCTCGCCGAGCGTGTGCGGCGTGAGCTCGTTCGGCGGCATGTTCGAGAGATCGCGCGCGCGGTTCGCCCGCTCGGCGACGATGGCGGCGCGCTCGACCGCCGCCCGGAGCTCCGGGTTGTCGGCATGGCCGACGACGATCCGCTCCGGTGCGTGCCCTTCGTCGTTCGACTTCCAGCGCCCCGGTGAATACGCGCCGAGGATCGTGCCCTCGACGAGCGCCGCCGCCTGTTCGGGCAGCGGTACCGGCAGCGACTCGTCGAGCAGCCAGACGAGGGTTCCGCCGACACGGGCCAGGGCCTGGGCGGTCGCCGCTCCTGCGGTTCGGAGCGCTTCGGAGTCGACGTCGTCGCGCCTGCCGATTCCGGCGGCCACGAGACGTGGCGCCTCGAGCTCGCCGTCCAGATGGAGCAGAACCGCCTCGCCGCGTTCCCCGCGCAGCTCGCCGCTCTCGCCGAGTTTTGCGAGCCGGCCGCCGAGCTTCCCGTCGACGATCTTCGCACCCTCTCCGCCGAGCGGCTGCGCCACGGGAAGTGCAAGTGCGTCCGCGTCCGCCTGCCCCGGCAGCGCGATCTCGACCTTCGTCATCGGGTCGCGATGGTATCGGTGCGGCCCGGGCGTCCGCGCATAGACTCGCGCTCGACCCCGAGAAGGAGCGACAGATGCCAGGCAGCGTGCAGGAGTTCTTCGAGGCGCTTCCGTCCCGTGCCGACACGTCGAAGATCGAGGGCATGAACAACTCGTACGCCTTCGACATCGAGGGCGCGGGCCAGTGGACGGTCAAGGTCGGCGACGGCGCCGTCAGCGTGCACGACGGTCTCGAGGACGGTGTGGACTGCACGATCAGCGCCTCGCAGGAGATCTTCGGGAAGATCGTCGCGGGCGAGCAAAACCCGACCAGCGCCTACATGACCGGCAAGCTCAAGCTCAAGGGTGACATGGGCGCGGCGATGAAGCTCCAGAAGCTCTTCCCCGACAGCTAGCCGAAGACGCGCTCCGCCTTCGTCACTCGTCCAGCTCGACGAGCACCGCGCCGCCCGCGACGCGGTCGCCCTCGGCGACGTGCACGGCGCGGACGGTCGCCTCGTAGGGCGAAACGAGCGGCGTCTCCATCTTCATCGCCTCGAGCACGACGAGCGGTTGCCGTGCCGCCACCCTGGCACCGGGCTCGACGAGCACGCGGATCACTGTGCCCGGCATCGGCGCGACGACCTCTGCCTGCTCGTGCTCCCCGGAGCCGTGACCGCCGTGGGCGGTATCGACGTCGGGCGCAGGCCGCGAAGGAGCCGGGGGGAGGTTCAGGCGCCACGGTTCGCTCCAGACGTCCGCCGGAACGGAGGTCGGCGGCTCCGACAGCGGTGGGTTCTCGCTGAGGAACGCGGTTGTGACGCGGCCGGCGCGGACGAGCGGATGCCCGACGAGCCAGCGCAGGAACGGGAGGTTCGTCGTCACGCCGCCGATCTCGGTCTCGTTGAGCGCGCGGCCCAGTCGGTCGAACGCCTCCTCGCGCGTATCTCCGGCGGCGATGAGCTTCGCGATCAGCGGGTCGTACGCGATGCCGATCTCGTCCCCTTCGCGCACTCCGAAATCGACGCGGATCCCGTCCGGCAGCCGGAGCCGCTCGAGTCGGCCGGCCTGGGGCAGGAGCGAGCGCGGGTCCTCGGCGTACAGCCGCACCTCGACCGCGTGCCCCCGCAAGTAACAGTCTGTTACAAGGTTGGACAGGGCCGCTCCGGACGCGATGCGGAGCTGCTCGCGCACGATGTCGACGCCGGTCACGAGCTCCGTCACCGGATGCTCGACCTGGATCCGCGCGTTGAGCTCGAGGAACCAGAACTCGCGGCCGTCGAGCACGAACTCGGCCGTTCCCGCGCTCTCGTAGCCGATCGCGCGGGCGAAGGCGACCGCCGCCTCGCTCATCCTGGCCCGCAGCTCGGGATCGAGCGCCGGCGACGGCGACTCCTCGAGCACCTTCTGGTGGCGGCGCTGGATCGAGCAGTCGCGCTCGCCGAGCGCCGCGACCGTGCCGTGCGTGTCGGCGAGGAGCTGGATCTCGACGTGGCGCGGACGCTCGAGGTAGCGCTCGCAGAAGACCGAGTCGTCGCCGAAGGCGGCCGCCGCCTCGCGCCGCGCGGCCGCGAGTGCCTCGTCGAGCTCCTCCGCGGCCCGCACGACGCGCATGCCGCGCCCGCCGCCGCCCGCCGCCGCCTTGACGAGGAGCGGGAAGCCGAGCTCTTCCGGCGTCCCGCTCGGCAGGACGGGCACGCCGGCGGCGCGGGCCGTGTCCTTCGCCGCGAGCTTGTCGCCTCCGGCGCGCAGCGCCGCCGGCGGCGGCCCGACCCACGTCAATCCCGCCCCGAGCACGGCCTCGGCGAGCTCGGCGCTCTCGGAGAGGAAGCCGTAGCCGGGATGGACGGCGTCGGCGCCGGCGTCGCGCGCGGCGCGAACGAGCTCGGCCGGCTCGAGATAGGACGAGATCTCGACGAGTGCGTCCGCCGACTCCGCATGCAGAGCCCCGCGGTCGTCGGGAGCCGCGACCGCGACGGTCTCGATCCCCTCGGCGGCGCAGGCGCGGAAGATGCGGAGCGCGATCTCCCCTCGGTTCGCGACGAGCAGGCGGCGCATGGGCCGAGTCTAGGCACCGCTTCGCCGGGAGAAACCGGCGACCGCCTGGATTCGGGTCTACCCTTCCTCGCGAGGTGGAGGAAGCATCGCCGTGCGGCTGAGGTCGGGGGCCGCCTTGCTGGTGGCAGCGGTCGTCTGTGCGACCGCGGGCACGGCGCGCGCCGGGACGGCGCTGATCGTGACCGGGCACGGCTGGGGCCACGGCGTCGGGATGAGCCAGTGGGGCGCGTACGGGTACGCGCTGCACGGCTGGAAGTACCGCCGGATCCTCGGCCACTACTACCCGGGCACGGCGATGGGCCACGTCGGCGAGCTCCACGTCCGGGTCCTGCTCGCGCAGAGCGCGACCTCCGTCACCGTGGGCTGCGCGGCTCCGATGGTGGTGACCGACGGCAGGCGGCTGACCCGGAAGCTGCCGGCCGGGACGTACGGCGTCGGCTCGCGGCTCGTCTTCCCCGTGCGGCGGCACGGGGCGGGCTTCTCCTTCGGGCACGCCGCCGTCCTCGACTGCGCCCGCGCCCCGCTCACGTTCGACGGCCGCGAGTACCAGGGCTCGCTCGTGCTCCGCAGCCGAGGTGGTGGAGGCGTCTCCGTCGTGAACGGCCTCCCGCTCGACACGTACCTCCGCGGCGTCGTTCCGTCGGAGTCGCCGTCCCACTGGCCGCTTGGCGGCGCTGGAGGCGCAGGCGGTCGCCGCCCGTTCGTACGCTGTCGCGCAGCTGAAGCCGAGCTCCTGGTACGACCTCGTGCCCACCACCGCCGACCAGGTCTACGGCGGCGTCGCGGCCGAACGGCCGCGCTCCGATCGCGCCGTGTATGCAACGCTCGGGCAGGTCCTGACCTGGGACGGCCGGGTGGCGCGCACGTACTACTCCTCGAGCTCGGGCGGCCGCACCGAGTCCGCGCAGGACGCCTGGCCCGGCTCGGCGCCGATCCCGTACCTACGCTCGGTGCCGGATCCGTACGACACGTATTCCCCGCACCACGACTGGGGCCCGTACGACTTCTCCTCCCCGCGGCTGGCTGCGCGGCTCGGCCTCGGCAGCGCCGTCGAGTCCGTGCAGGTGCAACGGGACGACAGCCTGCGGGCCGAGTCGGTCGTGTTCCACCTGGAGTCCGGCGCCGAGGTCAGCCGCAGCGCGGCGCAGGTGGCGAGGAAGCTGCACCTGCTGTCGACGTGGTTCTCCGTGGGGCAGCTGTCGCTGTCGGCGAGTAGCGCCCATGTGCTCTACGGCGCCGGCGTGACGGTCGCCGCGCGGGCGGCGAACGTGCCGGACGCGGTGCTGCAGAGGCGGAGCGGCGACGGCGCCTGGCTGGCCGTGCGGAACGTCGAGCGCCCGCTGCAGCTCCACGTGCAGCCGCGCACCAGCACGGCTTTCCGTCTCGTCGCGCCGGGCACGAACGGGACGGCCGTGTCCGTGGCGGTCGCCCCGCGCGTCCAGGTGCACGCAGAGAGCCCGCGCCTGCTCACGGGCGAGGTGTCGCCGCGACCGGACGCGTCGGTTGCCGTCTGGCGGCTCGTGGAGGGACGGTGGCGCGTCGTCGCGCACCCGATTCTCGATGCGACCGGCAAGTTCAGGACGCCGTTGCCGCTCCGTCCCGTCGATTACAGGATCACGGTCGCCGCCGGCAAGCTGGCCGCCACGCAGACGTCGCTCCACGTGACGCGGCGCCTGCTGCAGAGCCTGCGCGCCCAGGCCCAGTGACGCCGCCCTCGGGCGGCCCTGTCTGGGGCGCGGCGAGCGCCGACCTCAACGCGACCTTGCTCGAGTGGCGGGCGGATGAAGGCCCGGCCGAGCATGTGAACGAGGAGCGCGACGTCCTCTACGTCGTCGTGGCCGGCTCCGTGACGCTGACCGTCGACGGCGAGGCACGCGACCTCGGCGCCGGGGAGGCGACCATCGTCGACAAGGGTGCGCGGCGTGCGCTCGCCGCCGGACCGGACGGCGCTCGCTACCTCACCGCCCACGTCCGCCGCGGGGGGCTCGAGATCAAGCGGCTCTGACGGCCGCGGTTCCAGTCGTACAACCGGGCCCCGACGTAGAACGCGAACGAGATCGTGGTGATGAAGAAGCTCGGCGGCCACGACTTCGCCAGCGAGAGCAGGATCCCGCCCTCGGTCGAGACGAGGGCGATCGCGACGCTGAGGAGCAGGGCGAGCGTGGGTCGTCCCGTCAGGCGCTGGGCGGCCGCGGCAGGCGTGATCACGAGCGTCAGCACGAGCAGGACGCCGACGGCCTGGATCGCCTCGGCGATGGTCAGCGCGAGCAGAAGGAAGATCGCAACAGAGAGCGCGCGCAGCGGCACCCCCCGCGCCGCCGCGATCTCCGGGTCGACGCTCGAGAAGAACAGCGGCCGGTAGAGCAGCGCCAGGCCGAGGAGAACGACCGCTCCGACGATGACGAGGCTCCGCAACTGCGTGTCGGAGACCCCGAGGATGTTGCCGAACAGCAGGCTTATCGCCTCTGTCGCGTAGCCCTGATAGAGCGTGATGAAGAGATAGCCGAAGCCGAGCCCGAACGCGAGCACCGCTCCGATCGCGGCGTCCCGTTCCCGCCCGCGAAGGGAGAGGAGCCCGAGCACGAGCCCGACGAGCAGCGAGCCGCCGAATATCCCGAGCACGGGGCTGAGACCGAGCACGAGCGCACCGGTCGCGCCGGTGAAGCCGAGCTCCGAGATCGCATGCACGGCGAAGCTCATCCCGCGTGCCACGACGAACACACCGATCGCGCCGCAGACGACGGAGACGACCGCACCGGCCCAGAGCGCCGTGTGGACGAAGGGCTCGCCGAGCAACTGGGTGAACATCAGTGGTCGTTCTCCACGTGGTGGACGTGCTGGTCGTCCGGCGTCCCGACCACGACGACGCGGCCGCGTACGCGGAGGACGTCCACCTCGGTGTCGTAGAGCCGTGAGAGCGTTTCGGAGGTCAGCACCTCTTCCGGCGCTCCGATCGCCCACCGGCCGGGTGCCAGATACAGCACCCGGTCGACCGTGTGGAGCACCGGATTGACGTCGTGGGTGACGAAGACGACCGGGGTGCCGGCACTCTCCCGGCGTGCGTCGAGCAAGTCGACGACGCCTCGCTGGTGGGCGAGGTCGAGGGAGAGCAGCGGCTCGTCGGCGAGGATCAGCACCGGGTCGGAGACGAGCGCCTGAGCCACGCGCAGCCGCTGCTGCTCGCCGCCCGAGAGCCGGCCGACGGGCGCGTCCGCGTACGCCGTCGCGCCGACCTCGGCGAGCACGGCGTCCACCCGCGTGCGGTCCTCGGAGCGGAAGGGTCCGAAGCCCCAGCGGTGGCCGTCGAGCCCGAGCCGGACGAGGTCGCGGCCGCGCAGGACGACGTCCCGGTCGAACACACGCTGCTGCGGGACGTAGCCGATCCGGTGGCACCGCTCCTGGGGCGGGCATCCCTCGACCACGACCCGGCCCGCGGACGGCTGGAGCAGGCCGAGCAGGATGCGGAGCAGCGATGTCTTGCCGGTGCCGTTCGGCCCGAGAACCGCAAGCAGCTCGGCCCGCTCGAGCGCGAAGTCGAGCCCCTCGAAGAGCGTGCGATCGCCGAATCGCAGCGCGAGCTCGTCGACCGCGACGACGCTCACTTCGCGAGGGCGGCCGCGAGCGCGCGGGCCTGCGCAAGCTGCCATTGCTGGAACGTCAGATGCGGAGGCAGGGTCTCGGTCACCGGCACCACGGGAATGCCCGCCTTCTGCGCCGCGGCCCGCAGCCGCGCCGTGCTGGGGGAGACGGCCTGCGCGTTGTAGAGGAGCGCGCGGATGCGGTGCCGGACGATGAGCTCGCCCGTGGCAGCCACCGCCGAAGGAGAGGGCTCGGTTCCCTCCTCGAGCGGCCGGGTGAAGGAGTCGGGCGCCAGATTGCGCAGGCCGGCCGCCGCGACGAGATAGCCCGGGACGGGTTCGGTGTAAGCGACCGGGAAGCCGTGGAAGCGGGTACGGATCACGGCGACCTCGCTGCGTAGAGGCGCGAGCGAGCGCTCGAAGCGGCGGAGGCCACGGCGGTAGGCATCCGCGTGGGAGGGATCCGCCCGCGTGAAGGCGTCGGCCGTCGCGGCCGCGATCCGGTCGAGCCGCGGGACGTCGTACCAGAGATGCGGGTTGGCGCTGTTCCCGTGGACGCCGAGGGCGTCCGCCATCGTCACGACGATGCGGCTCTTGTTCGGGGCGGCGTTCTCGAGCCTCGTCATGAAGGCGTCGTAGCCGAGCCCGTTCTGGAGCACGACCTTCGCGTCCGCGATCGCCAGGTCGGTCGACGTGCCGGGCTCGAAGAGGTGCGGGTCGGCGCTCGGGCTCGTGAGGATCGAGGTGACCGAGACGTGGGAGCCGCCGATCTGGGAGGCGATGTTCCCGTACGTGTTCTCGGCCGCGACGACGTCGAGCTTGCCGCCGGCTTCGGTGGAGCTCCCGCAGGCGGAGAAGACCAGGGCGGTCACGACGAGAACGATAACGGTTCTCATTCCCATGACGGCTAGAATAGTGGACATGACTGCCGAGCCGCGCGATCTCTCGGATCTGCTCCAGCGCAACGGCGTCCGCCCGACGCCGCGCCGGCTAGAGGTGCTCGAGGAGCTCGCCCGCGAACGCGACGACGTGACCGCGCAGCAGCTCTGGAGCCGCCTGCGCGGGCGCGAGTCCGCCGCCGGCCTGGCCACGGTCTACCGGACGCTCGCGCTGCTGAGCGAGAGGGGCGTCGTCGACGTCCTCTCGCATCACGGAGGCGAGCAGTGTTACCGCCTCTGCGGCGACGAGCACCACCACCACCTGCTCTGCGAGCGGTGCCACCGCGTCGTCGAGGTGCAGGAGTGCGGGCTCGACGACTGGGTGACCGCCGCCGCGAGGCGGCGCGGCTTCGTCGCGACCGACCATCGTGTCGAGATCGTCGGCCTGTGCGCCGACTGCCGCTAGGAGGGTTTGGCGGAAGGCCGCTCGTCGTCGGCGCGCGATGCTCGTTCGCTGACAAGGACGCAGGGAGGGCGAATAGCGGCGCTATTCGCGCGACTGAGGACGCCGCTCAGCGGGCGAGCAGCGAGTGCCGGCGGCCAGCCTGCTTTCGCCAAACCCACCTACTAGGAGTACGGTCGCTCCATGCGCATCGCCGCCGCTGTCGCCGCCGTTGTCGCCGCCGCGCTCGTGCTCGCCGGCTGCGGGGCCGGCAAGACCGTGACCACGACGGTGACCTCGACGGTGACCTCGACGAAGACCGTCACGGTCCAGCAGCAGCCGCAGAGCTCCGCGCTCGGCGTGCAGGACACGAGCTATTTCGGCCAGATCACTTCGGTCACGCACGCCGATCGGAAGCGCTACCTCCTCGTGCTGAAGCCCGAGCTCTTCCTGGTCGGAGTCACCGCGAACGTCGTCGGCGCCCAGCAGCAGGGCAAGCAGTGCGCTCCTCTCTCCTGCCCGGGCGTCGAGGACGACCATCTCGTCCTGCCGGCCGGAACCCAGCCGCTGACGTTCGTGCTCCCGGCGACGACGACCGGCACCGTGCTGACGATGGCCCACGGGAACATGCAGTCGAGCAAGGTCTCGGCCGCCCAGCTCGCGGCACTGGTGGGCGGCGCGAAGACGCCGAAGCTGACCGAGCCGCTCGACTCAGGTGTGTGGCTGGCGGTCGACGTCGACAAGGTGACGTCGTTCGCGCAGCAGTTCCAGCCCTAGCCGCGCCAGCTCGCGGGGCGTTTCTCGAGGAAGGCGCGCAGGCCCTCCTGGGCCTCGTCGGTCGTCCGCCGCTCGGCGATCCAGCGCGCGGTCTCGGGCCCGTCCGGCCGCTCGCGCACGAGCCGCTTCGCCCAGCGTGCCGCCTGCGGTCCCGCCGAGAGGAGCTCGCCCACCATGCGTTCGACCGCCGCGTCGAGATCGTCGGCGACCTCGTGCACGAGCCCGATCCGCAGCGCGGTCTCGGCGTCGAAGCGCTCGCCCGTCACGAAGTAGCGGCGGGCCGCGCCGGGGCCGATCCGCGCCAGCGCGAACGGTGAGATCACGGCGGGGATGATCCCGAGCTTCACCTCCGAGAAGGCGAAGACGGCGTCGGGCGCGGCGATCGCGACGTCGGCCGCGGCGATCAGGCCTGCTCCGCCGCCGAGGGCGTGTCCCTGCACGCGGGCGACGACCGGCGCGGGGCAGCCGTCGATTGCCTCGAGCATCGCGCGCAGCGCGTTTGCGTCAGCGACGTTCTCCTCGTAGGCGAGATCGACGGAGGAGCGCATCCAGTCGACGTCGGCGCCCGCGGAGAAGCTCGGCCCGTCGCCGGAGAGCACGACGGCGCGCGCGCGGCCGACCCCGACGAACGCCTCCGCGAGCTCGGCGATGACCGTCGCGTCGAACGCGTTCCGGCGCTCGGGACGCGCGAGCGTGATGCGGAGGACGTCGCCGTCCCGTTCCGTGCGCAGGTTCGAGGGCACGGCGAGGAGCTTAGAGTGGCGAACGTGTTGAGGGGAGCTCTCGCCGCAGCCGTCACGCCGCTCCGGGACGGGCGGCCGGACGCCGGTGCGGTCGGCCCCTACGTGGACTTCCTCGCCGGGCACGGCGTCGACGGGCTGCTCGCGCTCGGCACGACCGGCGAAGGCGTGATGTTTCCGCCCGCGCACCGCAGGGAGATCGCGCAGGCGTTCCTCGAGGCGGCCGCCGGGCGGATCCAGGTCGCCGTCCACGCCGGCGCTCAGACGACCCACGACACCGTCGCCCTCGCCGAGCACGCTGCCTCGGGCGGAGCCGATGCGGTCGCCGTCATCGCGCCGCCGTACTTCGCGCTCGACGAGGAGGAGCTGCTCGCGCACTTCGCCGCGGCCGCCCACGCCTGCGCGCCGGTGCCGTTCTATCTCTACGAGTTCGAGGCGCGCAGCGGCTACGCGATCCCGCTCCCGGTGATCGAGCGGCTGCGCGAACGCGCGCCGAACCTCGCCGGGATGAAGGTCTCGGACAGCCCGTGGGAGCGGCTCGAGCCGTACCTGCTCGAAGGGCTCGACGTCTTCGTCGGCGCCGAGTCGCTGCTCGGCCGCGGGCTCGCTGCAGGTGCCGTCGGCGCGGTCTCGGGGCTCGCCGGGAGCTTTCCCGACGCGGTCGTCCCGCTCGTCCGCGAGCCGACTGCGGAAGCGGGGGAGAGAGCGACGGCGCTGCGGGGTGAGCTGCAGCGCTTTCCCTTCCACGCGGCGTCGAAGACGGCGCTCGGCTTCCGCGGCGTGCCGGTCGGCCCGGAGGTCTGCGCGCCCCTGCGCGGCCTGACCGACGCCGAGCGGACGGAGGTCGAGCGGATCGTGCACGACTGGCGATGAGCGTCGCTCGCCGTTGGCTCGCTCCCGTGGGGGAAACCATGGTTCCCCCACGCTGCCCCCTTCTTCCCCCTCCACACGCTCACCGGGCAGAGGTCGCCCGATGAGCGTCCTCCGCAGCGCGATCCTCGCCGCCGCCGACAGCCCGCGCCTGCAGCGCTTCGTGCAGCGGTACGGCTTCCGGCTCGGCGCCGCGCGCTTCGTCGCCGGGGAAAGCCTCGACGCGGCCGTCCCGGTCCTGCGGCGGCTGAACGAGCGCGGGCTGCTCACCAACACGACGCTGCTCGGGGAGGGCGTGCACGACGAGGCTCAGACACGCGAGGTCGTCGACGCGTACCGGGAAGTGCTCGACCGCATCCACGCCGAGGGTCTGCGCACGAACGTCGCGCTCAAGCTCACGCACCTCGGCCTCTCGATCGACGAGGAGCTCGCGCACGACAACCTCTCCGAGCTCGTCGAGCATGCGGCGCGGCGCGAGAACTTCGTCCGCATCGACATGGAGGAGTCGCATCACGTCGACGCCACGCTCCGCATCTACCGCCGCCTGCGCGAGCGCGGCCACGACAACGTCGGCGCCGTCCTGCAGGCGTATCTCTTCCGCACCGAGGCCGACCTCGCAGCGCTGCTGCCGCTCGGGCCGAACCTGCGCCTCGTCAAAGGGGCCTACCTCGAGCCGGCCGAGATCGCCTACCCGCGCAAGCGCGACGTCGACGCCGCGTACGTCCGGCTGCTGGAGACCTCGCTCACCGAGGGCGGCTTCACGGCGGTCGCGACGCACGACGAGACGCTGATCGAGCACACGATCGCGTTCGCGCGCGAGCGCGGGATCCCGCAGGAGCGGTTCCAGTTCCAGATGCTGTACGGAATCGCGAGCGGCCTGCAGCTCGATCTCGTCCGGCGCGGCTTCGACGTCCTGGTGGCCACGCCGTACGGGCCCGAGTGGTACCGCTACCTCATGCGCCGGCTCGCGGAACGACCGGCGAACCTGCTCTTCCTGCTGCGGAGTCTCGTCCGCGGCTGAGCGCGAGCAGGAGCACACCGGTCAGGGCCACGAGTGCGAGGTCGCGTACGAGGAGGTACCACGACCACGGTGCTGCGTGGTCGAGCGCGATCGACCAGTAGTGCCCGGGGAACCACGTCTGCGTCAGTCCGAGGGCGAGGAACAGCAGACCGCCGGCGAGGATTCCACGCACCCCCCGCACCAGAAAGACGAATGGAACGAGCCAGATGAGGTACTGCGGCGAGAGCACCTTGTCGAAGGCGACGAGTGCGGCAACGGCGGCGGCGGCCGCGATCAGCAAGGTCTCTCCGTCCGCGTATCGGCGTCGCGCGAAGACGATCCAGGTCGCCGCGACGGTCGCGATCTCGAGCACGGTGGACAGATCGGCTGCGAGGCCGGCACCGCGTCCACTCAGCGCCTGCGCTCCGTGCGTCGAAACGGTCGCGAGCGGGCGCATCCCGACGTGCTGAGCCGCCATCAGCACCGCGGCGCCGAGGCTCTCCACCTGGAGCGGCCGGTTCAGCTGGTCGGCGAACATGGCGCGGAGTCCGTCCGGGCCGAGCGCTGCGAAGGGCACGAAGCAGACGAACGCGACGAGGACGAACGCCGAGGTGCAGGCGAGGGCAGCGGATTCCCCTCGCCGCCGCCAGAGGTGGACGATTGCGAGCGGCAGCAGAACGGCCGGCCAGAGCTTGGCGGCGAACCCGAGCCCGAGGAGCGCTCCGCCCAGGAGGGACCGCTCCCGGACGACGGCGGCGAGCGCGCCGAGCGCGAGGAGCGTCGGCCACAGATCGAAGCGGGTGTCGAAGAGTGAGCCGAGGACGAGCGGCGAGATTCCGATCGCGAGCAGCGCAGCCCACGTCCGCTCCGTGCCTGCGCCGACTGCGCTCAACGCCGAGGCCGAGGCAGCGATACAGGCTCCGCCGCAGACGCCCATGAGCACTGCGAACGACGTCGCGTAGCTCCAACTCATATACGAGGGCAGAAGCATCGCCGGCAGCGCTGCCGGCGGGTACTCGAACTTGAAGTCGCGATACGGGACGCCGCCGTGCCGCATCAGCTCCGCGTAGTGGATGTAGACCGGGATGTCGGAAAGGCGGCCCTGCTCGATCCAGCTGATGAGCGCGTAGAACGAGAAGCCGAACAGAACGGAGGCGACCGTCACCGCAGTCCAGTTCGTTCGCTCGCGCCTCACTCGACGACGTCGAACTCGTCGGCGACCGCCGGCTCGTCGCCGATGAGTTCCGGCACCTGCCCGAGGTCTGGCGGTTCGTCGCCGAACGAGATCACCCCGAATCGGTCCTGCGCCTCGTTCGCGATCCAGACGTCACCCTCCGGGAGCGTCGGCAGGTGCTCGCGAAGCTCCTCGAGCGTCGTCTTCGAGTCGAACAGGTTCCAGATCAGGATGCGTGCGATCAGAACGGGCCCCTCGGCTCATAACCGCCTTGCCGGGCGCCGACGGCCACCATCGTGAGTCCGTCCGGGCCTGCTACCGCCTGCCGCTTCGTCTCCGGGTCGAAGCGGAAGATCGTGCCGGCGGCGAACGGGACTTCCTCGTTCTCGATCCGGTACACGCCCGAGCCACGGACGATCACGTTCACCTCTTCCTGTCCCGTCTCGCTCTCGTCGTGCTCGCGACCCTCTGCGTTCGGCGGCAACTCGAACCAGTTGATCCCGAACGCCTCGACGCCGAGTTCGCGTCGCACGAAACGGACAGCGCCCCCGGGGCCGGCCGGCTCGATCTCCTCGATGCGGACCACCGAGTAACCCATCACATCCTGAAGACGCCGAACGTCGTGTCCGGGATCGGGGCGTTGCGCGCCGCGGCGAGCCCGAGCGCGAGCACGCGCCGCGTGTCGAGCGGGTCGATGATCCCGTCGTCCCAGAGGCGCGCCGTCGAGTAGTACGGGTTGCCCTCCTCCTCGTACTTCGCGCGGATCTCGTCCTGGTCGACCTCGCCGACCATGGAGAGGACGGTCGCCGCCTGCTCGCCGCCCATGACCGAGATGCGCGCATTCGGCCACATCCAGAGCTGCCGCGGCGCGTACGCGCGGCCGCACATCGCATAGTTGCCGGCACCGAAGGAGCCGCCAGTGACCACGGTGAACTTCGGCACCTGCGCGTTCGCCACGGCCATCACGAGCTTCGCGCCGTCGCGCGCGATGCCGCCGGCCTCGTACTCGGTGCCGACCATGAAGCCGGTGATGTTCTGGAGGAAGACGAGCGGGATGCGCCGCTTGCAGCAGAGCTCGACGAAGTGCGCGCCCTTCTGCGCCGACTCGGCGAACAGCACGCCGTTGTTGGCGAGGATCCCGACGTGGAAGCCCTCGAGCCGCGCGAAGCCGGTCACGAGCGTCTCGCCGTAGTTCTGCTTGAACTCCTGGAAGCGTGACCCGTCGACGATCCGCGCGATCAGCTCGCGCGGGTCGACCTGGTGGCGGAAGTCCTCCGGGATCAGCCCGTAGAGGTCGGACGGGTCGAGCGCCGGCGGCTCGGGCGTCGCGACGTCCCAGGTCGGGGCCGGGTTGCGCCCCTCGAGGTGCCGGACGATCCCGCGGGCGATCGCGAGGGCGTGCTCGTCGGAGGTCGCGTAGTGGTCGGCGACACCCGAGCGCCGCGTGTGGACGTCGGCGCCGCCGAGCTCCTCCGCGGTCACGTCCTGCCCGGTGGCCGCCTTCACGAGCGGTGGGCCTCCGATGAAGATCGTGCCGGTGCCGCGCACGATCACCGTCTCGTCCGACATCGCCGGCACGTACGCGCCGCCCGCCGTGCACGAGCCCATCACGACGGCGATCTGCGGGATGCCCTGCGCGGACATCTGCGCCTGGTTGTAGAAGATCCGGCCGAAGTGCTCGCGGTCGGGGAAGACCTCGGCCTGGAGCGGCAGGAAGGCGCCGCCGGAATCGACGAGATAGAGGCACGGGAGCCGGTTCTGCTCCGCCACCTCCTGGGCGCGCAGGTGCTTCTTCACCGTGAGCGGGAAGTACGAGCCGCCCTTGACCGTGGCGTCGTTCGCGACGATCACGCACTCGCGGCCCTCGACGACGCCGACGCCGGTCACGATGCCCGCGCTCGGCGCGCCGCCGTCGTACAGCTCCCAGGCGGCGAGCGCGTTCAGCTCGAGGAAGGCCGTGCCGGGATCGACGAGGCGGTCGACCCGCTCCCGTGCGGGCAGCTTGCCGCGCGAGCGGTGCCGTTCCGTGGCCTTCTCGCCGCCGCCGCGGGCGACCTGCGCCGTCCGCTCGCGGACCTCGGCGACGAGCTCCTTCATCCGCTCGCGGCGGCGGGCGAACTCCTCGGCGGCGCGGTCGAGCTGCGAGGTCAGGACGGCCACGCTCGGAGCCTAACCAGCACGTCCGTCGTGGACACGTCCGGAACCTGGTTCCGGCCGTGTCCCGTCAGGACGGGTACGTACATTTGTTCGGATGATCGTCGCGCACCTCGATCTCGACGCGTTCTATGCAGGTGTCGAGGAGCTGGAAAACCCGGAGCTTCGCAAGCAGCCGCTCGTCGTCGGGGGCGACCCGCGCGGGCGCGGTGTCGTCGCGACCGCCAACTACGTCGCCCGCCGCTTCGGGATCCACTCGGCGATGAGCTGCGCCGAGGCGCTCCGCCGCTGCCCGCAGGCCGTCTTCGTCCGGCCGCGCCACTCGGTCTACCGCGAGCACTCCCGCACCGTCTGGAACACCGTGCGCGGCATCGTTCCCACGGTCGAGCAGACCGGCATCGACGAGGGCTACCTCGACCTGGGCGAGGTCGCCGGCGACTTCCTCGCCGCGCGGGTCGTGGCGGAAGCCGTGCAGACCGCCGTGCGCGCGGCGACGAGCCTCACGTGCTCGCTCGGGGTCGCGCCGTGCAAGGTCGTCGCCAAGGTCGCGAGCGACGCGCGCAAGCCGGGCGGACTCGTCGTGGTGCCGCGTGGAAGAGAGGCCGCGTTTCTGGCGCCGCTCGCCGTGCGCCGGCTGCCGGGCGTCGGGCCGAAGGCCGAGGAACGGCTGCGTGCCGCAGGCATCGAGACGATCGGCGGTCTCGCCGCGCTCGCGGACGAGGGCGTTCGCCGGCTCCTGCCCGGCGCCGTCGGCGCCATGCTCCGCGACCGCGCCCGCGGGATCGATCCGCGCGAGCTCGAACTCGACACCGAGCGGATCTCGATCAGCGTCGAGAACACGTTCGAGCGGGACATCTCCGACCGCGAGCGGCTCCACGAGGAGCTGCGGGGAATGGCCGTCGAGGTCGCCGGCGCGCTGCAGCGCAGCGGCCAGGTCGCGCGTACGGTGACCACCAAGCTCCGCTACGCCGACTTCTCCATCCGCAGCCGCTCGACCTCGGTCGACGCTGGCATCGACGCGGCCGAGACCATCGGCGAGCTCGCCTGCCGGCAGCTCGACCGCGGCCTGCGCGACCGCCCCGGCGCCCTGCGTCTCGTCGGCGTCGGCGTCTCCGGCCTCACCGACTTCCGCCAGCTCTCGCTCGAAGCGGTCTGAGCAGCAGGGGCGGAGGGACTCGAACCCCCGACCTACGGTTTTGGAGACCGCCGCTCTACCAACTGAGCTACGCCCCTGTGCGGTGAGCCAGTGTACCGAGCGGGTTTTCGCCTCAACGCCGCGGCCCGAGTAACTTCTGCGCGTGCAGCGGCACGCGCTCGGGATGCTGTTCGCGGGTCTCGCGGCCGCGCTGGCCGCCGTCGCGGTATACGCGCTCGCGGCCGGAGACGACCCGCGCCGGCTCGTCGTCGGCGCCGCAGCACTCGCGGTCGCCGGCTGGCTGGCCACGCTCGCGCTGGGCGCATTCCGCAGCCGCCGGCGCTGAAGTACTGAGGAGTCCGCCGCAGGACGCCGTATTCTCTCGGTCGTGGCGACGCGGGCCGACGAGACACAACAGCTCTGGCTCGACTTTCGGCGGACCGGCGATCAGAAGATCCGCGACCGTCTGATCCTCACCTACGCGCCGCTCGTGAAGTACGTCGCGGGCAGGCTCGGCTCCGGGTTGCCCGCCCACGTCGACGAGGGCGACCTCGTCTCGTACGGGCTCCTGGGCCTGATCGGCGCGATCGAGCGCTACGACCCGGCGCGCGACGTGAAGTTCGAGACGTACGCGATGGCCCGGATCAAGGGCCAGATCATCGACGAGCTCCGCTCGATGGACTGGGTGCCGCGCTCGGTCCGCGCCCGCGCCCGTCAGATCGAGCGCGCGATCGGCGAGCTCGAGGCGCGCACCGGCCAGGCGCCGACCGACGAGGAGATCGCGAAGAAGCTCGGGATCACCGAGGAGGAGCTGGAGGAGAGCCTCGGCGAGATCGCCCGCTCCTCGATCGCCGCGCTCGACGAGCTCTGGACGGTCTCGGGCTCGACCGGCGACCAGGTCGCGCTCATCGACACGATCGAGGACGAGAGCGCTCCCGATCCGCAGGGCACGCTCTCGGTGACCGAGCAGAAGGAGGCGCTCGCCGACGCGATCGCGCGCCTTCCCGAGCGCGAGAAGCTCGTCGTCACCCTCTACTACTACGAGGAGCTGACCCTGCGCGAGATCGGCGAGGTGCTCGGCGTCACCGAGTCGCGCGTGTCGCAGCTCCACACGAAGGCGATCCTCCGGCTCAAGGCGCACATCGCGTCCTCGGGCCGCTCCGACGCCGCCTAGTGCCTCGAACCCTGCTCGGCGGCAGGGATACGATGCGGCTCGAAGCGACCGAGGAGGACACGTCTCCGATGCCTGCAACCGAGCCCACGAAGATCCGCAACATCGCCGTCGCCGGACACCGCGGTGTCGGGAAGACGTCCCTCGTCGAAGCGCTGCTGTTCGAGGCCGGGAAGACGAACCGGCTGGGCAGCATCGACCAGGGTTCGACGGTCTCGGACTGGGACGAGCACGAGCAGCGGCGGGCGATGTCCCTCTCCGGCTCGCTCTGCCACCTCGAGTGGAAGGACCGCAAGATCAACCTCGTCGACACGCCCGGCGACGCGGGTTTCCAGGCGGACACGTACGCGGCGCTGCGGGTCGTCGAGGGAGTCGCCGTCGTCCTCAGCGGCGTGATGGGCGTCGAGGTCAACACCTCGCGCGTCTGGAAGCGGGCCGAGGAGCAGGAGCTCTCACGGGTCGTCTTCGTCAACATGCTCGACCGTGAGCGCGCCGACTTCTTCCGCGTGCTCGAGGCGGCGCGGCAGCAGCTCTCCAACCGCTGCGTCGCGATCCAGCTGCCGATCGGCGGCGAGCACGAGCTGACGGGAATCGTCGATCTCCTCCACATGTGCGCCTACCTCGATCCCTCTCGGCGGGCGCGAGGGCGGGCCGCAGCCGATTCCCGACGAGATGGCCGACGTCGTGCAGGAGCACCGCGAGAAGCTCCTCGACGCGGTCGTCGAGACCGACGAGGAGCTGATGGCGCGCTACCTCGAGGGCGAGGAGCTCGACGAGCAAGCCGTCGCCGACGCGCTCAAGTCGGCGGTGACGCGCGACGAGCTCTATCCCGTCGCGTGCGGCGTGGCCACGAAGAACCTCGGCACGACTGCGCTCCTCGACCTGCTCGTCGAGGGCGTCCCGTCGCCGGCGAAGAAGGGGACGACGATCGAGTTCGGCGACGCGAAGCAGGCCGTCTTCATCTTCAAGACGCTCGCCGACCCGTTCACGGGCCGCATCAGCTGCTTCCGCGTCCTCGCCGGCCCCGTCTCGGGCGACACGACGCTCGTCGACCCGCGCACCCACGCCAAGGAACGGATGGGCCAGGTGCTCGTCGTGCAGGGGAAGGACTCGGAGGCCGTCGAGGCGCTGGGCATCGGCGACCTCGGCGCGGTGGCGAAGCTCAAGGACGTGGTCACAGGCGACGTGCTCGTCGACCATGAGGTCGCCGTCGAGCCCCCTCACATCGATTTCCCCGAGCCCGTGATGAGCTTCGCCGTGACGCCGCACGCGAAGGGCGACGAGGAGAAGATGGCGACCGGGCTCCGGCGCCTCCACGAGGAGGATCCGACGCTGCTCCTCCGGCGCGATCCGCAGACCGGCGAGCAACTCCTCTCGGGCCTCTCGCAGATGCAGGTAGAGGTGGCGGTCGACCGGCTCAAGACGCGGTTCCATGTCGAGGTCGAGCTCCATCCGCCGCGCGTTCCGTACAAGGAGACGATCCGCAAGGAGGCGCGCGCCAGGCACCGCTACAAGAAGCAGACGGGCGGGCGCGGCCAGTTCGGCGACTGCGAGCTCAGGCTCGAGCCGCTGCCGGCGGAGGACGGCGAGCTCGGCTACGAGTTCGTGGACAAGATCGTCGGCGGCGTCATCTCCCACGGCTACCGCCCGGCCGTCGACAAGGGCGTGCGCGAGGCGATGGAGCACGGGGAGCTCGCCGGCGCGCCGATCGAGGGTGTGCGCGTGCTGCTCGTCGACGGCATGGAGCACAACGTCGACTCCTCGGAGATGGCGTTCAAGATCGCCGGCTCGATGGCCTTCAAGGAGGCGTACCAGAAGGCGGATCCCGTGCTGCTCGAGCCGATCATGCAGCTGGAGGTGACCGTGCCCGACGACACGGTGGGCGCGATCAACGGCGATCTCAACTCGCGGCGCGGGAGGCTGCAGGGGATGGAGCCCGCCGGCGGCATGACGACGGTGCAGGCCGAGGTGCCGATGGCCGAGATTCTCACCTACTCGCAGGCGCTGACCTCCATGACCGGGGGCCGCGGCGACTACTCGATGCACTTCCTCCGCTACGAGGAAGTGCCGACGCACGTCGCCCAGAAGATCATCGAGCAGACGAAGCGCGAGCGCGAGGAGGCGAAGGTCTAGTGGCGGACGACGAACAGGCTCCGGAGGCGAAGAAGGATCACGAGCCGCCGGCCGGCGCGGAGACGACGGCGCGGTGGACGGGCGGTGCGAAGCCGCTCGGCTACACGGCGACGGCGAAGTGGCTCGTCCTGCGCAAGAAGGAAAAGCCCTCCGCCGAGATCTTCTCCGTCTCGTACGTCGCCGACGGCGGCGACCGGTCACGGCCGGTCGCGTTCGTCTTCAACGGCGGCCCGGGCGCGTCGTCTGCCTACCTGCACATGGGCGCCGTCGGACCGCAGCGGATCGACTTCCCGGCCGACGGGACGTTGCCCGAGCTGCCGCCGCAGCTCGTGCAGAACGAGTCCTCGTGGCTCGGGTTCGCCGATCTCGTCTTCGTCGACCCGGTCGGCACGGGCTTCAGCCGCATCATCGAGCCCGACAGGAAGGGCGAAGGGGAGAAGAAGCCGGAGCAGGCGGGTGACGGCGAGAAGCCGGATCCGAACGAGTACTTCGGTCAGAAGCGCGACCTCGAGTCGATGTGCGAGTTCATGGCCCGCTGGCTGTCCGAGAACGACCGCTGGGGCTCGCCGGTCTTCATCGCGGGCGAGAGCTACGGCGGCTACCGCGTCGGCCGGCTCGTGCGGATGCTGCAGGAGGAGACCGGCATCGGCCTCAACGGCGCGATCCTGATCTCGCCGGCGCTCGAGCTGTCCGGTCTCGCCGGAGACGACTACGGAGTCGTGCAGTGGGTCGACCTGCTGCCGACGATGGCCGGCGGCGCCGCTTTCCACGGCCGCTCGCGCGCCTTCCCGGCCGGAACGTCCCCCGACGAGGTCCGCGCAGCCGCCGAGGAGTTCGCCGGCGGCGACTATGCGACCTTCCTCATCCGCGGCGCCTGTCTCGATGCCTCCGAGCGGGAGCGCATACTCCAGCGGCTCGCCGACTTCCTGGGCCTGCCGCTCGAGCTCGTCGTGCGGGGAGAAGGACGCATCTCGCCGTTCGTGTTCACGCGCGAGCTGCTTCGCGACGAGCGCAAGGTCGCCGGCTTCTACGACCTCACGATCACCGGCACCGATCCGTTCCCCGACCGGCCGGAGCATTCAGCGCCCGACCCGACTCTCGCCGGGATCTCGCCGGCCTACACCGCGGCGGTCAACCGGCAGCTGCGCTCCGAGATCGGCGTCAAGACCGACCGCGAGTACCGCCTGCTGAGCCTCGAGGTGAACCAGGCCTGGAAGGAGGACACCCCGCGCCACTTCTTCGCGCCGCCGGAGGGTGCGACCGACTCGTTCCGCTATGGGATGTCGCTCAACCCGCACATGAAGGCCTTCCTCGCGCACGGCCGCTACGACATGGCGACGCCGTACTACGCGAGCGACCGGCTGCGCAACCTGATGCGCCTCGACCCGGACACCGCCGCACGGCTGACCGTTCGTCACTTCGAAGGCGGGCACATGTTCTACGCGTGGGAGGAGAGTCGCCACGCGTTCGCTGCGGCGATCGCGGAGTTCTTCGCGGGCGCTCTCGCGGGCTAGTCGAGCGGATCGAGCAGGACGTCCTCCCAGCCGACGATCGAGAAGCCGAGTCGCTCCAGGATCGGACGGGACATCTCGCCCGCGCCGACCGTGAGCACCGGCGTTCCGCGTTCGACCGCAGCGTCCCAGCGAGCGCGGACGAGGGCCCGGTACGCACCGCGGCCACGGTGGTCGGGTCGTGTGCCGCCACCCGCGAGGTAGAGCGTGGTTCGCCCGAAGGACGCTCCTGCGAAGGCGACGACTTCGCCGCCGACGAGAGCGACGAACGCCTTGAGCCCGCCGTCCTGGGACTGGAACGGCCAGAGGCGCTCTGCTCGCTGCTCTGCAGCCTGCCGGAACGCCTCGTCCATCCCGAACGCGTCGACCAGCACGAGCTGCGCGGCGAGGTACTCCTCGACCGTCGCCGCAGGTCGCGCGACGACGCCCTCGGGCCCGGGCGGAGGCGCCTCGAGGCACACCATCAGAGCGGATCGCGGCTCGGCGCCCGGGAGGTCGGTCGGCCTCATCCCCAGCGTCTTCAGACGCTGCGCGAGGTGGTCGGGCGACGCGGCCTCCGGAACGAACCACAGCGCGCGCTCCCGCTCCTCGGCTCGGGCCCGTCGTCGTACGGCGTCGAGGACGTGCTCCACCCGCGACTCCTCGATGCGCTCGGGAAGGACGAGCGCCCAAGGGAGTCCGTCCGGCAGGACGACGAAGACGCCCTCGACGTCGATGCGGCGTGTCGGGTGCCCCGGAGGGAACCCCGAGAGATCCGACTGGGGAAAGAGGGCGGCGTGCCTGATCGCGTCGGGGAGCTCCAACGGGATGACCATCCCGGACGAGCTCCCCGCGCGTCAAGGGCCTAGGGCCGACTAGAGGTCGGCAGGCTGCTGCGGCGCGTCGCTCGCGCTGTCGCGCAGGTGCGCGAGCACGTCGGCGACGTCTGCCAACTGCTGCTCGAGGTCGCGCTGGAATCCTTCCAGCCGCTCGATCAGCTCCGCGCGGCTGGGAAAGCCGCCGCGGAAGAGCATGCGGGGGCCGCGCCCCCGGCCATGATGACGGTGATGCATTCGGTTCACCTCCTTTCCTCGTACCGTGCGAGAAAGCGGGCGGTGCGCTCCTGCGAGCGCTGCAGCGCCTCGACCCAGTGGTCGAGCAGCCGTTCGCCCGCAGGCGTGATCGCGTAGCGACGCTTCGCGGGGCCGGGTGAGGAGTCGTCCCATTCCGAGGAGACGAGCCCCTCCTCTTCGAGCCCGCGCAGGAGCCGGTAGAGGTTGCCCATCTCGATGCGGGCCTCGCCCGTGAGCTCCGGGAGCCGCTCGAGAAGGTCGTAGCCGTGCGCAGGACGCTCGCGCAGCAGGAGCAGCAGCGCCGGCTCGGCGAACCGCTCCACGCGGGCGAGAACGCGCCAGTGGCCGCCGTGATGACGACGTGCGCGCGGGCCTCTCACCCGACCCTTCCCGCTGGTACTACATGTAAAAAACACATGTAAGAGACATTACCGGTCTTGGAGGATCCTGCGCAAGCTGGCTAACATCCGAGGCCGGATGAGGGTTACAAAGGTCGCAACGACGCAGTCCTGCGCGGTGTGCGAGCGGACGCTGCTGATGGGCGAGCGCGCGGTGAGCTTTGCGCCGACGGAAGGCGCCGAGCTCGTGGACGTCTGCCCGCTCTGCCAGGAGCTCGCCGTCGAGGCAGGCTGGATCAAGGAGGGCGCGCCGACGACACCGACGCTGGAGGGCGGTCGCCGCCGGCGTCGCAAGCGCAACCTCGGCGAGTTCCTCGGCCTCGCGCGTACCTCCGACGACGGCGCTCTCGCACGGCAGGAGCCGATCCTTCGCAAGCTCTCCGACCCGGAGGTCGCGCTGCTCGAGGCAGCCGACCTCTTCAACGGCAGCGCCTACCGCCGCACCGTCGGCGGCATCGCGAAGAGCCTCGGCGAGCCGAGCGCGAGCATCGTCCCGCTCTCCGGCACCTCCGGCGAGCTGGCCGTGACCGTCGCCTGGGAGCTCTCCTGGTACCAGTACCGCGTGAGCCCCGACTCCGGCCAGCCCGTGCGGCTCGAGCGGCGAGGCCACGAGCTCGGCGAGCTCGACGACGGCTTCAAGGACTGGAACGCCCAGGTCGAGGACGAGGGCAGGCTCGTCCCCGAGATCGCGCGCCTCTAGCCCGTTCCCGGGAACGTTCCGAGCGTCAGGTGGAGCGTCTTGTGCGCCCCCTGCTGCGTCGCGACCTGGAGCGCGACCGTCGTCCCGGGCTTCAGCTCGGAGACGACGCTGGTCAGATCGTCGACCGTCGCCGTCTGCTGACCGTCGACGGACGTGATCACGTCGCCGGACACGAGCCCCGCCCTGGCGGCCGGCCCGCCCGCCGTGATGTGCTGGACGAGAATCCCGGCGCCGTTCGTGTCGCCGATCTGGACGCCGAGGTAGGCGCGGTGCGAGTGCACGACATGGCCGAAGCGGATGATCTGGATGGCGATGTCCTTGACGAGGTTGCTCGGGATCGCGAAGCCGATGCCGGGCGCCGCGCCGCCGAGCTCCGGATCGTTCGCGGCGAGGGTGGGAATCCCGATCACGCGGCCCTCGAGATCGGCGAGCGCGCCGCCGGAGTTGCCGGGGTTGATCGCGGCGCTCGTCTGGATCACGAGCGGTAGCGCGACGCCGTTCCCCTCCGAGACGCCCTGGCGGAACGCGCTGACGATGCCGTCGGTGACACTCGAGCGCAGGCCGAGGGGGTTGCCGATCGCGATTGCGAAGTCCCCGACGGCCAGCCGACCGGAGTCCGCGAACGCAGCGGGAGTGAGCTTCGCCCCCGAGACGCGGACGATGGCCAGATCGTCCGGGGCGAAGCGGCCGACGAGCGACGCACTGTAGGAGTGCGCGCCCGCCGTCACGGTGTACGGACCGCCGCCCGCGACGACGTGGTTGTTCGTGACGACGTCGCCGTTGGAGTCGAAGACGATGCCCGAGCCGAGCCCTTCCGGATTCTGGATCTGGACGACGGACGGCGAGAGCTCGTGCACGACCGCCGTGATGGCCTTCTGAAACGCGAGCGCCGCCGCCGCAGGCTGAAGGTGCGTGTGACTCGTCTGCGGCGGCTTGTGCGAGGACGAGCCGCCGCCGAACGACACCGCAGCGACGACCGCTCCGGCGACGGCCGCACCGGCGAGCGGTGCGAGCCACCAGAAGTGCCGTCGCAGCATCTGCCCCTCATACCGGCGCATCCGAGTGTTATCGGCCGATTCTCGTCTTACAATCACCCCGCGATGATCTATTGCGTCATTCCCCGCGAGCTCGCCGACGAGCTCTACGACAAGATGGTCGACTACTACAAGAACAACCCGAACGTGACCGTCATCGTCGATCGCCGCGACGGGCCCGATCGCCGCAAGCAGGGAGAACAGCGGCTCGAGAACGTGGAACAGCGGACCGTACGCGACCGCCGCCGCGCCCACCCGGGCACCTTCCCGGACGTCGACGAGCCGCCCGAGTAGATAGCTCGCGAAGCTGGCGCTTCGCTTGCTGGGATAAGGGACTGCGCCAACGGGAGACGCGGTCTCCCGTTGGCTCCGTGCTTTTTTGCTTTGAGGTTGTGTGGGTTGGGAGGCTGGTGTGGCGCGCTCGCGCGCGGCGGAGGCCGGCGCGAGCGCAAGGTTCGGCCTGCGGCTAAGTCCGGCTACGCCGTGTCTTAGCCTCCGGCCCTGGGCGCCCAGGCCGGAAACCGCGCTTTCCGGCCCGCGCAGTTCCGTCACCTAGCGAGCGAAGCGCCAGCTTCGCTCGCTACGCTCGCGCGATGGCCACGACGACGGGTGCGAACTTCAAGAATTTCATCGGCGGCGAGTGGGTGGATGCCGCCTCCGGCGAGACCTTCGAGAGCACGAGCCCGGCGACCGGGGAGACGATCGGCGTGTTCCCGCGCTCGGGCGCGGAGGACGTCGGCCGCGCCGTCGACGTCGCCAAGGAGGCGTTCGCCGAGTGGCGGCTCGTGCCGGCGCCGAAGCGCGGCGAGATCCTGTTCGGCCTCGCGCGCCTGCTCGAGCAGGAGAAGGCCGCGCTCACCGAGCTGATGACGCGCGAGATGGGGAAGGTGAAGGCCGAGGCGGGCGGCGACGTCCAGGAGGCGATCGACATCACGTACTACATGGCCGGTGAGGGCAGGCGCCTCTTCGGCCAGACCACGCCTTCCGAGCTCCAGAACAAGTGGAACATGAGCATTCGCGTGCCGATCGGCGTCGTGGGCGCGATCACTCCGTGGAACTTCCCCGTCGCAATCCCTTCCTGGAAGCTGATCCCGGCGCTCATCTGCGGGAATACGGTCGTCCTCAAGCCGGCGGAGGACACGCCGGCGCTCGCGCAGCGTTTCGTAGAGCTGCTCGAGGAGGCGGGAATCCCCGACGGGGTCGTCAACGTCGTCCACGGCGACGGCGAGGCCGCCGGCCAACCGCTCGTCCGCCATCCCGACGTGCCGGTGATCACCTTCACGGGCTCGCGCGAGACGGGCATCCTCGTCGCCAAGGCCGCTGCCGAGCGGCTCAAGCATCTCCACGTCGAGCTCGGCGGCAAGAACGCGATCATCGTCCTCGACGACGCCGATCTCGATGTCGCGGTGGACGGGATCGTCTGGTCGGCCTTCGGAACCTCGGGCCAGCGCTGCACAGCCGCCTCGCGCGTGATCGTCCAGCGCGGGGCGTACGACGAGCTGAGAAAGCGGCTGGTGGCGCGCGCCGAGGCGATGCGTCTCGGGCCGGGGTGGGAGGACGACACCGACGTCGGCCCGGTGATCAACCGCGCAGCGCTCGACAAGATCCACTCCTACACCGGGATCGGCAAGGACGAGGGCGCCACGCTGCTCACAGGCGGCGAGCCCGCGACCGACGGCGACCTCGGCAAGGGGTTCTACTACCACCCGACCGTGTTCGGCGACGTCGAGGCCGGGATGCGGATCGCGAACGAGGAGATCTTCGGCCCCACGACCGCGCTCATCCCGGTCGGCGACTTCGACGAGGCGATCCGCGTCGCGAACGGCGTCGGCTACGGCCTTTCGTCCTCGATCTTCACACGCGACGTGAACAAGGCGTTCCGCGCGATGCGCGACCTCGAAGCCGGCATCACGTACGTCAACGCCGGCACGATCGGCGCCGAGGTGCACCTGCCGTTCGGCGGCACGAAGGACACCGGCAACGGCCACCGCGAGGCGGGCCAGGCCGCGCTCGACGTGTTCACCGAGTGGAAGTCGATCTACGTCGACTACTCCGGCCGGCTCCAGCGCGCCCAGATCGACACGGAAGCGTGAAATACCGGCAGCTCGGCGATAGCGATCTCCGGGTCTCGGAGATCTGCCTCGGAACGTGGACGACCTTCGGCGGCAGCCTCGACGAGGACGCTGCGATCGCTCTGGTCGACGCCGCGTTCGAGCACGGCGTCAACTTCTTCGACACCGCGAACGTGTACGGCGAGGGCCGCTCCGAAGAGGTGCTCGGCCGCGCGCTAGCGGGCCGGCCGCGCGACGCGTTCGTCGTCGCGACGAAGGTCTACGGCCGGATGCCGAACGGCGACCGCGGGCTCTCGCGCGAGCAGGTGCTGAAGCAGATCGACGACTCGCTCGGCCGCCTGGCGCTCGACCACGTCGACCTCTACCAGTGCCACTCCTGGGACGACGACGTCCCGGTCGAGGAGACGCTCGGCGCTCTGACCGAGGTCGTGGACGCGGGCAAGGCCCGGTTCGTCGGCGTCTCGAACTGGAGCGGCGAGCAGATCCGCGGCGCGGTCGAGCTCGCCCGCGAGCGGGGTTTCGCGAAGATCGTCTCCTCACAGCCCGAGTACTCGCTGCTGCACCGCGAACCGGAGGAGGACGTGATCCCGGCGTCGCGCGAGAGCGGCGTCTCGCAGATCGTCTACTCGCCGCTCGCACAGGGCGTGCTCAGCGGCAAGTACCGGCCCGGAGGGTCGTTCGCCGACGACACGCGCGCCGCAACACGCCGCGACGGCTCCATCTGGGAGTACATGGCCGACGATGTGCTCGACCGGGTCCAGGGGCTCTGGCCGATAGCGGATGGGCTCGGCGTCACACCTGCGGAGCTGGCGCTCGCCTGGATCCTCCGCGAGCCGAACGTCGCGAGCGCGATCGTCGGCGCCTCGCGGCCGGAGCAGATCCGCGACAACGCGGCCGCGTCGGGCGTCGACCTCGACGACGAGACAGTCCGGGCCGTCGAAGCTGAGTTCGCGTGAACCGCAAGCTCGTCGTCTTCGTGCCGCGGGAGGCGCTCGACGATGTGCGCGCCGCGCTCTTCGAGGCCGGCGCGGGACGGATCGGCGACTACGAGCGCTGCTCCTGGTACACCGAAGGAACCGGCACGTTCCTGGGCGGCGAGGGAACCTCGCCGAGCGTGGGCCGGGCGGGCCGCGA
Organism: uncultured Actinomycetes bacterium; assembly: GCA_963702655.1. GTDB lineage: Bacteria > Actinomycetota > Thermoleophilia > Gaiellales > Gaiellaceae > Palsa-739. The sequence goes on along the minus strand of CAVPDO010000001.1, from coordinate 805,191 downwards.
GGAACGGGTGGCCGAGCTCAGGCTCGAGACCGTCTTTCCCGCCGAGCTGCGGGACAAGATCGTCGCCGCGCTGCGCCGCGCGCACCCGTACGAGGAGCCGGCGTTCGACATCTACGAACTCGTCACGTGAAGGCTCGCCTCTTCACCGACGGGGGCGCGCGCGGAAATCCCGGCCCGGCCGCCTTCGGCTACGTGCTCGAGGCGGAAGACGGGACGGAGCTCGCGGCCCACGGCGAGGCGATCGGCGTCGCGACGAACAACGTCGCGGAGTACCGGGCGCTCGTCGCCGGTCTCGAGCGTGCGGCCGAGCTGCAGGTCGGCGAGGTGGAGGTCGTGTCCGACTCCGAGCTGCTCGTGAAGCAGATGACCGGCGAGTACCGGGTCAAGAACGAGGCGCTGAAGCAGCTCTCGCTCGAGGCGGCGCGCCTCGCGCGGCAACTCGGGAAGGTGCGCTACACCGCCGTGCGGCGGGAGCAGAACGAGCACGCCGACCGGCTCGTGAACGAAGCTCTGGACTCTGCCGGGCCTGGGGCCGACCTCGGCTAGAATGCGCGTCCCACGCGGATGTAGCTCAGTTGGCTAGAGCGTCTGCTTGCCATGCAGAAGGTCGTGGGTTCGAGTCCCATCATCCGCTCTCTCTCGTTCGTAGCCAGGCTGTAGCGGGGCGATCACCGTCGCCATGAACGGCATTCCGGCGGTCCTCGTCGTGAAGGTCGCGTAGAAGACCTCGACCGCCTCCCGCCCGTCGAGGCGGCTCACCACGGCCCTGCCCGTTGCGAAGCCGGAGGCGAGCGCTTCGTCGACGGCTTCGGCGCCCCCGATCGTGTGTCCGCCGACCTCCCGGTCGAGCAGCTCCTCGAGTGTCGTCCCGAGGATCTCGCAGGCGGCAGCGTTCGCGGCGATATAGCGCCGGTTGTCGTCCCAGACCAGGAAGCCGACGTCCGCGGAGCCGAAGGCCTCGGAGATCAGCTCGGCCTGGATCTCGGGCTGCGTGACCGGAGAGGACGTCGGCATGGCCGTATGTTCTCGGCTGCGGCCGCGCGGATCAATCCCGCACCGTGGGCGATTCGCTCAGGAGCCGTGCTCGTTGAAGTACGCCTGGTAGATCCTCTTGACCGCCGGCGCGGCGGCCTGGGCGCCGAATCCGCCTCTCTCGATCATCGCGACCACGACGAGCTTCGGGTGGTTGTAGGGCGCCCACGACGCGTACCAGGAGTGATCGGGGCAGCTCACGCCGCATGTCTCGGCGGTGCCCGTCTTGCCGGCGATCGTGGGATGGAAGCCGTTGAAGACCGGAAACGAGGTCCCGGACGGATTGTTGGCTGCCTCGTAGACGCCTTGCCGGATCGCCCAGGTATAGGGCGAAAGCTTGACCCGGCGCACCGGTGGGAAGGGGAGCGCGTGGCGGACTCCGTTCCGGATCACTGCCTCGGCGACGTGAGGTCGGACGACCTTCCCGCCGTTGATCAGCGCCGAGTAGGCGACTGCGAGCTGCAGCGGACTCACTTCCAGCGCTCCCTGGCCGATCGCGAGATTGACGGCCTGGCCCTCCGTGTATGGCGTCCCGGCGAGCCGTTCGAAGTAGCTTCCGGGCATCGGCAGGTAGCCGGACTCGGCCCCGGTCAGGTCGACCGGCGGCCTCGTGCCGAGGCCGAGCTTTCGCGCCCACTGCTGGATCAGCGTGGCCTTGCGGCCCGGGTCAGCGTCCCAGATCCGCGCGCCAAGACGGTAGAACCACGTGTCGCACGACTGCTCGAGCGCCGTAGACAGATTCATGTCTTCGTCGGCGCCGCGCTCGACGTTGTAGAAGGTGTGATTTCCGAGCGTGAACGAGCCGGTGCATGGAAGGTAGGTCGACGGAGTGATGATTCCGGCGCTGAGGGCCGCCTCGGCAATGATCGGCTTGAAGGTCGAGCCCGTGGGGTAGACGCCGCCGATCGCTCGATTCAAGGTCGGGGTCGTCTTCTGCTCCTTGTAGAGCTGCGAGAGGTAGTTCGGGTTACTTGCGGCGAGCTTCTGGTTGAACGTGGGATAGCTGACGATCGCCTTGATCGCGCCCGTCCACGGATCAATGGCGACTGCAGAGGCTCCCGTCGGCGAGTTGCCGTTGAGGCGCGCCTGCTCCATCCCGTAGAGCAGCGCTTTCTGTGCCGCGTTCTCGAGGCGAGTGTCGATCGAGAGCTGCAGCGTCGGCGGCTGCTTCGGCGGCGGCTCGTGGAGGGCGCCGGCGATCTGGCCGAGCGAGTTGACGGGGATCTTCGCCTGCACGAAGCCCGCGTTGAGCAGGGAGTCGTACGCGGCCTCGACGCCGCTCTGGCCCACCACCTCTCCCGGCTTCGCGCTCTTGTAGGCGTGGGACTTGAGCTCCCCCTTGCTGATCTGGCCGAGCAGGCCGAGGAACTCGCTGCCGAAGGCGCCCTGCGGGTAGCTCCGCGCCGACACTCCCTCGACCTTGAAGCCCGGGAACTCGCCGGGACGCTCCTGCAGGTACGCCGCCAGCGCTGCGGTCGGACGGGCGACGACGACGGCGGGCGCGAACGGCGCGTGCAGAACGTCCGAGCGGATGCGCGCGGCGAGGACACCCCAGCGCCGGCCGGTGAGTGTGGCGAGCCTGCGAAGCTCTCGCAGGCCGGCCGGGCTCGGGCTCCAGATCCCGTGCGCGTTCCGGGAGCCGAGGGAAGCGGCGTCGGCGTAGATCACGACGTAGCCGGAGGTGCCGGCGAGCAGATGATCCTTGTCGTCGACGATCGCGCCGCGTAGGCCGAGCAGGGGGACCGTCCGGAAGGCCTGTGTGTGCGCCGCCCGCTGGTACTGCTTCCCGTGCAGCACCTGGATCGACCAGGCGCGCAGGGCGAGCAGCGACAACCCGGCCATGACGACGATCGCCAGCCCGCCCACCCTGACGTAGAAGCCGTTGCTGCGGAAGTACGGTGCGTCTGCACGCGAGTACGGCTGGAGCCCCCGCCCGCCGGAGAGGTTGCGGGGAAGCTTCAGCCGACGGCGAGGTTCCGGTCTCGAGATCGCCACGAACTGCCGTGCAGAGTAGTCGCCGTCCGGTCGATCGGCTACTCGTCGGCGAGCTCGTCGGCCAGCAGCGAGAGCGCGAACGAGCGCCAGGCAAGCCCGGGATCGGCGCGGAGCGACTCCACCGCGGCGGTCACCCCGGGAAGATCCTCGGTCGGAAGCTCGTCGAGCGCGGCGGCGAGCTGCGCCTGCCGTTGCGGCGTGTCGAGCTCGTCGGCGAGGCGCTCGGCCGCGATCGACTCGACGCCGACGTCGCGATGCGGGTCGCCGCCCGCTGCGAGGACGAACATCGCGCGGCGGCGGGCCGCGTTGAGCGTGTCCTCGTCGAGGGTCACCCGGTCCTGCACGAGCCAACAGAGGATGACCTGCAGCTCGCTCGCGGAGTCGAGCTCGGATCCCTCGAGCTCCTCGAGCCTAGCCCGGGTCCCGGCAGTCACCCGTCTCGCCTTCGCAGCACCCCACCTTGAAACGGCACCTGGGGCACTGATAGCTCCCGTGACGCCACTCCATCTCGGCGTTGCAGCGCGGGCAGGGCTCCTTCACGGACACGAGGGTACGTTCCGGCCCGGACGCGCCGTTACGCTACTCGGCATGACCGAGACGGTCGACGCGCCCACCGCCACGCGCATCCCGCACTGGATCGGCGGACGCCGGGTCGACGGCGGCTCCGGCCGCAGCGGCCAGGTCTTCAACCCCGCGACCGGCCGCCAGACCGGCGCCGTCGACTTCGCGATCGTCGAGGAGGTCGACGCAGCCGTCCAGGCCGCGCGCGAGGCGTTTCCCGCGTGGCGCGAGACGTCGCTCGCAAAGCGCGCGGAGCTCTTCTTCCGCATCCGCGAGCTGCTCCACGCGAGGCGCGACGAGCTGGCCGAGATCCTCACCCGCGAGCACGGCAAGGTCCTCTCCGACGCGCTCGGCGAGGTGACGCGCGGCCTCGAGGTCGTCGAGTACTGCTGCGGGATCCCGCAGCTGATCAAGGGCGAGCACTCCGAGCAGGCGTCGACGGGCATCGACGTCTACTCGATCCGGCAGCCGCTCGGCGTCGTCGCCGGCATCACGCCGTTCAACTTCCCCGCGATGGTGCCCATGTGGATGTGGGCGCCGGCGGTCGCGTGCGGCAACTGCTTCGTGCTCAAGCCCTCGGAGAAGGATCCGTCGGCCTCGCTCTGGGTCGCCGAGCTGCTGCGGGAGGCAGGGCTGCCCGACGGCGTCTTCAACGTGATCATGGGCGACCGCGTCGCCGTCGACGCGCTGCTCGAGCATCCGGACGTCGCGGCGATCTCCTTCGTCGGCTCGACCCCGATCGCCCGCTACGTCTACGAGCATGCGACTGCGAACGGCAAGCGCTGCCAGGCCCTCGGCGGCGCGAAGAACCACATGATCGTCCTCCCGGACGCCGACGTGGGCGCGGCGGCGGACGCGGCGATCTCCGCGGGCTACGGCTCGGCCGGAGAGCGCTGCATGGCCGTCTCCGTGGTCGTGGCGGTCGGTGACGTGGCGCAGCCGCTCGTCGACGCGATCGCCGAGCGGATCCCGAAGGTCAAGGTCGGTGACGGGATGGACACGGCCTCGCAGATGGGCCCGCTCGTGACGCGCGAGCATCGCGACAAGGTCGCGTCCTACGTCGAGAACGCGCCCGGCGAGGGCGCGACCGTCGTGGTGGACGGCCGGGAGGGAGTGCCGGACCAGGGCTTCTTCCTCAACCCGAGCCTGCTCGACGACGTGACCCCCGAGATGCGGGCGTACGCCGACGAGATCTTCGGCCCGGTGCTCGGCGTCACGCGGGTCGCGACCTACGAGGAAGCGGTGCGGCTCGTCAACGAGAGCCCGTACGGCAACGGCGTCGCGATCTTCACGCGCGACGGCGGCGCAGCCCGCCGCTTCCAGTTCGACGTGCAGGCCGGGATGGTCGGGATCAACGTCCCGATCCCGGTGCCCGTCGCGTACTACTCGTTCGGCGGCTGGAAGTCGTCGCTGTTCGGCGACCGGCACGTCTACGGGCCCGAGGCGATCGACTTCTACACGCGCGGCAAGGTCGTCACCTCGCGCTGGCCCGATCCCTCGACGTCGACGATCGACCTCGGCTTCCCGCAGACGCGCTGAGATGGCGTTCGTCGAGACCATCCCGGACGAGGAGGCCGACGGCGAGGTCGCCGAGATCTACGACGGGATGCGAGGGCAGTTCGGCTACCTGCCGAACCTCGTGCGCGTCTTCTCGCTCCGGCCGGAGGTCTACAAGGCGTGGCTGCAGCTGAACGGCGCGGTCAAGGCGGCGGACCTGCGCCGCTACGAGCTCGCGACCTTCGCCGCTGCACGCCGGCTTCGCTCGAGCTACTGCTCGCTGCAGCACGGGAAGGTGCTCGCAGAGCAGTTCCTCTCCTTCGCGGACGTCCCTGGACTACCCGAGGGGCTCGACGATGCGGACCGGGCTGTGATGGAGCTCGCCGAGAAGGTCGTGGACGACGCGACGTCCGTGACGCAGGCCGATGTCGACCGGCTGCGCGCGCTCGGTCTCTCGGACGCCGAGATCGTGGACGTCGTCCTCGCCGCCGCCGCCCGGTGCTTCTTCAGCAAGACGCTCGACGCGCTGGGCGTCGAGCCCGACGCCGCGTACGCCGACCTGCCGGCGGAGTTCCGTGACGCGCTGACGGTCGGCCGGCCGATCGCGGGGATCTGATGCCGCACCACCGGCCGCTCGACGCCCGCGAGATGCCGCGCTTCGCCGGGATCCGGACCTTCATGCGCGCGCCGCACACGCGGGATCTGGCCGGCGTCGACGCGGCCGTCTACGGCATCCCCTTCGACACCGCGACGACCTTCCGGACCGGGCCGCGCTTCGGTCCAGAGGCGATCCGCTCGGCCTCGGCCCTGCTGCGGCCGTACAACCCGGCGCTGGAGGTGAACGTCGTCGAGACGCTCTCGATCGTCGACTACGGCGACGTGCCCGTCTCGCCCGGCGACACCGAGCGCACCTACTGCCAGGTGGAGGAGGCGCTGGCGCCGCTCGTCGAGGCCGGTGTCTTCCCGCTCGCCCTCGGCGGCGACCACTCGATCACGCTCGCCGAGCTACGCGTGCTCGCGCGCAAGCACGGCCCGCTCGCGCTCGTCCAGCTCGACGCCCACGGCGACACCTGGGACGAGTACTTCGGCCAGCGCTACTTCCACGGGACGACGTTCCTGCGCGCGGCCGAGGAGGAGCTGATCGATCCCTCCGCGTCGGTGCAGGCGGGCCTGCGCGGCTCGCTCTACGCGGCGGAGGATCTCGACTCGGCGCGGGAGCTCGGCTTCACCGTTCTCCCGTGCGACGAGCTACGGACGCTCGGGCCGGACGGCTACGCGAGCCTGGTCGAGAAGCGCGTCGGCCCGCGCCCCGTCTTCCTCTCCTTCGACATCGACGTCCTCGACCCCGCGTTCGCTCCGGGAACGGGCACGCCGGAGGTCGGCGGCCTCTCGACGGCCGAGGCGCTCGCCTGCCTGCGCGCGCTGCGCGGGATCGATCTCGCCGGCGCCGACGTCGTCGAGGTCTCGCCTGCGTACGACGGGCCCGGGCAGCAGACCGCGCTCGCCGCCGCGAACGTCGCCTACGAGCTCCTCAGCCTGTGCGCGGTCACCGCTCAGCGTCGGTAGCGGAAGCGCAGCATGAGGCGGCCGTGCCGTCCCCACGGGTCGACTGCGCTGATCTGCAGGCGGTACGCGCCGGGCAGGAGCGTGCGCGCATTGAGTCTCAGCCGCACCTGCATCGAGCCGGGCGTGCGGCGGTAGGACTGGACGAGCTGGAAGGTCCCGGTGCGCAGGCGCGCGCCGAAGCGGCTCCCGTGGCCGAGGACCGGGATCGTCACCCCGTGCGGGCCGGCCACCGAGGCGGTCATCCGGGCCTGGGAGTGCACAGCGAGCCGCGTGAGCAGGAGCAGGCTTCCGTCCGCCGGATGGCGCATGGTCTGGAACTTGGTCTGGGTCGCGAGCGCCGGGCCGTTCGCCGACGAGTAGGTCGGGTCGCCCCAGGCTCCCTGCTTGAACAGGGAGATCTGGAACGGCGTCCGCGTCAGAACATGGGTGAGGTTGTTCGGGTCGACGTACCAGCCGACCGCCGTGCCGGCCGGAAGCTGCGCCGGTTCGAGCGACGGCACCGAGTGGTAGACCTTCCCGTCGGTGGAGTAGCCGAGCACCGTCCGGGCAGGCTGCGGCTGCGCATACGTCAGGTCGAGGGGCCAGCGGAATCCCTTGGACGTCAGCCCCGGCACCGAGAGCGAAACCTCGCTGCCCGGCAGCGCGAGCGTGCCCTCGAAGGTGGTGAGCGAGACGGTCTTCCCGACCGGGACCGCGCCCGGCTGCCAGGTGACGGTGGCGCGTCCGTCGTCGGTCTGGAGGTTGCCTGCGATGCCGCGGCGCACGGTCTGGGTCCCGACCGAGACCGGCGGCAGCGGCGCGGCCACGACGACGCCGGTCGCCGAGGTCGTCGCCGACGTGGCGCCGCCCTGGCCGGTCGCGGTCACCACGAGCGAGAGCGTCGAGCCGATGTCGTCGGGGGTCAGCGTCCGGCGCGGCCCGGTCGCGTGCGGGATCGCGATGCAGGAAGCGCCGCTCGCGTTGCAGCGCCGCCAGCGATAGGTGAACTTCGTCGGAGAGCCCGTCCAGGTCCCGACCGAGCTCGTCAGGATCTGGCCGTCCTGCGGCGAGCCGAGGATCTGCGGGGCCGTGAGGTTGGTCGGGCGAGCGCCGGGCGAGGTGCCGGCCGGGGTGACGGCAACGGTCGGAACGGTCGTGGCGTTCGCATTGCCCGCCGCGGAGGCGGCCGTCACGAAGACCTTGAGCGAGTGCCCGACGTCGGCGGTGACCGGCCGGTAGGACTCGGCGGTCGCCCCGGAGATCGGCGCGCACGTGGCGCCCGCGGCGTCGCAGCGTCTCCACTGGTAGGTGAACACGAGCGGCTTGCCGCCTTCCCACACGCCCGGCACGGCGGCCAGCAGCTGACCGGCCTCGGGAGGCCCGACGACGGTCGGTGGGGTGGAGAGGAGGGGCACGCCGCTCGGATAGGCGGCGATGGCGACCGAATCGAGGTTCGTGCCGTTCATCCGGTCGCCGTCGCTGCAGTGCTTGACGCCGGGCACCGTCACGCAGTTCGACCACTGCCAGAAGCGCCAGCCGTCGCCGTCCCAGTTCTGCGCGGGAACGAGCGGCTTGCTGCTCGACGTCCAGTGTGCGACCCAGAGCCCGGTGCCGGCGGCCGCCGCAGCCGTCGAGTCGCCGAGGCTTCCTTTCCAGAAGAGCGGCGAGGTGTAGACGAACGGCTCGACGCCGGTGCGGGCGTCGATCTGGCCGAGCCACGCCAGGGCCCAGGCGAGGAGGCGCTGCTTCGGCAGGTTGCCCGTCTTCTCGAGGTCGAGCACGGGCGGCAGCTCTCCAGGCTGCGGCCCCGCGACCGCGAGGAAGTGGTTGGCCTGCTTGATCGCGCTCGCGGTTGCGGCGGCCAGGCCTCCCCCGGCCGGGCGTGCGAAGTGATAGGCGCCGAAGACGAGGCCGGCGCCTTCGCTGCCGTTCCGGTTCGTCGTGTACGTCTTGTCGGAGTAGGCCGTGCCCTCGGTCGCCTTCCCGAACGCGAAGTGGTAGCCCGCGTGCGCGACCTTCGTCCAGTTGATCGCTCCGTTGTTGTTCGAGACGTCGAGGCCCTTGGCGCGCGCGGTCGCAGCGCTGGACGTACTCGCCGACAGGATCGCGGTCAACGCGAGCGCGAGTCCGGCGAGCAGCCCGAGGCGCCCACGCCGCTTTCCGATGAGGGACCCCACGGGTGTCATGAGGCTAGCGAAGGTTTTGTTCGTCCAGCGTAAAAAAAGCCCTGCTTAGCGCGCCAAGGCGCCGGTCCCGAGCGGCTGGCCGAACTTCGCCCGCCGTACGAAGCGTCCCGTCCCCGGCGTGCCGACGAGCTCGCCGTCCTCCACGAGGACGTGGCCGCGCAGCAGCACCAGCTCGGGTGCGCCCACGACCTCGGTCCCCTCGTAGAGGTTGTAGTCGCACTTCGAGTGGTGCGTCGAGGCGGAGATCGTCTCCCGCCGCTCGGGGTCGAAGACGACGAGGTCGGCGTCGGCGCCGACCGCCACCGCGCCCTTGCGCGGATAGAGGCCGAACAGCTTCGCCGGCTGCGTTGCGAGAAGATCGACCATCCGGTGGAGGCCGATGCGCCCCTCTCGCACGCCGAAGTGATGGATCATCTTCAGCCGGTCCTCGAGGCCGGGGCCGCCGTTCGGGATCTTCGTGAAGTCGTCTTTGCCGAGCGTCTTCTGTCCGTCCCAGAGGAAGGCGCAGTGGTCGGTCGAGATCGCGGACAACGCGTCGGTCCGCACCGCGTCCCACAGCACGTCGTGGTTCGCCGCGTCGCGCGCGGGCGGCGAGTAGACGTACTTCGCGCCCTCGAAGTTCGGCTGCGCGAGGTCGTCGATCGACCGGAAGAAGTACTGCGTGCACGACTCCCCCCAGACGTCCCAGCCCTGCTCGCGCGCGCGGCGGATCGGCTCGACCGCCTCCCGGCAGGTGACGTGGACGACGTACAGCGGGCTGCCGGCGATGCGCGCGAGCTGGACGGCGCGGTTCGTGGCCTCGCCCTCGAGCTCCGGCGGGCGCGTCAGCGCGTGGTGGATCGGCTCCGTCTCGCCACGGGAGAGCGCCTCGCGGACGAGGACGTCGATCGCATCCCCGTTCTCGGCGTGCACCATCACGAGGGCACCGCTCGCCGCCGCCACCTGCATCGCGCGGAACAGCGTCTCGTCGTCGACCTGGAGGACGCCCTTGTACGCCATGAACAGCTTGTACGAGGTGACGCCCTGCTCCGGCAGCGTGGCGAGCTCCTCGAGCGTGCCGCCGTCGTCGAGGTCGGTGACCGCGATGTGGAAGCCGTAGTCGATCAGCGCCTTGCCGTCAGCCTTCGCGTGCCAGCCCTCGAGCGCCTGCGCGAAGGTCTGTCCCCGGCCCTGGATGCAGAAGTCGACGTGGCAGGTCGTGCCGCCGCACGCGGCCGAGCCCTGGCCCGACTCGAAGTCGTCGATCGTGACCGTGCCGCCGAAGGGCATGTCCAGGTGCGTGTGCGGGTCGATGCAGCCCGGCAGGACGTATTTGCCGTCGGCGTCGATCGTCCGGTCGGCCGAGGCGTCGAGGTCGGCGCCGATCAGCGCGACCTGCTCGCCCTCGACCAGCACGTCGGCGACGAAGTCGTCGGCGGCCGTGACGATCCGCCCTCCACGAATCAGGATCGACATCGCCTGCGAGTCTAAGCTCCCGCGGTGGGCCTGTCGCCGGACCGGACCGTTGCGGAACTGCGCGAGCTGCAGGAGCTGACCGGCGACGAGAACGGGGCGCAGCGCGTCGCGTGGACGGAGACGTGGGAACGGGCGCGTCAGTGGTTGCGCGAGAAGGTCGTCCCGATCGGCGCCGAGGAGGAGGTCGACGAGGCGGGGAACCAGTGGTTCACGCTGCCCGGCGAGTCGGACCGTGCGCTGCTGCTCGGCGGCCACATCGACTCGGTGCCGAACGGCGGCTGGCTCGATGGCTGCCTCAACGTCGTCGCCGCGGTCGAGGTGCTGCGCCGGATCGCCGAAGACAGGACGCCGCCGCTGACCGTGCGGCTCGTGAACTGGGCGGACGAGGAAGGCGCGCGCTTCGGCCGCTCGCTGTTCGGCTCCTCGGCGGCCGCCGGCTCGCTGAGCGACCAGGACGAGCTGCGCGAGCGCCGCGACGCCGACGGGATCGCCCTGCCGGACGCGCTCGCCGAGCACGGCGTCGACCTCGACCGCGCGCTCGACGCGCGCACCCAGCTGGAAGGAGCCGCCGCGTATCTCGAGCTCCACATCGAGCAGGGGCCGGTGCTCGAGGCGCTGGACCTCCCGCTCGGCGTCGTCCTCGGGACGTTCGGCGTCGAGCGCCACCTCGTCACGTGGCGCGGCCAGGCCGCGCACGCCGGCTCGACGCCGATGGACCAGCGCCGCGACGCGCTCGCCGGCGCCGCGAAGCTCGCGCTCGAGGTCCGGCCGATCGCGGCGGAGGTCGGCGACGGAGCGGTCTGCACGTCGGGCGGCGTCGTCTGCCGGCCGGGCATCGTCACGTCCGTCGTTGAGACGGCCGAGCAGCTCCTCGACCAGCGGCACCTCGACGCCGAGAAGCTCGCGCGGCTGCTCGGGCTCGCGCAGGAAGCGAGCGAGCGGTTCGCGCGTGAGGAGGACATCGAGGTCGAGTGGAAGCGGATCTGGAGCATCGAGCCGATCCCCTTCGACGAGCGCCTGCTCGAGCTCGCCGACGAGTCGGTGCGCGAGGTCGCAGGCTCGACACACTGTCTGCCGTCGGGGCCGCTCCACGACGCGGCCGAGGTGGCGCGGGCGGGTATCCCGACCGTGATGCTGTTCGTTCAGTCCCTGCGGGGGCTTTCGCACACGAAGCTCGAGGACACGAAGGAAGAGCACCTCGAGCTCTCGGTGCAGGCGCTCGACAGGCTGACCACGAAGGCATTGGAGGCATTCGCATGAGCACGCTCGAATCGGCGTCGCACCTCTTCGGCGACGAGCACGTCCGGAGCTATCTCGAGACGAACGGGGAGATGGGCTACCGCTGGAAGGAGGACGCGCCGATCGCGATCCTCTTCACCACCGGGCGTGCCACCGGCGAGCAGCGTACGAACCCGCTCATCTTCGGCCGCGACGGCGACGCCGTCGTGCTCGTGGCCTCGAAGGGCGGCGCGCCGGAGGATCCCGGCTGGTACCGGAACCTGCGCACGCACCCCGAGGCGGAGATCCAGGTCATGGGCGACCGCTGGCCGGTTCGCGCCCGGGTGGCGGAAGGCGGGGAACGCGAACGGCTCTGGCAGCAGATGAACGAGCTCTGGCCGCACTACGACGAGTACGCGGCGAAGACCGACCGCGAGATCCCGGTCGTCGTGCTCGACCGAGAGTGACGCCTGCGCAGCTGCGCAGGCTCTGCCTGAGGCTCGCGGACGCGGAGGAGACGTTCCCGTTCGGCCCCGAGACGTCCGTGTTCAAGGTGGGCGGCAAGATGTTCGCGCTCGCCCGGCTGAGGCGCGAGCCGCTGCAGGTGAGCGTGAAGTGCGAGCCCGAGCTCGGCGAGCACCTGCGCGGGACGTACGACGAGATCGAGCCCGGCTACCACCTGAACAAGCGGCACTGGCTCACGGTCACGATCGGCGGCGCGGCGACGGACGACCTGGTGCGCGAGCTGGTCGCGGGCAGCTACGAGCTCGTCACGCCGCGCTAGGCTCGGGGGGATGGACTTCGGTGTCACGGTCCTCCCGGATCCGCCGTTCTCGCGCTGGCTCGAGCTGATCCAGCTCGCCGAGCGCCACGGCTTCGGCTACGCCTGGACGTACGACTCGCACGTCCTCTGGCAGGAGTCCGTGCCGATGCTCGCGGTCGCGGCGCGCGAGACCTCCACGATCCACCTCGGCCACTTTGTGACGAACCCGGCCACGCGCGACCCGACGGTGCTAGCGAGCGCCTACGCGACGCTCCAGGACCTCTCGAACGGGCGGATGGCGATGGGCGTCGGTCGCGGCGACTCGGCCGTCCGCTACATCGGCCGCCAACCCATGAGGGTCGCGGAGTTCGAGCGCTCCTGCGCGATGGTGCGCGAGCTGATGAACGGCGGCGAGGTCGAGTGGAACGACAAGCAGCTCCAGCTCAAGTGGGTGCGCCCGGAGCTGCCGCGGATCCCGATGTGGGTGGCCGGCTACGGGCCGAAGGCGCTCGCGGTCGCGGGTCGCGTCGGCGACGGGGTGATCATCCAGCTCGCCGACCCCGAGATCATCCAGTGGATCATGGCCACCGCGCGGCGCGCGGCCGAGGAGGGGGGACGCGATCCGGGCGAGCTGAAGTGCATCGTCGGCGCGCCGGCCCACATCTCGGGCGACCTCGCCGACGCGCGCGAGCAGGTGCGCTGGTTCCCGGCCATGGTCTCGAACCACATCGTCGACCTGATCAACCGCTACGGCGCCGACGGCAGCACGGTGCCGACGGCGCTCACCGACTACGTCCAGGCGCGCGAGTTCTACGACTACAACGACCACTCGCGGGTCGGCGCGAAGCACGGCGAGTTCGTGACCGACGAGATCTGCGACCGCTTCTGCGTCCTCGGCACGGCCGAGCAGGCGAAGGCGAAGCTGCAGGAGCTGCAGGAGATCGGCGTCGACCAGTTCAACATCTACCTCATGACCCACGGGCAGGAGGAGACGCTGCAGGCGTTCGGCGACGAGATCATCCCCGAGCTGGCCCGCACCGCTGCGTGAGCCGCGACCTGCGGACGCTGCTCGAGCTGCGCCAGGCGTATCCGCTGTCGTGGTCGAGCGACGGTTCCTGGCTGCTCGTGGCGAGCGATCTCTCGGGGACGCGCCAGCTCTACCGGCTGCCGCTCGAAACTCGCGAGCTCGAGCAGCTGACGAACTACGCCGAGCCGGTCAGCGGGCAGCTCTTGCCGGACGACCGTCTGCTGCTCGAGATCGACGAGGGCGGAAACGAGCGGACGCAGCTCTATCTCGAAGGCGAGCCTCTCGTCGTGGATCCGCGCTACATCCACCGCTCGCCGCACCTCTCGCGCGACGGTTCGCTGCTCGCCTATGCCACGAACCGCCGCAACGGCCGCGACTTCGAGGTTGTCGTGCGGCGGCTCGACGACGGCGCCGAGCGCAGCTTCGAGCTGGGCGGTCTCTGCAGTCCAGGTGACTTCTCCCCGGACGGGCGGTGGCTCGTCGCCGGCCGGCTCGGCGACGCGAGCGGTGACTCGAACCTGTTCCTGCTCGGGCTCGAGACCGGCGAGGTCGTGCACGTGACGCCGCACGAAGGCGCAGCCGAGTACGCGGATCCGGTCTGGCTCCCCGACTCGTCCGGCTTCTTCTGCGCGACGAACGAAGGTCGCGACACCTTCGCGATCTCGCGCTACACGCTCGGTGGCGGCTGGGAGGTCGAGCGCGCGGAGGACTGGGACCTCGAGTGCTTCGGCGACGAGACCGGCCGACTCCTCCTGGCGGTGGCGAACGTGGACGGCTACTCCCGGCTGGACGGCCTCCTACCCGGCGACGGGATCGCGGAGCACTTCGTCTTCTCGCCCGACGGGAAGCGAGCCGCATTCGCGTTCTCGACACCCACGGAGCCGCATCAGGTCTGGGTGCACGAGTTCGGGGCGGGGGCGCGCACAACGAAGCTGACCGGTCTCGGCAGCGTCGAGGACGGCGTCGAGCCGTCCCTGCACCGCTACGAGAGCTTCGACGGCGAGTCGATCCCGGTCTTCCTCTTCCTGCCCGAGGGCGACGGGCCGTTCCCGGTCGTGGTGACGGTGCACGGCGGGCCCGAGAGCCAATGGCGGCCGTGGTACTCGTCGGGCTTCGGCGCGCTGACGCAGTTCCTCGTCGCGCGCGGCTACGCCGTGGCTGCTCCGAACGTGCGCGGCTCGAGCGGCTACGGCAAGCGCTTCGAACACCTCGACGACGTGGAGAAGCGGCTCGACTCGGTCGCGGATCTCGCGGCGCTGCACGCGTGGCTCGCGGCGCGGCCCGAGGTCGACGGCTCGCGCGCGGTCGTCTACGGGCGCTCGTACGGCGGCTACATGGTGCTCGCCGCCCTCGCGTTCCAGCCGGAGCTCTGGGCGGCCGGCATCGAGTTCGTGGGCATCTCGAACCTGCGCACGTTCCTCGAGAACACGTCGGTGTGGCGCCGCGCGGTCCGCGAGCGGGAGTACGGGCCGCTGAGCGATCCCGAGCTGCTCGAGCGCCTGTCTCCCTGGAGCCGGCTGGACGCGATCAAGGCGCCGCTCTTCATCGAGCACGGACGCAACGACCCGCGCGTGCCGGTGAGCGAGTCGGAGGCGATCCACGGCGAGCTGGCGCGCCGAGGCGTGCGCTGCGAGCTCGTGATCTACGAGGACGAGGGCCACATGGTCGAGAAGCTCGCGAACCGCGTGGACGTGTTCCAACGGGCCACGGACTTCCTCGACGAGGTGCTCGAGCCCGCGCAGGTGGCGCCGATACGATGACCGCCGCGCGGCGCCTTGGCCGAGTGGTTAGGCATGGGTCTGCAAAACCCAGTACACCGGTTCGACTCCGGTAGGCGCCTTCCCGCAGGTCTAGGCGAATCCCGTTCTCTGATGGCGATCCCGAGGCGCCACGGGTTCGCTCCGTTCTCCGCTCAAGACCGCCCGATCGGGGCGCTCACTGGCGCGCAGCTGGCGCGCCAGCACGGGTCGAGGCCGTGGCCGGGGCACGGCGCCCCACTCCCGGTGGGGGGACACTCGGCTGGACTGGCCCAGTGTTCCGGAATGACCCCTGAAGATGCTAGGGGCCGACCCTGTGGGTCGCAGCCTCTAGTTCCGGGGCGACGGTCGCCAGGTCTTCGTCAGGAGAGCTCAGCGTCGGCTTCGTCGCGATGGCGCGGCCGCCCATCGCAGCCACGGCGAGCGCCGCCACTACGAGCAGCCCAAGCGTCTTCGGCAGCCCGACCTGATCGGCGAGAAGACCGATCAGCGGCGGACCGACGATGAAGCCCATGTAGCCGATCGTGAAGGTGGCGGCGAGCGAAGGACCGGGCCGATTGAGCCGTCCCGCGGCGCTGAAGAGCAGTGGCACGGCGTTCGCGATGCCGAGGCCGCAGAAGGCGAAGCCGATCACGGCGGGGACCGTCTCGCCGATCAGCAACACGCCTCCGAGGGCGACCGCCACCAGTGCCATGCCGCCGCGCATCAGCGGCCCGGCGCCGAGGCGCTCATTCAACAGATCGCCGCCGAGCCGCGCGACAGCCATTCCGAGGGAGAAACCGGTGAACGCCGTCGCCGCGGCCGCGCCGCTTGCGCCGGCGTCGTGACGGAGGTAGATCCCGCTCCAGTCGCCGATCGCGCCCTCCGTCATCATCGCCAGGAAGCACAGTCCCCCGATCAGCAGCACGGCACGCGAGGGCAGCGCGAACGCGTTCCCCGACTTGGAACCGGCCGATACCTTCCCGAGCCGCCCGGTGATCCACAGTGCGGCGACCCAGAGCGCAACCCCGACGAGCAGGCTCTCCAGCCGTGGGTCGACTCCCGCCGCGGCGGCGATCGCGACCAGACCTGCCGAGAGGAACCCGCCGACGCTCCAGCCACCGTGCAGCGAGGACATGATCGGTCTGCCCAGCTCTCGTTCGACGACAACGCCGTGCGCGTTCATCGAGACGTCCATTGCCCCGCCGCTCGCCCCGAAGACGAACAGGATCGCGGCGAGCATGATCGGGCTCGTCGCCAGCAGCGGCAGCGGCAACATCAGGCAGAAGATCAGCGTGACGGCGCGCGTCACCGAGGCACTTGAGCGGCCCTCGAGGATGTGGCCGGTCAGCGGCATCGAGACGAGCGCGCCCGCGGCAATGCACAGCAGGCACAACCCGAGCGTCGCCTTCGAGATCGCGAGGTGGTCCTGCAACCACGGGATGTGCGCGACCCAGGTTCCCATCATCGCGCCGTTGATCGCGAAGACCGTGAACGTCGCCAGGCGTGGCGTCATACCGCCACCACGTCGATGCCGGCGCTCGTATATGGGCGTGTCAGGTCGCCGCTACCGTCGGTGACCAGGTGGTCGATGTCGGCGAGTTGCGCGACGACCCACGGACTCGCGGTGCGGAGCTTGTCCGCCGTCGCAAGCGCGATCACCTCACCTGCCGAGGCCACCATGGCGCGCTTCACGTACGCCTCTTCGTCGTCGAACGTCGTGACGCCGATGTCGGGATGCAGCGAGCAGATGCCGAGCACGCAGATGTCCGCTCGCACACTGTGGAACGCCTCGACGGCGGCCGCCCCGACCGCAACCTGCGCGCCCTTCAGCAGCCGGCCGCCGACGAGCATGATCTCGGCCTTCGGGTGGTTCGCCAGCGCCGAAGCAACCGGCGGCGAGTTGGTGACGACGGTGCCGTCGTAGAGCAAGGGGAGACGGCGGGCCAACTGCAGCGTCGTCGTGCCGCCGTCGAGGATGATGACGCGTGCACCAACGAGCAGCGGCAGGGCCGCCTCGGCGAGTGCAGCCTTCTCCTCGGGTGCGACCTCGAGCCGGTGCCTGAACGAACTGGTCGGCGGCGCGGAGGCCAGCGCGCCACCGTGAACGCGATGCAGCAGGCCTTGCTCAGCGAGGTCCCGCAGGTCGCGGCGGACGGTGTCCTCGGACACGCCGAGGTTGGTCACCAGCTCCGAGGCGACGACCCTGCCGTCACGCTCAACCTGCGCGAGAATCGCCTGTTTCCGTTCAGCCGTCAGCACCTGCATGTTTTAGCACGAACATGCGGTTTTTTGCGGCTTACCGCGATTCAGAGCCCCGAGCCCTTCCCGCCGCCGTAGGTCTGTTGTAAGGGTATCCTTACAACATGCGGCGGATCCTACTCCCTGCTCTCGCGGTGGTGGTGCTCGTGTTCGTCGCGGGCTGCGGCTCGAGCTCGGGCGCGGCCCAGCCGTCGATCACGCTGTACAGCGGCCAGCACCCGCAGACGGTCTCGGCTCTCGTCGAGGCGTTCGAGAAGCGCACGGGGATCTCGGTGAAGGTCCGCAGCGACGACGAAGGCGTGCTCGCCTCTCAGATCATCCAGGAGGGCCGACACTCGCCGGCGGACGTCTTCTACACCGAGAACTCGCCGCCGCTCCAGGCACTCGCGCAGCGCGGGCTGCTCGCCACCGTCGACGGCTCGACGCTCGCGAAGACGCCGGCGAGATACGGCTCGCCGCAGAAGCTCTGGGCTCCGATCTCTGCCCGGGTGAGCACGATGGTCTACAACACCCACGACCTGAAGCCGGCGCAGCTGCCGCGGTCGGTGCTCGACCTCGCCGAGCCGAAATGGAAAGGAAAGCTGGCGCTCGCACCGTCCGAGACCGACTTCCAGCCGATCGTCACGGCGGTCGCCGCCCGCTACGGCACGGCGCGCGCGGTCAAGTGGCTCGACGGCTTGAAGAAGAACGCCGGCAGCCACGTCTACCCGGACAACGAGACGCTCGTCGCCCAGGTCAACAGCGGCCAGGTGGAGCTCGGCGTGATCAACCACTACTACTGGTTCCGGCTCCGTGACGAGCTCGGCGCCGGGAAGATCCACTCCGCCGAGCACTTCTTCGCGCCCGGCGACCCCGGGTACGTGCTCGATGTCTCCGGCGCGGGTGTGCTCGCCTCGAGCCGTCATCAGGCGGAGGCGCAGCGGTTCCTCGCGTTCCTCGTCAGCCGGCAGGGGCAGGAGATCCTCGCCCACAGCGAGAGCTACGAGTACCCGCTCGGCTCGGGAGTCGTCACGGCCAAGCCGCTCGTGCCGTTCGCCTCGCTGCGGCCCGATCCGATCACGATCGCGCAGCTCGGTGACGGTGCGCTCGCGATCCGTCTGCTGCGCGACGCGGGCCTACTCTAGGACGCGTCATGGAAACAGCACCCGCCGCCGTTGCCGGCAGGGCTCGCCCGCGGCGCCTCCTTCCACCGGCAGGGCTCTTCTGGACAGGCTTTGCGGTCGCGGCCGTCGTGTTCTTGCCGCTGGCCTTCCTGCTGCTGCAGACGGCCCAGGTCGGCTGGCACACACTCGCACCGCTCCTGTTCAGGCACCTGACCGCGACGCTCCTCTGGAACACGGTGCGTCTGACGCTGGCCGTGACGCTCGCCTGTGCGGTGCTGGGTCTCGGAGCCGCCTGGCTGGTCGAGCGCACCGACGTCCCGTGGCGGCGCTTCTGGCGGGTCGCGCTCGTCCTGCCGCTGGCGGTCCCCGACTTCGTGCTCGCCTACGGCTGGGTCTCGATCGCGCCTGCCGTCTCGGGCTACTGGGGCTCGGTGCTCGTGATGTCGCTCGGGACCTACCCGCTCGTGTTCCTGCCCGTGGCGGCGGCGCTGAGGGCGTCCGATCCGAGCATCGAGGACGTCTCGCGCGGCCTGGGCCTCGGCCGGGCGCGCACGTTCGTCCACGTGACGCTGCATCAGATCCGCCCCGCACTCCTCGGCGGCTCACTCCTCGTGGCGCTGATCCTGCTCGCGGAGTTCGGGACGTTCGAGATCCTCCGCTTCCAGACCTTCACCACCGAGATCTACACCGAGTTCGAGATCGGGTTCAACACGCCGGCCGGCTGCGCGCTCTCGCTCGTGCTCGTCCTGCTCGGGCTGCTCCTGCTCGTCTCGGAGGCCGCGGCGTACGGACGGAGAGGGAGCGCCGAGCGGAGCCCGACGGCGCGACCGGCCGAGCGGATCGGGCTCGGACGGTCTCGTCTACCGGCGCTCGGGGGACTGGTCGGGCTGCTCGGCCTTGCGCTCGGGGTGCCGCTGTACGCGCTCGGTTACTGGTTCGCGCAGGGGACGTCCTCGACGCTGCCGTCCGGCTCGCTCTTCCACGCCGCGCTCTCGACGGCGGCCTTCAGCGCGGCAGCCGCGGCGATCGCGACTGCCGCCGCAATACCGGTTGCGCTCCTTGCCGAGCGCCATCCGAGCCGTCCCACGCTGGTGATGGAACGCTCGACGTACATCGTCCAGGCGCTCCCCGGGATCGTCATCGCGCTCTCGTTCGTCTACTTCTCGGTTCGCTACGCGACCTCGCTCTACCAGACGAGCCTCGAGCTCGTCGGCGCGTACGCGATCATGTTCTTCCCGCTCGCGCTGGTGGTCGTCCGGGCAGGCAGTCGCGCAGACGCCGCCGGGGCTCGAGGAGCTCGCGCGGTCGCTCGGGCACTCGCGCCTGTCGGTGCTCGCCCGGGTGACGCTGCCGATCCTCGCGCCGTCGCTCGCCGCCGCGTTCTCGCTGGTCTTCATCAGCGCTTCGACCGAGCTGACGGCGACGCTCATCCTCCACCCGACGAGCGTGGAGACCCTGGCGACGGGCTTCTGGCGCTACGAGAGCGACTTCTCGTACGGCGCGGCGGCCCCGTACGCGCTGGCGCTGCTGCTCATCGCCTCGCTGCCTGCGGTCGTGCTGGGTCGCTGGTTCGAGCGCGTCGCGGGCGGGACGGCATGAACGCGGCGACAACGACGACGCCTCTCTCGGTCTCGATCGAGGGGGTATGCAAGGGCTACCGCGACCAGACCGTCCTGGACGGGCTGTCGCTCCGGACCGAGGCCGGGTCGCTGACGGCGATCCTCGGTGCGTCGGGAAGCGGCAAGACGACGCTGCTGCGTCTAATCGCAGGCTTCGAACGAGTCGATGCGGGCACGGTCGCGCTCGGCAGCCAGCAGGTCGAAGGGCCGAGGACGCACGTTCCCCCCGAACGGCGCCGAATCGGCTACATGCCGCAGGAGGGCGCGCTCTTCCCGCATCTGGACGTGTCCGGAAACGTCGGGTTCGCGCTCCGTGCGGGGCGGACGCCGCGGAGGGAGGTCGACCGCCGGGTAGCCGAGCTGCTCGAGCTGGTGGGCCTCGAGGGGCTGGAGCGCCGGCTGCCGCAAGAGCTCTCGGGAGGTGAGCGCCAGCGCGTGTCGCTCGCTCGCGCTCTGGCCGCGCGGCCGGCGCTCGTGCTGCTGGACGAGCCGTTCTCCTCGCTCGACGAGGAGCTGAGGACGAACCTGCGGAAGGACGTGGTCGGGGTTCTGCGCACGGCGGGCGCGACCGCGCTCCTCGTGACCCACGACCAGGACGAGGCCCTCTCGATCGCCGACCGAGTCGCCGTGCTCCAGCGCGGACGGATCGTCCAGTGCGACGAGCCGACGCTGCTGTACACGCGTCCGGTGAACGGTGAGGTGGCCCGCTTCGTCGGTCACGGGAACCTGTTGCTCGGACGGCTCGAGCACGGCGTCGTCCGCTCCGTGCTCGGCGAGATCGCCGTCGAGCTCGCGGTTCCCACCGAGGAGCCATGTGCGGTCGGCGTGCTGGTACGGCCGGAGCAGATCGAGCTCGTCGCTTCCGAGACGCCCCCGCGTGGGGTCGTCGCGAGCCGCGAGTTCCACGGTCATGACGTGCTCGTCGGCATCCGGCTCGACGAGCCCGCCTGGGACGGCGTGCCGGGCGGCCGTCCGGGCTTCGAGGTGCTCGTCCGGCTTCCGGGCCCGGAGGCGCCGCCGGCGGGAGCCCGGGTCGCGTTGCGCGTGCGCGGAACCGCGGCCGCCTGGCCGACGCCGGCCGGGAACTGAGTCCGGCTAGAAGTTCCGGCGGTAGATCAGGAAGGCGAGCGGGACGATCCCCGCGAGCACGAACCACGGCGCCAGGGCGACCCGCGCGTAGCCGCTGATCTTCGTCGTGACGGGCGAGCTGCCGGCTTCCTGGAGGATCGTCTGCTCGAGCGCGTGCAGGTCGTTCTCCCCGAAGACGTGGCCGTGGGACGCGGCCGCAAACCGGCTCAACGCGCCGGCGCTCGTGGGGTCGGGCGTGTAGCCGGGATCGACGCGGCCGTGGACGTAGATCCGCTCGGTCGGCGCCCACACGTGCACGAAGAGCGTGTGCACCGTCGACCCCAGGGTTTCGGCGCGGTCGACGTCGACCCCCGACTCGAACGGAGTCGCCTCTCCGTCGGTGAAGACGACGAGAATCCGATTTTGCACGCCGGGGCTGTAGAAGTTGGAGAACGGGATCGGATAGAGGGCGGCAAACGTCGTCGCCCGTCCGCTGTAGACCTCGCTCGGGGGCGGGCGGTTGATTCCCACCGACTCCTGGATCGTCCGCCGGATGATCGCGAGGTTCGGCGTGGGCATCAGCTCGGGGAGGACGCGGTCGGTCATCGACGCCACCCCGACCGGGATCTCGCCGAGGTGCGGAATCACCGCCTCGGCCTCCCGTTTCGCACGGCCCAAACGGGTCGGGCCGTGTGGCCCGGTCCGCGCCGTCATGGAGCGGGAGGTGTCGAACACGAAGAACGCCTGTACGTCCTGGCGCTGTTGCAGCAGGTGGCGCCGGACGACGACCGGCTGGGTAGCGGCGACGCCCATGAGCACCGGTAGAAGGGCGAGCGACGCCGCCACGCCCACCAGCTCGCGCCGTCGAGGCGACGTCAACGAGAAGAGGCGACGGACGTGCTCCATACGGTTGTGAGCCAGCCACAGGGCGGCGAGCGGGACCAGCGCCGCGAGCGCGAACAGGGCATCGAGCGGCGTGAGGAAGGTGAGACCACCCATCAGAAGCCGCCGCCGACGCTTCCGACCCCGTTGGCGCCGCCGAAGCCGAAGCCGCCGTGCGCGTCCAGATCCAGGGGTGACTTCGGGGGACGTTCGATGCGCAGCACGAGCTCGAGGTTGAGCTTCGGGGCGTAGTTCGTCGGGTCGTCGTCGACCGCTTGCGTGAAGTACCGCTTGGCGGTGGCGATCTCCGCCTTCTGGGTCGCGCTGTCCTCCGGGGTGATGACGGTCAAGACACCCAGGAGGTTCGCCGCGGTCGAGCGTTCCTCGGCCGTTGCCCCCGTCGTCATGAGCTTCTGCAGTTCGATCTCGGCTGCAACCCGCGTCGCACCCAGATCCGCCTGGCCCCCCGTGCTCGCGCCGACGTTGCTCAACCAGAAGAGCTGCAGCGCCCGTCGGTACGCGAGCGCGTCGCCGAGACCCAGCAAGGCGCGGGCTGGGTCTCCCGGAAGGATGGCGGGCGAGCGCCAGAGACCCGTGTGGGAGCGTTGGGCCCGGAAGCGGATGTCGTTTTGCGTGAGCGCTCCCTGCCAGGCGCGCACGTCGGACGCGAACAGTGCGAGAACCACTGCCAGCGCAAGCAGGACCGCTGCTGCGACGAGCGGGCGCGCACCACGTAGGCCTCTCATGCGACCGACTCCGGAACAAGGCGAGAGTTGAGGCGCTCGTTCGCGGCGAGCAGCCCGACGAGCACGACGCCGACGGCGAGCAACGCCCAGGGCGAGGAGGCCGTGAGCGGCTCGGCGCGCAGCTTCGAGGGTGTCCGGAAGGCCTGTGGCCCGACGAGCGCACTCGCGCCGAAGAGGCCGGCGAAGAGCTGGACGTTCTGCGGAGAAGCATTGATCGGCACGATCCGGACGGATACATGCGCCCGCCGCAGCGCCTGCGCTTCGCCGACGAGTGCGTCCTGGTCGCTCTGCGAGTCGTTGAGGTCGCTCATCAGTACCAGCGACCCGTGCTGCACCCCGGCGCGCCGGAGGGTGTCGAGGCCGGCGGCGAGACCGCTCGCGATCCTGGTGCCACCGCTGAACTGGCTCCAGGGGCTCTCCCCGAAGATTGGCGCCCGCTTCGTCACACGCTCCGGGACGAAGAAACGCACGAACTGCTGGAGCGCGGCCGGCGGGGAGTTGGCCGGCAGCAGCTCGTAGGCGACGTCGGAGAACATGACGAGCCCCATCGCCTGATTCGCCGAGACGAGGCTGCGCATCACTGCTCCGACCCGCTCGAACGGCGGCCCGGCAACGCTCGCGGACACGTCGAGGACGATGACGCCTGCCTGCGAGCTGTCCGGTAGCACGGACGCCCGCCCGGCGCCGGCCGATCGTGCCAGGAGAACGGCGCCGGCGAGTGTCGCTGCGAGGGCGAGCGCAAGACCGACCCGGACGAGGGTCGTGCGGCGGCCCGGCTGCGCGAGCTGCGACAGGTCACCGAGGCGGGTTGCACCGCGGCGTGCCAGCGTCGTCCCTCTCACGACTCCCGCTCCCCGTTCCGGCGGTGGACGATGCCGGCCCGCTCGGAGATCCCCTCGACATCCTCCTCGTCCGGCGCCTCGGGCGACCACGCCAGGGCACGTGTTTCCTCGGAGAGATCCCGAACGTCGAACGGCAGCTCGTCGGCCACGCGCTCGAGCGCTTTGCGCTGCAGCGTCTCGTCGTCGTGCGCCCTCGCCCAGAAGAAGAGGGTGAGCGCCCGCTCGAGCGACGAGACCCCGGCGGCACTTCGCGCGGTTGCCTGCGGGCGGAATTGCAGAGCCCAACGAGTCACGAGGGCCAGACCTGTCACCCCGAATACGACAGCGAGTGAGGCGGCGAGCCAGAAGGCGAGACCCGGAGGGAACCGGTAGCTCGGCGAAGCCACCGGCGTGAGTGGGGCCTGCCAGTCGACCTGGTGAGCCTTGAGTCCCTTGACGACAGCGGGGCTCAGCTCGGAATAGACGACGATCGACTGGAAAGCAGCCTGCTGCGAGTACCGGACCGCGCCGGTGGGTGACAGGTAGGAGACGCGCGCGCGGGCGAAGTGAAAGATGTGGGCGATGTCGCTGCTCTTCGTCTCGGGGAGGCACTGCACGGTCAGGCAGTGGAGCTTCCAGCTCCAGGTCATCTGCAGGAGACGCCCGTTGTAGGTCCGGACCACGGTCGGCGGACCGGCCGCCTGGTAGGGGGCGAAGCGGGCCGTGACCCGGACGTTGGCCGGAGCGACCCATTTCCGGTCCGCGACGACCGCCACCTGGGCGGTGATCGGGTCGCCGAAGCGTTGTACGGGCGGTGACACCGAGGCGTAGACCTTGAGCGGGAGTTTCTGGCCGAGCACCGAGCCGCCGTGGACCGGTGGAATCACCGGGACACGCGCGTTCGCAGGAGCAGCGACCGCGAGCCCGGCGAGCACGGCCGCGGTGACGACGGCGCGCCTCATACGAGCGCCCCCCGCGCCAGCATCCGGAGGTCCGCCCAGCGCAGGAACGCGCCGAGGACCGCGCCCGGATCGTGCGAGTCGACGACGACCGGCTCGGTCCCGAGCGAACGGAACATGAGGGTGAGCTCCGCGGCACGCGTCTCGTGCTCCTCGCGCAGCCGCTCGGCCTCGGCCCGCGTCAGATAGATCGGCACGACCCCGCCGGAGTGCGGGTCGGCGTACGGCACCGTCAGGCCGCCCACGTCGGGGAACGAGCGCTCCCAGACCGGATCCTGGATCACCACCGGCACGAGCTCCCAGCGGTGCTCGAGCGTCCGCTGCCACGCCCCCTCGTCCGGCGGGACGAGGAAGTCCGAGAGGACGAACACGAACGTCTGCGTCGGCAACTCGCGCCGGTGCTGGTGCAGGTGCCGGAGGCCGCGTGAGACGGTGTCGGCCGGCGCGGTGAACGGACGGCCCTCCAGGGTGCCCTGCGGCGAGAAGCGCTCGCTGCGCGGCGGACGCCAGGTCGTCTCGCCGCCGGCCTGGTCGAAATAGGCGGTGAGGCTGCGCGTCACCCGCGCGCTCTCGCGGATCAGGCGCAGGCTCTGCAGCAGGGCCGCGGGTTTGTCGAGGCGCCGCAGCGGGGACGGCCCGATGCTCATCGTCGCCCTCCGGTCGGCGACCATTACGACGTGCGGAGCCTCGTCGGCGAAGAACTCGTGGACGATGAACTCGTCGCTGTCGCGAACGGCGGAGAGACGGGCCGACGCCGCCCAGTCGATCCAGGCGAGGTTGTCTCCGGGCACGTAGCGGCGCGAGCCGGCGACGTCGGAGCCGCTGCCGCGGCGAGCGCTGCGGATGCCGCCGAAGGCGAGGCCGATCACGCGGCGGCGGGGAATCAGCGGGAAGGTCCCGGTCGCCATCGCTAGTCCGCGGCCCGCACGGCGGGAATTGCGCTACACCGCCGCGGCGGGGACGTCGAGGTCGATGTCGAATCCCGGCTTCGGCGCCTGCTCGAGGCAGCGCTGCTGGACCTCGGCCGATGCCGCCTCCCAACCGCGATCCCGGATCTCGGCCACGAAGCTCGGCCGGAAGAGCAGGCGGTGCATCAGCACCGGGACGAACAGGCGCTCCACGTCCTCAGGGGTCACGTACCGGCGGCCGTTGAGCATGGCCCACGCGCGCGCCGCGCGGTTGAGGGCGAGCGAGCCGCGCACCGAGCTGCCGATGGCGACCATGTCGAGCCCGCGGGTGGCCCGCACGAGCTCGACGACCCAGCGGCCGACGGCCTCGTGCACGAACACCTCACGGACCGCGACGCTGATCGCCGCGACCTCGGCGACGTCGACGGTCGGCTCGAGCCGCGCCAGTGGGTGCCCCCCGAGCTGCTCGTCCACGATCCGGTTCTCGTCGTCGGCGTCGGGATAGCCGAGCGTCGTGCGGACGAAGAAGCGGTCGAGCTGCGCCTCCGGCAACGGAAACGTGCCCTCGTACTCGATCGGGTTCTGGGTTGCCATGACGAGGAACGGCTCGGCCAGCACGCGGGTGACTCCGTCCACGGTCACCTGCTGCTCGGCCATCGCCTCGAGCAGCGCGGACTGCGTCTTGGGCATCGCGCGGTTGATCTCGTCCACCAGGACGACGTTGGCGAACAACGGCCCCGGCCTGAACTCGAAGTCGCGTTCGCGCTGGTTGAAGATCGAGAGGCCCGTCACGTCGGTCGGCTGCAGGTCCGGTGTGCACTGGATGCGGGAGGGGTGCGCTCCCTCGATCGACTGCGCGATCGCCCGGGCGAGCACCGTCTTCGCGGTGCCCGGCACGTCCTCCAGGAGGACGTGGCCTCCGCAGACGAGGGCCGCGACGACGAGCGTGATCTGCTCGCGCTTCCCGTGCACGACCGTCTCGATGTTGTCGAGCAGCCGACACGCGATCTCGTGCGCATCGGCGTGCGTCTGGATTGCCAACCGGCCTCCCTTCGACAGCGACCCTTGCCCGGAGCGTAGCCTCATCGGCTGAGACGACGAAAGAGGGCAGAGGTTGGGCGACGCCCGCTCGGCGGAGGGCCGGACGGGTCTTCCCCGGCCCGTCCGGCCTCCGCTTTGCTCCCCGAACTGGGAGGTCAGGAAGGGCACGTCCCCGGCGCGGTGTCGCCCCCTGGCGTGCCGGGCCTCAGTGGCTGGACAACGCGCCCTGCGTCGGACCGCAAGCGACTTCCTGACCTCTCTCGCCAAATAGGCGTCGGCCGGGTTCCCGTCGTCACCAGGACGGCCGGGATCTCTCAGTACGTCTGGGTCGGACCGCGGTTCGCGTCCCTCGAACGAGCCACAACGGTCGGTGACGGAGAGACTGGCCGTTTCGGCGGTGCGTGGGCCGCGGGGGTCGACCACGATGCCCTGCAGAGACGGGTTCCGAGTTCGTGCACACCGCTCCGCGAGCGCAACACGACCGGGCCATACCTAGACACTGCGGCCTCAGGCGGACTCGAACGCGAGTCCGCCTTCCGCTCTTTCGGGCTCAGTCGATCCTGTACTGCGTGGTCGTGGTGCTCATCCCCCCTCGAGCGCTTCCTCGAGCAGCGTGAGCCCGCGTTCGAGTTCCTCGTCGGTCGCGGTCAGCGGCGGCAGGAGCCGGATGACGTTTCCGTCGAGGCCGCAGGAGAGGAGGAGCAAGCCCTTCTCGAACGCGGCCGCAGTCGTCGCCTTCGCGGCGTCGGGAGTCGGTTCCCGCAGCTCGAGCGCGAGCATCGGGCCGAGGCCGCGCACCTCGCCGACGACCGGTTGCCGCGCCGCGATCTCCTCCAGCCGCGTGCGCAGGAGAGAGTCGACGCGCTCGGCCCGCTCGCCGAAGCCGGGCGCAGTCAGCTCGTCGAGCACGGCGAGCGCGGCTGCGCAGGCCACCGGATTGCCGCCGAACGTCCCGCCGAGCCCGCCGACGTGGACCGAGTCCATCAGCTCGGCGCGTCCGGTCACCGCTGCGAGCGGCAGGCCGCCGCCGAGCGTCTTCCCCGACACGAGCAGGTCCGGCTCGACGCCCAGCTGCTCGATCGCCCAGACGGTGCCGGTGCGCCCGCAGCCGGCCTGTACCTCGTCGTCGACGTAGACGATCCCGTGGTCGTCGCAGATCCGGCGCAGCGCCTGAACGAACTCCGGCGGCATCGGGATGAAGCCGCCCTCGCCCTGCACCGGCTCGAGCACGATGCACGCGACCGACCCCGGGTCGACGTCCTGGTGGAAGAGGAGGTCGAGGCTCGCCAGTGCGTCCTCGGTCGAGATGCCTCGGAACGCATACGGCGCCGCCGCGCGGTGGACGTCGGTCGCGAGCGGCCCGACGCCCTGCTTGTAGACGAGCTTCGCCGTCATCGCCATCGTCAGGTTCGTTCGCCCGTGGAAGGCGCGGTCGAAGACGACGACGCCCGGCCTGCCGGTCGCGGCGCGCGCGATCTTGACGGCATTCTCGATCGCCTCGGCACCCGAGTTGAGGAGGAGCGACTTCGTCTCGATTCTGCTGCCCGGCCAGAGCTCGTCGAGCCGGCGGCAGAGATCGACGTACGGCTCGTACGTCCCGACCATGAAGCACTGGTGCAGGTAGCGGTCGACCTGCTGGTGAACGGCGGCGACGACGGCCGACGGGCCGTGGCCGAGGTTCTGGCAGGCGATCCCGCCGGCGAAGTCGAGGAACTCGCGGCCGTCGACGTCCCAGACCCGCGCACCCTCGGCGCGGGCGACCACGAGCGACGGCGTCGAGACGCCGCGGGCGACGTAACGCTCGCGCGCTGCGAGGACCTGCTCGGCGGCTGTGGCGCGTTCCTCCACGGACATCGGAGCCTGGATTATCTCCACGCGATGCGGGGTGTTCAAGCGGCAGTCGCCTCGCAATACGAGGTTGGGCCGAGCGCTCCTTAAGCGCTGACCGTCTCGAACGTTCCGAAGCGGAGCTCGCTGTCGTAGTGGAAGCGTGCCGCGTCGACGCGTTCCATGTACTCCTCGCGATGGGCGGCGACGAACGCGTTGTAGGCGTCGGCCGACTCCCAGCGGTCGACGACGAGGTAGCGGCCCGGCGCCTCGACGTCGCGCAGGAGCTCGGTACCGATGTAGCCGCGGCCCTGCCGGAAGAACTCGGCCCACTCGCCCTCGTTCCCGTAGACGCGCTCGAACTCCGCCGCGTCGCGCACCACCTCGTAGCTGAAGACGAGTGCGATCATCCGGCTGAGGATAAGGTCCCGCGCGTGAATGCCGAGGCCGTTCCCGCGGAATCCGAGTCGCGGGCCGAGTACGCCGCCGTCCTCCGCTTCTACCACCTCGCGAAGCATCAGGAGTGGCAGGTGGACGACGTGCCCTGGGGCGAGATCCCGTTCGTGCCCGAGGGCAAGGGGACTCCCCAGCGACAGGCCCGGCGCCGCGACATCTGGCGCTCGGTGATCATGCAGCAGCTCCAAGCGGACGTCTTCGCCTGCGAGATGGCCGCGCAGCTGCTCTCGGCGGCGCCCGACCCGGAGGCGCGTCTCTACTACTCCACGATGGTGCAGGACGAGTCGCGCCACACCGAGGGGTGGCTGCGGCTGATCGGCCAGATCGGCGGGGAGGGCGAGCGTGACCCGTACCTCGACCAGCTCGCCCACATGTTCCTCGAGGCCGACCTGCTCGAGGAGAAGGTCTTCCTCATGCAGGTCTTCTTCGAGCGGCTGATCATCCCGCGCTTCCGCCTGATCGCGCGCTCCTCGCGCGGGACGGTGCTCGAGGATCTCTGCAACCGCCTGGCGATCGACGACGGCATCCACCACGGCGCCGGGATGGCGTACGAGCGGGTGCTGCTGCAGTCGGCGGGGAAGAAGGTGCGGACGCGGCTCGTGGACGCCGCGAACACGATGCTGCCGATCTTCGCGAACCACGTCCTCTGGCGGCCGAAGGCTCGCGAGGTGATCGGGACGCTGATGGAGGCGCGCGACCGCGAGCGGCTGCGCGAGGAGCTGAACCACGGCGTGCGGCTCGCGAATTCGCTCGGGCTCGACGTCTCCGACGTCCGCCTGCCCGCCGGCTGAGCAAACCGTTATCCGGGCGCGTGGGCCGAGAACTCGACCGCTCGAGTCCTTCGCAGCGGCAGGCAGGCAAGCGTGATCAGCAAGAGCGGGACGAGAAGGGCTGCGACCACGAGTGCGTGCTGGTCATGCGCCGTCGCCGCGAGACCGTCGAGAGGTTGCCCGTAGGCGCGGAATGCGTCCCCAGCCGCTGCCAGTACGACAACGGCGAGAAGTGTTCCGACTGCCCCGACGACCGGACGGACGAGCGCCGAGCGGGCGAAGTGGAAGGCGAGCAGGGTGACCGGAACCGCGCAGCCCAGGCAGTAGATCCAGATCGAGTCGCGACTCGGGTTAAGGCTCCCCTTCGCGGGCGGACCGTTACTCGCCGCGACGATCACGGCGGTCGCTCCCAGCATGACTGCGACCCCGAACAGGAACAAGGCTCGCCTTGTCCTCGGTCGTCGAGGTGCGCTTTCGGAAGAATCGAAGCGCGACCCGCTGACCATCGACTGCCATCTCTCGTCGGGATCGCCCAGGGCGCTGAGGATGCCGATCCAGACCAGGCCGAACATCCAACCCCCGACGAAATAGACGTAGCCCACACGAAAAGTATGCTCGCCCGCGAGGAACCTGTCCACTCGTCGAGACGCCGCGGCAGCGGCCGACCGCGGCCGCCTAGGAGCGCAGCCCGCCTCGCTCGAAGTGGGCCCGGAAGAAGTTCTCGCTGCCGGCGGTGGCCATCGCCGCCGACGCGCTGATCTCTAGCGCCAGCGCCGTCGCCGCCACGAGCTGGGCCAGCCGGTAGACCTTGCCGGGCCCCGCGCAGCCCATCAGCTCGAGCCAGCGCTTCGGGTCGGGCAGCGTCGTGCCGCCGCCGACGGTGCCGACCTCGATACCCGGGAAGCGGATCGACGCGTGCAGACCGCCCTCGACGCGCTGCTCCGTCCCGTGCGCCATCGAGCTCGTCCCGACGAGCCCGAGGTCCTGGCCCGTCGCGGCGAACACCGCTGCGACCGCCGAGGCCGGGCGTGAAGGCGACCGACTGCATCCCGGAGGCGACCGCGCCGTGCGTGCCGGCCCAGGCGAGCTCCTCGAGGTCGGTGCGCGTCGTTCGCAGCACCCGCTCGATCGCGGTCTCGGTGAGCGTCGTCTCGGCGATCACCGTCTTGCCGTGCCCCTGCTGGAAGTACTCGAACGACGGCTTCTTGTCGCCGCCCATGTTCGCCTCGAGGATCGTGCGCTCGACCGGCACCGGCGCCTGCGGCAGGACGTAGGCCATGTTCAGCGCGTACGCGTTGCGGGTCATCATGTTCGCGCCGAAGGCGTCGCCGGTCGTGAAGCGCCAGAGGACGTGGCACATCGGGCCGACGACGTGCGTCTTCGCCTCGCGCAGGACGGCGTGGCGGGAGAGCTCGGGATTGTCCGCCTCGCGCAGGAACTCGCGCATCGCGGGCACCTCGCCCTCGATCCAGCGGGCGAGCGCGAGCGCGTCCCCGGCGTCCTTGCACACAAAACAAGATGCTCGGGTGATCCTGTCGGCGATCACGTATGTTATGCAGCCGCCGGACTCCGCGATCGCCTTCGCGCCGCGCTGCACCGAGGCGGTCAAGCCGCCCTCGGTATGCGCGAGCGGGACGACGACCTCCTCGTCCGAGCGGCCGGTCTCGACGACCTCTCCCTCCTCCGACAACTCGTACTCGCCGAGCGAGACCGCGAGCTGCGCGACCGAGACGGGGATCGAGACGAGGCCGGTCACCGACTCGGCGGCCTTCGCATACGGCTCGAGCTCCAACTCGGGCAGCCCGAGCATCTCCTGGCGCGAGCGCACCGAGCCCGGGTCGTTCTTGCGCGGCAGGCGTGGCATCGTGCCCAGCCTAGAGTGCTCGGCCTAGTGGAGTCGGTGTTCCCAGACCATCTCGCTTCCCGGCTCGCAGATGTCCGCGCGAAGCACGCTGCCCTCGGGCTGACCGACGACGAATCGTGGACGACGCTGCGAGACATCTTTCGCGCCCACGAGGTCCGCGGCGAGGAGCCGTTCGCAGACGCGGAATGGATCGCCGTCGTGTGGAGCGGCCGGCTCGCCGAGCTCGGGCGGCTGCAGTTCGAGGACGACGGCGACGGCGTTCTCAACGTGCACGTCCCCGAGACCGGCCCGCTCACTCCCGCGCTGTGCGACGCGTCGTTCGCGCGGGCGCACCGGATCTTCCCCGATCATCACACTGCTGCCTGCACGAGTTGGCTGCTCGATCCGCGGCTCGCCGAGGTGCTGGCGCCCGACTCGAACATCGTTCGCTTCCAGCGACGGTTCGAGCTCGACGGGGAAGGCGAGGACGGAAACGCGGGCGTGCTCCGCTTCGTGTTCCATACCTTCGACCCCGATCTCGACCGGCTCACACCGCACACCACGCTCGAGCGCGCGCTTCTCGAACACATGCGGGCAGGCGGCCGATGGCGCTCGCCGCGCGGGCTAACCTCCCTCTCGTGACCGCGACGCTCATCGACGGCAAGGCTCTCGGCACGCGGGTGCGCGAGGAGGTGGCCGCCTCCGTCGCCGAGCTCGGCCACGTCGGCCTCGCCACCGTCCTCGTCGGCGACGACCCCGCGTCGCACATCTACATCGGCCTCAAGCAGAAGGCCGCGACACAGGCCGGGATGGAAGCACGCGACATCGAGCTGCCTGCGGACACGTCGGAGGAGGAGCTGCTCGCGACGATCGCCGAGGTCAACGCCGACGACGGGATCGACGGACTGCTCGTCCAGCTCCCGCTGCCCGGCCACGTCGACGAGACGCGGGTGATCGAGGCGA
Organism: uncultured Actinomycetes bacterium; assembly: GCA_963702655.1. Classification (GTDB taxonomy): domain Bacteria; phylum Actinomycetota; class Thermoleophilia; order Gaiellales; family Gaiellaceae; genus Palsa-739. Next base: position 772,908 of record CAVPDO010000001.1, on the reverse strand, counting down.
TCGCGCCCGCCAAGGACGTCGACGGCATCCACCCGGTGAACGCGGGCCGGCTGTACCTCGGCCGGCCGGCGCTCGTCCCGGGCACGCCGCTGGGGATCATGCGCATGCTCGACGAGTACGAGATCGCGCTCGCCGGGGCGCGCGCCGTGGTCGTCGGCCGCTCCGCCATCGTCGGCAAGCCGATGGCACATCTGCTGCTCCAGCGCAACGCGACGGTCACGATCTGCCACTCGCGAACGCAGGACCTGCAGCGGCACACGCTCGATGCGGACGTCCTCGTCGCCGCCGTCGGCCGCACGCACCTCATCTCCCCCGACATGGTCAAGGCCGGCGCGACGGTGGTCGACGTCGGGATGAACCGCGACGAGTCGAGCCGCAAAGTGCTCGGGGACGTCGACCCCGGCGCGTCGGAGCGGGCGGCCTACCTGACCCCGGTCCCGGGCGGCGTGGGGCCGATGACGATCGCGATGGTGCTCCAGAACACCGTTACCGCAGCGCGATTGCGCCGCGGCGTGCCTATTGCGTCTGCGAAGAACTGAGTTAGACTCCGGCCTGTTTCAGCAAAGGTCGGCGGCTCGGTGCCCGGGCCGTCGTTTTTCTGCAAGGAGGACGGGTTGGCTGAGGGCACCGTAAAGTGGTTCTCGAACGAGAAGGGCTACGGCTTCATCGAGCGCGAAGGCGGCGATGACGTTTTCGTCCACTTCTCCGCGATCACGATGGACGGCTACAAGTCGCTGACCGAAGGTCAGCGCGTGTCGTTCGAGGTCGTTCAGGGCGACAAGGGCGCGCAGGCTGCGAACGTCCAGGCTGTCTAGAGAACCTGTCGGACCTATCGTTTGAAAGGGCCCCACGGGGCCCTTTCTGTCTCGCTTCGCCCGCTTCGCTTTCCGCTCGCGAGACCTCTGCCGGCGTAGCGTTCGCGTGCCGCGCCCGCACATGTCGGGCGCGGCGGCGCAGCGTGTTTTTGCGAGGATCGGCTCATGGCGATCGACCGCGAACAGCTGCTCCACGTCGCGCACCTGGCGCGGCTCGAGCTGCGCGAGGACGAGGCCGAGCGGCTCGAGGGCCAGCTGAACGACATCCTCGAGGCCGTCTCGAAGGTCTCTGAGCTCGACCTCTCCGACGTGCCGGCGACCTCGCACCCGCTGGAGGTCGTCAACGTCTGGGCAGACGACGAGCCGCGCCCCTGCCTGCCGGTCGCCGACGCGCTCGCCAATGCGCCCGAGCGCGAGGGCGACTTCTTCAAGGTCCCGCCCGGAGGCGCCGCGTGATCGACACGCTTCGGCTCACCGCGGAGGAGGCGAACGACCTCGTACGTCGCGGCGAGGTCTCGAGCGACGAGCTCTACGCCGCCTACCTCGAGGCCATCGGGGCGCGCGACGAGGAGCTCCACTGCTACCTCCACGTCTGCGAATCGGCCGACGGCGAGGGCATCCCGATCGCGCTCAAGGACGTGATCGGGACGAAGGGGATCCCGACGACCGCCGGCTCGAAGATCCTCGAGGGCTACCTCCCGGTCTACGACTCGACCGTCGTCGAGCGGCTCAAGGCTCGCGGCCTGCGCATCCTCGGCAAGACGAACACCGACGAGTTCGCGATGGGCTCCTCGACCGAGAACTCCGCGTTCGGCCCGACGCACAACCCGTGGGATCCCTCGCGCGTGCCCGGCGGCTCGGGCGGCGGCTCGGCGGCTGCCGTCAGCGCCGGTCTCGCGCCGTGGGCGCTCGGCTCCGACACCGGCGGCTCGATCAAGCAGCCCGCGGCGCTCTGCGGCAACGTGGGGCTGCGACCGACGTACGGCACCGTTTCGCGCTACGGGATCGTCGCCTTCGCCTCGAGCCTCGACCAGGTCGGCCCGGTCGCGCGCACCGTCCGCGACTGCGCCTTCCTCTACTCGCTCATCGCCGGCCGTGACGAGTGCGACACGACGACCGTCGAGCTCTCGCAGGCCGTCGAGCTCCCGCAGGCGCAGGACCTGAAGGGCCTCCGGATCGGCGTCCCGAAGGAGCTGAACGAGGCGGAGGGGATCGAGCCCGGCGTGACGGCCTCTGTGCAGGCCGCGATCGCGAAGCTCGAGGAGCTCGGCGCCGAGGTGGGGGAGTGCTCGCTGCCGCTCTCCGTCGAGTACGGGATGGCGTGCTACTACCTGATCACGCCGGCCGAGGCGTCCTCGAACCTCGCGCGCTACGACGGCATCCGCTACGGCTATCGCGCCGGCGCGTCCGAGCGGCTGGAGATGTACGAGCGCACGCGCGACGAGGGGTTCGGCGACGAGCCGAAGCGGCGGATCATGGTCGGGACGTACGCGCTCTCGGCCGGCTACTACGACGCGTACTACGGCCAGGCGCAGAAGGTGCGGACGGTGATCAAGCGCGAGCACGACGCGCTGTTCGAGACGTTCGACGCGCTCGTCTCGCCGACGTCGCCGACGGTCGCCTTCCCCCTCGGCGCCCGCACCGCCGACCCGATCGCGATGTACCTCAGCGACCTGCTCACGATTCCCTCCTGCATGGCCGGCCTGCCCGGCCTCAGCGTCCCTTGCGGGCTCTCGGAGGGGCTCCCGGTCGGGCTGCAGCTGATCGGACCGCAGTTCGCCGAGAACACGCTCTTCCGGGTCGGCCACGCGCTCGAGCAGGCGATCGGCTTCGACCCCGTACCGGAGCGGCTCCGATGACGTACCGCTTCGAGGATCCCTCGGCGGAGTTCGTGCTGGCGGCCGAGCGCGTCTTCGGCGAGCATCCGCGCGTGCTCGACGGCTCGCGCGCCGTCCTCGTGGGTGACGTGAAGCTGCGGCTCGAGGCGGGCGAGCGCGAGCTCTGGCTGATCGAGACGCACGGGCCGCTCGAGCACTGGCGCGCGATGGTCCGGGTGCGCGAGGACGTCGAGGACGCGCTGCGTGAGGTGAAGGAGAAGCTCGATGAGCGCGACTGACTGGGAGCTGGTGGTCGGGCTCGAGGTGCACGCGCACCTCAAGACGCGCACCAAGATGTTCTGCCGCTGCGCGCTCGAGTACGGCGCCGCTGAGAACACGCACACCTGTCCCGTCTGCCTCGCGCATCCGGGCGCGCTGCCCGTCCCCAACGCACGTGCGATCGAGCTCACGATCCTGCTCGGTCTCGCGCTCGACTGCGAGATCGCCGAGCGGGCCGTCTTCGCCCGCAAGAACTACTTCTACCCCGACCTGCCGAAGGGCTACCAGATCAGCCAGTACGAGGCACCGCTCTGCGGCACCGGCCGGTTCGTCCTGCCGGCCGAGGACGGCGACCGCGAGATCGGCATCGTGCGTGCGCATCTCGAGGAGGACGCGGCGAAGACCGTCCACGCCGGCGGGGCAACCGGCCGCTCGGTCGGCGCCGACTACAGCCTCGTCGACTTCAACCGCGGCGGCACGCCGCTGCTCGAGATCGTGAGCGCCCCCGACCTCCGCTCGGCCGACGAGGCGACGGCCTATCTCCGGCTGCTGCGGCAGACGATCCGCGAGCTCGACGTCTCGGACGCCGACATGGAGAAGGGAACGCTGCGCGCCGACGTCAACGTCTCGGTCCGGCAGGCCGGCGAGGAGGGCTTCCGGCCCCGCTGGGAGATCAAGAACATGAACTCGTTCCGGTTCATCGGGCGCGCCATCGAGGCCGCGTTCCGGCAGCAGGTCGCCGCGCACGAGGCGGGGGAGGAGGTCGCGCAGTCGACGTACGACTACGACCCGGACACCGACCGCCTCACCGTGCACCGCTCGAAGGAGGAGGCCGACGACTACCGCTACTTCCCCGAGCCCGACCTCGTCCCGGTCGAACCGCCGGCCGAGCTCGTCGAGCGGCTGCGCGGGCAGGTTCCGGAGCTTCCGGTCGCGCGGATCCTGCGGCTGGCGGAGAACGTCGAGTTAGAGAGCGCGGCCGAGCTCGTGACGACGGAGAACGAGTCGAAGGCGGAGGCCCTCGCAGCCGAAGGCCTCGACTGGAAGACGGCGGCCGCGATCGCGATGAACCGCGAGGACTTCCAGCTCGAGAACGCCGGCGCACTCGCGCGGATCGTGCGGGCGAACGTGACCCGCGAGGCGCTCGACGAGGCGTTCGCCGCCGCGGCCGAGGGGCCGGTCTCGGCGGAGGACTACCTGAGCCGGACGGCGCTCGGCGACGAGGATGCCCTGGCTCCGGTCGTCGACGCCGTGCTCGCGGCGAATCCCGACCAGGTCGAGACCTACCGGGGCGGCAAGGAGGGCGTGCTCGGCTTCTTCGTCGGCGCGGTGATGCGCGAGACGCAGGGGAAGGCCGACCCGAAGGTCGTCAACCGGCTGCTGCGGGAGAAGCTTCGAGGCTAGGCAGGTTGCGGATCGAGTCGCTGAGCGTGCCGATGATCGCGGCGATCACCACCGGCGCGGCGAGCACCGCGATTGCGATCTGCGGCGAGGCGTGGGCCAGGAGCAGCCCGGCGACGAGCGGCCCGAGCGGGGCGGACGCGGCGCGCAACGTGGTCGCCGCCGCCAGGGCCCGTCCGAGCAGGCGGTCCGGGATGAGGATGTACGAGTACGCGGCCATTGCCGAATCGGTGTTCGGGAACCAGAACGCGTGTAGCGAGACGCAGGCGACGAGCACGTACACGTTCGGGTAGACGATGAAGGCGAGATAGACGAGCGCCATCCAGAACTCCGAGAGCAGGATCGCGCGCATCGGGACGCGCCGCCGCAGCAGCGGGGACAGCGTGGAACCCAGGAGGAGCGCCACTCCCTGGATCGCCACGAAGAGGCCGATCGCCAAAGCCGAGAGCCCCTGCCGGTGGGCGAGGATGATGACCGCGATCGGGGCGCCGGCGGCGACGAGATTGCTGGCGCCGATCATGCCGGTGGTCGTGCGCAGGAACGGAATGCCCCAGAAGTAGGCGAGTCCCTCGCGGAAGGGTGTGCGCGCGCCGGGCACGCGCTCCTCCTGGAACGGGGTGCGCATCAGCAGGAGCGCAGCCGTCGAGAAGGCGTACGAGACGGCGTCGATCAAGAACGGCAGGCCGCGTGAGAGGTCGTAGAGCGCGCCGCCGATCGGTGGCGCGAGGAGGCGCACGGTCGACATGCGCGCCATCGTCACGCTCGAGGCGTCGGCGAGCTGCGGCGTGGGGACGACCGCCTTCATTGCCCCGCTCGAGCCCGACCGGTAGAGCACAGCCGCGCCCGTGTCGACGAAGGCGACGCCGACGATGAGCCAGAATCTCGCGTTTCCCGTCAGCACCGCGGCCGCCAGCAGCGCGAGCGCGCTTGCCCCGATCACGTCCGAGGCGATCATCAGACGCCGGCGGTCGAAGCGGTCGGCGGCCACTCCGGACGGCGCGCTGAGCAGCACGATCGGCAGGAACTCGACGGCGCCGACGTAGCCGGTCTTCGCCGCCGAGTGCGTCAGCGTCAGCGTCAGCAGCGGGTATGCGATTCCGGAGATCCCCGACCCGAAGGTCGAGAGCAAGCCGCCGCTCTGGTAGAGCACGAAGTCGCGATTCCGCCGCAGCGGGAGAAGCTCGGTCACGCCCCCATGGTGGCAGCCGCCGGGGTCGGCTCCCGCGTGAGGAGATAGGCGGCGCTGGCCACGACGACCGCGGCCATGACCACGAAGAGGATCCGGTAGTCGACGACGGTCGAGAGGATCGCGCCGGTGGCGATCGAGGTCGTCTGCGCGATCGAGAGCGTGACGTCCGCGGCTGCCGAGACGCGGCCCTGGATCGCGAGCGGCGTGCGTGTCTGCAGCGCCGTCGAGAAACCGACGATCGCCCAGGCGATGCCGACGCCCGCGAACGGCACCGCCGCGAGCACGACGTCGACCGACGGCGCGATCAGGCAGAGGTCGGCGGCCGCGAACAGGGCGAGGCCGAGGCCGACCAGGCGAACCTCGCCGAGCCGCCGCAGAACCGCGGCCGCGGTGACGCCTCCGGCGATCGAGCCGACTCCCTGGATCGTGGCGAATACGCCGAAGAACGACGGCGGCTTCCCGAGGGCCGCCATGACGGCGAAGATCAGCGTCTCGGAGAAGCCGGCGACGAGCAGCGCGACGGCGACTCCGGTCACGACCTGCCGCAGCGGCAAGGTCTCCCAGACGTGGCGCAGCCCGGCCGTCACCTCTTGCGTGAAGTGGTGCTCGGGCGGCGCGGGCTTGGGCTTCTCCTCGTGCACCCGCATGCGCGAGAGGAAGAAGGCGGAGGCCGCGAAGGTGGCCGAGTCGACGACGGCAACGGCGCCGCCGCCGAGCACGGCATACAGGCCGGCGCCCGCGAGCGGCGCGATGATCCGGAGGCCCTCGCGGGTGGTGGTGAGCGCGCCGTTCGCCTCGGCGAGCAGCTCCTCCGGGAGCATGATCTTGAGCAGCGCGGCGCGCGCGGGATAGAACACGGTTCCGAGGACGCCGTAGGCGAACGCGACCGCGTAGATCAGCCACGCGTCGCTTCGGTGGTGCACGAACAGGAGCAGGAGCACGATTGCTCCGAGCACGCAGTCCGAGACGATCATCAGCGGCCTTCGGCGCACGCGGTCTGCGAGGAGCCCGCCGAGCGGCGCCAGCAGCGACCCCGCGGCGAAGACGAAGAACGTCAACCCGGCGAGCGCGCTCGACCCGGTCAGCGTCTTCATCCAGACCGCGAGGACGATGAGCATCGCCCAGTCGCCGAACGCGGAGAGCGTTTGGCCGTAGAGCAGCAGCCGCGCGTCGCGATCGGCGAGCAGGTGACGCATCAGCTCGCCCGGAAGACCTTCACGTCGCCGCTGACCGTGCGGCCGCGGAGGACGACGGTCGGTGCGGCTTCGCCGTCGCCCGGCACGGGCTCGCTCGCGAGCGGAACCTCCGACGAGAGGTCGCCCGAGGTCGAGCCGGCGTCGACGTCCACGGCGGAGCCCTCCGCGATGCCGATCTCGATGTCGCCGGACACGCTCGTGAAACGGACGTCGCCGGCGGCGACCGCCCGGAGGCGGATGTCGCCCGAGACCGTCTTCACGTCCGAGGAGCCTGCGATCGGGCCGATGCGGAGGTCGCCCGAGACGGTGTGCGCGGACAGGTCCCCCTCGACCCGGTCGAGGTCGGCGTCGCCGCTCACCGTCTTGAGGCTCGCGCCGCCGGCGGCCTCGCCGCGCAGGCGGACGTCGCCGGAGACGGAGTTCACGCCCAGCGCACCGAAGCGGCCGTCGAGGTGCGTGTCGGCCGACGCGGTCTTGACTTTGAGGCCCGCGTTGTGCGGGACCGTGGCCCGCACTCGCAGCTCACTCCCGAAGACGAGCGTGAACGGGGAGAGCGAGAAGCCGAGCTTCCCCTTGCCGCGGTACGCGACCACGACGCGGTTGCCGTCCTGGCGGATCTCGACCTCCTCGAGCAGGCGGTCGTCGCCGTCGACGGTGATGTTCGACTCCTCGCCCTCGGTTGTCTCGATCTCGATGTCGCCGGAGGGAATGCCGACCTCGAGTTCGAGAGGCAATGGAGTGTGGAAGGTGCGCTCGAGCATCAGAGGTACACCCGGGTGAGCCGCTTGACGCGGAGCCGGATCTCACTGTCGCGAGGAGCGGGGCGCCGGTCGGCGCGGAGCGGCTGCTCGCGGAGCTTGAGGATGTCGTGGTAGTCCGGGTACATGCCGTGCTCCTTTCAGTTGCGGCCGTAGCCGGTGAGCCGGTTGCGGCTTCCGGACGACGATGGTCGGCGCGTCTCGACGGCGCGCTGGAGCGCCTGGACGAGCCACGTGTTGACGGATGCGCTTTCGCGGGTGGCGGCGGACTCGACTCGCTGCTTCAGGCTCTCCGGGAGCCGGAGCGTGATGCGCGCCGAGAACACCTCGTCGGCCGGCTCCGGCACCGTGCCGTCCTCGCGGACGAGCACGAGCTGGAGGTCGTGGCCGGCGACGCGCAACTCGACGTGTGAGGATTCGAGCTGGTCGTTGAGCTCGAGCGCCGCCTCGGCGAGGATGTCCTGGATTCTCCTGCCGAGGGATGACTCGATCGCCACCGAGAGGAGCTCGGCCGCCCGCGACGTGTTCTCGTCGCCGAGGGCCGCGACGCGGACGAGGTCCTCCCGAAGCGCCTGGATGGTTCCATCGATCTGCATGGCGGCACTATGACATCACAATGATGTCTTTGTCAAGTCGAGTTGATGCCAACATGGCGACGACCCGCGTCAGCGGGCCGTCGAAAAGCCGCTATAGCAGGGTAAAAGCCCTAGTACAAACCGCAGTCACGGGCTGTGCTCGGCCACGGTGAGAAGCCGCGGGAGCGCGTCGCACGCTCCGCGGCCCAGATCTGCTCGAGCGGGCTCCAGTGATCGGCGGTGCCCTTGTGGCTGAGGAGCCAGCCGCCGTACGTCTGCTGGAACGAGAGGTCCATCTGCAGGCCGCCGTAGTACGGGCTGCCCGAGTCGGCCCAGCTTCCCTCGTAGCGGTGGATGCAGAGGAAATCCTGGAGCCTGGGCGGATGCGTCGCCTGCAGCCACGCGCGGTGCGCGCGGTGCTGCCAGTGTCGGTTCAGCTGCCGCAGCCGCGGGAGCGAGTGGGCCGCGAGCATGCGCGACGCGTTCGCCGGCGGGCGGCCGTGCATCACGGTCAGCCAGTGACGCGTGTCCGCGCGAAAGCGGCGGATGTGGCGCCGCCAGCGGGCTGCCGTCCGCAGTTCCCGGCGCGAGGCCCCGGCCGGGTGCCGGGCCTCGGTCGTGGCGACCGTCGTGCTCGTCGTCGTGCTCGGAGTGCCTTGGCTGGTTTTCGTGGCCCTGGCAGCCGTGGCCGCAGTGGCCATGCCTGCGAATGCGAGCAGCAGCCCGCAGGCCAGGATAGAGCGCCGCAAAACGTTGACCTCCTGGTCGCTTGCAAGTCGGAGGCCGAGTGGGCGGAGGCCCCGGAGTTGTCGGGGCCGTGCACGGCTCGGCGCGGCTTATGCGATCGGTGTCACGACGGTAACAGCCGTCACGTTTGTGTCTTGTTAAGGCAACGCTTGTGACTCAGCGATTGGCCATTTTGGGCCAGATAAACCCCGGAATGTGCGCAGGTGCTACGAATCCTGCGTAAAGCAGCACGGCGCCGATCGCGATGCCTGTCGCGCTTCCGGCGGCTCCGAGCCCGGCGAGGCCGCTGCCTATCGCCGCCGCGGAGATCCCGGCGATGATCAGACCGTTCCCGACCGGGCGACGCCTGAAGGAGCGCAGCGCGACGACGACCACGGCCAGCGTGCCGGCGATGTTGGCGGCGATCGCCAGCAGCCGCGCGGGCAGGAAGGCGAGGTGATCCTGCGCGTGCGGGATGCCCTGTGCTGCGAAGGCGCCGTGCACGGGCACGACGAGCGCGATGCCGAGCGCCAGGCCGGTGTAGACGAGTGCCACGGGCGCGGCTCGCCGGCGGCCGGCGAGGAGGAGGGAGCCCGCTCCGAGCAGCGGAGCCGTCAGGAGGGCTCCGGCGGCGTAGTAGACGCGGAAGGCGTGCTCGTCCCAGCCCGCCGCCTCGCCCCAGGCGATCGCGGCCGCCGCAACCGCGTAGGCCGCCAGCCCCGCCGACCACGCGAACAGCTCGGGCCGCCTGCTGCTGCGGTACCGGGCCGCCAGGAGGCCGGCGAGCCGGAACGTCAGCAGTGCAGCAGCGAAGGCCACGAGCGCTTCCACGTCCGCAGACTAGAACGCTACGCTCGGGACATGGCGCCCAAGCGGTATCTGTTCACGCCCGGGCCGACGCCTGTGCCTCCCGAAGTGCTCGCGGCTGTCGGCGCGCCCGTGCTCCACCACCGCAGCCCCGACTTCCTGCCGGTCTACGAGCGCGTGCTCACCCGGCTGCGCGAGGTCTGCAGGACGGAGAACGACGTGCTCCTCTTCGGAGCATCGGGCACCGGCGCGTTCGAGTCGGCGGTCGCGAACCTCGTCTCGCCCGGCGAGCGGCAGCTCGTGGTCTCGGCCGGCAGCTTCGGCGAGCGCTGGGTCGCGATGGCGACCGCGTTCGGGGCCGACGTGGATGTGCTCCGTTATGCCTGGGGCGAGACGCCCGACCCCGACGACCTTCGCGCGCGCCTGCGCGAGCAGGAGGCGAAGGCCGTCTGGCTCGTGCAGTCCGAGACCTCCACCGGGGTCGTCGCCGACGTGCGCGCCCTCGCGGCCGCGGCGAAGGAAGCAGGGGCGCTCGTCGTCGTCGACGCGGTCTCGAGCCTCGCCGCCGTTCCCTGCGAGACCGATGCATGGGGCCTCGACGTCGTCGTGTCGGGCTCGCAGAAGGCACTCATGTCCCCGCCGGGTCTCGGCCTGGTCGCCGTCTCGACCGCTGCGCTCGCCGCGACCGGCTCGGCGCCGCGCTTCTACTTCGACTGGGAACGCACCCGCAAGGGCCAGCAGACGCTCGACGCACCGGTCACGCTGCCCGTCTCGCTCGTGGCCGGCCTCGACGTCGCGCTCGGGCTGCTGTTCGACGAGGGGTTGGAGGCTGCGTTCGACCGTCACGTGCGGCTCGGACGGGCCGCGCGCGCAGGCGTCAAGGCGCTCGGGCTCGAGCTCTTCTCGCCCGACGAGGACCGGAGCGCCGTGGTGACGGCGGTTCGTGCGCCCTCGGGCGTCGATTCCGGCGACGTCATCCGGGGCGTCCGTGACCGCTTCGGGATCACGATCGCGAACGGCCAGGGCGAGCTGAAGGGAAAGATCTTCCGGCTGGGCCACATCGGCTGGTTCGACGTGTTCGACATCACGACGCAGATCGGGGCCGTCGAGCTCGTCCTCGCCGACCTCGGCGCCGACGTGGAGCGCGGCGTCGCCGTGACGGCAGCACTGGAAGCGTTCGGCGCCGAGCCGTCCCGCACGTGACGCCTCGCGTCCTCGTTCGCGAGGAGATCTCTGCAGCGGGAGTCGACCTCCTCCGCTCGCGCTTCGACGTGGACGTCGACACCGAGAGCCTGCTCGAGGAGATCATCGGCGGCTACGACGCGATCGTCGTCCGCTCCGCGACGAAGCTGACCGCCGACCTGCTCGAGCGGGCCGAGCGGCTGAAGGTGATCGGGCGGGCGGGCGTGGGCGTCGACAACGTCGACGTCGACGCGGCGACCAGGCGCGGGATCATCGTGGCGAACGCGCCGGAGTCGACGGTCGTTTCCGCCGCCGAGCACACGATCGGGCTCCTCGTCGCGCTCGCCCGCAACATCCCGCAGGCGCACGCCGCGCTCAAGCAGGGCCGCTGGGAACGGAGCGCGTACGGCGGGATCGAGCTCGCCGGCAAGACGCTCGGCGTCCTCGGCTTCGGCCGGATCGGGCAGCAGGTGGCCCGGCGCGCGCTCGGCCTCGGGATGCGCGTCGTCGCGTACGACCCGTACGTCGCGGCCGAGCGCTTCCGCGAGCTCGGGGCCGAGCGCGTCGAGTCGCCGGAGGACGTGTACGCGGTCGCGGACTTCCTCACGCTGCACCTGCCGCTCTCGGCGGAGACGCGTGGCTCGGTCGGCGCAGCGGCGTTCGAGGCGATGCGCCCGGGCGTCCGGATCGTCAACGCCGCCCGCGGCCCGCTGCTCGACGAAGACGCGCTGCTCGCCGCGCTTCGCTCCGGCCGGGTGGCGGGCGCGGCGCTCGACGTCTTCGTCGACGAGCCCTACTCCGGCCCGCTGCTCGAGCTCGACAACGTCGTCGTCACGCCGCATCTGGCCGCCTCGACCGGGGAAGCGCAGGACCGGGCGGGCGTCATCGTCGCGGAGCAGGTTGTCGCTGCGCTCGACGGCGGCCTGGTCTCGAACGCGGTCAACATCCCGGTGATCGGCGCCGACGACCTCGAGGTGCTGGGGCCGTACGTGCCGCTCGCCTCGCGGCTCGGGCGCATTGCGATGGAGCTCGCGGACGGCGCGCCGCAGGAGATCGTCCTCACCACGTACGGCGTCCTCGCGGACCATGACGCGCGTCTGCTGACCGTCGCGGCGCTCAACGGCGCCTTCGAGGGCCGCGCCGACGGGCCGGTCAACTACGTCAACGCGCCGCTCATCGCGGCCGAGCGCGGCATCGAGGTGCGGGAGGAGCGCTCCCGGTCGGCACGTGACTACACGAGCCTGGTCCGCGTCGAGCTCGGGAGCGCCGGCTCCCGCGTCCGCGTCGCCGGCACCACCATCGGCAGCGACCACCGGCCGTGGCTCGTCAACATCCTCGGCTTCGAGATCGAGCTGGAGCTCGCGCCGCTCTTCGTGCTCTGCCTCTACGACGACGTGCCCGGCGTGATCGGCCGGGTGGGGACGCTGTTCGGCGAGGCCGGCGTCAACATCGCCGGCATGACCGTCTCGCGCAGCCGTCGCGGAGGCAAGGCGCTCATGGCGCTGACCGTCGACTCGGTGCCGTCACCGGAGCTCGTCGAGCGGCTTCGAGGCGAGGGCTTCGACGACGCGCGCGTGCTCGAGCTCGGCCCCGTGGCCGGCTAGGCCCGCACGGTGCGCGGCGGGTACCGTGCGGCGATGGAGCCCTGGCCGGAGCCGGTCGCGCGCGTCGCCGAGGTGCTCGAGTTCGCCGGGATCGACGCGCGGGTCGAGGAGTTCCCGGAGGGGACTCCGACCGCGGGCGCGGCTGCCAAGGCCGTCGGCGCCTCTCGCGCGCAGATCGTCAAGTCCCTCGTCTTCGTCTGCGACGGCCGCCCGACCCTGGCGCTCGTCCCCGGCGACCGGCGGGCGGACGAGACCAAGGTCGCCGCCGTCGCCGGAACCCGTTATGCGCGCGTTGCGCGGCCGGACGAGGTTCTCGCCGCGACGGGCTTCGAGCCCGGCGGAGTCGCCCCCTTCCCGGCACCCGGCGTCTCGCAGGTGCTGATGGCCACAGAGCTTCTCGCCCACGAGCGCGTCTGGATCGGAGCCGGCTCCGAACACCACATGGCCGGCCTCTCGCCGCTCGACCTCGCGCGGCTCACGAAAGCGCGCACAGGCGAACTTTCCTAGCGGCGCGGGTACGATTAGCGCTCCGCCACGCGACCGAAGGGACGAGCCGGAGATGCGCGAGACGAAGAAGATCTGGATGAACGGCGAGCTGGTCGACTGGGCCGACGCGACCGTCCATATCGGCACACACGGCCTGCACTACGGCTCGGGCGTGTTCGAGGGGATCCGCGCCTACGAGACCGAGCGCGGCACGTCCGTCTTCCGCCTCACCGACCACCTCGAGCGGCTGCAGCGGTCCGCGCAGCTCCTCTACATCGACCTGCCGTATTCGGTCGAGGAGCTGAAGACGGCGACCTGGGACGTGGTCGGCGCCAACGAGCTCCCGTCCTGCTATCTCCGGCCGATCGCCTTCGTCGGGTACGGCGAGCTCGGCGTCTCCTCGGTGGGGAACCCCGTGGACGTCGCGATCATGTCGTGGCCGTGGGGCGCGTACCTCGGCGAGGAGGGCCAGCAGAACGGGATCCGCGCCAAGATCTCGAGCTGGCAGCGCGTCGGCCCGAACGTCATCCCGCACGTCGCGAAGGCGACCGGCGTCTACGTCAACTCGATGCTCGCGGTCGGCGAGGCCAACCGTGCCGGCTACGACGAGGCCATCCTGCTCACCGCCGAGGGCACGGTCGCCGACGGCTCGGGCGAGAGCCTCTTCGTCGTCCGCGACGGCGTCATCTACACGCCCGACCTCGCCGCCTCGATCCTCGTCGGCATCACGCGCGACTCCGTGATCCAGATCGCGCAGGATCTCGGCCACCGCGTCGTCGAGAAGCCGCTCATCCGCACCGACCTCTACCTGGCCGACGAGGTGTTCATGGTCGGGACGGCCGCCGAGGTGACACCGATCCGCGAGGTCGACGACCAGCCGATCGGTCCGCCCGGGCCTGTCACCAAGGAGATCCAGGCGGCGTATCTCGACACCGTGCACGGGCGCAGCGAGCGCTGGGCGCAATGGCTCGAGTTCGCGCCGGCGGCCAATCACGCCGAACAGGCGTGATGTGAAGCAGGAGGTGCAACCGGTCCCGCTGTCGGGGCCGTATCTCGGCGAGCGGGAAGAGGAGCTCGTGCTCGAGGTGCTGCGCTCGGGCCGGCTCTCGCTCGGACCGACGATCGACCGCTTCGAGGAGCTCTGCGCGGAGCGCGTCGGAGCGCCCTACGCGGCGGCCGTCTCCTCGGGCACCACGGGGCTGCACCTCCTCTGCATCGCGGCCGGCATCGGGCCGGGCGACGAGGTGATCACGTCGCCGTACTCGTTCGCCGCGAGCGCGAATTGCTTCCTCTACGAGGGCGGCGTCCCCGTCTTCGCGGACATCGACTCGCGAACGCTCAACCTCGATCCCGGCGCTGTCGAGGCCGCGGTCACCGAGCGGACGAAGGCCATCGTCGCCGTCGACATCTACGGCTACCCGTGCGAGCTCGACGAGCTGAGGGCGATCGCCGACCGGCACGGGCTCGCGCTGATCGGGGATTCCTGCGAGGCGCTCGGAGCCGAGTATCGAGGGGCGCCGCTCGGCTCCCACGGCACCTCGTGCGTCTTCGCCTTCTATCCGAACAAGCAGATGACGACGGGCGAGGGCGGCATGGTGGTGACCCACTCGGAGGAGGATTGGCATCTCGTCCGCTCGCTCCGCAACCAGGGCCGGCCGGAGCCCGGCGGCTGGCTCGAGCACGTCCGGCTCGGCTTCAACTACCGCTTGAGCGACATCGCGGCCGCGCTCGGGATCGGACAGCTCGAACGGCTCGACGAGATCCTCGTGCGCCGTTCGGAGGCGGCGGGCCGCTACACGGAACTGCTCGGCTCGGCCGACGGGCTCGAGCTGCCCTGCGCCGACGACGCCGACCATCGCCGCTCCTGGTTCGTCTACGTCGTCCTCTTCCCGGACACGGCGTCGCGCGAGCGGGTCGTCGCCGCCTTCGAGCGGGAGGGCATCGGCTTCAACCGCTATCTCCCGTCGATCCATCTGCAGCCGTACATGCAAGAGCGCTTCGGCTTCGGAGAGGGTTTGTGCCCGATTGCCGAGGATGTCAGCTCTCGCTCGCTCGCGTTGCCGTTCTTCACGGGGATCGAGGCCGCCGCGCAGGAGCGCGTCGCCGAGGTTCTCACCGTCGCCCTGTGAAGCTGCAGAGCCTCGACCGCGCCGAGCCGTTCACGACGAAGGACGGCTCGACGATCCGCGAGCTGCACCACACTCCGGCGCAGAGCCTCGCCGAGGCGACACTCGAGCCGGGGCAGGCGACGGAACGGCACTACCACGAGCGGGCCGAGGAGATCTACCTCGTCACGAAGGGCTCCGGCTCGCTCGAGGTGGACGGCGAGACGCGGAGGATTCGTCCGGGCGACGCGGTCCTCATCCCGCCGGGCGCGTGGCACACGCTCGAGAACGACGGTACGAGCGAGCTCCTCATCCTCTGCATGTGCGCGCCGCCGTACTCGCACGAGGACACGTTCTTCGAGTAGCGCGGTGCGTGCGATGATCCGGGCGTGACCGACGGCGCGACGCGGATGGTCTTCCTCGGCTTCGGCAAGTGGGCGCGCGCCGACCGGATCTATGCCCTCGAGCCGATCACGGGCGACGAACGCGGCGGCGGGCGGCGAACGCGCGTCTGGATCGACGGCGTCGCCGAGCCGATCCTCGCCGGCCGCACCGAGCGGACGATCCTGCACGACATGGGCCAGGACGCGGCGACGGCGTCGGTCGTGCTCGACGACGCGCTCGACCTCGCGGAGCGTGTGGCGAAGGCCGTCGACGAGGGATCGTTCGACGTCCGCGACCTCGGACGGCGCGCGCGACGCGTGCTCGAGAAGACCGCGAAGCCGGGCGAGCCCGAGCAGCTGTTCTGAGCGCCGTCGTGGAGACGCGGCTGACGCGCGAGTTCTTCGCGCGCTCGGTGCACGAGGTCGCACCGGAGCTGATCGGCGCGACGCTGCTCGTCGACGGCGTGGGAGGGACGATCGTCGAGGTCGAGGCGTACGACCAGGAGGACCCGGCGAGCCACGGCTTCCGCGGCCGCACGGCACGGACCGCCTCGATGTTCGGGCCGCCCGGGGTCGCGTATGTCTACCGCTCGTACGGGATCCACTGGTGCCTCAACCTCGTCTGCGCGCAGGAGGGACGGGCGGAAGCCGCACTCGTACGAGCGCTCGAGCCCACGCGCGGGCTGGAGGCGATGCGCGAGCGCCGAGGGTTGGAGTCCGCGAGTGCGCTCTGCTCGGGCCCGGGCAAGCTCTGCCAGGCGCTCGGCATCACGCGGGCATTGGACGGCCTGCCGCTCGACGAGCCTCCGTTCGAACTCCGCGCGCGCGGGTCGGAGCCGCCGCTCGCGGTCGGTCCTCGGATCGGCATCACGCGGGCAGTCGAGCAGCCGTGGCGCCACGGCCTCGCAGGCTCAGCGTTCCTGAGCCGTCCATTTCGATCTCTGCGACGATCGGCCGGATGACCGTCCGCCCCTACGGGACCTGGCCTTCGCCGCTCGATGCCGACACGGTCGCGGGCATCCCGGGACATGCCTTCGGTTCGCTCTCGGTCGCGTGGCCGAGCGTGCGGTGGGCGGCCGCGCGTCCCGCGGAGGGCGGTCGCGTGGCGGTCGTCGAGTGGCGGGACGGGCGGCTCCGCGAACTCACGCCGCCCACGGCGAACGCCCGCACCCGCGTACACGAGTACGGCGGCGGCGCGCTCTGGTTTCACGGAGACGTCGCCTACTACTCCGAGCTCGGCGACGGCCGCCTCCACCGGCTGGAGGACGGCGTCGCGACGCCGCTGACGCCGGTGCCGCCCGAGCCGAGCTCGCTCCGCTACGCCGACGGCACCGTGACGCCGGACGGACGCCTGCTCGTCTGTGTGCGCGAGCGCCACGAGGACGGGGCAGTGCACAACGAGCTCGTCGTACTCCCGTCCGACGGGTCGATGGAGCCTCGGCTGCTTGCCTCGGGACACGACTTCTACGCGGCGCCGCGCTTGTCGCCCGACGGCGACCGGCTCGCCTGGATCTGTTGGGACCATCCGCGGATGCCGTGGGACGGGACCGAGCTCTGGGTCGGCGAGCTCGCCGCCGACGGCACGCTCACCGGCGAGCGGCTCGTCGCCGGCGGGTCCGAGGAGTCCGTGATCGAACCGGCCTGGTCGGCGGACGGACGCCTCCACTTCGTCAGCGACCGCAACGGCTGGTGGAACCTCCACCGCGAGGATCGGGCTCTCACCGCGCTCGAGGACGGCGAGATCGGCAGCCCCGCGTTCGTCTTCGGGACCGCGCGGTACGCCTTCCTCGACGACGGGCGCATCGCCTGCGTCGTGACCCGCGCCGCCGTGGACTCGCTCGAGCTGCTCGATCCGGCGACGGGCGAGCTCCGGCCTGCGGGACTGCCCTGGACGGCGTACGACCCGACGATGCTCGCCGCGGACGGGAGTCGCGTCGTCTTCTCCGCCTCCTCGCCCACCCGACCGGTCACGCTCGTCGCCTGGGACGCGTCGAGCGGCGAGGAGACCGTCCTCGAGCGCGCGATCGACCTCGCGCTCGATCAGGCGGCAGTCTCGGAACCGCGGGCGATCGACTTCCCGACGAGGGACGGGGCGACCGCGCACGCGTTCTACTACCCGCCGGCCAGCGCCGACTCGGAGGGGCCGGCCGACGAGCTGCCGCCGCTGCGAGTCGTCTGCCACGGCGGGCCGACCGGCCATTGCACGCCGTCCTTCTCCCCGGACTTCCTCTTCTGGACGCAGCGCGGGATCGGAATCGTCGACGTCAACCACCGCGGGAGCTCCGGCTTCGGCCGCGCCTACCGGCGGCTGCTCGACGGGCGCTGGGGCGAGATCGACTGGCAGGACTGCGTCGCGGCGGCGCGGTATCTCGCGGAGCAGGGCGAGGCCGACCCGGAGCGGACCTGGGTGGAGGGCGGCAGCGCCGGCGGCTATGTCGTCCTCTGCGCTCTCACGTTCGAGCCGACGGCGTTCGCCGCCGGCGTCAGCCTCTTCGGGGTGGCCGACGTGGAGGCGCTGGCGGCCGACACGCACAAGTTCGAGTCCCGGTATCTCGACACGCTGATCGGGCCCTATCCGGAACGCGCCGACCTCTACCGCGCGCGCTCGCCCGTGCACTTCGCAGACCGGCTCGAGCGTCCGCTGCTCCTGCTGCAGGGGCTCGATGACAAGGTCGTGCCGCCGTCGCAGGCCGAGGCGATGGTGGAGGTGGTCGATCGGAAGCGCATCCCGCATGCCTACCTCGCCGTTGCGGGCGAAGGGCACGGCTTCCGCAAGCGCGAGAACCTGCGGCGCGCGCTCGAGGGGACGCTGTCCTTCGTCGGGCAGATCTTCGGCTTCGAGCCGGCCGACGAGCTCGAGCCGCTCGAGATTCGCCACCTCTAGGATCAGCGCATGCCGCTCGCCGAGCTGACGCGCAACGCCGTCGACGTCCTGCCCAAGGGCGGGCTCGAGGCGAAGCTGAAGCTCGGGCGGCCGCTGCGCGTCAAGCTCGGGATCGACGTCACGTCGCCCGACATCCACGTCGGCCGCGGTATCCCGCTGCAGCGGATGCGCGCCTTCCAGGACGAGGGCCACAAGGCCGTGTTCATCGTCGGCGACTACACGACGCGGATCGGCGACCCGTCGGGCCGCTCGAGCGAGCGTCCGATCCTCTCCGACGAGGAGATCGACGCGAACGCGCAGGTCTACCTCGAACAGGCGAAGACGATCCTGCGCGACGACCCCGAGCTGCTCGAGGTGCGCTACAACGGCGAGTGGCTCTCGCAGCTCTCCTACGCCGACGTCGTGCGGCTCGGCCGCATCGTCACGGTCGCGCGCATGCTCGAGCGCGACGACTTCGAGAAGCGCTATCGCGCCGGCGAGCCGATCTCGGTCTCGGAGCTGCTCTATCCACTCATGCAGGCGTACGACTCGGTCGCGATCGAGGCCGACGTCGAGCTCGGCGGCACAGACCAGCTCTACAACCTGCTCGCCGGCCGCGAGGTGATGGAGGCGTACGGGCTCGAACCGCAGGTCGTGCTCACGACGCCGCTCCTTCTCTCGTGGGACGGCGAGAAGATGAGCTCGTCGGTCGGCAACAACGTCCCGCTCACCGCGGCGACCGAGGAGATGTTCGGGCGGACGATGCGGATCCCCGACTCGCAGCTCGAGGAGTGGTGGGCGCTGGTGGCCGAGCAGCCGGTGCCGGAGGGCGAGCCGATGCAGGCGAAGCTCGCGCTTGCGCGGTGGATCGTGGCTCGCTCGCACGGGGAGGAGGCAGCTCGCGCGGCCGAGGACCACTTCAGGCGCTTGGCACGAGGGGAGGCGCCCGAGGAGGTTCCGGAGCACCCTCTCCCCGCGGGCGATCCGATCCATCTGCCGGCGCTGCTCGCCGACGCGTTTGGCTTTTCGACGAGCGAGGCACGCCGGCTGATCGGGCAGGGCGGCGTGAAGATCGACGGCGCTCCGGTGAGCGAGCTCGACCTCCCGCGCGACCGGCTCGCGGGGGTCGTTCTCCAGGCCGGCAAGCGGCGCTTCATCCGGCTCAACTGAGCCACTTGACGCACGTTCGCACCCTGCTACACTTCCCCGGCTGCCCGAGAGGGCGGCGTAAGAAAGTCCCTGCAAACTAGCGAAAACGGAGCGGCTCAGGAGGATTCCCCGTAAGAGGAAACCCGCAAGTCCTGAGGCCTCTGGCGCGAGTCGGGGCCTTTTTTGCGCCGTTCAGACGGCTCGGTCCTTGAAAACTCAACAGCGTGCGTTTACGTCGAGACGCTGGTCCGGCTTCGGCTGGAGCAGCGAATCAACCCT
This sequence comes from uncultured Actinomycetes bacterium, assembly GCA_963702655.1. Lineage (GTDB taxonomy): Bacteria > Actinomycetota > Thermoleophilia > Gaiellales > Gaiellaceae > Palsa-739. The sequence goes on along the minus strand of CAVPDO010000001.1, from coordinate 753,294 downwards.
GTCTTCTCCCTTCGGGGAGAGACTTTGAGCTCAAGCTCAAGGTGACAAAGTCTGGTCGGCTTTTCGCCGGCCAACACTTCTTCACGGAGAGTTTGATCCTGGCTCAGGACGAACGCTGGCGGCGCGCTTAATACATGCAAGTCGAGCGAGAACCTGGGCTTCGGCCCAGGGGACAGCGGCGAACGGGTGAGTAACACGTGGGTAATCAACCCCCGACACCGGGATAGCCCAGGGAAACTTGGATTAATACCGGATGCTCCGTCTGGCCTGCGGGCCGGCCGGAAAAGGGTAGCTTCGGCCTCCGGTCGGGGACGAGCCCGCGGCGGATTAGCTTGTTGGTATGGGTAACGGCCTACCAAGGCGACGATCCGTAGCTGGTCTGAGAGGACGATCAGCCACACTGGGACTGAGACACGGCCCAGACTCCTACGGGAGGCAGCAGTAGGGAATCTTGCGCAATGGGCGAAAGCCTGACGCAGCGACGCCGCGTGAGGGAAGAAGGCCTTCGGGTTGTAAACCTCTTTCAGGAGGGACGAAGCCACTCGGGTTAATAGCCCAGAGGGTGACGGTACCTCCAGAAGAAGCCCCGGCTAACTACGTGCCAGCAGCCGCGGTAATACGTAGGGGGCAAGCGTTGTCCGGATTTATTGGGCGTAAAGAGCGTGTAGGCGGCCAGACAGGTCAGCTGTGAAAACTCGAGGCTCAACCTCGAGACGTCGGTTGAAACCGTCTGGCTAGAGTCCGGAAGAGGAGAGTGGAATTCCCGGTGTAGCGGTGAAATGCGCAGATATCGGGAAGAACACCCGTGGCGAAGGCGGCTCTCTGGGACGGTACTGACGCTGAGACGCGAAAGCGTGGGGAGCGAACAGGATTAGATACCCTGGTAGTCCACGCCGTAAACGATGGGCACTAGGTGTGGCGGGTGTCGACTCCCGCTGTGCCGAAGCTAACGCATTAAGTGCCCCGCCTGGGGAGTACGGCCGCAAGGCTAAAACTCAAAGGAATTGACGGGGGCCCGCACAAGCAGCGGAGCATGTGGTTTAATTCGACGCAACGCGAAGAACCTTACCAGGGCTTGACATGCACTGGAAAACCGTAGAAATACGGTCCCCCTTCGGGGCCAGTGTGCAGGTGGTGCATGGCTGTCGTCAGCTCGTGTCGTGAGATGTTGGGTTAAGTCCCGCAACGAGCGCAACCCCTGTCCCATGTTGCCAGCGATTCGGTCGGGGACTCATGGGAGACTGCCGGTGACAAATCGGAGGAAGGTGGGGTCGAAGTCAAGTCATCATGCCCCTTATGTCCTGGGCTACACACGTGCTACATTGGCCGATACAAAGGGCTGCAAACTCGCGAGAGGGAGCGAATCCCAAAAAGTCGGTCTCGGTTCGGATTGGAGGCTGAAACTCGCCTCCATGAAGGCGGAGTTGCTAGTAATCGCGGATCAGCAATGCCGCGGTGAATATGTTCCCGGGCCTTGTACACACCGCCCGTCACACCACGAAAGTCGGCAATACCCGAAGCCGGTGGCCTAACCCGCAAGGGAGGGAGCCGTCGAAGGTAGGGTCGATGATTGGGGTGAAGTCGTAACAAGGTAGCCGTAGCGGAAGCTGCGGCTGGATCACCTCCTTTCTAGGGATGCCGGAGCTCCAACTCCGGCAGGCGCCAGGCCTGTAGATGTCCTCGGACGTCCGGCTACCTGGCTCGCCTGGAACGAACGTCGACCTCGACGAGCTGTGCAGCGTTAAGCACAGTGGACGTACGCTGTTGAGTTTTGAAGGACTGGGCGCTCGAGCCCGCGTGGACCTTGAAAACTCCATAGCGACATCTATACCGGTGTTCTTCTGATCAAGAGAACAAGGGCACACGGTGGATGCCTTGGCACCGAGAGCCGATGAAGGACGTGGGCGGCTGCGATAAGCCCGGGGGAGAAGCTGACCATTCTGCGATCCCGGGATTTCCGAATGAGGAAACTCACCGCTGGTAATGCGGCGGTATCCGTACCTGAATCCATAAGGTGCGGAGGGTAAGCCGGCGAACTGAAACATCTAAGTAGCCGGAGGAAAGGAAAGAAACCTCGACTCCCTTAGTAGTGGCGAGCGAAAGGGGATCAGCCCAAACCCGCGTGACGTGATAGGCGGCAGCCGTTGTCACGTGGGGGTTGTAGGGCTCGTCTTGATCCGCCTGCCGGCGGGTCGGGAAGTTACAAAGTCGCGTGTTAGTCGAAGTGGATGGAAAGCCACACCACAGCAGGTAATAGTCCTGTAGGCGAAAGCGCGCGGCCTTCCTCGACGAGTACCTGAGTACGGCCGGGCACGGGAAACCCGGTCGGAATCCGCGGGGACCACCCCGTAAGGCTAAGTACTACTCGGTGACCGATAGTGAACTAGTACCGTGAGGGAAAGGTGAAAAGTACCCCGGAAGGGGAGTGAAATAGCACCTGAAACCGTGTGCTTACAAGCGGTCGGAGCCGGCTAGTCCGGTGACGGCGTGCCTTTTGCATAATGAGCCAGCGAGTTAGTCTTCCACGGCAAGGTTAAGGAAACGGAGCCGTAGCGAAAGCGAGTCTGAACAGGGCGATTCAGTCGTGGGAGCTAGACCCGAAACTGAGTGATCTACCCATGGCCAGGTTGAAGCGGGGGTAAGACCCCGTGGAGGACCGAACCCACGTCGGTTGAAAACGGCGGGGATGAGCTGTGGGTCGGAGTGAAAGGCTAATCAAACTCAGAGATATCTGGTTCTCCCCGAAATATATTTAGGTATAGCGTCACGCGTTCAGTAACGGTTGTAGAGCACTGTTTGGCCTAGGGGGCCTACCAGCTTACCGAAGTCAGGCAAACTCCGAATGCCGTTACTCCATAGCGTGGCAGTCAGAGTGCGGGGGATAAGCTTCGTGCTCAAAAGGGAAACAGCCCGGACCGTCGGCTAAGGTCCCTAATTCCATGCTAAGTGGGAAACGATGTCCGATTGCACAGACAACCAGGATGTTGGCTTAGAAGCAGCCACCATTCAAAGAGTGCGTAACAGCTCACTGGTCAAGTGGTCGGGCGCGGACAATGTAACGGGGCTCAAGCATGGAACCGAAGCCACGGACTTCACGCTTTGCGTGGAGTGGTAGGGGAGCGTTCCCAGGGCGGAGAAGCGGCGGCGTAAGCCTGCCGTGGAGCGCTGGGAAGTGAGAATGCTGGCATGAGTAACGAAAGGCGAGTGAGAAACTCGCCCGCCGAATGCCCAAGGGTTCCTGAGTAAAGCTAATCTACTCAGGGTTAGTCGGGACCTAAGCCGAGGCCGACAGGCGTAGGCGATGGCCAACAGGTTGATATTCCTGTACCACGTCCCAACCGCTATCACCGATGGGGGGACGGGGTAGGTTAGGGCAACCCAGGCGTTGGTCGACCTGGGGTAACCGCGTAGGGTGGCTGGTAGGGAAATCCGCCGGCCGTGAAGCCTGAGACGGGATGCCGAGGCCCTTAGGGGCCGAAGTGCCTGAAACCATGCCTCCGAGAAAAGCCTCTAGGGAGGTTGGACGTGCCCGTACCAAAACCGACACAGGTGGGCAGGTAGAGAATACCAAGGCGATCGGAAGAACCCTCGTTAAGGAACTCGGCAAAATGGTCCCGTAACTTCGGGAGAAGGGACGCCCCGGTAGAGTGAAGCCCTTTACGGGCCTAGCTCGAGGGGGCCGCAGTGAAACGGCCCAAGCGACTGTTTACCAAAAACACAGGTCTCTGCGAAGTCGTAAGACGACGTATAGGGGCTGACTCCTGCCCGGTGCTGGAAGGTCACGAGGAGAGGTTAGCCTTCGGGCGAAGCTTTGAATCCAAGCCCCAGTAAACGGCGGCGGTAACTATAACCGTCCTAAGGTAGCGAAATTCCTTGTCGGGTAAGTTCCGACCTGCACGAATGGAGTAACGACTTGGGCGCTGTCTCAACGAGGGATCCGGTGAAATTGTAGTTTCGGTGAAGATGCCGAATACCCGTGGTTGGACGGAAAGACCCCGTGAACCTTTACTACAGCTTGACGTTGGAGTTCGGGATTCGTTGTCCAGGATAGGTGGGAGGCTGTGAAGCGGGGACGCCAGTCCTCGTGGAGCCAATCTTGGGATACCACCCTTCGTGTTCTGGGCTTCTAACCCGCTGCCGTGATCCGGGGCGGGAACAGCGTCAGGTGGGTAGTTTGACTGGGGCGGTCGCCTCCTAAAATGTAACGGAGGCGCGCAAAGGTTCCCTCAGCACGGTTGGAAATCGTGCGTAGAGTGCAAAGGCATAAGGGAGCTTGACTGCGAGACAGACATGTCGAGCAGGCGCGAAAGCGGGCCTTAGTGATCCGGCGGTAACTGGTGGACGTGCCGTCGGTCAACGGATAAAAGGTACTCCGGGGATAACAGGCTTATCCTTCCCAAGAGTCCACATCGACGGAAGGGTTTGGCACCTCGATGTCGGCTCGTCGCATCCTGGGGCTGAAGCAGGTCCCAAGGGTTGGGCTGTTCGCCCATTAAAGCGGTACGCGAGCTGGGTTCAGAACGTCGTGAGACAGTTCGGTCCCTATCCACCATGGGCGCTGGAGCTTTGAGAGGAGTCGTCTCTAGTACGAGAGGACCGAGACGAACAGACCTCTGGTGTATCAGTCGTCGTGCCAACGGCGCTGCTGATTAGCCACGTCTGGATGGGATAACCGCTGAAAGCATCTAAGCGGGAAGCCCACCTCGAGATGAGAGCTCCCATCCCCTCGAGGGAGTAAGGGCGGTCGGAGACTACGACCTTGATAGGCGGGACGTGTAATCGCAGCAATGCGTTCAGCGGACCCGTACTAATTGCCCGAGGTCTTGATTTGAACGCCGGTCGAGTCGCTATGGAGTTTTGAAGGCCTGCGCGCGTGCGCGAGGCCTTGACAGTTCGGCGGTCATACCGGCAGGGGGACACCTCTTCCCATTCCGAACAGAGAAGTTAAGCCTGCCAGGGCCGATGGTACTCGGAGGGCAACCTCCCGGGAGAGTAGGTCGCCGCCGATTTATCTCTGGGAAAAGGGTCGCGAGAGCGGCCCTTTTTTCATGCCGCTACGTCGTCGCTCCGGTCGCGGTCGCGCCAGGCGGGATCGAGCTCCCGCAGCCGGCGCACGCGCTCTGCGACCGGAGGATGGGTGACGAACAGCGCGCCGAGCCCGTGTTCCACGAACGGGTTGATGGTGAAGAGCGGCTCGGTCGCCGGGCTGCCTTTGAACTCGACGAGCTCGGCGGCTTGTTCGAGCCGCAGGAGCGCGTCGGCGAGGCCGTGCGGCGAGTCGCAGAGCGTCGCCGCGTAACGATCAGCGGAGAGCTCGCGCTTCGGAGAGACGAGCAGGTGGACGCACGCCGCGGCGATCGGCCCGAGGACGAAGAGCAGAGCGTGCTCGAACCAGCCGCCGATCCGGCTCGTCTCCAGCAGCACCGCGGCCGAGACCGCGGCCGCCGTCTGCACCTGAACGTCGTGGAGCCGCACATGCGCGATCTCGTGCGCGAGCACGCCCTCGAGCTCGGCCGGCGCGCAGGCGGCGACGCAGCCGGTGCTCACCGCGAGCGCCGAGCTCCGGATCCCGCGCCCGGTCGCGGCGGCGATCGGCAGCCCGTCGGGGATGAGGTAGAGGCGCGGCTTCACGATGCCGGCCCGCGCGGCGAGCCGTTCGACCGTCGAGTGGAGGAGCGGTGCCTCGCCGAGCGGCAGCTCGCGCGCCCCGATCATCCCGAGCACGACCCGGTCGAACGTCCAGTAGGCGCCGGCCGCGACGAGCAGCGCGCAGAACGCGAAGATCGTGAGGCCCCGCAGGCCGTCGAGCAGCCAGCCGACGAACGCGAACAGGCCGAGGAGCGCGAGCACGAGCAGCCAGGACTTGAGGATGTTGCGGGCCGCGAGGAGCAATTCCGGCGGCTCCTAGCGGTCTTCGCTGCCGCCGTCGTCCTGCCCGTCGTCCTCGAGCAGGCCGCGCGGGGGCCAGTCCTCGTTCTGAGGCGCATCGCAGCGGCTCGAGCAGTGGAGCGAGGCGATGTTCTGGAGCGGGACGAGGATGTGCCCGTTCAGCTCGATGTGCGCCACCTCGTCGACGTAGCAGTACGCGGTGAGCACGCCCTCCTGGTACTCGCCGCCGAAGAGCGCGACCTCGACCTGCTCGCCCTTGTACTTGCTCGTGTAGTCCTCCACCGGCGAGTCCAGTCTAGTGGCGGCAAGAATTGCGCCGTGCAACGGATGTGGATCGGAGTGGCGGCGGCGATCGCCGCCGCCTGCCTGCCGGCCGCGGCAGTGGGGCCGGGCCCGAGCACCGCCCACGCGGCCGACTCCTGCATCGTTCCCGGATTCACCCGGCCGCTCGAGCAGTTGTGGCAGCCGGACCTGCCGGCGGCGCGGGCGTACGCCCACAGCCGTAGGGGCGACATCGCCTTCGCCGTGCGCACGGACACGACATTCCACGGCTACCGGGCGGACCATCAGGAGTGGTCGGCGAGCGTGCTGAAGGCGATGCTGCTCGTCGCCTACCTCGACCGGCCGTCCGTGCGTTACCGCAACCTGAACGGCCACGACCGCTCGCTCCTGCTCCCGATGATCACGCGCTCCGACAACGACGCGGCCACGGCCGTCGATCACATCGTCGGCGACGCCGGCCTCTCGCGGCTGGCGCGTAGAGTGGGGATGCGCCGCTTCGTCCCGGTCGCGTTCCCGTGGGGAGAGAGCCGGATCACGGCAGCGGACCAGACGCGGTTCTTCCTCCACATCGACAGCTTCGTGCCGGCACGCCATCGCGCCTACGCGCTGCACCTGCTCGCCTCGATCACACCCTCGCAGCGCTGGGGCGTCGGCCGGGTCGCGCCGCGCGGCTGGCGGCTCTACTTCAAGGGCGGCTGGGGTTCGGGCACCGGGCTGATCGACCATCAGGTGGCGCTCCTGACGCGCGGCTGCGCGCGAGTCTCGGTCGCGGTGCTCACGATGGACGACGGCACGCACGCGTACGGCAAGGCAACGCTCCGCGGCCTGTTCTCGCGCCTGCTGAAGGGACTGCCGGAGCCGCCGCGCTAGCGCGCGCGGAGCGATCCGTTGTCCCAGGCGCAGAGCCAGCGGCCGCAGTTCTCGACCACCGGCAGCGCGAGCCCGAGCACCTCGGTCTGGGCACGGCGCATCGACCCGCCGTGCGTGACGACGAGGACGCGGCCGGAGGGATGCCGCCCCGCGATCCGGCGCAGCGCGCCCAGCGTCCGTTCGGCATGCGCCTCGGTCGACTCGCCGACGAACTCGACGCGGTCGCGTTCGACGGCGTTCAGCCCCTCCCAGTTGCCCCAGTCCTTCTCGCGCAGATCGGGATCGAGGACGACGGGAAGCCCGAGCCGCTCGCCGAGGATCTCCGCGGTCTCGTGAGCCCGGGCAAGGTCACTCGCGTAGATCGCCTCGAACTCCTCGCCCTGGAGGTCGCCGGCGAGGCGGCGTGCCTGCCCGCGTCCGTAGTCGCTCAGCGGCCGGTCGGTGTGACCCTGGAGGCGACCCTCCGCGTTCCAGTCGGTCTCGCCGTGGCGAACGAGCAGGAGATCGGTCACGTCAACCGAGCGCCCGGAAGGCATCGTTCTCCACGGCACAGGCCCAGACCGAGCAGTTCTCTATCCGCGCGATCTCGAGGCCGATGTGCTCGTGGACGCGGCGCACCGAACCGCCGTGCGTGACCACGAGGATCCGCCCGCCGTCGTGCGCTCGGGCGGCCCGGCGCAGAGCGCGGAGCACGCGGTCGGCGTGTGCCTCCAGAGGCTCGCCGTCCCACTCTCCCTGGTCGTCGATCTCGATCCAGGTCCGTCCCTCTCGCGAGCCGACGTCGATCTCGCGCAGATCGCGATCGAAGACGATCTCCACGCCGAGGCGGCGGGCCACGATCTCGGCCGTCTCCCGCGCTCGGACCAGGTCGCTCGCGTAGACGACGTCGACGCTCGCCTCGGCTAAAAGGTCCTCGGCAAGCGTCTGCGCCTGCGAACGGCCGCGCTCGTTCAGCGGGATGTCGGCATGCCCTTGCCAGCGTCCCTCGGAGTTCCAGTCGGTCTCGCCGTGGCGAACGAGCAGGAGATCGGTCACGGTCGACTACGCTAGCCAGCCGTGGATCTCGGGCTCGCCGACAGCGTCTGCCTCGTCACCGGCTCCACCGGCGGGATCGGCCTCGAGACGGCGCAGCTCCTCCGGGCCGAGGGCGCGACGGTCGTCACGACCGGACGCAGCGGCGGCGACGTCCGGGCAGATCTCTCGCGACGCGGCGAGCCGGAGCGCGTGGTGCAGGAGACGATCGAGCGTCACGGCAAGCTCGACGTGCTCGTGAACAACGTCGGCGGCACCGAGATCCGCAAGCTCGAGGAGCTCGACGACGACGACTGGCAGGCGTCGTTCGAGATCAACCTGATGAGCGCGATCCGCGCGACGCGGGCGGCGCTGCCCCACCTGCGCGAGCGCGGCGCCGGCACGATCGTGAACGTCTCGTCGACCGCGGCCAAGCGCCCTTCGACCGGCATGCCGGATTACTCCGTGATGAAGGCGGCGATGCTCTCCTTCTCACGGCTCGTCGCCGACCTCTACGCGAAGGACGGCATCCGCTGCAACGCCGTCACACCGGGCCCGACCGCGACCGAGGCGTGGCTGGGGAAGGGTGGGCTCGCCGACCAGCAGGGCGAGCGCGACGAGGTGCTCGCCAGGGTGGCGGCGGGGCGCCCGCTCGGACGGCTCGCCGGGCCGGAGGAGATCGCCGCCGTGATCGTCTTTCTCTGCTCCCCGCGCGCGAGCTACGTCACGGGCGCCGCCTGGAGCGCCGACGGCGGCACGGTCCCGATCATCGTCTAGTCCCCGTCGGGCGGGCTACGCTGGCCTGACGATGTCGGAGATCGCCGGGACGGTCGCGGACGGCTTTGCCGCCTCCGTGCGTGAGCACGAAGAGCAGTGGCTGTCGCCGCTCGCCGTGCGCTCGTACGAGACGCGCGGCCGCGAGGCTCCCGAGGCGGAATGCCGCCTGCGGACGCCGTTCCAGCGCGACCGCGACCGGATCGTCCACTCGAAGGCCTTCCGCCGTCTGCGGCACAAGACGCAGGTCTTCGTCGATCCCGAGGGCGACCACTTCCGCACCCGGCTCACGCACACGCTGGAGGCGGCCGGCATCGCGCGCGGGGTCGCGCGCGCGCTGCGCCTGAACGAGGACCTCACCGAGGCGATCGCGGTCGGGCACGATGTCGGCCACCCGCCGTTCGGCCACGCCGGCGAGCAGGCGCTCGACGAGCTGCTGCAGGAGCGCGGGCTCGGCGGCTTCCGCCACAACGAGCACTCGCTGCGGGTCGTCGAGCGGCTCGAGCGCGACGGCCGCGGCCTCAACCTGACGTGGGAGGTGCGCGACGGCATCCTCAAGCACACCGGCCCGGACGACCCGGAGACGCTCGAAGGACGGATCGTCCGGCTCGTCGACCGCTTCGCGTACATCAACCACGACATCGACGACGCCGTCCGCGCGGAGCACCTCGATCCGGCGGAGCTGCCGGCCGAGCCGATCGCGCTGCTCGGCGACACGGGGTCGCGCCGCATCGACACGCTCGTCCACGACGTGGTTGAGACCTCCGCGCGCGCCGGCGACATCGTCCAGAGCGAGGGGATCGGCGAGGCGATGCTCGCGCTGCGCGCCTTCATGTTCGAGCGCGTGTACCACGAGCAGGATCACGGCCCGGCACAGGACGCGGTGCGGCGGATCTTCGACGACCTGGTCGTGAATCGCGGGCTGGGTCCCGAGGCTGCCACCGACTATCTCGCGGGGATGACGGACCGCTTCGCACTCTCGTACGCGGCAGACTTGGACTAGTGGCCCGGATCAAGGACGAGTCGGTCGAGCGCGTCAAGACGGCGATGGAGATCCTGCCGCTGGTCGAGGACGTCGTGCGCCTCCGCAAGGCGGGCAGTACGTACAAGGGCCTGTGCCCGTTCCACCAGGAGCGCACGCCGAGCTTCACCGTCACCCCTGCGCGCGGCACGTTCAAGTGCTTCGGCTGCGGTGAGGGCGGCGACGCGATCACCTTCGTCGAGAAGACCGAGAACGTCGACTTCGTCGGCGCGATCGAGGTGCTCGCACGCCGCTTCGGCGTCGAGCTCGAGTACGAGGAGGCGTCGCCCGAGCAGGAGGAGAGACGGCGGCGCGACGAGCGGCTCCGGGCGCTCCTCGAGCGGGCGGCCGAGTTCTATGCGCGCGTGCTCTGGGAGTCGGACGCCGGTGCTCCGGCGCGCGACTACCTCGCCTCCCGTGAGCTCGGCGAGGAGGTCTGTCACGAGTTCCGCCTCGGCTACGCGCCGGGCGGGGCGCGGCTCGGGTCGCGCGCGCTGCAGGAGGGCTACACGCAGGAAGAGCTGCGCGCCGTCGGGCTCGCGAACAGGGCCGGCAACGACTACTTCAACCGGCGCATCGTTTTCCCGCTCGCCGACGCGCGCGGGCGCGTGCGGGGCTTCCAGGCGCGAAAGCTCCACGACGACGACCCGCTGCAGGCGAAGTACGTCAACTCGCCCGAGGGTGAGCTGTTCCGCAAGGGCGACCTCCTCTACGGGCTCGACACCGCGCGGCAGGCGATCGCGCGTGAGGACCGGGGGGTGGTCGTCGAGGGGAACACCGACGTGCTCGCGCTGCGGCAGGCCGGCTTCGCGCCAGTCGTCGCCTCGATGGGGACGGCGCTGACCGACGCTCAGCTCCGGGAGCTCGCCCGGTTGACGAAGCGGCTCTTCCTCTGCTTCGACGCCGACGCCGCCGGCCAGGACGCGACGCTCCGTGGGATGGAGCTCGCGGTCGCGCAGGGGTTCGACGTGAAGATCGTCGCGCTCCAGCCGGGCACGGACCCGGCCGACGACCCGGCCGCGTTCGAGCGGCAGCTCGCCGGCCCGGTCAGCTATCCGGTTCACCGGGTGCGGCTTCTGCACGCGAAGGCGCCGGACCGCAACGCGGCGTTCACGGCGATCGAGACGTTCCTGCGCGCGCAGCCGGACTCCCCCGAGCATCTCGACGCGCGGCGTCTCGCGACCGATCTGCTCGATCTGCCGCCGGAGACGCAGGCAGCCCTCGCGCCTCGCACGCGATCGAGCGCCGCGGGCGTGATCTCGCCGCGCCTGCTGGACGCCGGCCAGCGGCTCGAGCGCAGCGCCCTCGCCGGCGTCGCCGCCCACGAGTCGCTGCTACCGGAGCTCGAGCGGCTCGGGCCCGAGCACTTCGATGACGACCTGAACCGACGCGCGCGGGCGGTCCTTCTCGGACAGGAGCCGGCCGACGACGACCTGAAGGCGCTCCTCGCCGAGCTGTACGCGCTCGAGGACGAGGAGGAGCTCACGCTCGAAACGGCCAATCAGCTGCTCCTGCGGCTCCAGGAGCGCGCGCTGCAGCGGGAGCTCGCGGTCGCCGACGGCGAGCGCCTCGTCCAGCTTCAGCAGGAGCTCGCGAAGCTGCGGGACGAGATCCGAGCGTTCGCCTGACGCTGGCTACAATTGCCGCCGCCGATCCCCGGTAGCTCAATTGGCAGAGCATCCGGCTGTTAACCGGAGGGTTGTTGGTTCGAGTCCAACCCGGGGAGCTCCAGGAGTGCCGCCGCGCGATAGAGTCGCTCTGCGATGACCGTGAGCGTCACGTCCACTCCGCTGCTGATCGGAGGCGAGGAGCGCGAGGCAGCCGACTCCTTCCCGGTCTACGACCCGTCGAATCGTGAGCTGATCGGCTACGCCGCGGCGGCGTCGACCGCCGACGCCGAGGACGCCGTCCGGGCCGCGCACCAGGCATGGCCCGCCTGGGCGGCGCTGCCGACGGAGGAGCGCGTGCGGCTGGCGCTCGCGTCGCTCGAGGGTCTCGACTCGGACGCCGACGAGCGGGCCGAGCTCCTCGTGCGCGAGAACGGCAAGACCCGGATGGAGGCGACGATCGACCCGCTCGTCCTCGTCGGCCGGTTCCACCATGCGGCAGCCGTCGCAGCGGCCGCGGACGAGGAGGAGACGATCGCCGGGCCGCCGTTCGCGACCACGATCACACACGTCCCCGTCGGCGTCGTCACGATCATCTTCCCGTTCAACTGGCCGCTCGCGATCCTCGGAGCCAGCCTCCCGTACGCGCTGATGTCCGGGAACACGGTCGTGGTCAAGCCGCCGCCCACCACGCCCATCTCGGTGGTGCGGACGCTGCGTCACATCGCGCTCGCGCTGCCGCCCGGCGTCCTGAACGTGGTCACCGGCGCGGATGCGGTCGTCGGCCCGGTGGTCGTGGGAGATCCGCGCGTGAAGCACGTCTGCTTCACCGGCAGCGTCGGCGCCGGCAGGCAGATCATGCAGGCCGCCGCGGAGAGCCTCACGCGTGTCACGCTCGAGCTCGGAGGCAACGACCCGGCAGTCGTCCTCCACGACGCGGCGTTCGACGAAGCGGAGATCGAGCGCCTCGCAGCGGCGACGTTCATGACCACGGGCCAGGTCTGCATGGCGATCAAGCGGCTCTACGTTCCGCGCAGCCGCTTCGACGAGGTCGTCTCCGGCCTCGAGGCGGCTCTCGCGAAGACCGTCGTCGGCAGCGGGCTCGACGCGGACGTCACGATGGGCCCCCTCCACACCGAGCGTCAGCGCGACTTCGTCGTCGAGCTCGTGGCCGAGGCGCGCACGGCCGGAGCCGAGGTGCGCGAGGCCGGCACGTTCGCCTGCGATCCCGACAGCGGCCATTACCTCCTGCCGTCGCTCGTGCTCGATCCGGATCACGACCTGCGCCTCGTCGCCGAGGAGCAGTTCGGGCCGACGCTGCCCGTGATCCCGTACGACGACGAGACGGAGGCAATCGCGCTCGCGAACAACACGTGGTCGGGCCTGTGCTCCTCGGTCTGGTCGACCGACGAGGAGCACGCGCTGAGCGTCGCCCGTCAGCTGCGAACCGGGGTGACGTTCATCAACAACCACAACGCGACGGCCGTGGACGAGCGCGCGCCGTTCGGCGGCTTCAACCAGAGCGGGATCGGCCGCGAGATGGGCCGCGAAGGGCTGCTCGAGTTCACCGAGACGCACGTCATGAGCGCGCCGCGTCCGGGCGACGACGCACATTGAGCTGAGGTCGCGCTAGGAGCTCGGCTCGTTCAGAACGTCCTGGGCGACGGCGAACGCCCGGTTCGCCGCCGGAACTCCGCAGTACACCGCACTGTGCAGGATCACCTCGCCGATCTCGTCGGGTGTCAGCCCGTTCCGAAGCGCGGCGCGCACGTGCAGCGCAAGCTCGTGATCGCGGCCGAGTGCGATCAGCGCCGTCAGCGTGATCGCGCTCCGCGTGCGCCGGTCGAGACCGGGCCGAGCCCAGATCTCGCCCCACGCGTAGCGCGTGATGAAGTCCTGGAAGTCCGTCGTGAAGTCGGTCGTCGACTCGACCGCGCGGTCCACGTGGTCGTCGCCGAGCACCTCGCGGCGAATCCTCATCCCGTCGTCGGTGCTCAAGCGTGCTCCAGGAGATGGGGGTGGACGGCCGCGAGAAACGCCTCCGGCCGCTCGAGGTTCGCGAGGTGCGCCGCGCCGTCGAGGACGACGCGCCTCGCACCTGGGATTCGTTCCGCGAGGAGGTCGGTCTCGGGAGCGGGAGTCGCCTCGTCCTCCGAGCCGGCGACCACGAGGGTCGGGATCGAGATCGATGCGAGCTGCTCGCGGAGGTCCCAGCCGGCGAGCGCCTCGCAGCAGCCGGCGTAGCCCTCGACCGGCTGCGCGACGACGATCGCGCGGAAGCGCTCCGGCAGCTCGGGCCGTTCGTCGAACGTCGTCACGGTGAACCACCTTGCCACGATTGCGCCGGCCACCGGCTCGATTCCGCGCTCGCGCACGAGCGCGGCGCGCTCGCGGTAGGCGTCGGGCGAGGCGACGTGGGCCGACGTGCACGCGAGGACGAGTCCGGACAGCCGCTGAGGCGCGTGCACCGCGAGCCACATCCCGACCATGCCGCCGAGCGAGACGCCGCACCAGACGGCGCGCTCGATCCCCAGTTCGTCGAGGAGCTCGATCGCGTCGGCGCCCAGATCCGCCATCGAGTACGGACCCGGCGGGACCGGGGACGCGCCGTGCCCACGGTGCTCGTACCGCAGCACCCGGAAGTCCCGCTCGAGCCTGTCGATCTGCGGATCCCAGAGCTCGCGCGTCGTGCCGAGCGAGCTCGGCAGGACGAGCACGGGAGCATCCGGACGCCCTTCGAGCAGATGGGCCGGCGTCACGAGGCCTCGCGCCAGTGGTCGAGTGCGCGGTCGACGAACCGCGCCGCCGAGCCGAGGTACTCGGCGTCCTCGAGGCCGAGCCGGTCGCGCTCGGAGTAGAGGTCCGCCGTCATGTTCGCGCGCATGCGGTCGGGATGCACCTCGAGGCCGGTCAGCCCCGTACGCGCTGCGGCGGCGGCTCCACCTGCGTGCGCGAGCGCTTCCGACAGCGCCGTCCACTCCGCCTGCCAGGCGCCCGCCGCGCGCTCGTGCTCGTGCTCGCCGGCGGTGAGGACGGCGGCGTTCGCATGCACGAGCCGCGCGCACGCACGCGCCAGGACGGCGTTGACGGGATTTCGCTTGTGCGGCATCGTCGACGAGCCGCCCCCGGCTGCCTCCGACACCTCGCCGAGCTCCGTCTGCGACAGCAGGACGAGGTCGAGCCCGATCTTGTCGCAGCCGGAAGCGACCTGTTGCAGCGCGGCTCCGACCGTCGCGAGCTGGGCCCGCCGCGCGTGCCAGGGGACGACGGGCTCCGCGAGCCCCAGGTCCTGCGCGAACGCGCCGAGCACCTCGACACCGCGGTCGCCGAGCGGCGCGAGCGTCCCGGCCGCGCCGCCCAGCTGCGCGTGCAGCGTCACGCCGAGGAGAGTCGTGCGGGCGTCGACGAGCCCGACGAGCCAGCCGGCCGCCTTCGCGCCGAACGTCGTCGGGACTGCCTGCTGCAGCAGCGTGCGGGCAGCCAGCGGCGTCGAGCGGTGGTCGGCGCAGAGCTGCGCTGCGGCCGCGGCTGCGCCGGCCAGCTCCTCCCCGATGAGTGCGACTGCCTTCCGGGTGACGAGCATCGCGGCGGTGTCGACGACGTCCTGGCTCGTCGCGCCGAAGTGCACGTACGGCGCCGCGTCTCCCGCCTGCTCGCGCAGTGCACGCACGAGAGGCTCGGCGGGATTCCCGACGGCGCGGCCCTCGGCGCAGAGCGCGGCGAGGTCGAAGCGAGCGGCCTCGCAGCACTCCTCGATCGCCGCCGCGGCGCCCTGAGGGATCGCCCCTGCCGAGGCCTCGGCGCGCGCGAGTGCGCGCTCGGCGTCGAGCATCGCCGCGAACCAGGCTGCGTCCGAGACGGCTTCCCGCAGCGCGGCCGGCACGAAGATCGGCGCGAAGGACGTCAATGCCCGAAGAAGAGCGTCGCCTGTTCGCCCTGCATGCGGATATCGAACAGGAAACCGTCCTCCGTGGGGACGGCGACGAGCGTCGGGTCCTCCGCCGCGCCCGGGTCGCCGAGGTGGATGCGCGTGCGTTGGTGGAGCAGCAGGCCGCGGGCGAGGACGAACGCCTCGAGCACGTCGGCCTCGGCGCGCACGCGGAAGCGGAAGCGGCCCTCGCCGTCGGTACCCGAGCGGCCCCAGGTTCCCGCGGCCGGATCCCAGACCTCGACCATCCCGTCCCGGACCGGATCCCCGCGGCCGTCGAACAGCGTCCCGTGCAGTTCGACGCCGTCCGCATCGAGGACGTCGTCGGAACGCCGGCAGAGCCCGATCGTGTAGAAGGGCCCGAGGGTCTGCGACGGGGTGGTCCTCATGTGTGCCCGTCCTCGAACGGCGTCGACCGCAGCACGATGTCCCACTCGAACGCGAGCGACCACTCCGGCTGCGTGGTCGCGAGATCGAAGCGCGCGAGCAGCAGCTCCCTCGACTCCGGGTCGCGGATCGCGTTGAAGATCGGGTCGTACGGAAAGAGCGGATCGCCGGGGAAGTACATCTGCGTGACCAGCCGCTGCTCGAAGGCGCGGCCGAAGAGCGAGAAGTGGATGTGCGCCGGGCGCCAGGCGTTCGGGTGGTTGCCCCACGGATACGCGCCGGGCTTGATCGTCGTGAAGTGGTAGCGGCCGTCGTCGTCGGTGAGGCAGCGGCCCGCGCCGGAGAAGTTCGGATCGAGCGGGGCGGGATGCTGGTCGACCTCGTGCCGGTACCGGCCGCACGCGTTCGCCTGCCAGATCTCGACGAGTGCGTTGCGGATCGGCTTCCCGCGGTCGTCGAGAACGCGGCCCGAGACCGTGATCCGCTCCCCGAGCGGCTCGCCGTCGTGCTGGGACGTCAGGTCGTTGTCGAGTGGATCGAGCGTCGACTCGCCGAAGACCGGCCCGCGGAGCGAGTGGAGCTCCTCCGGCAGCGTCGCGAGCGGCCGCGACGGCGCGCGCCAGCGCGTCGAGCGGTAGCCGGGGTAGTCCACCTGCACCTCCGGGCCGAGGCTCGGATCGTCAGGCAGGACGACGGGGCCGTCGTAGGGGTCGGTCACGCGGCGGTCCTCGTCCGTAACGAGCGAAGCGCGGTCAGCTCGGCCTCGGTCGGCGGCTCGGTCTCGCGCAGATCGTCGGCCACCTGCAGCTCCCAGCCGGTCGCTGCACGCGCCGCGTCGGCGTCGACCCCGGGATGCACTGCGACGAGCGTCAGCTCGCCGTCGACCGGCTCGAGGATGCCGAGGTCGGTGACGACGACGCGAACGTTGTCGCCGAGACTGGTGGTGAAGTCGAGCCGTTCCACGAATGCGCGGGTCGAGTGTCGCAGCATGACGAAGACGTCGCCGACGCTGAGCGCAATCTCCGGCGCGCCGCCGCCGCCCGGCAGCCGCACCGAGGGCGAGTCGTACGTGCCGATCACCGTGCTGTTCAGATTGCCGCGGGGGTCGATCTGCGCGGCGCCGAGGAAGCCGACGTCGATGCGACCGCCCTGTAGCCAGTAGCCGAACATCTCGGGGACGGAGACGACCGTGTCCGCAGTCTCGGCCAGCTCGCCGTCGCCGATCGACAACGGCAGCGCCTCCGGCTTCGCGCCGATCGTCCCACTCTCGTACACGAGCACGCAGCCCGGAGCATGTGTGCGCCGGGCGAGGTTCGCGGCGAGGCTCGGCAGGCCGATCCCGACGAAACAGACCGTGCCGTCGTCGATGCGGCGCGCGGCCTCGACGGCCATCATCTCGTCGGCCGTGTGCGTGGTCACGCCGCGACCGCCGACAGCACGTTCTCGTTCATCCACTCCCGGAACGAGTCGCGGTCGCGGCTGATCGCATCCCAGGCGACGTAGAAGTCGTTGTCGCGGTCGTAGTAGCCGTGCGCGTACGACGGATGCGCTCCGCGAGGTGCCACGCACACGGCATCGATCGTCCACGACGGCAGGACGATCGCGCCCGGCACGGGGGTCAGCTCGTCCACGATCTCCTCGACGGTGACGAGCGAGCGCGCCGACGCGAGCACGACCTCCTTCTGGACGCCGAGGATGCCCCACAGCTGGACGTTGCCCGAGCGGTCGGCCCGCTGCGCGTGCACGATGCCGACGTCGGGACGGTGCGCGGGTACCGCCGCGAGTTCCTCGCCGGTGAACGGGCACGTGACGCTGGCGACGCGGGTGTGGGCGCGGAGGTCGCCGCCGCGATAGCCGCGGAGCACGCCGAACGGCAGGTTCGCGGCGCCTGCCGCGTACGCGGCGGCCATTCCGGCGTGCGAGTGCTCTTCCAGCTCGAGCTGCTGCGGCCAGCCGTTCTCGACCGCGTCGCGCAGCCGGTGCAGCGACCCGACGCCCGGGTTGCCGCCCCACGAGAACACGAGCTTGCGCGCACAGCCCATTCCGATCAGCTGGTCGTAGACGAGGTCGGGCGTCATGCGCACGAGCGTCAGGTCGCGCCGGCCCTGCCGGATCAGCTCGTGCCCGGCGGCATGGGGGATGAGATGCGTGAAGCCTTCGAGTGCGACCACGTCGCCGTCGCGTACCAGGAGCGAGACGGCTTCGCTGAGCGGGAGCGCCACTAGAAGGGGAAGGGATGGCCCTCTTGGCGCATCGTCACCCAGCGCAGCTCGGTGAACTCGTCGACGACCGCCTGCCCTCCGAAGCGGCCGAAGCCGCTGTCCTTGACGCCGCCGAACGGCATCTGCGGCTCGTCCGCCACCGTCTGGTCGTTGACGTGCACGATCCCCGACTCGATCCGCTGCGCGAGTGCGAAGCCGCGCTCACGGTCGCTCGTGATGATCCCCGCGCTGAGGCCGTACGAGGTGGAGTTCGCGCGCTCGACGGCCTGGTCGGCGTCCTCGACGACCTCGATCGACGCGACCGGACCGAAGGTCTCGTGCCGGGCGAAATCGGAGTCCTGCGGCACGTCCGTGAGCAGCGTCGCCCGGTAGCACGGGCCGTCCGCCTCGCCGCCGACGAGCACCTTCGCGCCGGCTGCGACCGCCTGCTCGACGCGGCCGGACACCATCTCGAGTGCCTTTGCGTTGATGAGCGGCCCGATCACCGTGTCGTGCTCCTTCGGGTCGCCGGTCTTCAGCCCCTTCGTCTTCTCGACGAGTCGCTCGGTGAACTCGTCGGCGATCGTCCGCTCGACGACGATGCGGCGCGTGGACATGCAGATCTGCCCCTGATGCAGGAACGAGCCGAACGCGGTGGCGTCGACGGCGTACTCGAGGTCCGCGTCGGCGAGGACGATGAGCGGGTTGTAGCCGCCGAGCTCGAGCACGACGCGCTTCAGCTGCCGGCCGGCGGCCTCAGCGATCAAGCGCCCCACGGCGCTCGAGCCGGTGAAGTTCAGCCGCCGCACCGCCGGATGCTCGATCAGCGTGTCGCCGATCGGGCCCGCGTCGCCCGGCGCGTGGGTGACGACGTTCAGGACGCCTTCCGGGAGACCGGCCTCGCCGAAGATCTCGCCCCAGAGCAGCCCACCGGACCACGGCGACCACTCCGACGGCTTCAGGACGACGGTGTTCCCGAGCGCGAGCGGCGCCGCGATCGAGCGCGCCGACAGGATCAGTGCCGCGTTCCACGGCGCGAACGCGCCGACGACGCCGACCGGGCGCCGGATCCCCATTGCGAACGCGCCGCTGTCGGAGGGGATCACCTGGCCGAGGGGTGCGTACGGCAGCGCCGCCGACTGACGGAAGAGGTTCGGGACGAAGAGCGACTGGAACATGCCGAAGCCGAACGCCGCGCCCGTCTCGCGCGCAAGCATCGCCACGACCTCGTCCCGTCGTTCCTCGAGCAGGTCGGCTGCTTTCAGGAAGATGCGCTGCCGCTCGGCCGGCGGTGTCGCCTGCCAGCCCTCGGACGCGGCGGCCGCTGCCTCGATCGCCGCGCTCGCGTCGGCCGCGCCTCCCGCCGGCGCGGTGAGGACGAGCTCGCCGGTGAACGGATCGGCGTCCTCGAACGTGCGGCCGTCCGCTGCGTCGACCCAGGCGCCGCCGATGAGTTGCTTGACCTCCACCCGTGTCGGCGAGGCTATTCCGCGCTCGTCGTAGTTGTCAAGACGGCGTTCCATCTACTAGAACACCGGACATGAGTGCCGAAACAGGCTTCTCGCAGTCGCTCGAGCGTGGGCTGGCGATCCTCGCGTCGTTCCGCTCCGAACGGCCGCTGCTCGGCGTGAGCGAGCTCGGGCGCGACGTGGGCCTCAGCCGGTCGACGACACACCGCTACGTCGCGACGCTCGTCGCGCTCGGCTACCTGCAGCAGGACACCGTCTCGAAGAAGTACCGGCTCGGTTCGCGCGTGCTCGACCTCGGCTTCTCCGCGATCAACTCGATGGAGCTGCGCGAGGTGGCCGGGCCGCACCTGCGGGAGCTCTCCGATGCGACGGGCTACACGGCGAACATGGCGATCCTCGATGAGCTCGACATCGTGTACGTGGACCGCTGCCGCAGCGCCCAACCCCGTCAGCGCGAGATCGATCTGAACCTCCACGTCGGCGCGCGGCTGCCGGCGTACTGCACGTCGCTCGGCAAGGTGCTGCTCGCGCAGCTGCCCGAGGAAGAAGGCGCGGCTCGCATCGAGCGCATCGACTTCCAGCGACGCGGCCCGAACACGATCACCTCGCGGGCTGCGCTCGCCGCCGAGCTCGGCCGCGTTCGCCGGCAGGGCTACGCGCTGAACAACGAGGAGCTCGCGTACGGCCTGCGGTCGATCGCCGCGCCCGTGCTCCAGCACGACGGCTCCGCGGCCGGCGCGATCAATCTCGCCGTGCACACGTCGATGGTCGCCGGCGAGACCCTCGGCGAGAGCCTCGGCCCGATTCTGATGCGGAGTGCGGCGGACATCTCCGCACGGCTCGGATTCCGCCCGCTCTAGCCGAGTTGCGACTGCAGCGCGGCCCCGGCGGCGAGGAGGTCCCAGTCCGACCCGGGCGCCCCTACGAGCGACACGCTCACGGGCAAGCCGCTGCGGCCGCCGACTCCCGAGGGGAGCGCGACCACGGGAAAGCCGGTCCAGTCCCAGTAGTGCGTCAGCGCGATCTCGGCGAGGTCGGTGAACGGCGCGTCGTAGCCGTGACCCCGTGGACGCGCGACGATCGGCACGGTCGGCTCGACGATCGCGTCGACGTCGTTCGCGTCGAACCAGTCGACCCACCGTTGGGCGTCGTCGGCCCGCCGGCGCTGGGCGGCCGCGTGCTCGTCCTTGCCCAGAGCCCGCTCTTCGGCGTACTCGAGGTACCCGCGGGTGGACGGACGGTAGAGCGCGCGCCGGTCGTCGAAGCGTCGGTGGTATGCGAGCATCTCGGCCGTCAGCACGTCGAGGAGCGAGTGCCCGAGGTCGAGCTCCACCTCGGGCGTCGCCGCCGCCACGGTCGGGAGGAGGGCGAGCGCCGCGTCGAAGCCTGCGGCGACGTCGGGGTCGAGGTCGGCGACGCGTGGCGAGACGACGACGCGCCGCAGCGGGCGCCGCTCCTGCGGGGGTGCGACGCCGGCGAGCGCGGCGAGCAGCGGCTCGCAGTCGGCGACCGTTCGCGCCATCGGTCCCGCGTGGTCGAAGCTCGGAGACAACGGGACGATGCCGTCGAGCGGTACGAGGCCGCGCGTCGGCTTGATCGTCGCCGTGCCGCACAGCGCGGATGGGATCCGCAGCGATCCGGCCGTGTCCGTCCCGGTCGCGGCCGGCGTGGTCAGCGAGGCGAGCGCGGCCGCGGAGCCTCCGCTCGAGCCGCCTGCCGAACGGTCGAGCGCGTGCGGGTTGCCGACCTGATCCGTCGTCCCGCCGGCGGCGAACTCGTGCGTGTGCACGTGGCCGAGGAGCACCATCCCGGCAGCCTCGAGGCGCGACCAGGCGGCGCAGTCGCGCGAGGGCACGTGCTCGAGCACCCGGCTCGACGCCGTCAGGGGCTTGCCCGCGACCGCGTACAGGTCCTTCAGGCCGATGGGGATTCCGCACAGGGGGCCAGCGTCGCCGTGGGCCAGCCGGGCATCGGCGAGGGCCGCGGCCGCGAGCGCTTCCTCCTCGTATACGCGCACCCAGGCGTTCACGGACGAAGCGTCTCCGTCGAAACTCCGCTCGCCGTCCCGCTCGCGAATGCGTGCGAGGCAGGCGGTCACCAGCTCGACGGACGACGAGTCGCGCCGGGCGAGCGCAGCTGCCGCCTCGACGACGCCGAGATCCGCAGGCGTGGACACGGGTGCGATATACACGGTTGCGTGGCTCAGCGCACGTCACCGCCGTTCCGCGCCGACCACGTCGGGAGCCTGCTGCGGCCGCCGCGGCTGCTCGACGCGCGCGACGACCACGCCGCCGGGGGGATCGACGACGACGAGCTGCGCGCCGTCGAGGACGAGGCGATCCGCGAGATCGTGCGGATGCAGGAGGAGGTCGGGCTCCAGTCGGCGACGGACGGCGAGTTCCGCCGCGCCTCGTGGCACATGGACTTCATCTACCAGCTCGACGGGATCACGAAGGAAGCCGGCCACATCTCCGTCAAGTTCCACAATCCGGACGGAGACATCGAGTTCACGCCGGCCGCCCTGCACGTGGACGGCGAGCTCGGCGTCTCGAAGACGATCTTCGGCGACGACTTCCGGTTCCTGCAGGGCTCGGTCACGACGGCCGTACCCAAGCTGACGATTCCGTCACCGAGCATGGTCCACTACCGCGGCGGCAAGGCGGCCGTCGACCCCGCGGTGTACCCCGACCTCGACTCCTTCTGGGCCGGCCTGACGAGTGCGTACCGCGAGCAGGTGCGTCGCCTCGGCGAGCTCGGCTGCACCTATCTCCAGTTCGACGACACGAGCCTCGCGTACCTCAACGACCCGCAGCAACGGGAGTACGTCGCCTCGATCGGCGGCGACCCGGCGCAGCAGCACGTCGAGTACATCCGCCACATCAACGAAGCGCTCGCGGCGCGGCCCGCGGGGATGTCGGTGACGACGCACATGTGCCGCGGCAACTTCCGCTCCTCGTGGGCCGCGGAGGGCGGCTACGACTTCGTCGCCGAGGCGCTGTTCAACGAGCTCGAGGTCGACGGCTTCTTCATGGAGTGGGACGACGAGCGCTCGGGCGGGTTCACGCCGCTGCGCTTCGTGCCGAAGGGCAAGCAGGTCGTGCTCGGCCTCGTGACGACGAAGCGCGGCGAGCTCGAGGCGAAGGACGAGATCAAGCGGCGCGTCGAGGAGGCGTCACGCCAGGTCGATCTCGACCAGCTCTGCCTGTCACCGCAGTGCGGCTTTTCGTCGACGGTCGAGGGCAACATCCTCACCCTCGACGAGGAGGTCGCGAAGCTCCGGCTCGTCGTCGAGACGGCGCGGGAGATCTGGGGCTAGCCCGCGCTGCTCGCGCTCGCCCGGTACGAGAGGCGCGCGAAATCGCCGAGCGGCGCCGGAGCGACGGCCGCCCGGATCTCGATCAGCTCGTGCGGCTCGACCTGCGGCTTGGTCGAGTTGGGCTCCTCGCCCCAGATGACGACGACCTCGGTTCCCGGCTCGGCGACCGCTGCATCCACGACCGCCAGCGAGACCATCGCCTTCTCGTTGTAGAGGTAGCCGCAATCCATCGAGATGCCGACGTGCTCGTCATCACGTCGCACGTCGTCGTACTGGAACAGCGCGTAGCGGGCCTTCGGCAGGTCGATGTACTTCGCGGAGCGCTCCCGGCCGAACTGGGTGCCGATCGCCTGGGCGACATCGTCGGGATTCCAGACGAGGGTGACCTTCGTGCGCGACTCGGCCGCGCCCAATTGCTCCAGCGCTTCACGGCCGACGAAGTCGTGGTCGAAGGCGACGAGCCTGCCGTAGCCGACGTCATACGGTGTCACGTAGTAGTCGGCGATCTCCGCCGACAGGAAGCTGCCGCCCAGCGATCCGGCGCGCGCCGCCCGCCGCCACTCCCGGAACGGCCGAAGCTGCTCGCCGGTGAAGATCGCCGGGAGCGGCGACGGGATCCACCCCGATTCGAGGTTCGCCGTCGAGTAGGCCTTCGCGCCTGCGGGCACAAGCCCGAGCTCGTCGCCTGCGTCGAGCAGCGCCTGCCGCACGTCCTCGCCCTCTTCCCAGGGCCCGAACAGCTCGAACCCCGGTCTGCCCGCCATACCGTGGCGCAGCGCGCGCACCTCGTGGCCGGCGACCGCGAACCGTGTCATGTGGAAGAACCCGACCTCCGGAGCGGGGCTTCCGGTGGCGCGCTCGACGATCGCCGCTGCTGTGGGGCCTTGCAGCTCGTAGCGGTAGAGCACGGGCGGCCCCTCCCGGTCGAGGGAGTTCTCGTCGCGCTCGATCTCGACGTCGTAGCCGCCGGTCTCGGCGTTGAAGTGGACCCAGTCGACGATCGCCGGGTGCGCGCCGACGAAATCGAACTCGTCGGGGCCGAGGTAGAACAGGATCCCGTCGCCGATCAGGTAGCCGTCGTGGCTGACGGCGACGAACTGCTTCGCCGTCTCTGGGCGGAAGCGCGAGACGTTGTTGACGCCGAGGTCGCCGAAGAGCCGGAGCGCATCCGGCCCGCGGACGAAGAGGTCGGCCATATGGTGGGACTGGTCGAGCAGCGCGCACGCGTCGCGCCAGGACCGTTGCTCCGAGCGCCAGTTGCTGAACTCCGGCGCCACCGGGAACGTGTACGGCCGTGCCGTGGCATTGCGCAGCAGCTCGACCGGGCTGCCGGCACGCGCGAGTGCGGCTTCGAGGCTCTCGCCGATCACCGCACGGTCCCTGCTCCCTTGGCCGTCGCCGACTGCAATGCCGCGGTGACGTTGGCGATGTGCCTGCGCATCGCCCGCTCGGCCGCGCGGGCGTCGCCGGCGGCGATCGCCTCGGCAATGGCCAGATGCTCGGAGAAGGATCTCTCCGATCGGCCGGGGGAGAGGATGGTGCGGTACTGGAAGCGCACCATCTGCGCGTGGAGCGAGGAGATCAGCCGTTCCGCGGTCTCGTGCCGGGCGATCGTGACGATGCGGCGGTGGAAGGCTGCATTGGCGTCCGATGCGGCGAGCAGGTCGCCGCCGTCGAGTTGCTTGCGCTGTGCGGCGAGGTCGCCACGGAGGGCCGCAGCGTCCTTCGGGGTGATGCGCTCGGCGGCCCGGCCCGCCGTCAGGCCCTCGAGCACCTCGCGGGCCTGCAGGATCTCGATGGCCATCGGGAGGGAGATCATGCGCACACGGGCTCCGCGATTCGGCTCCCGCTCGACGAGGTCCTCCTGCTCCAGCCGGATCAGCGCGGTCCGGATCGCCGCGCGGCCCACGCCGAGTTCCTCGACGAGGTCGGCTTCGACGAGCCGTTGGTTCGGCTGCAGGCGGCCGGAGACGATCGCGTCGTGCAGCGCACGGAACGCCTCGTCCGGAGGCCGGGCGGCCGTGCTGCGCGATGCGGCGCCGGCGCTCAGGTGTCGGCTCCCGCGCTGCGCCACCCGCCGCCCGCGTAGTCGAGCCGCGCGACCTTCGCGTACGGGACCGGGCTGACGACCGCCTGCACCTCCTTCTGGCGATGCGGCTCGACGGTCGCCTTGCGGGTGCCGCCGTCCGGCTCGCCCCAGACGACCGTGACGGTGCTGCCGATCTCGACGTCCGGATCGACGACCGCGAGCGAGAGTGCGTGCTTCTCGTTCGCGCTGTAGCCGGTGAAGAGCGACAGGCCGACGACGTTACCGCCGGAGTCGAGGATCGAGTCGAAGTTCGAGGAGGCGTAGTTCGCGTTCGGCAGGTCGAAGAACTGGTATCCCTCGCCCTCGGGCGCGAAGATCGAGCCGAGGATGTCCGTGACGTCCTCGTTCGACCACTCGAGCGTCACCTTCTTCCGCTGTGAGTCCGCATCGATCTGCGCGAGCGCTTCGCGGCCGACGAAGTCGTGGTCGAACTTGACGATGTGGCCGTAGCCGAGCTCGAACGGGTTGAGGTAGTAGTCCTCGACGTCGTCCGAGACGAAGCTGCCGGCGAGCGCGTTGACGGCCTCGTAGCTCTCGGCGGGCAGCCACTCGCGGTACGCGCGCAGCTCCTCGCCGGTGTAGATCGCGGGGAGCGGCGACGGGATCCAGCCGGACTCCAGCGTGTTCGAGGAGTACGCGCGGGAGCCGACCGGCTCCAGCCCGAACTCCTGGCCGGCGTCGAGGATCGTCTCGCGGGCCTCCTCGCGGGTCTCGTACGGGCCCCACAGCTCGAGGCCGGGCGCGCCCGCCATCCCGTGACGGAGCGTGCGGACGCGCCGGCCGGCGACGCTCATCTCGCCCAGCCGGAAGAACTTGGCCTGGTCGATCGGGCCGCCGTTGACCTTCTCGAGCACCTGCCACGCGTTCGGCCCCTGCACCTGGAAGCGCCACAGCTTTCGGGTCACGGGGTTTCCGTACGGCCGCATCGGCGAGCGGTCGTCGAGCTCGACCTCGCAGTCGTAGCCGCCCGTCTCGGCGTGGTAGCGCAGCCAGTTCGCGGCGGGCGAGCGGCCGACGAAGAGGAACTCCTCCGGCTCGAGGTGGAAGAGGATGCCGTCGCCGATCACGTTGCCGGCCGGCGTTGCCGGGATGTACTGCTTCGCCCGGTCGAGTGGGAAGTCGGTGACGCTGTTGACGGCCGTGTGGGAGATCACGTCCAGCGCCCCCGAGCCCCGGACGAAGAGGTTCACCATGTGGTGCGACTGGTCGTAGAGACACGCGGTCTCGCGCCAGGCGCGCTGTTCGCGCTGCCAGTTCGTGAACTCGGCGGGCACGACGGGGTAGATGTAGGCGCCGAGCTGCGAATTCCGCAGCATCTCGACGACGTCGTTCGAGTCGATGATCTCTTGCAGGTTCTTCGCGCTCATGTGTGCTCCGTTCCTCTCGATTCCGCCGCGTCCACCGGCGGCGTCGCATAGGTGAACCAACTCTCGGGCATCGTCGTTCCCCACGCCTGGCCCCGTGCACGCTCCTCCGGCGTCCACGTGATCGGCTTCCAGTCCGGCGCGAGCAGCAGCCGGCCGTCGGTGATGACCTCCACGCGGTTGCCTCCGGGCTCGAAGGCGTACAGGAAGGTCGTCTGCTGGACGGCGTGCTTCGCGGGGCCGGCCTCGATCCGCACGCCGGCGTCGAGGAAGACATCTGCGGCGCGCAGCACGTACTCGCGCGCGTCGACTGCGTAGGCGACGTGGTGCAGCCTTGCTCCTACGCCTTCCGGGTCGACGCGGCCGTACGCGAGGTCGTACGACTTCGGCGTCACGTGGAGCCAGGCCCCCGTCCGGCGGCCCTCGGCGTCGACGGCCTGCTCGCTGACGCGGAAGCCGAGGACGTCGACCATGTAGTCGGCGTTGGCGTCGATGTCGCGGCACCAGACGTTGACGTGGTCGAGGCGCCGCACCGCCGCGCCGCGTACGCTCATGCGCTGCGGCTGGTTCTTGAGCGCCGGCGTCTGCCCCTCGGCGGGGACGTAGTACTCGCTGTCGTAGTAGATCGACATGCGGTGGCCGTCCGGATCGGTGAAGGCGTACGTTCGCCCGATGCCCGCCAGCCCGTCCTCCCAACCGAGCCCGCGCCCCGTCGCCTCGATCGCCGCGACGCGACGCTCGAGCGCGGCGTCGCTCGTCGTGCGCCACGCCATCGTCCCCGGCCCCGGCCGTTCCGCCGGGGTGAGCCGCAGCGACGCGCGCTCGTAGTCGCCCCAGGCGCGCAGGAAGACCGACCCGCCGGCCCGTTCCACCTCGTCCATGCCGAGCACGGAGACGAAGAAGTCGAGGCTCGCGTCGAGATCGGGTGTCAACAGCTCGGCGCGGCCGAGATGGGCGACGTCGTAGACCGGCTCGCTCACAACTCGCCCCGCTCCGCCTTCTCACGCAGGCCGTCGATCTCCCACGACAGCTCCCCGGCCTCGAGGCGGCCGCGCTTGACGAGCTCGCGTTCCTCGCGCTCCCGGGAGGCGGCGAGCACCTCGCCGACGTGCTCGCTCTCGACCACAGCGACGCCGTCGCGGTCGAGCACGAGCACGTCGCCCGGCCGGATGACGGCGCCGCCGACGACGACCGGGACGTCGAGCTCGCCGAGGATCTCCTTCGTCGCCCCGCGGATCCGCATCCAGCGAGCCCAGACCGGGAGGCCGAGCTCGGCGAGCTGGTCCGCATCCCGCACGGAGGCGTCGACGAGGATTCCCGCCGCCCCTCGCGCCTTCGCCTGCGTCGCGAGGAGCTCGCCGACGAGTGCGACCGGCGCGGGCTTCGGCATCGTCAGCACGAGCACGTCGCCCGGCTCGACCGCGGCCATCACCGCATGCACCATCAGGTTGTCGTCCTGGCCGCAGCGCACGGTGCGCGCCGGGCCGGCGATCGCACTGCCGGGCACGAGCTGCACGAGATCGGCCTCCACGTAGCCGCGGCGTCCACCTGCCTCGTACACCGTCGCAGACCCGAGCCGCGCGAGCTCGGCCGCCGCGCCCGTCGAGGTCGCGCTCACAGCTGCTCCACCACGTCCGGGATCACGCGCATGAATGCCTCCGCCTGGCGGATCGCGTCGTTGCCGGTCGCGCGCCGCGCGTGGTTCCCGCGCTGGTCGGCCCGTTGCACGTAATAGGTCTGCAGGTATTGCTGCGCCTTCATCTCGGCCATCGCGGCCTGCTTCGCCCCGAGGACGCTCGTGATGTCGACGAATGTCGTCGGGGTGAAGTTGCACAGCTCGGGCTGGTGCGGCTCGAAGAGATAGAGCGCGGGTGGACGAACGGCGCGGAAGGCACTCGGGACGCCGGCGCCCGCGGCGAGTGACCGTGCGCGCGCGACGACGGTGGAGGCAAGCCCGTGGTCGGGGTTGAAGGGATCGGTGTCCGTGTGTGTGACGATCACGTCGGGAGCGGCGTCGCGGATGACGTCCGCCACCGCGAGCAGCCTCTCCTGGCCGATCTCGAGCGGGTAGTCGCCGAAGTCGAGACAGCGAAACGTCGCCCCGAGATGCTCGGCGGCGCGCTCGGCCTCCTCGTGCCGGATCCGCTTGACCTTGTCGACCGTCTGGCCGGGCTCCTTCCAGAGCTCGCCGCTCTCGCCGCGCTCGCCGTAGGAGAGTGCGACCACCTCGGCGGTGCCTCCGGCGGTCGTACACACGGCGACCGCACCGCCGGCCCGCCAGACGAAGTCGGCGGAGTGCGCGCCGATGACGAGCAGCTTCCGGCTCACGGACGGTCCTCACCGGCCACGGCGACGGCGGCTTCGAGTCCGGCGAGCCGGCGCGTGTTCGTGACCGCCATGGTGCGAACGTCGTCCTCCGTGAAACCGGCGTCGAGGTGGACGTCCGCCATCAACGCGAGCCCGTCCTCCACGGGTGGATTAGCGAGCTGGCCGAGATCGGTCGCCCAGACGGTGCGCTCGACGCCGACCACGCGCGTCGCCTCGAACACGCGCGACCAGGTCGTCTTCCCGGTGTACGCGGTCGTGAAGACGCGCTCCATCAGCGCTCCCTGCTCGGCGAGCTCGACCTGGTCGGCCGGCCCGAGCGACTGGGAGGGGAACTCCGGATGCGTCACGACGACGTTGCGGATCCCGTGCCCAGCCGCGGCGGCGACGACCGCGAAGATCTCGTCCCGTCCGAGGTGGCCGGTGCACAGGACGAGGTCGTGGCGGGCCACCACCTCGAGCACGCGCTCGGCGTCGTCGGTGAGCCGGCCGCGGCCGTCGACCACGGGCACGGGATCGGGATCGATCCCGGCGTCCCGCAGCGAGAGCTCGAACGCGACCCAGACGGGGACGTTGCCGCCCGCCCGCGCCTCCGTGATCTCGTGCTGCTCGTTCGCCGCCGACACCGTGGGGAACCAGACGATTCGTGCGCCCTCGCGCGCGGCGATCTCCACAGCGAGCGGGCTCAGGCCTCCGACTGCGGCGTTGAGTGTGATGGTGCCGAGCACGGTCACGCCGGGCACAGCCGCTGCGACGACGCGTGCTCTCTCCGCCGTTGCGGTGTAGTGCGACTTGAGCCCGAAACCGGCGAGCCCGGTCTCGAGGCAGCGCCGGGCGAGCCCGAGGTCGTCGATGCGCCGGTCGACGAAGTCGGGCGAGACGTGAACGTGGTAGTCGACCGCGCCGCGTACCAGCTCGCGCGCGCGGGCGCTCGGGACGGGATGGCTGCGCTGCTCGCTCATGCCAGTCCGGCGTCCACCGTGGGCCGGTCGGCCTCCCCGCATCGCTCCTGCTGCCAGCGCCAGGTGGCGACCAGCTCGTTGAAGGTGAAGAAATGGAAGCCGGCGATGCCGAGTCCGGGATCGGCGCGCTCTGCGTCGATCGCCTCGCAGAATCGCTGGGTGGCGTCGCGCGAGCCTCGCAGCAGCTGACCGAAGCCGCGTTGCTTCCGCAGGAAGCGAAGCGAGGGGCCGACTCCGATGCGCAACGAGACCTCGAGCAGGCGCCGCTGGTCGACCTGCCCTGTGGCGCCCACGTAGAGCGGCAGAGCGATGCCGTTGGCACGAAGCCGCGTCAGCCAGGCGAGCAGGAGGTCGGGGTCGAAGCAGATCTGCGTGACCATGTACGTGGCGAGCTGAGCCTTCTGCTCGAGAGCCGCCTCGAGCCGCCGGTCGTCGATCAACGGGTGCCCTTCCGGATACGCGGCGACCCCGATTGCGGCGGGCCGCAGCGGATGGTCGGACGTCTCCTCGAGGAGTTCCGCGGCGGAGCCGTACGGCCCGCGCGGCTCGGGCACGTCGCCGCCGATCACGAACAGGTCGTCGATTCCGGCCTCGGCGGAGCGGGCGAGGATCGTCTCGAGGTGCTGCCGGCTCTCGACCATGCGCGCCGCGAGATGGAGTGTCACGTGATGGCCGAGCGCACGCAATGCGAGGGCGTGATCGACGCTGCGGTCGATGCCGTGCTTGGCCGACGCCGTCACCGTCAGCCGGAGCGGCGGGGCGATCTCCGTCGCCTGCTCCGCGCTGCTACGGAACGGCAATACCTCGTACCGGCACGCGCAGTAGGCTGACATTGACGCCCGGATTGTATACGATCGTGGTCACAACATGGACCTCCGCCACCGCCGCGAAACATTCGCCGTCTGCGTCCTGGACGCCCCGCGATCGTCGCCTGGCTGGACTGGGCCGCGACCAGGCCAACCTTATGCCGAATCTGCTCGTCGCATGCTTATGCCACTCGAATCGAGTGGTCGTATCACCTGAAACTAGCCAGTACCGCAATGCCGATAACCCATAGGAGAGAGGTGTTTCAATGAGCTCCCCTTACCGGCGGTTCGTCGCCTGGGGGCGACTTGCCGCAATCCCCGTCGTGCTCGTCGCTGCGGTGACAGCCGGCGTCGCGGGCGCCTCGGCGCATACCGCGAAGAACTCGATCAGCCAGTCCGAGCTGAAGCAGTTGAAGGCGTTCGTCGCCAAGGCGCAGAAGGCGCCGAAGTGGCATGCGCCCGGGCCGGCCGTCAACGCCAAGAAGGCGCTCAAGGGCAAGACGATCGTGACGTTCCCGATCAGCTCCGAGATCGACGCCTGCAACCTGAAGGGCCAGCAGGGCTACCTCGATGCCGAGGCCAAGGCGCTCGGCGCGAAGGTCAAGCCGCTCAACACCAACGCCGGACCGCCGAGCTGGCAGGCCAACCTGAGCACGGCTCTGACGGAGAAGGCAGATGCGGTCGTGATGCTGTGCGGCCCCGCCGCCAGTGCGGTCGCGCCGCAGTTGCAGCAGCTGCACAACGCCCACATCCCGGTGGTCGACGGCAACTACAACCAGATCGGCGGCAACCCCGCCTTTCCGTTCACCAATCTCTCGGCCGAGAGCGGAATCGACACTGCCGGCGGCGTCAAGACCGACCTCGCGCAGGCCCTGGTCAACCTCAAGGGCAAGCCGGCGCACGTTCTGTTCCTCGACAGCCCGCAGGTTGCTCAGTACGCCGGTGCACAGCAGGCCCTGAAGGCCGGGATCAAGAAGTGGTGTGCGAAGACCTGCACCATCGAGAAGGAAGAGGACTTCGGCACGCAGGAGTGGGGCAGCTCCACGGAGCAGCAGGCGATCGCAAGCGATCTTCAGGCTGACTCCAAGATCAACGCGGTCATCGTCACGTTCGACGGCATGAGCGACGTCATCGTGAACGCGGTCCACGGCGCTGCTGCCACCCACCACGGACTGAAGCTCTACGCCTGGGGCGGTGGCATCGCCGAGATCAAGACCGTCCAGAAGAACCCGATCTTCGCCGGTGACTCCGGTCCCGACGAGCGCTGGGATGCGTACAACCAGCTCGATCAGGTGATCCGTCTGCTCGCGCACAAGAAGCCGGCAGACGTCAACAAGGAAATCGCCCCGAACATGTTCTTCACGAAGAAGAACGCCAAGTCGTTCTCCAAGGGCGACACCTACAGCGACAAGCCCTACAGCAACGGAGCCTTCGCCAGGGACTACAAGAAGCTCTGGGGGGTCTCCAAGTAAGCGATGCCGCGGGCGTCGCTCGGATCTGTACGACTGGGACGCGATGAGCACTCCTACTGATCCGGCGGCGCCCGCGACTCCCTCGCGCGGCCCGGTACCGGCGCTCGAAGCCGAGAACCTCGCCAAGAGCTTCGGGGCCTTCCAGGCCCTCCGGGGCGTCGACGTCACGATCGGCGCCGGTGAGGTCGTCGCGCTGCTGGGCGAGAACGGCTCCGGCAAGTCGACCCTCGTCAAGATCCTCTCGGGCTACTACGAGCCCGAGCCTGGCGGCGGGCTGCGGCTGAACGGCGTCGACGTGCCGCTCCCGGTGGCTCTCAACCAGGCCCGTGAGGTCGGTCTGGCATTCGTCTACCAGGATCTCGGTCTGGCCGGCGAGCTTCAGGTGGTCGAGAACCTCTTCGTCGGGCACCGCGCGACGAGCGGTCTCGGCTCGGCGGCACCCATCAACTGGCACGCCGAACGCAAGCGCGCTCGCCAGATCTTCGAGCGCTACGGGGTCGATCTGGACCCCGGCGCCCAGGTGGGGCGCTTGCGCCCGACGTCCCAGGCGCTCCTGGCGATCGTGCGCGCTGCCGAAGAGCTACGCGAATACCGCCAGCAGAACGAGGAGAGCGGCGGCGTCCTGATCCTCGACGAGCCGACCGTCTTCCTGCCCGAGCACGAGAAGGTCTTCCTGTTCGACCTGGTGCGCCGGGTCACGGACGTGGGGATCGGCGTGCTGTTCGTCTCCCACGACATGTCGGCCGTGCGAGAGATTGCGCACCGGGCCGCGGTTCTCCGCGACGGCGAGAAGGTCGGGGACGTGGTGGTCGAGGACGTCTCGGACGCCGACCTGATCGAGCTCGTTTCGGGTCACCGCCTGGACCGCGCCGCCATCGAGCGGGCAGCGAGCCACGGGTCGGGCACCGCCGCCGACGTGAGCGGCGATGTGGTGCTCTCGGCCACGGATGTGCGCGGCGGTCGCGTCCGCGGTATGACGTTTGCCCTGCATGCGGGCGAGATCCTCGGGATCGCCGGCCTGCTCGGCGCCGGCAGCGAAGACCTGCCTTACGTGTTGTTCGGCGATGTCGACGGCTCGAGCGGCGACGTCACGATCGGCGACTGGAGCGGTGACGTCTCGGCGCTCACACCGAGCAAGTCGATCAAGCTCGGCGTGTCGCTCGTGCCCGCCGACCGCCAGCAGCAGGGCGTCGTGCCCGACCTGCCGGTTTCGCTGAACATGCTCTCGCTCTCGCTCAGGAACTTCATGCGGGGCGGCTTCCTGCGCCTGGACAAGCTCCTGGCCACCGCCGACGAGCGTGCTGTCACCTACGACGTGCGGCCGCCCGACGCCTCGCTGAACCTGGCGGCGCTCTCGGGCGGCAACCAGCAGAAGGTGGTACTCGCGCGCTGGCTCGAGCAGAGCCCGAGGGTGATGCTGCTGCACGAGCCCACGCAGGGCGTGGACGTTGCCACCCGCCAGCAGATCTACGAGCTGATGCGCAGGCGCGCCGCCGAGGGCGCGGCGATCCTCTGGGTGACGACCGACTTCGACGAGCTGGCGACGATGGCACATCGGATCCTGCTGTGCGCCGGCGGCACGATCGCCGGGACGATGGCGCCGCCCTACAGTCGCGACCGGATCACCAGTGAGGTCTATTCCACCGCCGCGCGCGGCTCCGGCGCGGCGACGGTCGCTGCATGAGCGCCGACGAGCCGGCCCGGGCCGCACCGCCGGACCCTCCCGGGAGGCGCCGCGGCGTTCGGTCGTGGCCCTCCCGGATCTTCAGCGCGCGCACGCTCGAGGCGTCCCTGCTGCCGATCGCGTTCGTCCTGCTCATCGCGGCGTTCGGCCACGCTCGGCCGGACACGTTCTTCCAGTGGTCGAACTTCACCACGATCTTCGGTCTGAACGCCGTGCAGCTGATCCTTGCAATGTCGCTGCTGGTGCCGCTCACGAACGGCGACCTCGACCTGTCGGTGGCCGAGATCTCGGGCCTGACGTCGGTGCTGGTCGCCTGGTTGAACGTGAACCACCACTGGGCGCTCGGCCCCTCCATCCTCGCCGGTCTCGGCTGCGGGCTCGCCTGCGGCGCCCTCAACGGCTGGATCATCGTCCACTTCGACGTCAACCCCTTCATCATCACGCTGGCGACCGGGAGCATCTTCAGCGGCATCGCCTTCTGGCTGCCCAACCAGCTGACGGTTGCGGGCATCTCGACGAAGCTGACCGACTGGACCGTGATCCACCACTTCTTCAGCATCCCGGTCGACTTCTGGTACGGCGTGGTGATCATGCTGCTCATGTGGTATCTGCTGACCTTCACGGCGTTCGGGCAGCGCTCGCTGTTCGTCGGCCAGTCACGGCAGGTCGCGCGTCTCAGCGGCTTCCGGGTCGGCTCGATCAGGTTCACGGCTTTCGTCCTCTCGGGGCTGATCGCGTCGATCTCGGGAATCGTCAACGACGGCGTCCTCGGGTCAGCCACTCCTGGTAGCGGGAATCTCTTGCTCTCGGTGTACGCCGCGGTCTTCCTCGGCATGACGACCATCCAGCCGGGACGCTTCAACGCCATCGGCACCGGCGTTGCGGTCTTCTTCCTGGCAGTCGGAGTGAACGGCATGAACCTCCTGGGCGCCCAGACCTACGTTCAGTCCCTGTTCTACGGGGCGATCCTCGTGGTCGCCGTGGTCGCCTCGCGGCTCATCAACAAGCGCCGCGCCGCGTCCGCGGCTCGCGCCGCGACCTGACGGCTCCTAGCTGGTACGGCCGGGGTCGAGCAGGTCGGCTGCGTCGGCGCCCGGCGCGAGCACGAGGTCCAGCTCGAGCGACGCCCACGGCCCCTCGATCTCCGGTGGTCGCTCGGGGTCATCTGCGCTCTGTTCGACGAACGGCCGGACGAGCGAGTCCTTCACGGCGAAGACGGCATCCGAGTCGAGGTACTCGCTCGCCGCGTCGAAGATGTGCGTCGCGACGGTCCTGAATCCGTCGGCGCGCACGATCAGGTGGAGGTGCGCGGGTCGCCACGGATGGCGGCCCGTCGCGGCCAGCATTCGCCCCACCGGCCCGTCGTCGGGGATCGGATACGCCACAGGCCGCACGGCGACGAAGGCGAAGCTGCCGTCGTCGCGCGTGCGGTACCGGCCGCGCAGGTGATCCTCCGGCGCCTCCGGGCGCTGGACCGCGTACAGACGGTCCGCGCCGTTCTGCCAGACGTCGAGCTCGGCGCCGGCGATCGGCTCGCCCGTGGTCGAGAGCACGCGGCCGTGGACCCGGGCCGGCGTGCCGGCAGGCTCCGCGGCCAT
Organism: uncultured Actinomycetes bacterium; assembly: GCA_963702655.1. Taxonomy (GTDB): domain Bacteria; phylum Actinomycetota; class Thermoleophilia; order Gaiellales; family Gaiellaceae; genus Palsa-739. The sequence continues at coordinate 718,239 of CAVPDO010000001.1, read as the reverse complement.
GCTCTCGCCGTACGCGCGGAGCGGCGCGCCCGGCACGTAGAACGGGCCGAGCACGGTCGACTCCGTCGCGCCGTTCGGCGGCCGCGCGAGCGCGTCGACCAGCATCGAGAGGCCGAGGGCGTCGGACCAGAGGATGAACTCCTGCCGCCGCTCGTCCGTGATCTCGCCGGTCGCGGTGAGGAAGTCGATGAGCGTGCGCCACTCGTCCTCGCGGAGGTCGACCTCCGTCGCGAACGCATGCAGGTGCGAGACGAACCCTCGCATCACCTCCCGGAGCCGCGGGTCGCCGCAATCGTCGAAGCTCGCGACCGCCTTCTCGGTGATCGCCGCCGGCGTCGTCCGGTCGGTCATTCCGGCGGCGTCGTGACGAGCGGATCGCCGTGGCCGCCGCCGGCGAGCCAGCGCGCGCCCCGTTCGTAGAGGTAAGAGACCTGCGGGCCGGTGAGCCCCGGCATGTCCGGCTTGACGCCGTAGCCGATCTGCGTCTGCGCGTAGGCGAGATGACGGTACCCCGGCGGGAAACGGCCGAGCAGCTCCGGGTCCAGCACGAGCGAGGACTCCGGATCGACGGGATCGAGCCGGTCCTGCTCGTAGATCGGCTGCCGCAGCACGATCGCCCAGCGGCCGTCGCGCCGCTCGAAGAAGTCGTAGAAGCGGCCGGTGCAGACGATGTCGCAGAGGACGTCGTGCACCGTGGCCCGCTGCGAGATCGTCATCTTCGTCTGTGCGATCGCCCGGTCGCCGGCGACCTCGACCGTGCCGCCGCCGAGGAAGTGGAGGATGCTGACGCCGCGTTCGAAGCCCTCGCGGGAGACGCCGACGAAGTCGGCCGCCGGCCCCTGGAACCAGGTCGCCATCATGAAGCCGTCCTCGTGCCAGACCGTCGCGAAGCGTTCCCAGTCGCCCGCGTCGCGCCACAGCACCCACTGCTCGACCACCCGGCGGATCTCGAGCTCGGCGCTCGTGCGCTCCGTCACGACTCACCACCGTCGAGGTTGCGGAGGACGCCGGCCGCCGCCTCCGTGACGTGTGGCTCGATCCCGAGCTCGCGCAGGAGCTCGGCCGCAGCCGCCAGCTCGTCGATCCGGCGCAGGGCGTGCCGGGCACTCCCGTCGACGAGGCGATCGACGAGACTCTCGTCGGCGTCGCCGAGCGTCGCGGCGATGTCCGCCCGGAGCCAGTCGGCGCAGCCGGCGGCGTCGGCGGCGGCGAGACTCTCGAGCACGGAGGCGGCCAGCCCCTTCATGAAGACGCTGCGGAGGAGCTTTCGTGCGGCCGCGGCTCCCGGCTCGGGGCCGACGACGTCGACCGAGGCTCCGAGCGAGCCCAGGATCTCCGCGTAGTGGGCGGCGCCGTCACCCGAGGCGAGCGCCGGTGTGCGGACCCCACGGCCCGGCACCGGGGCGAGGAGCGCGACGTCGGCGAACGACGCCCCGGCCGAGCCGACGGCAGCGGCGATCTCCCGCTTCAGGGCGACGCCCGTCGTGTTCAGGTCGGCGAACAGGGAGCGGGGCGAGAACGCTGCCGCCGCCGCTTCGGCGGCGGGGAGCGCGCTCGCGCCGGAGTTGAGGCTGAGCACGAGGTCGGCTCCTGCGACCGCGTCGCCGGCGCTCCGTGCGCGCCGCAGGCCCGAGACGGATCGGCCCGGAGCCGGGTCCCATCCTGCAGTCGGGACACCGAGGGCGACGAAGTCGGCGGCAAATGCCGACCCGGCCTCGCCGAGCCCGAGTAGCGCGACGTGAATCGGCTCGGTCACCCGGATTCAAGGGTATCCCAGCTGCGGTGAGCTCCTCGCTGCGCCGGTAGTGTCCGCCGTCGTGCCCGATCTTCGCTCACGCTTCGACGACCTTCTGCGGCGCCTCGCCGAGATCTCCGACCTCGACCGGGCCGGCTACCTGCTCGCCTGGGACCAGGAGACCAAGATGCCGCCGCTCGGCGCCCCCGCGCGCGCCGAGCAGCTCGCAACGCTGGCCCGCCTGTCGCACGACCGCACCACGGCGCCCGAGCTGGGCTCGCTCCTCGAGGAGCTGCGCGAGCTCGAGGAGAGCTCCGAGCCGGAGTCGTTCGAGGCGAGCGTGATCCGCGTCGCACGCCGCGACTACGAGAAGGAGCGGAGCGTCCCGAGCGAGCTGCGGGCGGAGATGACCCGGGCCGGCTCGCTCGGCTATGCCGCCTGGCTCGAGGCGCGCGCGGCCGCGGACTACGAGGTCTTCCGCCCGCATCTCGACCGCCGGCTCGCGCTCGCGCGCGAGTACGTCGCCTTCCACGAGCCGTATGACGATCCCTACGACGTCCTGCTCGACGACAACGAGCGGGGCATGCGGACGGCGGACGTGGCGGCGGTCTTCGCCCGCCTGAAGGACGTGCTCGTACCGCTCGTCGCAGGAATCGGGGAGCCGGTCGACGACTCCTGCCTGCGCGGCGACTTCCCGCCCGAGCGCCAGCGGGAGTTCTCGCTCGGGATGATGGCGCGCTGGGGGATGGACGACGAGGCCTGGCGGCTCGACGACACCGTCCACCCGTTCATGGCGAGCATGTCCGGCACCGACATCCGCCTGACCACCCGCTTCGACCGGGACAACCCGGGCGGGATCCTCTCCTGCCTGCACGAGTTCGGCCACGGCATCTACGAGCGGCAGGTCGACGAGCGCTATGCGCGCACCACGCTGCAGGACGGCACCTCGTCCTCGTTCCACGAGTCGCAGAGCCGCCTGTGGGAGAACGTCGTCGGGCGCCGGTTGTCGACGTGGCGCTTCTTCTACCCGCGCCTCCAGGAGACGTTCCCGGAGCAGTTCGGCGACGTGCCGCTGCCCGTCTTCCACCGGGCGCTCAACCGCGTGGCGGCGGGTGCCATCCGCGTGGACGCCGACGAGGTCACGTACTCGCTCCACATCGTCCTGCGCTTCGAGCTCGAGCGGGAGATGCTCGCGGGCACCGTGACCTCGGCCGATCTGCCGGAGGCGTTCGACGCGAAGCTCCGCGAATACCTGGGCGTCCAGCCGGCGAACGTCGTGGACGGCGTGCTGCAGGACGTGCACTGGTCGGACTCCAACTTCGGCTACTTCCCGACCTACGCGCTCGGGAACATCATTGCGACGCAGCTCTGGGAGCGCGCGATCGGCGAGCTCGGCGACCTGGACGCGGAGTTCGAACGCGGCGAGTTCGGCTCGCTGCGCGAGTGGCTGCGGGAGCATGTGCACCGCTGGGGGCGGTCCTTCGAGCCCGCGGAGCTGCTCGAGCGCGTGGTGGGCGGGCCGCTCGACGCGGAGCCGTACGTCGCCTACCTCCGAGCGAAGGTCGCGGCGCTCGAGACCGGCTGAGTTCCAGGGCCTCGGCCCTGCGCTAGACTCGCTGGCGTGAGCTGGCTGTACATCGCCTTGCTCGCTGTCGCTGTCATCTTGGTCGCGGGGGCCGAGTGGCCGCGGCTCGGTGAGCGGTTCGGAGTCGATTCCCGTCGGCGCCGTCAGCGTGCGAGGAGAAAGGCGAGTCTGCGCGTCGTTCGCGACGACGAGGCGGACGAGTTCGCGGCCAGCGTCGAGCGGGATCTCGCGAACCTGCCGACCACGAACGACCGCGAACGCCGCTCCCGCTAGCTCTTCGGAGCGAACGGCGAGCCGGCGTCGGCGTGATGTTTCAGCCATGCCGTCCGTAGCTCGCGTGTCCGCCGTTCGAGACCCTCGATCAGCCGGCGTGCCTCCTGCAGCTCCCGCGAGAGCGCGTCGACACGGCGCACCTCGGCGGCGATCTCTGCGAGTCGGCTGGCCGGATCTGCATTCAGCTCCGTGAGCCGAACCTCCGCGGCGCGCAGCTGTGCCTCCCCGGCGCGCACCCAGCCGCCGGCCTCGTCGTCCAGCGCCCGCAACTCGGCCTCGGTCGCCGCTTCTCCCGCGACGACCTCGCGCAGGCGCGTGACGAGTGCGAGCTCGAGGTTCTCCGGCGAGCGGCTCACTGACGCCGGAGCGTAACCGTGGTGTGGAGCACACGCGTGTTCGGAAGTACCGGACCGACGTCCTCCATGTTCTTCGTCTCCTGATAGTCCGAGGCTCTGACGACGACGCTCTTCTTGCCGGGCCGAAGGCCGTTCGTCGGCAGCAGGAGCACGCCGTGGACGTACCGGAAGCGCACGGTTCTTCCGCCGACGCGCGCGTGGAGCGAGCTCGGGTCGACCCCGGAGCCCGAGTCGCGGACGGCGATGCGGAGCGGCCGGCCGACCGGGTGCAGGCGGCCGAGGAGCCGGATCGACGGCGGTGAGGTGTCGTCGACCCAGAAGCGGAACGTGAACGTGCCCGGCTTCGTTCCTGTCGGCGTGTCGAACACGAACTCGTACGTGCCCGGGTCGGGCAGCACGGCTCCCACGACCGGCTCCGCCCGGTAGAAGCCCTGATACGGGTTCACGCTCGACGGCATCCCCGTGTAGCCGACGACGCGGTTCTCGTCGTCGTCGGCGACGAGCCGCGGCGAGACACGGATCCCCCGCGCGTGGCCGACAACCGCGACGCCGAAGTTCGCGACCCGTCGCTGCAGCGTGAAGCGGAACACCTGCTCCGGCCCCCCGAGGTGGAGCGGTACTCCCGGTGCGAGGCCCCGCTGCGGATAGCGATAGGAGGAGACATGCGACGCCTGGCCGGCGGTGTCGCCGTGGTAGAGGCCCGGCGCACGCAGAGTCCGCTGCGGGTCGAGCCCGAGCCGGGGGATCTCGACGTGAAACCAGAAGGCGACCCGTCGCACGTCGGAGCCGCGGGTCAAGACGACGAAACCGGTGCCGTCGCCGGCCCGCGCGGCCGCCGAGACCGTGAGCCGCAGAGTGAGCGGCGCTCCGGCCACGAGCGTCTTGGCGTGCGGCTCGAGCTTCGCTCCGCGCGGCAGCGACTGCGCGTGGATCGAGACGCTCCACGGCGCGTCGCCGCCCCCGGCGTCGGCGGTCGAGAGCTTTTTCGTGCCCGAGAAGCCGGGCTGGACGAGCCCCCAGCCGACGGAGGTCGGATCCGTGAAGATCAGCGGGCGGTCGGCGCGGACGAGGTCGATGCGGCCGCCGCCTTCGCGCAGCACCGACACCTGGCCGGAGCGGCCGTTGGGGTGGACCTGGTCCCCCGTCGAGGCGAGCGCCGACTTCACCTCCCGCACCGTCCACGTGGGGTGACGCTGGAGGAGCAGCGCCGCGCCGCCGGCGACGTGGGGCGTCGCCATGCTCGTCCCGTCCAGCAGCTCGAAGTCGTGCGCGGGGACGGAGGAGAGGACGTCGACTCCGGGCGCGGTCACGTCCGGCTTCAGCTGGAGCGAGACGGGCGTCGGGCCGGCGGACGAGAAGTCGGCGATGTGGTCCGGCCGCGTTCCATCGTCGTTGCCCATCGTCGAAGCGGCGACCGTGATCGCGGCCGGGGCGTTGGCGGGCGAGCCGATCGTCCCGAGGCCGCCGATGTCGTAGTCGTTGCCGGCTGCGACGACCGGCACGACGCCGGCTGCGGCCGCGTTGTCGAGCGCCTTGACGACGATGTCGCGGCTCGGCTCGACCTCCGGCTCACCGATCGAGAGGTTGATCACGTTCATCCCATCCGCCACCGCCTGGTCGATCGCCTTCGCGATCTCCGGCGAGTTGCCGTCGAGCCCGTAGTCCGCTGTCGGGACGGTCAGCGCCTTGTAGTTGCCGAGGTACGCCTTCGGCGCGACGCCCGAGATCGGGGAGCCGCCGTGTGGCGCGGTCGGCGTGTCGTAGTCGCCCGCCGCGATGCCTGCGACATGGGTCGCGTGGAAGGAGTACAGCGGGTCGAACGGCCGGTCGGCGTACTTCCAGTGCGTCGACGGGGACGGGAACGCGCGCGCGACGATCACCTTCGGGGTGGTGTAGGCGCGGTTCCCCTTCGGGTAGCCGGCGGGATACGAGAACCCCGAGGCACTGAAGTAGGGATGCGCCTGGTCGATCCCGTCGTCGATCAGCCCGATCTTGATGCCTTCGCCGGCGGTGGCGAGGTTCTGCCCCCACAGGGCCGGGGCGCCGATCAGGGCAGGCCCGGGGTCGGCGGCCGTCGCTGCGGCAGCCGCGGGAGTGTCGCTCAGCGCGTGATAGGTGACGGTCGGCCAGACGGTCGCGCCCGGGAGCGTGCGCAGGCGTGCGAGATCGGAGGCAGGGAGCACGACCGAGACCCCGTCGAGCGCGACGCCGTAGTGCCAGCCGATGCGGGCGGCGGGAATCGACACGGCCAGCTGCGCCGCGAGCGTGCGCTGCGACGCCGCCAGGGTGCGGAGATACGAGACCGCGGCGGGCGTGCGCACGGACACCGAGTGGCTCCGGCGCCCCGCGGCAGCGAGCGTCCGGTCGTGCGCCACCTCGACCGCGAGCGCGGGGCGCGGCAGCGTGACGACGACCTCCACGAGCTTGTCCGAGGAACGGGGCAGCGCGGCGGCCGACCCACCCGCCAGCAGCGCGAAGACCGCGGCGAGGGCGAGCGCGAGCGGAAGCAGGGAGCGGCGCAAGAGGGGCGCATCGTACGTGCGTGCGGGAGGGTTCCGCGTGACCCGCTCGGGCTACTCGGCTCGGGCTAAACTGGCCGTCCGCGCGGATGTGGCGGAATTGGTAGACGCGCACGGTTCAGGTCCGTGTGGGCTTCGGCTCGTGGAGGTTCAAGTCCTCTCATCCGCATAGCTCGATCAGAAAAGGTCTTTGAACGATCTGCTGCAGCTGATCCGCGGCTCGACTCCGGGGACCGTGACTGCGCTCCTCGCTGAGTCCCCGACCTCTTGCCTCGACCCATCCGAGGGTTGATGATCCAAGGATGCTGATGAGCGGCCGGTTCCGGGCGATGGTGGTCGCAATTGGCTTGGCTGCGATCGTCTACGGCGTGTACCGGAACCACCAGCACCATCCCGTGAACAGCATCGGCGCTGGAGTCACCGTGCTCGTGGCGAAAGAGCCGATCAAGAAAGGCACGAAAGGCTCCGCGATCGTCGGCAAGCCGGCCCGCATCTGGCCCAAGATGGTGCGCATGGACCAGGTTCGGTCGGGTGCCTTGACCGATACGCAGGAGCTCGTCGGCAAGGTGGCGTTGACCAACGTCGCCCGCGGCGCGCAGCTGACGTCCGCGGACTTCGGCCCCTCGACAGGTTGAGACAAGCGGGCGAGAGGATCCGTTGTGGGTGAAGAGAAACCGCCGCTGCCGCCTTTCACCTATGAGACGGCGGTGCAGAAGGTCCAAGCTGCGGAGGACGCGTGGAACACGCGCGAGCCTGAGCGGGTCGCGCTGGCCTATACGGTCGATTCGGTTTGGCGGAACCGGGACGTGTTCATCAACGGTCGCGAGGAGATCGTCGCCTTCCTGACCGAGAAATGGGAACGCGAGCTCGAGTACGCGTTGCGAAAGAACCTCTGGTGCTTCGAGGGAGGCAGGATCGCCGTGCGCTTCCGCTACGAGAGTCACGATCGCGAGGGGCAGTGGTGGCGCAGCTACGGCAACGAGCTCTGGGAGTTCGATCAGCACGGGTTGATGCGCCGCCGCGAGGCGAGCATCAACGATGTGCGGATCGAGGAAGGAGCGCGGCGGATCTTCGGCCCTCGCTCCGATGAGGAGCGCGGTCTTGATCCATTCCGCTGAGAGGCGAAGCCCGGGTCTTCCTAGTCGTCCGCGCTAGCGAGGAGCTGCTCCGCCGCCTCGGTCTCGGCACCGGGGGCAGGAACCCACCACAGAGCCGGTAGCGGCAGATCGTCCGGGTAGCCATGGTCGCGGAGCCGCGCGCGCTCCAGCGCGAGCGCCTCCTGCACGTCGGGGTTGATGTCGCCCACGGCCGCCAGCAGCGCCGGGCCGATCGGCCAGCCGCGAAGGGGCCTTCGATCCTCACCCACCGCGAAGATGTGGGGTCTTGTCGCCGCACCGGGCATGGGTCTTTCGTAGGTCGACGCCGCGCCGGCACACACACCCGTACGTCTAGCTCGCAACCGCCGGAGGTCCACACCTCCCCGCACCGGCGCGGAACCGGCTCAGGTCTTGGCCTTGCCGCGCAGGTTGAGCCTCGCCTCGAAAGCGCGGCGCAGCAGCTCGCCCGTCATGTCGCCCGTCCGGCGCGGGATCGGTTTCGGCTCCTGCCGCACGATGCTGACGATCTCGCCGCTCCGCTCGCCGTAGCTGCGGGAGTAGGCCTCCGCTTCGCGAATCGGGGAGGTCTCGTCCCGCCGCCCAAGACCGAAGAGCGAACGGAGCCACCGAAGCACGCGACTAGCGTCGCAGAAAGACAGGTCGGCGACTAGAGGCTCAACGCGCTGTGCGCTCGACGGCGGCGTCCGGATACAGGACGCTCCAGACGCGGAGGTAGAGCTCGAGCTCGAGATGCTCCGAGTCTTCGGCGGTCTCGTCGATGTCGACGCGGTCCGGCGCTCCCACGACAGCCTGCCGGCCGACGCTCGTCAGGAACGCCGCCAGCCGGTCGGTGTATGAGGGGTCGGGAACGAAGAGCTGCATGTGCCGCAGCTCCGATCTTCGCTTCGGGGACCGGTGCCCAGCGACCCCCCGCCGGGGGATTGTTCGCGGTTCAGATGGAGCTGAGGGCCGCGAGCACGTCGTCGGCGTGGGCGTCGGGCTTGACCTTGGGAAAGACCTTCGCGACCGTCCCGTCGGGGCCGACGAGAAAGGTCATGCGGCTGACACCCCAGAACGTCTTGCCCATGTAGCGCTTCTCGCCCCAGGTGCCGTAGCGCTCGGCGACCTCGTGCTCCGGGTCGGCGAGGAGGGTGAAAGGAAGCTCGTACTTCGCCTTGAACTTCGCGTGCTTCTTCTCGCCGTCGGGCGAGACCCCGAGCACGACGGCGCCCACGCGCTCGAACTCGGCGTAGGCGTCGCGAATCCCGCAGGCCTGCGCGGTGCAGCCGGGCGTGTCGTCCCGCGGATAGAAGTAGAGGACGACCGGCTTGCCGCGGAAGTCCGAGAGGCTGACGCGCTCGCCGGTGTCGGTCGTCGCCGTGAAGTCGGGTGCCGGCTCGCCCTCGGAAACCACCTTCGGAGCGTAGTCGCAGCAGCTGGGGCTGAGCGCCGGTGAGAGGGACCGGCCGCCCCCGGAGAGACGGCCGGCGTCGTCGGGAGGCGACCGTGTGCGGGACCCCTTTGGCGGCGTCTCCCGAAGCTTCGGGCCGTTCAAGCGCCCGAGTCAGGAACGCCGCCGCGCGCGCAGCGGTTACGGCCGGTCAGCTCAGGTTCAGGAGGTGCAGGTCCGGCAGTTCGCGGTACCGCTCGTCGAGGTCGAAGCCGTAGCCGACGTACAGCTCGTCGGGGACGACGAAGCCGACGTAGCGCACAGGCAAGTCCTCGACGAGCCGCCGGTAGGGCCGGTCGAGCAGGGTCACCGCAGCGACGGAGGCCGGGCCGCGCAGCTCGAGCGTACGGACGAGGTAGTTGAGAGTCAGGCCCGTGTCCACGACGTCCTCGACGATCAGGACGTCGCGTCCGCGCACGTCGAGGTCGAGATCCTTCAGTACGCGGATCTGCTGGTGCCCGCCCATCACCGCGCTGCCGTACCCCGCGAGCTCGACGAAGTCGATCGCGTGGAGGATCGGGACGGCTCGCGAGAGGTCGGCGGCGAAGACGAGGCTCGCCTTGAGCGACGCCACGAGCACCGGCTCGCGGTCGGCGTAGTCGCGCGCGATCTCCGCTCCGAGCTCGCGGACCCGCGCGGCGATCTCGGCTGCGGCGAGGTGGATCTCTCCAATCCGGTCGTCGCCCGGCAACCGACCGGACTCAGCTGGCGAGGTCGAGGTGGAAATGCTGGGCGAGGCGCTCCAGGTCGCGCCGGTAGAAGAGCTTGATCTTGACGTCGGGGTACCGCTCGCGGAGCTTGCGCAGCTTTCGGTTCTTGCGCGTGACGAGCGACTGCTTCATGGCGGTGATCTCGACGTAGAGGTCCTGCTCGGGGAGATAGAAGTCGGGCGTGAACGCCTCGGTCACGCGCCCTCGCTCGTCCTGCTCGAGCACGAACGTCCGGGGCTCGTAGGCCCACGCGACGTCGTAGTAGTCGAGCACTTTTGCGCACTCGAGCTCTGCGGGACTCGCGAACCGCGGCGGCTCGGTGCCGCGATACGCCCGAAAGACCGGGAGCTCAAGCTCCATCGCGGTCACGGTAGCGGCCCGGTCGGATGCCGAGACAAACGGCACAAGCAGGTGTACGCGGCCGCGGCCGTGATAGACAGATGCCTGCCGTGGCGCGCCTGTCGTTCATTCCGCAGAAGCGTGAGTTCTTCGAGCTCTACAACCGGGCGGCGGCGAACATCGTGGCCATCGCCGAGCGCCTCGTCGAGCTGCTCGACCGCTTTCCCGACGGCGCCGACGGCCTGGCCCGCGAGGTGAAGGAGCTGGAGCACGAGGGCGACCACATCACGCACGAGCTGGTCGACCTGCTCAATCGCACGTTCGTCACCCCGTTCGATCGCGACGACATGTACCGGCTCGCAGGCGCGCTCGACGACATCTGCGACCACGTCGAGGAGGCGGCGGACAGGATCGTCGGCTACGGCGTCGGCGAGATCCGGCTGCAGGCACGCGAGCAGGCGCAGGTCATCGGGCGGTCGGCGGGAAAGCTCGCCGACGCCGTCGCGCTGCTCGAGGGCTTCCAGGACTCGCGGGCACACCTGGCCGAGCTGCGCGAGCTCGAGGACGTAGGCGACCGGATCCTGCACGACAGCGTCTCGAGCCTGTTCATGGCGCGCCCCGACCCGCTCGACGTGATCCGCTGGAAGGACATCCACGAGAGCCTCGAGGAGGCCATGGATGCCTGTGAGTCCGCGGCGGACGTGCTCGAGGCGATCGTCGTCAAGAACCGTTGACCCGGAGCTCGTAGGCGGTGGCGCTGCTCGTTCTCGTCGTCGCGATCGCGCTCGCGTTCGACTTCACCAACGGCTTCCACGACACGGCCAACTACGTGGCCACCTGGGTCGGGACCCGGGCGCTCTCGCCGCGCCCGGCGGTGGTCATCTCGGCGGGTGCCAACCTCGCCGGCGCGTTCGTGACGACCGCCGTCGCCACGACCGTCGGCAAGGGCCTCATCGACACGGGGCTGGCCAACGAGCAGACGGTGCTCGCCGCGCTCTTCGGCGCGATCGCCTGGAACCTCCTCACCTGGCGTGCCGGCCTGCCGTCGAGCTCGACGCATGCCCTCATCGGCGGGCTCGTGGGCGCGGCCCTCGTCCAATCGGGCACGGCGGGTGTCGAGTGGTCGGGGCTCTGGCACAAGGTCATCGTCCCCGGCGCCGTCTCGCCCGTGATCGGCTTCGCCGCCGCCTTCGTCCTCCTCGTCGTCATCTACCGGCTGTTCCTGCGCCTCACGCCGGGCCTGGCCAATCGGGGGTTCCGGACCGGGCAGCTCTTCTCCGGCACCTGGGTCGCCTTCACCCACGGCGCGAACGACGCGCAGAAGACGATGGGGGTGATCGCGCTGGCCCTCTACGAGCACGGCTCGATCTCGAGCTTCTACATCCCGGACTGGGTGAAGGTCGCCGCGGGGCTGACCATCGCGGCCGGAACGTACGTCGGCGGCTGGCGGATCGTCCGCACACTCGGCCAGCGCGTGTACAAGATGCAGCCCGAGCACGGCTTCGCCGCCCAGATCGCCGCCGGGTCGACGCTCTACACCGGCACGCACTTCGGCTTCCCGATCTCCACGACGCACGTCGTCTCGGGCTCGGTGATGGGAGCCGGAGCGACCCGCCGCCTGTCGGCCGTTCGCTGGGGCGTGGCGGGCAACATCGTCTTCGCCTGGCTCCTCACGCTCCCGGCTGCCGCGCTCGTCGCCGCGGCCCTCTACTACCCGGTCAGCTGGATCTTCTAGCGTTCCCCGGGACATGTTCAAAATCGTGCAGCTCTCCGATCTCCACTGCGGGACGCAATTCTTCCTTCCACAGCACCTCGAGCGCGCGATCGCGGAGGTGAACGAGATGGAGCCGAACGTCGTCGTGATCTCCGGCGATCTCACCTCGAACGGCTTCAAGGACGAGTACGTGCTCGCGCGCGAGTACCTGAACCGGATCGAGTGCCGGTCGATGGTCGTGATCCCGGGCAACCACGACTCTCGCAACGTCGGCTACGTCCACTTCGAGGACCTCTTCGGCGAGCGGAACTCGGTGCTCAACATCGGGCCGGCCACGATCGTCGCGGTCGACTCGACCGAGCCCGACCTCGACAACGGCCAGATCGGCCGTGGCCGCTACCGCCTGATCGAGGAGGCGTTCGCGAGCGCAGCGAACCTGAGGGTGTTCGTTCTGCACCACCACTTGCTGCCGATCCCGGGAACCGGCCGCGAGCGCAACATCGTCAACGACGCCGGCGACGCTCTCGAATGCCTCCAGCGGGCCGAGGTCGACCTCGTCCTCGCCGGTCACAAGCACGTCCCGTACGCGTGGCGGCTCGAGGATCTCTTCGTCGTCAACGCGGGAACGGTCTCGTCCTCGCGGCTGCGCGGCAAGGGGAGGCCGTGTTACAACGTCGTCGAGGTCGAGGGCACGCACGTCGACGTGTGGCGCCGCTACCCGTTCCACGGGCAGGAGCGGATCATCCAGTTCTCGACCGACACGAAGACGTACGAGAAGTACACGGCGAAGATCGAGGACGAGGTGCGCTCGACGTGAGCGAACGCGCCATCGCGCTCGTCGACGGCGAGCACTTCGCACCCGTCGTGCGGGACGCGCTCGAGGCGCTGCCGTACGACTTCGTCGGCGCGCTGCTCGTGGGCGGGACCGAGAAGCTTCGCGGCGGCGACGAGTACGGCGTCCCGCTCGTCGAGGCGCTCGACGCGGTTGCGGCGGATCTCGTGGTCGACCTCTCGGACGAGCCGGTGCTCGGGCCGCGGGAGCGCATGCTCTGGGCGTCGCGCGCGCTCGCGCTCGGGCTGCCGTACGTGGGCGCCGACTTTCGCTTCTACCCGCCGCAGCTCGAGCCGGTCGGGACGCCGTCGCTCGCTGTGATCGGCCTCGGCAAGCGGATCGGGAAGACCGCGGTGGCGGGGCACGTCGCCGGCGTTCTGGCGGCCGACCGTCGCGTCGTCGTCGTCGCCATGGGCCGCGGCGGGCCGGCGGAGCCGGAGCTCGTCGACACGCCGCCGACGCTCGACGACCTGCTCGCCCTCTCGCGCTCGGGCAGGCATGCCGCCTCCGACCATCTCGAGGCGGCCGCGCTCGCAGGCGTGCCGGCGGTCGGCTGCCGCCGCGCCGGAGGAGGGCTCGCGGGCGCTCCGTTCCGCTCCAACGTTCTGGAGGGCGTACGGCTTGCCGCGCAGCTCGACCCGGAGCTGCTCGTGTTCGACGGCAGCGGCGCCGCGCTTCCCCCGGTCGAGACGGACGCGCGGATCCTCGTCGCGAACAGCGCTCACGACCCGCGCGCCGGGCTCAACGCGTATCGCGTCCTCGTCTCCGACCTCGTCGTCGACACGGGTGGGGCGGACCGAGAGGCGATCCGCTCGATCTCGGATGTGCCGATCGTCGCGGCCGAGCTCCGGCTGCACCCGGCCGAGCCGCTCCGCGGCCGCCGCACCGCGGTGTTCACGACCGGCGCCGCACCGACCGACGAGCTCGACGCGGAGGTCGTCCACGTCTCGCGCAACCTCGCGCGCCGCGAGGCGCTGCTCGCGGAGCTCGAGCGCGTCGACGCGGAGGTGTACCTCGTCGAGCTCAAGGCGGCCGCCGTCGACGTCGTGGCCGAGACCGCGCTCGCGCGTGGAGCAGACGTCGTCCTCGCCGCGAACGACGTCGTCTCGGACGAGCTCGACGAGCGCGTGCGCTCCCTCGCCCGGCGGGCGGTGCGCGCGTGACCGAACCGCGCCGGATCAACCCGCTGCCGTTGGGCAGCGACGAGCTCGGACTGCCGTACTCGCGCGGGCTGATGGCGCGCTCGCTCATGGCCGCCGGCGTCGCCGGACACCGCGCATACGCGCTCGCCAGCCGCGTCCACGACGACCTGCGTGAGCGCGGGCAGGACCGGATCGAGCTCGAGCGGCTCGAGACGCTCGCCGTCGAGGTGCTCGGCGAGGAGGAGGGACGCGAGTCGATCCGACGCCTGCGCCGCTACCAGGAGCTCCGCGAGGTCGACCTGCCGATCATGGTCTTCATCGGCGGTGCCACCGGCACCGGGAAGTCGACGGTCGCGACCGAGCTCGCCTACCGCTTCGGCATCACGCGCGTCACCTCGACCGACTTCGTGCGCCAGACGATGCGCGCCTTCTTCTCCGAGGCGTTCATGCCCGCGATCCACCAGTCGAGCTTCGAGGCCGGCGACGTCTACCCGGACGCCGACGAGCCGCTCGAGTACGGCTTCCAGCAGCAGGCGCGGAACGTCCTCGTCGGCGTCAACGCCTCGTCGGAGCGTGCGCTCCAGGAAGGCTGGTCGCTCGTGCTCGAGGGTGTTCATCTCATTCCGGGGATGGTCGAGCTGCCGCGGCCGGAGCTCGCCGTGTCGGTCTTCGTCGTGCTCTCGATCGAGGACGAGGAAGAGCACGTCCGCCACTTCCGCTTCCGCGACGAGGACTCCGACCGGCGGCCGGAGTCGCGCTACCTCGAGCGCTTCGCCGACATTCGCAAGCTGCAGGAATTCGTCGTGGCGCGGGCGCAGCGCGCCGGGGTGCCGGTCATCGAGAACGAGGACGCGGACAAGGCGGCGCGGACCGTCGCGGATCTCGTCCTCGACGCCGCCGAGCAGAGTCGAACGGTCGCGCGGTGAGCGAGAGCGCCGAGTACGAGACCGGGGCGGAGCGGCCCTGCCAGTGCCAGGCGTATCTGCGCGCGACCGAGCGCGCGGCGCTCGTCTCGGCGCGCTGGCTCGGACGCGACGACGAGAGCGCGGCCGAGGAGGCGGCCGCGACCGGCATGCGCGCGACGCTCGACGTCCTGCCGATCAGCGGCCGGGTCGTGTTCGGGTCGCTCGACGACTCGGGCGGGCTCACGCCGGGCGCGATCGTCGGCTACGGCGGCAATGAGGTCGACCTCGCGCTCGATCCGCTCGAGGGCCGCGGCGTGGTGGCGCGCGGCGGCAACGGCGCCATGTCGATGATCGCCGTCGGCGCTCCCGGCCGCTTCACGACGCTCCCGGACATCTACATGCGGAAGATGGCCGTCGGCCCGCGCGCCCGCGGCGCCATCGGCCTGCTGCGCCCGGTCGGCGACAACATCGAGGCGATCGCGGAGGCGTTCGGACGGCGGGTGAACGACGTGACGACGATCGTGCTCGACCGCCCCCGCCATCACGACCTGATCGAGGAGATCCGCAACTCCGGCGCGCGCATCAAGCTGATCCAGGACGGCGACGTGACCGCGGCGATCTCAGCCGCGATCCGCGGCACGAACGACCACCTCGCGATCGGGATCGGCGGCACGCGGCAGGCGGTGCTCTCGGCGGCCGCGCTGCGCTGCCTCGGCGGAGAGCTGCAGGCCCAGTTCTGGCCGACCTCGCGCCGGGAGATCGACGAGCTGCGAGAGGCCGGGATCCTCGACTACGAGCGTGTCTTCCGCACCGAGGACCTCGCGCCGGGCGAGGTGATCGTCGCCGCGACCGGCGTCTCGAACGGGGACCTCCTGCGCGGCGTCCGCTTCCTTGCCGACAGTGCCCGCACGCACTCGCTCCTCATGTGCACCCGCTGCAACTGGGTGCGCTTCGTGGACGGGATCCACTTCTTCGCCCGCGAGCGGAGGGAAGAAGTGCGCCTGCTCGGCGTCTAGTAGGTCACAGCACGAAGGCGTAGAGTCGCCGCAAACCACAGGGGAGGTAGAGAGATGGCTGTTTCGGTCGAGGGTCTCGCGTCGACCCTGAAGGGCCGTGTCGTCCAGCCGGCAGACGCCGACTACGACGAGTCACGGGCGTTGTACAACGCGATGATCGACAGGCGGCCGGCCGCGATCGCGTATTGCACGGACGAGGCGGATGTCGCCGCAGCCCTGCGCTACGGGATCGAGCACGACCTCCGGATCGCCGTGCGCGGCGGCGGCCACAACGGCGGCGGCCTCGGCTCGGTGGACGACGGACTCGTGATCGACCTGTCGCAGCTGAACGCGATCGACGTCGATCCGGGTGCCTCGATGGCGCGTGCGGGTGGCGGCGTCCTGCTCAAGGACCTCGTCGAGGCCACGCACCAGCACGGCCTCACGATCCCGGTCGGGATCATCGGCACGACCGGCGTCGGCGGGCTGACGCTCGGCGGCGGAGTGGGGCACCTGAGCCGCGCGTTCGGGCTGACCATCGACAATCTCGTCGCGGCGACGGTCGTCCTCGCCGACGGCTCGGTCGTCCAGACCGACGCCGAGCGCGAGCCCGATCTCTTCTGGGCGATCCGCGGCGGCGGCGGCAACTTCGGAGTCGTCACCTCGTTCTCGTTCCGCTGCCATCCGCTCACGAACGTCCTCGCGGGACCCGTGGTCTACGACCTCGACGACACGGCCGACGTGATGCGCTGGTACGACGGCTTCATCCGGGAGGCGCCGGACGAGCTCGGCGCCTGGTTCGCCTTCCTCTCGATCCCGCCCGGGCCGCCGTTCCCGGAGGAGCTGCACCTGCGCAAGGTCTGCGCGGTCGTGTGGACGCAGCCGGGCGAGGAGGAGACGCCGGCGCTGCGCGAGGGACGCTCGTTCGGCACGCCGCTGATGGACGGCGTCGCGCCCATGCCGTTCCCCGTCTGGAACACGGCGTTCGACGGGTTGTTCCCGCCGGGCGAGCAGTGGTACTGGCGCGGCGAGTTCTTCGACGAGATGAGCGACGGGCTGATCGAGGCGAACGTCGAGTGGCTGCCGAAGGCGCCGACCTGGAAGTCGACGATGCACATGTACGCGATCGACGGGGCGGCGTCCCGGCCCGGCAACGACGAGACCGCGTGGGCCTATCGGGGTGCGCGCTGGGCGCAGGTCGTCGCCGGCATCGACCCGGACCCGGCCAACGCCGGAGCCGTCACGGAGTGGGCGCGCGGCTTCTCGGACGCGACGAGGCCGTTCGCGATGCCAGGCGGCTACTCGAACTTTCAGATGGCCGAGGAGCCGGATCGCGTCCGTGGGATGTACGGCGCGAACTACGACCGGCTCGCCCGCGTGAAGGCGCAGTACGACCCGGACAACGTCTTCCGGGTCAACCAGAACATCGCTCCCGCGACCTAGCGGACGGGCTCAGTAACCGGGCGGCGGGCGGCGCCCCGCCGCCCGCTCCTGCTCGTCGTAGCGCTTGCCGGCGCGCAGGAACCACCAGGCGAACCACGCCACGACGATCACCGGGCCGATGGCCGCCACCAGGAGAAGGACGGTCAAGACTCCGTTGCCGACGCTGCCGACCACGACGCGATGGTACGCGTCTCTAGACTTCGACCTCGTGGCGACGAAGGAAGAGGTGCTCGAGATTCTCCGGACCGTCGAGGATCCCGAGCTCGGCATGGACATCGTCGACCTCGGGCTCGTGTACTCGGCCGAGGTGGACGACTCGACCGCCAAGGTCACCTACAGCCTGACCTCGATGGGCTGCCCGGCCGGCCCGCTGATCGCGCAGGACATCGACAGCGCCGTCCGCCAGGTCGAGGGCATCCGGGAAGTCGAGCTCGAGCTGACGTTCGACCCGCCTTGGACGCCGGATCGGATGTCCGACGACGCCAAGTTCATCCTCGGCTTCGGCTGAGCAGCTGCCGCCGCGGCCCATGACGGCTACCTACACCTTCGACGTCTTCTCCAGCCTCGATGGCTTCGGCTCGGTCAGCGGCGGCGACTGGGGCGGCTACTGGGGCAAGCAGGGCCCTGAGCTGCTCGACCGTCGTCTCGCGCTGTACAGCGAGGAGCAGCGGATGGTCTTCGGGGCCAACACCTACCGGCTGTTCGCCGAGATGCTCGCTGCAGGTACCGAGGACTCCGAGGTGCGGGACCCGTGGGTCGACCGGATGGTGAAGCTGCCGGCGATCGTGGTGTCGACCACGCTGGCAGAGCCCCTCGACTGGGCGGACGCGACCGTGGTGAGCGGCGACGCGGTCGACGTCGTCGCCCGGCTCAAGGAGGAGTCCGACCTGCCGTTGCGTTCGCACGGAAGCCTGGCGATGAATCGGGCGCTGATGGCCGCCGGCCTTGTCGACCGAGTCCAGGTGACCCTGTTCCCGGTGATCACCGGCCGGACCGGGTCGAGTGCGATCTTCCACGGTGCGGACGACTTCGACCTCGAGTTGACCGAGAGCCGGACGCTCGACCGCAACATCCAGGAACTCAGCTACCGCCCCACACTGCACGGTTGATGCCCCGCAGGGGGTTGATGTCACCCCAAAGTCCGCCTACGCTGCGGCGATGCGGCGAAGCAAGGCAATTCGCCGCCGCGTGCTCGCGGCGGCGCTGGTGGCTGCTGCCCTGGCGTTCACGACAGCCGTCGCGACCGGCTCGGTCGGCCACGGTCACCACAAGAGCGCCGGCCGGTTCGTCCTCCACGGGCGTATCAGCGGCCTCTATCCGGGCGTACAGAGGAAGCTCGCGATCGTGGTGCACAATCCCGGCCGGCGGCGGGTGACGGTTCGCTCGATCGCGACCCGCGTCGCCCCGGCGAGCGCAGCCTGCAAAGCGCGAAACCTCCACGTCTCCGCCTTTCGCGGCCGCCTCCGCGTCCGCGCCCACCGGTCCCGCCGGGTCGCCGTACGAATCTCGATGCGGCCCGACAGTCCGACGGCCTGTGAGGGCGGCGTGTTCCGACTCTCTTTCCACGGGCGCGGGACGTTGAGAAGGCCCGCCCGGGGCTCAGGTCGTTCCTGAGCGCCGGCGGCGCCTCGACCGGCGGATGTGCCACAGCCCGCGGAGGAGTTGAAATCCGCTCGGAGCGCGCCAGTTTCGGCCGCCTTCCGTCGGCTGCGGACTGCGTGGCAGGTCTCCCGCCTCCGCCAGATCCAGCGCTTTCAGAGCGAGTGTCGCCCGCAGCCGGGCGTTGGCGATCTTGATGTCGTTGAGCGTCGTGGAGCGACTCACGTCCAGCATCTCCTCGAGTGCGATCTCGCCGGTGTCGATCCCCGGGTCGAGGTGGAAGACGACCGAGCCCACCCGGTCGGGCCGGTCGTTCGCCAGCGCCCAGAAGTCGCTGTAGACCCCTCGATAGTCGGGCAGCGCCCCGCCGTGCAGGTTCAAGGCGTAGCGCTTCGGGCTCGTGAGCACGTCGTCGCTCAGGATGCTCGTGCCCAGCACGATGAGCACGTCGGCATCGAGGTTTCGCAGCGCGTCGATGCTCGTGGGGTCGTTTGCGTTACCGACCTCGATTCGGCGGACGTCCTGCGGGTAGCCGTTGACTGAGAGGCCCGAAGCCAGGAGACGCTCGCTCCATGTCCCGTAGGCGACCAGGATCGCCACGTCGAGCAAACGGGCCGGAAGCTGCCACCAACGCGCCCGCCCCAAGGTCCTCGCGAGCTTGCCCCTGCGGGCGTCGCCTCGGCCCTCGACCACGATCGCGTCGAGACGACCTGCGACTGCCAACGCATTCGCCAGGTGGCGTTGGTCGGCGCCGTCGCGGCACAACAGGACCGTGCGCATGGCTAGCCCTCGAGCGCCGGCAGGAAGGCCTGTACCGCAGCGTCGAGAACGCGGACCTCGATCGGTCGTGTCACCGCGGTGTCCCCGGCGTCCATGCCCTGGACCTCCGCCAGGACCGCGGCCGTGTTCGCGAGCGAGCCGCGAGTCACGCCGACGAGCGCCGCGACCTGCGACAGGACCTTGTCGGCGATCTCGTCGGACGTGCCGCTGACCAGGCGGTCGATCGTGCGCCGAAGCTCTGCGGCCAGCACGTCCGAGTCGGTCTCGGCCCCGATCGCCGCCGCGACGAGCTCCTCGGCCCAACGGACCTCTTCCTCGTTCGTGACTCTCTCCCAGAAGTTCACGGGCGAGCCCGGGGGTCGGCCTGCAGTCTCATCGAGCCGAACTACGTCCTCGAGCCCGGAACGGTTTGCGATCCGCTTTACACGCCGCCACCCGGTCGGGGAGACTGCACGCAGTGAATATCTGGGACGACGACTGGGGCGAGCAGCAGGAGGACTGGTCCGGGGGCGGCGGCCGTTCGAAGCGGCTCGTCGGGCAAGGCCCCGACCTCGGCGCGTCGCTCTACGAGCTCGAGCGCGGCAACTTCATGATCTACCACGCCCATCACGGCTCCGAGGAGCTGCTGATCGTGCTTCGCGGACAGCCGACGCTACGGACACCCTCCGGCGAGCGGCGGCTCGCCGAGGGCGAGGTCGTGCACTTTCGCCCCGGGCCCGCAGGCGCCCACGGCATCCGCAACGACACCGACGAGACGGTTCGCTACGTCGTGGCCGGGACCCGCGTCTCGCCGGAGATCGTCGACTACCCCGACCTGAAGCAGGCCACGGGGCAGTCGAAGCACGGCATCTTCTTCATCCACGACCTCGGGGACGCGGGCTAGCTCACCAGAGGTCGCCGCCGGTCAGCACGTAGAGGAACGGTACGAGCGGGATGATCAGGAAGATCGCCCAGACGAGCTTCTGGCCGCCGCTCAGGTCGTCCCGGCCGAGGAGGTTGATCCAGCCGAGCACGACGGCCAGCGGGTGGATGAAGCACACGAGGAGTTCGAGAATCTTCTTCATGCCTGCGGATTCTCCGTGTTTCGCCTTCGCTAACCCGGGTGGACGAACGGGACGCTCCCGCGCCAGCCCGAGTCGAGGACGTGCAGGCTCGTCGGCGGTGTGATCGCGTCGACTCCGCCGCTGAACCGCGGCCGGCGTTCGGAGTAGCCGCCGGGCGTCCAGCGCAACAGCTCCGAGCCGGCGACGAGCCACGGCTCTCCGTCGAGCGCGACGAAGGCGCCGTCGGGAAGCTCCTTCAGCTCCGCGGCGTGGAGACGCCCGCGCTCGACGTGCAGCCGCTCGTCGAGTTCGTCGGCGCCGGAGGCGCCGGTCAGCGCGAGGAAGCTGCGGTAGTCCGCGTTCCGGCACTCGGCGCACGGCCGGTGCCCTGCAGCGAGCGCGGTCGCCTCGTCCAGGAAGAAGAGCCCCGTGTAGCGGTTCGGCGCCATCGGCCCGCCGGGCCGGTAGCGCCCCCGGAACTCCAGGCGGCAGGAGATCCACCGTTTCACCTGCCACGGCCGGCGGATGCTCCCGTCCTCGTCGTGCAGCCGTCCGCGGTTGCCGTAGACGAGGCCGCGGTCCGGCGTCGCGATCAGCTCGCCCAGCGGAGTGACCCGGTTCTGGAACGGCATCAGATCGTGAGGACGATCTTGCCGAGCTGCTCGCCCGCTTCGAGCCGCTCGTGTGCGGCTCGGATCTCCTCCAGCGGCAGCACCGAGTCGACGACCGGCAGCGCCTGTCCGCTCGTCACGAGCTCGTACGCGCCGGCGAAGTCCTCGCCGGTGCCCATCGTGGAGCCGAGGATCGAGAGCTGCTTCCACCAGATCCGGTGCAGCGCCGCCGGCGGGTTCGGTCCCGAGGTCGCGCCGCAGACGGTGATCCGCCCTCCCGGCGCCGCGACCTGGAGCGACGTCGCCCACGTGGCCTCGCCGACGTTCTCGACCACCACGTCGATGCCGTGGCCCTCAGTCGCCTCCTGCACCGCCGCCTTCACGTCGCCGGTGGCGTGGTTCACGATCGCGTCGGCGCCGAGCTCGCGCGCGCGCGCGAGCTTGGCCTCGCTGGAGGAGGTGACGAGCACGCGCGCCCCGAGCGCCTTCGCGATCGCGAGCGCCGCGGTCGAGACGCCGCCGCCGATGCCCCAGGCGAGCACCCACTCGCCCTCGCGCAGGCTCGCGCGCGTCACGAGCATTCGGTACGCCGTCTCGAAGACGAGCGGGAACGCGGCCGCCTGCTCGAAGCTCAGTCCATCCGGGATGGGGTGCACGTTCGTCGCCGGTACGGCGATCAGCTCGGCGTTCGTGCCGTCGCCGTGCTCGCCGATCACGTGGATTCGGCCGCCGCCCGCCTCGATCCCGGGATTGAGGACGACGCGCTCGCCGGGCTCGAGGCCGGACACGCCGTCGCCGAGCCCCTCGACGACTCCGGCTCCGTCGGCGCCGAGGATGCGCGGCTTCGGCACGGACGGGAGCCCCTTGCGGATCCAGACGTCGAGATGGTTCAGCGCCGAGGCGCGCAGGCGCACGAGCACCTCGCCCGGACCGGGCTCCGGATCCGGCGCCTGCTCGAGCACCAGGACCTCGGGCCCGCCGTCCTCATGGATCCGAACCGCGCGCACCGCGGCAGACTATCCGTGTGAACCGAACCGAACTCGAGGCCGTGGCACAGGAGCTCGGGCTCGACGCGATCGGCGCCGCGCCGGCCGGCCCCTACGCGGACACCGAGCGCCACATCCGCGAACGCCGCGCCCGCGGGCTCTTCGCCGACATGCGCTTCACGATGGCCCGGCCGGAGGAGTCGTGCCATCCCGAGACGCTGCTGCCCGGCGCGCGCACCGTCGTCTCGGCGGCGCTCTGCTACTGGCTCCCCGAGCCGGAGCGTCCGCCCGGTCACGGCCGGCTGCCGCGGTACACATGGTTCGACGCCTACGCGCGACTGCGGGAGAAGCTCGACGAGTTGGGGCAGAGGCTCGGCGGCAGCTACCGCGTGCTCGTGGACGCGAACCAGCACGTCGACCGCGAGGCGGCGGCGCGGAGCGGCGTCGGCTTCTATGGCAAGAACACGCTCCTGATCACGCGCCGGCACGGCTCCTGGGTCGTGCTCGGGACGCTCGTCACCGACGTCGAGCTTGAGCCGACACCGGCTTTGGATGTCGACTGCGGCGAGTGCCGGCTCTGCATCGACGCCTGCCCGACCGGCGCGCTCGACGAGCCGGGGACGCTCGACGCGACGCGCTGCCTCTCGTACTGGACGCAGGCACCGGAGCCGCCGCCCGCCGAGTACCGCGCTGAGCTCGGGCCGCAGGTCTACGGCTGCGACATCTGCCAGGACGTCTGCCCCTGGAATCACGGCGTCGAGAAGCGCCGGGCGGTCGAGCCGCTGCCGGAGGACGCGACGCCGCACGTTTCCCTCGTGGACTGGTTGCGCTCGGAGCCGGACGAGCTGCGGCGCCGCTGGGCGCGGCTCTACGTGCCGCGCAACGACGGCCGCCGCCTCCGGCTGAACGCCCTCGTCGCGGCAGGCAACGTGGGGGGCGGCGGCGAACGGGACGCCGTGGCCGCCTGCCTCGACGATCCGCACGAAGCGACCCGCGAGGTCGCCGCCTGGGCGCTGGCGCAGCTGGAGGAGCGGGGTGCTTAGCCGCCCGGGACGCTGGCTCGTCGCGTTGCGGGCGGTGCTCGTCGTCTCGGGCGCGGTCGCGGTCGCGCTGACCGACTTTCCGCCCTCGTACGAGGCATGGGCGTGGGTCGTGGTCGGGTTCTTCGCCGCGGTCACCGTCTTCTCGGGTGCGGTGTCCGCCGTCGAGCTCGGGCCCGTGGCCCGTGTCCGTGCCCGAATGCTGCTGCTGGCGCTCGACGCCGTCGCCGCGATCGGGTTCATCTCGGTCTTCTCGTTCGAGGCCGGCGAGCCGTGGCGCGCCCTCTATCTGATCCCGATCGCGGCCGCGGCGCTCCGCTTCGGGCTCGTGGGCGGGCTCGTCGGCGGTGCCGTGATGACGAGCGCCACGCTCGTGGTCGACGCGCTCGGGCCGGGGCTGGAGTGGAAGACGGCGTTCGCCCGCGTCCTCGTCGGCATGCTCGCCGGCCTCGTCATCGGCCGCCTGCGCGACACCCTCAACGCCGAACGCGGCCGCGCCGAGGCGCGCGCCGCCGAGGCGGAACGGCTGCGCGACGAGCTCGGTCACCGCGTCGACGTCCTCGAGACCGCGAACCGCTGCGCGCGGGCTCTCGGCTCCTCGCTCGAGCTCGACGAGGCGTTCGGCGCGTTCATCCGCGAGCTGCGCGGCCTCGTTCCGTTCGAGCGGACGGCGATCGTCCTCGTCGAAGGCGAGACCGCAACCACGATGGCGACGGCCGGCCGCGGCGCGAACGAGGTCTTCCGGCCCGGCAACAGCGACCCGATCGAGGGCTCGCTGCTCGAGCGCGTACTCGAGGGCAGGATCGTCGTCCGCCGCGACCTCACCGAGCGGGACTCTCCCGCCGACGAGCAGCTTCTCGCGCTCGGCCTGCGCAGCGAGCTCGTGGCCCCGCTCCTGCTCGGTGCCCGCACGATCGGGATGCTGAGCCTCTCGCGCGACCGTCCCGACGCGTTCAGCGACGACGAGGTCGAGCTCGTCGCCCTGCTCGGCCGCCTCGTGGCGACCGCGGTGCAGAACATCCGTGCGTACGAGGCCGAGCGGCGCCGCGTCGAGGAGCTGGCCAGCCTCTCGCAGCTTCGCGCCGACTTCGTCTCCCTCGTCTCGCACGAGCTGCGGAGCCCGATGGCCGCGGTGATCGGGGCGGCGCGGACGCTGCAGGACCGCTGGCGGATGCTGACGGCGGCGCAGCGCGAGTCGTTCCTCGCGCTCATCAACGACGAGACCACGCGGCTCGCCGAGCTGGTCGGCGACGTGCTCGACACGTCACGGATCGAGGCCGGGACGTTCAGCTACCGCTTCGAGGAGGTCGACCTGGGCCGGGTCGTCGACGAGGCGGTCGACACCGCGATCCTCGGGCAGCAGGAGGTGCCGGTCGTGTCCTCGGTACCCGGCGCTCTGCCGGCGATCCGCGGCGACCGCGCCCGGCTGCGGCAGGTGCTCGGGAATCTGATCGAGAACGCCGTGAAGTACTCGCCGGAGGGCGGCGAGGTGCACGTCTCGGCGAGCGCGGCGAACGGCGCCGTCCGGATCGCGGTTCGCGACGCAGGCCCGGGTATCCCGCGCGACCAGCAGGGGCGGATCTTCGAGAAGTTCGGCCGGGTGGACATGCCGGGCGCGTCCAAACCGGGCACGGGGCTCGGCCTGTTCATCGCCCGCTCGATCGCAGAGGCGCACGGCGGCTCGCTCGAGGTGAGCTCCGGAGCGGCGCCGGGATCGACCTTCACGCTCACCGTGCCGGCCGGGTCGTAAGCGCTGCTCAGGCGCGGGCGCGCATGCGCTCGACGCCGAGCTCCTTCGCCAGCGCCTTGGCGCGGGCGGCGATGGCGTGCCGCAGCTCGTCCGGCTCGAGCAGAACCGCCTCGCCGCGCAGCGAGAGGACCTCGCTCTCGAGCCACTCGTCGCTGCCGACCGGGAAGTCGCGGACGGAGCTGCCGTCGGCGAGCAGCCGCGCGCCGCGCTCGATCGCCCAGCGCGCGATCTCCTTGTCGTACAGGACTTTCGCGGTGCGGGCGTCGCGGAGTCGGGTCGGCTCGAAGCCCTCGCGGGCGTCGAACTTCTCGCGGGTCAGCTTCGCGCTCCGCATCCGGTCGAGACGGAACGACCGCGCGCCGTCGCTCGTCCGGTCCCAGGTGTGGACGTACCAGTTCGGCAGCTGCCGCTCGAGCGAGTACGGCTCGACGAGCCGCGTCGACGGCTCCGAGTCGGCCTCCTTCTGGTACTCGATCTCCACGAGCTTCCGTTCACGCATGCCGCGCGCGAGCCTCGAGACGAGATCGACCTCCTCGGTCGCTCCCTGCGGCTCGGGCGTGCGGGCGAGCTCGAACTGTCCGAACGTCTCCTCGAGCTTCTTGCGTACCCGCGACAGCGGCGTGTGGGCGTCGGCCGCGATCATCGGCCCGACGTACTCGAGCGCGAGCCGGATCGCGCGCGCCTCGAGCGGCGTCAGGCGCGGCGCCGCGCGGAACGTGTCGCCCCACAGCTCCTTGTCGACGTGCACCGAGCCGTCGCGCAGCTCGGCGTAGACCGTGTAGCAGCCGCCGCCGAAGTTGACGAGGTTGAGCAGCGACAGGTGCTCCTCGAGCTCGTCCGCCGGGACGGAGGGGAACCGCTCGAGCAGCTCCGTGGCGGGGATCTCGGCCTCGCTGTCCTCGCCGCAGGCCGCGAGGAGGTACGCGAGCAGCGCCTGCAGCACGCCGAACCGCTCGGGCGCCACCGGGCCGGCCGGACGCTCGACCGCTGCGTCGTCGACGGCAGTGGGTTTCTCGCGGGCGGGCTCCGGGGCCTCGCTCTCGTGCCGCTCGCGCACGCGCCGCAGCGCCGCAGCGACGTCGCGCTTCAGCTCGGCAGGCTCGAGCGGTACGGCACGGCCGTTCTGCCGGAGCACCCAGGAGGCGAGCTGGGGGATGGAGGAGTACTCCGTGACGAAGATCCCGTCCTCCAGCTTCCCCGTGGAGCCGTACGCGCGCCGCACCCACCACGCGGTGTCGCCGCGCACCTCGATCCGCGCAGTGCCGACGACGTCGCCGATCTGCCACGGCGGCCGGCCGCGGTAGACCTCCACGTCGAAGTCGGTCGGCGCGCGGAAGTCGCGCTCGCGGCGCGTCGCGAACTTGATGTCGCCGCGGATGCGGGAGACGCGGAAGGTGCGGATCTCCTCGCGGTCGAGGTCGTGGCCGACGACGTACCAGAGCCCGTTGTCGTTGAGGAGCGCGTACGGGTTGAGCGTGCGCTCGCTCTCCTTGTCCCGCGAGATCGACCAGTAGTCGAATCGCACCGTCCGCTGCTTCGAGATCGCATTCTCGAGCTTCGCGAGCCTGCCCGGCGTCTCGGGCGAGTAGTCGGGGTCGAGCACCTCGACGCGGCTCGCGGTCTCGGTCGGGGCCTCGCTGAAGCCCGGTCGTCCGAGGGCGAGATTCTGGAGCGCGAGACGCAGCGGCTCCGCGTACGCGAACTTCCCCTCGAGGAGGTAGAAGGCGGTCTGCAGCGCGGCAAGCTCCTCGTCCTCGAGTTCGAGCTGGGGCAGGAAGTACTGCTCCGAGCGGAGCGTGTACAGCTCCTCGCCGGTGAACTCGTCGCGTTGCGACTGCAGCGGGACGCCGAGCGAGAGGAGCTCGGCCCGGTCGGAGTAGAAGCGCCGCGCGAAGGCCTCGTCCGACATCTCGGAGTAGCCCTCGACGTTCGACTTCACGTCGCGCGCGGTCAGCGCCCGCCGCTCGGCCATGAGAAAGGCGACGAGCGAGAGCTGCCGGATCAGCTTGTCCGTGTCGTGCGACACCCGGGGCGGACCCTATCGCCGCGAGCCTGTGGATCGCAGCTGTGGAAACCTGTGGACGGCGGCTATGCCGCGGCTTTGGTCTCGAGGTGCTGGTGCGACGGGCAGTAGTCGCGTTCCGGCAGCGGGGTTCGCTGGCACGGCTTGCCCTTGCGGGTCGTCGCCCGGCAGCGGGCGACTCCGCCGTCGAGCAGGCCCGACTCGATCTGTTCCTCGATGAAGTCGACCGCGGCCTTCACTCCCTGGTCCACCGCCCACGCGACCTGGGCCTGCGCGGTGATGGGGAAGTAGCGCCGGATGTCCTGGAACAGCGCCCGCTCGGGCTTTGCGAAATAGAGAGGGTCGGCCGCGAGCCGCTCCATCGTCTGCTCGCACGCCTCGAGGACGGCACGCCGCGACTCCAGCTGGGTGGCCCGGTCGGAGTACGGATCGATCTGGTCTTTCACCGACCGATAAATGGCCCGTGAGTATTGATACATGCACTGCTGTAGTTGGGCCGTTCTCTCTTCGATCACGTCGCTATCCGTCTCCTCCCGCAGGCCGTGTAAGGCCTTATCTGAAGCCGATTCCCGCAGGCCTCCCCCGATGCCCGGGATTCGATCCTACATCGTAACCTGTGCTGTTACAAAGTCGCCGCAATCGTTGTCTCGGCAGCAAACTCGAAACCTCAGAGGTTGCGCTGGTCCGAATGCGGGTCGCGCGTGACCGCGCGACGTCCGAAACCGGCCATCCAGACGATCGCGAGCACGAGGCCGACGATGCCGATCGGAATCCCGACCCACGGGATGAGGAACAGGAAGAGGACTCCGACGGCGATGAAGGCGATTGCGACGCCGATCATGAGGATCACGTCCCCGCGGCGGCGAAAGAGGAAACGTCAGGCCTGCAGGACGACGAGCCGCTCTTCGGTCATCTCGCGGATCGTGTAGGCGGGCCCTTCCCGCGTGTTGCCGGATCCCTTGATGCCGCCGTAGGGCATCTGGTCGGCGCGGAAGGTCGGCGCCTCGTTCACGGTGACGCCGCCGAACTCCAGCGCTTCGGCCGCGGCGAGCGCCGTCGCGATCGAGCGCGTGAAGATTCCGGCCTGGAGCCCGTACTCGGTTCCGTTCGCGCGGGCGAAGGCGTCGTCGAGCGAGTCGACCGCGTTGACGACGCACACCGGGCCGAAGACCTCGTCGCAGACCACGTGGGCAGTCTCGGGCGCCTCCGCGAGGACGATCGGGCCGAGCGGGTCGGCGTCGGCGGCGCCCGCGAGAAGCTTCGCGCCCGCGGTCTCGGCCTCCTCGACCCACTCGGCGATCCGTCTCTGCGCGTCCGCGTCGATCACGGGCCCGACGTCGGTCGCCTCGTCCGAAGGGTCGCCCACCACCAGCGCCTCGACCTTGGGCAGGAACCGCTCCAGGAAGCCGTCGAGGGCCGGCCGCTCCACGTAGATCCGCTGGACGGAGATGCAGCTCTGCCCGGCGAAGGAGAACGCGTTCGCGGCGAGCTTCGTCGCGGCGAGGTCGAGGTCGGCGTCGGCGGCCACGACGACGGGCGTCGAGTTGCCGAGCTCGAGCCGGACGCGCTTCTTCGCCGCGCGCCCGGCGATGCCCCAGCCGACGCCGCTCGAGCCGGTGAACGTGATCATCCGCACCCGCTCGTCGCCGACCAGCACGTCGCCGATCTCGGCGGACGGGCCGACGAGGACTGTGAGCCAGCCGGCAGGGAGCCCCGCCTCCTGCTCGAGTTCGGCGAGCAGCAGCGCCGAGAGCGGCGTCTGGCTCGCCGGCTTGAGGACGACCGGGCACCCCGCGGCGAGCGCCGGAGCCAGCTTGTGCGCGACGAGGTTGCACGGGAAGTTGAAAGGCGAGATCGCGCCGATCACCCCGATCGGGCGGCGCAACGTGAAGGCAATCTTGCCCTCGCCGGCCTCCGACGCGTCCATGGGGACGACGTCGCCGGCGAGCTTGCGGGCTTCCACTGCTGCAAAGGTGTACGTCGAAACCGCCCGCGACGCCTCGACCCGAGCCGTGCGGATCGGCTTGCCGGCCTCCGCGCAGATCGTCCGGGCCATGTCCTCGTGGCGCTCGCGTAGCAGACCTGCGATGCGGTCGAGGATCGCGGCGCGCTCGTGCGCGGGCAGCGGGGAATCGAGCACGCGCGCGGCGGCGGCGACCGCGTGTCGTGCGTCGTCGGCCCCGGACTTGGGCGCGCGGCCCACGACCTCGCCGTCGAACGGAGACCGAACCTCGATCCACTCTTGGGTAGTCGTCGCCATATGCTCGGGCCGTGCTCACGCGGGACGATATCGGCATCCACCTCACCTGTGAGCTCGTCGTCGCCGACGTCAGCTGGCCGTGCTTCTCGCACACGATCGAGCATCCGGAGGGGCTCGTCCTCGTCGACACGGGATTGCTCGAGTCGACGCCGGAGCTCGACGAGCACTGGCAGCCGACGCCGCACCCGCTCCAGGACGAGCTTGTCCGGCGTGTTGCGCACGTGGTCATCACGCACATGCACTTCGACCATCACGGCGGCAACCGGCTCTTTCCCGGCATCCCGATCCACGTGCAGCGGATCGAGCTCGAGGACGCGCGGACGCAGGACGACTACACCGTCCGCGAGTGGATCGACTTCCCCGGCGCGAACTACGTCGAGCACGACGGGGAGGCCGAGATCCTCCCGGGCATCCGGATCGTGCCTGCACCCGGTGAGACACGCGGCCATCAGATCGTCGTCGTCGAGACGGACGAAGGGCTGGTCGTGCTCGGCGGCGACGTCGGCCACACGTTCAGAGAGCTCGGGCAGGGCGACACGCCGGGCAAGCGCGCCGTCCTCGAGCTCGCCGCGCCGACGTATCTCGCGCACGTGCGCGAGCCGCACGTACCGCATCCGAACTAGCTACTCGTACTCGTCCGGTATCCGCGCGGTGACCGCCGCGAGCACCTTGTCCTCGATCGCGGGCACGTCGTGCATCAGGGCGCGGAAGCCGGAAGCGGTGAGGACGAGGATCTTCGCCGGCCCTCGCGTCTTCACCGTCGCCGTCCGAGGCCGGGCCGTGACAAGGGCGATCTCGCCGACGAAGTCGCCGGGGCCGAGCTCGTTCACGACGCGTCCCTTGCGGACGACGTCGGCTTCGCCCTCGACGAGCACGATGAACTCGAATCCGTCCGCACCCTCGCTCGTGAGGCTGCGGGCCTTGGGCAGGTCGAGCTCGTCGGCGAGCGCCGCGATCTGCGCGAGCTCGCGCTGCGAGCACCGCTCGAACAGCGGAACTCGCTTCAGCAGCTCGATCTTCGTGTTCTTGCGCAGCATCGACCGAGGTACAGTCTCTTGCATGGAGCGGCCGGGCGCAATGATCGTCGATGCGGTTCGCAGCCCGATCGGGAAGAAGAACGGCACGCTGTCGCACATCCGCGGCGACGAGGTCTCGGCCCAGGTCGTGAACGCCCTCGTCACGCGGAACGGCGTCGACCCCGCCGAGATCGAGGACGTGCAATGGGGTTGCGTGTCGCAGGTCGACGAGCAGGCGTGGAACATCGGCCGCAACGTCGCACTCACCGCAGGCTGGCCGGTCTCCGTCGCGGGGACGACGGTCGACCGCCAGTGCGGATCCTCGATGCAGACGAACTTCAACGCCGCGGCGGCGGTCTGGTCGGGACAGCTCGACCTCGTCGTCTCGGGCGGCGTCGAGATGATGTCGCGCGTCCCGATGGGCTCGAACAACGGCTCGATGTCGCCGCTCGTCTGGGAGCGCCACGAGATCGTGATGCAGGGGATCTCGGCCGAGGAGATCGCGAAGCAGTGGAATCTCTCGCGCGAGGAGCTCGACCGGATCTCGTTCGAGTCGCATCAGCGAGCCGCGCGCGCGATCGACGAGGGGCGCTTCGAGCGCGAGGTCGTGCCGATCGAGCTCGACGTCCCCGCGCCGGATGCCGACGGCGGGGGTGCGCCGACCCTGACTCGCGTCCGCTTCGCCGTCGACGAAGCGGTGCGGCGCGAGACGACCCTCGAGAAGATGGCCTCGCTCCAGCCGGCGTTCATCCCGGACGGCGTCGTCACCGCCGGGAACTCGTCCCAGATCGTCGACGGCTCGGCGGCACTGCTCGTCGCCTCCGAGGCGAAGGTCTCGGAGCTCGGGCTCGAGCCGCGCGCGCGCTTCGTCTCCTTCGGCGTGGTGGGCGTCGACCCGCACCTGATGCTGCACGGCAACCCTGACGCGTCGGCGAAGGCACTGGCCAAGGCCGGCCTGACGTGGGACGACATCGACGTGATCGAAGTCAACGAGGCCTTCGCCTCGGTCGTGTCCCAGTTCCTCGCGGACACGGGCCTGCAGGAGCGCTACGAGGCCGGCGACGTGAACCCGAACGGCGGCGGCATCTCGCTGGGCCATCCGCTCGGCGCGACGGGCGCGCGGATCACGGCGACGCTCGTCTCGGAGCTCGAACGGCGCGACGCGCGCTACGGGCTGGCGACGATGTGCATCGGCTTCGGCCAGGCCATCGCCGCGATCATCGAGCGCGTCTAGGACCGGAGGCTCACCCGCCGCCCGAGTGGTACGAGATCCGGTCGGGCGGCCAGTAGGTGAAGATCACCGGGCCGATCAGGTCGGCTCTCGGCACCGGCCCCCAGGTCCGCGAGTCGCACGAGTTGGCGCGGTTGTCGCCGAGCATGAAGTACTCGCCCTGCGGCACCTTCCAGGTGTGGTCGAAGTCCTTGCGGTCCGCGAGTCGGTTCTCTGCGCCGACACGTAGGGCTCCGCCAGCTTCGTCCACGTCTTCGGGTCCGGCCCTGCGGATCCAGATGAAGCCCCTGGCATCCTCATGCACCGTTTCGCCCGGCAGTCCGATCAGCCGCTTGACGAAGCTCGTGCCGGCTTCGCCGGGTTGGCAGCGGTTCGCCTGGGGCGGGGCGGTGAACACGATGATCTGGCCGCGCTTTGGGTTTCCGAAGTCGTAGGCGAGCCGATTCACGAGCACGCGGTCGCTCGTCGACGCGGTGCACCCGAGGCCGGGGCGTGCGCAGAGGAGCGTTCCCTCCATTGAGGCCGTCGGGATCCGGTACGGCTTCGCCACCTCGGCCTCGAACGCGAGCACGAATCCGATCGCAACCGCGAGCGTGAGGACCCAGTCGGCGATCTTCCGCCACGGATCGGGGAGCCGGTTCACCAGCGGGAGGCTCACGTCGCCCGAGGATAGTCCCGCGCTGCTCTAGGACGACGCCTCGGCGATGGCGCTGAGGTAGCGCCTCGTCACGCGCTGCTGGATCAGCCTCGCGATCGGCGACGCGAGCCGGGCCAGCGGGTCGACGGGGCGGGAGAACGAGACGATCCGGAAGCAGACCTCGTCCGAGCCGGCGCTGCTGCCGATTCTGAACGCCACCTCGCCCTGCTCGGGGTGGCCGGGCAGCGTTCCGTAGGCGAATGCGAAGCCTCCGGGGCTCTCGTCGACGTAGACCACGCGGCATGGCAGCGGCGCCAAGAGCCCGCCCACGCGGATGAGCAGAACGACGGTGCTGCCGTCGGCGACCTGCGCCCCGTGCGGAAAGACCCGCGCTCCGGCTCCGATCTGCGCCTGCCAGCCACGCAGAGCGGCGACCGCGCGCCCGAACACCTCTTCGCCCGGGCCAAGACGGCGCTCGTAGGAGTCGTGGCGGTAGCCGGCGGGAAGCCGTGCGTCTCTCGTCGCCCCGACCTCGGGATAGGTCGGACCTGCCTCACGGGCTTCCCCGAGGAGCCGCTCGATCTCCGACTCCGACGGACGGCGGACTCGAAGCATGTCAGTCGTGCTCGGCGAGCCAGTCGCCGACGACCTGCAGGTAGCGCTCGCGCTCCTCGACGTGCGGCATGTGCGACGACTCCTCGAAGCAGACCCACTCCGAGCCGGCGATGCCGTTGAGCAGGACCTGCTGGAGCGCGGGCGTCGCCTCGTCGTACCGGCCGGAGACGAGCAGCGTCGGCACGCGGATCTCGTGCAGCCGGTCCTTGACCTGCCAGTCCTTGCAGGAGCCGATGATGTGGAACTCGCTCGGCCCGTTCATCGTGCGGTAGACGGTCGGGTCGCGCTCGAGCCACTCGAACGTCGCGGTCACCTCGGGCGGCCACGGGATCCGGCAGAGGTGGCGCGAGTAGAAGACGAGGCACGCCTCCATGTACTCGAGGTCGTCGTACGTGCCCGCGGCCTCGTGCCTGTCGAGCGTCGCCTGCACATCATCCGGGAGCTCGGCGCGCAGCTTGCCCGCCTCGGTCGCAAAGTCCGCCCAGGAGGCGGCGGTGTCGGCCAGGACGAGGGAACGCAGGCCGGCCGGCTGGGTGAGCGCGTACTCCTGCGCGAGGAAGCCGCCCCACGACTGGCCGAGCACCTGATGGCGCTCGGCGATTCCCACCGTGTCGACGAGGTTGTGCAGCTCGCGGACGAAGAGCTCGGGCGTCCAGAACTCGGCTCCCCGGTCCGG
Organism: uncultured Actinomycetes bacterium; assembly: GCA_963702655.1. Classification (GTDB taxonomy): domain Bacteria; phylum Actinomycetota; class Thermoleophilia; order Gaiellales; family Gaiellaceae; genus Palsa-739. The sequence goes on along the minus strand of CAVPDO010000001.1, from coordinate 684,877 downwards.
GTAGTGCGTGCTGCGGCCGTTGCCGAGCTGGTCGTAGTGGACGACCGCGCGATCCCCGGCGAGGTCCGCGAGCGAGAGGAGGTAGTCGTGCGTCGCGCCGGGGCCTCCGTGGAGCGCCACGAGCGGCGCCGGTGCCGCGTCGTCGCCGGGCCGCAGGTCGCCGGTCACGCGGTACCAGGTCTCGGCCCCGTCGAACGCGATGGTTCCCTCGCGCACGTCCACGGGCGCGACTCTACGCAGGTTGTCCACTTTTCCACCGGTTCCACAGCCGCTTGCGCGCACGCGGGCGACGGAGGAGGGTGGAGCGGCACTGACACCGACGACACGCACCCGACGCAGGGAGCGGGCACTCTCGGAGGCCGAGGCGTACGCGCGCTGCCACGGCCAGCGCGCCCTCTGTCCCGTGCGGACCGCGGCCGACCCCGACCGGGACGAGCGACTCCGGGCGGTACTCATGCGCGCGCTGGAGGAGCTCCGTCCCTAGCTCGTAGCCCGTTAGGCTCCGGCCGGTGAAGGTCGGAGTCGTAGGACTGGGGACGATGGGCGCGGGCATCGCGCAGCTTGCGGTCGAGGCGGGGCTCGAGACCGTCGGGCGCGAGCTGACCGACGAGCTGGGGGAGAAGGCTCGCGGGCGGATCGAGCACTTCCTCACTCGCAAGGTCGAGAAGGGACAGCTCGAGTCCTTCGACATCGGGCTGCTGAGCCTCACCACCGACGTCTCCGCGTTCGCCGACTGCGACGTCGTGATCGAGGCGGTCGTCGAGGAGCTGGAGCCGAAGCAGCGAGCTCTTCGCTGCACTCGAGGGGGTCTGCCGGCCCGACGCGGTGCTCGCGACGAACACGTCCGCCCTCTCGGTGACGGAGATCGCCGGCGCGACCTCGACCCACGAACGCGTGGTCGGGATGCATTTCTTCAACCCGGCGCCGCTCATGCCGCTCGTGGAGATCGTCCGCGCGGAGCGGACCTCCGACGAAGCGTTCGAGACCGCCTACGCGCTCGGCGAGCGGCTCGGCAAGCATCCGATCCGCTGTCACGACACGCCCGGCTTCGTCGTCAACCGGATCCTGATCCCGCTGCTAAACGACTGCGTGCGCGTGCTCGACGAGGCGCGCGTCACGCCGGCCGACCTCGACGCCGGGATGAAGCACGGCGCCGGCTGGCCGATGGGGCCGTGCGAGCTCGTCGACCTCGTCGGGATCGATGTGCACGTCCACGCGAGCGAGGCGCTCTGGGGCAAGCTCCGGGAGCCGCGGATGGCGCCGCCGGCGCGCCTGGTGGCAATGGCGAACGCCGGCCTGCTGGGCCGCAAGAGCGGCCGCGGCTTCTACACGTACGACGGCTAGGCCGCGAGTCGGTCGGGCTCGTCCTCGACGAGCAGTTCGAGCCGGAGCGCCTGCAGGACGGCTGCCGAAGCGCTGGAGAGGAGCCCTGCGGACGCCTCCTCGGAAACGCCGCTTGCCCGCAGCGCCGTCGCGAGCGCCTCGACATGCGCCGCCAACCGATCCGCGCTCCGCTGCAGCGAGTCGTCTGTCATGACAACGCAGCTTCGCGGATTCGTCGGACGTTCCTGCTCGCGCGGAGTACCCTGGGAGCGCCATGCGGCGGATCCTGCTCACTTGCGCGCTTCTGGCGCTGCTCGCGTTCCCGGTTGCGGCGGCCGCTAGCGCTGCCGCACGGCCCAAACCCGGCTACCTCGTCGTGCACAAGGCGGTAGGCGACCGCGGCGCCAACGGCCGCCCGGTGGCCACGGTCGTCGTGCAGGGCTTCCTACTCGGCCGCATCTCGCAGGAGGCGCGGGTCGACGTCTACCAGCTGCCGTCGGCGGCCGGCCAGGGCGCCGTCCAGGTCAAAGGGACGGACCTGTCCGCGAGAGCCATGAGGTGGCACGGGTTCGCCGGCAAGGAGTACAGCGGCAGCAACTTCCGCTTTCGGGCGATCGGCGGCTTCTATCGCGTGGTCGTGCGCGGCTCGGGCATCTATCTCTTCGCCGGAGGCCAGGGCCATGTCACGCTCCAGGGCTCCGTGCGCTATCCAACCCACGACGGGACCTATGCGGTGAACGGCGGTACCGTCCGGTCGATGCCGACGAGACCGGCGACACGGCAGATCGGCGGACGGTGACGGCGATGGCAGGGGAGCAGACGATTCTCGTCGTGGAGGACGAGCAGGCCATCGCCTCGTTCGTCGCCGCGTACCTCCGCAAGGACGGTTTCGCGGTCAGGGTGACCGCCAGCGGCCTCGAGGCGTTGAGCATCGTCGGTCTCGACGCTCCCTCGCTCGTCGTCCTCGACCTGATGCTGCCCGACCTCGACGGGATCGAGGTCTGTCGGCGCATTCGCGAGTCGAGCAGCCTGCCCGTGCTGATGCTGACGGCACGGGACGACGATCTCGACAAGATCGCCGGTCTCGAGGTCGGGGCCGACGACTACCTCACGAAGCCCTTCAACCCACGCGAGCTCGTCGCGAGGGTGAAGGCCATCCTCCGCCGCAGCGGCAGCAAGACGAAACCGGACGGCGGCACGATCCGCCACGGCGATCTCGTCCTCGACGCCGGGCGCCGGGAGTGCCACGTCGGCGACGACGAGATCCGGCTGGCGCCCAAGGAGTTCGACCTGCTCTGGGAGCTCCTCGACCACAAGGGCCTCGTCCTCACGCGCGACCAGCTGCTGGAGCGGGTCTGGGGCTACACGTTCGCGGGCGACACGCGCACCGTCGACGTCCACGTGCGGCAGCTGAGGCGGAAGCTCGGCGACGCGGCGCCGATCGTCACCGTGTGGGGGATCGGCTACAAGGCCGCCCCGGCGCCCACCGCCGTCGAGTAGGGCGCTCCCGTGCTCAGGTCACTGCGCTTCCGGCTGCCGGCGCTGTTCCTGCTCGGCATCGTGCTCGCCGCGAGCGTCGCGACGCTCATCGCCGTGCGCTTCTTCCAGGGCAACATCCGCGCCAGTGCGGCCTCGGAGCTGCGGTCGGAATCGGCGGGGCTCGTGGGGCTGTACGAACAGAAGGCCGGCGTGGGGCACGTCTCGGTCAAGAGTCTCAACCTCCAGCTCGGCGGCAACAAGACGGTGTTCTGGGTGCCTGCCGTCCCCGGGGCTTCCCTGCTCGCCGGTCCGCTGCAGGAGCTGCCGCCCAGCGCCGTGCCCGTGGGGGCACTCGTGGACGCGAAGCCGCCGGCGTTCGATCTCCACGCGCGCGGCAACTCCTATCTCGGCGTCGCCCAGGAGGTGACGCTCGGACCCGCGCCCGCGGGTGCGCTCGTCGTCGCGGAGCCCGAGTCCCAGCTGCGCGCCCGCTGGCTGCAGCTCTTCTGGGAGCTCGCGCTCGCCTTCGGGATCGGGATCCCCGTCGCCGGTGTCCTCGTCGTGTATTTCTCGCGCCGGATCGCCGGGCCGCTCGAGCAGCTCGCCACCGCCGCGGACGAGGTCGCGGCAGGCCACTACGACGTCGCCGTGCCGGAGCGCACCTGGGGCAGCGAGGTCGAACGGCTCGCCGCCCGCTTCCACGAGATGACCGCGAGGCTGTCGGAGTCGGAGCAGCTCTCCCGCAACTTCCTCATGTCGGTGTCCCACGAGCTGCGCACGCCGCTGACGGCGATCCGCGGCCACGTGGCGGCGCTGCGCGAGGGCGTCTTCGACGACGAGGCCTCCGAGCAGCGGTCGCTCGAGGTGGTCTCGGAGGAGGCGCTGCGGCTCGAGCGACTCGTCGGCGACGTCCTCGATCTCGCCAAGCTCGACGCCCGCCGCTTCGCACTGCTGCGCGAGGAGGTCGACCTGAAGGCCCTCTGCGAGCGCGCCTACGCGACGTTCGCCGAGGAGGCGAAGGCCCGCGGCATCGAGTACGACCTCGAGCTCGGGGAGGGCCCCGTGCTGATCACCGACGGGGACCGCGTGTTGCAGATCGTCACGAACCTGCTCGCCAACGCGCTGCACTGGACGCCCGCGGGTGGTCGAGTCGACCTCGGCCTCGCGACGGACGACGGCGAGGTCAGGGTGGCGGTCGCCGACACCGGCCCCGGTATCGAGCCGGCCGCGAAGGACCGGATCTTCCGGGCGTTCTGGTCGGGCGACGACGGCGGCACGGGCCTCGGTCTGACGATCGCGCGCGAGCTCGCTCTCGCGCTCGGCGGCCGGCTGGAGCTGCACAGCGAGCCCGGGCGGGGCAGCCGCTTCGTGCTCGTGCTACCGGTGCCGCAGAACCTCTAGCCGGCTGCCTGACGCTCGCCGAGGCGGTAGACGACGGCGTCGTCGCGCGTCAGTCCCGCCTCGAGCTTCGCCAGACGCTCCTCGACGCTCCGCCAGCCGGAGGCGATGAGGTCGACGAGCAGGGCGAGGTCGTCGACGCGGGCGTGCCGCTCGGCGAGGAGGTCTCCCTCGATTCGCTCGAGACGGCGGATGGCCTGGTTCGTCAGGCCCCGCACCTCGGCGAGATGACGGGCGCTCGGCCGGAGGTGCTGGCGGAGCCCGTCCTGGATCGCCTCGGGCAGGCCCGTCTCGAAGCGGGCCGTCGTCGCTGCGAGTGATTCGACGGCGTGGCGTGCGCGCTCCAGCGTGGCGTCGAAGGCGGCCGGGTCGGTACGGCCGGCGGCCGCATCCTCGATCCGCTGCTGCGCGCGGGCGATGGCTTCCATGTCCATGGCGGCGACGATACAACTCGCGCCGGATGGACGTTTCGGAGCTGGACTACGAGCTGCCGCCCGAGCTGATCGCGCAGCATCCGGCCGAGCGGCGCGACGCGTCTCGGCTGCTCGTCTACGAGCGCGCCACCGGCTCGGTGCGCCACCGCACCTTCGCGGATCTGCCGGACGAGCTGCGGGGCGAGCTCGTGGTCGTCAACGACACGAAGGTCGTGCCGGCGCGGATCCCGATCGAGTCGCCGCGCGGTGAGGTGCTGCTGCTCGAGCGGCGCGAGGACGGGACCTGGGAGGCGCTCGCGCGGCCGACGCGGCGGCTGCGCGCCGGCCGCCGGTACGGGCCCGTCGAGCTGATCGAGCACCTCGGGCAGGGCCGCTGGCTCCTGCGTCTCGACGGCGAGCCTGCCGGCGAGACACCGCTGCCGCCGTACATCACGGAGCCGCTCGGTGATCCGTCCCGCTACCAGACCGTCTACGCCCGCGAGCCGGGCTCTGCTGCGGCGCCGACGGCCGGGCTGCACTTCACGCCGCAGCTGCTCGCGCGGCTCGACCCGGCCCGGGTCACCCTCCACGTCGGGCTCGACACGTTCCGGCCGGTCACGGAGGAGCGGCTCGAGGAACACCGGATCCACGGCGAGCGCTACGAGGTCGAGCCGGCGGCGTGGGAGCGGATCCGTGCGGCCGAGCGCGTCCTCGCCGTCGGCACGACGACCGTGCGCGTACTCGAGACTCTCGCCCGCGGGGCGCCGCCCGCCGGCCGCACCGAGCTGTTCGTCACGCCGGGCTTCGAGTTCCGGCGGGTGGACGCGCTCCTCACGAACTTCCACCTGCCACGCTCGACGCTGCTCGCCCTGGTGGCGGCCTTCGCCGGGATCGAGGAGACACGGCGCGTGTACCGCCTCGCCGTCGAGGAGCGCTACCGCTTCTACTCCTTCGGCGATGCGATGCTGATCCTCTGATGAGACCGCGGAGCGCCAACGAGTGGAGGGACTTCTGGCGCGACGGCGGCGAGCGGGAGCTCCGGGCGCTGCTCGAGGAGTTCGCTCCGTACTCCGTCCGCATCGCCACCCTGCTCGGCAGCAACGCGCCCGAGCGCGCGCTCGTCGCCGAGCTCGGCCGGATCCGCGAGCACGAGCTGCAGGGAGCGAGCGACCCCGAGCGCGACGCCGCGGTCGCCTCGCGCGTCTACGTCTGGTTCGAGAGCGCTTCGCTCGCGCGCTCGAAGGCTTCGCGGACGTCGGCATCGAGCAGCTCGATCAGCGGCGTGTGACGGAGCGTCGCCCAGACGAACTCCCGCGAGCCGCATCGCGACACGTACGGATCGTCGAGGATCTCGGCGAGATGCCGGCCGCGCCGATGCTCGCGGCGGATGTAGGACACGAGCCGCTCCTCCCGGAACGGCCGCGCTCCGGCGAAGAAGTACGGCGTCCGGGCGAGCGGGTCTCGGTTCGCCATCACCCATCCATCTACCCGTTTGGGTCAAGGAGTAACGGGACGCGCCCGTTTACGCTCACCTCGTGAGCGACAGCTTCACCGTCACGGCCCGGGACGGCGCTGCGCGCGCCGGAGTCCTGCGCACGGCGCACGGCGAGGTGCGGACACCGGTCTTCATGCCCGTGGGGACGAAGGCGACGGTGAAGTCGGTGGATCCCGACGAGCTGCACTCGCTCGGCGCCGAGATCGTGCTCGGGAACGCGTACCACCTCCATTTCCGCCCGGGCGAGGAGCTGATCGCCGAGCTCGGCGGCCTGCACAGCTTCATGGGCTGGGACGGCGCGATCCTCACCGATTCCGGTGGTTTTCAGGTCTTCTCTCTCCGCGACACGCTGCTCGCGGCCGACGACGACGGAGTCACGTTCCGGTCGGTGTACGACGGCCGGCCCGAGCGCTTCACCCCCGAGCTGTCGGCTCGGGTGCAGGAGCAGCTCGGCTCGGACGTCGCGATGTGCCTCGACATCTGCCTGCCGGCGGGCGCCGCGCGCCCCGAGCTCGAGGAAGCGGTCCGCCGGACGACGGCGTGGGCCGAGCGCCAGCGCGACCTGCCGCGCGCGCCGGGCCAGCTCCGCTTCGCGATCACCCAGGGCGGTCTCGACCCGGACCTGCGGCGCCGTTCGTCGGAGGAGCTCGTGCCGCTGGAGTTCGACGGCTATGCGATCGGCGGGCTCAGCGTGGGCGAGCACCGCGAGGCGATGTTCGACGCGACGACCGAAGCTGCGGCCCTGCTCCCCGAGGAGAAGCCGCGCTACTTCATGGGCATCGGCGACCCGGTCGGAGTGCTCGAGGTGATCGCCCGCGGCGTCGACATGTTCGACTGCGTGCTGCCGACGCGCACGGCGCGCACCGGCAGCGCCCTCACGAGCGAGGGGCGGCTCAACCTCCGCAACGCCCGCTTCGCCCGCGACGAGCGCCGCTCGAGGACGGCTGCCCGTGTCCGGCCTGCTCCCGCTTCAGCCGGGCCTACATCCGGCACCTCCTCAACCAGCACGAAATCCTCGGATTGCGGCTGCTCAGCCTGCATAATCTGCGCTTCCTGCTCGACCTCGTCGCCGCGGCGCGACAGGCGATCGAGCGCGGCGAGTTCCTCACCTGGAAGGTCGAGGCGCTCAGACGAGCGAAGGGAGTCGACGAGTGATCAGCGGACCGAACGGCGGCGGACAGTGATCATCGTCATCATCGCGGTCGGCTTCCTGCTGATCTACCTGCTCTTCGTGCGGCCGCAGAAGCGGCGGCAGTCGCAGCAGCAGCAGCTGCTCGACGAGCTGCGTATCGGCGACGAGGTGCTGACCGCCGGCGGCATCTACGGCACGATCTCGCAGCTCGACGACGACCAGGTCACGGTCGAGATCGCACCGGCGATCGAGGTACAGGTCGCGCGCCGCGCGATCGCAGGCGTGACGCCCGATGCGGACGAAAACGAACCGCCCGAGCTCGAGGAGCCGGAGGACGACGAGGAAGGCTCCGAGACGGACCCATCGAATGAGGAGAACCGCGGCTAACCTGGTCCGCGCCCGAAGGATCCCCTGTGAGAGAACGTCGCAACTACCTCCTGATCATCGGCGCGATCGGCGCGCTCCTCGTCGGTGCGCTGCTCCTCGCGGTTCCGGGCTCGCCGCTCCACAGGAAGCCGACGCTCGGCCTCGACCTGCAGGGAGGCCTCGAGGTCGTGCTGCGCGCGGTCCCGGACAACCCGAAGCAGCCGATCACTCCGGAGGGGATGCAGACCGCGCAGCAGATCATGACCAGCCGCGTGAACAAGCTCGGCGTGTCCTCGCCGAACGTCGCGATCCAGGGCGGGGACCAGATCGTGATTCAGCTCGCCGGCGTCCACGACCCGGCGCAGGCGGCGAAGATCATCGGCACGACGGGGAAGCTCCAGATGTTCGACTTCGAGACGAGCCTCGCCCCGCCGACCGTAACCGGGAACCTGCAGCCGGCCCCGCTGACGTCGCTCTACGACCTGCTCACCGCGGTGCAGAAGGAGGCGAACAAGGGCACGCCGCAGGGCTACTACCTCTTCAAGACCGTGCAGAAGAAGGTCACGACGAAGGTCAAGGGCAAGGAGGTCACCAAGACGGTGACCTCCCATCCCGTCCTCCAAGGCCCGACTCTGAACCGCAAGCAGTTGCTCCTGCCGTACAACGGTCACAAGCCGCCGGGCACGCAGATCCTGAAGGTGCCCGCCCAGCGTGAGCCGGTGTGGTGCAAGGGAGCCCTCAATTGCGCGGGGGCCGGCCGGAACGGCACGTCGAAGGACGGCATGTACTGGTACCTCTTCAAGCTGCCGCCTGCGCTGACGGGCGGCGATCTCGTCGAGTCGGGCATCACCACGGACGTCGACCAGAACAGCGGCCAGAACATCGTCACGCTGCAGTTCACCGGTCACGGTGGCAAGGAGTTCCAGGACATCACGAAGCGGGAGTACGACCGCGGCCGCATCAACGCGGGCCAGGCCGGCCAGCTGAACACGAGCAACCAGGGCATCATCAACACGTACGCCGGCCACAACGCGATCGTCCTCGACGGCCAGCTGAAGTCGACGCCGTACATCGACTACACCGACTCGACCCTGAGCCTCGGGATCCCGCCCGGGAACGGCGCCCAGATCACGACTGCATCGGCCCAGCAGGCGAAGAACCTCGCCTTCGTCCTCCAGAGCGGCTCGCTCCCGTACTCGTTCCAGCAGCTCGCGCAGACCAAGGTGACCGCGACGCTCGGCAAGAGCTCGCTCCACCAGGCGATCCTCGCCGCGGCGGCAGGCCTGCTGATCGTGGCGATCTTCCTGCTCATCCTGTACCGCTTCCTCGGGCTCGTCGCGGTCTTCGGCCTCGCGATCTACGCACTCCTCTACTACGCCGCGATCCTCCTCTTCGACGTGACGCTGACGCTGCCGGGCTTCGCCGGCCTGATCCTCACGATCGGCGTAGCGGCCGACGCGAACGTCGTCGTGTTCGAACGCATCAAGGAAGAGGTGCGTGCGGGACGCTCGGTGCGCTCGGCCGTCTCGGCCGGCTACGGCAAGGGCTTCCACACGATCCTGGACGCGAACGTCGTGACCATGATCACGGCGCTCGTCATCTTCCTGGTCGCGGTCGCGGACGTGAAGGGCTTCGCCCTGATGCTCCTGATCGGCACCGTGATCTCGCTGCTCACGGCGGTCGCCGCGACGCGCGCGCTGCTGGGCCTGCTCAGCGGCTTCAAGTGGTTCGACAGCCCGCGCCTCATGGGCGCTCAGGGGCAGCAAACGGCGAAGTGGCTCCAGATCGACTTCATGGGGAAGCGCAGGCTGTGGTTTGCGATCTCGGGCGCCGTCATCGTCGCCGGTCTGATCTCGCTCGGCGTCCAGGGCCTCAACCTCGGGATCGACTTCAAGGGCGGCACGCAGCTCACCTTCACGACGCAGCAGCCGTACTCGCAGGGGCATGTGCAGTCGTTGATGGCGAGCCAGGGCCAGCCCGACGCCGTCATCCAGGGCGAAGGCCACAGCGTCAACGGCGAGAACACGTCGTGGCAGGTTCGCACGAAGTCGCTCAGCCGGTCTGAGGAGAACACTCTGGAGCAGACCCTCAAGAGCGAGCTCGGCGCCACCGTGAAACAGGTGGAGAGCGTCTCGGGGACCTTCGGCCACCAGATAGCGGTCGACGCGATCTACGCGATCATCGTCTCGCTGCTCCTGATCACGATCTACATCGCGCTCAGGTTCGACCTCAAGTTCGCGGTACCGGTGATCCTCGCGATGCTGCACGACATCCTGATCACGATCGGCGTCTATTCGCTGGTGGGCAAGGAGGTCACGGTCGACACCGTGGCCGCGGTCCTGACGGTGCTCGGGTACTCGATCTACGACACGATCATCATCTTCGACCGGATCCGCGAGAACGTGCCTCTGATGCGCCGCTCGCCGTTCGCGACCATCGCCAACGTCTCGCTGTGGGAGACGATCAGGCGTTCGCTGGCCACGACGTTCATCACGCTGCTGCCGATCATCTGCCTCCTGGTGCTCGGCGGCTCGACCCTCAAGGACTTCGCCTTCGCGCTGATCGTCGGCGTCATCTCGGGCGCCTACTCCTCGATCTTCATCGCGGCGCCGCTGCTCACGATGTGGAAGGAGCGCGAGCCGGAGTACGCCCGGCGGAAGCATCTCGCCGAGCAGGACGGCGACGGGCCAGACGGTGGGACGCCCGCCCGGCGCAGGCCGTGGCAGCCGAAGGGCGGCCCCGCGCTCGACTCCGGCACCCTCGCGCTGGAGGAGTCGGAGGCGGCGCTCGCCGCCGAGCCGACGCCTGGCCTGCTGCCTCCGGGGACGTCGCCCGAGCCTGCAACGGCGAGCGCGCGCCGCGAGAAGCGTCAGCAGCGGCGGCGTTCGAGGCCGCATGGCCGCTCGCGGTAGCAGCCAGCTGCTCCTCGACACGATCGAGGAGCTGCTCCTGGAGCTGCCGGGCCGCGTGCGCGGCGGCCGGCAACGATTCTCGGAGACGGCTCTGACTGCGCTGCGCGCGGTTTCCGACGAGCTCAACCTCGTGACGCGCGACGAGCTCGAGGAGCTCGAGCTCAGGGTCGCGCAGCTCGAGCACAGGCTCAAGCTGCTCGAGCGAAGCTAGGGCTTCGCTCGAGGGTGAAAGGAACTGCGCGGGCCGGAAAGCGTGGTTTCCGGCCCGCTTCGTGCTGTTTGTTTTGGATGCTCCGGACTGCCACCGCTTGTGTGGTGCGCTCGCGCGCGGCGGAGGCCGGCGCGAGCGCGGGTTCGGCCTGCGGCTAAGTCCGGCTACGCCGGGTCTTAGCCTCCGGCCCTGGGCGCCCAGGTGCTCGAAGCGTCTCGAGCCTCTGTGCGGTGGCCGAGGACGGACCAGCGGGCGAGCACGCGCAGCCTGCTCGCCCGCGACGGAACAAAACGCGCGAGCCGCGCAAGGCCAGTGTGCCCTCAGCACGGAGCGCACGGGAGACCGCGTCTCCCGTGCGCGCAGTTCCGTTATCCCGGTTTCGCCGCTAGCGGCGAAACCGATTGACAGTGGCGGCGAGGAACGTCTCCGCGTCGTAGACGATGAACGCGCAGAGTGCGGCGAGCGGCAGCTCGCCGAAGACGGCTTCGGCGACGGCTTCCATCATCTCGCCGCCGCCTTGCGACGTGACGATGTCGAACCACGCATCGCAGAGCAGCATCGTCCCGGCGACGGCGGCGAAGGGGACGAGCCAGTGCGAGCTGCGGAGCGCCGCCCACGTGGTCGCCGCAAGCGCGCAGGCGAGCGCGACGTCGAAGCCGACCCACGCGAGGTCGTAGTGGAACGTGACATGACGTGAAGGGAGGGTGAAGGTGAGGTAGAGGATCCACGGCACGAGCCCGACCGCCACCAGGCCGAGCAGGAGAGTCACCCAGCGCGCAGGCCGGATCCGTACCGTCTCCTCCAGCGTCTCCTCGAGGAACGGCTCTCTCGATTCCCTCATGGACACGTTGTACCCTGGCCGCGTGATTCCGCGCCTTCCGCAAGCGGAGAAGCTGCTGGCGTGGGCTGCGGCGTGCGTCGGCGTGATCGGGATCGTCTCGGCGCTGACGCCGGAGATGGCGGATCGGTTGAGAATCGTGCGCGGCATCCTGCCGCCGGGCTGGCCCGAGGCGGCGCGCATTCTCACGATCGCTCTCGCGGTCGGCTTGATCTGGCTCTCGCGCTCGCTCGCGCGGCGCCGGCGGCGCGCCTGGGAGCTTGCGATCGTGGTGGTCGTCGCGTCGGCTGTCACGCATCTGGCGAAGGGCCTCGACTTCGAGGAGTCGACGATCTCGCTGCTGCTGCTCGTCGCCCTCGTCCGCTGGCGGCGCCGTTTCGATGTGCCGGGCGACCCGGCCAGTGTCCGGCCGCTGCTCGGTCTCGCGGCGGCCCTCGTGGGCATCGCGGCCTTCGCCGGCGGCATGGAGTGGCGTGGGATCGAGCTGCCGCATCGCGCCGGACAAGCGCTGCTCGGCCTCGGCCTGGTCTTCGGCTTTCTGGCCCTCTACTACTGGCTGCGGCCGTTCGGCCAGGCCGTCGCGCAGACGGTCGGGGAACGGGGGATGGCACGCGCGCTGGTGGACGCCTACGGCAGCGACAGCCTCTCGTTCTTCGCGCTGCGACGGGACAAGAGCTATCTCTTCTCACCGTCGCGCCGCGCGTTCCTGGCCTACCGCGTGGTGGCGGGAACGGCCCTCGTCAGCGGCGACCCGGTCGGCGACGACGCGGAGATCGACGAGCTGCTCGCCGAGCTGCGGCGGATCGTTCACGCGCACGGCTGGCGGCTCGCGGTCGTGGGCGCGTCGGACGCGCATCTCGACCGCTATCGCGCCCTCGGGCTCAAGGCCGTCTCGATCGGGGAGGAGGCTGTCCTCAGTCCGCACGAGTTCTCGCTCGAGGGCCGCGCGATTCGCAAGGTGCGCCAGTCGGTCTCCCGGCTCCGCAAGGCCGGCTACACGATCCGGATCGTGGCGGCGGACGACGTCGCGCCGGCGCTGGAGGCCGAGCTCGAGGACGTCTCGAGGTCGTGGCGCCGCGGCGAGCCCGAGCGTGGCTTCTCGATGACGATCGACGACCTCCACATCCCCGGCACGGTGCTCGCCCTGGCTGAAGACGCAGAAGGCGGAGTGGGCGGCTTCCTCCATCTCGTACCGTCGGCGGCGAGCGGTGGCTGGTCCCTGAGCGCGATGCGCCGCCGGCCCGACGCGCCGAACGGCCTGACCGAGTTCCTCGTGGTCGAGACGCTCGCCTGGGCGCGTGAGAGCGATGCGAGCGAGCTCTCCCTCAACTTCTGCGCGCTGACCGACTTCCTCTCTCCCGACCGCGTGACGACGCCGACCCGGCGAGCCGTACGCCGCGGGCTCCTCCTCGCCGACGACCTCTTCCAGCTCGAGCGGCTCTACTCGTTCAACCGGAAGTTCTTCCCGGAGTGGCGGCGCCGCTACATCTGCGTCGAGCGCCTCACGGATCTGCCTGCCGTCGGGCTCGCGTACCTCCATGCGGAGTCGCTGCTCGTGCCGCCCGGCCCCTGGACGCGCAGGCGTGAGAGCCGTCGCCGCCTGGCCGCCGGCAGACGCGCCGCGTAGCCTTTCCGGCATGAGCACGACCCGGAGCATCGGCCGCCTGTCGGAGATCGCGCAGGTGATGGTGCGGCACGGCTTCGGCTACTTCCTCGAGGCGCACAAGCTCAGCGACCTGCTGCCGGGCCGTTCGGCGGAGGACCGGCTCGCCGGCGCGGCTGCCGAGCAGGGCGCGTCGTCCGCCCGCGGCCAGCACCTGCGTGAGGTGCTCGACGAGCTCGGGCCGACGTTCGTCAAGTTCGGGCAGCTTCTGTCGACGCGGCCCGACGTCGTGCCGCCCGACATCGTCGTCGAACTGCGCGGCTTGCAGGACGACGTGCGCCCGTTCCCGTTCGAGCAGGCCGAGCGCGTGATCGAGGAGGAGCTCGGGAACACGCTCGAGCGGCTGTTCCTCGACTTCGAGCCGGCGCCGGTGGCCGCCGCGTCGATCGGCCAGGTGCACCGCGCGACCCTCCCGAACGGGCGCCGGGTCGCCGTCAAGGTGCAGCGGCCCGGCGCACCGCAGAAGATCGAGGCCGACCTCGGCCTCCTCTACCAGGCCGCACGGCTCGCGCGCGAGCGCATCCGGGCGTTCGACTTCGTCGACACGCGCCAGCTCGTGGACGAGTTCGCCCGCTCGATCCGGAAGGAGCTCGACTACCGGCAGGAGGCGCGCAACGCGCAGGCCTTCCACCGCGACTTCGCAGGGCATCCCCATGTGCACGTGCCGAAGGTCTACTGGCAGTACACGCGGCCCCGCGTGCTCACGCTGGAGTGGATCGACGGGATCAAACTCGCCGATCTCGACCTCGTCACGACGACCCTCGAGGAGCGGCGCGAGATCGCGTACCGGATCACCGAGGCGTGGATGACGATGATCTTCCGGCACGGCTTCTTCCACGGCGACCCGCACCCGGCGAACATCCTCCTGCCGGCCGATGCGGGGACGATCGGGCTCGTCGACTTCGGCGCGGTCGGGACGCTCACCGACGACGACATGTCGAAGCTGACGGCTCTGTTCATCGATGCCGCGAACGAGAACATCGACCAGCTGCCGAAGCGGCTAGCGGATCTCGGCGTGCGCTACCCGAAGGAGCGGGAGGGTGAATTCCTCGCCGAGCTGCGCGAGCTCTACTACCGCTACTACGGCGCGAGCCTGAGCGAGGTCGACCCGATCCAGGTGATCCGCGAGGGCTTCCAGCTCATCTACTCGATGAACCTGCAGCTGCCCGCACGCTTCCTCCTGCTCGACCGGACGATCGCGACCCTCGGCTCGGTCGGCGCCGAGCTCTATCCCGACTTCAATGTCTTCGAGGTGGCGCGACCGTACGCCCGTGACCTGATGCTCGAGCGGTTCGCGCCCCACCGCGTCGCACGCCGGGCGCGGCGGGAGGCGATCAACTACGCGCGGGTCCTCGCCGAGGCGCCCTACCAGTTCCACGACTTCATGGAGGAGATCCGGGACGGTCAGATCGAGGTCGGCTTCGTGCACAAAGGGCTCGACCAGTTCCTCGAGAGCATGCAAAACGCCATCAACCGCCTCGTAGTCGCGCTGATCGTCGTCGGGGGATTGATCGGCTCGAGCCTGATCGGGATCTTCGCCAAAGGCGGCACGAACGTCATCGGCGTCAACGTCATCTCGATCGTCGGGTTCGCCCTCTCGACCGTCCTAGGGATCTGGCTGCTCTGGGGCGTCGTCCGCAGCGGCCGGCTGTAGCTCGCGAAGCTGGCGCTTCGCTCGCTGGGATACGGAACTGCGCGGGCCGGAAGGCGCGGGTTTCCGGCCCGCTTCGTGCTGTTTTGCTTTAGATGCTCTGGTTGGCGGGGGGCTTGTGTTGTGCGCTCGCGCGCGGCGGAGGCCGGCGCGAGCGCAAGGTTCGGCCTGCGGGCTAAGTCGCCGCCGGAGGCGGCTGTCTTGGCCTCCGGCCTTGGGCGCCCAGGTGCTCGAAGCGTCTCGGGCGTCTGTGGGTTCAGGCGGCGGCGTAACGGGAGCCGCAGGCCACGTTACGACGCCGCGCAGTAGCGGGCGAGCACGCAAAGCCTGCTCGCCCGCTACGGAACAAGACGCCCGAAGTGAGCTGGCCAACAATGCGCTCTCAGCACGGAGCGGACGGGAGACTGCGTCTCCCGTCCGCGCAGTTCCCTTTCGAGCTTGCGGGTGCGCAGCACCCGCAAGCTGTGACTATTTCGCGCGAAAGGACATCTGGCGGAGCTTGGTCCGCGCGCCTAGCCTCGAGTCATGACCGCGCTTCTCCTCGCCGAGCCGGAGCCGGCTGTTCGCGGATTCCTCGAGCGGCAGCTGCGTAACGACGGTTTCGATGTCGTCTCCTGCGAGCGGGCCGAGCAGTTGCCGCGCGCGGCGGATCCCGACGTCCTCGTTCTCGGTGACGCCGACGCGCTCGACCGCGGCGTCGTGCCCGACTGCCCGGTGATCGTCCTGGGCAGCCCTGATCCCGCGGCCCGGGTCCGCACGCTCGCCCGCGCCGACGACTGCCTGGCGCGCCCGTTCGTCTACGAGGAGCTGCTTGCGCGCATCCACGCGCTCCTGCGGCGCTGCCCACCGCGAGTCGAGCTCGTCGAGATCGGCCCGCTCGCCGTCGACCGCGCGGCGCGTCGCGTCACGGTGACCGGTGAGGAGGTCGAGCTTTCGGCGAAGGAGTTCGCGCTTCTGGTGAAGCTGGCGACGGACCCCGACCGCGTCTTCACGCGCGAGCAGCTGCTCCGCGACGTCTGGGGCTTCCGCACCTACGTCCCGACGCGCACGCTCGAGTCTCACGCCTCCCGTCTGCGCCGCAAGCTCGCGGCGGCGGGGCTATCCGGCTGGATCGTGAACGTGTGGGGCATCGGCTACAAGCTGCGGCATGTCCCCGCCGGCGAGCGAGACCTGCGGTCTCGCTCGCTCGATTGAGGGAACTGCGTTGGCTCTTCGCCCCGCCTAGAAGATGGCTCCTTCCAGCTGCAGCAGCCACTCCTTGCGGTCGAGGCCGCCGCCGTAGCCGGTGAGGCTGCCGTTCGCTCCCACGACGCGGTGGCAGGGGAGGACGATCGGCAGCGGGTTCCGGTTCATGACCGTCCCGACCGCTCGGGCCGCACGTGGGGCGCCGACCTGGGCGGCGAGTGCGCCGTAGGTGGTCGTGTGCCCGTACTCGACCCGGTTCAGCTCCTCGAGGACGCGGCGGTGGAACTCCGGCGCCGGACGGAGGTCGAGCTCGAGGTCGAAGGCCTGCCGGCGGCCGGCGAAGTACTCGTCGAGCTCGCTGCGCACGCGGTCGAGCGCGTGCGGCGAGCGCAGGACGCGCGGGCCGAACTGCCGGGCGAGCCGCTCGAGCTCCGCTTCCGGCTCGGGGTCGAAGCCGATGCGGCAGAGCCCATGCTCCGAGACGCCGACGAGCAGGGGGCCGACGGGCGTGTCGTCGAGCACGTCGTAGGCGACGTCGAGCTCACCCGACGCGGCCGCGGCCGCGCGGAAGCGCTCGTCGAGGACGGTGGGGACTGTGGTCATTGCTGCTCCTTCTCCTTCCGCAGCCGCCGCACGCCGGCGGAGGCCGCCTGTCGCGCCGCCTGCTCGTTCGAGCCGAGGGCGGCGCCGATCGTGTCGTAGTCGAGGTCGTACCCGTAGCGGAGCACGACCGCCGCGCGCTCCTTCGGCGGCAGGTCCTCGGTCAGCGGGGCGAGCTCCTCGACGGCCGGACGCTCGTCCTCACCCGCCGGCTCGGCCGCGAGCTCCGCCGCGGGTCGCTCCCGCCGGGCGGCGTCGACGACCGCGTTCGCCGCGATCGTGAGCACCCACGCGCGCAGGTGCTCGCCGTGCTCGAGCCGGCCGTACGCACGCAGCGCGCGCAGGAACGTCTCCTGGAAGAGGTCGTCGGCGCGGTCGCGTCCGGCCCGTCGGCGCAGGAGCGCGAGCACCTCGCCCTGGTGGGTTTCGTAGAACCGTTCGAAGGGTGGAATGCCGCTCACTGCCGAATGAAACGTAGTCGGGGTTCAAGATGTGAGACGTGCAGCTCGCAGTCGTCGGACATATCGAATGGGTCGAGTTCGCGCGCGTCGACCATGTGCCCGCGCCGGGGGAGATCGTGCAGGCGCTCGAGACGTGGGAAGAGCCCGCAGGCGGCGGTGCCGTGGCCGCCGTGCAGCTCGCGAATCTCGGCGGCTCGTGCCTGCTGTTCACCGCGCTCGCCGACGACGAGCTCGGCCGCCGCTCGCGCGAGGGGCTCGAGGCGCTCGGCGTCACGGTCCGGGCCGGTCACGCGCCAGGTCCGCAACGCCGGGCGCTCACGCACGTCGACGAGGACGGTGAGCGGACGATCACGCTCCTGGGGCCGAAGCTGCGCCCGTCCGGCGAGGACGGCACGCTGCCGTGGGAGGAGCTCGCCCGCTGCGATGCCGTCTACTTCACCGGCGGGGACGTCGCAGCGCTGCGTGCGGCGCGACGGGCGCGGACGCTCGTCGCCACGTCCCGCGAGCTGCCGACGCTGCAGCGTGCGGGCGTCCAGGTGGACGTGCTCGTGGGGAGCGGGGAGGACACGGCCGAGCGCTTCGAGCCCGGTGAACTCGAGCCCGAGCCGCGGATCATCGTCACCACCGCCGGCGCGCTTGGCGGCTGGATCCGCCCCGGCGGGCCGTTCCGCGCCGCACCCATCCCGGGGCCTGTCTCGGACGCCTACGGCTGCGGCGACTGCTTCGCCGCCGGGCTCACCTACGGCCTTGCGCTCGGCGAGTCGGTTGACGAGGCGGTCGCGCTGGCCGCTCGGTGCGGCGCGGAGGTCCTCACCGGACGCGGCGCGTACGAGCATCAGCTGAAGGAGGTTTCACCCTAGACAAGTGGGGCATGGTGGGATAAAGTGGGGCTAAGTGGTGAGATAGGGAAGAGAGCGGCCCCATGCTTCTAGGCGAGTACGAGCACACCATCGACGACAAGAACCGTCTCACGCTGCCGGCGAGATTCCGGCAGGCGTTCGAGGACGGCATCGTCGTCACGCGCGGCTTCGACGGCTGTGTCTACGCGTGGACGCCGGAGGGCTGGGCGAACTACCGCGACTCGACCCTCGCCACCCTGCACCCGCTCAGCCAGCAGGGCCGGCGGATGCAGCGTCACTTCTTCTCCGGCGCGAGCGAGACGGCGCCGGACAAGCAAGGCCGCGTGAGCATCCCGCCTGCGCTGCTCACCCACGCCAAGCTCGGCCGCGACGTCGTCGTCGCCGGGGTCAACGACCACCTCGAGATCTGGGATCGCACTGCCTGGCAGCGCGAGCTCGCCGAGGTCGAAGGGAGTGCTGAGGATGTTGCCGAACGTCTTGCAGCCCAGGGAAGCTGACCACGTCCCGGTCCTCGCCGAGGAGGTGCGGGCCAGCCTTGCCGTGGAGCCCGGCGAGACGGTCGTCGACGCGACCTTCGGCGCGGGCGGGCACGCCTCGATCCTCGCCGCCGACCTGCGCGGCATGGGGAAGCTGATCGCCGTCGACCGCGACCCGACCGCGCGGACGTACTTCGAGCAGCTCGCGAAGCGCGCCACGGTGAACGCGCGGCTCCTGCGCGGCGACTTCGGCGTCGTCCTGCCGCAGCTTGCGGGGAACGACGTCCGTGCCGACGCGATCCTGCTCGACCTCGGCGTCTCGTCGATGCAGCTGGACCGGCCGGAGCGCGGCTTCTCGTACGCGGCCGACGCGCCGCTCGACATGCGAATGGATCCGACCCACGACGTCAGTGCCGCCGACGTGGTCAACACGTGGAGCGAGCGTGACCTGCTCACGATCTTCCGGCGCTACGGCGAGGAGCGGTACGCGAAGCAGATCGCCCGGGCGATCTGCCGCCGCCGGCGCGAGCAGCCGTTCGAGCGCACGGGCGAGCTCGTGGACACGATCAGAGCGGCGATCCCGGCGCCGGCGCGGTTCGGCGACGGACATCCGGCGAAGCGCGTCTTCCAGGCGCTGCGGATCGCGGTCAACGAGGAGCTCGACTCGCTCGCGGCCGCGCTGCCGGCGGCGCTGGAGATGCTGCGACCGGGCGGCCGCCTCGCCGTGATCTCCTTCCACTCGCTCGAGGATCGGATCGTGAAGCGGTTCCTGCGCGAGCGGGAGCGCGGCTGCACGTGCCCGCCGGACTTCCCCGTCTGCGTCTGCGGCCATGAGCCCGAGCTTCGGGCCCTGCAGCGCCGGCCGATCCGCCCGGGCCCGGCCGAGCTCGCGGCGAACCCGCGCTCGGCGTCGGCGCGCCTCCGCGCTGCCGTCAAGACCGGGGCGGAGGAGGGCTGATGGCGGCCGTCGACTGGTTCGCCCACGCGGAAGTCGCGGAGCCGGTGACCGCACCGCGGCACCGGCGGCCACCGGCTGCGCGTCCGGCGCCGCGCGTACGCTCGCGGCGCAAGGCCACGCCACGCCGTGTCCGCGGCCACATCGTCTGGATGACCCTCTTTGCGATCCTCCTCTTCGGCGTCGTCGCGGTGAACGTGGCAGTTCTGCGCGCGCACGTCGCCGTCTCACGGCTCGAGGACAAGCGCGCGCGGATCGAGGCCAACAACCAGGCGCTCGCCTCGGCGCTCTCGGCGGCCAACTCTGCGCCGCGGATCGAGACGGCGGCACGGCGGCTCGGTCTGGTCCAGGCGTCGGCGGGCAGCACCTCCTACCTCGACCTCACACCGCAGGGCCGTTGAGGACGCGCGTCGTCAACTCGCGGCTCCGTCTGCTCCTCTTCCTCATCCTGCTGACCTTCGCGGCCCTCTTCGCGCGCGCGGGCTGGCTCCAGACCGTGCGGGCCTCGTCGCTCGCAGCGATGGCGCAGACGCAGTCCAAGCAGCAGGTCGTGCTGCCTGCGGCGCGAGGGACGATCTACGACCGCCTGGGGAACCCGCTCGCGATCGGCGAGCAGGCGACGGATGTCGACGCCGACCCGATGCAGATCTCCGATCCGCGCCGGGAGGCACACGTCGCCGCGCAGGTGCTCGGCCTCAGCTTCCGCACCGTGTACCGGCAGCTCTCCGACCGCAGCCGCGGCTTCGTCTACGTCGCGCGGAAGGAGCAGCCGAAGCTTGCGTCGGCCCTCGAGCAGCACCACCTCGTCGGCTTCACGTTCGCGCCGGACCAGAAGCGCGTCTACCCGCAGGGTCCGGTCGCGGCATCCGTGCTCGGCTACGTGGGCACGGACAACACCGGCCTCTCCGGGCTGGAGATCGAGCTGAACAGGCAACTCGAAGGGACGGCGGGGAGCGGGACGGTCGTGCGCGACGCGCTCGGCCAGCCCGTGAACACGATCCAGCAGCGTCCGGCCCGCGACGGGCGCGACGTCTCCCTGACGCTCGACAGCCACATCCAGGCGAACGCCGAGCAGGTGCTCGAGAACACGGTGCACGAGTGGCATGCGAAGGACGCGACGGCGATCGTGATGGACCCGCAAACGGGCGCGATCCTCGCCATGGCGCAGGAGCCGGGCTACGACGCGAACGACTACCCCACGGCGACCAAGCGCGGTCTCACGGTCGACCATGCGGTGAACGACGTCTTCGAGCCCGGCTCGGTGTTCAAGGTCGTGACGATCGGCGGCGCGCTCTCGCAGCACGACATCACGCCGAACACCGAGATCCGGGTGCCCGGCTCCCTCCAGGTCTCGGACCGCGTGATCCACGACGCGGAGCCGCACGGGACCGAGATGCTGAAGGTCAAGCAGATCCTGCAGCGCTCGTCGAACATCGGCACGGACGAGATCGCGGAGCGCTACCTCGGTGAGAGCGGCCTGAAGAAATGGATGGCGCGCTTCGGGTTCGGCCGCCGGACCGGGATCGACCTGCCCGGCGAGAGCCCCGGCCTGCTGCCCTCGTACTGGTCCGGCTCCACGATCGGAACCGTTCCGATCGGGCAGGGCGTCTCGGTCACCGCCATCCAGCTCGCGTCGGTCTACGCCGCCATCGCGAACGGCGGCGAGTGGATCCAACCCCACCTCGTCAAGCAGGTCGTGGGCGTGGCCACGCCGAAGCCGAAGCGAAGGCGCATCCTCGAGCCCGGCGTCGATGCCCAGCTGCGCACCATGCTGCGGGGTGTCGTCTCGGACCAGGGGACGGCGGAGCTCGCCGCCATTCCCGGCTACGCCGTTGCCGGCAAGACCGGGACCGCCCAGAAGCCGGGGCCGCACGGCTACATCCCCGGCGCCTACGTCGCGACGTTCGTCGGGATGGTGCCGGCCTCGCGCCCCCGTCTCCTCGTGCTCGTGACGATCGACGAGCCGCACGGGCAGATCTACGGCGGCCTCGTCGCGGCCCCCGCGTTCGAGCAGATCGCGTCGTTCGACCTCCAGTACCTCGAAGTGCCGCCTGATCTCAGGATCAAGTAGGCGGATACACTCGCGGCCGAGATGGAGTTGGAGCGCCTCGTCGCAGCGCTCGAGCCGGTGGAGGTGCTCGGGCGCCATTCGGTCGAGGTGCGCGATCTCGCCTACGACGCGCGCGCGGTCGGGCCTGGAGCGCTCTTCTTCGCGGTGCCGGGCGGGCGCGCCGACGGCCACGATTTTGCGCCGGAGGCGGTGGAGCGCGGCGCGGTCGCGCTCGTGGTCGAGCGGGCGCTCGACCTGCCGGTGCCGCAGCTGGTCGTGCACGACGCGCGCGCGGCGATGGCTCCGGCCGCCGACGTCTTTTTCGGGGAACCGACGCGCGAGCTCGAGGTCGTCGGCGTCACGGGCACGAGCGGGAAGACCACGACGAGTTTCCTCCTGTTCGCGATTCTCGCCGCCGCGGGCCGGCGCCCCGGGCTGCTCGGGACGGTCGAGGCCCGGGTGGGCGGCGAGCGGCGCGGCGTCGTTCGCACCACGCCCGAGGCGATCGACCTGCAGCGCGTGTTCCGGGAGATGCTCGACGCCGGCGACCGCTCCTGCGTGATGGAGGCGTCGTCGCATGCGTCGGTGCTCCACCGGCTCGACCGCGTCCGCTTCAGGGTGCTGGTGTTCACGAATCTCAGCCAGGATCACCTCGACTTCCACGGCGACATGGAGTCGTACTTCCAGGCGAAGCGCGCGTTGTTCCTCGCCGAGCCGCGGCCGCTCGCGGTCGTGAACGTCGGCGACGAGTACGGGCGACGGCTCGCGGAGGAACTGCCGAGCGTTGTCGAGTTCAGTCATCACGACTGGGAGGATCCGTCCTTCCTCGGCGTGGACTTGAAGCTGCGAGGGCGCTTCAACGTCGAGAACGCGCTCGCAGCCGCATACGCGGCCGAAGCGCTCGGAATCGACCGGGACGCGATCCACCGTGGCCTCGAGTCCGTCCGTGGGGTGCCCGGCCGCTTCGAGTCGGTGGAGGCCGGCCAGCCGTTCCACGTGATCGTCGACTACTCGCACAAGCCCGACGCCCTCGAGAAGGTGCTGCGCGCCGCCCGGGATCTGGCCGGGGAGAGGCGCGTGATCTGCGTCGTGGGGGCGGGCGGCGACCGCGACCGCGGCAAGCGCCCGGTCATGGGACGGCTCGCGTCGCAGCTCGCCGACGTGGCGATCGTCACCTCCGACAACCCGCGGGGCGAGGATCCCGAGGCGATCGCCGCGGAGATCGTGTCCGGCGCGGACGGGGAGGTCGAGGTCGAGCTCGACCGGGCTGCGGCGATCGGGCGCGCCGTCGAGCTGGCGCAGCCCGGCGACGTCGTCCTCATCGCCGGCAAGGGGGCCGAGCAGGGTCAGGAGTTCGCGGATCGAACCGTTCCGTTCGATGACCGCGAAGCCGCCAAGGAGGCTCTGACCTGATCCCGCTGCCGCTCGCCGAGGTGCGGGCGCTCTCGCTGGGCCGGCTCGAGGGCGACGCGGACGCGGTCACCGGCGTCGACGTCGACTCGCGCCGGATCAGGCCCGGCGATCTGTTCGTCGCCGTCTCGGGCGGCGAGGCGTTCCTCGACGACGCCCGCGCGCACGGCGTGGCGGCGACGCTCGTCCCCGACGACCCCCATGCCGCCCTCGCCGCGCTCGCCGGTGCCGTCCGCGCCCGCAGCGATGCTCGCGTCGTGGCGATCACCGGGTCGGTCGGCAAGACGTCGACGAAGGACATCCTCGCGGCGCTCCTCCGCACCCGCCTCCGCACGGTCGCGGCGCCCGACGGCTTCAACAACGAAGTCGGCCTGCCGCTCACGCTGTGCCGGATCGAGCCCGGGACCGAGGTCGTCGTGACCGAGATGGCGATGCGCGGCTCCGGCCAGATTCGCGACCTGGCCAGGATCGCGCGGCCCGGCCTCGGCGTGATCACGGCGATCGCGCCCGTCCATCTCGAGCAGCTGGGAAGCGTCGAGAACATCGCCCGCGCCAAGGCCGAGCTGCTGGTCGAGCTGCCGGCCGGCGCGGTGGCGGTCCTGCCGGAGGATGCGCCCGTGCTCGAGCCGTTCGTGCCGGACGGTCTCGACGTGCGCCGCTTCGCGGAGCCCGAGGCCGAGGTCCGAGACGGCCGTTCGCACGTGCGCTGGCATGGCCAGGAGGTCGTGTTCGGCTTCACGGCCCGCCACCAGCTCACGAACGCTGCGGCGGCGTTGACCGCGGCCGAGGCCCTGGGTGTCGAGCCCCCGCAGGAACCGGTGGAGGTCGAGTTCTCGCGCTGGCGCTCCCAGGAGATGGAGCTGCCGGACGGTGGCTTGCTGATCAACGACTCCTGGAACGCGAACCCGGTCGCGATGCGCGCCGCGCTCGCTCACCTGCTCGAGCGTGCAACCGGCCGTCGCACCGTCGCGATCCTGGGCGAGATGGCGGAGCTCGGGGTCGAGGCTCCGCGCTACCACGAGGAGGTCGGACGCGAGGCCGCGGCTGCCGACCTGGTGCTCGGCGTCGGCGAGCTCGCCCGCCTCTACGCCCCCGACGAGTGGGCGGCGTCGGCGGCCGAGGCCCAGGAGCTCGCGCTCGCGCT
The DNA here is from genome assembly GCA_963702655.1 of uncultured Actinomycetes bacterium. Lineage (GTDB taxonomy): Bacteria > Actinomycetota > Thermoleophilia > Gaiellales > Gaiellaceae > Palsa-739. The sequence continues at coordinate 660,855 of CAVPDO010000001.1, read as the reverse complement.
CGTGCGTCCCGGCGACGCGATCCTGGTGAAGGGCTCGCGCTCGGTCGGCCTGGAGCTTGTGGCCGAGGCGCTGCAGGAGCCGCGCGCGTGATCCGCGTCCTCATCGCCGCCGCGGTCGCCCTCACCATCGCGCTCGTGATCGGCCCGAGATTCATCGAGTTCCTGCGGCGCAACGAGTTCGGCCAGCACATCCGGGAAGACGGTCCGCAGCACCACTTCGCGAAGCAAGGCGTGCCGACGATGGGGGGACTGCTGATCCTCTTCGCAGCCACCATCGCCTTCTTGCCGGTCAGTCACTATCGCCTGCAGTCGTTGACGGTGCTCTTCACCGCACTCGCGTGCGGAGCCATCGGCTTCCTCGACGACTTCATCAAGCTGACCCACAAGCGCTCGCTCGGTCTCTCCGGCCGCTGGAAGCTGCTGCTGCTCGCGGGCGTCACGGTCGTGGTCGCGGTCGTCGCGCGTCATCTCCACCTGAGCACCGACGTCTACATCCCGGTGATCGACATCACGGTGCCGCTGTCGTACGGCTGGTACGTCTTCCTCTTCTTCGTGATCGCCGGCGCCGCGAACGGCACGAATCTCGCGGACGGCGTGGACGGTCTGCTCGCCGGCACCGGGATCATCGCCCTCTTCACCTTCATGGCGATGAACGTCGTCTCGTACGTGCGCTCAGGACCGGCCGGGCACCGCAACCTGACGAAGCTCGACCTCGCGATCGTCGGGGCGGCGCTGATCGGGGCGGCGGTCGGCTTCCTCTGGTTCAACGCCTTCCCGGCGGAGGTGATCATGGGCGACACCGGCTCGATGGCGTTCGGCGGCGCGCTCGCAGCCTTCGCGATCATGATGAAGGTCGAGGTGCTGCTCCTCTTCATCGGCGGCATCTTCGTGATCGAGGCGCTGTCCGTGATGATCCAGGTCTTCTCGTTCAAGCGTTTCGGGCGACGCGTCTTCCTGATGGCGCCGATCCACCACCACTTCGAGATGAAGGCATGGTCCGAGACGAAGATCACCGTGCGCTTCTGGATCATCGGCGGCCTGCTGTGCGCGGTCGGCTTCGCCCTCTTCTACCGCTACTACTTCGGCCAACTCCCGAAGCTCACCCGGCCGTGAGCGGAGGGGACATCGAGCGGGCGCTGCTCGACGCTGCGGGTCTGCAGCCGGAAGAGGACGTGCTCGTGCTCGGCAGCGGTGTGCTTGCACTCGGAGCGCACGAGCGCATCGGCGACGGTTGGGTCTACGTCGTCCGGTCGCAGGTCGACGAGCTCGAGGAGCTGCTCGGGGAGGCCCACGCCGTGGGGGCGAGCGGGGTTGCGTATCTCGTGGGTGAGACGCCGGTGCTGCCCCTGCCCGACGGAACGGTGGCGGCGGCCGTCGGGAGGATCGCGACGGAAGAGGGAGCGTTGTCGGCGGCGGCGGAGGAGCTCGCGCGGGTGCTGTCGGCGGGCGGCCGGGCGTCGTTCGCCGAACCCGACGAGGCGGCGGGGAAAGAGCTGGCACGCGTCCTGGCGGCCGCCGGGTTCGAGGAGGTGGCGGTCGAGCCGGCGGGCGAGGAGGCCGTCGTGAGCGGCCGGCTGGGCTCCGGCCCGCCGGGCTGAGGATGCGCGAGCCCGACGGCGAACTCGTATCGCATGCTCGACGAAGCCGGCACAGTTCTGGCGCGCTCAGCCGCGTACGCTGACCTCAGGGGACTCGCGCCCCCCGTTGGGGGGGAGCGTGCGCCGTGAGTGGGACCCGTCCCGAAAAGCCCTCTCCCGACGAGACCTGGCTGCCGGCACGGGTGCTTGTCGTCGGGCTCGCTCGATCCGGGCTCGCGGCGGCGACTGCGCTCGCCGGGCGCGGGGCTCGGGTCCTCGCGACGGACCGCTCTCCCGACGTCGATGCCGGCAGGCTCGCCGACCTCGGTGTCGAACTCCGACTCGGAACGGAGGAGGAGGCGTTGCTGGACGGGATGGAACTGGTGGTCAAGAGCCCGGGTGTACCGGCCGAGTCGCCGCTCGTCGTGGGTGCCCGCGTGCGCGGTATTCCGGTCTGGAGCGAGGTCGAGCTCGGCTATCGGCTGCTGCCTGCCGGCTCGCGCCTCATCGGCATCACGGGCACGAACGGGAAGACGACGACGACCGAGCTGCTCGGAGCAATGCTCCGCGCAGCGGGTCGGCCGGTCGAGGTCGCGGGCAACGTCGGCCGCGCCCTCACCGACGCCGCCCTCGTTGCGGCCGACGGCTCGTGGATCGTCTGCGAGCTCTCGAGCTTCCAGCTCGAGGACGTCGACTCGCTCGCCTGCGACGTCGCCGTCCTTCTCAACGTCGAGCCCGACCACCTCGACCGGCACGGCAGCTTCGACGCCTACCGGGCTGCGAAGCTCCGCATCTTCGAGCGGGCGCGCGCGAAGGTCGTGCCGCGCGGCTTCGGGATCGACGGAGTCGAATTCTCGGCCGACGACCCGCTGCCTGCCGAGCCGCTGATTCCCGGTCGGCACAACCGGGAGAACGCTGCCGCCGCGACGGCCGCCGCGCGCGCCGCCGGCGTGCCCGACCCCGCTATTGCGCGCGCGCTCGCAACGTTCCCCGGCGTTCCGCACAGGCTGGAGCTGGTGCGCGAGCTGCACGGCGTCCGCTGGGTCAACGACTCGAAGGCGACGAACTCGGCGGCAGCTCGCCGCGGTGTCGCGGCCTACGACGCGCCGCTCCGCCTCATCCTCGGGGGCTCGCTGAAGGGCGAGGACTTCGGCCCCTTCGCCCGTGACCTGCCTGCGAACGTCCGCTCGGCTTACCTCGTCGGCGCGGCGAGCGACGAGCTCGCCGCCGCGCTCGAAGCCGCCGGCCGCGAATACGTCCGCGCCGGCGACATCCCCACGGCCGTTGCGCGCGCCGCCGCCGACGCCGTGCCAGGCGACGTCGTCCTGCTCTCGCCGGCCTGCGCCAGCTACGACCAGTTCGCGAACTTCGAGGAGCGCGGCGATGCCTTTCGGCGGCTCGTCGAGGAGCTGGCATGAGAGCGAAGCGGCACCAGTTCGAGTGGAACCTGCTCGTGCTCGTCACGGCAGCACTCGTCCTCTTCGGGCTCGTCATGGTGTACAGCGCGACCTCGGGATCCGCCGCGCTCGGGAACGCCAACCCGCTCGGCTTCGTCGAGAAGCAGCTGACCTACGCCACCGTCGGCGTCGCGCTGCTCGTGGTCGTCTCGCGCCTCCCGCTCGAGCGGATTCGTCAGCTTGCGCCGAGCCTCGTCGTGACGGCGCTCGTTCTCTGCGTCGGCGTGCTGGCGGTGGGAGCGCGGGTCAACGGCGCCCGCCGCTGGATCGACGTCGGCCCGCTCGTCTTCCAGCCGTCGGAGCTCGCCAAGCTCGCGGTGGTCGTCTGGACGGCCGCCTACCTTTCGCGCCGCCCGCCGCCAAGCACGCTGCAGGAGCTCGCCCGGCCGCTCGGGCTCCTCGTCCTCGCTTTCGCAGGGCTCGTACTCGTGGAACCCGACCTGGGAACGGCCGTGACGCTGCTCCTCGTGGTCGGGGCGATCCTGCTCGTCTCGGGAACGCGGATGCGCCTGCTCGCCGGCGCCTACGGGATCGTGTTCGCGCTCGCCGCGATCGCCGCCTGGTCGTCGGCCTACCGTCGTGATCGGCTGCTCACGTTCCTCGACCCGTGGAAGGATCCGACCGGAGCGGGCTTGCAGAACGTCCAGGCGCTGATCAGCTTCGGCTCGGGCGGGATCTTCGGACGCGGCATCGGGTCGGGGCTGGCGTCGCTCTACTACCTGCCCGAGGCGCACACGGACATGATGTTCGCGGTCGTCGGCGAGCAGTTGGGCCTCGTCGGCGTCACGCTCGTGCTCGCGGCGTTCTGCGCGTTCGGCTACGCAGGGATTCGGCTCGCGATCGCGTGCCGCGACCCGTTCGCGAAACGGCTCGCCGCAGGGGTCACGGCCCTCGTCTGCGGCCAGGCCGCGATCAACATGGCCGCCGCCATCGGCGTCGCCCCGCTGACCGGAATCCCGCTGCCGTTCGTCTCCTACGGCGGCTCGAGCCTCGTGGTGATGCTCGTCGGGGTCGGCGTGCTCCTTAACATCGCCCGTGATGGAGGACGAGCGGCAGCTTCGGTTCCTGATCGCGGCGGGCGGGACGGTCGGACACGTCGCGCCGGCGCTGGCCGTCGCGGACGTGCTGCGGCGGCGGGGCGGTCTGGTGACCTTCGCCGGGTCGCCGGATCGCGTCGAGGCGCGGCTCGTACCTGAGCGGGGCTACGAGTTCGACGCCTTCGCCGTCTCCGGTCTCCCGCGGCGTCCGAACGCCGAGCTCGTGCGCGCTGCAGGAAGGGCGCTCGCCGCGCCGTCCGCGTGCCGCACGATTCTTCGTCGCCGTAAGCCCGACGCGGTGCTCGGAGCCGGCGGCTACGTCGCCGGACCGATGGTGCTCGCCGCCCGGGTCGAGGGGATTCCCTGCGCGCTGACCGAGGCGGACGCGCATCTCGGTCTCGCGAACCGGCTGGCCGCGCCGCTTGCGGACCGGGTGTTCCTCGCGCTGCCCCTCGGCCGGCAGGGCGAGAAGTACCGCGCCGTCGGACGTCCGATCCCGGAGTCGTCGAGGCCGGTGGCACGCGCGGAGGCGCGTCGCCGGCTCGGCCTGGCCGCAGATGCACGCGTCGTGCTCGTCTTCGGCGGCTCGCTCGGCGCGCGGCTGCTGAACGACCTGGCGCTCGACGTCTGGGCCGCCGGCGGGCCGGCCGTGATCCACCTCTGCGGCGAGCGCGACTACCCCGAGCTCGAGGGACGCGTCAGACGGTCGGACTACCTCCTGCAGCCGTTCATGGACGAGATCGGAGTCGCTTACGGCGCCGCCGACGTCGCCCTCGCGCGGGCGGGCGGCTCGGTGTGGGAGCTCGCCGCGGCGGGCCTGCCGGCGGTACTCGTCCCGGGCGAATTCGCGACCGGGCAGCACCAGGAGAAGAACGCGCGCTGGTTCGCCGCCGCAGGCGGCGTGGTGGTCGTCCCCGAGGCGGAGGCTGCGCGTGCCCCTCGAGTGGTCGAGGAGCTGCTCGGCGACGCGGACCGGCTCGCGGCCATGGCCGCGGCGATGCGCGCGTTCGCCAAGCCGGAAGCAGCGGAAGAGATCGCGGATGAGCTCGTCTCCCTCGCGGCCGCTCGCCGGTAGACGCATCTGGCTCGCCGGGATCGGCGGCGCCGGTATGAGCGGCTACGCGCTCCTCGCACACGCCTGGGGGGCCGAGGTCGCCGGCTGGGACCGGGTCGATACCGCCTATCTCCGCCATCTCGACGGCATCGACGTCGAGATCTCGCCGGACCCGCCGGATCCGCCGGACGGCTGGGACGTGTTCGTCTCGACGGCGTTCGCCGGTCGCGTCGCCGGACGCCCCCGGGCCGAGCTCCTTGCCGAGCTCGTCGCACTGCGGCGGACGATCGTGGTCGCCGGCGCACACGGCAAGACGACGACGACCGCGATGATCGCCTTCTGTCTCGACCGGCTCGGGCTCGAGCCTGCGTTCCTGATCGGCGGCGACGTGGCACAGCTCGGCGGCAACGCCGCGGCAGGCTCAGGCTGGCTCGTCGTCGAAGGGGACGAGTCGGATCGCTCGGTCGCCTCCCTGCGGCCGGAGATCGCCGTGCTCCTCAACATCGACCTCGACCATCACACGACGTTCGTCTCGCGGGCCGAGGTCGAGTCGTTCTTCGAGGACTGGCTGCTCGAGGTGCCGCACGTCGTGCGCGCGGAGGATCTCGACCCCGTCGAGCTCGAGCTTCGGGTTCCGGGGGAGCACAACCGGCGCAACGCCGCCGCGGCACTCGCCGCTCTCGAGCTCGCGGGCGTCGCACGGATGGATGCCGAGGCGGCGATCGTCGAGTTCCGCGGCGCCGGCCGCCGGCTCGAGCCGAAAGGGGAAGCCGGCGGCGTGGCCGTCCTCGACAGCTACGCCCACCACCCGGCCGAGCTCGCGGCGGACCTCGCTGCGGTCGGCGGCTGTGGGCGGGTGCTGGCGCTCTTCCAGCCGCACCTCTACTCGCGCACGCTCCACCTTGCGCACGGCTTCGCGGAGGCGCTCGCCGCCGCGGACGCCGCTTGCGTGACCGAGATCTACCCGGCCCGGGAGGAGCCACTGCCCGGCGTGACGGGACGGCTGATCGTCGAGGAGCTCGCGCGAGTGCGCCCGGGCATGCCGCTCGGTTGGGCGCCGCTGCTGGAGGACGCCGCGGGTCTCGTCGCCGGCTGGGCTCGGCCTGGGGACACGGTCCTCACGCTCGGCGCCGGCGACGTCGACCGCGCTGCGTCGCTCATCCTCGAGGCGCTCGCGTGAGAGTCGAGGACGGAGTGGAGCTCTCGCGCTTCACGACGCTGGGCACGGGCGGCCCGGCGCGTGCGTTCGCCCGGCCCGGCTCGGAAGCAGAGGTGGAGGAGGTCCTGCGCTGGGCCGAGCAGCAATCGATCGATGTCGCGGTCGTCGGGCTCGGTTCGAACCTGCTCGCGGCGGACGACGGCGTCGACGCCCTCGTCCTCAAGCTTGGAGGAGAGCTCTCGGCGGTCGAGATCGACGGGGACGTGCTGCGCGCAGGCGGGGGAGCGGCGAACGCCGTCGTGCTGCATCGCGCCCGCGCCGCCGGGCTCGGCGGCTTCGAATTCGCGTGCGCCATCCCCGGCACGATCGGCGGCGGAGTCTGGATGAACGGCGGCGCCTACGGCGGCGACTTTGCCGGTGTGCTCGAGCGGGCGCTGGTGGCGACGGCCTCGGGCAGCGGCTGGCTCACCCCCGCCGAGCTCGGACTGAGCTACCGGCACTCGGAGCTCCGTCGCGGGCAGGTCGTCATCCGCGCCGAGCTCCGTCTGCAGCCGCGGCCGTCGGACGAGATCAAGGCCGAGGTGCGCGAGCTCAACGCGCGCCGCAAGGAGGCGCAACCGACGAACCGGCGCACCTTCGGCAGCGTCTTCAAGAATCCAGAGCACGAGCTGAGCGCGGGGAGGATGCTCGAGGCGTGTGGCCTCAAGGGGCATCGCAGCGGCGGAGCCCGGATCTCCCCGAAGCACGCGAACTTCATCGAGAACGCCGACGGTGCCACCAGCGCGGACGCCATCGCCCTCATGGCCGAGGCGCGGCGCCGTGCGAACGAGCAGTTCGGCGTGCGCCTCCGGCACGAGGTCGAGCTGCTGGGCGAGCTCGAGCTGCCCGAGCTGTAGGAAGGTCCGGACCGGCGCCGAAAACCGGAGGATGCCTGCCAGGGCTCGTCCTGCTCGGTCCCGCGCGCGCGCGGAAACCGCCCCGCTGCGTCGGCGACCGGGTTGGTCGCAGGTGTGTCGGTCGTGGCCGGCCCGCGTCGCACCGACCCGGCGCTCGCTCGCGCTCGGCCTCGGCGTGCTCGCCTTCGCGATGGGCGGATACCTGCTCGCCCGCGAGTCCTCGCTCTTCGCGATCGACCGGATCGAGGTACGGGGCGGCTCCCCCCAGGTTGCGCATCAGGTGGACGCAGCGCTGGCGTCACTCGTCGGCAGGCCGCTCGTCGGCCTCGACAGCTCGGCCGTGCTCGACCGGGTGGACGCGCTCCCGACGGTGGTGAGCGCGACCTACGACCGCGCGTTCCCGCACACCCTGCGCATCACCGTCGTACCGGAACGGCCCGCGGCCGTCCTGCGCCGCGGCGCGGACAGCTGGCTCGTCTCGAGCCGCGGCCGCGTGATGGAGCGCCTCGCGTCCGCCGCGATGCCCAAGCTGCCGCGGATCTGGATCTCGACGAGCACGCCGGTCCAGACCGGCAACGGACTCACGGCGGCCGGCGCTGCGACCGCCGCGCACGCCGCCGGCCTCGCGGGAACATTCGGGGCTCGTGTCGACTCGGTGTCGTACACCGGCGGGCTGCTCAGCTTCCATCTCCGGTCCGGTGTCGAGCTCCTGCTCGGCAGCGGCGGCGACATCAGAGTCAAGCTCGCGGTGGCCGAACACGTGCTGGCGATGCTCCCTCCCGGATCGACGTACCTCGATGTGAGCAATCCAGGCCGGCCGGTGTCCGGAGACGGGTCGCCAACCTCGGTCTTACTGCAAGGCTCTAGTAGAGGTTGAGATCGACACCATGGATCTCCAGTTGACACCAAGGCTTAGCGCACGTACGCTCCGGCGCGTTGTTGCTGAAATCGGCCCCAATCCTCTACTAAAGGTTCAGGTTCGAAGCGCATGAGCACGAAAGACCCGACCGGGAACTACCTCGCAGTGATCAAGGTCGCCGGCGTCGGCGGCGGCGGCACGAACGCCGTCAACCGGATGGTGGACGCCGGGCTGTCCGGCGTCGAGTTCATCGCCGTGAACACGGATGCCCAGGCGCTGATGGGCTGCGACGCGGACGTCAAGATCCACATCGGCTCGGCCGCCACCCGCGGCCTCGGCGCAGGCGCGGACCCCGCAGTGGGTCTCGCCGCCGCGCAGGAGAGCCGCGACGAGCTCAAGGAGGCGCTCAAGGGCGCGGACATGATCTTCGTCACCGCCGGCGAAGGCGGCGGCACCGGCACGGGCGGCGCGCCGGTCGTCGCCGAGCTCGGCCGCGAGCTCGGAGCGCTCACCGTCGGGGTCGTGACGAAGCCGTTCAACTTCGAAGGCCGGAAGCGCTCGCAGCAGGCGGAGCAGGGAATCGAGAGCCTGCGCGACAGGCTCGACACGCTGATCGTGATCGAGAACGACCGCTTGCTGCAGGTGGTCGAGAGACAGACCTCGGTCGTCGACGCGTTCCGCATGGCCGACGACGTGCTGCGGCAGGGGGTCCAGGGCATCACCGACCTGATCACCGTCCCCGGTCTCGTCAACCTCGACTTCGCCGACGTGCGCACCATCATGCGCGAGGCGGGGTCGGCGCTGATGGGGATCGGCGTGGCGAGCGGCGACAACCGGGCGGCAGAGGCTGCACGCTCGGCTGTGTCGTCGCCGCTGCTCGAGTCGTCGATCGAGGGCGCGACCGGGATCCTGCTCAACATCACCGGCGGTCCCGACATCGGCCTGTTCGAGGTCAACGAGGCAGCCGAGGTCGTGACGAGCGCAGCCGACGTGAACGCGAACGTCATCTTCGGCGCCGTGATCGACGACGCGATGGGCGAGGAAGTGCGCGTGACGGTGATCGCCACCGGCTTCGGCGGCGGGCGTCGCCGGCGGCGGACGAGCGCGGAGCCGCAGGTCGCCGTCCCGTCGGGCAGGACCGAGCAGGCCGAGAACGGGCTCGACGTGCCGTCCTTCCTGCGCGGCGAATAGCCGAGCGACGCGGCAGCTCGCGAAATTCTGCGGCCCGGCAGGTTTGGGCCCGTCCAGACGGGGCACACGAGCGGTGCCCTCAACAGGGTTGACCCGGATACGAGTCAACCTCACGACCCGGTCCGCCGCCCCGGCCCGTTCTCAGGAACGAGTCGGGGCGGCTCCGTTCCGGGGACTTTTCGACTGAGCCGGGGCAACGGGGCCACGCACTAGGATCGGCCGTGCTCATGCCCGCGACGCTTCTGCACACGCCGCTGTACGACCTCCACGTCGAGCTCGGAGCCCGCCTCGTGCCGTTCGCCGGCTGGGAGATGCCGGTGCAGTACGAGGGGGTCATTCCCGAGCACCGGGCCGTCCGGGCGGATGCCGGCGTGTTCGACGTCTCGCACATGGGCGAACTCGAGGTGGAAGGCCCGCGTGCCCACGACCTGCTCCAGAGCACGCTCTCGAACGACCTCGACAGGCTCGAGCCCGGCGACGCGCAGTACACGCTCTTGACGAACGCGGAGGGTGGGATCATCGATGACCTGATCGTCTACCGGGTCGGCGAGCACTCCTATCTCCTCGTCGTGAACGCCTCGAACCGGGCGAGCGCCTACGAATGGTTGAAGGAGCACGAGGTCGCCGGCTCGGACGTGCGCGACGTCTCCGACGATTGCGGGCTGCTCGCGGTCCAGGGGCCGAAGGCCATCGAGCGGCTCGGCCTGCCGTCCGCACCCGCGTTCACGTTCGCCGAGGCCTCGATCGACGGCGTCGAGCTGATGGTGAATCGCACCGGCTATACGGGCGAGGACGGGTGCGAGCTCCTGTGCATGAGCGAGGACGTCGTTCGGCTCTGGGACGCCGTGCTCGAGCGCGGGGCCGTCCCGTGCGGGCTCGGCGCCCGCGACACGCTGCGCCTCGAGGTCTGCTATCCGCTGCACGGCAACGACATCGGGCCGGACACCGACCCCATCTCCGCCGGTCTCGGGTGGCTGTGCGACCTCGACAAGGAGTTCGAGGGCGTCGACGTCCTCCGCCGCGTCAAGGCAGACGGCCCCGAGCGCCGGCTCGTGGCGTTCGTGATGGAGGAGAAGGCGATTCCGCGCCAGGGCATGGCCATCGAGGGCGGCGGCGAGGTGACCTCCGGCTCGCACTCGCCGATGCTCGAAGTCGGGATCGGGTTGGGTTACGTTCCGGCCGCGCAGGCCAAGCCCGGCACCGGGCTCACGATCGACGTCCGCGGGCGCGCACGTCGGGCGCGCGTCGTCAAGAAGCCGATCTACACGAGGGAGGACTGAGTGGCAGCCGCCGAGAGCTACCCCGACGATCTGAAGTACCACTCCGAGCACGACTGGGCGCGGGTGGAGGGAGACGAGGCCGTGCTCGGAATCACGTGGTTCGCCGCCGACGCGCTCGGCGAGCTCGTCCACTTCGAGGCGCCCGAGGTGGGGTCGTCGGTGACCAAGGACAAGTCCTACGGCGAGGTGGAGTCGGTGAAGGCCGTCTCCGACGTGATCGCGCCGCTCTCCGGCGAGGTGCTCGAGGTGAATCGGCAGGTGGTCGACGCACCCGAGACGGTGAACGAGGACGCCTACGGGAACGGCTGGCTGCTGCGCATCCGCGTCGCGGATCCCGGGGAGGTCGACGCGCTGCTCGACGCCGACGCCTACCGGGAGCTGCTGGCCCAGCAGTGACGCACCCGTTCCTCGCGCTGACCGAGTCCGACCGGGAGGAGATGCTCGCGACGATCGGCGTCGGCTCGGTCGACGAGCTCTTCCGCGACCTGCCGCAGCCGGTGCGCTTCGGACGGGAGCTCGACCTCGAGCCGGCGTTGTCGGAACAGGAGGTCTTCGCGCACGTCGCCGCCCTCGCGGAGCGGAACGCCGACGCCGGCCGTGAGCTGTCCTTCCTCGGGGCGGGCATCTACGACCACTACGTGCCGGCGGTCGTCGACGCGATCCTGCAGCGCGGCGAGCTCCTGACCGCCTATACGCCGTACCAGCCGGAGATGAGCCAGGGCGTGCTCCAGGCGATCTTCGAGTACCAGACGGCCGTCTGCGAGCTGACGGGCATGGACGTCTCGAACGCGTCCGGCTACGACGGCACGGTCGTCGCTGCCGACGCTTGCTACGTCGCGAAGCACGCGACCGGCCGCGACAAGATCGTCGTGACCGAGGCGCTGAATCCGCAGGTGCGCCAGGTAGTCAAGACCTACGCCGCCGGCTTCGGCCTCGAGGTCGTCGAGGTGCCGCACCGCGGTGGCACGACCGACCCGGACGAGCTGGAGCGTGCCGCCGTGGACGCCGCGGCGGTCTTCTTCCAGCAGCCGAACTTCTTCGGTTGCCTCGAACCGGCGCCGGAGCTCGTCTCCCGAGCCGCCGACGCGGGCGCGCTGCCGATCGCGCACGTCGACCCCCTGTCACTCGGCGTGCTCGAGGCGCCCGGCCGCTACGGAGCCGCGCTCGCGCTCGGGGAGGGACAGGCTGCCGGGAACTTCCCATCCTTCGGCGGACCGCACTACGGCTTCCTCGCGGCGCGCCAGGAGTTCATCCGGCGCATGCCGGGCCGCATCGTCGGTGAGACGGTGGACACCGCGGGCGAGCGCGGCTATGTCCTCACCCTGCAGACCCGGGAGCAGCACATCCGGCGGGAGAAGGCCACCTCGAACATCACCACGAACCAGACGCTGCTCGCGCTCGGCGGGCTCGTCTACCTCACGTGGCTCGGGCCGCAGGGGCTGCGAGAGCTGGGGGAGACCTGCCTGTCGCTGGCCGCGTACGCGAAGCAACGCCTCGCGGAGCGCGCGGGGCTCGAGCCGCTGTTCGCAAACCAGGCAACGTTCAAGGAGTTTGCGGTCCGCGTCGGACGGAACGCGCGCGAGGTCGTCGCCGACGCACGCGAGCGGGGAGTCCATCCCGGCTACCCGCTCGGGCGCGACTACGAGGGGATGGACGACGTCCTGCTCGTGGCGGTCACCGAGCGGCGCACCCCGGAGGAGATCGACCGCCTCGCCGACGTGCTCGCCGAGGTCGCGCAATGAGGGCAGCGGCGTGAAGCTCATCTACGAGAAGTCGCAACCAGGCCGCCGCGCGTCGGCACTGCCGCACTACGAGCAGCTGCCGTCGCCGCCCGAGGTGCCGGAGGAGCTCCGCCGCGCCGAGCCCCCGCGGCTGCCCGAGGTGCCGGAGTTCGAGCTCGTCCGCCACTTCACGGAGCTCTCCACGCGCAACTTCGGCGTCGACACCGGCTTCTATCCGCTGGGGTCCTGCACGATGAAGTACAACCCGCGGATCAACGAGCGGCTCGCGGCGCTGCCGGGGTTCGCCCGGCTCCACCCGCTGCAGGAGGAGGACGGGGCGCAGGGCGCGCTCGAGCTGATGTGGCGGCTGCAGGAGATCCTCGCGGAGGTGACGGGCCTCGACGCCGTCTCGCTCCAGCCGGCGGCCGGCTCCCAGGGCGAGCTGACCGGGCTCCTGCTCGTACGTGCGTACTTCGCCGCGCGGGGCGAGGGCGAGCAGCGGCGGAAGGTCGTGATCCCCGACACGGCGCACGGCACGAACCCCGCCTCGGTCACGATGGCGGGGTACGAGCTCACGCACGTGCAGACCGACGCGCGCGGGAACATCGACGTGGAAGACCTGCGCGGCAAGGTCGACGAGCACACCGCGGCGCTGATGCTCACGAACCCGTCCACGCTCGGCCTCTTCGACGAGAACATCGAGGAGATCGAGCGGATCTTCCACGGCGCCGGCGCGCTCATGTACTACGACGGCGCGAACCTCAACGCGGTGTGCGGGATCTCGCGGCCCGGCGACATGGGCTTCGACATCGTCCACATCAACCTGCACAAGACGTTTTCCCAGCCGCACGGCGGCGGCGGCCCGGGCGGCGGCCCGGTCGCGGTGCGCGACATCCTCGAGCCGTTCCTGCCGGTGCCGGCGGTGATCCGGCGGGAAGAGGGCGGCTTCGGGCTCGACTACGACCGGCCGCAGACGATCGGCAAGGTGCGCGGCTTTACCGGGCCGTTCGGCGTCTTCGTCCGCTCGTACGCCTACATCCGAATGTGGGGCCCGCGGCTGCGAGAGATGTCCGAGGCGGCGGTGCTCAACGCGAATTTCGTCCTCGCGCGCCTCAAGGACGCCTACGACCTGCCGTTCGACCGGCTCTGTATGCACGAGTTCGTCCTCTCGGCGCGGAGCCTGAAGAAGGAGCACGGCTGCACCGCCCTCGACGTCGCGAAGCGGCTGATGGACTACGGCTTCCATCCGCCGACGATCTACTTCCCGCTCATCGTTCCGGAGGCGCTGATGGTCGAGCCGACCGAGACGGAGGCGAAGGAGACGCTCGACGCCTTCTGCGACGCGATGCTCGCGATCGCCCGCGAGGCGGCGGAGGAGCCCGAGCTCCTGAAGGAAGCGCCGCACCTCCGCCCGGTCAAGCGGCTCGACGAAGTGCGCGCCGCGAAGCAGCCCGTGGTCAAGTACGCGTTCGAGGCGCATCCGCAAGCCGAGGCGGAGGCTCGTCCGGTCGCGGCGCAGGCGCCGAAGGGTGTCTGATCGAGGGGATCCGAGTCTCCGGCACCCTCGAAGGCGTCGACTGGGAGCGGGCGAAGGCGGACCTCGCCGCCGACGACTTCGACAACGGCCGCTCGCCGACGGCTCTGCGCCGGTCGTTCGAGCAGTCGCAGCACGTGGCGATCGCGTGGGACGGCGACCGGGTCGTCGGGATGGCACGGCTCCTTTCGGACGGAGTCTGCAACGCGTACCTGCTCGACGTGTGGACGGCGGCGGGCCACCGCCGGCGCGGCATCGGCCGGGCGATGGTGGAGCGGCTCTGCGAGGCGGTGCCGGGCCAGCACGTCGGCCTGCAGACCGACGACGCGCAGGCGTTCTACGAGTCGCTCGGCTTCCGGCTCCAGCCCGACTTCAGGTCGCGGGTGTCGGGGCGCTGGCTCGAGAACGACGCGAACCGCGGCTGACGGGACGCGGCGCCGTGGCGAGCTGCCCGCAGGCGGCCTCGATGTCGCGGCCGCGCGTGAGGCGGACGGTCACGGGTATGCGGGCGCGCTCGAGCTCGTGCCGGAAGGCGGCGATCTGGTCTCGCGAGGAACCTTCGAAGAGACCAGTGGGGTTGTAGGGGATGAGGTTGACCTTGAAGTGGTCGCGGCCGAGTAGCTGGGCGAGTGCGCGTGCCTGCTCCGGCGCGTCGTTCACGCCCGCGAGCATCACGTACTCCACGAAGACGCGGCGCCTCGTCGTCTCCGCCTGCCGGCGGCACTCGGCGATGATCTCCGCGACCGGATACTGGTCGTTGACCGGCATGATCCGCGACCGCAGCGCGTCGTCAGGCGCATGGAGTGAGAGCGCGAGGCGGATCGGCTCGTCGACTTCGTCCACGAACCGCTTCAGACCCGGCAGCCAGCCGACCGTCGAAATCGTCGTCCGCCGGTGCGTGATCCCCAGAGCCGGCAGCCGTCGCGCCGCGGCGAGCACCTCGTCGAGATTCAGCATCGGCTCGCCCATCCCCATGAACACGGCGTGGTCGACATCCGTGAGCCGGCGGAAGTGCAGGGCCTGGTCGAGGATCTCGGACGCGGTGAGGTTGCGGCCGAACGTCATCGCTCCGGTCGCGCAGAACGTGCACGTGAGTGGGCAGCCCGATTGCGAGGAGAGGCAGAGCGAGCGTCGGCCGTCGCGATAGCGCATCAACACGGCCTCGACCGGATGTCCGTCGGCGGTGCGGAAGAGCGTCTTGACGGTCCCGTCGCGCGACTCGCGCTCGGTCTCGACTTCGAGGGTCGAAAATGGCACGGCCGCCGCGAGCTCCTCGCGCAGCACGAGCGGCAGGTTCGTCATCGCCTCGTAGCCGACGGCGCCGCGCGCCGTCCACTCCCACACCTGCCGGGCGCGAAAGGCCGGCTCGCCGCGCTCGCGCAGCGTCCGCTCGAGGAGGTCCAGATCCACCGGGCTACGGTAGCGTCCGCGGTCGTGATCGATCTCCGCTCCGACACCGTCACCAAGCCGACTCCGGGGATGCTCGCCGCGATGGCCGCCGCAGAGGTCGGCGACGAGCAGGAGCTGGAGGACCCGACCACCAACGAGCTGCAGCGCCGCATGGCCGATCTGCTCGGCCAGGAGGCCGCGCTCTTCTTCCCCACGGCGACCATGGCGAACCAGGCCGCGCTGCGTGTGCTCAGCCGGCCCGGCTGCAAGGTGGTCGCCGAGGAGCGGACCCACGTCCTCATCTACGAGTGGGGAGGCCCCGCGATCCACTCCGGCCTCGTGATGCAGGGGCTCGCCGCCGAGGAGGGACGTCCGACGCCGGAGCAGATCGAGGAGGTCGACGAGTTCGGCCCGGGCAGCGTGCTCGTGCTCGAGAACACGCATCGCAGCTCCGGCGGCCGGGTCTGGCCGCTCGACGAGTTCGGTGGGGTGGTCGAGGGTGCGCGCTCCCGCGGCGCCTCCGTCCACCTCGACGGGGCGCGTCTCTTCAACGCCTCGGTCGCCGCCGGCAGCGAGCCGGCCGCCTGGGGGGCACTGGCCGACACCGTCACCATCTGCTTCTCGAAGGGGCTCGGCTGCCCGTTCGGCGCGATCCTCGGCAGGCCCGGCGGAGACGATCGAGGGCGCGTGGGAGGCGAAGTTCCTGTTCGGCGGCGCGCTCCGGCAGTCGGGAGTCGCCGCGGCCGCGATGCTCTACGCGCTCGACCACCACGTCGAACGTCTGGCCGACGATCACGCACGCGCGCGAAGGCTCGCCGAGGGAATCGGCATCGACCCGGCTACGGTCGAGACGAACTTCGTTCCCGTTCCCGACGAGCCGGGCCTGCGCGAACGGCTCCTCGAGCGAGGCGTCGGGCTCGGCGGCCTCCGCCCGGGCTGGCTGCGCGCCGTCACGCATCTCGACATCGGGGACGAGGAGCTCGAGCAGGCGATCGAGCCGCTGCGGGAGGTGCTCGCCGTCCATGTCTGAGATCTCCGAACGGCTGGCGGCGCGCCTCGAGCGGCTCGTCCGCAGCTCGCAGCGCGAGAAGCGCGCTCCGAGCATCGCCGCTGCCGTGCTCCGCGACGGCGAGCTGATCTGGGAGGCGGCGGTCGGCGTCGCGGACGTCGAGGCGGGCCTCGAGGCCACGTCCGACACGCAGTACCGCATCGGCTCGATCACGAAGACGTTCACTGCGGCGGCGATCATGCAGCTGCGCGACGCGGGCAAGCTCGATCTCGAGGACACGCTCGACCGCCACGTCGAGGGCGCGGCGCACACGCCGACCATCCGCCGGCTGCTCTCGCACGCGTCGGGCCTGCAGCGGGAGACACAGGACGACTCGTGGCTGAGCCTGCGGTTCGCCCCGCCCGACGAGCTGCTCGAGACGCTCTCGCAGGCGGAGCTCGTGCTTCCGTCCGGCGCCCGGTTCCACTACTCCAACCTCGCCTTCGCGCTGCTCGGCGTCGTCGTCGAGCGCGTCTCGGGCATGGCGTACCAGGAGTACGTCCGCGAGCGGCTGTTCGAGCCGGTGGGCCTGACGCGCGTGAGCTTCGAGCCCACCGCGCCGGCGGCGAAGGGCTATCTCGCGCAGCCGTACGCCGACGGCGTCTGGAACGCGGTCGACGTCGAGACCGGCGCGTGGGCGTCGGCCGGGCAGCTCTGGGGAACTGCCGGCGACATCTGCCGCTGGGGCGCGTTCCTCGCAGATCCCGACGAGTCCGTGCTCGCGTCGTCGAGTGCCGAGGAGATGCGGACGGTGCAGACGATCGCCGACCACGAACGCTGGCTGGCCGGCTACGGGCTCGGCCTCGGACTGTCCCGTGACGGCGACCGGATCCTCGCCGGCCACGGCGGCTCGATGCCCGGATTCATCGCGACGCTCGACTTCTCGGCGAAGGAGAAGGTCGCCGTGGCGGCGCTGACGAACGAGAGCGAGGCGGACCTCGGCGAGCTCGGTGTCGCGCTGCTGGGCACGACGATCGAGGAGTGGCCCGTCGCGCCCGAGACGTGGCGGGTCGGCGAGCCGCCGCCCGCCGACGTCGTCCCGCTGCTGGGCATCTGGTTCATGGAGGCGGCGCGCCTCGTGTTCCGCTGGCGCGAGGGGAAGCTCGAGGCGCGCTTCGACGGGATCCCGGACTGGCGGCAGTCCTCGGTCTACGAACGGGAGACGGACGACCGCTGGCGCACCGTGTCCGGCCCGGAGCACGGCGAGGCACTGCGCGTCGTGCGCGAGCCCGACGGCTCGATCGCGCGCCTGGTCTGGGCCGGGTACCCGGTCACGCGCGAACCCGGCCCGTGGCGCGCAGCCGACTAGCTACTCGTACTGGAGCGCCTGGAGGACGTTGAGCTTCCCGGCGCGACGTGCCGGGAGGATGGCTGCGAGCAGGCCGGCGAGGATCGCGGCGATCACGAAGACGATCAGCGTGCCCCACGGGACCGTGAAGGCGGCGAAGTTGATCGCCTTGCCGACCATGAGCGCTAGCACCACGCCGAGGGGGATGCCCAGTGCGGCGCCGATCAGGGCCGTGACGATGCTCTCGTGCCGGATCATCCGGCGTACCTGTCTCCGCGTCATCCCGATCGCGCGCAGCATGCCGAGCTCGCGCGTTCGTTCGAACACCGTCAGGACGAGCGTGTTCACGATCCCGAAGAGACTGATCAGGATCGAGAGCGAGAGCAGCACGTAGAGGAGGTTGAGGAGCGTGTTGATCCCCTGCTCCTGGTTCTTCTTGAATTCGCTGGCGGTGGCGATCTTCGCGTCGGGGAACGAGTCGAGTGCCTTGGTCAGCGCCGCGGTGTTCGTCGCGGTGACCCCGCCGGCCATGTCCACGAAGGCGTAGAGGTTCTGCGGGTTCTGATACTCCGCGTCGAAGCGCTGTTGCGAGATCGTGACGTCGCCGTACGGCGAGCCGCCCTTCGGTGGCGCGAAGATCCCCTTGAGCGTGAGGTGCAGCGTCTTGCCGGAAGGCACCTCGACCGCGATCGGTGAGCCGACCGACAGGTCGTTGCTCTTCGCGTAGCTCTTGTCCACGAACGCCCCGTCTTGGCCGAGGTGTCCAGGAGTCGCCTGCGATCCCTCCTGCCAGGGCACGACGATGACCTTCGAGATGTCGCCGGGCACGCCGGTGACGTTGATCCTGTGGCCGAACGCCTTGCCGTCGCCTGCGCGCACGCCGGAGACGACGTTGACACCCGGCACCTTCGCCAGCGCCTGCTCCGACGCGATCGAGATGGGGGAGAAGTTGTCGGTCGCCGTCAACGCGTAGTCGCCCTTGAAGACCGAGTCGACTGCGTTGTTGAACGTCGACTTCAGCCCTGCTGCGAGAACCGAGACGAGGGTGACGAGCGCCAGCCCGATCATGAGAGCGGCTGCGGCGGCAGCGGTGCGCGAAGGATTCCGCATGGCATTGCCACGCGCAAGTTCACCCGGCGCGCCGGCCAGCCGAGCTGCCGGCCAACCGAGCACCCTCGCCAACGGCGGGACGAGAACCTTCGCGAGCAAGGCGACGCCGAGGAAGACGGCGGCGGCACCGACGCCGAGCGCGAGGAGGCGCTCCGTCGTCGAGAGGCCGTGGACGAACAGCCCGACGAGCATCAGCGCCACTGCCCCTCCGATGACCGAAAGGGCGACGGTCGTCACCGCTCCACCCGAGAGCAAGGGCTTGAGAACCGCGCCCTCGCGTACCGCGGCGATCGGTTCGACGCGCGTCGCACGAAAAGCCGGCCAAAGAGCGGCGAGGAGCGTGACGACGATGCCGACGCCCAGTGCGACGACCACGGTCCTCGTCGCGAACACGGTCCCGGCCTGGGGGAGATCGATCCCCGCTTTGACGAAGAGGGCATTGAGGCCCTTGGCGAGCCCGAGGCCGACGAAAAGCCCCACCAACGATGCGAGAACCCCGATGACGGCCGCCTCGAGGAGGACGGATGCGCGCACCTGCCGCTTCGTCGCGCCCAGCGTTCGCAGCGTCGCGAGTTCGCGCGTCCTCTGAGCGACGGTGATCGAAAGCGTGTTCGCGATCACGAACGCTCCGACGAACAGAGCGACGCCGCCGAACGCGAGCAGGAAGTCGTTGATGATCGACAGGAAGCCGTTCGTGTCCTTCGTAGCCTGTTTGGCCTGGGCCTCCGCCGTCCTGACCTGCGCGGTCGGAGGCAGGATCGGCTGAATCTCCTTCACGAGCTCCTCGGAGCTCGTGCCCGACTTCGCGGCGATGTCGATGCCGTCCAGCTTCCCTTCCTTGTGGAAGATCTTCTGCGCGGTCGGGAAGTCGAAGACGGTGATCGTCGCGCCGCCGAGCGACGAGACGCCGCCGATCTTGACGATCCCGGCGATCTTGTAGGGGGTCACCGGCCCTTGCGCGACGACGCCGACCGTCTGACCCACCTTGAGGTTCTCCTTGCTCGCCGTGTGCGCGTCGATCCCGACCTCATGTGCGCCGACGGGCCACGTGCCCGATTTGAGCGTGAGCGGGTTGAAGCGCTGGTCGCCGTGTGGATGGACGCTGAACGCGAGGCCGGGCGAGCCGCCGGTGGCGATGATCTTGCCGTCCTTGCCGACGATATGGGCCTCGTCGCTGATGCCGCCCTCGGCCTCGGCGACGCCCGGCAGGTTGCGCACCTTGCCGAGCAGCGACTCCGGGAAGGACGGCGGCAAGTTGCTGCTCGTGTTGCTGTTTCCGAAGGCGACCTTGCCGCTGATCACGGCGTCGGTCTTCGCGTAGACCGTGGTGAAGACCGTGCTGAACGCGGCCTTGATCGTGTCGGTGAGGATGTAGGTGCCGCTGATCATCGCGACGCCGAGGACGATTGCGACCGCGGTCAGCGCGGCGCGCAGCTTCCGGCCCGCCAGCCCCTTGAGGGCGACGAGGAACATCAGCCGAGGTTGCTCATCACGGCCAGCACGTCGGCTGCCGTCGCCTCGTGAAGCTCCTTCACGATCAGCCCGTCCGAGAGGAAGAGGATCCGGTCGGCGGTCGAGGCTGCGCGCGGCTCGTGCGTCACCATGACGGTGGTCTGGCCGTACGAATCGACCGAGTCGCGGATCAGGTCGAGGATCTCGCCGCCGGTCTTCGAGTCGAGGTTCCCCGTCGGCTCGTCGGCGAACAGGATCGTCGGCCGCGAGACGAGCGAGCGCGCGATGGCGACGCGCTGCTGCTCGCCGCCCGAGAGCTCCGACGGCCGGTGGCTGCGCCGCTTGTCGAGCCCCATCTTCCCGAGTAGCTCGTCGAGCCACGCCCGGTCCGGCTTCTCACCGGCGATGGAGAGCGGCAAGAGCACGTTCTCCTCGGCGTTCAGCATCGGCAGCAGGTTGAAGAACTGGAACACGAAGCCGATGTGCCGACGCCGGAGCCTCGTCAGCGCCGAGTCGTCGAGCCCGGTGATCTCGGTGCCGGCGATCATCACCGTCCCCGCGGTCGGCTTGTCGAGGCCGGCGAGGATGTGCATCAGCGTCGACTTGCCCGAGCCGGACGGCCCCATCACGGCCACGAGCTCGCCCGCTTTGACGTCGATCTCGACGCCGCGCAGCGCTTCGACGGCGGTCGTCCCGTCGCCGTAGACCCGCGTCAGGTCCCGCGCCTCGACCGCGGCGTGGGCGGGCATAGCTAGATCGCCTTGCGGCTGCTCCCTCACGGCCATGTCTTCGAGGGTAGACGAAGTCGGCGCGGCCGGGGAAGGTCGTTACACGATCTTCACCGACCGCCTCCGAGGTAGAAGCCGATGACCGCCGCGATGTAGGCGATGACGAGGAACACACCCTCGCGCCTGCTCGAACGGCCATCCCAGACGACGGCCGTGGCGACGACCGCGGCGCCGGCCATGGCGAAGAGCTCGGTCCAGCGGAACGCGAGCGCCAGATGATGCGTGAAGAGCAGGGAGAGCAGCGTCACCACGGGCACGACGAGCAACGCGACCTGCGCGCTCGAGGAAATCGCGATCTCGCTCGCGAGCCGCATCTTCCCTTTACTCGCGATGACGATTGCCCCGCCGTGCTCGGCTGCGTTGCCGACGATTGCCACGATCACGATCGAGATGAAGAACTCGCTCAGGCCGACGGCCGTTGCGAACGCGTGCAACGAGTGGACGAGGATCTCGCTCACCCAGGCCGTCGCGCCGGTCGCCACGCCGAGAACGATGAGCGCGGTCGACAGCGTCCAGGTTCCCTCGCCCGGCTCGTCCCGCTGGCGCTCGCCCTCCCGGTGGCGCTGGAGGTTGCGACCGACTACGGCGACATAGATCACCAGGAGCAGGATCGCCACCGGCACCGAGGCGACCGCCACGGCGTGTCGCTGCGGCGCGCCGGTGTAGCCGAGCGCGGTCGGCACCGCGAAGGCGACGACGGCCACTCCGACGAGCCCGAGCTGCAGGAGCAGGGAGCGCCGGTCGATTTTCGCTCCGTCGGGGCCGGCGATCTGCGTGACCCCGTAGACGAGCAGGAGGTTCGAGATCACGCTCCCCGCAAGCGAGCCGAGTACGACGACGGGCAGGTTCGCCCCGACGGCGACGAGCGCGACGATCAGCTCCGGCGCGTTCCCGAAGCTCGCGTTGAGGAAGCCGCCGATGCCGGGGCCGGTGTGCTCCGCCGCGTGCTCGGTCGACTCCCCGATCAGCCACGCGAGAGGAATCAGCGAGATCGCCGCGAGCACGAAGAGCGTGACCTCGCCGGCCCCGGAGAGCCGGTCCGCCGCGATCGTGACCGGCGCCAGGACGAGCGACGCCCAGAGAAGCTTTCGGCCCACCGCCCAAGCCTAAAGAGCGGCTCGACGGGGACGAGGAGGGCATGCCTAGCGCTACCGCCGCCCTCTGTCAAGTCTTGCGCAGCCCTGCATCCGCGCCAACAATGGGGTCATGACGCCCGAGCAAGCGACCGCGACGCTCCCACTGCACCCGCAGGACGCGATGGAGTGCAGGGGCTGCGCCGTCCATTGCGAGAAGGTCGTCTACCCGGCGGCGTGTCTCGAGCGGTCGTGTCCGTTCGTCTACGCGTACGAGGAGCATGGGCACACGTACATGGGCTGCCTGCAGAACGTGTACGAAGCGGAGATCGACGTCGAGATGCTCGCGCTCGCGGAACGGTCGCGCGAGGGGTTCGGCGCGGTGCGGGCGCTGCGTGGGCCGCTGCCGATGTGCGAGGCGGCGGTGCAGTCGACGTTCTCGCAGCGCGAGACCGAGCTCGGCTGCGTCAATCCGGAGTTCGGGGAGCTGCCGGCAGGCTCGCCGACGTTCCGCGTGTTCGCGCGGGTCTCCTAGCCGGCTCCCGCAGCCGCTGCAGGACGACGACGCCGAGCGCCGGGCCGGCCGCGGCGAGGAAGAACGCGACTCGCCAGCTGTGCGTGGCGACGAGCGCGATCACGGGCGGTGCGCCGGCGACCACCACGCCGAGCAGCGTCTGCTGGAACCCGAGCGCGGCGCCGGTGCGTGTGGCTCCGGCCGTCTCCGCGGCCGCCGCGTAGGAGAGGCCGTTCCACGACATGCTGAGGACGCCGGCGACGACGAAGAGCGGGACGAGGACCGCGAGCGGGGCGTCGGTGGCGGCGGCGACGGCGGCGGTGAACAGCGCGCTCGCAACTCCGATCGTCCTGAGCGGTCCGAGCCGGCTGCCGAGGCGGTCGGACAAACGGCCGGAGCCGATGCGCGCCGCGACCGCGAGCACGTAGATCACCGCCAGCACCGCGCCGGCGGCTTCCTTCGACAGCTGCCGGTGCTCGTGGAGGAAGAGGACGACGAAGCCGGTGATCCCGATCTGGGCCACGAGGTAGAGCCCCGTCCCGGTGCCGAGCAGCCACATCCACGAGCTGCGCACCGGAGCGGTGACGTCGCCCAGCTCCTCGGGCTCCGCTTCCGCGCCGGCTCGGATGAAGAAGGCGGCGACGAGTGCTCCCGTCAGGCACGAGCCGGCCAGGAAGAAGAAGGCGAGCCGGGTGCCCCCCGCCGAGGCGAGCGCGGGCAGAGTGGCGGCCGCGACCGCGCCGCCGATCGGGATCGCCGTCTGTCGGATCCCGAGAGCCAGACCGAGCTCCGAGGCCGGGAACCAGCCCATGATCGCGCGGCCGCTGGCGGCGTTCACGCTCGCCCCGAGCGCTCCGACGGCGACGAGCACGCCCGTGACCGCTCCGAACGTGCCGGTCGTGGAGGCGACGAGCAGCATCAGGCCCGCGCCGCTGAGGCCCGTCGCGATCACCCAGCGCTCGTCGACGCGATCGGCGACGAGGCCCCAGGGCAGAAGCGTGAACAGCATCCCGATGCCGACCCCCGCGAGTACGACCCCGGTCTGGCCGAGCGTCAGCCCGTACTCCGACTTGAGCGTCGGGCCGAGTGCGGGCAGCCCGACGGAGGACGCCGAGAAGCTCGCCTGCGCGAGCGTCCCCGCGGCGAGCACGATCCAGCGGTAGCGCTTTCCGCTCAGGCCAGCCAGCGCGCCCGCAGCTCTTTCGTCTTGCGGATCTCGGCTGCGTCCGGGCCGCGGTTCTCGGGGCCGGCGGTCTCGAGCACGGCGGGCAGCCCCTGCAGGCGCGGGTTGGACAGGAACACGCCGAGCTTCTCGCCGAGCTCGCCCTCGAGGATGTTCGCGTGGCGGTCGCGGTTCGAGCCGAACGGAGCGGCGGCGTCGTTGACGTGGAGCGCGCGCAGCCGGTCGAGCCCGATCGCGGCCTCGAGCTCGTCGAGGCAGGCGTCGAGCGCGGCCGGGTCGGTCACGTCGACGCCGGAGACCCAGAGGTGGCAGGAGTCGAGGCAGACGCCGAGCCGCGGGTGGCCGCCGAGCCGCCCGTGGATCGCGGCGAGCTCCTCGATCGAGCGGCCGATCGTGCCGCCCGCGCCCGCCGAGTTCTCCATCAGCAGCCACGTCTCGTCGGAGCAGAGCTCGAGTACCTGCTCCAGCGCGGGCACCGCGCGCTCGAGGCCCGTCTCGAAGCCGCTGCCGAGGTGCGAGCCGACGTGGAAGACGACTCCGTCCGCGCCGATCGCACAGCCGACCTCCATCGTGTTGCGCATCGCAGCGACGGACTTCTCGTAGACGGTGTCGTCGGGAGCGGCGAGATTGCAGAGGTAGAGCGCATGGCAGAGCACACCGCCGATCCCCGCCTCTGTCCGCTTCTGGCGGAAGCGGTCGAAGCTCGCCGGGTCGTGGTTCGTCGGCCGCCAGGTGCGCGGACTCTGGGTGAAGACCTGCACCGAGTCGGCGCCGAGGTCGACGGCGCGGTCGACGGCCTTGTCGATCCCGCCGGCGGAGGAGACGTGCGCGCCGATCAGCACAGCCAGGCCTCGAG
Source organism: uncultured Actinomycetes bacterium (assembly GCA_963702655.1). Lineage (GTDB taxonomy): Bacteria > Actinomycetota > Thermoleophilia > Gaiellales > Gaiellaceae > Palsa-739. The sequence continues at coordinate 636,389 of CAVPDO010000001.1, read as the reverse complement.
TCGCGACGCCTCGTCCTCCACCTGCCGTCGGACGGTCCGAGGCAGCGGCGCGAACGGTTCGAGCCGGACCTGGCCGTCTTCGACCGCCCAGGCACCCGCCACCATGCCGCCGACCAGGAACGTGGATCTGACCCAGCCACCGTCGATCACCGCCGGCCGGTATTCCTCGGGCAACACGCGCGTGCGGTCCCGGTGCGCGAGGACGAGGTTGTCGAAGCGTGGCAGGAATCGGACCGGGGCAGAGGCGTCGGCGTCCGGAAGAGGCGCGCGCGGGAGGTCGTAGAGCTCGCGTCCCTGCTCGTCGCGGAAGCGCCGCAGCGGTCCGAGGGCGTCGAGCGTCGGCTCGAAGTCGCGCACGCGGAGCCCGCTCCACGCCGCGATGTCCGCCCGCGTCGCGGGCCCGAAGGCGCCGAGATAGCGCCGCACGAGCTCGGCCCGCGCGATCATGGGGTCGGCGGGCGGATGGTCGATCGCGACGTAGCGGGTCCGTCCGTTCTGCCGCCAGAGCCCGGACTCGGGCGCGTGCGTGAGACGGGAGCGCGTGCGCAGCGCATACCAGGCGGCCTCGGCGCTCTGTGCATCCACCCCGTGGTCACGGGCGAGGAACTCGATCACCTCGGCACGGGTCCGGGGAACGCTCCCGAACTCCCGGACGGCGTGGTGGAGACGGTCGCCGAGCTCGGCCGCGTCGGTGCGGAGCCAAGGCGGCGGCCCGACGGCTAGGCCGAACCTGCCGTAGTCGGCGAGCGACACCAGATGGATCGTCCCGCGCATGAGGACGGCCCGCACGAGCCGGCGCGACAACAAGGCCCGCTCCAGCAGCTCGCGACGAAACCCCTCGACGCGCGTCCACAGCCCCACGTACGGCGCCGGCGCCCACTGCGCCTGCAGGCCCGCGAGCCGCTCGACGGCGGCGACGACGGCGACCCGCCGGCGCTCGAGGAGGAGCTGGCGGGCGAGCGTTGCGCGGTTGAGCTCGCGGCGCGTCAGGACGCGCATCTGAGACCCGGAGACGACGCCGTGAGGCACCGCTCTACGATAGGCAGACCGTGAGCGTCCGCGTCCGCATGGCTCCCAGCCCGACCGGGCTCCTCCACATCGGCAACGTCCGCACCGCGCTCTTCAACTGGCTCTACGCTCGCCACGAGGGCGGCGAGTTCCGGCTTCGGATCGAGAACACCGACACCTCGCGCGAGGTCGCCGAGGCGGTCGACCAGATCCAGGATTCCCTCCGCTGGCTCGGCCTCGACTGGGACGGCCCGCACACGTTCCAGCTCGACCGGATCGAGGACTGCCGCAGCGTCGCCGACGCGCTCGTCGGTTCGGGCAACGCCTACGAGGACGAGGGCGCGATCCGCTTCCGGATGCCGGACGAGGGGTCGACCGGGTGGGACGACGTCGTCCGCGGGCACGTCGAGATCCCGAACGAGACGATCGAGGACCTCGTGCTCGTCCGCTCCGACGGGCGGCCGACGTACAACTTCGCGTCGCCGCTGGAGGACGTCTGGGACGGGATCACGCACGTCATCCGCGGCGAGGACCACATCTCCAACACGCCGAAGCAGATCAACATCATCCGGGCCGTCGGCGCCGACATCCCGGTCTATGCGCACGTCCCGAACGTGAGCGGCGCGGACGGGAAGAAGCTCTCGAAGCGGCACGGCGCAGTCACCGTCGACGAGTTCCGCCGCGACGGGTATCTCCCCGAGGCGCTGCTGAACTTCCTCGCGCTGCTCGGCTGGGCCCCCGACGGCGAGACGACGATCATGCGGCAGGACGAGCTGATCGCACGCTTCACGCTCGAGCGGGTCAGCGCGAGCCCGGCCCAGTTCGACTACGCGAAGCTCGACTGGCTGAACGGCGTCTACCTCCGCGAGCTTCCGCCGGACGAGTTCGCGCACCGGCTCGTCGTCTGGCTCGGTGAGAACGGCTACGACTGGGACGTCGAGCTCGTCAGCCGCGCGGCGCCGCTCGTACAGGAGAAGATCGCGCGGCTGGTGGAGTTCCCCGGCTTCGCGGGTTTTCTCTTCGGTGACGTGGAGCCGGACCCGGCCGACCTCGACGGCGGCGGCCCGATGCTCGCGGCGACCGAGGACGTGCTCGTCTCGCTCGAGCCGTTCGAGGCGGCCGCGATCGAGACGGCGTTGCGGGCGGCGGCCGACGGGCTCGGCCTGAAGCCGCGGCAGGCGTTCCAGCCGGTCCGCGTGGCGGTGACCGGGTCGAAGGTGTCTCCGGGCCTGTTCGAGAGCATCGAGCTGCTCGGACGCGAGGCGACGCTCAGCCGTCTCCGGGCGGCGGCGGTCGCGGCGGCGTAGGCAGCGGTCTCGGCGGCGCGAGCGGGTCGAGGGCGCGCTGGAACACGAGCCAGCAGCGGCGTCGGAAGCGCTGGGTCGGGACGGGGAGGCCGGTGCGCAGCATTCAAAGTGGTAAACGGTTGCTCAGGAACCGAGGGTACGGACGGGGCGGGAGGCCGTTACACTCGCGGCGATGGGGGATTCCAGGGGTCATGCGGCGACCCGGGTCCTGGTCGTCGACGACGAGCCGTCGATCAGGCTGTTGTGCAGGGTCAATCTCGAGCTCGAGGGCCACGAGGTCCTCGAAGCACATTCGCTGGCCTCCGCGCGGGCGACGCTGGCGGAGGAGGACGTCGACCTCCTCGTGCTCGACGTCCATCTGCACCGTGAGCGGAGCGACGCGCTCGTGGCCGAGTGTCACGCGCGGCGACCGCCGATCCCGGTGGTGCTCGTCACCGGCTCGGTCGAGCTCACCCACCCGGGCCTGAGCGAAGCGGACGCAGTCCTGCCGAAGCCGTTCGAGCTGGACCAACTCCTCTCGGCCGTTCGCAATCTCGCGCACGCCCACGCGTCCCGTTGAGCACGACCGCCACCCGCAGCCCGCAGGAATACGAGGACGCCTACGGGGCGTACTACGCCGAGGCCGCCGAGGAGGTCCGCGCCGTCCGGGTCGGGGAGAAGGACACGTCGGAGCAGGCCGCGATCGTCGCGCGCCATGCCGACCTCTTCACCTCGGAGCAGCTCGACGCGCTCCGTGCGGCCGAGGTGGAGGCGACCGACACGGATGAGCGGGAGCGGCTCTACCGGCTGCGCCGAGCCTGCGAGTCCGGCATGGTCGACGCCGAGCTGGCCGCGCGCGAGGACGAACTCGAGAACGCGATCCTCGGAGCTCGGCTGACGTTCGGCGGCGACGAGCTGCCGCTGCGGGCAGCGCAGGCCAGGCTCGCAGTTCTTCCGGAGTACGCGAAGCGCGACGAGCTGGGCGACCGGGTGCGGGAGCTCGACGGCGGCTTCAACGAGCAGCGGCGCGGCCTGCTCATCGCTCGCGATGACCTCGAGGGCGCGCTGTCGGGCGAGCCCGATGCCATCGCGCGCAACGAGGCCGACAAGCAGATCTCCCTGCGCGAGCTCGAAGACGTGCTGCGCCGGACGGCGGATGCCGTCGCCGACGAGTACGCGCGCCTGCGCGAGGAGTGGTTCGGGCGGCTCCTAGGCCCCGAGCGCGCCGACGTGCCGGCGAGTGCGCACGTCGCCTGGCTGCGTCGCCTCTCTCCGCTCGAGTCGACCTACCCGAAGGAGCGCTCGGTCGAGGTGTGCGTCGAGACGGTGCGCGCGCTCGGCTTCGACCTCGACGCGATTCCCAACATCCGCCTCGACCTCGAGGACAGGCCGCAGAAGAACCCGCGCGCCTGCGTGATCGCGGCCGACCCGCCCGAGGTCGTCCACCTGATCACGCGCGCCCAGGGCGGCCTCTCCGACTACCAGGCGTTTCTTCACGAGGCGGGGCACGCACTCCACTACGCGGGCTGCGACCCGCGCCTGCCATGGACGTTCCGGGCGCTCTCGCGCGACCACGCGTTGACCGAGATCTACTCGTACATCTGCGAGGCAGTGACGCGAGAGCCGGGCTGGCACGCGCTCCACTTCGGGCTCCCGGACGCCGAAGCGGCGGAGAACGCCGAGGCGACCCGCTTCCTCGAGGTGTTCCTCTATCGCCGCTACGCCGCGAAGCTCCGCTACGAGCTCGGCTTCTGGGAGGCGTTCCCGTCGGAGCACGGGAACTCGTCGCGCGACTACGAGCCGCTCCTCACCGCCGGGACCGGCCTCCGCTACGACGCGCGCGGCTATCTGGCGGACATGGACGCCGGCTTCTACTCCGCCGACTACCTGCGCGCGTGGATCCGCTCGGCCCAGCTCCAGACGTACCTACGCCGCGAGATCGGCGAGGACTGGTGGCGGAGCACCGCGACGGGAGAGATCCTGCGCGGGCTGTTCGCCGAGGGCACGCGGCCCTCGACGGAGGACATCGCACGCCGGCTGGGCTTCGAGCCGCTCGACACCGGGCCGCTCGTCGCCGAGCTCACCGGGGCCTAGCCCCGCAGCACACCGGCCACGAGCGGCAGGAGCACCTGTCTGTTCCGCGGGCGCTGCAGGTCGGCGCGGACGAGCTCGTCCAGCTCCATCGCCACCAGCAGGATGATTGCGGCCACGTAGAAGTAGGTCGCGAGGAAGATGAACACCTCGAGGCTGCCGACGGGGGTGCGAAAGTCGGCGACGGATCGCACGTAGGCGGTGAAGATCAGCGTCTCGCCGATCCAGCCGACGACGACGAGTGCCGAGCCGAGGCTCGCCCAGCGCACCCGTCGATGCTCGGCCGGCGCCCAGCGGACGATCAGCTGGAACGCGAACGCGACGAGGGCGGCGGCGGCAGGCCACCGCAGGATCAGGATCGGCACGCTCCAGCTGCCCGAGACGTGTCCTGCCCAGACGATGGCGATCGCACCGAGCATCGCCGCGACGAAGAGGATCGCGAGGCCGAACGAGAGGGGGAAGCGGATCCAGAAGGGACGCGTCTCCGGCGTCTCGTAGATCTCGTCGAGCGCGCCGATCGCGGCGCGGACGATTCCCGAGACCTCCCAGACCGCCAGCGCCGACGCGAAGGCCAGCAGCGCGAAGGTCGAGGACGAGAAGACCCGGTTCACCGTCTCGTCGATCCCGGCGAACACGTCGGGGAGCACCTTCGGCTCGATCGCGGGGCCGATCGTCTGTCGCCACAGCTGCTGCTGGTGGGAGGCGCCGAGGATCCCAAGCGCGAACAGGGTGCACGCGACGGCGGCGATGAAGGTCCGGAGTGCGATCGCGCTCGCGTACGTCAGCAGGTTGTGGTTGTCGAACAGCTCGACCCAGAGTCGAACGATCTGCTTGAAGCTGCTCCAGCGGCGCTGCACGGCGGATGCAGGGTTCCCGGGCCCGGCACCTCGAAAACGGCGCGAGAGCTAGTGCGTGCCGCCGGCGAGGCCCAGCTGGGCGAGCTGCGTAGCGTCGAAGACCTGGCCGCTCGGCGGCGCTGCGATCGAGAGGTGGGCGCCGTAGTCGTAGAGGTCCATCGTCATGGCCAGATGCGTGGCCGCCTTGGGGAGGCTGTACGCGAAGCCGACGCGGCGGACGAGGCCGTCGCCGCCGATCCAGACACCCGCCGAGATGGTCTTGATCCGTGAGGCGACGCCCTTGAACAGCGGGCTCGTCAGCCCTTTCGACCGAAGCGCCTCGGCCGGGTCGATCGTGACGCGGTAGTGCGTCGTCGCGGTGCCGTCGACCGTCGCCGTGCCGAGCTTGTGGACCTTCGCCCCGTCGGCCTGGAGCATCGACAGGAGATCGCTCGGCTCGAACTGGCCGCCGGACATCAGCTTCCCGACGTCGACGCCGGCCGACGTGCCGAGCTTCGAGAGGTCGAGGGCGATCCACTGCCTGTTGCCGGGCAGCCGCGCGGCGAGGAACGGGAGCTGCAGGTAGAGGACGTAGTCGCCTTTCTGCTCGAGCATGACTTCCTTGACCGAGGCGTTCCCGAGATCCGGCCCGGGCAGGCCCGCCGTCGACGGCAGCTTGACGTTCATCTCCGAGCTGGTGCCGTCGATTGCACCGTGGCCGCGAATCAGGAGCGCCTTCCCTCCGAGCTGGGGGGCGCGGACGCCCAGCGCGAAGCGGATTCTCGCCGCGCCCGCATTCTGCGTCCTGGTCGCGGCGGCCGCGACCGGGTCGAGTTGCACCGCGCCGGTCGTGCCGCCGCCGCAGCCGGCCGCGACGGCCGCGGCCGCGACGATTGCGAGCGCTGCGGCGACAACGGTCCTGCGGCCTCGGAACATGCGCCAAGTTTAGTCGAGGGTGGGGGCGGCTGCTATGGCCGTGGCAGCCGCCCCCTGCGAGGAGCGGGACGGCCGGGGAGGACGGGTGGCCGTCCCTGTCGAAAGCACGGCCAGGCGTCAGGGACGGCCGTGCTTCTGTCGGTGCTTCCACTACTACTCGCGAACGCGCGGTTCGGATCTCGCAAGACTCCGGTAGGTCGGTACCCGATCCAACGAACCGGTCGGTCGGGGCAGGCGTCGTAGTGCTGAAGGGGCGGGCCCCGGAGAAGGGGGCCGCGACCGAGGCCCGCCCCCTGCGACGATACGCCCGCGCCGCCGATTGCGAAAGGGGGAGTTAGTTCCGGGCCTCGAGCCGGTCGAGCCGCTGGTGGACACGGCGGAGCTCGGCGAGGATCTCGTCCTGCTTGTCGATCGCCTCGCGGTGCTTGTCCTCGGCGTCCTGGTTGACGAAGTGGCCGGCGATCGAAGCGGTCGCGAGGCCGAGGAAACCGATGCCGACGATCATCAGGAACGAGGCGATCAGGCGCCCGAGCGGCGAGGTCGGAAAGGTGTCGCCGTAGCCCACCGTGGTGACGGTGACGATCGCGAACCAGAGGCCGCGCCACGGGTTCGGGAAGCGGGCCGGGTCGGTTTCGTGCACTGCGATCCCCGTGACCGTGACGAGCAGCAGCGTCAGCGCCGCGATGTACGGCAGGTTCCGGCGGTGCGTGAGCAGGCCCTCTGCGCGGAAGATCCTGGCGGCGATCACCCACAGGCGCGCGAGGCGCCAGCCGCGGAGCCACCCCGGGCCGAGTGCCGCGAAGAACAGCCCCCACAGCGGGAAGATCGCGAAGACGACGACTCCGTCGGCCCAGTGCGCGCGGAGCGCCGCACGCCGGTCCTGGGCGTAGTGCAGCGTGAGCGCGAGCTCGACGGTGAAGACGAGCCAGACAAACGTGCCGAGGACCCAGGAGAGGATGGTCCACGGCGAGTGCAGAGACGAGTCCTGGATCAGCACCGCCGGCAGCATCAGCAGCGCGCACACGAGGACGACCAGCTCGAACGAGTGGCGGACCTTGCCGCTCTCCTCCTGGCACCAGTGCTCGGCGGCCCAGAAGGGCGAGCTCATTTTCGGCGAGGCAGAGCGGGGACGCCCGGCATCCGCAGCCGCAGGTTGCCGCGCTCGCTGTTCAGGAACCAGAGGAGGACGAGGATGAAGGCGGCCAGCGAGAGCCCGAGCCCGAACACCCAGAACGTCCAGACGGGACGGAGGTACTTGCCAAAGAGCACGGGGAAGTTCTGGCCGAAGAACCCGCTGAGGAACGAGAGCGGCAGGAAGAACGTCGCCACCCAGCCGAGCTGCTTCATGGTCAGGTTCATCTTGTTGCCGACCGTCGACTGGTAGAGGTCGGTCGTCCCGGAGGCAAGGTCGCGGTAGTCGTCGAGCTGCTCCGCGACACGGATCAGGTGGTCGTAGATGTCGCGGAAGTAGCGCTCGTGCTCGTCGGTCATGCCCGGCAGCTCGTAGCGGCCGGAGAGGAGCGCCGCGAACATGTCCCGCATCGGATTGACGATCTTCCGCAGCTGCACGAGCTGCCGCTTCATCGTGATCGCCTGCTGCAGCGAGGACGGCTGGGGGTCGGTGAGGATCGTGTCCTCGAGCTCGTCGAACTCCTCGTCGAGCTCGGACAGCTGTGGGAAGAAGCTGTCGACGAGCTCGTCGACGACGAGGTAGAGGATGCCGAGGCCCTCCTCGTAGCGCTGCAGCTGCTTGTGCGTCTGGTTCCGGAGGTCCTCGAAGACCGAGCACTCTCCCTTGTGCACGGTGATCAGCCACTTCTCGGAGTAGAAGCAGTGCACCTCGATCGGCGCGAGGCCGGACCGGCGGGTCGGATCGTCGACGGCACCGAAGACGATCAGCACCGTGAAGTCGTCGTAGGTGTCGAGCTTGGGCCGCTGGCCGAACTTGCGCGCGTCCTCCAGTGCGAGCGGGTGCAGCTTGAAGACGTCGTGCAGCAGCTTGAAGTCGGGGTCGCCGGGGTTCTCGATGTCGAGCCAGAGAAAGACCCCGTCGTTCAGCCGCGACTCGACGCCCTCCGGGTCGACATTGGGTTCGACGGTTCCCCTGGCGTCGATCAGATGGCTGGCCAAGCTCGGCCGAGCGTACTGCGATGGTCGGACGAGCCGAAGAGGCGCATACGGGATTCGGACAGCCCTGCAAGTGGCCATGTTTTCCGCGCGAGGACTGCACCGGGGTCTGCACGCAGCGACGTTCTCCGTGCCGGGACGGCACGAGTTTGAAGATCCCTCTTGCGGGTGACAACGTAAGCGTTATACAATGCGTGCATTATGCCGACGACCTGGGAGGTCGAGTACACGGATCAGTTCGAGAGCTGGTGGGACGCTCTTGACGAGGAGGACCAGGAGAAGATCGACGCAGCGATCGAGTACCTCGAAGCGCGCGGCCCGGCCCTGGGGCGGCCGTTCGCCGACAACGTGAAGCAGTCGCGTCACAAGAACATGAAGGAGTTGATTCCGCCGGCCTCGACGATTCGAGTTCTCTACGCGTTCGACCCACGCAGGAAGGCGATTCTGCTGATCGGCGGGGACAAGCGCGGGAGCTGGAACGAGTGGTACGACGAGTTCGTGCCGATCGCCGACGATCTGTACGACGAGCACCTCGAGGAGATCGCACACGAGCGAGAACGTGAGGGAGGACGCTAATGGCGAAGCCCTACAAGAACCTACGAGAGCGAGTTCGGTCCGACCCCGCGCGCGCGGCGCGTGTCGCTGCTTACGCGCAGGCGATGCGCGATGCAGAGGCACTTGCCCAGATCCGAGAGTCGCGCGAACTGACACAGCGCGACATCGCGGACGCTCTGGGCGTGTCGCAGGCCAACGTGTCGCGGATCGAACGCGAGCGGGATGTCTACCTATCGACCCTTGCGCGGTACGTCGAAGCTCTCGGCGGCCAATTGGAGGTCGCGGCCGTCTTCGGCGACGAGAAGGTGCCGATCGGCCTCGGAAGCGACTAGCGGCGCCTACACGAAGCTGCGTTAGCTGAGGATCTCGGCGTAGTCGAGCTCGCGTTCGTCCGCGACCACGTGCGTGTAGGTGCGAGCCGTTGTCACGAGGTCGTCGTGGCCGACGAGCTCGCCGATTCGCGCCCACGGCATCCCACCGAGGTGGAGCAAGGACACGCGGCGGTGGCGAAGGTCGTGCGGCGAGAAGGCCGGAACGCCCGCGGCCGTGCACGCACGTGTCAGCGCTGTACGGAGACGCTCGCTCGTGACCTGCTCGAAGACCCGGCGATCCGGATGGCGGTCGTCGCGCGGACACAGGTCGAGGACGGCGTCGAGGAGGAGCGGAGGTGGGCTCACCCAGCGCGGGCGACCCGTCTTGCTCGTTGCGATCCGCCAGCGACCGCGCGGCTCGTCGACGTCGCCCCAGGTGAGCGCCTCGAGCTCGCCGATGCGCATTCCGGTGGCATCGAGGATCAGCGCCGGCAAGCGATACCGCGTCGGCAGGAGACGGACGACCGCCTCGACGTGCTCCGCGGTCGGGGGCTGGACGTGGCGGCGTTCCTCGCGTGGCAGCTTGACCGTCAAGCGATCGCGGGCTGGGTTCGGCTGTATGCGCGCGTGATCGAGGACCATCGCTAGGACGCTGACTGTCTTGCGGATCGTCTGCTTCTTCAACCCCTCCTCGTGGAGGTCTGCCACGAGGTCCGCGATTGTCTGGGCGTCGATATCGCCGACAGGTCGGTCGCCGAGTCTTGGCAGGACGCGTCCTAGGGCGACCCGGTAGGTCTGGAGGGTGCCCGTGGCGACGTCGACCCGCGATGACTGCCACCGTTCCGCGACATCGGTGAGCGTGGGGGAGGACGACCGCTCATCCACTAGGCGAAGATCGGGAACGCGCAGCGCGGCGAGCTCGCCCAGCACCCACGCCTTCCGGGTCAGAGCTTCCCGCTTGGTCGCGAAGGAGCCGGCGTAGCGAGGCATGCTCTCCCGACCGCCGAGCCGGTACATGACGCGGTACCGGCTTCGGCCGCCAGCGGTCGGCCGCGTCGTGATCCAGGCGCTAGCCACCGTTCGACCGTATCGGGCGCACCCGGTCGTCGCGGAACGTGTGATGCTCGACGAGCTCCAGGTATTGCTCGGCGCGGATCAGTGGGCGGGAGTAGCCGGGAAGTGCGACGACAGGCAGGGCCCGGAACACGGCGTCGACGGCGCGGCGCTCGAGGCCGAGCTGGCGAAGGTGGGACCGGTTCAGGAGCGCTCCTGGCGTTCTGAGCAGCTCCTTGACAGGTGGATGACGATCAGGCGAAGGCGCGGGCCTACCTCGCTCCGGTGCCCGCGGGCGCGCGGCGGACTTCGACGTGCCATCCACCTCGATCCGGAGCTGCTGCGCGTCGACTTTCCGCGCCATGGAGATCACTGTAACAGATGTGTCACTCATGCGCGTAACGCACCAGGTGAGTACAATAGGTGCATGACGAGCGGCACGCTGATCCGGCAGGCGCGGACGCGGGCAGGGCTCTCGCAGGGCGAGTTGGCGCGGCGAAGCGGCAAGGACCGGGCGCAGATTGCGCGCTGGGAGCGCGACGCCGTGACGCCGAGCCTTGAGACGCTGCGCGAGCTGCTGCAGGCTTGCGGCTTCGACCTCGACCTGTCGCTGGTGCCGTACCGCGGCCGCGACGCGCGTCTGGAGGCGCGGCTGGGGAAGGCCCTAGAGCGGACGCCGCAAGAGCGGTTGCAGACGATGCTGAAGGCGCGTCGGCGCTGATGGCCAGCGAATTCGACCCGTATGCGCTGCTGCAGGCGCTCGAGCGGCAGCGAGTGACCTACATCGTGGTCGGGGGCCTCGGTCGGGTGCTGCACGGATCGGGCGAACTCACGGACGGCCTGGACATCGTGCCGTCGACGCGGGAGGAGAACCTACGCCGACTCAGCCTTGCCTTGAAGGAGCTGGACGCGCGCCGACCTGATGGGAAGCCTCCGGTGCTGGAGCGCGATCTGGTCGGCCGCGGCGTCCTCGAGCTCGAGACCGACGCGGGTGAGCTGAAGATCGTGCCCGAGCCGGCCGGTACGCACGGATACGACGACCTGCGACGCCGCGCCGAGCGCCCGCCGCTCGGGCAAGGGCTGCGGCCGGCGGTCGCGTCGCTCGACGATCACGCGCGGATGCTGGCCGCTCTCGACCGCGAACGGGACCAGGAGTCGCTCACTACGCTGCAGCGGCTGATTGAACTGGAACAAGGTCTCCGTCGCACGCCTGCGATCGAGCTCTAGCGGCTGCTCAGCAGGCGCTGAGCCGCTCCTTGCGTACAGGAATAGCGGGCGTGACACAGATGCACCTAGGTGCAGAACCGGCATATGATTCGTGTACGCTTGTACGGCATGTCGCGCCGCCGCCAGCAACGCCGCGCCGATAAGACGCGTCGCCACCTCAATCCGAGCCAGGAGCCGAGGCCTCCGATCACCCATTCGCCAACCGCTGAACCACCGCGGATGGTCGTGCGCGAAGCACGCCGCGTCGAGCGGCTCGCCTACACCCGCAGCCAGGCAGCTGAGGCGCTCGGCATCAGCCCCTCTACGCTCCGCCGCCTACTTCCCTACATAGACACGATCGAGCTGCCCTGGGGCACCACGCTGATTCCCGTCGACGAACTCGAGCGACTAGCGGTCGAGCGACGGCGGACGGCACGGCCGCGACTCGAGCCGGCGAGCCGGGGACGCAAACCGGCCGTCCCCTCCGAGGTGGCGAAGCGCATTCGTGACGAACGCGCCGCAGGCAAGAGCCTCCGCCAGATCGCCGCGAACCTCAACGCCGACCGCATCCCGACAGCCCACGACGGAGAGAACTGGTGGCCATCGACCGTGCGCGCCGTTCTCCAGCGAGCAGCCTAAGCCGAACGGCAGCCGGTGCTTGCTGGTCGGGCTACAGGCATTCGCCTGGCCCAGTGTTCGAGAATGACCCCTGACGACGCGTCTCAGGCGGCAGGGCGTAAGACGAGTCTGCCGTGCCAGATCGGGTTCGGCCCCGGCCAACCCCGAACTGCGGCGTGCTGGCCATCTTGCGGTATCGACTTTACGGCGGTGACAACCCATTCGCGCTCTGGACTTCCGATTGACAGTCGATAGCCCGCGCTCACCGGACGCATGCGCACCAGCGTGCTCCATTGCCCTCGCTCGGGGTGGGAGGGGTCGATTGGCACTTCGTACGCATAAGCGAAGTTCTGTTTCCTGCCTGAGATCTGGATCACGGTAGGGCCTCGGAGGTGCGCCGTCGCCATCGGCTTGTTGCCGATGCCGAAGTCAGTCTGCCCGGTTTTGGGCGACCAGACCTCCGTGGCGATCTTGCCCTGAGGCGGCTTCGCCGTCGATCCGGGTGGCCGAGAGCACCCGTGGCAGACGAAGTGACCGTGGAGCACGATCAGATAGAAGCCCTTTCGCTCCCGTGCGATCTTCTGCACTAAGTCGCCCGACGACGCCTTGACGAGGAGGTAACGGGAGTCCGGCCCGTACACCTGCGCGGTCTTCACCGAAGGATCTCCGAGCGATTTGGCCATGCTTCGGGCCTCGGCCCTGATCGGCTTCCAGAGTGACGGATGCAGCGTGACCTGAACCAAGTCGGGGCCAGCGTTGACCGCGACCATACTGCTGCCGCCGCAGGCGGACAGCGCAAGCGCCGCCGCGACGAGGACGACCGATCCGGTCAACATCTTCATGTCGCCAAGATACGACGCCGCGAGCGGAAACGTCACACCTTCCCAAGACGAGGACGCTCAGTTGGGCCAGTGTTCCGGAATGACCCCCGAGGCCCGCCGATGGTGTGACAGTCGGGCGGCCCAGTACCGTATTGACAGCATGAGCAGGTTCAGCCGAGGGGCGTTGGGAACCGTTGGCGCGCTAGTCGCTGGGATTGCCCTGACTGGGTGCGGCGGCTCAGCTGTTGCGCCAAGTAACCGGGGCTTTCACCTCGCGACCCACCGCTACCACTCTGCGACCCATCACTACTCCGTACGCCAGGTCGAACAGGCTTTCAGGGCCGAGGGGGTTCACCTGCGCGACGTATCACCAAAGGACTTCAAAGGCCTTCTCGTTTTCCTCGACGGGCGCCCAGCGCACCCCGTGTATGTCTATGTGAGCCTTGAGGGGTGCAAGTGTGCGCTCAAGCCGCCAATCCGCAACGCCAGGGTCACACATCATGGCAACGTCGAAGTCCTGTGGGGGACACGCGCCAGGGCTGCTGTCCGCGCGGCACTCCGCCAGCTCGACTAGGCCGAACCGGGCGAGAGGACCGACGGCTGGGCCAGCGTCCTTACGCCTGACCGCCGCGAGTTGCTTGCCGTCGACAAAGCTGGCAACCCGGCGAGGTCTGCACCGGGGTCTGCACGCGACGCGTTTCGACGGCATGTCTGTCACAAACGTCCCGCATGGTTGAGCCAAAAGCGGCATAGTTTGTGACTCAGAAAGGCGCATACGGGATTCGAACCCGTGCCGCCGCCGTGAGAGGGCGGTGTCCTAGGCCACTAGACGAATGCGCCGGGCAGGCGCCAAGTGTAGCGGCGCCTTCCGGATCAGCTCGACGGGTCGACGGCGGCAGAGGCCGCGGTTCGGCGTCGGCGCCGGACGGTGAAGGCTCCGGCGACCACCGAGAGCGCGAGCACTCCACCCAGCGGCCCGCCCACCAGCAACGGTACGTCGCTCTCGGAGCCCGAGACGCGCGCGGACGTCGGCCGTACGGCCGCGATCGCCGGAGCGGCTCCTGAGGCCGCGAAGCTCAGTGGATGCGGGAACGGCGGGCGGCGCGCGGCCGCAGCCGAGCCCGTGGCGGTCAGCCCGAGCAGGTGCCGGGCGACGAGCAGCTGGTGCCAGACGACCGCGGCCTCCTGTCGCGGAGCCCCGACCGGAGCCCTCAGCCGCGCCGGCTGGGGAATCTCGTCGGCCGGCAGGTGCTCGATCTTCCATTTCTCCAGGTACGTGGTGGGATCGACCGCGCCGTCGTAGCCGAGCTTGACGAACGCGGGCTGGTGCGGATGCACCTCGAAATGGAGGTGCGGTTCCGTGGTGAAGGCGTCGCCCGTGCGGCCGAGGAAGCCGACCACCTGGCCGGCGTGCACCTGGTGGTGCTCGAGGATCGACTGCGAATAGCCGGCGAGGTGGGCGTAGTAGAACGAGTTCCCCTTCCCGTCGGTCAGCCAGAGCCGCCAGCCGCCGAGCTTGTTCCAGCCGACGAGGCTGAGCGTCCCCGTCGCAACCGCGACCACCGGCGTGCCGAGCGGCGCGAACAGGTCGTCGCCGTGGTGCCAGCCGTCGTAGATGTCGCTGCGGCCCGCGCCGTACGTGTCGCCGTAGTCGGCGCCTCCGTCGACCGGGAAGACGTAGTGCGACGGCCTGTAGCCGAGCCCCGGCACCGCGGTGAGCGGCTGCGGCACCGTCTTCTTCTGCGGCCGATGCCTCTGCGCCCGGCGCGGTGAGCCGGAGGACGTCGTCGTCGTGGTCTGCGCGCTCGTGGCTGCGTGATGCTTCGGCTCGGGCTTGTGGGCGGCCTGGGGCGAGGCGGCGAAGGCGAAGGCGATCGTCGTGCCGGCGGGGAGGCCGCGATGTGCGGCGAGGAGCTCCACCACGAGCGGTGCCGTTAGCCGCCCGACCGTCTTCCCGAGCGTCACCTCTCCCCAGCCGCCGATGCGCACGGCATGCCCGGGGCTGAGCCTCACCGGCGAGCCGTAGATCTCGAAGCCGCCGACCGTCCCGTGCCCGTGGGTCGCCGAGACGCTCGACGCCGTGACGACGCCTGCGAACAGCGACACGGACCCGAGCGCCACGTGCGCGGTCTTGCACCCCGAGCCGACCGCCGTCGAGTAGAGGAAGCGGACGATCGGGGACTTCAGTGGGTAGGCGGAAGGGCCGCGGCTCGAGGCAGGCGTGCCGAGCACGAGCACCGGGCGGCCCGGAACCGCGATCGCCGCGGCGCCTGCTCCGACGCAGCTCCTGGGCAGATACGCCGGCGGGAGCGGCGAGTAGCTGTGCGGAGCGGGCGTCGTCGTGGTCGTGCCGGTGGTCGTCGTCGCGGTGGTGGTGGTGGTCGTCGACGTCGTGGTGGTCGTCGTCGTGGTCGTGGTTCCGGCCGCCAGCGCCGACGCCGCGCCGAGCGCGGCCAGGAGAACGCCGAGAACGAGTGGCCAGACCCTGCGCCGCATCGGCTCCAGTGTGACGAACTCCTGGGCGCTTTTGTGAAATCGAACCGAATCGTTACAGGACGTCGTCCGGCCGGGCGCGCCTACGATCTCACGATGCCTTCCGAGCAGAGTGCCGGTTTCGCCGTCGAGGTCGTCGAGCTCGTCAAGCGGTATCCCAAGTCACCGGTGAACGCGGTCGACGGCGTGTCCTTCGCCGCGTCCCAGGGCGAGGTGTTCGGCCTGCTCGGCCCCAACGGAGCCGGAAAGACGACGACGATCGGGATGCTGACGACCCGCGTGCGGCCGACAGCCGGGGCGGCGCGCATCGGCGGAGTGGACGTGGTCCGCAACCCGGTGCAGGCCCGCGCACAGCTTGCCGTCGTGCCGCAGCACAGCAATCTCGACCGCTCGATCTCGATCCGGGACAACCTCATCTTCCACGCCGCATACCACGGCGTTCCGGGGCGCGAGCGCGAGGAGCGGGCCGACGCGCTGCTCGACCAGTTCGGTCTGCTCGACCGCGCCAAGGACAAGCCCGACTTCTTCTCCGGCGGGCAAAGTCAGCGGGTGATGATCGCCCGGGCGCTCATGCACGCGCCGCGCGTGCTCTTCCTGGACGAGCCCTCCACGGGTCTCGACCCGGCAGCGCGTCTCTTCGTCTGGGACCGGCTGCGCGAGCTGCGCGACTCCGACGTGACCCTCATCCTCACGACGCACGACATGGATGAGGCCGCACTGCTCGCCGACAAGGTCGGGATCATGGATCACGGCCGTCTGCTGGCGCTCGATACTCCCGACGCCCTGATCAGCTCGCTCGAAGGCGAAGGGACGCTCGAGCTCACCGCGGATCAGCCCGCCGACGGCGCCGTGATCGATGCGCTCGGAGGCCTCGCAGGCGTCGAGTCGGTCGAGACGGTCCACCACGCCGCCGAGAACGGCGGATCGGAGTCGCAGCCGCTCCGCGTGCGCCTCTACCTCACAGGCGATGCGGCGCTCTCCGTCGCGCCGGCCGCCGCCGTACTCCACGAGCACGGGCTCGCACTCCAGGACGTCAAGCTCGGGACGCCGACGCTGGAGGACGTCTTCATCCATCTCACCGGACGGACGCTGCGGTGAGCGCGGTCGCCGCACCGGCTTTCGAGCAGGGGACGAAGTGGCGTGCGTTCTGGGCCGTCCTCTATCGCGACCTCTACGTCACGTCGCGCGAGTTCCACGTCTTTCTCGCCCAGGTGATCCTGCAGCCGCTGTTCATGCTGTTCGTGTTCGGAAAGGTGCTCGCGACCCTCAGTCTCACGACGCCCGGCTACACCGACCTGCTCTTTCCCGGCCTGCTCGCGCTCACGGCCGTGATCACGGCCCTGCAGGCGCTCGCCTTCCCGCTCGTGGCCGAGTTCGGCTGGACGAAGGAGATCGAGGACCGGCTGCTCGCCCCGATGCCGACCTCGTTCGTCGTCGGTGAGAAGGTGCTCTTCGCCGTCCTCCGCTCGCTGATCGCGACGTTGATCATGATCCCGGTCGGGATCCTGATCCTCGGCTCGATCCCGTGGCGGTGGGCAGGGTTCCCGCTCTTCGTCGCCGGCCTGCTGCTGGGAGCGCTCGTCGGCGCCGGCTTCGGGCTGCTGATGGGAACGCTCGTGCGGCCGGAGCGGATCACCCTGCTCTTCTCGCTCGTCTTCACGCCGCTGCTCTTCACCGGCTGCAGCCAGTACCCATGGCCGTCGCTCAGTCAGATTCGCTGGTTCCAGATCGTCACCGCCTGCAACCCGATGACGTACGTGAGCGAGTTGATGCGCGGCGCGATGGTGCCGCACGTGCCGCACATCCCGCCCTGGGTCTGCCTCGTCGTACTGATCTTCTCCGTCAGCGCCCTGCTCGCCGTCGGGCTGCGCGGCTTCTACCGCCGCGCGATCGATTAGCCGCGCGCGGCCGCGAACTGCTCCACGGCGAAGTCGAGATCGGCGATCGAGTGGGCGGCCGACATCTGCGTCCGGATCCGGGCGGTGCCGCGCGGGACGACGGGGAAGGAGAAGCTCACCGCGTAGACGCCGAGCTCGACGAGCCGGGCCGAGAAGGCGGCGGCGGTGACCTCGTCGCCGATCATCACCGGCACGATCGGGTGCTCGCCGGGAAGGACGTCGAAGCCGAGCTCCGTCATGCGTGCGCGGAAGTGCGCGGTGTTCTCGCGCAGCCGGTCGCGCAGCTCGGCCGAGGTCTCGATCAGCTCGAGCGCCCGCACGCTGGCCGCGGCGACCGGCGGGGCGACGCTGTTCGAGAACAGGTAGGGGCGGGCGCGCTGGCGGAGCAGCTCCACGATCTCGCGCCGGCCGGAGACGTAGCCGCCACTCGCGCCGCCGATCGCCTTGCCCAGCGTGCCGGTGAGGATGTCGACGCGCTCGATCACGCCGTGGTGCTCGGGCGTGCCGCGGCCGCCGGGGCCGACCACGCCGACGGCGTGCGAATCGTCGACCATCACGATCGCGTCGTGCTGCTCGGCGAGCTCGCAGATGCGGTCGAGCCGGGCGAGGTAGCCGTCCATCGAGAAGACGCCGTCCGTGGCGATCAGCCGGCGGCGGGCGTCGCCCGCCTCCCCGAGCCGCGCCTCGAGCTCGTCCATGTCGCCGTTCGGGTAGCGCAGCCGGCGCGCTTTGCAGAGCCGGATCCCGTCGATGATCGAGGCGTGGTTGAGCTGGTCGGAGATGACGGCGTCGTTCTCGTCGAGCAGGGCCTCGAACAGGCCGCCGTTCGCGTCGAAGCACGAGCTGAAGAGGATCGTGTCGTCGGTGCCCAGGAACTCGGACAGGCGCTGCTCGAGCTCGCGGTGCAGAGCCTGGGTGCCGCAGATGAACCGGACGGAGGCCATGCCGTAGCCCCAGCGGTCGAGCGCCTCGTGGGCGGCTTCCACGATCGCGGGATGGTTGGCGAGGCCGAGGTAGTTGTTCGCGCAGAGATTGAGCAGCTCGCCGCGGCCGGACACGTCGACGTGCGCGCCCTGGGGCGTTGTGATCTCGAGCTCGGATTTGTAGAGCCCGGCCTCGCGCACCTCGGCGAGCGTCCCGACGAGATCGTCGCGCAGCGTCCCGTACATCAGTCCTCCTCGAGTCGAGTCCAGTCGAGGATCACCTTGCCCGACTGCCCCGAGCGGGCGACGGCGAAGGCGTCCTCGAAGTCGCGGTACGAGAAGCGGTGCGTGATGACGGGCTCGAGGTCGAGGCCCGACTCGACCAGCACGGCCATCTGGTACCAGCTCTCGTACATCTCGCGTCCGTAGATCCCCTTCAGCGTCAGCATCTCGAAGATCACCGGATTCAGATCCAGCGTCACCTCGGCGGCCGGGATGCCGAGCAGGGCGATCCGCCCGCCGTGGGCCATCGCGTCGATCATCGTCCGCAGCGCCACCGGGTTTCCCGACATCTCGAGCCCGATGTCGAAGCCTTCGGTCATGCCGATCTCGCGCTGGACGTCGCCGAGCTCGCGGTCGGTGGGATCGACCGTCTCCGTCGCACCCATCCGGCCGGCGAGCCCGAGCCGGTAGTGGTTCGGATCGCTGACGACGACGTGGCGCGCGCCGGCGTGACGCGCGACGGCGGCCGCCATGCAGCCGATCGGTCCGGCGCCCGAGATCAGCACATCCTCACCGAGGACGGGGAAGGTCAGCGCGGTGTGCACCGCGTTCCCGAACGGGTCGAAGATCGAGGCGACCTCCTCGTCGATCCCCGGTCTGTGCTTCCAGACGTTCGTCATCGGCAGCGCGACGAGCTCGGCGAACGCGCCGGGCCGCTGGACGCCGAGGCCGATCGAGTGCGCGCAGAGGTGACGCCGTCCGGCCATGCAGTTGCGGCAGCGTCCGCACACGACATGGCCCTCGCCGCTGACGAGGTCGCCGACCTCGAAGCCGCTCACGTTCGAGCCGCGCTCGACGATCTCGCCGGCGAACTCGTGCCCGATCACCAGCGGCACCGGGATCGTCCTCTGCGCCCACGCGTCCCAGTCGTAGATGTGCAGATCGGTGCCGCAGATCCCGGTCTTGCGCACCCGGATCAGGACGTCGTTGATCCCGATCTGCGGCTCGGCGACGTCCTCGAGCCGCAGGCCTGCCGCCGCCTCCGCCTTGACCAGCGCTTGCACGCGGTCAGCCTAGAGGGCTAGGCGCCGGCGACGGCGCCCATGGTGATCGCCGACAGGACGATCAGGGCCGCGATCGTGAAGAAGACGGCCAGGGCTGCGATCGTGAACGTCGTCTGGTTCATGGTCGGGCTTTCGCCGTCGAGCCCCGCAGCCCTTTGCAGGTGTCCGCCGCTCGGCCGCGAATCGTCGTCGGGCAAGGATTCACTCCGAGGAGGTACATGGTGGACAGCTCGATGCGGTATTTCGGATGCGCGGCCGGGTTCGGCTTCGGTGTCCTGTGGATGACGGAAGGGATCGGCTCCGCGATCCTCTGCCTGCTGCTCGCAGGTCTCGGCTACGGCGCGGTGCTCGTCGCGGAACGGGCGAAGGCCGACCCGAGCACGTTCCGGCTGCCGAGCCGGACCCCGGCGACGACCGACCTCCCGCGACAGGCCGAGGAGCTCGCCTCCGATCTCGGGCACGTCTACGAGCCGTCCGACGACGCGTCGAGCCCTCTGTCCGCCGAGGTCGAATACGGTTGGCCCACAGAGCTGGCGCACACGAACGGCCGCTAGCCGAGCCCGGCTCAGCGGCGCCGACGGTGAGCGCGCCAGATCTGGCGCACGTCGCCGAGGGTCTGATCCGTCACCCAGGCGATGACCGCGATGACACAGATCGCTGCGAACACCTCACCAGGATCGTAGGCGGAGAGCTCCGTGTGTTGCCGGGCCGTAACCGGACCGCAGCCCACCCGCCTCCACCCTCCGGGTTAGCGTCGGCGGGCGTACTCCTGCGCGCGAGAGTTCGGGCGGCGCCCCGGAAGCCCTCCGACTGGGGCGCCGTTCGCTCTCAACAGGTCAGGGAGGGCACGTCCCCGGTTCGTACTCGCCCCCTTGAGTACCGGGCGTTAGTGGCTAGTCAACGTGCCGTCGCCGCAATCGATCCCTGACCCTTCGCTGCTCATAGGCGCCGGGCCGGCGCTCGGCCTCCCCTGGACGGACGGGAACTCTCAGCACGATCGGAGGGAGAAAGGGAGCGGCCCGCGCGAAGGGGTGAGCGGACCGCTCCGGCAGGAAGCGCCTGAATCTGCGTAGCCGCTTGCGGCGGCGGACCGCAGATACCGCCCCCTGCGCGTCCGTAGTTCGCCCTACGGCGCGCGATCCCTCGCGCAGGCAGTCGGAGCCGGCGTGCCACGGGCTGCGCCCGATGTCGAACGAGATGCCCTGACCCGTCGCAGAACCAAAGAGGATCTCGCTGTCGATGACGCAACCCGCAGTCGCCGCGGGTAGTTCTACATCGGAATACGTCCCTTTGCCTAGGGATTTCGTCGCAGCCGGCGCTGGGGCTTCGCAGCGCCGAGCCGCCAGTCCCTCGTTCGGGGCCGGGCGAATTCCGTACGGGGCAGGGCTCAGTACCGCACGCATGGCTGCCGATATCACACTCGTGGACGAGACCAACCTCGACGCATTCCGCGAAGAACTCGCCGCCCTGGAAGCGATCGAGGCGCGGGTCTCTGCAGAGCGGCGCCGGCTGCACCAACAGATCGACTTCGGCTATTCCGAGTCGGAGTCGCTGCGGGTGCGCGAGCGGGAGGTCTCGGATGAAAGGCAGGCTCTACACCGCCGGATCGGCGAGCTGCAGAAGCTCCTCGGCATCGAGCCGACCTTCGGTCCGCGGGCCGGGAAGCCTGTGGCCGTTCGCGAGCTGGAGGCCGAGTTCGAGACCGAACGTCCGCATTACCTGAGCCCGGGTTAGGCGCCTTTTGCGAGCGGGACGTGGGCCGCCGCTAATCCAATGCTCGCCCACGGCCGTTAATCGTTCTGCGGAGCGGCTTTCGCCGGAAGGGGGCGGGCCGCTTCGCACCCACCCAGTTCCGTGCCGGCAGAGTTCGGCGGACCTCGGGAAGGGGAAACTCGAGGTCCGCCTTGTCGCGGACTACGACTCCCGCGGCGAAATACCTTCGTGTCGAGAGCCGGGGCGGTCGGCCGAAGGCCTTCCTCGGAGCTGCGGGGCAGGGATTCGAACCCCAACTTCCTGATCCAGAGTCAGGCGTCCTACCATTAGACGACCCCGCAACGGGTCGCGGGCCAGTGTACCCAGGCCCGGCTTCAGATCTCGAGCCGGTACATCTGCACGAGGCGTCGCTCGGTCTCGGTGTCGATGTGGGCCACGACCTCGACGTACGGCTCGAGGCCGCTGCCCCGCAGCTTCGCCTTCAGGAGGCCGTCGACCTGGAAGATGCCGGAGCTGTTGTTCATCCGGATCTCGATCCTGATCGGCCGGTCCTCGCCGTCCGAGATCGTGACGTCCTCGATCGCCGCCGCCGAGAGCGAGTGCATCGAGACGCTGCCCTTCTCGAACGGGATCCGCGAGCGGCCCTTCGCCATGTCGAGGGCGTCGGCGACGCGGACGATGCCGGCGTCGACGGTCAGCGGCGCGCCATCGGCGCGGTGGCTGATGATCGCCTGCAGCGCCTCCGACACGATCACCGTCTTGTCCGGCTCCTCGTAGAGGCCGTCGAGCAGCTCCCGCATCTTCGGCTCGGCGAGGAAGAGCGAGAAGTCCTCGTGTCCGTGCCGGTGGATCGACATGCCGACGCAGTGGAAGAGCGCGCCGAGGACGACCACGACCTCGGCGTCGTCCTGCTCCAGCCCGAAGTCGCGCACGACCCCCGGCTCGACGCCGTGTTTCGTGAGCTGGCGGAGGAGCTTGAGCGCGATGTTCGTGACGATCTGGACGTGAACCCACGAGTGGTCGTTGATGTCCATCCGCGCGACGGCGTTGACGTTCGAGACGTGCCACCAGCCCTTGAGCTCGTTGTCCCCGTTGACACGCTCGATCAGCGTCCGGAGCTTGCGGTCGCCCCGCACCGGGACGTTGATCTTCATGCGCGCGACCGCTTCGGCGGGGGTCAGACGGGTCTCGTGCTCGGCTTCGGCGTCGACCGGCTGCTCGATTCGCTCGGCTGTCTCCTTGTCGATGGCCACCGCGGCCAGCATAGTGCGCTCGATGTCCGTCCAAGAGTCCGCGCCCCAGCTCCGTCCGCTCGGGATCGGCGAGATCCTCGACGTCGGGATCAAGATCTACAGCCGCCACTGGCTGACGCTGTTCAAGATCGTCGTGTTCGTGGTCCTGCCGGCGCAGATCCTCGTCAACATCGCCGAGATCTCGGCCGCGCCGAGCAATGCCACGATCTCGAACGGAGGGAGCCTGAGCCCGATCGGCGGTCCGGTCACGGTCGACGGCTCGCTCAGCAGGCACCAGGCGGCCACGCTTCTCGTCGGCTTCGTCGGCGCGTTCGTGATCCAGTTCGTCGCGGGGCGGTTCGCGCAGGCCGGTTGCTTTCGCGCCGTGGCGGACGCCTACCTCGGCGAGGCGGTGAGCTGGCGCACGTCCCTCCGCTTCGCGCTGAGCCGGCTGCCTGCCATCGTCTGGCTGAGCATCCTCGCGGGCTTCTTCGTCTTCCTCGGGTTCGTCTTCTTCGTCATCCCGGGCGTCTACCTGTACGTCGCCTTCACCGTGGCCGTCCCGGTGCTGCTCGTCGAAGGAGCGGGGCCGTGGCGCGCGCTCCGCCGCTCGCGCCAGCTCGTACGGGGGCGCTGGTGGGGGACGCTCGGCGTCGCGCTCGTCGGCTATCTGCTCGTCGCGATCGTGAGCGTGGCGCTGACCGGGGTCGTCGTGGGGGTCGCCTTCGCCAGTCCGGCGCGCAACACGCTCACCGGCTTCGTCGTCAACACGCTCGCCGCGACGATCGGAAGCATGATCGCCACGCCCGCGGCCGCCGCCTTCATCACCGTCCTGTACATCGACCTGCGCGTGCGCAAGGAGGGGTTCGACCTGCTGCTGCTCGCCCGGCGCCTCGGCGTCGAGCGCGAGCCGGGCCAGACGCCCCCTTCCTTCATCCCGGAGCTGTCGCCTGCCGGGAGCCGGCCGCCGTTCTGGCCGCCGCCGCCCGGCTGGGAGCCGGGGCCCGCGCCGCCCGCCGAGCCGCCGCCGGCTCCCGCGGGCAGCCAACCGCCGTTCTGGCCGCCCCCGCCCGGGTGGAAGCCGGACGACGCGTGAGCCCGGCGCAGGCGCGCGACCAGGCGCGGCACATCCTCTCCGAGCGGCGGTTCCGCGGCACGTCGCTGCCGCGTCCCTTCCACAGCCTCTTCTCCTGGCTGGCCCGCCGCCTCCAGTTCGTGGCGCGGGGCTGGGACTGGCTCGCGGTCGAGGGTGGGCGGGGCGCACGTGCTCTGGGCGATCCTCGGCGCCGTCGTGCTGCTCGTCACGGCGGCGTTCGTCGCCCGTCTCGCCCGGCATCGCACCGAGGTGGAGACGCGCGGCCTCGGCCGCCGGTTCCGCGGATCGAGCGAGGATCCGGACGAGCTCGAGCGGCTCGCCGACGACGCCCAGCGGCGCGGGGAGCTCGAGCTCGCGCTCCGGCTGCGATTCCGCGCCGGATTGCTGCGTCTGGGCCGCGCGCGGGCCCTGCCGCTCCGTCCGTCGCTGCGCACCCGCGAGGCGCGGCGCGCCCTGCGGAGCGTCCGCTTCGACCGCCTCGCGCGGGACTTCGACGAGGTGGTCTACGGCGGCCGTGCGCCGAGTGCGGGGGACGTCGAGACGGCACGCGCCGAGTGGCCGCAGGTGGTCGCGGAGGCGCAGAAGTGAGCCGTTCGTGGCGGATCGCCCTCACGGTCGTGGCGCTGCTCGTCGTCGTCAATCTCGCGCTCCGGCTCCTCGGCACGCTCACGGGCGGAACGCCGGGCGGACCCCGCTCCTCCTCCTACGCGACGTCTCCGCACGGAGCCGCCGCCTATGCCGAGCTGCTCGGCGGCGCCGGGCATCCCGTGGCGCAGGTGCGGAGCTTGCCGCATTCCTCGCCGCCGACCGCCGGAACGACGGCCTTCCTCCTCGACCCGCCGGCGGTCGGGCCGCAGGATCTCGACGCGCTCCGGACGTTCGTCGGCCGCGGCGGCCGCCTGGTCGCCGCGGGCCTGTCGCGGCAGGAGATGCGACGGCTCGTCCGGCGGGTGCCGGAGCGTGCTCCCGGCTCGCCCGTCGTCCAGGCGGGCGGTCTCGAGGTCCGGACCGACGGAGCGACCGTGTGGCGTGGCGAAGGCCTCGTGGCCGTGAGGCACGTCGGCGACGGCGCGGTCCTCTTCCTCGCCGACTCCTCGCCGCTGCAGAACCGGCTGCTCGACTCCGCCGACAACGCCGCGTTCGGGCTCGGGCTCGCCCTGCCCCGCAACCGGCCGGTCGAGTTCCTCGAGAGCTATCACGGCTACGGGACCGGGGGCCGGAGCGGGCTGTCGGCTCTCCCGCTCGCCTGGAAGCTGCTGCTCGGCGGCCTCGGCCTCGCCGCGCTCGTGTACATGGTCGCGCGCGGCCGGCGCTTCGGCCCGCCCGAGGAGGAGGGCGGGACCCTGGCGCCGCCGCGCCGGGAGTACGTCGACTCGCTCGCCGCGGTCCTGGCCCGCAGCAAGCGCCGCGACGCGGCCGTCGCACCGGTGCGACGCGCGGCGCGTGACTCGGTGCTACGCAGGGCTTCGTTCCCACCGGACGCGGACGACGACGCCGTCCGCGCGGCCGCGGGACGGCTCGGTCTCGCGGACGACGACGCCGAGGCGTTGCTGCGGCCCGCCCAGGCGGACGACGACGTGCTGGCTCTCGGCCGCGCCGCAGCTCGAATCAGGCAGGATCACCGCTGATGGAGAGCCTGCGCGACCGCGTCGTAGCCGAGGTGGCGAAGGTCGCTGTCGGGCAGGAGGGGACGGTCGAGCGGATCCTCTGCGCGCTGCTCGCAGGTGGTCACGTCCTGCTCGAGGGTGTGCCCGGCGTCGCGAAGACGCTGGTGGCGAACGCCGTCGCGCGCGCGCTGGGCCTCGAGTTCCGGCGCGCCCAGTTCACGCCGGACATGCTCCCTTCGGACCTACTCGGGACGCTGACGCTCCACGGCGGCGAGCTGGCCTTCCGGCCGGGGCCGGTCTTCACGAGCGTGCTGCTCGCCGACGAGATCAACCGCACGCCGCCGAAGACCCAGGCCGCACTGCTCGAGGCGATGGAGGAGCGGCAGGTGACGATCGAGGGCACGCCGCGGGCACTGCCGGAACCGTTCATCGTGCTCGCCACCCAGAACCCGGTCGAGTACGAGGGCACGTATCCGCTGCCCGAGGCCCAGCTCGATCGTTTTCTCTTCAAGCTCGCGCTCGGCTATCCGGACGAGGAGGAGGAGCGGCAGATCCTCGGTCTTCGGCATCGCGGCGTGCGCCCGGCGACCCTGGACGACGTGCAGTCCGTCGTGGAGCCTTCGGAGCTCGCGGAGGCCGGACGCGAGCTCGACGCGACCGGGGTCTCCGACGAGGTCGCGGGCTACGTGACGGCGATCGTTCGCGCCACGCGCACGCTGCCGAGCGTCGAGCTCGGCGCGAGCCCGCGCGCCGGCGTCCACCTGCTCGCGGCGGCAAAGGCCGTGGCCAGGCTCGACGATCGCGGCTACGTGACGCCCGACGACGTCGCAGAGGTGGCGCCGGACGTGCTCCGGCACCGGCTGCTGCTGCGCCCCGAGGCGGAGCTCGAGCGCTACACGCCGGACGACGCGGTGCGCGCCGCTCTCGAGACGGTTCCCGTCCCGCGGTGACGCCGACGCCCCGGGCGGCGCTGGCGCTGGCGCTCGTCGCCGTCTCGCTGCTCGTCGTGCCGGTGCCGGTGGCCGTCCTGCTCGCCGTCGCGCTCGTTGCTGCGACCGCCGTCGACGCCTGGTGGGTGCGGCGGCCGCCGGAGGTTGCGCGGCACGCACCGAGTCACCTCGCCCGCGGCGTGCGCTCGCCGTTTCGCCTCGTGCCTGCCGAGCCCGTGCGCATCCGCGTCCGCCAGCCGCTGCCGCCCGATCTCGAGCTCGAGCCGGCACAGGCGGAGGGGGTGCTGGACGGGCAGCTCGTGGCGCGCCGGCGCGGCCGCCACACGCTTCCCCCGCCCGTGGCGCGGCGCACGGGGCCACTCGGTCTTTCGGCCTGGACGCACCGGGTCGGCGACGCGGCGGACGCGCTCGTCTATCCGGATCTCCCGGCCGCCCGCCGGCTCGCGAGTGACGTCCGCGCGGGCAAGTTCCGGGACGAAGGCCTTCGCCGGCGCGGGCCGCTCGGGCTGGGCACCGAGTTCGAGTCGGTCCGCGACTACTCGCCCGACGACGACATCCGCCAGGTCAACTGGCGCGCCACGGCCCGGCTCGGCCGGCCGATGAGCAACCAGTACCGCCTGGAGCGCGACCGGGACGTCGTCTGCGTCGTCGACTGCGGCCGCCTCATGGCGGCTCCGTTCCTCGCTGGAAGCGGAGGCGGCCGGGACCGTACGCGCCTCGACGCGGCGCTCGACGCGGCGGTGGCGGTCGCCGCCGTGGCCGACGTGCTGGGCGACCGGTGCGGGGCGATCGCATTCGCCGGGGAGGTGTTGCGTTCGCTGCCGCCGCGGCGGGCCGGCGCGCGTGACGTGGTGTCGGCGCTGTTCGATCTCGAGCCCGTGCCGGTCGAGAGCGACTACGAGCTCGCGTTCGCCCAGATCCGCGGCGTCAAGCGCGCCTTCGTCCTCGTGCTCACCGACCTGCTGGAGGAGTCCGCCGCGCAGCCGCTCGTGGAGGCGCTACCGGTGCTCGCGCGCAGGCATGCGGTCGCCGTAGCCGGCTCCGCCGACCCGGACCTCGACGCAGCGGTGCGCTCCGAGCCGCACGTACCGGGCGACGTCTACCGGGCGGCGGTCGCGCTCGACGTCCTCGCTGCCCGCGCGCGCGCCGCGGCACGGCTGCAGCATGCGGGCGCGACGGTCGTCGAGGCTCCGCCGGCCATCCTCGCCGCGACCTGCGTCAGGACGTATCTGCGTGCGAAGTCGCTGGCTCGTCTTTAGAAGAGTTCCTGACGCGCCCGCGCCAGAGGACGAGGCCCCAGAAGACGCAGCCCAGGCCGACGCCGGTGCCGATGACCGCGCCGAGGCCGGCCTCCGCCAGGTTGGCGCGGTTCCCCTCGACGATCCCGGCAATCACCAGCCAGGGCGCCGTCCCGAGGACGAGGAGCAGTGCCTCCACGGCCTCGCGCTGCAGCGAGACGCGGCGCGTGCGCAGACCGGGCGAGACGATCGACCAGCCGAGGCTCAGACCGGCCGCACCGCCGACGAGGATGCAGGAGAGCTCGAGCACGCCGTGCGCCGTCACGAGGTCGACGAAGCCGACGCCGTTCCCGGCCTGTCCCATCAGGCCGCCGATCACGCCGAGCAGGAGGCCGTTGTAGAGGAGGGCGCCCGCGGTGGCGATCCCGCCCGTGATGCCGCCCGCGAACGCCACGAGCGTGACCTGGATGTTGTTCGTGAAGACCTGAGTGGTGAACGCGCTCTGCTGCGACGGCGTCAGGTCGTGCCACGGGTGACCCGGCTGCAGCGCGGGCCGGAACTCGGCGGGGACGACGCCGGTCGCCGCGGCGGGGTCGTGGACGCCCCAGAGCGCGGCGAGCCCGGCGGAGCCGAAGAGGAGGACGAACGCGACCAGCAGGAACCTGCGCCGCTCGACGATCAGCCGCCAGTAGTCGGTGACGAAGAAGCGGACGACCGAGCGCCGCCTCGTCCGCACGTCGTAGACCGCCTGGCGGCCCTGGCGCACGAGTGTCTCGAGCCGGGCGGTCTCCGGCGATCGCGGCGCCTGGCGGCGCAGTCGCGCAAGATCGGCCGCAGCGGCGCGGTAGAGCGAGCCGAGCCGCAGGACCCGCTCCGGCCCGAGGCGCTCGGGATGCCGTCCCGCCTCGCGCAGCAAGAGCTCGAGCTCGTGCCAGTCGGGGCTTCGTGCGGCGAGGAATCGGTCTAGCCTCATCGGGAATGGTGTTCGAGGACCGGCTGACGATCGACACGCCGGAGGGTGTGCCGCTCGAGCTTACGCTTGCAGGCGTCGGTTCACGCTGCGCGGCTGCGCTCGTCGACTACGTCTTCCAGTTCATCATCCTCGTCGCGCTCGCGCTCGTGCTGGGCTACGGCGCGGGAATCGGGTCGGGCGCGAGTGCGCTCTCGGCGGCTGCGTACGTGCTGGGCTTCTTCCTCGTCTTCTGGGGCTACGACGTGGCGTTCGAGGTGCTCAACTCCGGCCGAACTCCCGGAAAGGCGTTGAACGGGCTGCGGGTGGTACGCGAGTCCGGGGCGCCGGTCACGTTCGGGACGAGCGCCGTCCGCAACGTGATCCGCATCGTCGACCTCCTGCCCGGCACGTACCTCGTCGGGATCACGTCCATTCTCGTCACGCGGCGGAACC
Organism: uncultured Actinomycetes bacterium; assembly: GCA_963702655.1. Lineage (GTDB taxonomy): Bacteria > Actinomycetota > Thermoleophilia > Gaiellales > Gaiellaceae > Palsa-739. Next base: position 607,700 of record CAVPDO010000001.1, on the reverse strand, counting down.
AGCGGCTCGGCGACCTCGCGGCAGGCACACTCGTGCTCCGCGAGCCGCGGTCTTTGCCGCCGGAGGTGCGGATCTCGCCTTCGGTGCAGACGCCTGCCTGGGACACGAGCGGCGTCGCCCCGCGGGAGCTCGACGCCGTCGCCGCGTTTCTCGCGCGCCGGGGGGAGCTCGATGCAGGCGCCCGCAGCCAGATCGCGGCCGAGCTCGCCGGCCGTCTGCGTCCGAAGGTGGGCGGCGCGATCGCGAGCGAGGGCGACGAGATGTTCCTCGAGCGCCTGCTGGCCGCGAAACGGAGTCGTGGCTAGCCGCACGGCGGAGTAGCATCGCGCGGCGTGCGCCGTCCCGGTTCCCATTGATCTGAAAGGAGCACTTCCGTGGCCATGTATCCACCACCTCCGCAGGCCGCCGGCGGTCCGCCGCCGAGCGGAAGCGCTTCCGGTCCGCGCGCGGGCTTCTGGCGGCGCTTCGTCGGCGCGTTGATCGACGGGATCCTGCTCGGGATCGTGAACGCCGTCCTCAGAAGCGGGATCGGCTACTCCGCAGGCGTGAGCATCGGCCTCGTCGTCGACATCGTCTACTTCACCGTGCTGATCGGCAGTTCCCGCGGCCAGACGCTCGGTCAGATGGCGATGGGCATCCGGGTCATCGACTTCAACACGGGCGGTCCGATCGGCTACGGGCGGGCGTTGATCCGCTGGCTCGTGAGCATCGTCTCGGCCCTCGTCCTCTTCCTCGGCTACTTCTGGATGCTCTGGGACAAGGAGAAGCAGTGCTGGCACGACAAGGCGGCGAACGACGTCGTCGTGCCGGTGCAGTACTACCCCGTGAGCTGAGAAGACCTAGGCGGCGGCCCAGTCGCCGTACAGGCTCGTGTACAGGCCCCGGCGGGCGAGGAGCTCCTCGTGCGAGCCCTGCTCGATCACCTGTCCGTGCTCGAGCACGACGATCAGGTCGGCATCGCGGATTGTGGACAGCCGGTGCGCGATCACGAACGAGGTGCGGTCGGAGAGGAGCGTCCGCAGCGCCTGCTCGATCGTCCGCTCCGTCCCGATGTCGACCGAGGAGGTCGCTTCGTCGAGGATCAGGATCCGCGGGTCGGCGAGCAGCGCGCGGGCGAAGGCGACGAGCTGCCGCTGGCCGAGCGAAAGCCGCGAGCCGCGCTCGCCGAGCTGCGTCTCGTAGCCGTCCTCGAGCCGCAGGATGAACTCGTGGGCTCCGACGGTCTGGGCTGCGCGGACGATCTCCTCCGGTCGCGCGTCGGGCCTGGCGAAGGCGATGTTCTCGGCGACGGTGCCGGCGAACAGGAAGCCCTCCTGCGGCACGATCCCGAGCTGGTGGCGCAGCGAGTCCTGGGTCACGTCGTTCAGGTCGACGTCGTCGATCGTGATCCGGCCGCTCGTGGGCTCGTAGAAGCGCGCGAGCAGCTTCGCGATCGTCGATTTGCCGGCGCCCGTGTGGCCGACGAGCGCCACCGTCGTCCCGGCCGGCACGTCGAGGTCGATCCCGTGCAGCACCTCTTCGCCCTTCTCGCCGCCGTACAGGCCGTAGGCGAAGTGGACGTCCTCGAAGCGGACGTGGCCGGCAATGTGCGCGAGCGGCAGCGCGCCCGGGCGGTCGACGACGTCCGGCGCCTCGTCGAGGACGCCGATGATCTTGTCGAGCGCCGCCGTCGCGGAGAGGAACGTGCTGTAGAGCTGTGAGAGCTGCTGGATCGGATCGAAGAAGTTGTTGACCAAGAGCATGAACGCGAGGAGCGTTCCCAGAGCGGCAACCGACGGGTGCTCGAAGTAGCGGTGGCCGCCGTAGGCGAGGACGATCGCGAGACACAGCGTGGCGAGGAGGCTGACGTACGGGAAGTAGATCCCGTTCAGCATCACGGTCTCCATGTTCGAGTCGCGGTACTCGCGCGCAACCGAGCGGAAGTTCTCCGTCGCGCGCTCCTCGCGCGTGAACGCCTGCACCATCCGCATGCCGGCGATGTCCTCGGCGAGCGTCGCAGTGACGAGGCCGAGCCGCTCCCGCACCTGCGCGTACGCGCGCGCCGACCGCGAGCGGAACAACGCGCTGCCGAGCGTCATGAACGGGATGACCACGAGCGTGGCAAGCGCGAGGCGCCAGTCGAGGACGATGAGGATGACAGCCGTGCCGCTGAGGAGGAGAGTGCTCTGCGCGAGCGTCGTGACTCCGTCGGTGACGAGCTGGTCGATCGCCTCGACGTCGTTCGTCATCCGGCTGATCAGCACGCCCGCCCGGTTCCGCTCGTAGAAGCCGAGCGAGAGCTGCTGCAGGTGGCCGAAGAGTTCCGTGCGCAGGTCGGCCAGGACCCGCTCGCCGACCCAGCCGGTCATGTACGTCTCGACGTAGGTCATGCCCCAGTTCGCGAGGGCGGCCGCGACGAAGACGACGATGACGACGACGAGCTCGGTCCCCGTCTTGTGATTGATCCCGTCCTCGAGCGCGGCCTTCGCGAGGAGCGCCGGGGCGAGAGCCGTGACGGTGGCGGCGAGCAGCGAGAAGACGGACAGGAACGCGCGCGTGCGGTACCGCCGCGTGAGCCGCAAGAGGACCCCGAACCGGCGCCGGGTCGTCCTCCACGACCAGTCGTCGACCCGCGCGTTGCGCTCGCGCATGAGGTGGCCGCCCGCCTGGTGGACGCGCACTAGGCGACCTCCTCCACGTCGCCGCGCGCCTCGACGGCGTCCGCGAACTGCCGCTCGAGCAGGCCGTGGTCGTAGATCTCACGGTAGACGGGGCTGGTGTCGAGCAACTCGTCGTGCGTGCCGCGTGCGGCGATCCGACCGCCGTCGAGGACGACGATCTCATCGGCGAGCGCGATCGTCGAGAGCCGGTGCGCGATGATCAGCGTCGTCCGGCCGCTCATCACCTGGCGGAGGCCGGCCCGGATCTGGGCCTCGGTCGTGGCGTCGACGGACGCGGTCGCGTCGTCGAGGATCAGGACCCGCGGGTCGACCGCGAGGGCACGCGCGATCGCGATCCGCTGCCGCTGCCCGCCCGAGAGCGTGATGCCGCGCTCGCCGATGACCGTCTCGTAGCCCTGCGGCAGGCGCTCGACGAACTCGTGCGCCTGCGCGAGTCGCGCCACGCGCTCGATCTCCGCGTCCGCCATCTCGGGACGGCCGAAGGCGATGTTTTCGCGCACGGTGGTGGAGAAGAGGAACGGATCCTGCGGGATGACCCCGATCTCGTGGCGTAGCGAGGCAAGCGTGACGTCGCGAACGTCGACTCCGTCGACGAGGACGCGGCCGGAGTCGACGTCGTAGAAGCGCGGAACGAGCGAGGCCAGCGTCGTCTTGCCCGATCCGGTGTGACCGATGAGCGCGAGGGTCGTGCCTGCGTCGAGCGCGAGGTCGACCTGTTCGAGGACCGGCCGCCCCGGGAGGTAGGAGAAGGACACGTTCTCGAGGCGGATCTCGCCGTCGCCGGGCGGCAGCTCGACCGCCCCCGGCTTGTCCGCGACCTCCTCGGGCTCGTCGAGCACCTGGAAGATGCGCTCGCCCGACGCCGTCGCCCGCTGTGCCTGGCCGACCCACATGCCGAGCGAGCGGAGCGGCATCACGAGCATCCCCAGGAACAGGTTGAAGGCGACGAAGTATCCGACCGACAGTGATCCCTGCGCGACCATCCTCGCGCCGAGCAGGAGGACGGCGGCCTGCGCGAGCAACGGCAGGAACGAGAGAAGCGGCACGTAGGTCGCGCGCTGACGGTTCGCCCGGATGGTCTCCGCGAACAGTGCGTCGTTACGGACGGCGAATTTCTCCTCCTCCTCGGGCTCCTGCGCGAAGGCCTTGACGACATGGACGCCGACGATGTTCTCCTCCGAGACCGTCGCGACGTCGGCGAGCTTCTGCTGCACGTCGCGGAGCGTCGGGTGGGCGATGTGGCTGTAGCGGTAGGCGAGCGCGACGAGGAACGGCGTCACCGCGAGCACGATGAGTGCGAGCCGCCACTCGAAGAAGAAGAGCACGACGGTCACGGAGGCCACGGTGAGGGCGTTCTGGAAGAAGAAGACCAGGCCGTAGCCGAGGAAGAAACGGACGCCCTGAAGGTCGACGGTCGCCCGCGACATCAGCTGGCCGGTCTGATGCCGGTCGTAGAAGCCGAACGAGAGCCGCACGAGGTGCGAGTAGAGGCCCTGACGCATGTCCATCTCGACGTCGAGTGCCTGCTTGCCCGAGATGAGACGGCGACCGGACATGAGCGACGCCGAGACGACGCCGAGAGCCACGATCACTCCGACGTACAGCCAGAGCAGATGCGTGTCGTCCTTTTCGAGCGCCCCGTCGATCACGTTCCGGCCGGTCACCCAGATGAGCGCGATCTGCGCCGCCTGCGAGCCGGCGGCGAGCACGGCCGATACGACCAGTCCGCGCTTGTACGGCCGCAGGAATGAGAGAAGCCGCACAAAGGTGCGGCGATAGGGGACTGCGCTCACTCCTCTGAATGTAGCGACGCAGTCCTATGCTCTTCGCGATGAGCGCTGCGCCCGACGGCAGCCCGGTCGAGCTCTATGCGCGCCTGCCGGAGCTGGGAGAGGGCGAGGTCGTGGCGTCCGTGCTCTCCGCGGCGGGGGCGTCGGTCCTCGAGCTCGGATGCGGCACCGGGCGGATCACGCGGCAGCTCGTCCGGCTCGGCTATCGCGTGACCGCGGTGGACGAGTCGCCGGAGATGCTCGCGCACGTCCGGGATGCGGAGAAGGTCGAGGCGCGGATCGAGGGTCTCGACCTCGGCCGCCGCTTCGACGCCGTCGTCCTCGCGAGCAACCTCGTCACCGCGGAGCCCGAGCAGCGCCGGGCATTCCTCGAGACCTGCCGGCGGCACGCAGATCTCGTCCTCGTGGAGGGGCTCCCGCTCGCGTGGTCGCCGGAGGACGGCGAGAGAACTCTGGGAGACGTCGTCTCCCGCCTGCACATCGACCGGTTCGAGCATGGCGTCGTCCACGGCGAGATGGAGTACCAGGCCGGAGGCGAGACGTGGCGGCACGCGTTCGCGATGCGCGTCTTCGCCGACGACGCGGATCTCGACGCCGCGCTCGCGGAGGCTGGGCTGCGGCTGGAGAGACGGCTCGATCCGCGCTGGTTCGTGGCTGTACCGACCGTCTAGAGCTGGGCTAGCTCCGAGCGGACGAGCGCCGTGGCGGCGGCCAGTCGCGTCCGGTTCGCCGGGTCGTTGAGCCAGCCGCTCGCGCCGGACGGGTGGGGGAGCGGGACGACGGGCGTTCCGTCCAGCTCGTACCGCTCGCCGACGCACGGCGTGAGCGACGAGTGGCCGAGCAGCCGCCGCAGCGCGAGACCGCCGACGGTGACGACCAGGCGCGGCCGCAGCAGCTCGAGCTCCCGGTCGCGCCAGAAGGAGCAGAGCTCCTGTTCGCGCGGCGTCGGCGTGCGGTCGCCACGGCCCGAGGCGGCGCGACCCGGATAGCAGCGGGTGACCGAGGCGCAGTAGAAGGTCGCGTAGAACTCGTCCTCCTCGAGCTCGAGCCAGCGTCGGAGCGTCCGGCCCGCGCGCCCGCGCCACGGCAGCCGCTCCTTTCCCTCGACGACGCCCGGGGCCTGGCCGAACATGTACGCGCGCTGTTGCGCTCCGGGAGCGCGCACGGGAAGCGACTCGAGCGGGTAGCCGGCTTCGGCGCAGGCTCGGCAGCGGGCGAGGTCGCGCTCGAGCGCGGTGAGCGAGCGGTAGGAGGACCTGCGGGTGGTCATCTGCCGGGAGCGTAGGGTCCGTCACGATGCTGCCGCTCGAGGCCGTTCCGAACTTCTCCGAGGGGCGCGACCGTACGACGATCGACGCGATCGGCGAGGCGCTCTCGGCGCACACTCGGCTGCTCGACGTCCACTCGGACGAGGATCACAACCGCTCGGTCTACACGCTCGTCGGCGGTGAGGACGAGCTCGTTGCGGCTCTGCTCGCCGGAATCGCGTGCGCACGTGAGCGGATCGACCTGCGCCGGCACGAGGGCGCACACCCCCGCGTCGGCGCCGCCGATGTCGTCCCTCTCGTGCCCGTCCGTGAAGAGGACGCCGGGCGAGCGCGGACGACGGCTCTCGAACTGGCACGGCGGGTGGGGGAGGAGCTCGCGCTGCCGGTCTTCCTGTACGGCGGCCTCGCCTCCGGGCGCGGGCCGGCCTTCTTCCGCCGCGGCGGGCCGGTGGAGTTGCAGCAGCGCCTGGACGCCGGGGAGGTCGTGCCGGACTTCGGCCCTGCGCGGCTCGACGAGCGGGCGGGTGGCGTCCTCGTCGGGACGCGTCTCCCGCTGATCGCCTTCAACGTCGACCTCGCCGGCGACGACCTCGACGCCGCGCGAGAGGTTGCGCGGGCCGTGCGCGAGCGCGACGGCGGCTTCCCGGGCGTACGAGCCCTCGGGCTCCGCCTGGAACGGGCCGGTCACGTCCAGGTGAGTCTCAACGTCGAGGATTGGCGTGCGTCGCCTCTGCACGAGGTGGTCTCCGCAGTGCACCGTGAGGCCAGCGCGAGAGGGCTGCGCGTGACTGGGTCTGAGCTCGTCGGCCTGCTCCCGGCAGGCGCAGCCGTCGCTGCCGCGGGCTCGGTGCTCGACCTGGCCGGCCTCGACCCGTCGCACGTTCTCGAGCTGCGGCTGCTCGAGGACTAACTAGCGCGACCGGAAGTCGCAACGAAGCCGCGACAGACACGTGACACCCGCGAGGCTACGTTGTCTGCAGGGGGTTGCGAAACCCCCCGGGGGTACGTAGGGCAACGGGCGGAGCTGGCTGCGTCCTAGACTCGCGTCGTGGCGCAGCGGACGGCGATCGGCCTCACGGGCGACGACCTGACCGTCGACGACGTCTGGGCTGTGGCCGTCGATGGGACGAGCGCCGAGCTGTCCGATCGGGCGCGCGAGAGGATGAACGCCGCCCGTGAGCTCGTCGAGCGGGCCGCTCACGGCAGTCGCGAGCACACCTACGGCGTCAACACCGGCTTCGGCCGCTTCGTCGCCGTCGCGATCCCCGAGGAGCAGACCGCCGAGCTGCAGCTGCGCCTGCTTCGCTCCCACGCGTGCGGGGTCGGCGAGCCCTACCCGGCAGAGATCGTCCGCGCGGCGATGCTTCTCCGCGCGAACGCGCTGGCGAAGGGCAATTCGGGCGCTCGGGTCGAGACCGTCGAGCTGCTCCTCGCACTGCTCGACCGCGGCGTGCTGCCGGTCGTGCCGAGCCGTGGCTCGGTCGGAGCTTCCGGCGATCTCGCCCCGCTGGCGCATCTCGCGCTTCCGCTGGTGGGTGAGGGAGAGGCGTGGGTCGAGGGCGAGCGGCTTGCAGGCGTGGATGCGCTCACGCGTGCCGGTCTCGAGCCCGTGCAGCTCGAGGCGAAGGAAGGGCTCTCGCTCGTCAACGGCACGCAGTTCATGGCGGCGATGCTCGCGCTCGCACTCGTACGAGCGCGCCGGCTCGGGCGGGTGGCCGACGTCGCCTGCGCGCTCTCGGTCGAGGCTCTGCAGGGATCGCGCACGTCGTTCCTGCCGCAGATCCACGCCCTGCGCCCGCTGCGCGGCCAGCGGGCAGCCGCTGCGAACGTGCTCCGCCTGCTCGAGGGCTCGGCGATCATCGAGGCGCATCGCTGGTGCGACAAGGTGCAGGACGCGTATTCGCTCCGCTGCGCCCCTCAGGTGCACGGCGCCAGCCGCGATCTCCTCGAGTACGCGGAATACACGGTGAGCGTGGAGCTGAATGCCGCGACCGACAACCCGCTCGTGCTCGTCGAGGACGAGGAGCTCGTCTCCAACGGCAACTTCCACGGGCAGCCGCTCGCGTTCGCGCTCGACGTTCTCGCAATGGCCGTGGCGGAGCTCGCCAACATCTCCGAGCGGCGCCTCGAGCGCCTCGTGAACCCGAACCTCTCAGAGGGGCTTCCCGCGTTCCTCACCTCGGACGGCGGTCTCAACAGCGGCTTCATGATCCCGCAGTACGTGGCCGCTTCTCTCGTCTCCGAGAACAAGGTGCTGTGCCATCCGGCGTCCGTCGACTCGATCCCGACGAGCGCCGGGCAGGAGGATCACGTCTCGATGGGGAACGCGGCCGGCCTCCAGGCGTGGCAGGTGCTCGCGAACTCCGAGCGCGCGCTGGCGATCGAGCTGCTCGCCGGCGCGCAGGCGGTCGAGTTCCACGCGCCGCTCGAGCCCGGAATCGGGGGTAAGGCCGCGCGCGCCGCGGTGCGGAAGCTGTCACCGAGGCTGCGCGACGACCGCCCGCTGGCCGGCGACATCGAGGCCGTGGCTGCGGCGATCTGTGACGGTTCGCTCCTCGCCGCGGTCGAGGCCGATGCAGGAGAGCTCCAGTGAGCACGACTGCCAGCCTCGCCGCCCGGGTGGATGCCTTCGTCGGTGACCTCTCGTCCGTCCGCGCGCCGCACGGCCCGGAGTTGAACGCGCGCCAGTGGTCGACCGAGGCTCCGCTGAGGATGCTCCTCAACAACCTTGATGCCGAGGTGGCCGAGCGGCCCCAGGAACTCGTCGTCTACGGCGGCTCGGGCAAGGCGGCGCGGAACCACGAAGCGCTCCGCGCGATCGTCGCGGCCCTGCTCGAGCTCGGTCCCGACGAGACCCTTCTCGTCCAGAGCGGCAAGCCCGTCGGCGTCTTCACGACGCACGAGGGCGCACCCCGCGTGCTGATCGCGAACTCGCTGCTCGTGCCGAAGTGGGCGACGTGGGACGAGTTCCGGCGGCTCGAGGCGGAGGGGCTGACGATGTTCGGGCAGATGACCGCGGGCTCGTGGATCTACATCGGCTCGCAGGGGATCCTCCAGGGGACGTACCAGACGTTCGCGGCGGCCGGCGAGAAGCATTTCGGCTCGCCGGATCTGCGCGGGCGGACGATTCTCACCGCCGGGCTCGGCGGCATGGGCGGCGCGCAGCCGCTCGCCGCGACGATGGCGGGCGCGGCGATGCTCTGCATCGAGGTCGATCCACATCGGATCGAGCGGCGACTGGAGACGCGCTATCTCGACGAAGCGGCGGAGTCTCTCGACGATGCGCTCCGGCGCGTGCGGGCCGCAGCGGCCGAGCGGCGGCCGCTGTCGGTCGGGCTGCTCGGCAACGCGGCCGACGTCGTGCCCGAGCTCGTGGCGCGCGGCGAGGAGTTCGACCTGATCACCGACCAGACCGCGGCTCACGATCCGCTGACCGGCTACGTCCCGCGCGGCTACTCGGTGGACGAGGCGGCAGCTCTGCGCTCGTCCGATCCGGACGAGTACCTGCGGCTGGCGCGCGAGTCGATCGCCCGCCACGTCGAAGCCCTGCTCGAGTACGTCCGGCGCGGCGTCTATGTTTTCGATTATGGCAACAACCTGCGAGGTGAGGCGCGTGAAGGTGGTGTAGAGGACGCCTTCGCATATCCGGGCTTCGTCCCGGCCTATATTCGGCCGCTCTTCTGTCGTGGGGTCGGCCCGTTCCGGTGGGCGGCGCTTTCGGGCGATCCGGCGGACATCGAGGCGATCGACGACCGCCTGCGGGAGTTGTTCCCGGACGATCCGCTCCTGCAGCGGTGGCTCGAGCTGGCGCCCGAGCGGGTGGCGTTCCAGGGCCTGCCCGCACGGATCTGCTGGCTCGGCTACGGCGATCGCGCCAAGGCGGGTCTGGCCGTCAACCAGCTCGTACGCAGCGGCGAGGTCAAGGCGCCCGTGGTGATCGGGCGGGATCACCTCGACGCGGGCTCCGTCGCCTCGCCGTATCGCGAGACCGAGTCGATGCGCGACGGTTCCGACGCGATCGCCGACTGGCCGATCCTGAACGCGCTCGTCAACGTGGCCGCGGGAGCGACGTGGGTCAGCGTCCACCACGGCGGCGGCGTCGGGATCGGCAACGCGATCCATGCAGGGATGGTCGTCGTCGCCGACGGCACCGACGCGCAGGCGGAGCGGCTCGAGCGCGTGCTGACCACCGACCCGGGCACGGGCGTGATGCGGCATGCCGACGCGGGCTATCCGGATGCGCTCGCGGCCGCGGAGGACGGCGGTCTGCGGATCCCGGGCGTCCCCGGCGACGCGTGACGGCGCCGACCGCGCGCCTGCTTCTGCGCGACCTCGCGCAGCTCGCGACCGCCGGCGGGACCGGTTCGCCGCTCCGCGGACGGGCGCTCTGCGAGGTCGAGGTGCTCGAGGACGCCTTTGTCCTCTGCGCCGGTGACACGATCGAGGCCGTCGGGCGGATGCGCGACCTGCCTGCGCTCGGCGGTGACGTCGTCGAGCACGACTGCCGCGGGCTGTGCGCGATCCCGGGCCTCGTCGACTGCCACACGCATGCCGCGTTCGGCGGCGACCGCGTGGACGAGTTCTCGCTCCGCGCCGGCGGGGCGGGCTACGAGGAGCTGCATGCCGCGGGTGGCGGCATCCTCTCGACCGTTCGCGCGACGCGTGCGGCCGGGGAGACCGGCCTGCTCGCCGCGGTCGAGCGGCACCGCTCGTGGATGCTGCGTGGGGGCACGACGACGTTCGAGGCCAAGTCCGGCTACGGGCTCGACCGGGAGACGGAGCTCGCGTCGCTGCGGGCGATCCGCGAGGCGGGCGGCATCCCGACCTGGCTCGGCGCCCACGCGGTGCCGCCGGAGTTCGCCGACGCCGACGCCTACCTCGACTTCGCGCTGGCCGAAGTCCTGCCGGAGGCGGCCGGGCTCGCGGAGGCGGCGGACGTGTTCCTCGAGCGTGGCGCCTTCGACGCGGCGCAGGCGCGGCGATACCTCGAGGCGTGCCGCGACGCCGGCCTCGCGCTGCGGCTGCACGGAGACCAGTTCACCGAATCCGGGGCGATTCCGCTCGCCGCCGAGCTGGCCGCCCGCTCGGTCGATCACCTCGAGGCGACGGGAGAGGTGGGGATCCGGACGCTCGCCTCCAGCGACGTCGTCGGCGTGCTGCTGCCCGCGAGCGCGCTCTTCCTCGACCGGCCGATGCCGCCCGCCCGAGCGCTGGTCGATGCCGGCGCCGCGGTCGCTCTCGCGACCGACTTCAACCCCGGCAGCGCGTTCTGCGAGAGCCTGCCGCTCGTCTGCTCGCTCGCGGCGACGCAACTGCATCTCTCGCCGGCGGAGGCACTCGCCGCGTGCACGGTCAACGCCGCCTACGTGCTCGGACGGGACGATCGGATCGGCCGGCTCGCGCCGGGATACCGCGCCGACGTCACGCTCCTCGACGCACCCGACTGGCGTTACGTCGCCTATCACCTGGGCGGCCGTGTCGTCGCCGGGGTGGTCGTCGGGGGCGAGCTAGGCTAGCCCTCCATGCCGACGAGGAAGCAGCGGCGCCGGGCGCTGAAGGAACGCAGGCACGAGTACGAAACCGTCTGGGTCGACGGCGAGGGAAACGAGCTCCAGGAGCCCCCTGAAGAAGCTTCGGCGCCGGCGAAGCGCAGCAGGTCGGAACCCGACGGAGCCAAGTCCAAGCCCAAGACGAAGGCGGTTCAGCAGCGCGGCGGCAAGCCTGTCCGCGTCCCGCCGGCGCCTTCGTGGCGGCGCGCCGTGAAGCGCGGGGGGCTCTTCGGCGTGGTCGTCTTCGCCGTCTTCGCCGTCCTGGGCTCCAAGAACGGGCAACACAACTACGGGACGGCGCTCGTCTTCGGAGGCGTCTACACCCTGCTCTTCATCCCGTTCACGTTCTACATCGACCGCTTCTCGCACAACCGGTGGCAGCGGCGCGCCGGGCAGCAGGGACAGAAGAGCGGCGCTAGGAAGCGCTGACGCCGGGCACGGCCGGCCGTTCGCCTCGGTAGTGCCCCTCGCCCGTCCACGGCGCGAGGAGCAGCAGGAGGCGGGCACCGCCGTCGCTCGTGACCGAGTGTCGCTCGTCGGGATCGAAGTGGAAGAGCGAGCCGGCGGCCCCGTCGACCGACTCGCCGCCGGCCGCTACACGCACCATCCCGTCGAGCACGAGCACGAGGGCGAATTCCTTGACGCTGTGCTCGCCGAGCGCCTCGCCGGCGTGCAGCTCGATGAGGACGGCCCGCACGGCCCCGTCGGTGGAGTGCAGCACGACCGGCGACCGCGCACCGTGCGGGGTCTCGACCTCGGGAAGCCGCCAGTGGCGCACGAACACGCCTTTCCCGCACCCGGCGAGCGGCTAACCAGAGGTCCACTAGACTCGGCGCGATGCCGGTGGCGGTCGACAGATACGAGCTCGGTCCGCTCCAGACGAACTGTTACGTCGTCCGGAGCGAACGCGGGGCGGCCGAGTGTGCGGTGATCGATCCCGGCGGCGACGCGGCGGACCTTCGCCTCGAGCTCGCACGGCTCGGCACGTCGTGTGCCGGGATCCTCGTGACGCACGGCCACTTCGACCATGTCGGAGGCGTCGCCGACCTCGCCGAGGGAACCGGGGCGGAGGTCTGGATGCCCGAGGGAGAGCGCGAACGGCTCGAGCGCTATCCGGAGTTCGCGCCCGTCGGAGTCCCGGGCAGGCCGCATGCGCCCGAGCACCTGGTGAGCGGCGGCGAGACGATCGAGGTCGCGGGCATCTCCTTCGAATGCCTCGCCGTGCCGGGCCACTCGCCTGCTCATGTCGCCTTCCATGCGGAGGGCGAGCTCTTCAGCGGCGACCTGCTCTTCGCAGGCTCGGTCGGCCGCGTCGACCTGCCCGGCGCCGACTGGGACACGCTGCTCGCCTCGGTGCGGATGCTCTCCGAAAAGCTCCCGCCCGAGACGGTCGTGCACCCCGGTCACGGCCCCGAGACGACGCTCGGCGTCGAGCTCGCACGCAACCCGTTCCTGGCAGAGCTGCGCGCAGGAGCGTGAGCACCAAGTTCCAGGCGCCGCGCGGGACGCACGACGTCCTGCCGCGCGACCACCCGTGGTGGCGCGTGATCCGCACGATCGAGGAGCAGTGCGCGCAATACGGATGGTCGCGCGTCTCGACTCCCGGCTTCGAGGAGACGGCTCTCTTCGAGCGCACGGCGGGCGAGGCGTCGGACGTCGTGCACAGGGAGATGTACTCGTTCGTCGATCGCGGCGACCGCTCGCTCACGCTGCGGCCCGAAGGAACGGCTCCGATCGCGCGCGCCTACGTCGAGCACGGGCTCGCGCAGGAGCCGCAGCCCCTTAAGGCGTATGCGATCGCGCCGATGTACCGCTACTCGCGCCCGGGCCGCGGCCGCTACCGCGAGCACTGGCAGCTGTCACTCGAGGCGATCGGCTCGGCGGATCCCGCGATCGACGCCGAGGTGATCCAGTTCTACTCGGAGCTGCTGCGCCGGCTCGGCGTGACCGAGTGGGAGCTGCGCCTCAACTCGATCGGCGACGCCGAGTGCCGGCCGCGGTACGTCGCACGGCTGAACGAGTGGCTCGACGCGCACCCGGAACTCGTCGACGAGGAGGTCGCGCACAAGCGGGCGACGAGTGTCCTCCAGGTCTTCGACGTGAAGAACGAGCAGGTGCTCGCCGCGCTCGCCGACGCGCCGAAGATCGGGGACTCGCTCTGCGACGCCTGTCGCGAGCACTTCGGAGCGGTGCAGTCGTACCTCGACCACTACGGCGTCCCGTACGTGCTCGATCCGGCGCTCGTGCGTGGCCTCGACTACTACACGCGCACGACCTTCGAGTTCGTCGGGCCGGAGGAGAACGTCAACTCGACGATCTGCGGCGGCGGCCGCTACGACGGGCTCGTGGAAGCCGTCGGCGGACCGGCGACCCCCGGCATCGGGTTCGGCGCCGGTCTCGAGCGGCTGCTGCTCGCGATGGAGCGGGAGGGAGTCACCGGGGAGGCGCCGCAGCTCGACCTCTTCGTCGCCTGCGAGGAGCCGGAGCTGCGCGGGCGGCTCCTCCCACAGATCGCCGCGTGGCGGGCGGAGGGCCGGTCCGTCGACACCGACTACGCTGGCCGCTCGATGAAGGGGCAGCTCACGCAGGCGCAGCGGCTCGGCGCGGAGACCGTCGTCGTCGCGCGCAGCGACGGGACGTACGAGGTACGGCGGCGCGGGGCGGAGGATCGCGTCGTACAGAGCCTCGCGGAGATCTGAGTGGCCTGGCGCGACGTGATGTGCGGCGAGCTGCGGGCCGGCGACGCCGGCCGCGTCGTCACGGTCGCAGGCTGGGCCGACACGCGCCGCGACCACGGCGGCCTCGTCTTCGTCGACCTCCGCGACCACACCGGCAAGGTCCAGCTCGTCATCAACCCGGAGCACTCGTCGGCAGCGGCCGAGACCGCGCACGAGATCCGCAACGAGTTCGTGCTCCAGGCGACCGGCCAGGTCGTCGCGCGTGCGCCGGAGCTCGTGAACCCGAACCTCCCGACCGGCCAGATCGAGATCCAGGTCGCCGAGCTGCGGGTGCTGTCCCGCTCGACGCCGCTCCCGTTCCAGCTCGACGAGGAGAACGTCGACGAGACCCTGCGTCTCCGCTACCGCTGGCTCGACATGCGCACCGAGCGGATGCAGCGCAACCTGCGCCTCAACCACACCGCGATCTCCGCCATTCGCGGCGTGATGGACGAGCGCGGCTTCGTCGACGTCTGGACGCCGAGCATGACCCGCGGCACGCCCGAGGGGGCGCGCGACTTCCTCACGCCGGTACGCCTGCAGCCCGGGAAGTTCTACGCCCTCGCCCAGTCGCCACAGCTCTTCAAGCAGCTCTGCATGGTGGGCGGGATCGACCGCTACTACCAGATCGCCACGTGCTGGAGGGACGAGGATCTGCGCGCCGATCGCCAGTTCGAGTTCCGGCAGCTCGACCTCGAGATGGCGTTCGTCGAGCGGGAGGATGTCCTCGAGGTCCTCGAGGCTGCGGTCGTCGGTGCGTTCGAGGCCGCCGGCGTCGAGCCGCCCCAGCGGCCGTTCCCGCACCTCACGTACGCCGACGCGATGCTGCGCTACGGCTCCGACAAGCCGGACCTCCGTTTCGGGATGGAGATCCAGGACGCGACCGAGGTCACGCGCGGCTCCGAGTTCGGAGTCTTCAAGAGCGCGCCGTGTGTCCGCTACGTCGTCGTCCCGCGCACGTTCTCGCGCAGCGAGCAGGCGCGGCTCGAGGAGGTCGCGAAGGAGTGGGGCGCGAAGGGGCTGGCGAATCTCACCCAGATCTCGAAGTTCCTGTCCGAGCGCGAGCTCGAGGCGGTCGGCGTCGAAGAGGGCTCGACCGCGCTCTTCGTCGCCGACGAGGAGCCGGTCGTCGCCCGCGTCCTCGGGCTGCTGCGGCTGCACCTCGCGCACGAGCTCGGCCTGATCGACGCGAGCCTCGACGTCTTCCACTGGGTCACCGACTTCCCGCTGTTCGAGCACAGCGAGGAGTTCGGCGGCTGGACGTTCATGCACCACGCGTTCACCGCGCCGCTTCCCGAGTGCGCGGCGACGCTCGAGGACGATCCCGCGCACGCGCTCGGCCAGCACTACGACCTGATCTGGAACGGCTGGGAGCTCGGCTCGGGCTCGATCCGGATCCACGAGGCCCCCGTGCAACAGGCCGTCTTCCGCGTAATGGGGATGAGCGAGGAGGAGCAGCGCTCGAAGTTCGGCTATCTCCTCGACGCCTTGCAGATGGGCGCGCCGCCGCACGGCGGCTTCGCCATGGGAGTCGACCGCTTCATCGCCCTGCTCGCCCGCGAGCCCGACATCCGGCAGGTGACCGCCTTCCCGAAGATCGCGAGCGGCGCCGATCCGCTCACGGGCGCCCCGACGCCGTATCCGGAAGAGGCGCTGCGCGAGCTCGGCCTCCGGCTGCTCGAGCCGCCCCAGCCCGAGTAGCGGACGCTAGAGTCCTCGTGCTCGGCCCCGTGCGCCGAATCGGGCACACATGTAGATCCAACGCTACGTGAAAGGGAGCCGGCGTCCCGTCGAGGCATTGCCGAAAGCGGGCACGGCACCCACCTGGGAAACCAGGATCACATGGCTCGGTTTGGATGCCGGGGCCGGGCACCTCTGTACGGTGGACCCGATGCGCGAGATCTTCGGAGACTCGAGCCGGAAGGGCGAGTGGGCCGCGGTCCGCCTGCGGATCGACGGCGACCGGATCGTCGAGGCGGACGCGCCGGGGCTCGAGCGCGGCCTCGCGGGCCTGACGCTGCTCGAGGCGGCGGCCGTCGAAGGCGAGACGCTCGCGGTCGACGCGCTCGCCAACGCGCTCGGGCCCGTCTTCTGCGCGACTCCGTCCTCCGGACGTGTCGCCGTGGCGATGAGCGGCGGCGTCGACAGCGCGGTCGCCCTTCTGCGTTCGCTGCCGAACGCCGTCGGCGTGACGTTGAGGCTCTGGCTCGATCCCGAAGGGCCCGACTCCGAGCGCGCGTGCTGCTCGCCCGAGAGCGTGATCGCGGCACGAGAGACGTGCCACCGGCTCGGCGTGCCGCACGTGACGCTCGACCTGCGCGAGGAGTTCCGGCGCGCGGTCGTCACGCCCTTCGTCCGCGGCTATGCGCGCGGCGAGACGCCGAACCCGTGCACGCGCTGCAACGGCGGCTTCCGCTTCGCCGAGCTACTTGCGTTCGCGAAGCGCGCCGGCGCCGAGCGCCTCGCCACCGGCCACTACGCGCGCGTCGTCGAGCACGACGGCCGGCTTCTGCTCGCCCGGGGCGCCGATCCGGCGAAGGACCAGAGCTACATGCTCGCCTCCCTCGATCCGCGGCTGCTCGCGCGCGTCTCGTTCCCGCTCGGCGAGCAGGAGAAGGACGCGACTCGTGCAGAGGCCGAGCGTGCCGGGCTCGCCGCCGCCCGCAAGCCGGAGAGCCAGGAGGCGTGCTTCCTCGCCGGCGACGACTACCGCGCCTTCCTCGGCCGGCACGGGCTCGAGCCGAAGGACGGTGCGATCGTCGGCGAGGACGGGAACGAGCTCGGCCGCCACGACGGCTTCTGGCGCTTCACGCCCGGCCAGCGCCGCGGTCTCGGGCTCGCCGCGGCCGAGCCGCTCTACGTCCTCGGCACGCGGCCGTCGACGAACGCCGTCGTCGTCGGCCCGCGCGCGGCGCTCGCGCGCACCGAGGTCACCGCGCGCGGCCGGCTCTACGCCGAGGCCGAGCGGGTCGAGGCGAAGCTCCGCTACCGCTCGCCCGCCGTTCCGGCAAGGGTCGAGCCGACGGCGCGCGGCTTCCGGCTCGAGCTCGACGAGCCGGCGTACGGCGTCGCTGCGGGCCAGGCGGCGGTGCTCTACGTCGGCGACACCGTCGTCGGCCATGGGCTGATCACGGCATCGCACTAAGATCGAAGCAGGATGCTGGTCGCGGCATTCAGCTGGGGGGATCTCTGGGAGCTGGCGCTCGCCGTGTTCCTGTTGGCCGTCGGCCTCTCGGTCGCGTTCTTCTTCGTGCGGCTGGCCGGAACCGCCGCGGAGGTTTCCGCGTTCATCCGGGGAGCGGAGAAATCCGTCTTCCCGGTCGTGGACAAGGTTGGAGGCAGCGTGGACCGCGTGAATCAGCAGCTGGACAAGGTCGACCAGGTGACCGACAGCGCCGTCGACGCGGCGGACAGCGTCGACACGGCGGTGCGCGCTGTGAGCCTGGCGATCACGCGTCCCGTGCAGAAGGTCTCCGGCTTCGCAACCGGAGTCAGCTTCGGCGCCGCCGACTTCAAGGCGCGCCGCGACTGGCGCCACGCCGTGCAGGCGGGGAAGGAAGCAGCCGCCCGGCGCGAGAGCGACCTCCTCGACGAGCTGCGGGACGCCGGCGCATGACGACCGACGAGATCCGGCTCGTCATCCCGGCGGAGGAGGACTTCCGGCCGATCGCCCACCTCGTCACCGGCGGCCTCGCCATGCGGCTCGACGTGACGTACGACGACCTCGACGACCTGCAGGTCGGGCTCGAGGCGCTGCTCACGCTCCGGGACGACGCGGACGAGCTCGTCGTCTCCCTCTCCGCCGACGACGGCGTGCTGCACGCCTCGATCGGGCCGTTCCCGCCCGAGACGGTGCAGGCGGCCGACGACCACGGCGACCTCGACCTGCATCGCGTCCTCGAGACGGTCTGCGACACACACGAGGTCGAGGAGCGGGACGGCGGCGCCTGGGTCGAGCTGAGCAAGCGGATCGCGGCATGACGCGAGTCGACGACAAGATTCTCCTGCGGCGCTACCACGAGGACGGCGACCTGCGGGCGCGGGAGCAGCTGATCGAGCAGTACATGTCGCTCGTCCGCTCGCTCGCGCGGCGCTACTCGTACCGCGGCGAGCAGCTCGAGGATCTCGTCCAGATCGGCGCCATCGGCCTGATCAAGGCGATCGACCGCTTCGACCTCGAGCGCGGCGTCGAGCTGACCACGTACGCGACGCCCAACATCATCGGCGAGATCAAGCGCCACTTCCGCGACAAGGGCTGGGCCGTACGCGTCCCGCGCGGTCTCCAGGAACTCAACGTCCAGCTCTCGAGGCTCATGGAGCAGCTCACCGTCCAGCTCGGCCGCTCGCCGACGATCCCCGAGCTGGCGAAGGCCGCCGGCGTCGAGGAGGAGCAGGTGCTCGAGGCGCTCGAATCCGGCCGCGCGTACACGTCCCTGTCGCTCTCGGTCGGGGGCGGGGGAGGCGACGACGACGATCTCGACCCGCTCGAGTCGCTCGGAACGGTGGAGCACCAGTACGAGGTCTCGGAGGATCGCGCCGTCCTGGCACCGGGCTTCAAGGCGCTGGACGAGCGCGAGCGGAGGATCCTCCAGCTCCGCTTCTTCGACGGGCTAACGCAGTCGCAGATCGCCCAGCAGGTCGGGATCTCGCAGATGCACGTCTCCCGCCTCATCCGCCGCTCGCTGGAGAAGATCCGCGAGACGATCGCCGAAGACGAGGAGTCCCTCGCCCACTAGCGGTCGTCGGGCGAGAGGACACTGGCCGGGCGACCGTCCGCCGCGTGAGCGGTTCAGCGGGTCTTGTCGAGCAGCATCACGAGGTCTTCCACCTCCTCGGCCCCAATCGTGAACCTGGTTGTGCCAACGGTCTGGAAGCCGAAGCGTTCGTAGAGACGGACGGCGCCTTCGTTCTCGTCCCACACCGTCAGGAAGATTCGGGTGGCGTGAGCGAGGCGTGGATGGTGCAGAGCAGCTTCCAGCAGCGTCCGGCCGAGACCGCGTCCCTGGAGGGCCGTTTCGACGTAGAGCCGGTTGAGGCTCTGATCACCAGGCCGAACATCGACCTCCGGGATGGCGACCTCGCCGAACTCGACGTATCCAACCAGCCCACCATTCTCGTCGGCAACGAGGATGGTCTTCTCGCGTAGCGCTTGGACGAAGTAGGCCTCCGAGCGGCCGCCCTCCAACTCGGCCTGGGTGTCATCGGGGCAGACTCCATCTGCGAAAGCGTCAGCCCACGTGCGTTTCGCCAAGGCGGAGAGCGCGGGTAGGTCGTTCGTCTGAGCCGGCCTGATCCTCGGCGCCAAGTTTCGGAACCTACCGCCGAGCGCCAGGGGCGCGGAGACAGTGTTCGAGTCCGCGTGGCCCTGCCTTGTCGAGGGTGACCTTGCCGCTGTAGTGGAAGGTGACCGTCCAGCGCCTTCCTCCCTTCGCGGCTGTCAGCTCGGGCGGTGAGTGCTCCTGCGGCCAGCCGTCCCTGATCCCTCCACCTTCCAACCGCGTCGGCGCTGCAGGCAGGCCGAGACGGCGCGCGGGAGCGGCGGGGCCAGGTCGATGCCGAGGAGCTGGCGTATCCGCAGCAGGAGGTCGGCGCCGATGAGCGGCCGTGCCTTTCGGCTGTGCACGGTCAGCTGGAGGGGGTCACACGGTCCGGAGATGCCGGCGCCGGGCGTGTCGGGGACGGTTGCGCGGGCGAGCAGCTTGCCATTCGCTGCCCGGAACCTCAGAGTGACCAACGGACCGCCGACGAAGTCCCAGGCACAGGCGATGTGCTCGGCGTTGGACAGGCCCAGCCCGTTCACGAGGGCAACGATCGAGCCGACGTCGTACGGCTTGCGGACGTGAACGAGCACGTTCGGAGACTGGTTTCCGCTCCTGCTCACGACGTCGATTCGCTTCACCCCGGCGGGCAGTAGCGCGCGCTGCGGGGTGTGGTTCCATCCGTCCCCGGTCTGCGCGATCACGACTGTCCCTCCCCCCGACAGCGCGATCATGTCCGCGTTCAACCAACGCTCCCAGGAACGGCCGGGCACGGGCTGAAACTGATACGACCCGACCGCTCGCAACCGGACGCCGTTGTTCGTACGCCGGTAGTGCGCGAGCGGCCGTGGCCTCGGATGGGCGTGGGCCCGAACAAAGCGGACCACCCGGTCGAGAGGTTGGTGGACGACCCAGATCCGATGTGCGACTGCGACCCCTCGAAGGAACCGCGTACCGGTCAGTTCACTCCTGAACCGCAACGGCACGTTGCTGGGCACCTTCGCCACGAGACGGGCACCGCGCGGCAGCACCAGGATCCGCATGAGCCTTTGCACGTCCTCGTGGGCGAAGCGGCGGTTCGACGCCGTCGAGAAGCGCAGAGCAGTGGGGGAAGGCGGAGTGAGGCGCACGAACTCCGGCCCACCGATACGATTCGACGTAGTGCTTCGAGCCGCCGCAGGCCGAGAAGAGCAGAGCAGCAGCGAGCAGGATCGTCAGGCGCTTCACGTCTCGGTGTTATACGACGCCGCGACGTCCGCCGTCACACACGTCGCCGACCGCCGCTCAGGTCACGTCAGGCGCGGCGCTCGGCCCGCCGCGCACGGATCTTCCGGCGGCCGATCATGTCCGCGAGCGCCGTCGTGATCCAGATGATCACCGTCGCGATGAGATACGTGCTCGCGCCGTGGATCTTCAGTCCCGAGACGACGATCTCGACGATGACCAGCGACACGATCGTCGAGGCGAGCGTCAGCAGCCCCGCCGCCGCTACGGACGGCTGACGGATCAGGATCCGCAAGGCGATGAAGTTCACGACGAGGTTCACGATCCAGAACAGAAGAGTCGAGACCACGATTGCTTTCGAAGTCGCCGAGAACCCGCCCAGAGTGGCCACCGCCACGACGATCCCGATCAAGATGCCGATCAGCGAGGCGAGAATGCGGATCGCCATGCGCGCAAGCATCCGCGGATTCTAGTTCCGGGCCAGGCGTGACCCGCGCCTGCGAACGCCGGCCAAGCCTCGCCGCCGCCCGGTCTTCCCGGCGGTCTGTGGCTCGTCTCGAGTCGGTTGTTGTGGAACTGCAGCCGCGGCCGCGGCTCACGCCCCTGAAGTCGCGATCAGCCGGCGAGTGCCTTCGTCTTGAGCTGGTCGAACTCGGCCTGTGTGATCGCCCCTGAGTCGAGGAGCTGCTTGCCCTTGGCGATCTCGTCGGTGGAGGAACCGGACGAGGCCACCGAGCGGACGTAGTCGTCCATCTGCGACTGCTGGGACTGAGCCCTCGCCATGGCCCGCTCGCCCATGCTCTTCCCCTCGGCGATCAGGTAGATGAAGATGCCGAGGAACGGCAGGATGATCACGAAGAGCGTCCAGCCCGCCTTCGCCCAGCCGCTGATGTCGTGCCGGCTGAACAGGTCGCCGAAGACGGTGAAGAGCATCCAGAAGAACAGGATCCACAGGAAGAACACAAGCATCGACCACATCACGTCGCCGAACGAATAGGCAGCTAGCACCGGTATCTCCTCCGTTTGTTGTCGAGTCGGACTCTGCCTAGCTTGTCACACGTCCAGAGCCGCGAACCGGAGGAAGCACGAAGCCGGCGGGCGCAGCGGGCACGCCGAATCCGGGTCTCGAGCGCGGCTAGGCGGCATTCTCGCGTAGACGAAGTGCTTCCTTGAGCGAGTCGATCCGCTCGTGCAGCTCGTTGCGCTCGGCCGAGACCTCGCGCTCGCGCTCCCGCGTGCTCGCGGTCTCGAACCCGAAGTCGATCCGGTGGTGCAGCTGGCTCCGCCTCGCCGACAGGCGGACGGCCTCGTTCTCGAGGTCGGCGATCTCTGCGCGCAGCTCCTCGATGCTGGGATTCTCCATGGAGCCTCCTATCGGCACAGGCGACGGCAGCGTTGACCACCTTTCGGGGTGCGAAGTACCGGCTCAGCGACGGCCGCGCCGCGAGCGGCGGCGGGGCTGCGAGCGCCGGAGCGCGTCGAGCTCCGCCAGCGCGGCTCCTGCGCCGCGCGCGACGGTCGTCAGCGGCTCGGGATCGCGGCTGACGGGCAGCCCGGTCTCGCGGCGGATGAGCTCCGCGAGGCCCGGCAGCAGCGCGCCGCCGCCGCAGAGCGTGATGCCGCGGTCCGCGATGTCCGAGGCCAGCTGGGCCGGAGTCTGCTCGAGCAGCTCCTTGAGCGCCGAGACGATCCGCGACAGCGGCCGCTCGAGCGCTTGACGGACGTCGTCCTCGCCGAGCGTGATCCGGGCGAGCAGGCCGGTCGACATGTAGCGGCCCGCGACCTCGGCCTCGGCCACCGTCGCGTGCCCCTCGAGCGCGCTGCCGATCTCGATCTTCACCCGCTCGGCCTGCTCGTGGCCGATCAGCAGCCGGTGCTGGTCGTGGACGAAGCGGACGATCGCATCGTCGAGGTCGTATCCGCCGACCGGCAGCGACGTCGAGACCACGATGCCGCCGAGCGCGATCACCGCCATCTCGCTCGTGCCGCCGCCGATGTCGACGACGAGGGAGGCGATCGCGTCCTCGACGGGGAGCTCGGCGCCGATCGCGCCGGCCATCGCCTCCTCGATCAGATGCGCCTCGCGCGCGCCCGCCGAGAGCGTCGCCTCGACGACGGCGTCCCGCTCGACCTGCGTCAGGCCGCTGGGGACGCAGACGATCACCGCACGCCGGAGCCCGCTGCCGCCGACGAGGCGGATGAACTGGCCGAGCATCTGCTCGGTCGTCTCGAAGTCGGCGATCACGCCGTGCCGCAACGGCCTGGTGGCGACGATCGTCGCAGGTGTTCGGCCGAGCATCTGCCGTGCCTTCTCGCCCACGGCGTACACCTGCCCCGTCTGCTCGTCCATCGCGACGACGGACGGCTCGAACAGGACGATGCCCTCACCGCGGCGGAAGACGACGGTGTTCGCCGTTCCGAGGTCCACCGCGAGATCGGTCCCGGCTGCAAGGGACGGCAATCTCACCGCGATGCACGGTAGCCGCCCTAGCCGTGGGCGAAACCGAGGTTCAGGAGCCGTCGCGCGTCGGCGTACATGTTCGGCGAGTCGAGGACGACCGCGATGAGCCTCCTGCCGTGGTGCGTGGCCGACGCGACGAGGCACCAGCCGGCCTCGTGCGTGTAGCCCGTCTTGACGCCGTTCGCGCCGGAGTACTCGCTCAGGAGAGCGTTGTTGTTGAGGTAGATCTTCGAGTTGGTCGGCGCCGACCACCGCACCTGGATCCGCCTCGTCCTCACGAGCCGGTCGAAGCGCGGGTTCCGGAACGCGTAGCGCGTGAGGGCAGCGAGGTCCCGGGGCGTCGAGTAGTTGCCGCGGTCGCGCACGCCGCTCGGGCTCGTGTAGTGCGTGTCGTGCAGCCCGAGCTTCCGCGCCTCGTCGTTCATCTGGCCGAGGAACGCGTGCACCGAGCCGGCGCTCGAGATCGCGAGCTGGTTCGCGTCGTCGTTCCCGGAGTAGAGGAGCAGCGAGTAGAAGAGCTTCCACGCCTTGACGTGCTCGCCGGTGCGCAGTCCCTCGCGCACGAGCGGGACACGCGTGACCGACCGGTCGACGGTGACCGTGCTCTCCCACGGCACTTCGCGCAGCGCGAGGGTCGCGGTCATGATCTTCGTCAGCGAGGCGATCTTCCGCCGCTCGTCCGCACGCTTCGTCCAGAGGACGCGGCCGGTGTCTGCGTCGACGAGGATCGCGGCCGGCGCGCGGACGCGGACGTGGACGCCCGCGAGCAGCGGCGTGCCGTAGAGGAGCCGCGGCGGCGCCTCCGGTGTCAGAGCTGCATGCGTGACCGTCTGCACGGGGACCGTCTTGGGCTGCTGTCGCGCGGCGGCGGCGCGATGCGGCGTCTTCGCCTCGGCCCGCCGCCCGAACCAGATTCCCGCGCCGGCGGCGGCAAGCACGATGAGGAGCACCAGCGTGAGCCTCCCGGCGCGGTAGCGGCGCCTCCGCCGCCGCCGTGCGACCGGCGTCAGAACGTCGAGCGGCACGATGCGATGCTATCGCCGGCCCCGGCCGTTCCTAGAATGGCCCCCGTGCACACGACGGCCGAGCTGCGGGAGGGATTCCAGGCGTTCTTCGAGGAGAAGGGTCATCTGCGGCGTCCGTCCGCCTCGCTGATCCCGCGCGCCGACGACCACTCGACGCTCCTCGTCAGCGCCGGGATGCAGCCGCAGATGCCGTACTTCCTCGGGCTCGAGGAGCCGCCCGCGCCCAGGACCACGATCTGCCAGAAGGTCTTCCGAACCGTCGACATCGACGTGGTCGGCCTCGACACGTTCCACCTCACCTTCTTCGAGATGCTCGGCAACTTCTCGTTCGGGCAGTACTTCAAGGAGGGTGCGATCGAGTACGCGACCGAGTTCATCCAGCAGCGCCTGCAGCTCGACTGGGACCGCGTCTGGGTCAGCGTCCACGCCGGCGACCCAGGCCTGAAGCTCGGGCCTGACGACGAGGCGATCGGCCTCTGGGAGCGGATCGGCATGCCGCCGGAACGAATCGTCCCGCTCCCGTCGTCCGAGAACTTCTGGTCGGTCGGCGGCCCCGGCCCGTGCGGCCCCGACTCGGAGCTGTACTGGGACTGGGGCGCGGAGGCCGGCTGCGGCAACGACGACTGCAAGCCGGGCTGTACGCGCTGCGAGCGCTTCCTCGAGTTCGGGAACCTCGTCTTCATGTCGTACGAGCTCCACGCCGACGGCACGCTCACCGACCTACCGACCAAGAACATCGACACCGGCTGGGGGCTCGAGCGCGTCGCGCGCGTCGTCCAGGGGGCCGCGTCCGTGTACGACACCGACGGCTACCAGCTGATCATGGACTGGGTCGCCGCGCAGTCGGGCGTCTCGTACGGGGAGACCCCCGAAGCGACCAAGGCGCACCGCGTCCTCGCGGACCACGGCCGCGGGATGACGTTCATCGCCGCCGAGGGCGTGGCACCGTCGAACGAGGGGCGTGGTTACGTCTTGCGCCGCATCATCCGCCGGGCGATGCAACAAGGGCGGAACATCGGAATCGGCAGTCAGCAGGAGTTCCTCTCGGGTCTCGCCGACGTCGTGATCGAGCAGATGGGCCACGCCTATCCCGAGCTCGTCGAGCACCGCGACGAGATCCACCGCGTCCTCTTGATCGAGGAGATGCGCTTTGCCCAAACAATCGAGCGCGGAATGGCGTTCTTCGCGCGCATCAGAAGGTCAGTCTTCAATCGGGGGCGACGAGGCTTTCGTTCTCGCAGCTACGCACGGTTTCCCGATCGAGCTGACCATCGAGCTTGCAAGGGAGCGGGGCCAGGCCGTCGATCTCGACGAGTACGAGCTTCTCATGGCGAAGCACCGCGACGTTTCACGCGAGGGCGGAAGGCCGCGGCACGAGCCGCAGTTCACCGGTGCGCCGCGAACCGAGTTCGTCGGCTACGAGCAGGTGGACGTCCGCACCGCGATCACCGCCTACGCCGACCTCGGTGACGGCGTCTTCCAGGCCAAGCTCGCGGAATCGCCGTTCTACCCCGCGGGCGGCGGCCAGGTGACCGACGCCGGCTGGGTCGAGAAGGACGACGGCTCGCGCGCCGACCTCGTCGAGGCGCTGCGGCTCGAGGGCGACCAGGAGCTCGTCTTTCGTGGCCAAGGCTTCGGGGAGGGTGACCGCGTGCGTGCGGTCGTCCCGTGGAACGTCCGCTATCCGACGACGGCGAACCACACGGCGACGCACCTGCTCCACAAGGTGCTGCAGGAGGTGCTCGGCGACCATGTCCGCCAGGCCGGCTCGGCCGTGCGCCCCGACAAGCTCCGCTTCGACTTCACGCATCCGTCGCCGCTGACTCCGGAGGAGCGCGCGGAGGTCGAGCGCCGAGTCAACGAGCACGTCTTCGCGAACCTGCCGGTGCGGATCTTCGAGACGCCGATCTCGGAAGCGCGCAGCCTCGGCGCGATGATGCTGTTCGGGGAGAAGTACGGCGACGTCGTCCGCGTGGTGGACGTCGACGGCTGGTCGGTCGAGCTCTGCGGCGGGACGCACGTGCGCTCGACGGCGGAGATCGGGCCGTTCGCCGTGCTGTCCGAGAGCTCGGTCGGCGCCGGCTCGCGCCGCATCGAGGCGGTGACGGCCGGGGAGGCGTTCGCGCTGCTGCACGAGCGAGCGCGCGAGGCCGATGCGCTGCGCGGCGAGCTCGAACAGGCGCGGAAGGAGTCGAAGCGCCCGCAGCAGTCCGACCAGGCGGAGATCCTCTCCCAGGACACGGAGGCCGGCGTCCTGCTCGTCGAGGTCAAGAGCCTCAAGGGCGGACCTCTGCGCGACTTCTCTGACCGGATCCGCCGGCAGGAGAAGGCGGACGGCGCGATCGTCGCGTCGCGTGACGACGGGCGCGTCTTTCTCGTGGTCAACTTCGACGAGTCTCTCGTCGCGCGGGGGCTCGACGCCGTACAGGTCGTGCGCGAGCTCGGCCGGCACATCGGCGGCGGCGGTGGAGGCAGGCCGACGCTTGCCGAGGCGGGCGGCAAGAATCCCGACGGCATCGCCGACGCGCTTGCCGCCGCGAAGGGCCTCCTCACTCCTTGAGGATGGCCCGGTGAAGGTGATGGCGCTGGACTACGGCTCCGCGCGGACGGGAGTCGCGGTCTCCGACCCAACCGGGACGCTGGCGCGGCCGCTCGGCGTGGTCGAACGCGCCGGCACCGAGAGCGGGCTCGCCGAGGTGGCGCGGCTCGTGCGCGAGGAGGACGTTCGGCGGATCGTCGTCGGCCTGCCGCTCACGCTCCGCGGCACGCACGGCGAGCAGGCGGTCGAGACCGAGCGCTTCGTCGAGGCGCTGCGCGGCTCGGTCGCGGTTCCCGTCGAGCTCTACGACGAGCGCTTCACGACCGACCTCGCGCAGCAGACCGCAGGCACAGCGCCGGAGGACGCGCTCGCAGCCGCGCATCTCCTCTCGACCTATCTCGAGTGGTGCGCGGCGCGCTCGTAGGCATCTGCGCCCTGCTGGTCGCGGCGCTTGCCGCAGGCTGCGGCGGCACGAGCAATGCTGCGCCGCCGGCCACGACCATCCACCAGCTGCGCCAGTTCCGGGTCGTGTTCCCCGAAGGATTCACGCGCGCGCAGATGGCGGCCCGGGTCGGAGCGGTGGCGAAGATCGCCGAGCAGGAGTCGCATAGGAAGGTCAGGCTCTCGGGCACCGCGTACGCGACGGCGACTGCGACGCCGCGCAGGTTTCCCGGCTTCGGGCCTCGGAAGCTGCCGTACGAGGGTTTTCTCTTTCCGGACACCTACGACTTCGACCGCAAGTCGACGGTGCACGACCTCGTCGGGGACCAGCTCGCGGAGTTCACCTCGATGTTCGGGCAGTTGAACCTCTCGTACGCACGGAGCAAGAACCTCACGCCGTACGACGTGCTCACGATCGCGTCGATGATCGAGGGCGAGGCGCAGGTCCCGAGCGAGCGGCCACTCGTGGCCGCCGTCATCTACAACCGGCTGCGCGACAACATGCCGCTCGGCATCGACTCGACACTTCGCTACGGGCTGCACATCCCGCCGACCCAGTCACTGACCCAGTCAGAGCTCGCGAATCCGACGCCGTACAACACGCGGCTGCACCTCGGCCTGCCGCCGACGCCGATCAACAACCCCGGCCTGGCGTCGCTCGAGGCGGCCGCGCACCCTGCGCACGTCGACTACCTCTACTTCGTCCGCAAGCCCGATCACCGGCACCACTACTTCACGTCGAACTACCAGGACTTCCTCCAGCACGAGGCCGAGTACGGATACTGAGGTCGTGCTGCTCGGCCATCCCGTGGCGCACTCGCTGTCGCCGCGGATGCAGAACGCGGCCTTCGCGGCTGCCGGACTCGACTGGAGGTACGTCCTGCGCGACGTCCGGCCGGAGGAGCTCGAGGCGGCTGTGCGTGACGCCGACTACGCGAACGTCACGGCGCCGTACAAGCTCGACGCCGCGCGGATCCTCGGCTCCGAGCTGCCGTCGGTGAACACGATCGTGCGCGGGCGGGGCTTCTCGACCGACGCGGCGATCCTCGAGCTTGTAACAGACTGTTACAAGCCGGCGATCGTGGGCGACGGCGGGGCCGCGGCGGCGTTTCGCCGCGCGCTGCCCGAGGCGCGGGTCTTCTCCCGGCGCGGGGAGTGGCCGCCGGACGTGGCCGGCGCCGACCTCGTGATCCACGCGACATCGGTGCGCGACGAGGTGCTGTTCGAGCTCGGGGAGGGACAGACGCTGGTCGACCTCCCGTATCCCCGTACCGCAACCGCCGAGGCGGCGGCCGCGGCGGGCACCCGGGTGTTCGACGGGCTCGAGGTGCTCGTCGCCCAGGGCGCCGCGAGCTTCCAGCTGTGGACGGGGACGCCGGCGCCGGTCGACGCGATGCGCGGCGCCCTCGGCTTGACCTGAGCCGGTTCTCTGGAACAGCATTGGAGCCGTGGCGGGCGACTACACCGACTTCTGGCTGGCCTGCGCGACCGCCGGGCCGGTGCTGCTGATTCCGACCTACGACATGATCCGCCGGCGCCGGGAACAGCCGGAGCCGGAGGCACATCTCGGAGTCACCGAGGGATCGGTCGCGTTCCTCGGCGCCGGCACGATGCTCGCCCTCGTCAAGCTCGCCGGCGGTACTCCGGTGCACGGCGCCGCGATCGGCCGCGTGATCGAGATCCTCCTGATCGGCGGCCCGGTGGTCTCGCTCGCCCTCGCGGCGTTACGCGGTTCCGGCACGAGGCCTCGATCGAGGTCAGAATCCAGACAATGAGGCGCTGTCGCGCGTGTGGTGGAGGAGTGCAGGACGAGTTCCGGTTCTGCCCGCACTGCGGCAAGGCGCAGCGGACAAAGATCGTCGAGTACTTCCGGGGCCATCCGGACGTGGGGGACGGCGGGCTGCGCGTCTCCGTCTATCTGACCGAGCCGCGGCATGCGCGCCTCAGCGTCTGGCGCGGCGCCGAGGCGCAGGCCGTGATCTCGCTCGATCCGCACGAGTCGAGCCGTCTGGCCCGCTTCCTGCTCGCGGCGGGCCGGCAGCGGCACCTCGGCCCGCGTTCACGAGGCCTGGTCTCGCGGGTCCTCTCGCGGCTCTAGGCTCTCGGCCATGACACTCGAGCTGGCCACTGCCGGCGAGTCGCACGGTCCTGCGCTCGTCGCGATCCTCTCGGGCCTGCCCGCAGGCCTCGTGCTCGACCGGGCCGCGATCGACGCCGACCTCGGCCGCCGCCAGCAGGGCCACGGCCGCTCGCCGCGGCAGCAGATCGAGTCGGACGAGGTCGAGGTGCTGGCGGGCCTCCGCCACGGCCGCACGCTCGGCACGCCGCTCGCGCTCGTCGTCCGCAACCGCGACCACAAGAACTGGACGTGGGGGATGAGCCCCTGGCCGCCCGAGGGCGAGCCCGAGGGGAAGGGGACGAAGCCGGTCACGCTCCCGCGGCCGGGCCACGCGGATCTCGCCGGCGTGCAGAAGCACGGCCTCGCGGACGTCCGTGACGCGCTCGAACGCGCGTCGGCGCGCCACACCGCGGTCCACGTCGCCGCCGGCTCGGTGGCGAAGGCGCTCCTCCGCGAGCTCGGGATCGAGGTCGCGGGCCGGGCGCTGCCCGAGGCGGGAGCCGATCCCGCCGCCGTCGACGCGGCGCGTGCGGACCAGGACACGCTCGGCGGCCGCGTCGAGGTGCGGGCGCGCGGGGTCCCGCCCGGCCTCGGCAGCTACGCCCGCAAGGAGGACCGGCTCGACGCACGGCTCGCGGCGGCGGTCATGGGGATTCAGGCCGTGAAGGGCGTCGAGATCGGCGACGGCTTCGCGCTCGCGGGACTACGCGGCTCGGAGGCGCACGACGAGATCGGCACCGACAAGCGGCGCACCTCGAATCGCGCCGGCGGCATCGAGGCCGGCGTCTCGAACGGCGAGGAGATCGTCGTCCGGGCCGCGATGAAGCCGCTGCCGACGCTCATGAAGCCGCTCGCCTCCGTCGACCTCGAGACGGGAGCAGCGGCGAACGCGCTCGTCGAGCGGAGCGACGTCTCGGCAGTCGAGGCACTCGCCGTGGTCGCCGAGGCGTCGGTCGCGTGGGAGCTCGCCCGCGCGGCCAGGGAGAAGTTCGGCGGCGATGCGCTCGGCGACTTCGTGGGCGCCTGGCGCGCGTACGTGGAGCGAATCTGAAGCGCAACGTCGCGATCGTCGGCTTCATGGGCGCGGGCAAGTCCACCGCGGCCCGCGAGCTCGGCGGTATCGACGCCGACGACCTCGTCGAGTCCGCGACGGGCACGCCGATCGCGGAGCTGTTCCGCGAGCAGGGAGAGGCGACGTTTCGCGCGCTCGAGGAGCAGGCGATCGTGCTCGCGCTCGGCGGCGGGGCGGTGGGCTCGGCAGCGGTGCGAGACGCCCTCGGCGACGCGTTCACGATCTGGCTCGACGTCGACGTCGACACCTGCTGGGAGCGGGTCAGAGGAAGCGATCGCCCGCTGGCGCAGGACGAAGCGGCGTTCCGCCGCCTGTACGAAGAGCGCCGCGTGCTGTACGCGGACGTCGCCGACGTGGTCGCGAGAGACGCCCACGACGTCGTCCTCGCCGTCGCCGGCGTCCACGTCGAGCGCGGTGCGCTGCATAAGCTCGGCGATCTCGTCCCCGGCGAGGGGCCGGTGGCGCTCGTCTCCGATCCGCAGGTCGCGGGCATCCACGGCATGGATGCGCAGCTTGCGCTCGGGTCGCGCATCGCGGAGACGCACGAGCTGCCGCCCGGCGAGGAGGCGAAGACGCTCACGGCGCTCGACCGGCTCTGGCAGGACCTCCGCCTCGACCGGAGCGGGACGGTCGTCGCGCTCGGCGGCGGCTGCACGACCGACGCGGCCGGCTTCGCGGCGGCGGCGTATCTCCGCGGCGTCGCGTGGGCACCGGTTCCCACGAGCCTCGTCGCCCAGGTCGACGCCGCCGATGGGCGGCAAGACGGCGATCGACCTGCCGCAGGGCAAGAACCTCGTCGGCGCCTTCCACTGGCCGGCGCGCACGGTCGTCGACCCGGCGCTGCTCGAGACCCTGCCCGAGCCGCAGCGCCTCGAAGGGATGGCCGAGGTGGTGAAGGCGGGGCTGCTCGCGGGCGAGCCGTTCTGGGAGCTTCCCGACGAGGAGCTCGTCCGCCGCTCGATCGCCTTCAAGGCCGCGATCTGCCTGCGGGACCCGCACGAGCGCGGCGAGCGGACCGTGCTGAACCTCGGTCACACGTTCGCGCATGCGCTCGAGGCCGCGGCCGGTTACGAGGGCGTCACGCATGGGCGCGCCGTCGCGCTGGGCCTGCTCGCGGCGCTGCGCCTCTCCGGCCGCGACACGGGAGTGGTGGAAGAGGTCCTGCGGCCGCAGCCGGTGCGCGTCGACCGCGAGCGCGCCTGGCAGGCGATGCGGCGCGACAAGAAGGTGCGGGACGGCGAGATCCGCCTCGTCCTCCTCGGCGCCGACGGGCCGGAGACGGGCGTGGTCCTGCCGGAGGCCGAGGTGCGCCGCGAACTCGATAGGTTGATCGCATGAGAGTCCTGGTGCTGAACGGCGTGAACCTGGACATCCTCGGCCGCCGCGACCCGAAGCTCTACGGAGGGCTGACGATCGCCGAGCTCGAGAGCCGCATCTACGAGTGGGCACGCGGGCTCGAGCTCACCGTCCAGTGCCGCCAGACGAACGACGAGGGCGAGTTCGTGAAGTGGTGCCACGACGCGTACGACACGGTCGACGCCATCGTCGTCAACCCGGGTGCCTGGACGCACTACGCATGGGCGATCCACGACGCGCTCGACTCGCTCACCATCCCGATCGTCGAGGTGCACCTGTCCAACGTCGACGAGCGAGAGGAGTGGCGGCGCGACTCGGTCGTCTCCGATCTCGTCGCCGCGCGCTTCGTCGGCCACGGGCCCGACGGCTACAAGCTGGCCCTCGAGCATCTGAAGGAGGCAACCGTATGAGCGACAGGATCGAACGGCTGCAGGAGATCCTCGAAGAGCCGCTGCTGGTCACGAATCTCGTCAACGTCCTCTATCTCACCGGGTTCGAGAGCTCGAACGCCGCGCTGCTCGTCGAGCCGGACCGGGTTCGCCTCTTCACGGACTTCCGGTACATCGAGGCGGCGCAGGGGATCGAGGGCGTGGAAACGGTGCAGACGACGCGGTCGCTGGTCGGCTGGATGAGCGAGAATCTCTCCGGCCGCTTCGGTTTCGAGGCGAACGTGCTGCCGTGGTCGTTCTCCGAGCAGCTGCGTGGAGGCGGGATCGAGCTCGTGCCGCGCCAGGGCCTCGTCGAGCAGCTGCGCGCGGTCAAGGACAACGGCGAGCTCGAGAGGTTCCGGCGCGCGTGCGCGGTCACCGACCGGATGTTCGAGCGCCTCGCGAGCGAGGTGCCGTTCGTCGGCCGCCGCGAGCGCGACGTGGCCTGGGACATCGCGAGGCTCTACCACGAGGAAGGAGCGGACGAGCCGTCTTTCGAGTCGATCGTCGGCTCCGGCCCGACGGGGGCACGGCCGCATGCAAGGGCCGGCGACCGGGTCATCGGATCCGGCGAGCTCGTCGTGATCGACACCGGCGCCAAGGTCGACGGCTACATGTCGGACTACACGCGCACGTTCGCCACCGGCGAGCTCGACGGCGAGATGCGCGAGGCGTACGACGTCGTCCTCGGAGCGCAACAGGCAGGGCTCGACGCGATTCGGGCCGGGGAGAGCGGAGTCGACGTCGACGCGGCCGCGCGCGGCGTGATCGAAGGCAGCGATTTCGCGGGCACGTTCGGCCACGGGCTCGGACACGGCCTCGGCCTCGAGGTCCACGAGGCGCCACGGCTCTCGACCGAGAGCACCGACACGCTGGCGGCAGGCAACGTCGTCACCGTCGAGCCCGGCGTCTACCTCGAGGGCCGCTTCGGGATCCGGATCGAGGACGACGTGATCGTGACCGGCGACGGGCTCGAGAACCCGGTCCGGTTCACGAAGGAGCTCGTCACGGTCGGCTAGCTACCATCCGCCGCCGTGGCCGAGACGGTAGACACCAACAGCTTCAAGAACGGGATGCACATCGAGCTCGACAACAAGGTATGGCGGATCGTCGAGTTCCAGCACGTGAAGCCGGGCAAGGGCGGCGCGTTCGTCCGCACGAAGCTGAAGAGCCTGGAGGCGGGTGCGGTCGTCGACCGCACGTTCCGGGCGGGCGAGAAGTTCCCGCGCGTCCACACCGAGACGAAGAGCGTCCAGTTCCTCTACGACGACGGCTCGGACGTGCACTTCATGGACACGGAGACGTACGAGCAGTTCGCGCTGCCGCATGCCGAGCTCGCCGACGAGCTCCCGTACATGCAGCCGAACGCGTCGGTGCAGGTGCTGAGCGTGAACGGGAAGCCGTCGAACCTGCAGCTGCCGGCGTCGGTCGAGCTGGAGGTCGTGGAGACGGAGCCGGGCGTCAAGGGCGATACCGTCTCGAACGTCACGAAGCCGGCGAAGCTCGAGACGGGAGCGGTCGTCAACGTGCCGTTGTTCGTGAACGTGGGCGACCGGCTGAAGGTCGATCCCCGCGAAGGCCGCTACATCTCCCGGGCCTGACGCCCGCGTGAGCGCGCTCGAGCAAGAGCGCACCACGGGCAGCTCAAGCCTCCCGCGGTAGGCTCCGCGCGTGCCGTCCCTCGCCGACACGACGATCCGCCTGCTCGGGCAGGAGCCGCTCGCCGGCCGGGTTCCCGCGGCCGCGCAACTCCGGCTCGCGGAGACCCTCGACAAGGCCGGCTTCGCGTACCTCGAGGTCTCGGGCGGCGGCTGCTTCGACGCGGCTGTCAAGCGCGGCGTCGAGAGCCCATGGGAGCGGATCCGCGCGCTCAAGGCGCGCGTCAAGACGCCGCTCGGGCTCGCGCTGCGCGGCCGCTTCCTCGTCGGGTCGCGTCCCGTGGACGCCGACTTCTCCCGCCGCTTCGTCGCGTCGGCGGCCGCGAACGGCATCGACGTCTTCCGGCTCCATGACCCGCTCAACGACGTTTCGAACCTGCGCGAGGCGGCCGAGGCGATCGTGGCGGCGGAGCGGGACTTCGAGGCCGGCCTCGTCTACAGCCCCGGCCGCACAGGCGAGATCGAGACGCTGATCGAGCGGGCGCGGATGCTGCCCGAGCTCGGCGCGGTGCGCGTGCTCCTCCACGACCCGACCGGCTCGCTGCAGCCGCACACCGCCGAGGAGCTCGTGGGTGCGCTGGCCGAGGCGAGCGGGCTACCCGTCGGAATCTACGCGCAGGGAGCCGGCGGCAGCGCGCTCGCGGTGTCGCTCGCAGCCTCGCGCGCGGGCGCCCAGCTGATCGCGACCGCGATCTACCCACTTGCTCTGACGCTCCACCGCGTCTCCGGCGAGGCGCTCGCCCAGGCACTCGGCGGCATCGGGCTCGACCCCGGCGTCGACGTCGACGTGCTCTGGGAGGCGACCGATCTCGTCGACGAGCACATCGGCGACGAGCTCGTGACTCCGCTCGTGCCGCGGATCGCGGTGCTCGCGGCGCGGCACGACCTGCCGGCGAGCGTCGTCGGCGGGATCGACCACGCGCTGCGGGCGGAAAGCGCCGACGACCGCCTCGACGAGGTGCTCGAGGAGCTCGACCGGATCCGCGCCGAGACGGGCTGGCCGCCGCTCGCGTCCCCGATCGGCCAGGTGCTCGCGTCGCAAGCGCTGCTCAACGTCCTGTCGGCGAGCCGCTACCTCGTAGTTGTCGACGAGGTGCGCAGCCTCGTGGCCGGTGCCTTCGGCACGCCGCCGGCGCCGATCGATCCCGCGCTCGAGCGCGTGGTCCAGCTGACGGCCGATCCGGAGAGCGAGGAGGACGTCGCGCCGTCGGTCGACGAGGTGCGCGAGCGCGCCGGCGACGTCGCGACGAGCGAGGAGGAGCTGCTGCTGCTGGGGCTGTTCGGCGAGGACGCCGAGCGGCTGCTGCGCGGCATCCGCAACCGCGGCCGCCGCGAGGACGACCTCGCAGGAGTCGACGAGAGTCGTCAGCGGCGCGTGCAGGAGCTCGTGAAGCTCGTGCAGGAGTCGGGCATCGGCGAGGTGACGATCGAGGAGGACGGGATGCGGATCTCGGTGCGCTCGACGCCGGATCTGCCCGCCGGCGCGGGCGCGCCCGGCGAGGCGCCGTTCGCGGTGCCCGAGCCGGAGCTGCCGACGACGAGTGCGGTCAGCGGGACGCTGATGCGCGTGGAGTCGCCGATGGTCGGCACCTTCTACCGCGCCGCCCAGCCAGGCGCGGCGCCGTTCGTCGAGGTCGGCGACGTCGTCGCGCCGGGCCAGACGCTCTGCATCCTCGAGGCCATGAAGCTCATGAACGAGGTGAAGGCCGACGTCGAGGGGGTCGTGCGCGGCGTGCACGCAGAGAACGCCGAGCCCGTCGAGTTCGGGCAGCTCCTGTTCGAGCTCGAGCCGCTCGTCGGCCGGCCGGCGCTCTAGATGCCGCTGACAGAGATCGCGCCGGGGCTGCGCCGCTGGACGGCGTGGCACGAGGAGTGGCGGGCCGACGTCGGCTGCGTCGCAGTCGACACCGACGACGGCCTCGTACTGATCGATCCGCTCGACCCGCCGTCCGAGGCGGGCCGGCCGGAGCACGTCCTCGTCACGGTCTTCTTCCACGCGCGCTCGTCGCAGGCGCCGAACATCTGGGCTCACGAGCGCATGGTGCGGCGGCTCGCCTCGCGCGGCGTCGAGGTGAACCACCCGTTCAGTGCGGGCGACCCGCTGCCGGGCGGGATCCGGGCCTTCGAGAGCGCGCGGGCGGGCGAGGTGGTCTACTGGCTGCCGCGCCAGAAAGCGGTCGTCGCGGGCGACGTCCTGCTCGGCGCGGGCGCAAAGCCCCGGGCGAGCGACGATCCGCTGCGCCTTTGCCCGGAGCGCTGGCTGGGCGGGAAGGCGACACTCGACGACCTGCGCGCGTCGCTCGCGCCGCTGCTGGAGCTGCCGGTCGTCCGCGTCCTGCCGTCGCACGGCGAGCCCGTGCTCCGCGGCGGCCGCCGCGCGCTCGCGACCGTCCTGGCGGGCTAGGCTCCGCGCGTGTTCAACCGCGTCCTGGTCGCCAACCGGGGAGAGATCGCCGTCCGCGTGATCCGGGCCCTCCACGAGCTCGGCGTCGAGGCGGTCGCCGTGTACTCGACCGCGGACGAGGACGCGCTCCACGTCCGACTCGCCGACCGCGCGGTACGGATCGGCCCGCCCGCCGCCGCCGAGAGCTACCTCAGCATCCCGGCGCTCATCGCCGCGGCGGCGACCACGGGTTGCGAGGCGGTTCATCCCGGCTACGGCTTCGTCTCCGAGAACGCCGACTTCGTCCGCGCGTGCGAGGACAACGACCTCGTGTTCATCGGGCCGCCCGCCGAGGTGATGGAGCGGATGGGTGACAAGGCACGCGCGAAGGCCGAGATGCGCGAGGCCGGCGTCCCGCTCGTTCCGGGCACGGAGGGCATCGCAGGCCCGGAGGAGGCGCTCGCGGCCGCCGGCGAGCTCGGCTTCCCGGTCCTGCTGAAGGCTGCAGCCGGCGGCGGCGGCAAGGGGATGCGGGCCGTCGCGGAGCCCGGCGACCTCCTGGCCGCCTACGAGCGAGCCGCGGGGGAGGCGCACGCGGCCTTCGGGGACGGCTCCCTGTACGTCGAGAAGGTGATCTCGCCCGCCCGCCACGTCGAGATCCAGGTGCTCTGCGACGGCCACGGCAACGTCCTCACCTGCGGCGAGCGCGAGTGCTCGGTCCAGCGCCGCCACCAGAAGCTGATCGAGGAGTCGCCGTCGCCGGCGCTCGACGACGAGCGGCGCGAGGAGATGGAATCCGCCGCCGAGCGTGCCTGCCGGCACATCGGCTACCGCAACGCCGGCACGTTCGAGTTCCTCGTCGGGCCGGACGGCTCGTTCTCCTTCATCGAGTTGAACGCGCGCCTGCAGGTGGAGCACCCGGTGACCGAGACGATCCTCGGGATCGACATCGTCCGCGAGCAGGTCCGCATCGCGGCCGGCGACGCGCTCGCCCACGGCGGCCGGGCCGGCCCGAGGCGCGGACACGCGATCGAGCTGCGGATCAACGCCGAGGACCCCGCGCGCGGCTTCGCCCCGGCGCCCGGGCGGATCGAACGGTTCCGGCCGCCGCTCGGGCCGGGCGTGCGCATCGACACCTTCGTCGAGGACGGGACCGTGATCTCGCCGTACTACGACTCGCTGATCGCGAAGCTCGTCGTCTTCGACGGCAGCCGCCGCCTGGCGATCGAGCGGGCCAGGCGGGCCCTGAGCGAGTTCCGGATCGAAGGCGTCCCCACGACTCGCGACGTGCTGCGGGAGATCCTCGACAGCGAGGAGTTCCGCAGCGGCGAGTACTCGACGTCCTTCCTCGAGGAAGCCGGCGCGCGACTGCCGGCGCTGGCCGGATCTTGAGCCGCCTGCTCGTCCAGGACGACGGCGGCTCGGTGCGCGTGAGCGAGGCCGCGCTGAGCGAGATCGTGCGCAGGGCGGTCGCGTCGGTCGACGGCGCCCGGCTGCGCAAGGGACGCCGGCGGCTCGGAGTCGAGCTCGAGCACGGACGCGCGAGCGCAGATCTGCGGCTCCTGGTCGCGTACGGCCGCGTCCTGCCCGAGGTCTGCGCCGCGGTGCAGGAGCGGGTCGCCGACGCACTCGCCCGGATGTGCGACGTCGAGGTCGACGCCGTCCACGTCACCGTGGAGGAGCTCGTCCGGTCGTGAGCGCGATCAGCCGCCGCGAGGCCCGGCGCGCCGCGGTCTTCATGCTCTTCCAGTGGGACGTCACCGGCAAGCCCCTCGGCTCGCTCTACGAAGGAGAGGTCGACGGCTACACGCTGCGGCTCGCCGAGGCTGTGACGGGGCACGCTGCCGAGCTCGACGACCGGATCACGGCCGCCTCCGACGACTGGACCGCCGATCGGCTCGGAGCGGTCGAGCGCAACGTCCTCCGCGTCGCGCTCGAAGAGCTCGACGAGGGAGAGGTTCCGCTCGAGGTCGTCCTCGACGAGGCGGTGACGCTCGCGAAGCGGTATGCATCCGAGGACGCTGCGAGGCTGGTGAACGGGATCCTGGGCAAGCTCGTACGGGAGGGGCAAGCGAAGTGAGCGCCGACGAATCGTTGTCGAGGGCGGAGGAGCTGCTGACGCGGGTCGAGGCCGCGCGCGCCGAGCTCGAACAGCTCTCCTCGGGTGAGGACGGCTCGTCGGAGC
The DNA here is from genome assembly GCA_963702655.1 of uncultured Actinomycetes bacterium. GTDB lineage: Bacteria > Actinomycetota > Thermoleophilia > Gaiellales > Gaiellaceae > Palsa-739. Next base: position 569,567 of record CAVPDO010000001.1, on the reverse strand, counting down.
GGGCGATCGAGCTGCTCGGCGAGCTGTCCGAGCTCGCGAAGGCGGTCGAGGACGAGTTGACGAAGGCACAGCGGGCAGCAGAGACGGATGCACAGTCCTGACGAGCTGAAGGCACTCGTCGACGAGGCGCTGGAGCGGCTCGATCTCTGGCCGGAGCTGCACGGCCAGGCGACGTCCGTCCGCTACGCGCTCGAGGTCGGCGGCAAGCGCGTGCGTCCCGTGATCGCGCTCGCGGTCGGCGAGGCGCTCGGCGCCCCGGTCGACCAGGTGATGCCGGCGGCGCTCGCGATCGAGCTCGTCCACACGTTCTCGCTCGTCCACGACGACCTGCCGGCGATGGACGACGACGCCGAACGGCGCGGCCACCCCTCGACGTGGAAGAAGTTCGGCGAGGGTGTCGGCGTCCTCGCGGGCGATGCGCTGCTGGCCGAGGCCGTCCGTCTCGCGGCGCGCTACGAGTCGTCGGCGGTCGCGCGCGAGCTCGCCGAGGCGACGCTGGGGATGATCGGCGGCCAGTACCTCGACACGATGGTCGACGGCTACGACCTCGCCGCGGTGCACCGCCTGAAGACTGGCCGGCTCTTCTACGCGTCGGTGACGATGGCCCTCTGGGCGGCCGAGCTGCCCGTGGAGGAGCAAGCGCCGTGGCGTGCGTTCGCGGAGGAGCTCGGGCTGCTGTTCCAGATCGTCGACGACATCCTCGACGAGGACGGCTATGTGCGGGAGCACGGCGCCGAGGGCGCCCGGCGCTATGCCGACGACGCGGCAGAGCAGGCCCGCGGACAGCTGGCGGAGGTCGACGCGGACACGTCCGTCCTGCGCGACATCGTCGACGGACTCGCCGTCCGCACGGCTTGAAGAAGCGCCTCGATGTCGTCCTCGTGGAGCGAGGCCTCGCGGAGTCGCGCGCGCAGGCCCAGGCGCTCGTGCTCGCCGGTCTCGTCCACGGCTACGACAAGCCCGGCCAGCAGGTGGACGAGGCTGCCGAGCTCTCGGTCGAGGCTCCGCCGCCGTACGTCTCGCGGGGCGGCGTGAAGCTCGCGCACGGGCTGGACAAGCTCGGCGTCGACCCGGCGGGACTCGACTGCGTCGATGTCGGCGCCTCGACCGGCGGCTTCACCGACGTCCTGGTCCAGCTCGGTGCCGCGCGCGTGATCGCGCTCGACGTCGGCTACGGGCAGCTGCACCCGCGGCTCCGCGCCGACCCGCGCGTCACCGTGCTCGAGCGAACGAACTCGCGCACGATCACGGCGCTGCCGTTCGCACCGCAGCTCGCGGTCTGCGACGTCTCCTTCATCTCGGTGCGGCTGGCGCTGCCGCCGGTGCTGCGCCTCTGCGCGCCGGGCTGGGAGGCGGTCGTGCTCGTGAAGCCGCAGTTCGAGGCCGGCCGAGCCGACGTGGGGAAGGGGGGCGTCGTGCGCGACGACGCAGTGCGGCGGCGCGTCGTACGGGAGGTGGCCGGATCGGCGCTGTCGTGGGGAGCGACCGTGCGCGGCGTCGTAGACTCGGGGCTCCCCGGGCCGAAAGGGAACCGGGAGATCTTCCTCCACCTCGCGCAGGCCGAGCACCCGACGCTTCCCGATGACCTCGACGAACGGATCGAGCACGCACTCGCCGGTTGAGACGGCGGCGGTCGTCGCGCACAGCCGCGTCGACGTCGGGGTCGCCGTGGAGCGCGTGCGCGCGGTTGCCGAGCGGGCGGGCGTCGAGATCGTGGACGACCCGGAGCGCGCGCAGCTGGCGGTCGCCGTAGGCGGCGACGGCACGATCCTCCGCACGCTGGCGCGGCTGCTCGACACGGGCGTCCCGGTGATCGGGATCAACTTCGGCCGCGTCGGCTTCCTGGCCTCGATCACGCCGGACCGGCTCGAGGACGACCTCGCGCGCGTCTTCGCCGGCGAGTACCGGGCGATCGAGCAGCCGACTCTGGAGGCACGGCTCGGCGGCAAGAAGCTCGCCGCCGTGAACGACGTCGTCGCGACGAGCTCCAGGCTCGGCCGGATGATCGAGCTCGGCTGGTCGGTCGCAGGCGAGGACCTCGGCGTCGTCTCCTGCGATGGGATGATCTGCTCGACGCCGTCGGGCTCGACCGCGTACAACCTCTCGAACGGCGGCCCCGTGCTCGTGCGCGGGCTCGACGCGATGGCGATCACGTTCATCGCTCCTCACTCGTTGCACGCGCGGCCGCTCGTCGTGCCGCGCGGCGCCGAGCTGACGGTGCGCAACGCGACACCGGACGTCGACGCCGCCGTGCTCGTCGACGGGCACGAGAGCGGCCTCCTCGAACCGGACCAGGCGCTGTCGATCCGCCTCGGCGAACAGCGGAGCCTGCTCGCGACCCTGCCGGAGACGACGTTCTTCGGCCGCTACCGCGAGACGTTCACGTCCTAGCGATGGAGACGACCTGGGACGGGCTCCAGGTTACGCGCGAGCGTCCGTTCGCGTCGTGTGTCGTCGTTTGGCGGAGAGGCGCCACGGGGCGTGAGTTCCTCGTCCTCCACCGCGCCCACTTCGGTCCGAAGTTCGCAGGCGACTGGGCTTGGACACCGCCGGCTGGAGCCCGGCAGCCCGGCGAGGACGCCGATACCGCGGCGGCACGAGAGCTCCGTGAGGAGACCGGGCTCTCGTTGCCGCTCGTGCAGGTCGAGTCCCCGAACCCGGACGTAGCCCACTACGTGGCCGAGGCGCCGCACGACGCGGAGGTCACGCTCGACGCCGAGCACGACGCGCATCGCTGGCTTCCGCTCGATGCCGCCGCCGAGCTCTGCCGGCCTGCGGTGGTCAGTGACGGGCTCCGGGCCGCGGCGGCAGTCCTGACCTGACCGAAAGAGCGAGTGGGCAGCGTCGGGCCGCGGGTCTACGATCGCTGCGTGCTCCGGCGTCTTCGCATCGAGAACCTCGTGCTCATCCGCGAGGCCGAGCTCGAGCTCGCGCCCGGGCTGAACGCGATCACCGGCGAGACCGGTGCCGGCAAGACGATCCTGGCCCAGGCGCTCGGCCTCCTGCTCGGCGCGAAGGGCGACGACTCGTACGTCGGCGTGGCCGCCGAGGAAGCTTACGTCGAGGCCGAGCTCGATCTTCCGGACGAGCTCGAGGCGCTCGGCGAGCTGCGGCCGGAGGACGAGGACGCGCTCGTCCTCTCTCGCCGTGTCTTCGCCGACGGCCGGACGCGCGCCTACGCCTGGGGCCGCGCCGCGGCGCGGGAGGACGTCGCCGCCGCCGTCGAGCGCGTGGTCGCGATGTCCGGCCAGTTCGAGCAGCGCCGGCTGGCGCGGCCGTCCTACCAGCTGGAGGTGCTCGATCGTTTCTGCGGCGAGGAGCAGCTCGGGCGCCGCGCAGCGGCGCGGACGGCGTGGCGTGATCTCCTCGGGGCCCGGCGGCGGCACGAAGAGCTGACGGCGAACTCTGCGCTCGCCGAGGCGCGCCTCACAGAGCTGCGCGCGCTCGTCGAGGACACCGCGGGTCTGGAGCCTGGGGAGGAGGAGCGGTTGCGGACCGAGCGCGAGCGGCACCGTCACGTGGCCGAGCTCGCCTCCGGGGCCGCGTCGGCCGCCGCGGCGCTCACGCCCGACGACGGCGACGGGGCCACCGACCTCGTAGCGCTCGCGGAGCGTTCGATCGCTCCGCTCGAGCGGCTCGCGCCCGAGCTGCAGCGAGCCGGCGACGAGCTTCGCGATGTAGAGCTTCGCCTGCGCGAGACGGCGTCCGACCTCCACGCGTTTCTCGCCTCGCTGGAAGCGGAGCCTGATCGTCTCGAGCAGATCGAGGCCGGGCTCGACCGGATCGCCGAGGCGAAGCGGCGTTTCCGCTGCGCGACCTACGAGCAGTTGCTCGCGCAGCGTGCGGAGGCCGAGGCCGAGCTCGCAGCGCTGGAGGACGGCTCCGATCCCGCGGACGTGGCGCAGCGGGAGCTCGCGGCGGCCGAGGAACGAGTCCACACGCTCGCGCTCGAGCTGCGTGCCGAGCGGAACGCCGCGGCTCCGGCGTTCGCCGACGCGGTCGCCGCCGAGCTGCGGGGCGTCGGCATGGGCCAGGGCGAGTTCGTCTGCGAGCTGCGGGAGGGGGACGAGCCGGGATCGACCGGGGCCGACGAGGCCGCCTTCCTCGTTCGGCCGAATGCGGGCCTCCCGTTCGCCCTGGCCGCAGAGACGGCCTCCGGCGGCGAGCTGTCGCGGATCGCGCTCGCGATCGCGGCCGTGGCCGGCGGGGACACGCTCGTCTTCGACGAGATCGACGCCGGCATCGGCGGCGAGACGGCGCACGCCGTCGGCGCGTTGCTGCAGCGCCTCGCAGAGCAGGCGCAGGTCGTCACGATCACGCACCTCCCGCAGATCGCCGCGCTCGCCGACCGTCACTTCCGCGTCGAGAAGACTCCCGGCGAGCCGACCCATACCCGAATCGAGCCGCTGGGCGACGAGGAGCGGAAAGCGGAGCTCGAGCGGATGCTCGGCGGACAGGAGTTCCTTGCCACGGTACGAGGCTAGGCGGACGCTGCCGGCGCCGGTCGAGGACGTCTGGGCAGTGCTCGCCGACCCGGCGCGGTGGCCCGCCTGGTGGCCCGGCCTCGTGGGCGCGGCGCCGAGCGTGCGGCGCGCGCTCGCTCCCGGTGCGCACTGGCAGCTCGAGGGCACGGAGCGTCCCAGCTTCCGCCGGCGCCCGCAGCTGGGCGGCTCGCTGCTCTTCCTCGAGGTGGTCCCGTTCGAGCGCATCGCCTTCCTGCTCACCGGCGAGCATGCGGAGGTGGAGCTCGACCTCACGCCCGTGGAGGACGGCGAGACGCAGGCGACGCTCGCCGTCGAGGCGCCGCGGTTCGGCGGCATGGGGCGAAGCGTCCCGTCGGAGGCCCTCGCCGGGCTCGCCAAGCTCGTCCGCCCGCCCGCGGAATAGGCACCAACCGTAGGGGCTGCTACCCTGAAATCCCGTGAGCACGCGGGCCCCGAAGTACGTCTTTGTGACCGGGGGCGTCGTGTCGGCTCTGGGCAAGGGAATCGTCGCCGCCTCGCTCGGCCGGCTGCTCAAGGCGCGCGGGCTGCGCGTCCAGCTGCAGAAGTTCGATCCGTACCTCAACGTCGACCCGGGCACGATGAGCCCGTTCCAGCACGGCGAGGTCTTCGTGACCGAGGACGGCGCCGAAACGGACCTCGACATCGGCCACTACGAGCGCTTCGTCGACGAGAACTTTCTCCGCAGCGCGAGCCATAGCGCCGGCGCGATCTGGGACACCGTCCTGCGCAAAGAGCGCAAGGGCGACTTCCTCGGCGCGACCGTGCAGGTGATTCCGCACATCACGAACGAGATCAAGGCGCGCATCCGCCGCGCCGCCGAGGCGAATCCGGCCGACGTCGTCATCTCCGAGATCGGCGGCACCGTCGGCGACATCGAGTCGCTGCCGTTCCTCGAGGCGATCCGCCAGTTCCGGCGCGAGGTCGGCCCCGAGAACGTGGTCTACGTGCACGTCACGCTCGTTCCCTTCATCGAGGCGGCCGGCGAGCTGAAGACGAAACCGACGCAGCACTCGGTCAACGAGCTGCGCCGGATCGGCATTCATCCCGACGTCGTGGTCTGCCGTTCGCACGAGGAGCTGTCGCGCGACATCCGGGACAAGATCGCACTCTTCGCCGACGTCGACCCGGGCGCGGTCGTCGCCAGTCCGGACGTCCCAGACGTGTACGAGGTGCCGCGCGTGCTGCACAGCGAGGGTCTCGACCGGCTCGTGGGCGAACGGCTCGGCCTCGAGCTCGGCGAGCCGGACCTGTCCGACTGGGACGAGTTGCTCGAGCGGGTGCACAGTCGCCGCGACGTGGTGGAGATCGCGCTCGTCGGCAAGTACGTGAAGCTCCAGGACGCCTACCTGTCGGTCCACGAAGCACTCAAGCACGCGGGGTTGGAGCACGGCTGCGCCGTCCGTGTGCGCTGGGTCGACGCCGAGGACACGTCCTACGAGGAGGTGGCCGAGCTGCTCGAGAACGTCGACGGCGTCCTCGTGCCGGGCGGCTTCGGCTCGCGCGGCTGGGAGGGCAAGATCCTCGCCTGCCAGGTCGCGCGCGAGCGGCGGATTCCGTACCTCGGCATCTGCCTCGGCATGCACGTGGCGGTCTCCGAGTTCGCACGACACGTCGTCGGGCTCGACGGTGCGAATTCGACCGAGATGGATCCCGAGACGCCGTACCCGGTGATCGACCTCTTGCCGGAGCAGAAGGGGATCGAGGATCTCGGCGGGACGATGAGGCTCGGCGCGCAGGCGATCGAGATCGCGGAGGGCACGCGTGCCTTCGAGCTGTACGGCGACGACACGATCCATGAGCGCCATCGGCATCGCTACGAGGTCAACAACACGTTCCGGGACCGGCTGGTCGAGGCCGGGCTCGTCGTGAGCGGCACCTTCCAGGGGGGCCGCCTCGTGGAGATCGTCGAGCTCGCCGACCATCCCTGGTTCGTGGCGAGCCAGTTCCACCCGGAGTTCAAGTCCCGGCCGACAAGGGCGGCCCCGCTCTTCTGCGGCTTCGTCGGTGCGGCGCTCGACCGCGCGCGGGTGCGGACCGGCCAGCGCGTCGCCGTCTGAGTCTTGCCCTCTAGGATCGACGCGTGTCCGAGGTGGTCGACCTCTTCCGCGAGCTCGCGGCGATCCCGAGCCCGCCCGGCGAGGAACGCGGCGTGGCGGACGTGGTGGTGCGCCATCTTCGTGGTCTCGGGCTCGAGCCTGACGAAGACGATTGCGGGTCGCGGATCGGCTCGACCGCCGGGAACGTCTACGTGCGTCTCGAGCCGACGGCCGAGGGGTCGCCGGTCTTCCTCTGCGCGCACCTGGACACGGTGCCGCCGGACGGGGAGCTCGAGCCGGTGGTCGAGGACGGGGTTCTCCGGAACGCCGGCGGCACGATCCTCGGTGCCGACAACAAGGCGGCGGTCGCCGCGATGCTCGAGGGCGTGCGGCGCGTGCTGGGCGAGAACCTGCCGCACGCGGGGATCGAGCTCGTGTTCACGCCGATGGAGGAGGTCGGGCTGCTCGGCGCGGGCGCGTTCGACCACGAGCGGCTCCGCGCGCAGCTGGGCTTCGTGTACGACCAGGAGGGTGCCATGGGCGAGATCGTCCTCGGCGCACCGTGGTCGCGTGCCCTCGGGGTGCGCTTCCACGGCCGTTCTGCGCACGCGGGCATGGCGCCGGAAGAGGGGCGCTCGGCGATCCAGGCGGCGGCCAAGGCGATCGCCGACCTGCGGCTCGGCCGTATCGACGAGCTGACAACCGCCAACGTCGGCACGATCACCGGCGGCACCGCCGGAAACGTCGTGCCGGAATGGTGCACCTTCTCGGCCGAGGCGCGCAGCCACGATGAGGGGACGCTGGGGGAGGTCCTGCAGGAGATGCTCGACGCCTTCTCCTTCGCCGCGACCGAGTCGGAGTGCGACGTCGAGACCACGATGCGCAAGAGCTATGACGGCTACCGGCTGAAGCGGGACGAGCCGGCCGTCGCGCTCGCGGCGGCGGCGCTCGCCCGTTGCGGGATCGAGCCACGCTACGGGTTGTCGGGCGGCGGAGCGGACGCAAACGTCTTCAACGGGCGCGGCCTACGGTGCGTGAACCTCTCGCACGGCGTGTTCGGCTTCCACACGCCCGACGAGCACGTCTCGGTCGTGGATCTCGAGGCGATGGTGGGCGTGACGGTCGCGCTCGTGGCGGCGGCGCGGGCGTGAGCTTCGAACCCGACTCCGCTCGGCGGGTGTACGAGGGGCGGCTGATCGGGCTGACGGTCGAGCGCTGGGGGGAGCACGACCGAGAGATCGTCGAGCACCCGGGCGCGGTGGCGATCGTCGCGGTCGACCGCGAGGGGTTCATGACGCTCGTCCGGCAGCTTCGTGAACCTGCTCGCAAGCGCCTGCTCGAGATTCCGGCCGGAACGGCCGAGCCGGGCGAGGCGCCGCTACAGACCGCGCGGCGCGAGCTGCAGGAGGAGTGCGGCCTCACCGGCGGCGAATGGCGCGAGCTGGCGGCGTTCTGGACGACGCCCGGCTTCTGCCGCGAGCGGATGCACGTGTTCGCGGCCGACGGCGTCGAGCGCGGAGAGGCATCCCCGGCGGCAGACGAGGAGCTCGAGCTCGTCCGCTGGCCCGTGGCCGAGGTGGGAGCGCGGCTGCACGAGATCGAGGACGCGAAGTCGCTCGCCGGGTTATTGCTCTATCTGCGTGGGCGTTCGGCGCGGGCCGGCGCGGCTTAGGGAGCGTCCCGACACCCCCACCCAGGGTGGGGAGCCGATCCCGCCGCCCTCGAGTGCGGACGCTAGCGGCGAAACCGTGCCGAATCCGTAACTCCGCGTCGTGAACGGCGAGCAACTCCGTCGCGGCTTCGTCGCGCGACCCCGGCGAGATAGTGTCTCCGGGCCTTGCGTATCGGAGTTCCGAAGGAGATCAAGACCGACGAGTACCGCGTTGCGCTCACTCCGGCCGGTGCGCGGGAGTTGATCCAGCGCGGTCACGAGGTTCTCGTCGAGTCGACGGCGGGGGAGGGGAGCGCCTTCCCCGACGAGCAGTACGAGCGCGCCGGTGCTCGCATGGTCTCGGTCGAAGAGGCCTGGGACGAAAGCGACCTCCTGCTCAAGGTGAAGGAGCCGATCGAGCCCGAGTACTCCCGCCTACGCGAAGGGCTGGTGCTCTTCACCTATCTCCACATCGCCGCCGACGAGCCCCTGACGCGGGCGCTCGCGGACAGCGGGATCACGGCGGTCGCCTACGAGACGGTCGAGACCGACGACCACCGCTTGCCGCTGCTCGCCCCGATGAGCGAGATCGCCGGCCGGCTCGCGCCGCAGGCCGCCGCGCACTTCCTCGAGAAGCCGCTCGGTGGGCGCGGCGTGCTCCTCGCCGGGACGCCGGGTGTCCAGCCGGGACACGTCGTGGTGCTCGGAGGCGGGATCGTCGGCTACAACTCGGCGATCATCGCCCTCGGCCTCGGCGCCCGCGTGACGCTCCTCGAGCGCTCGATCGACCGGATGCGGCACCTCGACGAGATCCTTTCCGGGCGCGTCAGCCTGCTCATGTCGTCCAGCCTCGAGATCGAGCAGACCATCGCGCACGCCGACGTCGTCATCGGCGCGGTTCTGATCCCCGGCGCGCGCGCACCGAAGCTCATCAGTCGCGACATGCTCTCCGACATGCAGCCGGGCGCGGTCATCGTCGACGTCGCCATCGACCAGGGCGGCTGCATCGAGACGGCGCACCCCACAACGCACTCGGATCCCGTCTACGAGGTCGACGGCATCGTCCACTACTGCGTCGCGAACATGCCGGGCGGCGTTCCGGTCACCTCCACGAAGGCGCTCACGAACGCAACGCTGCCGTACGTCGAGGCAATCGCGGACCACGGTCTCGCGGACGCGGTGGCGAGCGACCCTTCGCTTGGACGAGGCGTGAACGTCCTCGACGGAAAAATCACGTACGCGGCCGTCGCGGAGGCGCACGGCCTGGAGCACACCCCGCTCGCAGACGTCCTGCCGCTCGCGCCGGTCTAGCTCTGCGGGGGGCCGCTGGGCTTCTTCTGGCGCGGCGTCAGCCTGACGACCACCCAGGTGATGCTTGCGGCAAGTCCCACGATCACGAGGACGTAGGCCACGAATGCGAGGAGACTGAGGACGTTCGCCATGGGCTACCTAGAATAGCCCGGTGCCCAGAGCGTGCGTCATCGTGCTCGATGCCGTCGGCGCCGGCGAGCTGCCGGATGCCGCGCAGTACGGTGACGAGGGTTCGAACACGCTCGGGAACGTCGCGCGTGCTGTCGGAGGCCTCGACCTGCCGAGCCTCGAGGCGCTCGGCCTCGGCAACGTGGAGCCGCTCGAGGGATGTCCGCCCCAGCCGGGTGCGCCGGCGGTGGCGGGACGGCTCTTCGAGCGCTCGAAGGGCAAGGACACGACGACCGGCCACTGGGAGCACATGGGGATCATCACGGCGCAAGCGTTCCCGACGTACCCGCACGGATTCCCGCACGACGTGATCGACCCGTTCATGCACAAGACGGCGCGCGGCGTGCTCGGCAATAAGACGGCTTCCGGAACGGAGATCATCCAGGAGCTGGGGGAGGAGCACCAGCGCACCGGGAAGTGGATTGTCTACACCTCCGCCGATTCGGTCTTCCAGATCGCGGCCCACGAGGACACGATCCCGCTCGAGGAGCTGTATGACGGCTGCCGCGCGGCACGCGAGATCCTCACGGGCAAGCATGCCGTCGGTCGCGTTATCGCGAGGCCGTTCACGGATGAGGCGGGCAACTACGTCCGGACGCCGAACAGGCATGACTTCTCGCTCGAGCCGCGCCGGCCGAACTACCTCACGCTCATGCGCGAGGCCGGTCAGAGGGTGTACGGCGTCGGCAAGATCGGCGACATCTTCGCCGGCTGCGACATCGACGAGTCCTTCCCGACGAAGTCGAACATCGACGGGATCCAGCAGACCGAGCGCCTCCTCCGCGAGATCGACGAAGGCTTCGTGTTCGTCAACCTCGTCGAGACGGACATGCTCTGGGGGCACCGCAACGACCCCGTCAACTTCCACCGCTGCCTGCAGGACTTCGACTACCGGTTGCCCGAGCTGCTGGACGCGCTCAGGTCCGGCGACCTCCTCGTGATCACCTCGGACCACGGCTGCGACCCGACGACGCCGTCGACCGATCACTCCCGCGAGTACGCGCTCCTGCTCGCGTACGTCGAGGGACGGAACGCCGCCGGCCAGATTCACGAGGGTGAGTTCGCGGATGTCGGCGCGACCGCGAACGCCTGGATCGGCGGCAAGGCGCCGTCGCGCGGGATCCCCGGACAGCCCATCGTCACGCCCTAACGCGCATGCCGGAGCTGCCGGAGGTCGAGTCCGTCCGCAGGCAACTCGAGCCGGCGCTCGTCGGGCGGCGGTTCGAGCGGGTGCGCATCCACGACGCGCGACTCGTGCGCCCGTACGAACCGGCCGAGGTGGCGGCCGAGCTGCAAGGCGAGCGCGTCGCGGCGGTCGAGCGGCGCGGCAAGTATCTGGTTGTTCGGTTCGAGAGCGGTCGGGTTCTCCTGATCCACCTCCGGATGACGGGAAGCCTTCTGCGCGCACCGAACGGATCGCTCCCGGACGATCCGCATCGCCGCGCTGTTGTCAGACTAGACGACGGCTCGGATGTCGCCTACCGGGACGTGCGACGCTTCGGCACCTGGCTCCTGCTCGAGCCGGGAGAGGATGAGGCATACCTCGCCGCGCGCGTCGGCGACGAGCCGCTCGACACGCTTTTCACGGCCGCCCGGCTCGGCGAGCGTCTCGCCGGCCGCCGCCTGTCCCTCAAGGCGGCGCTCCTCGATCAGCGGACGCTCGCGGGACTGGGAAACATCTACGTCGACGAGGCGCTCTGGCGGGCGCGACTCAACCCGCTGCGTCCCGCCGCGGGCCTCGACCGGAACGAGTTGCGGCGGCTGCACCGGGGCATCCGCACGGCGCTCGAACACGGTCTCGCCCGGCAGGGATCGACGCTCCGCGACTACCGGCTGCCCGACGGCAGCGGAGGCTCTATGCAGAACGAGTTCCGAGTCTACGGACGCCGCGACGAGCCGTGCGACCGCTGCGGGACGCCGATCGCGCGCACCACCGTCGCCGGCCGGACAACGTGGTTCTGTCCCACGTGTCAGCCGGCGCTGCCGGCTCCGGCGGCGAGCAGCTCGCCGAGGCGACCCTCGCGGTCGAGGCGCCAGAGCTCGGTGTAGCCCCCGATCGGCCGGCCGTCCACGAGGATCTGCGGCACCGTCCAGCCGCCCGTCGCGTCGAACACGGTCTGCCGGAAGGCGGGATCGTCGTCGAGCGAGACCTCCTCGTACGGGAGGCCGCGGGAATCGAGCAGCGTCTTGGCGCGCACGCAGAAGCCGCACCAGCGCGTCGTGTAGATCTGGATCCCGGGCACTACGTCTTACAACGCATAGACCGCCCAAGGTGTTCCTGCCGACCGCGTCCCTAGACTGCGAGGGCATGGCCGGACGGGCGTACAGCACGGAGGCCGTCGTGCTCCGGTCGATGCGGCTCGGTGAGGCGGACCGCGTGCTGCATCTCTACACCGAGGCGCACGGCCGGGTCGGCGCGGTCGCCAAGGGTGTGCGGAAGACGATGTCGCGCTTCGGGGCGCGTCTCGAGCCGCTCTCGCACGTCGAGCTCGTCCTCCATCGCGGCCGCGGGGAGCTGCAGACGGTGACCGCAGCGCAGCTCGTCCGGTCGCACCACGACGCGCGCGAGGACTACTACCGCTTCTCGGTAGGGACGATCGGGGCCGAGGCGATGCTGCGCCTCTTCAGCGAGGAGGAGGCAAACGAGCGGGCGTTTACCGCTCTCGCGCGCTTCCTCGACCTCCTCGATGCCACGCCGCACTCAGCCGACCGGCCGACCCTCGACCCGCTCGGGCTCTCCTTCCAGCTCAAGCTGCTCTGGCTGGCGGGCTACCTGCCGCACGTCACGGCCTGTGCCGAGTGCGGTGCCGAGCAGGAGCTGCTCGTCGGCTATTCCCCGCGCGCAGGAGGCGCCGTATGCGGGCGCTGCGCGCCGGCGACCGGGGCGCTCGCGCTCTCCGCCGACGGGACCGCAGGGATCGAAGCGCTCCTCGCACGGCCGCTCGCCGATGCTGCGATCCTCGGTCTCTCGGAACGGGCGCAACGCGACATCCTGCGCGTGATCACCGCCTCGTACGAGTACCACGGCGGCTTCCGGCTGCGGACGCTGAGCGCCTAGCCGGCGTAGCCGAAGGCTTCGAAGTTCAGCGTTCCCTGCTCGCACACGCTCGTCGGCGGCTTGATCGCGGCCTCCGTCACGCCGCCACCGGCGGTCAGCTGGAACGTGTGCGCCTGCGGCTGGCACGTGCCGGACTGCGAGTCTCCCTGCCCGGCGACGTCAGGCGAGAACCGCGCCTGCGCCGTGGCGGAAGCGCCGGGCGGAAGCACGACCGGCTTGCCGGCGCCTCCCGCAGCCTTGACGTGCGTCGGCAGCGACGTGCCGGTCGCACCGAGCAGCGTCCCCTTCGGGATCCCCCGGACGGAGCACGGGCTCGAAGAGCTGTTCTTCACCAGGAGCGTGTACGCGATCTGCCCGGCTCCGGCGCTGTTCGGGACGACGGCGAACGTGGCCGAGAGGTCTGTCCCCTGGCAGGGCCCGGCGCCCGCGACGGAACCGGTCGTCGTCACCGTCTGAGTGGAGGTGACCGTTTGCGAGTGGCCGATCGTGACGGTCTTCGTGGTGGCGCCGAGACAGCCGGCGGCGGTCAGTCCGACTGCGGCGAGGACCAGTCCTGCGCCAGCGCGTCGTCCAGCCACGCGCGCACGCCGCCGATCGGGAGCCGCTCCTGGGCGAGCGAGTCCCGGTCCCGCACGGTGACGGTCTCGTCGGAGAGCGTCTGTTCGTCGACGGTGAAGGCCCACGGCGTCCCTATTTCGTCCTGGCGACGATAACGCCTGCCGATCTGGCCGCCCTCGTCGTGCTCGACGACGTGGTGGCGGCGGAGCTCCTCGTACAGCGCGCGGGCGCGGGAGGCCATGCCCTCGTCACGCGGGACGAGCGGCAGGATCGCCGCTTTCACGGGCGCGACCTGCGGATGGAAGCGGAGGACGACGCGCTCACGGTCGCCGACGACCTCCTCGTGGTAGGCGTCGCACAGCAGCGCGACGAAGATGCGTTCGATGCTCACGGCAGGCTCGATCACGTGCGGCGTGTAGCGGTTGCCGTCCGGGTCGATCCACTCCAGCTTCGTGCCCGAGTGCTGGGTGTGCTGCGTGAGGTCGAACTCGCCGCGGTTGGCGACTCCTTCGAGCTCCTGCCAGCCGATGGGGTAGAGGTACTCGATGTCGCTCGTCGCGCTCGAATAGTGTGAGCGCTCGGCCTCGTCGTGGGCCCGCACCCGGAGGTTGCTCTCCCTGAGGCCGAGGCTGCGGTGCCAGCCGAGGCGCTGCTCGAGCCAGTATTCGAACCATTGGGTGGCGTCCGCCGGCGGGACGAAGAACTCCATCTCCATCTGCTCGAACTCTCGGACCCTGAAGAGGAAGTTGCCCGGCGTGATCTCGTTCCGGAACGACTTGCCGACCTGGGCAATGCCGAACGGCGGCTTGCGCCGGGCGAGCTGGGCGACGTTCTTGAAGTTGATGAAGATGCCCTGAGCCGTCTCCGGCCGGAGATACGCGGCGGAGCTTCCGTCCTGGAGTGCGCCGACGTGCGTCTCGAACATGAGGTTGAACTGGCGCGGGTCGGTGAGGTCGCAATCGGGCGTCTCGCCCGGCCGCTTGCTCGGCTTGCGGCCGCAGCTCGCCTGCTCGAGCTGGTCGGCGCGGAAGCGGAGCTTGCACGTGCGGCAGTCGACGAGTGGGTCGGTGAAGCCCGCCACGTGGCCCGAGGCCTCCCAGACGCGCGGGTTGAGGATGATCGCCGAATCGAGGGCGACGATGTCGTCGCGCTCCTGCACCATCGAGCGGAGCCAGAGCGAACGGATGTTGTTCTTCGTGAGGACGCCGTAGTGGCCGTAGTCGTACGTCGAACCGAGGCCGCCGTAGATCTCGGAGGAAGGGAAGACAAAGCCGCGGCGCCTGCAGAGCGAGACGATCGTGTCCATCGTCACGGGTTGCGCCATCTCCGCCATGCGCGGAGGTTACCCGGGCGGTCCGCGGCGAACTTGGCCTGAAGTCTCCACGCCGGCGCCACCGGCGCCGGCGTAACCTGGCTTCCCCGTGGGTGGGTGGGGGTTTGGGACGGGACCAGAGCAGCACGGGAACCGACCGCGCGCTCCCGGATACGCTCCTGCCGATGCCGAACGCACCGGTCGAGCTCCACGTCGTCTCCGACGCCACCGGCGAGACCGCGGCTCGCCTCGTCCAGGCGCTCGAGGCGCAGTTCCCCGAGCAGGAGTTCGTCGAGATCCGCCACCCGCGTGTCGAGTCGCAGGACGACCTCCAGCTCGCGGTGAACCGGATGCGCGGCCGGCCGGCGGTCGTCGTGTACACGCTGGTCCAGCCGCAGCTCCGCGAGGCCATGCGCACGCTCTGCCGCCGGGCGCGCCTCCACTACTGCGACCTGCTCGGCCAGCCGATCGACGCCGTCGCGCGCGTCTCGGGCCAGGCCGCGACGATGACCCCGGGATCGCGGCCGCCGCTCAACTCCGCGTATTTCAAGCGGATGGAGGCGATCGAGTTCGCCGTCCGCTACGACGACGGCGTCGCACACGGCCTCCACGACGCCGACGTCGTGCTCGTCGGGGTCTCCCGCACCTCGAAGACGCCGCTCTCGATCTACCTCGGCTACCTCGGCCACAAGGCCGCGAACGTTCCGGTCGTGAAGGGGATCGCACCGCCGGCCGAGCTGTTCGAGGTCGACCGGACCAGGGTCGTCGGCCTCACGATCGACCCGAACCGGCTCGTCGAGATCCGGCGCGCGCGCGTGCGCGCGATGGGCGCACCCGGCCGCAACCGGCAGTACGCAGAGCTTGCCGAGATCTACGAGGAGCTCGAGCAGGCGAAGAAGCTCCACCGCCGGCTCCGCTGTCCGGTGATCGACATCTCCGAGCTCTCGATCGAGGAGACGGCGCACCGCATCCTGCGCGTGGTCGAGGAGCGCGCCGGCGAGGCCAAGGCCGAGGCCGCGCATTGACCGCCAAGCCGCGCATTCCGCTCTGGCGCTGGGGGCTCTGGTGGGTCGCCCTGCTGATCGGGGACTTCCTCTTCTACGTCGTGCTCACCCCGGTCTGGATCGGCCTGCGCACCCTCGCGTGGATCGCCGAGTTCCGTGCCAGGCGCCGCTGAACGGGAAAGGCGCCTGCATATGAGAACATCTGCGGCCCGATGACCCGCTACGTCTACGACTTCGACGAGCCCTCCGACGGCGGTCGCGACCTCCTCGGCGGCAAGGGGGTCGGGCTCGCCGAGATGACGCAACTCGGCATCCCCGTTCCCGCGGGATTCACGATCACGACCGACGCCTGCCGCGCCTTCATGTCGTCCGGCGGCGAGGTCGAGGGGCTCGACGAGGAGATCGAGGCGCATATCGCACGGCTCGAGGAGCGGACCGGCAAGCGCTTCGGCGACCCCGAAGATCCGCTGCTCGTCTCGGTCCGCTCGGGAGCGGCGGTCTCGATGCCGGGGATGATGGACACGATCCTGAACGTCGGGCTCAACGACGAGTCCGTCGAGGGGCTCGCGCGCTCGACGGCCAACGAGGAGTTCGCGCGCGACTGCTACCGGCGGCTGATCCAGATGTTCGGCGAGACCGTCGACGACATCCCGCACGAGAGCTTCAGCGTCGACGACTCCGCCGAGCGGGCGCGCGAGATCTACGAACGCGAGACCGCGCAGGGCTTCCCCCAGGACGCGCGCGAGCAGCTGCGCCGCGCGATCGACGCCGTGTTCGACTCCTGGAACTCCGCGCGCGCGCAGGTCTACCGCAACATGTACGGGATCGCGGACGACCTCGGGACGGCGGTCAACGTCGTCCAGATGGTCTTCGGGAACAAGGGCGAGGACTCGGCGACCGGCGTCTGCTTCACCCGCGACCCGTCGACCGGCGAGCAGGGCGTGTACGGCGAGTACCTCGTCAACGCGCAGGGTGAGGACGTCGTCGCCGGGACCCGCACGCCGCAGCCGCTCGCCGAGTTGCGCGGACGCCTGCCCGAGGCGTACGACCAGCTCCTCGAGACGATGGCCGCGCTCGAGCGCCACTACCGCGACCTGCAGGACATCGAGTTCACCGTCGAGCAGGGGCGGCTCTACCTCCTCCAGACGCGTACCGCGAAGCGGACGGCGGCGGCTGCGATCAAGTGCGCGGTCGACATGTCGGCGGAAGGACTGATCGAGCGGGAGGAGGCGGTCGCACGGATCGACCCGAGCCAGCTCGACCAGCTGCTGCATCCGCGCCTCGACCCGAACGCCGAGTTCGAGGTCGCGGCGCAGGGGCTCAACGCCTCGCCCGGCGCGGCCTCCGGCAAGATCGTGCTGGACGCCGACAGCGCCGAGGAGCGCGGCAAGGCCGGCGAACCGGTGATCCTCGTCCGCTGGGAGACGACGCCCGACGACATCCACGGCCTCATCCAGGCCAAGGGAGTGCTGACCGCGCACGGCGGCATGACGTCGCACGCGGCGGTCGTCGCGCGGGGCATGGGCAAGCCGTGCGTCGCCGGCTGCGACGGTCTCGACATCGACACCGGCGCGAAAACGGTGCGCATCGGCGGGCACCAGCTGAGCGAGGGCGACCTGCTCACGATCGACGGCGGCACCGGCCGCGTCATCGTCGGCGAGGTGCCGCTCGTGCCGCCCGCGATCAACGAGGACTTCGAGACGATCCTCGAGTGGGCCGACGGGCTGCGCCGGCTCGAGGTGCGCGCGAACGCCGACAACGCAGACGACGCCGCGAAGGCCCGCGAGTTCGGCGCGCAGGGCATCGGGCTCTGCCGCACCGAGCACATGTTCTTCGGCGAGGAGCGGCTGCCCGTCGTGCAGGAGATGATCCTCGCGCCCGACGAGGCCGGGCGCCGCGACGCGCTCGACCGGCTCCTCCCGTTCCAGCAGTCCGACTTCGAGGCGATCTTCGAGGCGATGGCCGGGCTGCCGGTGACGATCCGGCTGCTCGACCCGCCGCTGCACGAGTTCCTGCCTCCGCTCGAGGAGGCCCGTGACGAGCGCATGCGACGGCGCATCAAGGCGCTCACCGAGTCGAACCCGATGCTCGGCACCCGCGGCTGCCGGCTCGGCATCCAGTGGCCGGAGGTCTACGAGATGCAGGTGCGGGCGATCGCGCGGGCGGCAAAGGCGGTGCAGGAGCGCGCCGGCGCCGCACCGCTCGTCGAGATCATGCACCCGCTCATCGGCTTCCGTGAGGAGCTGCGGCGGCTACGGGAGCTGACCGAGCACGTGATGGAGGAGGAGGCACCCGGGCTCGAGTACCTCTGCGGGACGATGATCGAGCTGCCGCGCGCGGCGCTGCGGGCGGACGAGATCGCCGAGGTCGCCGACTTCTTCTCCTTCGGCACGAACGACCTCACGCAGACGACGCTCGGCATGTCGCGCGACGACGCCGAGGGCAAGTTCCTCACCTTCTACCTCGAGGACGGCGTGCTCGAGCGGAACCCGTTCGAGGTGCTCGACCAGGACGGCGTCGGCGACCTCATGCGGATCGGCGTCGAGCGGGGGAGGGATGCGAAGCCCGAGATCAAGCTCGGCATCTGCGGCGAGCACGGCGGCGAGCCGAGCTCGGTCGAGTTCTGCCACCGGATCGGGCTCGACTACGTCAGCTGCTCGCCGTACCGCGTCCCGCTCGCGCGCCTCGCGGCGGCGCAGGCGGCGCTGAAGGAGGCCGAGCGCGGCGAGTACGTCCAAGCCGGGGGCTAGGCGTAGCCGCGGACGCGCAGGTACGCGATCGCGACGCTGCCGGCTCCGACGGCGACGAGCCCGATCACCCCGCCGAGCCCGAGCTGCCCGTATTGCGCGCGGCCGCGGCTCCCCCAGTGCGCGTAGGCGAGCATGACGAGGATTCCGCCGATCAGGCCGCCGACGTGGCCGCCCCAAGAGATGCCCGGGATGATGAAGGACAGCACGAGGTTGATCACGACCAAGGCCATCGCCTGGCCAGCCAGGCTGCCGGTCACCTGCCACTCGAGGACCATCATCGCGCCGAGAATCCCGAAGATCGCGCCAGACGCACCGAGAACGGGCGAGTGCGGCGTCTGAAGGAGGGCCCCAGCGGAACCGGCGAGTCCCGAGACGAAGTAGAGCCCGATGTAGCGCACGGTCCCGAGGTACTGCTCGACCACTCTTCCGATCGCCCAGAGCGCGTACATGTTGAAGCCGATGTGGAGGAGGTTCTCGTGGAGGAACATCGCGGTGACGAGCCGGTACCAGCCATTCCCATGCGGCACGTACGGGCCGAAGAGCACCATCCGGTTGTAGAGCGAACCGGGCCGGGCGATGCTCGACCCCGGATCACTCAGGCCGCCGCCCTGGCTGGCTCCGATGAGGTAGATCAGGACGTTGATCGCGATCAGCGTGTACGTCACCGGCGCGCGGTTCGTGCCGAGCGCGACCCCAGGCGTCCGGAGCACGGGGCGCGGCTTGATCCGTGTTGCCGGACCGGCCTTGCGAACGCTCGCGTGGTCGGGGCAGCGGATGCCGACCGGCCCGAAGTTCGCGCAGTCGGCGCAGATCGGGCGTCCGCACTCCGAGCAGGACAGCCCGGTCTCGCGGTCGGGATGCCGGTAGCAGTAGCGCGTCTCGACCGTCGACATCCGGACTAGCCTAGTCCGGCCGATGCGTGTCCACGTGGCCTTCACACCGGGCGAGCCGACGCCCGCTCCCGTCGGGATCGTGGTGGACGTCCTCCGCGCCACGTCGACGATCTGCCAGGCGCTCGCGTCGGGCTACGGGCGCGTTCTCTGCTGCGCCGAGATCGACGAGGCGCGCGCGCTCGCGGAGACCGAAGGCCCGGCGAAGCTCGCCGGGGAGCGGCGGCTCATGGAGATCGAGGGCTTCGACTTCAACAACTCGCCGCGCGCGTTCGACGGCGAGCCCGAGGCCGAGACGCTGATCCTCACGACGACGAACGGGACGCGGCTGCTTGTCGCTGCAGCCGAGCGCTTCGAGCGCGTGTACGTCGGCTCGCTCCTCAATCTCGACGCGGTCGCAACCGCCGCCCGGGAGAGCGGGGAGGACGTCGCCGTGCTCTGCGCCGGCGTGCTCGGCGAGCTCGCCCTCGACGACGCGTACTGCGCCGGTCGCATCGCCGAGGCCGTCGACGGCGAGCCCGCGGATTCGGCCCGTGCGGCGATGCTGATCGCGCGCACGTTCCCGGACGCGTTCGAGGGGCTCGGCGCGAGCCGCAGCGCCGCGAACCTGCGCCGGCACGGCCTCGAGGCCGACATCGAGCGGTGCGCGCAGGAGAACGCCCTCGACGTCGTCCCGCGCTACGTCCGCCGCGTCGGCCCCGCCGCAGAGGTGTTACTCACGGACGCTTCGCGTCCGTGAGTAACTAGCCGACCCTCTGTGGCGTCGAGGCGGCCGAGCACGCGGAGCCTGCTCGCCCGCGACGGAACAGGCGCGTGAACTCCACCAGCCCAATGCGCTCTCTGCACGGAGCGCACGGGAGACCGCGTCTCCCGTGCGCGCAGTTCCCTTGTCCCCCGGGCGAAGAGCGCAGCTCTTCGCCCGGACCGCCTAAGCGGTCGCGCGGACTGCGACCTCGTGCTTCGTGACCGAGGTTCGCCGACCAGGCGTGTCCCCGGTGGGCATCGCGCTGAGGAACGCGTCGCCCGTCTGGTAGTCGTCCTCGTTGTCGAAGAAGACGATCGCGAGGGCGCGCTCGGCCTCGGGATCGTGGAGGATCATCATCTCCGTCGCCGGCAGGCCCTCAGGCTTCTCGCCGTCCTCGATCTCGCTCTTGAGCTGGGCGATGCGCTGCGAATCGATGTCCTCGAAGCTCACGACGCGTGCAAGTGCCATCGAACCCTCCCTTGTGGGTGTCGGGGCGAGCCTACGCCTCTGCAGCCAGCTCGACCAGCGCGACGACCGTGCGCCAGTTGCGGAGCGTGGCGGGGACGCCGAGCAGCGACTCGATCCGCGCGTTCGAGAGGCGGGATCCCTGCACTCCGTGCGGCAGCCGCAAGTAGAGGTCGGGGCCCGCGAGGACGGGTTCGGAGTCGAAGGCTTCGAGCCGGGCGGCGGCGGCTTTGGTCGGGCGTCCCGCCAGGAACGCGACATAGGTGTCCGCGACATCGTCGAACGGATGCTTCTCGACCGCTGAGGCGAGCTGTTTCGGCGTCCGCAGGATCGCGGTCGTCTCCACGCCGAAGGCATCCGCTATGAGGCGCTCGAGCTCACCTGCCGTTCTGGCCTTGGCTCGAGGCCCGTCGAAGACGACGTTGCCGCTCGCGATGTACGTCCGCGCGTTCCCATAGCCGGCGTCCTCGAGCAGCGTTCGCAGCTCCGCCATCGGCACCTTGTTGCGCGCGCCGAGGTTGACGGCCCGGAGGAGCGCGACCCATCTCATCGCCGACGCTGTCCTCGCCGGAGCGCGTCGAGGCGGCGCCGCTCCTGCTTCGTCGGACGCGCGCCGAGATCGGCTCCGAGCGGCCGCGCCAGCCGTCGCTCGAGCGCAAGTCGCTCCCGCTCCTCACGCGACTCGGGTGTCTCCTCGTAGAGCGTCGCGGCGACCTTCGCCGGCCCGCGGCGGTCGGCCAGTCCGGTCACGACGACGACGCGGCGCACCGTCCCGAGCCGAATCTCGATCGTGTTACCGGGCGTGACCTCCCGCGCCGGCTTCACCCGCTCCCCGCCGACCTTCACGTGGCCCGCGAGGACGAGGTCGGTCGCCGCGCTGCGCGTCTTCGCAAAGCGCGCCGCCCACAGCCACTTGTCCACGCGCACCCGGTCCACGTTCGGGATCTTGACAGGAGAACACCTGTTCGTATAGAACATACGTTCCCGTGATCGCTTGTCTCACCATCCCAGGGCTCGAGCTCAAGGCGGCACTGCGCAGGACGCCGTCGCTCGCGCTGCGCCCGTCGGCGCTCGCCCCCGAGCCGCAGGGAGAGCCGCTGCTCGGGCCGGTCACGGCGGCCGCCGAGACGGCCGGTGTGCGGCCGGGCATGCGGCTGGGCGAGGCGCTCGCCACCTGCCCGTCGCTGGCGCTCGTCGAACCCGACGCAGCCGGTGCAGAGCGTGCCTGGGAAGACATCCTGCATGCGCTCGAAGACGCAGGCTTCGCCGTCGAGCCGGCTTCGCTCGGTGCTGCGTATTTCGAGACGCGGGGAGTCGAGCGGCTCTACGGCGGCCTCGAGCCGGCGCTCCGGCGCGCGCTCGCGGCGGTCGGGACCGAGTGGGATGCACGGATCGGCGCCGCCGGACGGCGCTTCGCCGCGCTCGCGGCAGCTTCCGTCGCGCGGCCGGGGCAGGTCGTCGTCGTGGCTGACGAGGAGCTGCCGCAGTTCCTCGCGCCGCTGCCGCTCACGCTCCTGCCGCTCGAGCGCGGCCGCTACGAAGAGCTCGAAGCACTCGGAGTTCGCAAGCTGGGACAGCTTGCCGGGCTCCCGGGAGGCGCCGTCGCCGAACGTTTGGGGCCGGACGGCCGGCGCGCCTGGGGCCTGGCAAGAGGCGGGACGGCCGCGCGCGTGCGCGGCCGTCGCCCGCCCGCGCCCGTGGCCGCCTCGCTCGAGTTTCCCGAGGCGATCGGCAACGAACTGACGCTGAGACGCGCGCTGGCAGGGCTCGTCGAGTCCGCGCTCGCGCGACCCGAGCGGCGCGACCGCTTCGCCCGCAAGGTCGCGCTCATGGCTCGCCTGGAGAGCGGCGGCTCGTGGCGGCGAACGCTGACCCTGCGCGAGCCGAGCGCCGATCCCGACCGGATCCGTATCGCGCTCTCGCCCCGGCTCGCCGAGCTGCCGTCGCCGGTCTGCGAGCTCCGTCTGGAGCTCGTCGAACTGACCGAGCCGACCGGGCACCAGCTGGAACTGCTCGCAGCGGGCGCGGAGGATCGTTCCCGCCTGCGGGAGGGGCTCCGCCAGGTGCGGGCGAGCACCGGATCCGGCTCCGTCTGCACCGTCGTGGAGGTGGCGCCGTGGTCGCGCGTGCCGGAGAGCCGCGCGCTGCTCGTCCCGAAGGACGAGTAGTCGCACGCTTCAACGCGCCGCGGGCGGCGCGCGTCGAAGCCGACGCCAACGGCAGACCGCTCGAGGTGAATCACCACGCCGTCGCGGTCGTGCGCGAGGAGTGGCGCGTCGTGGACCGCTGGTGGACCGAGGATCCGGTCGCCCGCGCCTACTTCGAGCTCGTGCTCGAGAGCGGCGAGAACACGGTCGTGTTCCACGACGGCCCGAGTGGCGGCTGGTATACCCAGCGCGGGGCATGAGCGAGTTCCAGGAGATCGAGCGGGAGGAGATCGCGGTGCAGTTCGTCCGCGTCCCCGACGGACTCGAGCACATCCGCCGTGCCTGGAGCGAGCTCGAGGCCGTCGTCACGTTGCGCGGGCGTCACTTCTACGGTGCCTTCGACCCCGTCGCGAACGACTACCGCGCGTGCGTCGAGCTGCGAAAGGGTGACGAGCTCGCGCCCGGCCTCGAGCTCGGCACGCTGCCCGGCGGCCGCTTCCTCCGCGCCCGGCTGCGCGGCGAACCGCCGGCCGTCTACGAGCGGATCGGGCAGACCTTCGACGACCTGACGCGGCAGGCGACGCCGGACGAGAGCCGGCCCAGCCTCGAGCACTACCGCCGCCGCGACGAGATCGACCTACTGCTGCCGGTCTAGCGCAGCCCGCAGCAGCCGCGCCGCCGACTCCGGATCCTCCGCGTCCCGGATGGCCCGGACGACCGCGACTCCGGGAGCGCCGGCGCCGGACACCTCGGCGACGTTCGAGAGCTCGACACCGCCGATCGCGAACCACGGCACCGTCAGACTGTCGGCAGCCGCACGCAGGAGTCCTACGCCGCCCGCGACCGCATCTTCCTTCGTCGGCGTCGAGAACGCCGTCACTCCGACGTAGTCGGCGCCGGAGACGTCTGCGAGCTCAGCCGCGGTCGACACCGAGAGGCCGACCAGCCGCTCGGGCCCGACGAGTGCCCGCGCCTGCTCGACCGGCACGTCGCTCCGCCCGACGTGGACGCCGTCGGCGCCGCACGCCGCCACGAGGTCGGGCCGGTCGTTGAGGACGAACAACGCTCCGTGCGCTGTGCACGCCGCATGGAACGGCTCGGCCGCGGCGACGAGCGCGTTGTCGTCCAGCCACTTGTCCCGCAGTTGGACGACGTCCACGCCGCCCCGCAACGCCGGTTCGAGAACGTGAGCATCGCCGCCCGCGAGGACGAGGTAGAGGCGGGAGCGGGTCAGTCTGTCGCGCACGAACATACGTTCGCCTAGACTCCGGGGATGAGACTAGGAGCCGTCCCGCAGCTCGTCGATGAAGCCGACACGAGGCGCGTGGATGTTGAGCAGGCGAAAGGCTTCACCGCAGCCGCGGAATCCGTGCTCGACGTCCGGCGGCACCGAGACGAACGTGCCGGGGCCGGCGCGGTGCCACTCGCCGTTCTGGAAGAACTCGACTTCGCCTTCGAGCACGTAGAACGAGTCGGTGTGGTCGGAGTGGGTGTGCGGATTCACGACTTCGAAATCCGGCCCGAACGAGAGCTCGAGCACCTCGAGGTGCGGCAGCTCTGCGAGGACACGGTGCCCGTTCGGCGTTCGCTCACCTTCTCCCGGTCGCGTGAAGTACGGCTCGTCCATTCCTGGGGATCATGACCTACGTCGAGCTCCATACACATTCGGCGTACTCGTTCCTCGACGGCGCGTCGCAGCCGGAGGAGCTCGCGGCCCGCGCGGCGGAGCTCGGTTACGAAGCGCTGGCACTCACCGACCACGACGGCGTCTACGGCTCGCTCGAGTTCGCGTACGCGGCGAAGCAGTTCTGCGTGCGGCCGATCACCGGCGCGGAAGTGACACTGGCGGACGAGTCGCACGTCACGCTGCTCGTGGAGAGCGCGCGCGGCTACGCGAACCTCTGCCGGCTGCTGACGGCGGCGCACGCGCACACCCGCGACACGACGAACCGCGAGCCGCTGCCGCCTCGCCTCGATCCGGCCCTGCTGGAGGAGCAGAACGAGGGGCTCATCTGCCTCTCGGGCTGCGCCCGCAACGGGCTCGCGGCCCGTGATCCGAACGCGGCGGCCCGGCTCGCACGCGCCTTCGGGCCCGACCGCTTCTACGTCGAGCTGCAGCGCCCGTACGAGCGCGGCGACGCACGCCGCAACTCGCACCTGCGCGCCCTCGCCGCCACGCTCGGCGTCCGCACGGTCGCGACGGGCGACGTCCACGCGCACGACCGCCGCCGCGCCACGCTCCAGGACGTGCTCGTCGCCGTCCGCTGCCGCACCTCGCTCGAGGGCTGCGAGCGGGAACGGCGCGGCAACCACGAGTCCGTCCTCCTGTCGCCGGCAGAGATGCGCGACCGCTTCGCCGACGACCCGGAGGCCGTGGGGCAGACCGCCGAGCTCGCCCGGCGGCTCGAGTTCGACCTGACCGAGGAGCTCGGCTACCGCTACCCGGACTTCTCCGACGGCGACGAGCCCGCGATCGTCCAGCTCCGCCGCGTCTGCGAGGCCGCGTTCGTCGAGCGGTACTCCGATCTCAACGGCCACAAGCGGCGAGTGCGGCGGCGGCTCGAGGAGGAGCTCGCGTTGATCGACGAGCTCGGCCTCGCCGGCTTCTTCCTCCTCCACTGGGAGGTGCTCGAGCTTGCGCGCGAGGTGGCGCTCGAGGTGCGCGGGCCGGGCTCGATGCGCCACGTCCTACCGCCCGGCCGCGGGCGCGGCTCCTCGGTCGGCTCGCTCGTCTGCTACCTGACCGGCCTCTCGCACGTCGACCCGGTCGCGAACAACCTCTCGCTCGGCCGCTTCCTCAACCGCGAGCTCGCGTCGGTGCCCGACATCGACCTCGACTTCCCACGCGACATCCGCGAGAAGCTCATCGTCCGCGTCGTCGAGCGCTACGGGCAGGAGCACGCCTCGCTCGTGGCGGCCTTTGCGACCTACCGCTCGCGCGGCGCGATCCGGGACGTCGGCAAGGCGCTCGGCCTCCCGTACGCCGATCTCGAGCGGCTCGCGCGGCTGACGGACGGCTGGAACGCGCAGCGCGTCGCCGACGAGATCGCCGCGCTGCCGGACGCGGCGACGAAGCTCCGCTCGCCTCGCTGGCGCGCGTTCGGCGCGCTCTGCACCGAGATCGCCGGCCTGCCGCGCCATATCTCGCAGCACCCGGGAGGGATGGTCATCTCCTCTCGGCCGCTCGTCGAGCTCGTGCCGGTGCAGCCGGCGGCGATGGAGGGCCGGCAGATGTGCCAGTGGGACAAGGACTCCTGCGCCGACGCCGGCTTCCTCAAGATCGACCTGCTCGGGCTCGGGATGCTGTCGGCGGTCGAGGAGTGCGTCGACCTGATCGCGCGTCACCGAGGCGAACGGATCGACCTCTCGCGCGTGCGGCTCGACGATCCGGACGTCTTCGCCGAGATCCAGCGCGCCGACACGGTCGGCTGCTTCCAGATCGAGAGCCGCGCGCAGATGCAGGTCATCCTCCGCACGCGGCCGGAGACGATCGACGACATCACGGTGCAGGTTGCGCTCGTACGGCCGGGGCCGATCCAGGGGAAGGCCGTGCACCCGTACGTCGAGCGGCGCCAGAAGCTGCGCGACGACCCGGGCTACCGCGCGCCGGCCGACCATCCGCTGCTCGAGGAGCCGCTGCGCGAGACGCTCGGCGTCGTCGTCTTCCAAGACCAGGTGCTCGACGTCGCCGTCCACCTTGCCGGTTTCACGGTCGGCGAGGCCGAAGGGCTGCGGCGGGCGATGAGCCGCAAGCGGTCGCACGCGGCGCTCGAGGCGTGGCGCGAGCGGTTCGTCGCCGGCGCGCAGGAGAAGGGGGTGGAGGAGCCGCAGGCGCACGAGCTCTACGACAAGCTCGTCGCCTTCTCGGGCTTCGGCTTCCCGAAGTCGCACGCGGCCGCGTTCGGCCTGCTCGCGTACCAGTCGGCCTGGCTGCGGCACCACTACGCCCCGGAGTTCCTCGCCGCGCTCCTGAACGCACAGCCGATGGGCTTCTATCCGCCCGCGACGCTCGTGCGCGACGGGCAGAAACACGGGGTGGAGACACGCCCGCCCGACGTGAACCGCAGCGAAGCCGGCTGCACGATCGAGGAGACCGGCGTAGGCTCGACGGAGCCGGCCGAGAGCGGAGGCGGCGGCTTTGCCGGCGCCGGAGCGGGGAAAGCCGTGCGCGTCGGGCTGAGGTACGTGACCGGGCTGGGGGAGGACGACGCTGAGGCCGTCACCGCCGGGCGTCCCTACTCCTCGATCCGGGAGCTCGCCCAGCGGACCGGCCTCTCGGACGACGAGCTGCGCGCGCTCGCCGAGTCGGGAGCCTGCGACTGCTTCGGCTTGCGGCGCCGGGAGCTCCTCTGGCAGCTCGGGCTCGTGCCGCGGCCGGCGAGCGTCCCGGGTACGGGCGGCGAGGCGAAGCAGCTCGCGCTGCCGCTCGAGCCGACCGTCGCGACGCCGGAGCTGTCCGAGCCGACGGTGTGGGAGCGGATGCTGACCGACTACCGGACGACGAGCCTGTCCGTCGGCGTCCACCCGCTCGAGCTGCTCCGCCCGCATCTGCCGCGTGGAACGCTGTCGAGCTCGACGCTTCGTGAACAGCCGCATCGAGCGGAGGTGCAGCTCGCCGGGCTGGTCGTCGCACGCCAGCGGCCGGCGACCGCGAACGGCGTCGTGTTCATGCTCCTCGAGGACGAGCTCGCCCAGGTGAACCTCGTCGTCCTGCCGCAGGTGTACGAGCGGTTCCGCGCGGTCGTGCGCAGCGAACCGCTCCTGCTCGTCCGGGGCAGGTACGAGCACTCGGACCGCAACCGGAACGTCCTCGTGGACGAGCTCGTCTCGCTCGCACCGCTCGCGCGGTCGCTGACCGACGGCGCCGACGTCCACGCCGCCCTCCCGCGAGCGCACCACTTCGGGCACCGCTAACGTCTGCCTCGACATCGCGTCTCAGAACTGCGATAGGTAGTACCGATTGGGGCCGCACCCGGGGGCGGCAGTAGCCGTGCGACTAGGAGGGACTTCATGAGCAGGTTTCTTGGCGTGCGAGCGCTCGTTGCGGCGCTGCTGACGGCAGTGGCGTGCTTCGCGATCTCGGCGGCCGGCGCCGGCGCTGCCGCGCCGACAGGCACGAGGATCCTCGCGCCGAAGCCGCTGCTTCCGCGCGGCGCAAAGCAGCTCGGTGCGGTCTCGCCGACGGCGACGGTGTCCGGCGCCGTGGTGCTGCAACCCCGCGACGACGCCGCCCTGACGCGCTTCATCTCGCAGGTGACCGACAAGCACTCGCCGCTGTTTCATCACTACCTGACCCCCGGAACCTTCGCGGCGAGATTCGGCCCGGCCCCGTCGACCATCGCGGTCGTCAAGTCCCAGCTTCAGGACTCCGGCCTCACCGTCACCTCCGTCGCACGGGACGGGCTGATCGTCCACTTCACGGCTCCTGCGAGTCAGGTCGAGACCGCGTTCGGCACGAGGCTGGACCGGTACAGGCTCGCGAACGGCTCGATCGGACAGGCACGGACCGCCGCGGTCCGGGTACCCACGACGATCGCGAAGTACGTGACCGCAGTCGTCGGCCTCGACACCACGGTGAGGCTTCGATCGTCGGGCGCCATCCACGCGCCCAGGTCGATGCGCGGCACCCATGCGGCCGCGAAGACCACCGACTTCACCCACCCGGCCGGTTCGCCCACGGCCTGCACCGACGCGACGGCGGCTGCCGAGCAGTTCGGCGGACTGACCGACGACCAGATCGCCAACGCATACGGCGCGTTCGGCCTCTACGGCGCCGGCGACACCGGCTCCGGCCAGCACATCGCGGTCTACGAGCTGGAGCCCTTCTCGAAGACCGACCTCCAGGCCTTCGACACGTGCTACTTCGGCGCCACCCAGGCCGCGTCGATGCTCGGCCGCGTGCACGTGATCAACGTGGACGGCGGCCAGACCGCCGGCCCGGGGTCGGGCGAATCGATTCTCGACCTCGACGACGTCTCCGCCTTCGCACCCGGCGCGACCATCGACGTCTACCAGGCGCCGAACAACACGTTCGGCTCGCTCGACCAGTATTCGCAGATCGTCAACGACGACGCCGACCAGATCGTGACCACGAGCTGGGGGCTGTGCGAGCAGGCAGTCCAGCAGGGCTCGCCGGGCGTTCAGCAGGCCGAGAACCTGATCTTCCAGCAGGCGGCCGCCCAGGGGCAGACGGTCTTCTCGGCCGCCGGCGACGAGGGCAGCAACGACTGCAACTCGTTCGAGACGACTGCCCCGACCAGCCCGGTCCTGTCCGTGGACGACCCGTCGAGCCAGCCTTACGTCGTGGCCGCAGGCGGCACGACGATGGACGACGCCACCGAGCCTGCGCTCGAGCACGTGTGGAATGACGGTGCGGCGTGGGGCGCGGGCGGCGGCGGCATCTCCGAGTCCTGGCCGATGCCCGCCTGGCAGCTCGACTCGCACGTGCCCGGCGTCGACGACACGGCCACGGTCGGCGCGGCGGACGCGTTCGAGGCGGCCGACCTGGGCGATCCCAGCTTTGCGTTCTGCGCCTCGGACAACCCGGCCGGCTCGGTCGAGGCCGCCTGCCGCGAGCTGCCCGACGTCAGCGCCGACGCCGACGAGTTCACGGGCGGAATCACCGTCTACATGGCATCGCTCGACGGGTGGAACACGTTCGGCGGAACGTCGTCCGCGGCCCCGCTGTGGGCGGCAATGCTGGCGGACGTCAACGCCTCGGCCACCTGCCAGGCCAATCCCGCCACCCACACGGGCGTCGGGTTCGTCAACCCGCTGCTCTACTCGGTGGCGTCGAACCCGACCGCGTACGCGGCGTCGTTCAACGACATCACGGCCGGGAACAACGATCCCTACGGCGACTCGAACATGTTCCAGGCCACGGCCGGTTACGACCTGGCCACGGGCCTCGGAACGCCGGAGCTGACCCAGCCGGGCGGCGGGGCCGGCCTCGCGTTCTACCTCTGCAGCCAGGCGCCGGCCGTGACGCGGCCGACGGTTGCCGGCCTCAGCCCGGCGGTCGGCTCCACGGCGTCGCCCACCCCCGTGACGATCACCGGCACGAACTTCGAGAAGAACGGCACGCCGGATGTCGGCAACGTCCAGGTCGGAGACGTCGAGTTGCCGGCCGCGGCGTTCAGCGTCACGAGCCCGACCACGATCTCCGCCGAGATCCCGCCCGGCTCGGTGGTCGTGCCCTCGAACGAGCCGACGGACGGCGCAGGGCGCGCACAGGTGACCGTGACCCTGAACGACGGCGAGACGAGCGCCGTCAATCCGAACAGCTGGTTCACGTTCGTGGACGAGAACAGCACGCCCGCGACGATCCCGGCCGTCACCTCGGTTCGCAGGTATGCGGGCCCCGACGCCGGCGGCAACACCGTGGACATCTACGGCAGCGGCTTCACCGGCGCCACCGGCGTCACCTTCGGCACCGTCCCCGCGACGTCGTTCCAGGTCGAGAGCGACTGGCTGATCCAGGCCACGGTCCCGGGCTTGCAGAACGGCACCGCCTGCGCCGAGGACGGATCGACCTTCGGCACCGGCGAGAACGCCGCGAACGACATCTGCCAGACGCAGGTCTCCGTGAGCAATGCGAACGGCGCCAACACTCCGTCGACGATCCTGCCTCTCTACGAGGGCGCGTTCAACATCGCCGACGACGGCGTGGTCCCGGCACCTCCGGGCGAGGAGCCCGCACCTGCGGCGACCGAGTACGACTACGTGCCCGCGCCGACGATCACCTCGATCTCCACGAACGGCAACGGTCCGGGCGGGCTGGCGAGCGAGGAGGGCGGCTCCGTCGTGACGATCACCGGCAAGGGCTTCAACCTGGCCACGCTCGACTGGATCAACTTCGGCGACCCGACCCAGGCCTCATCGCAGCAGGACTCGACCGAGTTCGTCAGCGTGACGGGCACGAAGATCGAGATCCAGGCGCCCGGGCTCGACGCAGCCACCGTCGACCCGACGACTCTCGCCGTGACGGTCAACTCGGTCGCGGGTCCGTCGAACTCGATGAACGCGACCTATGCCGGCATCCCCACGGTCTCGGCCGTGCAGACGACCTCGGGCCCGTCCGCGGGCTCGCAGTCCGCTCCCGACACCGGCGGCACGCCGATCGAGATCGACGGCACGGGGCTCGCGAACCAGGCGCTGTCGGTGACGTTCACCGACGTGGTCACGCCGTTCTCCGTCGGCACGCAGTACAACTTCACCGCGGCGGGCGACACGAAGCTGACCACGAGTACGGTCGCCCAGAACCCGGCGGTCGTCGACACCCAGGTGTGCACGGTCACGGACTGCTCGCCGGCCAGCTCGGTCAACAGCGACCTGTCCGACGTGCTCTACCTCTTCCCGCCGGGCAATCCGAAGATCGACTCGATCAGCCCGGCCTCCGGGCCCGCGAACGGCGGGACGGCGGTGACTCTCACCGGCGAGAACCTCGGCTGCGTGACCAGCATCTCGTTCGGGAGCGTGGAGGCGGCGGACGCTTCGAACGAGGCGGCGCTTCTCGACTGCGGGACGACCGACACGGTCACCGTCACCGCGCCGGCCGGCACCGTCGGCACGGTGCCGGTCACGCTGCACACGGTCGAGAGCGACGCGACGGGCGCGCCGGCGGCGACCGCGTCGTTCACCTACACCAGGCCGTTCGCCCTGACACTGCACAAGTCGGGCGGCGGCTCCGGGAAGGTCACGAGCGTGCCGGCAGGCATCAGCTGCGGGAAGAAGTGCTCGCACGCCTACCCGTTCGGCACGGTGGTGACCCTGAAGGAGAAGGCATCGGGGGGCTCGACCTTCGTCCACTGGTCGGGCGCGTGCAGCGGCAAGCTCACGTGCAAGGTCACGGCCAAGGCGGCGCTGAGCGTCACGGCGAAGTTCGCACTCAAGAACTGCGTCGTCCCGAACGTCAGGGGGAAGAGCCTCTCCGCCGCGAAGCGGGCGCTGCGAGCGCGCTTCTGCTCGGCCGGAAGGATCGAGCACGCCGTGTCGAGCCGGGTGCCGAGGGGCCACGTGATCGCGCAGCACCCGACGCCAGGAAGCCACCTTCGGCACGACGGCAAGGTGAGCCTGACCGTCAGCGAAGGCAAGTCCTAAACCGCGAATCCGGACGAGAGGAGGCCTGCTCGAGCGGGCCTTCTCTCGTTCGGCGCGACGCATCGGCCCCGACGCGCGTTTACCCGAGGTGAAACGCGAAGCGGGCTTTGCCCCGATCGGCTCCTATGCCGCGATCGGCGACGGCAGGACGGTCGCCCTCGTCGCGGCGGACGGCTCGGTGGACTTCATGTCGTTGCCGAGCCTCCACGCGCCGACGGCGTTCGCCGCGATCCTCGACCCCGAGCGCGGCGGACGCTTCACCCTCGCACCCGTCGGGAAGTACGAGGCCGCACGCCGCTATCTCGGACGCACGAACGTCCTCGAGACGACGTACCGCACGGGCGACGGCGTCGTGCGCATCACCGAGGCGCTGACGCTGCAGGACGGCGGCCTGCTGCCCTGGGTGGAGCTCGCCCGGCGCGTCGAGGGGATGGAGGGATCGGTCTCGCTCGAGTGGCGGCTCGAGCCCCGCTTCGACTGGGGACGCGAGTCGCCGGAGATCGTCCGCCGCGGAGATCTCCTCGTCGCCGAAGGCGCGGGTCTCCAGCTGGCCGTCCACTCCTGGGACGCCGGCGACGTCCGGCCGGAGAAGGACGCCCTCGCCGGCGCCTTCGAGCTCGCCGCAGGTGAACGCGCGCTGCTGGCGCTCGTCGCCGCGCACGAACAGCCGCTGCACTCGCCGCGACGCGACCATGTCGAGGCGCGGCTCGACGCGACGTGCCGGGTCTGGGAGCGCTGGCTCGGCACGTGGGCCTACGACGGCCCGTGGGAGGCGGAGGTCGCGCGCAGCGCGCTCGCGCTCAAGCTCCTCGTGTACGCGCCGACCGGCAGCATCGCGGCTGCGGCGACGACGTCCTTGCCGGAGGTGATCGGCGGCGACAAGAACTACGACTACCGCTACTCCTGGGTGCGCGACTCCGCGTTCACGCTCGACGCGCTGATGCGCCTCGGGCTGCCCGAGCAGGTGCAGGAGTCGTTCGGCTCTCTCCTGCGCGCGGTGCGCCGGACGGCTCCCGATCTACCGCCCTTCTACGACCTCGACGGCGACGTGCCGGAGCGGAGCGAGACACTCGACCACCTTCGCGGCTACCGCGGCTCGGCGCCTGTGCGCTACGGGAACGCGGCGCGCACGCAGCTCCAGCTCGGCTCCTGGGGAGACCTGCTCGAGACCGCTGCGCTCTACGTCTCCGAGGGCAACGTGCTCGACGCGTCGACGGGCGGGATGCTCGCGGAGTGTGTCGACCGCGTCGCGGTGCTCTGGCCCGACGAGGACTCCGGCATGTGGGAGCTCGACGAGCTCCGGCACTACACGACCTCGAAGATCGCGGTCTGGATGGCATTCGACCGCGCCCTGCGTCTCGCCGCGGACGGCCACGTCCCGGACCGGCACGTCGAGCAGTGGCGCGAGCAGCATGAGCGCATCCATGCCTGGATCGAGAGGAGCTGCTGGTCGGAGGAGCTCGGGGCGTACCGCGGCTGGGCCGGGGAGGAGGCGCTCGACGCCGGAGTCCTGCGGGCGCTGCGAATGGACTATCCCGACCGCGAGCGCCTCAGCCGCACCGTCGACACGCTCCGCCACCGGCTTGCGGCGGCGCCCGGTCTCGTCTACCGCACGAGCGAGCATGTCGGACAGGAGGGTGCGTTCGTCGCATGTTCGTTCTGGGTCGTCGAGGCACTCGCGCGGCTCGGGCGCGTCGACGAGGCCTGCGAGACGATGGAGCAGATCCTCCCCTACGCGAACGACCTCGGACTGTTCTCGGAGGAGATCGACCCGGCGAGCGGCGAGCTGCTGGGCAACTTCCCGCAGGGACTGAGCCACCTTGCGCTCGTCAACGCAGCCGGAGCGATCGAGGACGCGCGGCCTAGCGCCGGGTCGCGTGGCGGCGATGCATCGGCGAAGGCAGGTGTGGCGCAAGGTTGAAGGCCGTGTTCACCAGGGCGAGATGCGTGAACGCCTGGGGGAAGTTCCCGAGCAGGCGGCGGGCCCCCGGGTCGTACTCCTCCGCCAGCAGGCCGAGATCATTGCCGAGGTCGACGAGCCGTCCGAAGAGCTCGTGCGCCTCGTCGTGGCGGCCGAGCAGCTCGTAGCAGTCGCAGAGCCAGAACGAGCACGGCAGGAACACGCCCTCGCCCGGCGGCAGCCCGTCCGCGGCGTTCTCGTCGGTGCGATAGCGGAGCACGAAGCCTTCGTGGAGGAGCTCCCGCTCGACCGCCTCGATCGTCCCGCGGATGCGCGGGTCCGTCGCCGGCAGGAAGCCGACGAGCGGCAGCAGCAGCAGGCTCGCGTCGAGCTCCTGCGAGCCGTACGACTGGGTGAAGGAGCCGAGCTCGGGGTCGAACCCACGCTCGCAGACGTCACGGTGGATCTCGTCGCGGACGGTCCGCCAGCGGTCGGCCGGCCCTTCGAAGTCGAACTCCTCGACCGTCCGCACCGCCCGGTCGAAGGCGACCCACGCCATGGCCTTCGAGTGGACGAAGTGGCGGCGCTCGCCGCGGATCTCCCAGATGCCGTCGTCCGCCTCGCGCCACGCGTCCTCGAGGTGCTCGAGCAGTCCGAGTTGGATCGCCCACCCCTGCGAGTCCACGGGCAAGCCGTGCTGCCGCGCCTGGTAGAAGCAGTCGAGCACCTCGCCGTAGACATCGAGCTGGAGCTGGCCGCTCGCGGCGTTGCCGACCCGCACCGGCGTCGAGCCCTCGTAGCCGTCGAGCCAGGGCAGCTCGAACTCGCTCAGGCGCCGCTCGCCGGCCACGCCGTACATGATCTGCACGTCCGCGGGATCGCCCGCGACGGCCCGGATCAGCCAGCGCCGCCACTGTCCCGCCTCGTCGGCGTGGTTGCAGTGCAGGAGCGCGAGCAGCGTGAGCGTGGCGTCACGCAGCCAGCAGTAGCGGTAGTCCCAGTTACGCACCGAGCCGATCCACTCCGGCAGGGACGTGGTCGGCGCGGCGACGATCCCGCCGGTCGGGTCGTACGTGAGCGCCTTGAGCACGATCAGCGACCGGCGCACGAGCGGCGCCCAGTCGCCGGGGAGGTCGAGGGGGCACGCCTCGCTCCACTCCCGCCAGAAGCCCTCGGTGTCCGCGAGCGCCTGCTCCGGGTCGACCGGCTCGGGAACCTCCCGGTGCGACGGGAACCACGTGAGGACGAACGGGACCCGCTCGCCCTCGTCGACCGAGAACTCCGACACCGTCCGCATGTCTTCGCCGCGCGTCTCGACCTGCGTGCGGAAACAGAGCGCATCGGGCCCGGCGATCGCGACGCGTGTGTTGTCCTCGTGCGTCCGCTTGCGCACCCACGGCACGATGCGCCCGTAGTCGAAGCGGATCGTGAGCTCCGAGCGGAAGTGGACGGAGCCCTTGACACCCTCGACGATGCGGATGATGTCGGGCGCCTTGCCGCGCGGCGGCATGAAGTCGAGGACGCGCGCGACCGACCCGTCCTCCGTCGTCCAGGTCGTCTCGAGCACGAGCGTGTCGTGGAGGTAGCGGCGCGTGTTGGTCGCCGGCGAGGCCGGCTCGAGCAGCCAGCGCCCGCAGTCGGGGCTGCCGAGGAGGGCCGCGAAGCAGGCGCCGGAGTCGAAGCGGGGGAAGCAGAGCCAGTCGACGGATCCGTCGCGTGACACCAGCGCCGCCGTCTGCAGGTCGCCCAGGAGCGCGTAGTCCTCGATCCTGGCCATCAGCGGTTCTCGATCTCCAGGCCGAGCTCGGGCCAGCGCTTCCGCACGGCGCGGTTGAAGGAGTCCTCGTACGTCTCGGCAGTGTCCTCGTCGAGGGTGCGGGCGAACCGGTCGCGCATGTCCGAAAGCGCTTCGGTCGCGGTCTCGACCACGTCGACCCAGTCGCCGTACGCCTCCTCCCGCTCCTCGCGGTCCGCGTGGTGGTACGTGCGGAAGCGGTCGCGGCACTCCTCGAGGAGGTCCGCCTCGTCCTCGACGAAGAGGTCGAGCTGGCGCGCGATCACATCGTGGAAGGGGTCCCGGCGGAGTCTCATGCGATCTCCCGGTATACGGCGAGATGCGCCTCGGCGGATGCGTCCCAGGTCAGCTCCTCGCGCGCCTGCCGCGCGCCCGCCCGGGCCCGCTCGAGCGCCGCGGGATCGGAGAGCAGCTCGTGCACGGCCTCCGCGAGCCCGGCGACGTCGCCCGCCGCGACGACGCGGCCGGCGCCGAATCGCCGCACGGGTTCCGCGATCCCGCCGACGTCGTAGGCCACGGCGGGAACGCCTGCACCGAGCGCGCGCAGCAGCGCACCGCTCTGGTCGAGCTCGGGCCGGTAGGGGAACACGGCCACCGTGGCTGCTCCGAATGCGCGGTCGATCTCCTCGCCGGAGAGATAGCCGAGCCGCCATTCGACCTCCAGCCCGTTCGCGGCGGCGCGGTAGGGGTCGAGCGGCTCCAGCGGATCGCCGGCCACCAGCAGCCTCGCGTCCCCGGCCTGCCGCACGGCCTCGATCGCGTCGCCGAGCCCCTTGTACGGGCGGATGATTCCGAAGGCGAGCACGGTGCGGCCGTCGTCCTGCCGCTCGGGCTCGCTCGGGAACACGGGGTGCGGAATCACCCGTAGCCGCTCCCGCTCGACGCCGAGCTCGGCGAGCGTGTCCCGGCCGTTCTCGCTGTGCACGACGATCCGCTCGAAGCGCGCGAAGAGCCGGCGCCACAGATCCGTACGGTGCGCGGTGCGGCGGGGCAGGAGGTCGTGCGCCGTGAGGACGGAAGGCAGGTGCGGACGGAAGAGGAGCGCGTCGAGCTCGGGCGCGGGCAGCCACTGCATGTGGAGGACGTCCGCGCGGAGCCGGCGGAGGGACGCCAGCCCGACCGGGTGCTCCGCGACCTTGACCGGGAGGCGCAGGCGCGAGCGGCCGAACACGCGCGACGAGAGGGGATAGAAGAGCTCGCGGCGCCGGTATCCGACCGGCTCCGGCGCGGCGCCGAAGCGAAAGCGGGAGGTGACGAGCTCGACCTCGACGCCTGCCCGTGCCAGCGCCGCGGCGAGCTCGTGGTCGTACGGCAGCGTGAAGGCCGGTGGATCGGCGAGCAGGACGCGCACGGCCTCGTACGCTACGCCGTGACCATGCTCGTCCGGACTTGGAACCTGTTCCACGGCAAGCCCTCACCGCCGGAACGCCGGGCCTTCCTCCGGCAGATGATCGAGCTCGTGACGCGCGACCGTCCGGACGTCGTCTGCCTGCAGGAGCTGCCGGTGTGGGCGCTGCCGCACCTGGAGAACTGGAGCGGGATGCACGCGACGAGCGCCCTCGCGCGTAGGCCGCTTCTTCCGCTCGGCGCCCGGACCGTCACCTCCCTGCACCACGGGCTCTTCCGGTCGGCGTTCACGGGCGAGGCGGATGCGATCCTCACACGCGGGCCCGCGCGCGACCTCGGCGAGCACGTCGTCGGGCAGACGAAGCTGCGGCGCATCGCGCACTTGGCAGAGTTCGACGCAGTGACGGTGGTGAACTTCCACATCGACGGCGAGCGGGCGCAGTTCGACCGCGTCATCGCGCTCGCACCGGAGCGCTCGATCGTCGCCGGCGACGCGAACCTCGTGGCCCCCGGCGCCGACGGGTTCTCGCCGCCGCTCGCGGACAGCATCGACCAGATCCTCGTGCGCGGGCTGGAGTTGCACGACGGCCCGTCCGCCTGGGCGCTCGAGCGGCGAACCGTCGACGGCCGGGTGCTCTCCGACCACGCGCCGGTGGAGGTGGTGGTCGCGTGACGCCCGACGAGGCCCGGGCGCAGTTCCCGGTCTTCGAGCGCTATGCGTACCTCAACGCCGGCTCCGCGGGCCCATTGCCGCGGGCCGCGGTCGAGACTGCCCGGGCCCGGCTCGAGCGAGACCTGGCCGAGGGCCGGAGCGGCAAGCAGTACATCGAGGAGCTCTTCGCTGCGCGGGAGCGCATCCGCGGGGGCATCGCCGCCGTGCTCGGCACGGCCGCCGAGCTCGTGGCGCTCACCGACTCCACCACCCGCGGCTGCCAGATCGTCATCGCCGGCCTCGGGCTGAGTGCGGACGACGACGTCGTCACGACCGACCAGGAGCACTTCGGCCTCCTCGGCCCGCTGCACGAAAGCGGCGCCCGAATCGTCGTCACCGAGGCGGACGAGGACGCGCTGCTGGCCGCCGTGAGCCCCCGCACCAGGCTGATCGCCGTCTCGCACGTTCTCTGGACGACCGGTCGCAGGCTCGACCTCTCGCGGCTCCGGCGACCGGACGGGCCGCCGCTGCTCGTCGACGGCGCCCAGTCGGCAGGCGCGATCCCGGTCGACCTCGCCGCCGCCGACTTCTACACGGTCTCGGCCCAGAAGTGGCTGTGCGGCCCCGATCCGTCGGGTGCGCTGTTCGTGCGCGATCCGGAGCGGCTGCCCGTGACGCTGCCGAGCGCGTTCTCGCCGCTGAGCCACGAGAGCGACGGCTCGTTCGCGCCGAAGGACGGCGCGCGGCGGTTCGATTCCGGCTGGATCGGCACACCGGCTCTCGCCGGGCTCGAGGCCGCACTCGCCGTGCATCCCGAATGGCGCTACGAGCGCGCTGCGGCCATGGCCGCCCGCTGCCTCGAGTTGCTCGAGCCGCTCGTCGACGTCGTCACGCCGCCGAGCAATTCGACGCTCGTCTCGTTCCGGCCGTCCGGTGATCCGACCGAACTCGTCGCGGCGCTCGAGAATCGGAACGTGCTCGTCCGCGAGCTTCCCGGTTACGGCCTGGTCCGCGCCTCGTGCGGCTGGTGGACGAGCGAGGACGACCTGAGTCGGCTCGCGGAAGGACTGGGGCTACGCGGGTAGCCCGAGCTGGTCCGAAATAGGCTGGAGCGCGGCCACGATCGTGCGGATGTGGTCGTCGAGCTCGACCCCGAGGTTCTCCGCGCCCTCGTAGACCTCGTCGCGGTGCACGCCGGCCGCGAACGACGGCTGCTTGAGTTTCTTCTTGACCGACTTCGGCTCGAGCCCCTCGAGCCCGGTCGGCCGCACCAGCGCGCACGCGTGGACGAAGCCGCTCAGCTCGTCGCACGCGAAGAGCGCTTTCTTCAGCAGCGTGTCGCGAGGCATCTCGAGGTGCTCGGCATGGGAGAGGACCGTGACGACGATCTCCTCGGGATAGCCCTCATCGCGCAGGATCGGAGCGCCGTCCTGCGGATGCTGGTCGAGCGTCGGGTGCATCTCGTAGTCGAAGTCGTGCAGGAGCGCCGCGACGCGCCAGAGCTCCTCGTCCTCACCGAACTTCCGCGCGTAGGCGGCGGTCGAGGCCTCGACAGCAAGCGCATGGCGCAGCAGCGACTCGCTCTTCGTGTAGCGCGTGAGAGTCTCCCAGGCACGTTCGCGAGTCGGGTCC
The DNA here is from genome assembly GCA_963702655.1 of uncultured Actinomycetes bacterium. GTDB lineage: Bacteria > Actinomycetota > Thermoleophilia > Gaiellales > Gaiellaceae > Palsa-739. The sequence goes on along the minus strand of CAVPDO010000001.1, from coordinate 530,542 downwards.
AAGGCCCGGCTATCCTAGCCCGGCATGTCGGTCACAACCGCGCCGCAGGCTTTCGTCATCGAGGGCGGAAACCCGCTCAGCGGCCGCATCCGAGCCTCGGGGAACAAGAACGGCGCCCTGCCGATCCTCGCCGCCTGCCTGCTCGCCGACGAGCCGGTGACGCTCTCGAACGTGCCGCGGATCCGCGATGTCGAGACGATGCTCGAGCTCGTCTCCGCCACGGGGGCGAGCGCGGAGTGGACCGGGCCGAACGAGGTGCGGGTGGACTCGCAGGGGCTCTCGTCCCCCGAGGTCGACGCGGTGCTCGCGGAGCGGATCCGGGCGTCGTTCCTGCTCGCCGGCCCGCTGCTCGCCCGGCTCGGCCGGGCGAGCGTGCCGCCGCCCGGCGGCGACGTGATCGGGCGGCGCCGGCTCGATCCGCACATCCATGCGCTGCAGCGGCTCGGCACGCGCATCGAGATCGCGAACCGCTACGAGATGGAGACGGACGGTCTGCACGGCGCCGAGATCTTCCTCGACGAGGCCAGCGTGATGGCGACCGAGAACGCGGTGATGGCCGCCGTCCTCACGCCCGGCGAGACCACGATCGGGAATGCCGCCTGCGAGCCGCATGTGCAGGACCTCTGCCGCTTCCTCGTCTCGCTCGGCGCCGGGATCGAGGGCATCGAGTCGAACGTCCTGCGGATCCAGGGCGTCGGGCGGCTGGGCGGTGGGGAGTGGACGATCGCTCCCGAGCACATCGAGGTCGGCAGCTTCATCGGCCTCGCCGCCGTCACGAAGAGCGACCTCACGATCGACGGAGTCGTGCCGCACGACATGATCTCGATCCTCACCGCGTTCGGGCGCCTCGGGATCGAGGTCGAGCTCGGCGACGACTGGCTCCGCGTGCCGCCGGATCAGGAGCTCGTGATCCAGAACGACCTCGGCGACCAGGTGCCGAAGATCGAGGACGGCCCCTGGCCCGCGTTTCCCGCCGACCTGACGTCGATCGCCGTCGCAGTCGCGACGCAGGCGTGGGGGACGGTCCTCGTGTTCGAGAAGATGTTCGAGAACCGGCTGTTCTTCGTGGACAAGCTCGTCTCGATGGGCGCGCGGATCATCGTCTGCGACCCGCATCGCGTCGTCGTCAGCGGCCCGTCGCGCCTGTACGGGCAGCGGCTGACGAGCCCCGACATCCGCGCCGGGATGGCGATCCTGATCGCCGCGCTGTGCGCGAACGGCCGCTCGGTGATCGGCAACGTGGCCGAGATCGACCGTGGCTACGAACGGATCGACGAACGGCTCCGTGCCGTCGGCGCGCAGATCGAGCGCGTCGAGGCGTAGTGATCCAGCCGTTACGCTCCTACCGATGAGCGAGCAGGCTGCGGCAGGCGTGCGCGTCAATGTCTACGGGCGCGGCGAGGCGACCGTGGAGACAGGGCTGCCCGTCCTCAACCGGCTGGTCGCGCGCCTGGCGGAGACCGCGCGCTTCGACCTCGTCCTCGACAGCGAGCCGGGCGACACGCAGGCGGAGGTCGAGGCCGCGGCGGCTGCGCTCGGCCAGGCGCTTGCCGGCCCGTTGCGCACCGAGGGCGCACGTGGCCACGGCGCCGGCGCGATGACGTCGGCGGAGGCGCTCGCCTCCGTCGTCCTCGAGACGAGCGACGAGCCGCTCCTCGTCACCAACGTCGACCTCACGCAAGCCCGCATCGGCGGGCTCGGCACCGACGTGGCCAGACGTTTCCTCGAGGTGCTGGCCGAGAACGCGGGGCTCGTGCTCCACGTACGGCTTCTGAACGGGACCGACAGCGGCCATGTGCTCGAAGCGATCTTCAAGGGGCTCGGCGCGGCGCTGGCCGAGGCGTGCGAGAGACAGGAGGCTCGTCCATGACCGACAAGCGCGTCGTCCGCACCGAGGCCGCACCGGCGCCCTTCCAGGGCGCGCCGTATTCGCAGGCGATCGCGGCCGGCGGCTTCGTCTTCGTCTCCGGCCAACTCGGGCTGGAGCCTGGAGACACCGCGATCTCGGGCGGGATCGAGGAGCAGACCGAGCAGGTCTTCGCGAACCTGAAGGCGATCCTCGAGGAGGTGGGCACCGGTCTCGACCGGCTGGTGAAGACAACGGTGTTCCTGCAGAACCTGGACGATTTCCAAGCCATGAACGGGGTCTACGCGAAGCATGTGGGCGATCAGCCGCCTGCGCGGGCGACGATCGAGGTGGCGAAGCTTCCATCGGGCGCGCTCGTCGAGATCGAAGCGGTCGCGCTGCTCTAGCCCACGGGTGCTGCGCACTCGTGCTCTGGGACACGAGGAACTGCGGTGACAGTTCGTGCCGGGCGTCCCCGATGGCGCGTAGCGTTTCCGGCCGAGATGAAGGAGATCGAGGATTACGTCCGTTCGCTCGGGCTCGACGCCTATCTGGTCGGCGGGGCCGTGCGCGACGAGCTGCTGGGGCTCGAGTCCAAGGACGCCGACTTCCTCGTACCCGGACTTGACACCGACGGGCTACGGGCCGCGCTCGCCGCGCACGGGCGCGTCGAGGACCTCGTCGTCGCCGACCGGCTCGTCGGTGTCCGGCTGCACCCGCGCGACGGCCGGATCCGGAGGCTGACGCCGGCCGGGATCGAGTTTGCGCCGCCGCGCAGGGAGGTCTCCACGGGACCGGGCCGGCACGACTTCGAGATCGTCGCCGACGCGTCGCTCTCGGTCGAGGACGACATGCGCCGCCGCGACTTCACGGTCAACGCCATGGCCCGGCGGCTCGAGACGGACGACCTCGTCGACCCGCTGGGCGGCCGCGCCGACCTCGAGGCACGTCGCCTGCGCACCGTCTCGCCGCAGAGCTTCCGCGAGGACCCGCTGCGACTTGTCCGCGCCCTTCGCTTCGTCTCGCAGCTCGGCTTCGAGCCGGACGACGAGCTCCTCGCGCAGATGCGCGAGGAGGCACCCGCGGTGAAGCTCGTCTCGAGCGAGCGCATCGGCGGCGGCCTCGCGGCGGACGGGATGGGCGAGCTCTCGAAGCTCCTGCTCGGCGACGAGCCCGCCCGCGCGCTGCGGCTCGCGCGCGACACCGGCGTCCTGGTCGAGCTCCTGCCCGAGTTCGGCCCCGCGATCGGGTTCGACCAGGAGAGCCGCTATCACGACCTGACCGTCGACGAGCACACGTTCGCCGTCGTGCAGGCGACGGCCGACAACGGCTTCTCGCTGGCCGTGCGCCTCGCGGCCCTCTTCCACGACCTCGGCAAGCCGATCGCCGCGTGGCGCGGGCACGACGGGCGCCTCCACTACTACGCGAAGCCCGGCTTCGCCGCCCACGGACACGACCAGGCCGGCGCGGACCTCGCTGCGGAGGCGCTGCTGCGGCTTCGCTATCCGAACGCGCTGCGGAAGCGCGTGGTGCGGATCGTGCGCCGCCACATGTTCCAGCCTGGGAAAGGCGACGAGCGTCGTGCGCGACGCTTTCTGCGCCGAAACGGTGACGAGCTCGCGTTCGACCTCCTCGACCACAAGCGCGCCGACCTGCTCGGCAAGCGCGGCACCGGCGGCGAGCCGCCGCCGCACGAGGAGCTCGAGCGCCTCGCGCGCTTCCGCGCAGTCGTGGAACAGGAGCGCTCGAGCCCGCACCGGCTGCGCGACCTCGCGCTGGACGGAGACGACCTGATCGAGCTCGGCGTCAGGCCCGGACCGCAGCTCGGGCGCATCCTCCACGACCTCCTCGACGCCGTCGTGGACGAGCCTGAGCTCAACACGCGCGACCAGCTTCTTACGCGGGTGAGGAAGCGGCTGTGATCCGCTGGGATGCGGACGGCTACGTGGTCGCCTTCACGACGCGAGTCGGCGGCGTGAGCGAGGGGCCGTACTCGTCGCTCAACCTCGGGCGCAAGAGCGGCGACGACGTGGACCGCGTCGACGAGAACCGCCGCATCATGTGTGAGGCGCTCGGCGCCGACGTGGAGAAGCTCGCCCTCAACCACCAGGTGCACTCCGACCGCGTCGTGCGAGCGGCGGCCGGGGAACGCGGCGAGCACGCCGACGGGCTCTGGACGGACGAGCCGGGCCTGCCGATCCTCGCGATGTCCGCCGACTGCGTGCCGATCGCCCTCGCACGCGTGGGCGCAGACCAGCCCGCAGTCGCAGTCCTCCATGCCGGCTGGAAAGGGCTACTCGCCGGCATCGTCGAGGCGGGCGCGCAGGCGCTCGGCCACGGCACTCTGGCCGCGGCGGTCGGCCCGGGAATCGGGCCGTGCTGCTACGAGGTGGGGGAGGAGGTCGCGGCGCCGTTCCGCGAGCGCTTCGGCGACGACGTGGTGAGCGAAGGCCGCCTCGACCTCTGGACGAGCGCAGAACGCGCGCTGCGCGCGGCGGGAGTCGAGCAGATCGACCGCTGCGACCGCTGTACTTTCTGCGAGCCGGAGACGTTCTTCTCGCACCGGCGCGACAACGGCAAGACCGGCCGCCAGGGGGTGATCGCGTATGTCGCCGGCTGAGATCCGGGAGCGGTACGAGCGCATCCGCGCGGAGGTCGGCCCGGACGTCACGGTCGTCGCCGCCACGAAGTACGTCTCGCTCGAGGAGCTGGCGGCCCTGGCCGAAGCGGGCGTCGAAGTGGTGGGGGAGAACCGCGCCCAGGATCTCGCGGCGAAGCACGAGCGCTACGGCGACGCCTTTCGCTGGCACTTCATCGGCCACCTCCAGAGCCGCAAGGCGCCGCTCGTGAGCGAGATCTGCGAGCTGTGCCACTCGCTGGCGTCCGAGTCGGCCGCGCGGAGGCTGACGATCCCGGCGCTCGTCGAGGTCAACCTCTCCGGCGAGGCGACGAAGTCGGGCGTCGGTCCCGAGGAGCTGCCGAGCTTGTTGGACGCCTACCCCGACGTCCGCGGTCTGATGACGATGCCGCCGCCGGCCGCCGATCCCGAGGACTCGAGGCCGTACTTCCGCCGCCTGCGCGAGCTCGCCGAGCAGCACGGGCTGCGCGAGCTCTCGATGGGGACGAGCCAGGACTACCGGGTCGCCGCCGAGGAGGGTGCGACCCATGTCCGGGTCGGCGCAGTCCTGTGGCAGCGCTAACATCGGCGGCGCCATGGCGCTTTCCGACGTCTGGGCCCGCACCCTCGTCTACTTCGGCATCGCCGAGGAAGAGGACTGGGACGAGGACGGCTACCTCACCGAGGACGAGCTCGCCGAGGGGTACAAGCAGCAGCCGAATGTGCGGCGCCTGCCGGCCCGCTCGCGACAGAACTACGACGACGACTGGACCGACCCGGAGCCCGAGGGACAGCGGACGAGCATCCTCCGCCCGCGCTCCGAACAGCGGCGCGTCCGCAACCTCCAGCCGGTGCAGAGCCCCGGCGCGTCCCGCGTCCACCTGATCCTGCCGCGGAGCTTCAACGACGCCCAGCAGGTGGCGGACCGGTTCAAGAACGGCGTTCCCGTGATCCTCAACCTGCAGTCGGCGGACAGCGAGCTGTCGAAGCGGCTGATCGACTTCGCCAGCGGCCTCACGTACGCGCTCGACGGCGGGATGCAGCGCATCGCCGACAAGGTGTTTCTCCTCACGCCCAGCGACGTCGAGCTGTCCGCAGAGGACCGCGCCCGGATGCTCGAGCGCGGCTTCTTCAACCAGGCATAGGAGAAGGGCCGGCCGGGGCGAACCAGCCCTGAATGGGCTGGCCAGCCAGTTCGCCGCTGCTTGCAGACGCGATTTCGAGCGTCGCGACGTTCGTCAACGTCTTCTGCCTGCTGTACGCGCTCGTGATCTTCGTCTACATCATCACGAGCTGGCTGCGGCTGCCCTATTCGCCCACGCTCAACCGAATCCAGCGGTTCCTCTACGACGTCTGCGAGCCGTACATACGTGTCTTCCGTCGCATCCTTCCCGGGACGGGCGGGCTCGACTTCTCGCCGATGCTGGCTCTGATCGCGCTCGGCGTGATCGACCGCTTCCTCATCTGGGTTCTCGACCACTTCCACTAAAGGAGAGACCGATGGCACTCACACCCGTCGAGATCAGGCACCTGACGCCACCGCGAGTGCGGTTTCGCGGCTACGAGGTCGCGACCACCGACGAGCTGCTCGAGGACATCGCCACGAGCTTCGAGGACGTCTGGCGCGAGCGCGCCGACCTCGCCGACAAGGTCGAGCAGCTCGAGACCGACCTCGTTCGCTTTCGCGAGCTCGAGACCCTCCTGCGTTCGACGCTCGTCTCCGCCGAGCAAGCGTCGGCCCAGACGCGCGACCGGGCGCGGCACGAGGCCGAGCTGATCCTGAGGGAGGCCCACGCCGAAGCGCGCGAGACGCAGCGTCGCGCGATCGCCGAGAACGAGCGACTCGTGCACGAGTCGCGCCGGCTGCGTCTGCAGTTGCGGGAGGCGCTGCTCGCTCTGGACGATCCCGAGCAGGCCGCGGAGCCGGAGCCCGAGGCAGCCACCACCTCCGAGAGCGCGAACGGGACCGAGGAGCGCAGCTGGTACGGCCTGCCTGACTCGACCGCTGCCTAGGGGTGGCCCGACGTAGACTGCATGCGTGACGGCCGAGACGACTCGCCTGCGCCTGCGCGTCAGCCCGGGCTCGGGCCGGACGGCGCTCGTGGGACGGCACGGCGACGCCTGGAAGGTCCGCGTCACCGAGGCCCCCGAACGTGGACGCGCCAACGAAGCGGTCCTTCGCCTCCTCGCCGAGACGCTCGCGCTGCCTCGCACGGCCTTGACGCTCGTTTCGGGGCACGGCGGCCGGGAGAAGATCGTCGAGCTGACGGGGATGGGGCCGGCGCTGATCGAGCGCCGCCTCGCCTCGGCGTCCAAGGCCCTACGGCCGGGCGCCGGCGGCGCTTCCAGCCACAGCGACGACCGAGGCCGAAGGGCGAGGCGGTGACAAGCCAGGACACCGAGCACTTTCGCGAGGCGCTGCTCGCCGAGCGGCAGCGGGTCGACCACGCGCTCGCGACGCTCCGCGACGAGCATCCCGGCTCCCTCGACGACGAGGTCGAGGAGGTTGCGGACGACAACCACGTCGCCGAGACCGCTTCGGCGACGCTCGGCCGCGAGATCGACTACACCCTGGGCGACAACGCCGAGCAGGTCATCTCCGAGATCGATGTCGCGCTGCAGCGCATCGAGGACGGCACCTACGGCACCTGTACCAACTGCGGCAACGAGATCCCACACGAGCGGCTGGAGGCCAATCCCTGGGCATCTCTCTGCATCGACTGCAAGCGCAGATCCGAGGCAAGGTGAGCGAGCCTGCCCGTCAGCTCGAGGTGCGAGTCGGCTCGGCCACGGATGCCTTGACGCCGCTCTCCCGGGCGACCCGCTCCTTCGCGGCGACGCGGGCCCAGTGGCTGGCGCTCGCGGCGATCGCGCTCGGGGCGGTCGTCGCCGACCAGGTGACGAAGCATGTCGTCGTCTCCCACCTGAGGCTCGGGGAAGGGCTCCACGTCGCGGGACCGTTCACGATCCGGCACGTCCAGAACTCCGGCATCGCCTTCGGCCTGTTCTCGAACGCGACGGCCGCGGTCATCGTCGTCACCGCGATCGCGATCGCCTGGATGCTCGCCTACTTCGCACGCTCGGGTGCCCGCCATCCCGTGCTGCCCGTGGCGCTCGGACTCGTGATCGGCGGCAGCGTCTCGAACCTCGCCGACCGCGTGAGGCTGGGATTCGTCACCGACTTCCTCGACTTCCGCTACTGGCCGGCGTTCAACCTCGCCGACAGCTTCATCGTGATCGGCGTCGGGATCCTGCTCACCGCGCTCCTCCTCTCCGAGCGAGAGCCGCGGACGCCCAGGCGCTGAAGCGGCTCGTCGTTCCGACCGAGGCCGCGGGAGAGCGGCTCGACCGCTTCCTCGCCGGGCTGCCGGAGGTGGGTTCCCGGGCAGCCGCGGAGCGCCTCCTCTCGGCCGGCGCCGTCCTCGTGGACGGAGAGCTCCGCGGCAAAAGCCACAAGCTCGCGGGCGGAGAGGCCGTCGCGATCGAGGCTCCCGCCCCGGTCGCGGTGCCCGAGGTCGAGCCGCCCGAGCTCACGGTCGCGTACGAGGACGAGCACCTCCTGGTGGTGGACAAGCCGGCGGGAGTCGTCGTGCACCCGGCGCCCGGTCACACCGGCGGCACGCTTGCGCAGGCGCTCGCGGCTGCGGGAGCGGCCGGCGGGGAGGAGGAGCGGCCGGGCATCGTCCACCGCCTCGACCGCGACACCTCGGGACTGCTCGTCGTCGCGCGCTCGCCCGAGACCTACGAGCGGCTGCAGCAGCTGATCCGGCGCCGGGCGCTGACGCGCGAGTACCTCGGTCTCGTCGCCGGGCGGCCGAAGTCGCGGCGAGGGACGATCGAGGCGCCGATCGGCCGCGACAGGCACGACAGGCTGCGCCATTCGCTCGACACCGGCACGCCGCGCGCCGCCGTGACGCACTTCGAGCTCGAGGAGCTGCTCCCGCGCCACGCGCTGCTGCGCGTCCGGCTCGAGACGGGGCGCACGCACCAGATCCGCGTCCACCTCGCGGCGATCGACCTGCCCGTCGCCGGCGACCCGACCTACGGCATCGCAGGCGATCTCGGCCTCGAGCGGCAGTTCCTGCACGCCGCACGGCTCGCGTTCGCGCATCCGGTGACCGGCGACGCCCTAGACGTTTCGTCGCCGCTGCCGCCGGACCTCGCCGCGGCCCTCGAGACCGCGCGTCGAACGACTTGACGGATCGCCGCGGGGACGGCTAAGAAGGAGCCGTGGCTCGCCTCCTGCCGGTGCTGCTCGTGATTGCGCTCGTCTCGGCGACCGCGTCCGCTTCCCACGCGTCCCGAGAGGCGCGTCCCTACTCGGTGGCGAAGGTGCAGCGCGCCTTTCACTCCCAGGGCCTGTCGCTGTGGAGGCAGCACATGTTCACTCCGGCGCGCTACACGCGGCTCGCCTCCTCCCACCCTCTGCACGTGGTCGTGTTCCGGAACGAGCACGAGGCCGCGCGCAAGGTCGTGATCGTGCTGGGATCGGGACCACCGAAGCTGCGGAAGTGTCATGGCTGCGTCGTCATCCGGCTGCGAGCGCCCCGCAGAGCGGTCAGGCCGTGGGTGCAAGAGACTCACGTCGGCAACGTCGCGGTCGTGTACCTCGAGTCCAAGGCGCTCGATTCGGGCGTGAGCGCTGCGCTGGACGCGCTCGGTCGCAGCTAACCTTCCCGCGTCCCGTTCCTACTCCCCGGCGGCCAGCCGTGGCGCGCGTGCCTCCCCTTGCGGGAGGTGCGCCTCGAGTCCCGCCGGCTCAGCACGACAAACCAATCTGGAAGGAGCTTTCATGGCTGTCTCTACGACTGCGGGCGGAGTCTCCATGCGCCAGCTGCTGGAGGCCGGGGTCCACTTCGGCCACCAGACGCGGCGCTGGAACCCCAAGATGCGCCGCTTCATCTTCGCCGAGCGCGGCGGCATCTACATCATCGACCTCACGCAGACGTCCGAGCGTCTCGACGAGGCGCGCCTCTTCCTCCGCAACGTCGCGGAGCGCGGCGGCACCGTCCTGTTCGTCGGCACGAAGAAGCAGGCGCAGGACGCCGTCGAGAGCGAGGCCAAGCGCGTCGACATGCCGTACGTCAACCACCGCTGGCTCGGCGGCCTGCTCACCAACTGGCGCACGATGGCCGACCGCATCGACCGCCTGCACGAGATGCGGCGCCTGCGCGACGAAGGGCAGATGGAGCTGCTCCCGGCGAAGGAGCGCATCTCGATGGCCGGCGAGCTCGAGAAGCTCGAGCAGAACCTCGGCGGCGTCGCCGACATGCGCCGCCAGCCCGACGCGGTCGTGATCGTCGACCTCAAGAAGGAGGCGCTCGCCGTCCGCGAGGCGCGCCGGCTCGGAATCCCGGTCGTCGCGCTCGTCGACACGAACTGCGACCCCGACGAGGCCGACTACGTGATCCCCGGCAACGACGACGCGATCCGCTCGTGCAACCTCGTCGTGCACGCGCTCGCCGAGGCCGTCAACGACGGCAAGCAGAAGGTCTCGGCGCAGGAGCTCGAACAGAAGGCCGCCGAGGAGGCCGCTGCACCGGCGGAGAGCGCTCCGGAAGCCGAGGCCCAGCCGGCCGCTGAGCCGGCCGCTGAGCCGGCCACTGAACCAGCCGCTGAGCCGGCCGCCGAGCCCGAGAGCACCCCGGAGCCGGCGGCAGAAGCGCCTGAGAGCGGAGAGGAGGCGTAGATGGCCGCCGAGATCTCGGCTCAACTCGTGCGCGAGCTCCGCGAGCGCACCGGCGCGGGGATGATGGACTGCAAGCGTGCGCTGCAGGAGACGAACGGCGACATGGAGTCGGCGGTCGTCCTCCTGCGCGAGAAGGGGATGGCGAACGCGGCGAAGCGCGCCGACCGGGCGACGACCGAAGGGCTCGTCGGCTACCGGCTGGCGGGCGATGGGCTGCGCGGGACGATGGTCGCGATCGGCTGCGAGACCGAGCCGGTCTCGAACAACGAGGAGTTCGAGGCGTTCGGCAAGAAGGTGCTCGACCTCGTCGAGGCCGAGGGGATCGACGCCGTCTCGCAGCTCGACGAGGAGCGCGCGCAGCTCTCGGGCAAGCTCGGCGAGAACATCGCCGTCGCCGGAGCCGCCCGCTTCGAGACCATCGTCGGCGGGCGCCTCGGTGCCTACGTCCATCCGCCGGCGAACAAGCTCGGCGTGCTCGTGCACCTGCGCGGCGGCGACGACGAGCTGGCGAGGAATCTCGCGATGCACATCTCGTGGTCGGATCCCCGCTGGATCGGCCGCGAAGACGTCCCCGAGGAGCTCGTCGCAGCGGAGCGCGAGATCTTCGCGAACTCCGACGAGGTGCAGTCGAAGCCGGAGCAGGCGCGTGAGAAGATCGTCGAAGGCATGCTGAACAAGCGCTTCTTCGGGACGAACGTCCTCGCCGAGCAGGACTGGATCCACGACAGCTCGCAGACCGTCGGCGAGGTCGTGGCCGGCGCGGGAGCCGAGGTGCTCGAGTTCCAGCGCTTCTCCCTCGCCGGATGACGGCCCAGCCGGAGACCGAGACCGGCCCGCGGTCGAAGGTGCCTGCGTTCCGCCGAGTCCTGCTCAAGCTCTCGGGCGAGGCGCTCATGGGCGAGCGCGAGTACGGCATCGACCCGGGCGTCACGCGGGCGATTGCCAACGAGGTCGCCGGGATCCGCGCCGAGGGCGTCGATGTCGCGGTCGTGGTGGGGGGCGGGAACTTCTACCGCGGCCTCGCCGCCGCGGCCGAGAGCGGGATGGACCGCGCGACGGCCGACTACGCGGGGATGCTCGCGACGCTGCTCAACGCGCTCGCGCTGCAGGATGCCCTCGAGCGGGAGGGAGCCGACACGCGCGTGATGTCCGCGCTCGAGGTCTCGGAGGTCGCGGAGCCGTACATCCGGCGGCGCGCGATCCGCCACCTCGAGAAGGGCCGCGTCGTGATCTTCGCGGCCGGCACCGGCAACCCGTTCTTCACGACGGACACGGCGGCCGCGCTCCGGGCGCTCGAGATGGGCGCCGACGCGATCCTGATGGCGAAGCACGGCGTCCAGGGCGTGTACGACGGCGACCCGCGGCGCGTCGCCGACGCGGAGTTCCTGCCGCGGATCACGCACCTGGAGGCGATCGAGCGCGGGCTCAAGGTGATGGACACGACGGCACTGTCGCTCTGCATGGACAACCGCCTCACGATCCACGTCTTCGAGCTCGCCGAGGGCAACGTCGCGCGTGTCGTGAACGGCGAGGAGGTCGGAACCATCATCGCGACGGCTGGAAGCGTCGACGGCGAAGCCGACGACGGCCGGCCGGCAGACCGCGCCGCTTTCGGCGGCGCCCGGGACAAGGAGGGCTGATGGCGACTGCAGAAGAGCTGATCAGGAGCGCCCAGGACCGCATGGCCAAGTCGGTGGAGCACGCGCGGGCGGAGTTCGCGACGGTGCGCACCGGACGCGCCTCGGCGTCGCTCCTCGACCGGATCGAGGTCGACTACTACGGGACGCACACACCGCTGCGCCAGCTCTCGACGATCAACGTCCCCGAGCCGCGCATGCTCACCGTGCAGCCGTTCGACCCGAGCTCGATCAAGGCGATCGAGAAGGCCGTCCTCGAGTCGGATCTCGGGCTGACGCCCTCGAACGACGGCAAGCTCATCCGGCTGCCGATCCCGCAGCTGACCGAGGAGCGGCGGAAGGAGCTCGTGAAGGTCGTCCGCAACATGGCGGAGGACCACCGGGTGGCCGTCCGCGAGATCCGCCGCGATGCGATGCGGCACCTCAAGGAGCTGGTGGACAACGGCGAGGTCGGCGCCGACGACGAGCACCGCGCCGAGGGTCGCGTCCAGGAGCTGACGGACGAGCACACGAAGCTGATCGACGAGCTCCTGAAGCACAAGGAAGCGGAGGTCATGGAGGTCTGATGGCCTCGGTGCCGGGTACCGACGTCAGCCCCGAAGAGCACCTTCCGGAGGTCGCGCACGCCGTCGCGATCATCATGGACGGCAACGGGCGCTGGGCGACCGAGCATGCCGTCCCGGTCGCCGAGGGCCACCGCGCGGGGTCGCGAGCGCTGCGCCCGGTCGTCGAGGCGGCGATCGACCTCGGCATCGAGTCCCTCGTCGTCTACGCCTTCTCGACCGAGAACTGGAGCCGCGACGCCGGCGAGGTCGAGGCGTTGATGGAGATCTTCGGCGAGACGATCGACCGCGAGCTCGAGGATCTCGCTGCGCAGGGCGTCCGCTGCCGCTTCGTCGGCCGCCGCGACCGCGCTCCCGGGTGGCTCCGGTCCAGGATGGACGAGCTCGAGACGGCGACGGCGGACAAGTCGAGGCTCCAGCTCTGGATCGCCTTCGACTACGGCGGCCGCGCCGAGCTCGTCGACGCCGCCCGCCGGCTGCTCGAGAACGGCGTGGATCCTGACGACGTCGACGAGGCCGCGCTCGCGGCGCACCTCTACGAGCCGGAGATGCCCGATCCCGATCTCGTCATCCGCACGTCGGGCGAGCGCCGCATCTCCAACTTCCTCCTCTGGCAGTCCGCCTACGCCGAATACGTGTTCACCGACACCCTGTGGCCCGACTTCGGGCCGGAGGAGCTGCGCACCGCGATCGAGGAGTACGCCCGCCGCCGCCGCAGATTCGGCGGACGATGACCAATTTCGCCTCGCGTCTCCTGGTCGCGGCGGTCGGCCTGCCGCTCGTGCTGGGCATGCTGTGGCTCGGGGGCTGGTGGCTGTTCACGCTTCTCGCCGTCGCCTCGTGGGTCGCGGTGCACGAGTTCGTGACGACGGCGCGCCCGCTGCGCCCGCTCGCGCCCGCGGTCTACGCGGGCGTGCTGCTCGCGCTGTTCGGAGCCGAGCAGGGGGGAGTCGTGTGGCTGCTCGGCGGCTTCTGCGCCACCTTCGTCTTCGCCTTCGGGCTGCACGTGGTCTCGAGCACGCGCGCGCCCACGACCGCGGCCGTCGGCTCGACGATCCTCGGCTCGGCCTGGATCGGGCTCGGACTCGGCTTTCTCCTCCTGCTGCGCGAGATGCACGACCACGGGCGCCTGCTCGCCTTCACCGTCGTGCTCACCGCTTTCGCGGCGGCGACGTTTGCCTACTTCGGCGGCCGCCTGTTCGGCCGGCACAAGCTCGCGCCGCGCCTCTCGCCCGGCAAGTCGTGGGAGGGTCTGCTGGTCGGAGCCGTCGCCGGGATCTTCGTGGCCTTCGTCGCGCTCTACGACACGCGTGACAAGTACCTGTCCATCTGGCAGGCGCTCGTGCTCGGCCTCGTCCTCGTGCTCGCCGAGGTGATGGGAGACCTGTTCGAGTCGGCGCTGAAGCGCGACCTCGAGGTGAAGGACACCGGCAGGCTCCTCGGTGGGCACGGGGGGATGCTGGACCGGATCGACGGGCTCCTCTTCGCCGCGCCCGCCGCCTATTTCCTCGTCGTCGCGTACGGGTTCCACTAGCCGGATCCCTACACTGAGCAGGTGAAGCGCGTCGCGCTGCTCGGGGCCACCGGCTCGATCGGCCGCCAGGCGATCGAGATCGTCGAGGCTCATCCGGAGCTCGAGCTTTGCGCGGCAGCCTCCGGCTCGACCCCGCTCGACGATGTCGACGCCCCGCTCAAGCAGGCCGGCGGCGACCTGACCGAGCTACTCGAGCGCGCGCAGCCCGACGTCGTCCTCAACGCCGTCGTCGGCTTCGCAGGGATCCACGCGACGCTCTGGACGCTCGAGCACGGCGTCGATCTCGCGCTCGCGAACAAGGAGAGCCTCGTGGCGGCGGGCGAGCTCGCCCTCGCCGCACGCGAGCGGGGCGGAGGCCAGATCCTCCCGGTCGACAGCGAGCACTCCGCGCTCTTCCAGTGCCTCGAGGGACGCGAGCCGGAGCAGATCGACACGCTCGTGCTCACCGGCTCCGGCGGCCCGTTCCGCGGGCGCACCCGTGCCGAGCTCGAGGACGTCACCCCGGAGCAGGCGCTCGCGCATCCGACCTGGCGCATGGGGCCGAAGATCACGGTGGACTCCGCAACGCTCGCGAACAAGGGGCTCGAGGTGATCGAAGCGCACGTTCTCTTCGGCGTCGAGTACGACCGCATCGAGGTGGCGATCCAGCCGACCTCGGTCGTGCACTCGCTCGTCCGCTTCCGCGACGGCGCCGCGCTCGCGCATCTCGGCTACCCGGACATGCGCGTTCCGATCTCCTATGCGCTCACGTACCCGGAGCGTGCTGCGACGCCGCTGCCGCCGCTCGACCTCACCTCGCTGACGCTGGAGTTCTCGCCGCCCGACACCGACACGTTCCCGATGCTCTCGCTCGCGCGCGCCGCCGGTCGGGAGGGCGGCAGTGCGCCGTGCGTCTACAACGCGGCGAACGAGGTCGCGGTCGCCGCCTTCCTCGCCGGCCGCCTGCCGTTCCTCGGGATCCCCGAGGTGGTGGGGGAGACGCTCGCGGCTGCCGGCGCCGATCCGGTCCACGACGTGGACGATCTCGTCGAGGCCGACGGCGCAGCGCGGGCTCTCGCGGAAGGAGCGCTGGCAACTGCATGACGTATGTCGTCGTCATCGCCGGCCTGGTGCTGCTCGTCTTCCTGCACGAGCTGGGGCACTTCTGGGTGGCGCGCGCCGTCGGGATGCGGCCGCGGAGCTTCTACCTCGGTTTTCCGCCGGCCCTCTTCAAGGTTCGACGAAAGGGCATCGACTACGGAATCGGGATGATCCCGCTCGGCGGCATGGTCCAGCTTCCCGGCATGAACCGGCCGGCCGCGCGCGACCTGCGCGTGTTCCTCGAGCCGGCGATCCGCGAGCAGCCCGGCCTCGTGCCGGCCGTCGGCGCGGTCCGGCGCGCCCTCGAGGCGGAGGACTACGACGCCGCCCGGCGTGCCTGCTTCGACCTCGAGCACGAGGTGAGCGCCGCAGAGCTGACGCCGGGTGCGAGGCGCTCCGCCGAGCGCGGGCTCCGCGAGGTGGAGGAAGGCACCTCGGCGGAGGCGTACTGGCGCGGCGCGACCTGGAAGCGCGTCGCCGTCATCGCGGCGGGGCCGTTCGCGAACGTCGTCGTCGCCTTCGTAATCCTCTTCCTCGTCTTCGCCGTGAGCGGCGGGCCCTCCAATCGAGCCCCGGCGCGGGTCGCGAGCGTCGAGCACGGAATGCCGGCAGCCAAGGCGGGTCTGCAGCCGGGCGACCGCATCGTCGCGGTCAACGGCCGCCCGACTCCGTTCAGCTCCGTGTCGCGACGGATCCAGTCGAGCCGCGGCGGCCCGGTGACGCTGACCGTGCTGCGCCAGGGAAGGCGCGTGATCGTCGGACCCCGCAAGACCGTGAAGGTCGGCGGCCAGTGGCTCTTCGGGTTCGAAGCCGAGGCACAACTTGTTCCGTACTCCACCGGCAGGGCGGCCCGTGCAGCGACATCGGATCTCTGGAGCGTCGTGCCCGGAACCGGGCGGGGGCTTGCAGGGCTGTTCTCGAGCCACGGCCGCAGCCAGCTCTCGGGCCCGGTGGGGATCGTCGAGGTCTCGCAGCAGCAGCTGCGCGCCGGCTTCACGCACTACCTCGAGATCCTGGCGCTGGTGAGCATGTCGCTCGCGCTGCTCAACCTCCTGCCGCTGCTGCCGCTCGACGGCGGCCACATCCTCTTCTCGCTCATCGAGGCCGTCCGGCGCCGCGCCCTGGCGCGCGAGGTCTACGAGCGCGTCTCGGTCGTGGGATTCGCTCTCGTCCTGCTGCTGCTCGTGATCGCGTCCTCGAACGACTTCTCCGGCGCGCCCCACTGAGCCGCTTCAGCGTCCTCTGAGGGCGCGATTCGTCCTGAACCTGCCGGGCTAGACTGACTTGCGGATGGCCAGCAAGCGGCAGATTTCCGTCGGCGGCGTCAAGATCGGCGGCGGCGCGCCCGTCGTCGTGCAGTCGATGACGACGACGAAGACGCACGACGTCGAGGCGACCACCGCCCAGGTCGCGGCCCTCGCGAGCGCGGGCTGCGAGATCGTCCGCGTCGCGGTGCCGAAGACCGAGGATGCCGTGGCGCTCTCGAAGATCGTCCGCTTCTCGCCCGTTCCGATCATCGCGGACATCCATTTCAACGCGAGCCTGGCGCTGAAGGCGATCGACCAGGGCGTCGCAGCGGTTCGCATCAATCCCGGCAACATCGGCGGCTCCGACAAGGTCGCCGAGGTCGTGCGCGCCGCCAAGGCCAAAGGGACGCCGATGCGCATCGGCGCGAACTCCGGCTCGCTGCCGAAGCACCTCGAGGAGCTGGCGCAGGCCGACCAGGCGGAGGCGCTCGTCGAGGCCGCGCTCGAGGAGGTGCGGCTGCTCGAGAGCCTGGACTTCTACGACTTCAAGATCTCGGTCAAGTCGAGCCACGTCCCGACGATGATCCGCGCCTACCGGATGCTGTCGGAGAAGGTCGAGTATCCGCTTCATCTCGGCGTGACCGAGGCCGGCACCGTCTTCGCCGGCTCGATCAAGAGCGCGGTCGGGATCGGCACGCTGCTGGCCGAGGGGATCGGCGACACGATCCGCGTCTCGCTCTCCTCGGATCCGGTCGAGGAGCCGAAGACGGCGTACGAGATCCTCAAGTCGCTCGGCCTGCGCGAGCGCGGGCCGGTGATGATCGCCTGCCCGAGCTGCGGCCGCGACAACGTCGGCGTGCACACGCTCGCCGAGGAGGTCGAGCTGCGGCTGGAGGGCTACCCGCAGCATTTCGAGGTGGCGGTGCTCGGCTGCGCGGTCAACGGGCCGGGCGAGTCGGGCGACGCGGACTTCGGCATCGCGGGCGGGCGCGACGTCGGCTTCATCTACGCCCACGGCCGCGTGCTGAAGAAGGTCAGCTCGGACATCCTGATCGACGAGCTGTTCCACGAGATCGACAGATGGATCGCGGACGGCATGCACCGGCCGAAGCGCCTCAAGATGGCGAAGCCCGCCGCGCTCGCGATGGCCGAAGCCTCCCTGATCCCGCTCGAGTAGTAATGCGCTAGCGTCGCTGCCATGGCGGCGGATGACTTCGAACTCCTCGCTGCTGCCGAGCAGAGTGACCGCGGACGGCTCACACTCGATCGGCTGTTGCACGGATGAGCGAGGCGCCGTTCGCCTCGACCCTCTCGACGGCAGGGTTCCTCTCGCTCGCACGCGGCGGCTTCCGGCCGCTGCAGCAGGTTCAGGGCACGGCGGTCGTGAGCCTCGGGTACCAGCGGATGCCGAGAGGCCGAGGGATCAGCCGTTCGCTCGAGGCGCAGGTAGTCCCCGGAGCCGCTTGGGGAGGTGGGTCGAACATCTACATGCCACGCGGCGGAGCAACCGTCCAGGAGTTCCTCAACACGGGAACCTGGTCGGAGCTCGCGGAGCGGACGAAGGCGTACAACGACGCGCGCACGCTCGCGCTGTCGAGATTGCAGGATTCCGCAAGCAAGGCGGGAGCGCTCGCAGTCGTTGACGTGCGCGTTCACCGTGGCCGTTTCGGCCACGCCCGGCGCGCGGTCGAGTTCACGGCCCTCGGGACTGCGGTCACCTCGGATCGCTTCGAAGCCGACGAACAGGATCCGGTCCCGCTCGTTGGCCTCAGCGGAACCGACTTCTGGAAGCTCGTCGATTCGGGTGTCTGGCCGCTCGGCCTGGTGGGCGGCACGAGCGTCGTCTTCATCCTGTCCGGCTACCGCACGAGGCGAGCGCGCTTTCGCTTATCCCGTCGCTCGTTTCCGACTCAGGAGTACCAGGACTACACGAACGGCCTCAACAGCGCGCGGTTCCATGCATCGTCGCGCATGCGGGAGGAGGCGACGGAGCTTGGGGCCTCGGGTGTCCTCGGCATCTCGGTCGGCCTCACCCCTCGTGAGCAGCGCGACGACAATCTCATCGTCACCGTCGAGATGCTCGGAACAGCCGTCGCGCCTCTCGAGCGCGGCGCCCCGCGGCCCGTCGCCTACGCCCTGGGGTTGGGCAAGTCGTGAGCTACGACCCCGGCTCGCTCGAAGGAGTTCCGGAAGCCGGCCGCGAGCGGCTGCGGCGGATGCGCGAAACCGGCGGCGGCTTCTTCACGAGCGATCTCTCCGTCAACGAGTTCCTGCTCGTCAAGCAGGCCGGGTTCGAGCCGCTCGGTCTCGTGGTGGGGAGCTCGATCTACCACATCGGTCTCCAGGTGCGTCGCTGGGGGAAGAACCAGGAGCTCGACGTCCTGACCCAGGCTCTGTACCACGCGCGCGAGCTCGCGATGACCCGCATGGAGGAGGAGGCGGATTCGCTCGGTGCGGACGGAATCGTCGGCGTCCGGCTCGAGGTCGGCCGTCACGAGTGGGGGAACGAGCTCGCCGAGTTCATCGCTATCGGGACAGCCGTGAAGCACGCTGCCGGGGAACTGCACCGAGCGCCGAACGGCCGTCCGTTCACGAGCGACCTCTCCGGGCAGGACTTCTGGACGCTGCTCTCCGCCGGTTACCGGCCGGTCGGCCTCGTGCTGGGAAACTGCGTCTACCACGTCGCGCATCAAAACGTCGCGCGCTGGGTCAGCCGTGTCGGCCGCAACGTCGAGATGCCGAACTACACACAGGCGATCTACGACGCACGCGAGCTCGCGATGACGCGGATGCAGGCCGAAGCGGAAGGAGCCGAGGCGGAGGGGATCGTCGGTGTCGAGCTGCACGAGCGCAGCCACGGCTGGGGCTCGCACGTGATCGAGTTTCTCGCGATCGGCACCGCGATCGTGCCGACGCAGGCCGATCATGACATCGCGCCTCCGTCACTGATCCTCGATCTGAATGACCCGCCGCCGTCGCTGTAGTCCGCTCGGCGTCCGCCAAGGCAACGCGCGCGTCTAGTCTCCACGGCGATGATCGCGCGAGCCTCTCAGCTTTACCTCCCGACCCTGCGCGAGCCGCCCGCCGACGCGGACGCTGCCTCGCACCAGCTCCTCGTACGCGGCGGCTTCATCCGCCAGATCGGGGCCGGTCTGTGGGCGATGCTGCCGCTGGGCTGGCGCGTGCACATGCGGATCGAGCAGATCATCCGCGAGGAGATCGACGCGATCGGCGGCCAGGAGATGCGCGCGCCGACCCTCACGCCCGCCGAGCTCTGGGAGACGACGGGCCGCATCGACGTGCCGATCCTCTTCCACCTCAAAGACGGCAGCGGCCGGCCGTTCGTGCTCTCCTGGACGCACGAGGAGTCGATGACGTTCCTCGCGCGAGAGATCCAGTCGTACAAGCAGCTGCCGCAGGTCTGGTACCACTTCTCGACCAAGGACCGCGACGAGCCCCGCCCGCGCGGCGGCCTGCTGCGCCTTCGCGAGTTCATCATGAAGGACTCGTACACGTTCGACGCCGACGAGGCCGGGCTCGACGCCGCGTTTGCGAGACACGAGGAGGCGTACGAGCGGATCTTCGAGCGCTGCGGGCTCCAGGCGTACCTCGTCGAGGCCGAATCGGGCGTGATGGGCGGCAAGGAATCGAAGGACTTCCTCGCGCCGACCGGCTCGGGCGAGAACGAGCTGATGCGCTGCGAGAACGGCGACTACTTCGCCGATGCAGAGGCCGCAAGCGGTGCGCCCCCTCCGGCCGAGCTGCCTCCGGCGCTCGACGCGCCTGAGCTCGTCGACACGCCGGGCGTGGGGACTATCGACGAGTTGGCCGAGTTTCTCTCGATCGCGGCGTCGGCGACGTCGAAGGCGCTGCCGGTGGTGACCGGCGACCGGCTCGTGCTCGCGCTCGTGCGGGGCGACGACAAGCTGAGCGAGGGGAAGCTCGAGACCTTGTTCGAGGCGGCGTTCCGTCCGGCGACCGACGAGGAGATCCGCGCCGCGTTCGGAGCGGGCGGAGGGTCGCTGGGGCCGGTCGGCGTCGACGTCGAGGTGATCGCCGACGAGGCGCTCCGCGATGGCCAGTACGTCGCCGGGGCCAACGAGGACGGAAAGCATCTCCGCGGTGTCCAGGCGGGCCGCGACTACGGGCCGACCTTTGCCGACATCCGCCAGGCGAAGGACGGCGACGCCTGTCCGCAGTGCGGCGGGACGCTCCACGTCGAGACGGCGATCGAGGTCGGTCACATCTTCAAGCTGGGCACCTTCCACTCGAAGGCGTTCGGCGCGACGTTTCTGGACGAGGACGGGAGGGAGAAGCCGCTCGTGATGGGTAGTTACGGCATCGGCCTCGCCCGGACGATGGCGGCGGTCGTCGAGCAGTCGCACGACGAAAACGGAATCGTGTGGCCGCCGGCCATTGCGCCCTACGACGTGCACGTCGTGGCGCTCCCGGGCGCCGAGGAGATCGCGCTGCAGACGGCCGAGCAGCTCTCGGCGGCCGGGCTCGACGTGCTCCTCGACGACCGCGACCAGCGGGCGGGGGAGAAGTTCGCCGACGCCGACCTGATCGGGTGCCCGATCCGCATCACCGCAGGCCGCAGGAGCCTCGAGGACGGCAAGGTCGACGTGCGGAACCGCGCAAGCGGCGCCGAGAACCGCTTAGATGTTGCCGAGCTGGGCCAGGAGACCCTAGAGGTGGTTGAGCAGAGTGGCTAAGCGGAGGCGGTTCAGCGAGGAAGGCTTCGGCCAGACCGTCCAGCAGCTGATGGACGAGCAGGCCGTGACCTACCGACAGCTCGCCGCACGCACCGGGCTGTCGGCCGGCTATCTCAACCACCTGGTCCACGGAAACCGTCCCGTGCCCTCCAACGACGTCGTGGCCACGCTCGCCGAGGCGCTCGAGGTCGAGCCCGAGCACTTCAGGGAGTACCGCCTGCGCGTGATCACCGAGCGGCTCGAGGCGATGCCGGACCTGATCGACCGCCTGTACCGGCAGCTGAACCGGCGCGGCAACTAGCGGCTCTCAGCAGAACACGGCGAGCGCGAACGGGATCAGGATCCCTCCTCCCAGAGTCGGTTCGGACACCCGGACCGTGCGACCGGCGATCGAGGTCTCGAGCGGCCCGATCGGCGTCGCCGAGCCGTTGTCGATCGAGGCCGTGGCCACGGCCACACAGCTGGAGACATCGGCCGGGAAGGTGACGGTCCGCGCGACGGTGTTCGTGTTGTTGTCGGTCGACTGCTGTGAGACGGACACTCCGCCGCTCGATCTCACGACGTTGCCGTTGATGTCGTCGAGCACGAACAGCTTGGTCGCCGGCGCGCCCGGCTGGCCGTTCGTCCCGGGCGAACCCTGCGACCCACGAGCGCCGGCAGCTCCCGCGGGGCCGACTTTGGCCCAGGACACGGCGCGCTCGTGCCGGTTGCACGACTTGGCGAGGCGGAGCGCCCCGGTGCGCTTTGCGGCGCACGCGTGGATGGCATCCGTCCTGGTCGCCGCGACCGCGTAGCCGCCGGCGCCGGCCAACACCGTGATCGCCGCGACGGCGAGATATCCCAGCCAGTGCATTTGCCCCTCCCGGGATGGTTGTCTCCGAAAACTAGAGCGTTTCGCGGCCGCCCGGCTCAGAGCGCGTAGCGCAGAAAGAGGTGCGAGCCGTGCGTCCGCACCGAGCGGAGCCGGCCGGCCACGCGAGTCTGCGGGGCGAGTTCGACGCCCTCGACGAGCCCGAGCCGTACGGTGGCGGCGCGACCGGCGAGGACGGGCGAGACGGTGAGGAAGAGCTCGTCCACGAGCCCGGAGGCCACGAACGAGCCGAACATCGACGGGCCGGCCTCCGTCAGGATCACGGGGCAGCCGCGGTCGCGCAGCACGCCGAGCGCAGCCGCCAGATCGACGGTCTGACCGTCGGTGACGGCCACGACCTCCGCCGCGCCGGGCACGGAGTCGCGCAGCCCGTCCGCTGCTGCCTCGGTCGTGAGCACGAGCGCGCCGGACTCGAGCACCGGGTGCGCCGGATCGAGCGACGCGCCGGTGGTGACGACCACGACGAGGGGCTGGGCCGGGCGACCACGCCGCCTTCGCAGCTCGGCGAGCGCCTCCGCCGCCGGCGGATACGCCCGATCGATTCGCCACGTCCCCTTCGGCGAGGCGAGCAGCGTCCCGGGGCCGACGACGACCGCGTCGGCGCAGGCGCGCATGAGCGCAAGAACGAACCGGTCCGCCTCGCTCTCGTCGCCGATCACGGCATGAGAGCGCTCGAGCCTCGGCACGGAGACGACACCGTCGAGCGACTCGACGAAGTTCGCCACAACGCACGGCTCGTCCAGGCCGAGCGAGCCCCCGTAGAGCGTCCCGAGCAGCTCCGGGAGGTCCCACTGCGGCAGGTCCTCGGCTTCCGCGAGGACCGTGAAGGGTTCGATCACCGTGTCAGCGTAAGGAACTCCGAGCGCAGCGACTCGTCCGAGTCGTAGAGGCCGCGCCAGACCGTGGTGACCGTGAGGGAGCCGTCCTCCTCGACGCCGCGCATCGCCGTGCACATGTGCGCCGCCTCGAGCCGCACCGCGACGCCGCGCGGGCGCGCCAACTCGCGGAGCCCGTCCGCGATCTCCTCCGCCATCCGCTCCTGCACCGTGAAGCGGCGCGCGTAGAGCCGGACGAGGCGCGTGAGCTTGGAGATGCCGAGGATCTCTTCGCCGGCGACGTAGGCGATGTACGCGCGTCCGTGGAACGGCAGCGCGTGGTGCTCACAGAGCGCGTAGAAGCCGATGGGGCCTTCGACGATCTGCGAGTGGTGACCCTCGACGCCCTCGGGGCGCTCGGTCGGGAACACCGTGCGCAGCTTCGGATCACCGTCGTAGCCGGCGGTCGCGTCGAACAGCGCCCGCACGAACCGCCGCGGCGTGTCGCGGGTGCCCGGCGTGTCGAGGTCGAGCCCGAGCGCCGTGAAGATCTCGGCCGCGTTGCGCTCGAGGCGCTCCCAGTCGGCGGGGGTGAGCTCGCGCGCGGCCTCGCCGTCGTGGGCGGGAAGCTCGAAGACGTTGGTGCTCACGCGACTTCCTCCTGTCTGGTGGGGGCGCGCCGCGGCAGGAGCACGAGCGCGATGACTGCAACCTGGGCGAGCGCGAGCCAGGCGTACGCGAGCGGCTGTCCGAGGGCGATCAGGAGCCCGAACGCGGCGAGCTGGGTGGACATGCCGAGATTGGCGAGCAGCGAGACCGCCGTCGGACTCCTGAGCGCCGGCCGCCGCGTGACGAGTGCCTCCGCGAGCCGGTCCTGCGGCGCGTAGACGAACCGGTAGGCGCGCCGCAGCATCGTCGTGGCCCGCCCCTCGGCCTCGGGCTCCGCAACCGCGGCACGGGACAGCCGCTCGACGTTGAAGTTGAGACTGAGGACGCTGGTCATTGCGAGGAAGCCCGCGAGCGCGAGTGCCGCCTGCCCTGTCGTCCAGGCGAGTGCGGCGAAGAGCGCCGCGTTCACGAGCAGGTCGACCTCGGAGTCGAGGTAGCGGCCGAAGGCGCTCGTCCGCCCGGTGAGCCGCGCGAGCTGGCCGTCCGCGTTGTCGAGCAGCGTCTTGAGCTGGACGAGCAGCGCGGCTGCGAGCAGCGAGCCGCGTCCGAGCTCGAGCGCCGCGGCGATCCCCGCCCCTCCGGCCGCCACGACGACGACCGGCGGCGGCACCCGCAGGCGCGCGAGGAGGAGGACGAGCGGGTGTGCGAGCGGCCGGAAGACCTTCTCGCACACGAGCTCCGTGCCGCGCCGCGGCTTGCGCGACCGGGCGAGGCGACTAGACGGCAAGGGCACCCTCTCCGGCGCGGATGAGCTCGCGCGCATCGTCGAGCTTGTCCCAGACGTTCCAGAGCAGCACGCCGCGCGGCTTGCCGTCCTCGACATACGTGATGACGCCCTTGCGGTTCGGCTCCTGCCAGTTCTCGACGGCGTCGAGCCGCGAGTCGACGATCCCGACTGCCTCGTAGCCGAGGTCGAAGAGGTCGGAGTAGAAGAACGGCAGGTGGTCGTACGGGGCGTCGGCCCCGGCCATGTTCGCGCCGACGGCGCTGCCGTGCGAGTTCGCGTGGTCCTCGTGCTCGATCCGCATCGTCGTGCCGAGGGCGCGCACGGGAAAGCGGGCGACGTCACCGGCGGCGAACACGTCCTCGTGCCCTGGAACGCGCCCGTACTCGTCGACGACGATGCCGTCGTCCACCTCGAGGCCGGCGGCCTCGGCGAGCTCGGTGTCGGGGATCACCCCGAGCCCCGCGACGACGGCGTCCGCCTCGAGCACACGGCCCGACTTGGTCTCGACGCGGTCTCCGGACGCTGAGGCGACCATCTCGCCCGCGAGTACCTCGACGCCCTTCTCGCGGTAGTAGCCGGCGACGAACGTCGAGAGCGCCTCGGGGAAGAGCCGAAAACCGATGCCGGGCTCGGGGAAGAGCATCGTGACGCGGCAGCCGTTGCCGACGAGACCCGCCGCGATCTCCGAGCCGATGAAGCCGCCGCCGATCACGACGACGTGCGATCCCTCGGGAGCGATCTCGCGCAGCCGGCGGTAGTCGTCGAGGGTGCGGTACCAGATGACGCCCTCAGCGCCCGGAATCTCGCGCGGCTTCGCGCCCGTGGCGAGCAGGAGCTTCTCCCAGGAGTACTCCTCGCCCGCATCGTCCGTCGCGGTGTGACCCGCGAGGTCGAGCGAGACGATCCGCCGGCCGGTCACGAGCTCGATGCCCTCCGCCGCCTCGCGCCAGAGCTTCTCCTCGGGCGCGCCCTGCCACAGGCCCTTCGTGAGCAGCGGCCGCTTGTACGGCGGATTAGCCTCGGCGCCGATCAGTGTGACCGAGCCCTCGGAGTCGTGCTCACGGATGCCCTTCGTGGCCATGTCGCCGGTCATCCCGGCACCGACGATCAGGTATTTGGTCGTATGCATCTCAGCCCTTTCAGGAGACGGAATCGAGCTCGAGCAGCGCGCGCAGGCTTTCGTGCTCTTCCGCACACGCGGGACAGCCGACGAGATGGGCGCGGAGGCCCGGGACGAGCTCGTCGGCGGGGGCGCCTGCGAGCTCGAGCTCGACGTAGCGGTCGAGCTGCGCAAAGCACTCGTCGCAGCCGATCTGCGGCTCGTTGCTGCCGAGCAGGCGCTTGAGCGTCGGGTCGAGGTCGCGGCCGGTCATTCGTTCACCTCCGGGAATCCCGCCGCGGCGACGTGCGCCCGCAGGCGCCGCCGCGCGTCGTGGAGCAGCTTGTACAGCGCGTTTCGGTTGGAATCGAGTCGCTCCGCGAGCACGTCGATGGGCACGCCTTCGAGGACGGCCGCGACGAGGACCTGCCGCTGCCGCGGTGTCAGTGCGGTGCGGATGCCTTCACGCACCGCCGCGAGCAGCTCGGCGTTCTCGGTGTCGTCGTCGGGGCCCGGTCCGGCGTGGGCGAGGCTCTCCCAGTGCTCCGGCTCGAGCGTCACCTCGCGGTTCCGCCAGGCGCGCCGGCGCACCTTCACCGACGCCTCGAGCAGCGCGAACTTGTACGCCCAGGTCCGGAAGCTGCTCTCGCCGCGGAAGTCGTCGAGGCGGCGCAGCACCGAGACGGCTGCGTCGTCGGCGGCGTCCTGGGCGAGCTCGTCCAACTCGACCGCAGAGAGCTGGGGGATGGAGCCTCGCCGCCGGAAGACCTCGAAGCGGGCCGCTCGGAGGAGGAGCCCGTGGAGGTGCGCCACGGCCTCGTCGCGGCGGACGCCCTCGGCGTGCAGGTCGAGGTGCCAATCCTCGAGGCAGGGGGCTGGTGCGAGCGCGCTCATGTCGGAGTTAGTGTCCGGTGCGGGCACGGTCTTACCTTCTACCGGCGCAGCTGCGCGCTACGCGGCAAGCGCGGAGGTCCGCTCGGCCAGCTCACGATCCTTCGTGGTGATCCCGCCCTCGGAGTGGGTGGTCCACCGGACGGTCACGCGGCGGTACCGGATGTCGATGTCCGGGTGATGGTTCTCGCTCTCCGCGAGCTCCGCGAGCCGGTCGACGAACTCGATCGCGGCCGGGAACGTCGGGAGCTCGAACTCCCGGACGAGCGCGTCGTCCTGTTCCTGCCAGTCGGTCACGCGCGGAGTATGCCCGTGCGGGACGCGCAGGGCCGGTTCGTTCGTACCAGACTGCAGAGGAGTGCGTGAATCGAGTGACCGAGACCTCGTACGGAGCGCGCGCCGCGGCGACCGCGAGGCTGCCGCTGTGCTGTTCCGCCGCTACTGGCGCGACGCCTGGCGCTCTGCGTACGCGATCACCGGACGCCGCTCGCTTGCGGACGACGTGGCCGCCGACGGGTTCGAGCGGGCGTTCGCGGCGCTGGAACGCTTCGACGAGCGGCGTCCGTTCGGGCCGTGGCTGCACCGGATCGTCGCGAACCGGGCGCTCGACCTGCTGCGCGCCGAGCGGCGGCTCTCCGACGAGGAGCTGCCCGACACGCCGGATCTCGCGCCCGCGCACGCCGTGGGCGACCGGGGGCTGCTCGCGTCGGTGGCCGAGCTGTCGCTCGAGCGGCGGGTCGTCGTCGTCCTCCGCTACGGGGTCGGGATGACGCCGAAGCAGATCGCGGACGCGCTCGACCTTCCGGTCGGCACCGTCAACTCCCGGCTCGCGCGCGCGCTCGGGCAGCTGCGCGAGGCGCTGGAGGTCGAGCATGTCGAGTGACCTCGAGCGGCGGCTCGAAGCGCTGTTCGCCGAGGCGCCCGAGCCCGATCCGGGAGCGGGGGAGGAGGCGCTGCGCCGAGCGCTCCGCGCGCTCCAGCCCGTGGCGGCGCCACGTCGCGGGGTTCGCGCCGCCGTCCTCGCCTTCGCGACGGCGGTTGTGCTGCTCGTGATCGCCGCAGGCTCGCTCGGCGCGGCCGGAGCCCTGCATGTCAGCTTCGGCGCCAGATCGAAGCCGCCGTCGACCACACAGCTCCTTCTGCCCCCGGGAGCCGACGGCATCGCGGCGGTCGTCGACGGGCGGCTCTCGATGGTCACGAAGGACGGTTTCCGGCTGCAGGGTCTGCCGGTCAGCGCGGCCGCCCTGTCCCCGCACGCGCTCTACGTCGCCGCAGGCATCGGGAACTCCCTCGTCGCGATGGCGCCGGACGGGCGGCGAGCGTGGTCGCATCCCGCCGGCGGAAGGGTGGTCGCAATCGCCTGGGCGCCGGACGGCCTCCGCATCGCGTACGTCGTCCAGGCCGGACGACACTTCGTCCTGCACGTCATCTACGGAAACGGGATCGGCGACACGACGATCGACCGCTCCGTGCGCGCAGTGAGGCCGTCGTGGCGGGCCGACTCCCTCGCGTTCGCCTACGTGGGCGGCGGGGGGAAGGCGATCGTCTACGACCTCGGGCACCGGCGGCACAGCGTCGTCGGGTCCGCGGCTCCCGTCACGCGCCTCGCCTTTGCCCCGGTCGGCGAGACGTTGCTGGCCGCGACGCCGAGCACAGTCGTACTGGACGGCAGGATCGCCGCCACCGGCCGGGTCGAGGCGCTCGGTTGGTTCGGCGGTCTCCCGGCGGTGGCATTCGCGACCCGGCAGGGAACCTGGATCCGCGGCTTGGGACACCACGGCCGGCGGGTCGACGACTTCTTCGTGCCCGGCAGGGTCGTCGGCTTCACCGGCGGACTCGTCGCCACACGGACCGCCGGCAAGGTCCTCGCCGGTTGGGGCCGGCAAAAGACGGTCGACACTCTCCTGAGGGTGCGTCCTTCGGCCTCCGTCGCCGAGCTCGAGATCGGCTAGCGTTCAGCGCGCCGCGGGGCGTGGCGCAGCCTGGTTAGCGCGTTGGTCTGGGGGACCAAAGGTCCCGGGTTCGAATCCCGGCGCCCCGATCGAGGCCGTCTCGTCGGCCTACTGGAGGTCGAATCGGTGCAGACCGCCGGGCGCGTCGCCGGCCGACTCGCGGCCGGACGCGGCGCAGAGGTGGCTCCGGCCGTCGGGCTCGACTGCGAAATGGCGGCGGTAGAGGCCTTCGCGGTTGAGGTAGATGAGCCGGCCGCAGGCCGGGCAGAGTCTCGGACGGCCGCGGCGGGCCTTTGCGGAGTGCCGGAAGACGATCATCCCTCGACGATAGGCGCCCTGCTCGAGCGCGGCTTGGCCCCTCTGGGTCAACCCGGACGGACGAGAACCTCGGCCGAGCAGCCCGCGACGAGGGCGTTCCGCCAGTCCTCGACTCCCGCGAGCTGCGGGTGGGCCAGGTCCACGGCGACGTCCGGCCATGCTTCGAGCCCGAGCGCCTTCGCGCCCGAAGCGGAGCCGATCTCGAGCAGCTCGTCCACGGCGAAGACGTCGCGCCGGCCGGACTGGCGCCGCGCGATTCCGTCGAGCTCACGCAGTTCCTCGAGCGGGTCGATCCGCGCGTTCGAGTCGGAACCGATGCAGAGCCGGATCCCGCGGTGGAGGAGCCGCTCGACGGGCAGGAAGCCGTCGCCGAGGTTCGCCTCCGTCGTCGGACACGCGCACACGCTCGCACCGGCCGCCGCGAGCAGATCGAGCTCGTGGCCGTCCGCGTGCGTCGCGTGCACGACCGTCGTCCGCGGGCCGAGGCAGCCGCATACGTCGAGCAGCTCGATCGGCCGCAGCGCGTGTTCGGCGAGGCATTCCTCGATCTCGCGCGGCTGCTCGTCGGCGTGGACGTGCAGCGGCAGCTCCTGCTCGCCGGCGTACCGCCCGAGCTCCTCGAGCCACTCGCGAGGGCAGGCACGGACGGAGTGGGGGGCGATCCCGACCCGAATGCCGCCGGCTCGTAGCTCCTCGACCTCACGCAGATACGCGGCCACGGACTCCTGCCGGAAACGGTCGATCCCGCTGCGCCCATAGGCGACGTGGAGCAGAACGAGCTCGATCCCGGCCTCAGCGGCTGCCTCGGCCGCCGCGCGTCCCTCCTCGAGTCCGAGGTAGTGGAACTCGCCCACAGCGGTGTACCCGGCGGCGCGCAGCTCGCGGTACACGTCGACGTACTCGCGCCGGACGCGTTCCGGCGTCTGCGCCGCCGCGAGCTCGAGCATCGTCTCGCGCCAGGCCCAGAAGTCGCCGCCCTCGACGCGTCCGCGCAGCGCCCGCTGGAACGCATGGCAGTGCGCGTCGACGAAGCCGGGGATCCGAGGCTGCTGCGGCACGCCCGTATCCTTTCCACATCGAGGCTCAGGCTCCCGCCGTCCCTGCGCCGCTGGCGCAGGTCCCGAACGCGCTGACGATCGCGCGGCTCGCGCTGATCCCGATCTTCGTCGTGCTGATGGTGCGGGCCGGACACGACCCGAGCTGGCCCGCCGGCGTCGTCTTCGGCATCGCGGGGATCACCGACCAGGTGGACGGCTTTCTCGCACGCCGCTGGCACGTCGAGTCGCGCTTCGGCCAGATCGCCGACCCGCTCGCCGACCGGCTGATGATCGACGCTGCGGTGATCCTGCTCGCCTACTACGGCCGACTGCCCTGGATCGGGCTCGTGGTGATCGTCGGCCGCGACCTCATGCTGCTCGCCGGCTCGAGAGTGCTCGCACCGCGCGGCATCGAGATCGAGGTGAACACGGTCGGCAAGGCCGCGACCTGGGTGCTCTACGCGGCGATCGCGTTCCGGATCGTCACGCACCCGTCGACTCAGTGGCCGCTGTACCTGTTCTGGGCCGGCCTCGTGCTCGCCGTCGTGGCCGCCGTGTTCTACATCCGGACCGCGCGGAGAGAACTGCAGCGATGAAGGCCGTCGTCATGGCGGGGGGAGAGGGCACGCGGCTGCGGCCTCTGACCTCGAACCAGCCCAAGCCGATGGTGCCGATCGTCGGCAAGCCGTGCATGGAGCACATCGTCGAGCTCCTCAGGCGCCACGGCTTCGAGGACGTGATCGTGACGGTCGCCTTCCTGCCGCAGGCGATCCGGAGCTATTTCGGCAGCGGCGAGTCGCTCGGCGTCGACATCGGCTACTCGGTCGAGGAGTCCCCGCTCGGCACCGCCGGCTCCGTGAAGCGCGCCGCCGGCAGGCTCGACGACACGTTCCTCGTCATCTCCGGAGACGCCCTCTGCGACGTCGACCTGACCGCCCTCGTCGAGGCGCACCGCGAGAAGGGCGCCTCCGTGACGATCGGGCTCAAGTCGGTCGAGAACCCGCTCGAGTTCGGGATCGTCGTCACCGACGAGGACGGCCGCGTCGAGCGCTTCCTCGAGAAGCCCAGCTGGGGCCAGGTCTTCTCCGACACGATCAACACCGGCATCTACGTGCTCGAGCCCGAGGTGCTGAAGCACATCCCGCAGGACCGGCCGTACGACTTCTCGAAGGAGCTCTTCCCGCTGCTGCTCGAGATGGGCCGGCCGATCTACGGCCACGTCTTCGACGGCTACTGGCAGGACATCGGGAACCTCGACCAGTACCGGCAGGCGAACTTCGACGCGCTCGACGAGAGGCGTCCAGCTCGAGATCGACGGCATCCGCATCCGCGGCAACGTCTGGCTCGGGGACGGGGTGGACCTCGACGACCTCGACGCGATCGAGGGGCCGGCGTACCTCGGCAACTACTGCCGGGTCGCTCGCGGCGCCCACATCGGCCCGTACACGGTGCTCTCGTCGAGCGTCACCGTCCGCGAGCGGGGCCGCGTCGTGCGCTCGATCGTCGACACTTCCACCTACGTCGGCCGCAGCACCGACGTCCAGGGAGCGATCGTCGGCCGCGGCTGCGACCTGCGCGCGCACGTGCGCGTGCACGAAGGTGTCGCGATCGGAGACGAGGTGACGGTCGGCGCCGAGAGCGTGATCCTGCCCGGCGTCCGGATCTATCCGTTCAAGGAGGTCGAGACCGGCTCACAGCTGCACGAGAGCCTGATCTGGGAGTCGCGGGGGACGACCCGGGTCTTCGGCAAGGGCGGAGTCGCGGGGATGGTCAACGTCGACCTGACGCCGGACGTGGCCGTTCGCCTCGCCGCAGCGCTTGGCACCGCGCTCAAGCGCGGCACGCGCGTCGTCGCCAGCCGCGAGGGGGCCGCCGCCTGCCGGATGATCAAGCGGGCGATGATCTCGGGGATCTCGTCGACCGGCGTCCACGTCGCCGACCTTCGCGTCAGCCCGGCCGCCGTCGCCCGCCACCTGGTGAAGTCGGAGGCCCACGCCGCCGGCTTCCACGTCGGCGTCAGCCCGACCGACCCCGAGGTGATCCGGATCCAGTTCCTCGAACCGCCCGGAGTCGAGATGAGCGCCGCGCTGGAGAAGGAGGTCGAGAAGCACTTCACGCGCGGCGAGTTCCGGCGCGTCGCGGCCGGGGAGGTCGGCGGCATCTCGTATCCCGCGCGCGTGCCCGAGACGTACGCCGCCGAGCTGCTCTCGACGATCGACGCCGACGCCGTCCGCGAGCGCCGCTTCCGGATCGTCGTCGACTACGGCTTCTCCGGCGCCTCGTACGTGCTGCCGCTCGTGCTCGGCCCGCTCGGCGTGGAGGTCGTGGCCGCGCACGCGTTCACCGGCGAAGGCCCGGACTACGCAGCGCCCGGGCTCGCTGCCTCGATCGGCCAGACGAAGCGGCTGGTGCCCGTGGTCGGTGCCGATCTCGGCGCGGTTCTCGACCGCTCGGCGGAGCGGCTCCACCTCATCGACGAGCAGGCGCACGAGGTGCCGGTCGAGCAGGCGCTCCTGCTCTTCATTCGCCTGCTCGGCTCGAACGGGCGCCGAGGCAAGCTCGCGTTCCCCGTGACGGTGACGAGCCAGGTCGAGAAGCTCGTCGAGCACTCCGAGCTCGAGGTGGTGCGAACGCCGGCTTCCCTCCCGGAGCTGACGCGCGCCGCCGCCGAGGGAGGCGTCGTCTTCGCCGGCGCGGTGGGCGGCGGCTACGCGTTCCCCGAGTTCCTGCCGGGCTACGACGCCGTCGCCAGCCTGGCGAAGCTGCTCGAGCTGCTCGCGCCCGTGAACCGGCCGCTGTCGGAGCTGGTCGCCGAGCTGCCGGAGCCGACGCTCGTCCACCACCAGGTGCCGTGCCCGTGGGCGCTCAAGGGCCTCGTGATGCGCGTGCTGAACGAGCGCCTCGCGGGGCGCGAGGTCGACCTCACCGACGGGATCAAGCTGTTCGACGAACGCGGCTGGGCCCAGGTGCTGCCGGATCCCGACGAGCCGCTCCTCCATCTGTACGCCGAAGGCGAGACGCGCGAGCGGTCGGAGGAGCTCGCACGAGAGGTGCGGTCGCTCGTGGACGAGATCGAGCAGGGCGAGGCCGCAGCGGCACGCACATAGCCGCGTCTTTGCTCCGTCTGAACGCAAAGGCTAAAGTTCAGCTTCACCCTCGACCGAAAGGGCCTGATGGAACCGCTGCCGGATCTCGCGACACTCACCGACGAGAACCTCAAGATGCTCATCGACGAGCTGACCCGCGAGGAGCAGGAGGTGTCGTACCGCCGGCGGCTCCTCCACGGGAAGATCGACATCCTGCGGGCCGAGCTCGTGGCGCGGCTGCAGGAGACGCAGGGAAGAAGCGTCCTCGACTCCGTCGACGTCGACTCGCTCACGGAGATCCTCACCGGCAAGGCTGCGCCGCCTGCCTGATGGCGCACGTCTACTGCCCCGAGTGCGGGTACAACAACCCGGAATCCGCGCACTTCTGCGCGAAGTGCGGGGCCGCGCTCGTCGTCCCGGAGGAGGGTGAGTCGACGGAGACCTTCGATGCTCCCGAGGCGGTCGAGAGCCTCGACCCGCTCGAGGATCTCGGGATCCACGGCGCCGCCCTCATCGTCCGCTCGGGCGGCGGGCGGGCGGGCGAGACGTTCGCCCTCGAGGACGGCCCGACGACGATCGGGCGCTCGCCCGAGTGCGCGATCTTCCTCGACGACGTCACCGTCTCCCGCAAGCACGCCGTCTTCACGAAGGACGGCGAGCGCTGGAGGCTCGAGGACCAGGGCAGCCTGAACGGAACCTTCGTCAACCGCGAGCGGGTCGAGACCGCGGACCTCGGCGACGGCGACGAGATCCAGATCGGCAAGTACCGGCTCACCTTCCTGCAGAGCTGATGGCCGTGACGGAAGCACCCTCGAGCCGCCGGCTCCTGACGATCGGCACGGTCTGCAACCGGCTCCAGGACGAATTCCCGGACGTCTCGATCTCGAAGATCCGCTACCTCGAGGACCAGGGCCTTTTGAGCCCGCGCCGCACGCAGGGCGGCTACCGGCTCTTCTCCGAGGACGACGTCGAGCGGCTGGAGACGATTCTCCGCCTGCAGCGGGACGAGTTCCTGCCGCTGCGTGTGATCAGGGAGGAACTCGACGCCGGCGCGGGCAAGCAACGGCGCCGGCGCCGCAGCGTCGTCGACGTGGGGGAGGAGGAGCTCGACCTCGAGGAGCTCTGCGAGCGCGCCGGCGTCACCGCCGCCCGCGCCCGGGAGCTCGAGGAATACGGCCTGCTCGAGTCGCGCGTCGAGGACGGCCAGCGGATCTATGCCGAAAGCGAGGCGGACATCGCCGCGGCGTGCGAGGCGCTCGCGCACTTCGGAATCGGAGCGCGGAACCTGCGCGCCTTCCGCACCGCATCCGACCGTGAAAGCAGCCTGCTCGAAGCTGTGATCGGCCCGGCCCTGCGTTCGCGGAGCGCCGAGCGCCGCCAGGCCGCGCTCGGCGACCTGCAGCGGCTCGCCCAGAGCGCGCAGGAGCTGGCTGACCTGCTGTTGCGGCGGAACGTCCGCCACCTGGTGGAGTAGCCTCGTGCCGGTGACCGCGATCGATCTCACGACACGCGTCCGCGAGGTTCCGGACTTTCCCGAGCCGGGTGTCGGCTTCAAGGACATCTCGCCGCTGCTGCTCGACCCGGAGGCGCTGCGGCAGGCCGTCGGCCGGCTCGCCGAGTGGACGCGCGAGCGCAAGGCGGACCTCGTGCTCGGCGCCGAGGCCCGCGGCTTCTGGCTCGGCCCGGCGATCGCGGTCGAGGCCTGCTGCGGCTTCGTCGCGGCGCGGCGTCCGGGCAAGCTGCCGCCGGAGACCGTCTCCGCGACCTACTCCCTCGAGTACGGCGAGAACACGCTCGAGGTCGCGTCCGGCGCTATCGCAGGCGGCGCGCGGGTCGTCATCCACGACGACGTGCTCGCCACGGGCGGGACGGTGGAGGCGATCGCCGGGCTCGTGGAGCAGCTCGGCGGCACCGTGGTCGGCGTCAACTTCGTGATCGAGCTCTCGTTCCTCGGCGGCAGCCGACGGCTCGAGAAGTACGACCGTCTCTCGCTGATCACGTACTAGAACACGCCGTCCGGCGTCGTCTCTACAACGTCCGCATGTACGACCCGTTCACGAGCCGCTACGCGTTCGCGTGTCCGGTGCGAGGCGAGACCCAGGTGCTGCTCTCGGCCTTCCGGAGCATCGAGCGGCTCCCCGGCGCTGCGCACCCGGCGGTCTTTCGCGTGCGGTTCGACTGCGCGTGCGGCGGCGAGCACGACGGCCTCCTCACGCACGAGGAGCTCGACTGGGCGCCGCTCGGCCTGGCCGCCGGCGAGTTCGTGAACCTCATGACCGCACGCCTCGACTCGGCCGGCGCCGAGCTCGGCGAGCTCGCGGCACGGCAGATCAAGCGGGGGGAGTGGCCCTGGAGCTTCTTCTGTTACCCCGAGGACCAACCACGGCCCGTGTTCCCGTCCTCGTTCACGCTCCTGACCGCGACCGGCGGGACGGTGGGGCTCGCCGTGCGCTGCCCGAACTGCCGGCTGCTGTCGGTCAACCTCGTCTCGCACCCGCACGTCGACGTCCCGTTCCACAACGACCGCGAGGTCGGCGTGGTGGAGCACGTGTTCGCCGAGGATGCGGCGACGACACTCGACGAGTTTCGCGCCGAGCTGTGGTCGGCCTCGTTCGACGCGCGCAGACTGGCGCTCGAGTAGCCGCCGCACCCTGACCCGCGCCTCGACCGTTCAACTCGCATCGAGCGACGGAACCGACCGAGGTGAGGAGCATGCGCAGATACGGCTTGTACGACGCGTCCCGCGGGCTCACGCTCGCTGTCGCCACCGCGCTGGCGGGGCTCGGGCTCTGGGGCGCGGCCCAGGTCGGCATGCAGACGACCGGACGCTTCTGGCTCTCAACGGCGATCGTGGCGGGAGCCGGCCTCCTGGTCGCGCTGGCCAACCACGTGGGGACCTGGACGAAGGGGCTCAGGCTGCGGGTGTCGCCGGGCACGTTCGTCCTCGCGTTCCTGCCCCTCCTCGTCTGCGTCGGCTGGATCCTGATCGCGAGCCAGCCGGGTCATGGCTGGGGGGAGGGCAGACTCGCCTCGTGGAGCAGCTCGATCGGAATCCTCGGCGCCGTGCACTCGATCGGCCTCTGGCGCGGTGCCCTGGCGTTCGGGCTCGGGCTGATGCTGGGCCTCTCGCTCGACGGAGTCCCCACCGAGGTGGACGAAGCCGCGGCGGACGAGCCCGTAACCGCGGAGCGCCGCCATACGAGCGGCCGCGGGACGACGGCTCCGGTGGACGAGACGACGCAGACGCCGGTCGGTTGACCGCGGATCCCTGCCGGGAGGGATCACGTAAAAGGGGTAGGTCCTCCGATAACCAGAACCGGGATGACCGTTCTGGCCCACAACGGCACTCGGCGGGGAGCACGGCTCCTCGCCGCGCACATGGAGAGCCTCGATCCGCGGGCTGTCCGGGCGCGGGAACGGCTCGACGGGAACCTCGGGCACGAGCTCGCGCGCAAGCTCGTCTTCGCGCTCGCCCCGCACCGGAGCGGCCGCCGAGCGGCATAGGGGCTAGGAGCGTCGGCGGTTGGCCCGGCGGAGCGGCTTCTCTTCGCCGCGCAGGCGTACGAGCAGCCAGATCGCGGCGAGAGAGACGAGCGCGATCACGATCGCGGTCGCCGCGCTTTCGCCGATGGCGATCAGCCCGAAGTAGATGTAGATCGCGAGGCCGACCGCCCAGAGCAGCGCGATCACCCCCTGGTCGATGCTCGGCGGACGGGGCGGATGCATCTCGGCGATCCTAGACGAGGCGGAAGCGCCGGCGCCGCAGCGGGCGGAAAGGACCAAAAAAATTCGCCGAGCCGGTCGCGGTTTCGTCCACAACCCCGGTCGACTTTCCGTTTCGGCCCTTGCGAGCCGCCCCGTACGACCTCCCGGTGCTGCTTCGTCCTACTCCCGCGCCGCGCTCGGCGCATGAGGGAATCTATGGCCTCTTCCGACACGGCGCAAGGGGTCGCGTAGCGGAAAATGCCGCAATTTGCGAACGTTGAATAATCAACATTTCCACAGCACTCTGTGCATCCTGTGGATAACTGTCCCCGGCGTGCCCGGCCCGGGCGGGAGCGAGTCCGAGCGGACGGGGGCGAGGGGAGCGCCGCCGACAGCGTCTTCCTGCTACTTGACATAACAACGCTTACCGTGCATTGGACTTGACCCGAGGGTGCTCGGCGTGTTTCGGTAGGTTGAGCAGGCGGGAACAGCGTCCAGGAGCGCCGATGAGGGGGATCCAGTAACCACCGTCGAGATCGAGTCGATCCTCGCCAGCGAGGAGCTGACGACGCTCCTCGAGGCGTCGGAGTCGAGCGGGCAGCTACGGCAGCCCGAGCTGGTCGACGTGCTGGAGCCGCTCGAGCTCGATCCACTGGAGACGGAGGCCGTCTATCAGGAGCTCGACCGGCGCGGCATCGAGTTGCTCGTCGAGCCGGAACGCGAGGCCGAGCCCGAGCCGCCGCCGGAGAAGGTTCCGGCACCGCTGCCGGTGCAGCCGCTCGAGACGACGACCGACGCGCTGCAGCTCTTCCTGCGCGAGGCCGGCCGGCACCAGCTGCTCACGGCCGCGCAGGAGGTCGAGCTGGCCAAACGGATCGAACGCGGCGACGGAGCGGCGAAGCAGCGGATGATCCAGTCGAACCTCCGCCTCGTCGTCTCGATCGCGAAGAACTACCGCAACCAGGGTCTCCCCTTCCTCGACCTGATCCAGGAAGGCACGCTCGGCCTCATCCGCGCCGTCGAGAAGTTCGACTGGCGCCGCGGCTACAAGTTCTCGACCTACGCGACCTGGTGGATCCGCCAGGCGGTCGCGCGGGCGCTCGCCGACAAGGCACGCACGATCCGCATGCCCGTCCACATCGTCGAGCGGATGCAGAAGATGAACCGCGCCGAGCGGACGCTCTGGATGGAGCTCGGCCGCGAGCCGACCCTCGACGAGATCGCGGACGAGGCCTCGCTGCCGGTCGAGCAGGCACGTGAAGTACGTGCCGCCGCCCGCGCCTCCGCCAGTCTCGACCAACCCGTCGGCGACCAGGAGGACGCGGTGTTCGGCGACTTCGTCGCCGGCGACGAACCGCTGCCGGAGGAACGCGTCGAGGGAGCGCTCCGCAGCCAGGCCCTCGCCGTCGCCCTCCAGGCGCTGGGAGAGCGCGAGCGGCAGGTGCTCGTACTGCGCTACGGGCTCGTCGACGAGGAGCCGAAGACGCTCGAGGAGATCGGCAAGCGCCTCGGCCTGACCCGCGAGCGCGTCCGCCAGATCGAGCTCGACTCCCTCCGCCGTCTCGCCAACCTGCGCGAGATGCAGATGATCGCTTCCTAGCTCGCGAAGCTGACGCTTCGCTCGCTGGGAGACGGAACTGTGCGGGCCGGAAAGCGCGGTTCCCGGCCCGCTTCGTGCTGTCTTGCTTTGGAGGCTCTGGGGGCGGAGGCTTGCGTTGTGCGCTCGCGCGCGGCAGAGGCCGGCGCGAGCGCAAGGTCCGGCCTGCGGCTAAGTCGCCGCTGGCGCGGCTGTCTTAGCCACCGCCGTGACGCCACAGACGGTTCGAAGCGCTTCAACCACAACTCTCGCGACGCAAAGGCCCGATGTGCACTCAGCACGAAGCGCACGGGAGACCGCGTCTCCCGTGCGCGCAGTCCCTTATCCCAGCGAGCGAAGCGTCAGCTTCGCGAGCTACTCCGTTCGGAGGTAGTGCTCGAGGCCGGGATTGGCCGTGCGCAGCTCGCGGAGCGCGCGGGTTTCGAGTTGGCGGACGCGCTCGCGTGTGATGCCGAGCTGCGAGCCGACCTCTTCGAGCGTCCGGGGAGCCTCGCCGTCGAGGCCGAAGCGGAGCGAGAGCACGCGCCGCATGCGTGGGTTCAGCTCGTCGAGGGCTCCCGCGAGCTCCTTGCCCCGCGCCTGCTCGGCGGTCTGCTCGTGCGGGGCGAGCGCGTTGACGTCCTCGATCAGGTCGCCGTACATGCTCTCGCCGTCACCGACGGGCGTCTCGAGGCTGACCGGGGTCTCGACGAGCTCGAGCAGCTCGCGCACCCGCTCCTCGGACTGCTGTGTCTCGTGTGCGAGCTCGGCGAGGGTCGGCTCGCGGTTCAGCTTCTGCGCCAGCTGGCGGCGAGCGCGGAGCAGCCGCCGCACCTGGTCGGCCACGTGCACGGGCAGGCGGATGGTCCGCCCCTGGTCGGCGAGCGCCCGCGTGATCGCCTGGCGGATCCACCAGGTCGCGTAGGTGGAGAGCTTGTAGCCGAGCCGGTAGTCGAATTTCTCGACGGCGCGGATCAGGCCGAGGTTTCCCTCTTGGATCAGGTCGAGCAGCGGGACGCTGGCCTTCGTGTAGTTGCGCGTGATCGCCATCACGAGCCGCAGGTTGCACTCGATCAGGCGCCGTTTGGCCGCCTCGTCGCCCTCGTCCTTGCGGCGCGCGAGCTCCCGCTCTTCCTCGCGTGTGAGCAACGCCCCGCCGCCGATCTGGCGCACGTAGAGCTTGAGCGGGTCCTCGGCCGGTACTGACTCGGAGGCCGGACCCTCAGCCGCATACGAATGTTCCATCGCGGCCTCTATCGGCTCCGTCCGGACTTGGCTTTAGAAAGCCCTAACCGACTTGGCCTACGGTGGAAGGGTTCGAATACCGATACGGAGAAAGGCTTAACCAGACGTATGTGCGGAATCGCCGGATATAGCCTGTCGCTGCGGAGCGGCGTCGATCGGACGCTCGCTGCGCAGGCGCTGCTCGCCGGTATCGCCGATCGTGGCGCAGACGCGGTCGGTTACGCGTATCGGGGCGGCCAGGACGAGTATCCGGTGGTCACGAAGCAGCGGACTCCCGCGAGCCGGCTGCTCGAACGGGTCTTGGTGCCAGCGCACGCGAACGAGCTTCTGATCCACGTCCGCGACTACACGAAGGGTCATCCCTCGATCCCGGCCAACAACCACCCGGTCCGGCACGGGCCCATCGTCGGGATCCACAACGGGATCATCCTCAACGACGACGAGCTGCTCGCCCCCTACTCCTGCGCGCGCTCCGAGCCGCGGATGAGCGTCGACTCCGAGGCGATCTTCGCCCTCGCGGCGCATTCGCAGAACGACCCGCATGCGCTCGAAGAGCTCGCCGGCTCGATGGCGACCGCCTGGCTCGACCAGCGCGAGTCCGGAACGGTTTTCGCCGCCCGCGGCGTCGGCCGGCCACTCTGGCTCGGCCGGGGCCGCGAAGAGGTCTTCTTCGCCTCGACCCGCACGGCACTCGAGATCGCCTCCGAATACACGGGCGTCCGGCTCCGGTTGAGCGAAGTGCGGGACGGGACGTTCTTCGCACTGCGCGACGGCCGTGTGGCCCGCACGGCCCGGTTCCGTCCGGATCGCACCTACGTCGAGGACGGCTCTCTGCCGGCCGTCCGGGCACCGGGCCAGCGAGAGTACTGCCTCGCTCGGCTCGCCGCGATCACCGCCGCAGCCGCCTAGAACTAGAGGTTCTCAGCGCTGCAGCGTCCCGTCGCTCGCGACGTCCCGGCCCTGCTCCGAGAGCCGCCCGCGAACGAGGAACTGGAACGTCGACCAGGCGCCGCGCCGCGCGTCGAACATCCGATAGACCTGCCACTCCGTCAGGAGCGAGTCGTCCGCACGCCGCGCCTCGGCCCAATCCGCGAACTTCGGCAGCCGCCCGAGCTTCTCGGCCAGCGCGACCCCCTGATCGACGGCCCGCTCGAGCCGCTCCTCCCCCACCGGCACGTCGAACCCGGCCTCGCGCAACGCATTCGTGAGTGAGCCGAATGTGTGCCAATAGAGGGACTTCGACGGCAGCCGGCCCTTGTGCTCGTCGATGTCCCGCGCGGTTGGCGGACGCCCGAGCTCCTCGCCGAGCACGCGCAGCAGGCCGAGCAGCTCCTCGCGCGTCGCGAAGCGCCGCGGGACGAGCCCGGCAGCGCGCTTTGCGGCGTTCCACGACCCGAAGTGCTCGATCACGGTCTGCGGATGAACGGCCGTCTCCGGATCGGCGGCGAATTCGCGCATGGTGGGCGAGCGCCCGAGGCGCTCGGCGCAGGCGACGATCTCGGCCACGATCTGCTCGTCGGTGTAGCGCTTGCGGATACCGGCCTGGAACTCCGCAAGCTCCTGCGGATCGATCGAGGCGAGCGCCCGGTAGCGGGGCTTCCCAGCCATGTCAATAAGTTTAGAGCAGGTTGAGGAATCCGCAAGTAGTCCCGTGCACGCGTGTCTTGCACCTGGGTCAGTTTGAATTCAAGCTCTGCCAGCGCTTCTTGTACGTGGCACGTTCGCGCGGCTGGGCGTCCTCCATCGCCTCAAGGAGGCCGGGCCCGACTGAAGGAGAAGGCTCCAGCTCGGCTTAGCTGCCTCGCTGCGCTGCTCGGCAGTCATCTTGACTACCCGCGTTGGGGTCGGTGCGGACTGACGCGTCGAGACCGGCACAGGTTAGGCGGCTCTGTCCGATTGCCCTGCACGGAGATGCAGGATCGTCCGCCGAGCCAGGACGAGCCAGCAGAGGAATGCGATGACAGAGAACCCCGCGGGAATCGGATGATTGAGGAGCAGGGAGGCGGCAACGGCGCATCCGAAGGCGGTGAGGTTCGCGGCAACGTCGTAGACCGGGGCGATGAACCGTTGGTTTATGACGTGGGCGACAGCGATGAAGAGACCGCACGCAAACGTCACGGACAGAAGCAGACTCACCATCGCCGGTCAGTCAAGCAGCCCGACGAGGCTCCGGAATTTCGAACTGACCCAGTACCGCGTCTCTGGACTACGCTCGGCCCGATGCGACCCCGTCCCCCACTCTCACTCGAGATCGCCGCTGCGCGGGGCGTGGCGGCGTTGTCTCGCCGGGTCGGGGCCGGAGGCGGTACGACGATCCCGGGCAAGCTCCTCGCCGAGCTCGACCGGGATGCGATCGACCGCCTGGCCGCGCGACTCGCGCTGGGAACCGCAGTCGTCTCCGCCACGAACGGCAAGACGACGACGACCGCGATGGCGGCCGAGATCCTGCGTCCGCTGCACCGGCTCGCGCACAACGCGGCCGGCGCGAACCTCGTCTCCGGTGTCGCCTCCACGCTGCTCACCGCCGGGAGCGCCGACCTCGGCCTGTTCGAGGTGGACGAGGGCGCGCTGCCGGAGCTCGTGCGCCGCCTGCAGCCGAGAGCGATCTGCCTCGGGAACCTCTTCCGCGACCAGCTCGACCGGTACGGCGAGCTCGAGCTGGTGGCCGGACGCTGGCGTGAAGCGGTGGCCGAGCTGCCTGCAGAGGCTCGTCTCGTCTACAACGCGGACGATCCGCAGCTCGCCGCGGTCGGTGAGGCGCACGCGGGCGGGGTCGCCTTCGGCCTTGACGATCCGCGCGTCGCCCGCCCGTCCCTGCAGCACGCCGCCGACTCGAAGTACTGCGTCCGCTGCGGGACGCCGTACGACTACGCCGCCGCCTACGTCGGCCACCTCGGCGACTACCGCTGCCCTCGCGGAGACCACGTCCGGCCCCCGCTGGAGGTCGCGGCGCGGGAGGTGTCCCTCGAGGGGCTGGAGCGCGCCTCGTTCCGGCTCGAGACCCCGGACGGTTCACGCCCCATCGCCCTCGGCCTGCCGGGGCTGTACAACGTCTACAACGCGGTCGCGGCGGCCGCCCTGGCCCGCGCGCTCGGCGCCGACCTCGACGACATCGCAGTGGGGCTCGAGCGCTTCTCCGCGGCG
Organism: uncultured Actinomycetes bacterium; assembly: GCA_963702655.1. Lineage (GTDB taxonomy): Bacteria > Actinomycetota > Thermoleophilia > Gaiellales > Gaiellaceae > Palsa-739. The sequence continues at coordinate 488,479 of CAVPDO010000001.1, read as the reverse complement.
TTCGGCCGCTTCGAGCGCATCGCTGTCGGCGGCAAGCAGCTCCTGCTGCTCCTGATCAAGAACCCGGCCGGCGCGAACGAGGCCGTCCGGACGCTCGTGGACGGAGGCGCGCCGCGGGTGCTCGTCGTCGCGCTCAACGACGAGGTCGCGGATGGGCGCGACGTCTCGTGGATCTGGGACGTCGACTTCGAGCCGCTGCTGCCGGGCCTCGAGACCCTGGTGGCAAGCGGCGGGCGCGCGGCCGAGCTCGCGCTCCGCTTCCGCTACGGGGGGCTCGAGGAGGACGCGCTCGAGCTCGAGCCCGACCTCCGCCGCGCGCTCGACCGGGGCCTCGAGCTGACGCCGGCCGGCGGCGAGCTCGTGGTCCTCCCCACCTACACGGCGATGCTCGGCCTGCAACGGCTGCTCGCGTCGCGCGGGCTCGCGAGGCCGTACTGGGAGCGCTCCGGATGACGACGATCCGCGTCGGCCACCTCTATCCGGAATATCTCAACATCTACGCCGACCGCGGCAACATCGCCGTGCTCACGCAGCGGGCGGCCCGGCGTGACCACGAGCTCGAGGTGACGCCGCTCGGGATGGGCGACGCGATCGCGCCGGGCGAGCACGACCTCTACTACGTCGGCGGGGGGCAGGATCGAGAGCAGTTGCTGGTGGCGGAGGATCTCCTGCGGAAGTCGGAGGCTCTGCACGAGGCAGTCGGGCGAGGCGCGGCCGTCCTCGCGGTCTGCGGCGGCTACCAGCTGCTCGGCCGCGGCTACCGCGGCTTCCACGGCGAGGACATGCCCGGCATCGGCCTGCTCCCGCTCGAGACGGTCGCGGGCGAGCGCCGGCTGATCGGCGACGTGCTGATCGAGTGCGAGCTCGAGCCCGGAGAGAAGCGGACGGTCGCCGGCTTCGAGAACCATGCGGGCCGGACACACCTCGACCCCGAAGCGGAGCCGCTCGGCCGCGTGCTCGCAGGGTTCGGCAACGACGGAGAGAGCGGTCTTGAGGGCTGCCGCGCGGGGCGCGTAGTCGGCACCTACCTCCACGGCCCGCTGCTGCCCCGCAACGCCTGGCTCGCCGACTGGCTGCTCGCGCAGGCGCTCGCGCACCGGCTCGGCAGCAACGAGGCTCCACCGCTGGAGCCGCTGCCCGACGAGCTCGAGCGGCGCGCGCACGAGGTCTCCGCCGCCCGCGCGCGCTCGCGCGGCGGCAGGTTCGGCTAGGTCAGCCCGACCGCGCGATCTTCAGGATCTTCTCGACCGCGACCCGCAGCGGCTCGGGCACCTGGCCGTTGCCGCGGTAGCGCTGCCACGCCTTCTGGGGTTTGCGGCCGCGGGTGCTCGCCCTCAGACCGGAGACGCTCTCGAAGTCCGGCGTGAGCACGACCGTCCGCCGGCTCCCCGCGACCTCTCGGATCTGACGGTTGACGACCCGCTCGGACTCGACCGGACGGTTGCCCCGCGGCGCGTCGCGGTCGTGGACGACGACGTACGGGATGCTGCAGGCGTTCGCGATGCGCGAGAAGAGCGGCATGTTGCCCTTGCCGCCGCACTCGAGCACGAGGATCCCCTCCTTGTCGGGATCGACGCCGAGCGCGTCGAACACGAGCGGGAAGATGATCTTCTCGGTGCGCCCCTCGACGAGCACGGCGCAGCGCGCGAGGAAGAGCTCGGCTCGGTTGCTGTCGAACTCCGAGAGTGCGCGGAACGACTCGGCCTCGGCCAGCGGCTCCGGCTGGAAGAGCGAGGTCCCGCCAGTCGGCGTGTGGCGGACCAGCGCGAGCTCCTCGAGCTTGTCGACGCTGAGGAACACCGGCGCGTGCGTCGAGTAGAGGATCTGGTTCCCCGCCTGCGCGAGCGCCCGCAGGAGGCCGTAGAGGTGGCGCTGGGCGTGCGGGCTGAGATAGAGCTCGGGCTCCTCGATCAGGAGCACGAACTGGCGCAGCTTCGAGTGGAGCAGCCGGTCCATGCCGGCGACGAGAGCGAGCCCGCCGTCGGCCGCGGCCCAGTGGCGGTCGACGGGCGGCGGCTGGAAGAGCTCCGCCGCCTCGGGGGCGCCGCGGCCCGTGGCCGGCGCGACGAGCGTCCGCGAGCGCAGGTTGGCGGGCAGGAAGAGCACCGGCGGCGCGCCCGCCCGGTTGAGGTTGAGCGTGTCGGGTGGGCGGGCGTCGAGGAAGATCGTCCCGTTCGCGACGTCGGCCTCCAGGCGGATCCGTCCACCCGCCCCGTCGCGGGCGACGTCGTCGATGGTCGGCGGCGGCGCGGCGGCCTCGAGCAGCGTCCAGATCGCGGTCAGCACCGTCGACTTGCCGCTCGACGCCTCACCGACGAGCGCACACACGGAGCCCGGCGTGAGCTCGAGCTCGCGGGCGGCGCGATACCCCTGGATCGAGACTCGCCTGAGCGGCGGCGGCGTCACGAAAGAACGACGACTCCGTCCTCGTCCGCATAGAGCATCGCGCCCGGCTCGAAGGTCACCGCGCCGAAGCTCACCGGCACCTCGACCTCGCCTGCGCTCTCCTTGCCACTCGGACGCGGGTTCGTCCCGAGCGCCTTCACCCCGAGCCCGAGCACGTCGAGCGCGGCCGAGTCACGGACGCAGCCGTTGACGACGAGCCCGGCCCAACCGCTGTCGAGCGCGAGCCGGCCGAGGCTGTCGCCGAGGAGTGCGCAGCGGAGCGAACCGCCGCCGTCGACGACGAGCACGCGCCCCTCCCCCGGCTCCTCGAGCCGACGGCGGAGCAGGACGTTGTCCTCGGGACAGCGCACCGTCGCGACACGGCCCGAGAACGCAGGGGCTCCGAAGGCGCGGAACTGGAGCAGGCAGACGGCCGCCCGCTCGCCGTGCTCGTCCAGCAGATCGGCGGTCGAGGTCACGGCGCCCAGAGTGCGCCGAGATAGACGGCCGGATCGCCTGGCTGCCAGCGGCCGAGGAAGCGCTGCAGGGGCGGGTGCAGCACGACGGTGTCGAGCTCGGCCGGGTCGAACAGGCGGTGGCCGCGCACCGCCGCGTCGGTCGAGGTGACCCGTTCGAGCGACCGGCCCGAGAGGTCGGCGGCGAAGATGATGTGCACCACGTGCTTGCCGACGAAGGCGCGCTTCGGCGCGATCGAGTCGACGACCGCCACCGGGCCTTCGAACATCAGGTCGTCGCCGATCCCCACCTCCTCGGCGAGCTCGCGCCGCAGGCCGTCCACGAGGCTCTCGCCGCTGTTCACACCCCCGCCGGGGAGCAGCCAGTACTCGCCGCGCCCGGACTTCTCGTGCCGGCAGAGGAGGACGCGTCCCTCCCAGCGGAGGACGGCCGAAACCCGGATACGCGGCTCGAGCGGCATCAGTGGGCCGAGCTGCCGAAGCCTTTCTCGCCCCGCTCGCTGTCCGGGAGCTCGGTCACTTCTCTCGGTTCGGCCAGCGCCACCGGGACGACCACGAGCTGCGCAATCCGCATTCCCGCCTCGACGACGAACGGCTCGTGCCGGTCCGTGTTGAGCAGCACGACCTTGAGCTCGCCGCGGTAGCCGGAGTCGACGAGGCCCGGTGTGTTCAGGACCGTGATGCCGTGCTTGGCGGCGAGCCCCGAGCGAGGCTGGACGAAACCGGCGTGGCCCTCGGGGATCGCGACCGAGAGGCCGGTGCCGACCGAGGCGCGCTCTCCCGGGCCGAGCTCGACACGCTCGGCTGCGGAGAGGTCGAGCCCGGCGTCGCCCTCGTACGCCCGCGCGGGCAGCGTCGCGCTGTCGTGGAGGCGCTGGACGGGTAGCTCGGTCATGCGCCTTTCCGGCGCCGCTTCGGAGCTTCCTCGGCGATGAGATACGGCGCGTAGCGGCGGAGCTCACGCCGCGGCAGGCGCGCGACGACGAGCACCCCCTCCGCCGTGTCCTCGCGCTCGTCGATCGGCGCGCCGAGCGCGTAGAGCTCGTTCAGGCGTCCTCCCTCGTCGTACGGCAGCAGGAGGCGCACGCGCTCGAACCGCTCGCCGAAGCGCTCGGCGACCCGGGCGCGCAGGTCGTCGAGCCCTTCGCTGGTGAGCGCCGAGATCTGCAGTGCGTCGGGGTACCGGTTCGCGAGCCGGCGCCGGCCGAGCGTGTCGACGGCGTCGATCTTGTTGACGACGAGCTCGATCGGGAGGTCGGTCGCGCCGATCTCCCTCAGGACCGCATCGACGGCGGCGATCTGCTCGACGAGCTGCTGCTCGGACGCCGATCCGTCGACGACGTGCAGGACGAGGTCGGCCACGAGGGTTTCCTCGAGCGTCGCGGCGAACCCCTCGACGAGCTGGTGCGGCAGGCGGCGGACGAAGCCGACGGTGTCGGTGACGAGGTAGCGGCGTCCCTCCTGCTCGAAGCCTCGCGTGACCGGGTCGAGCGTCTCGAACAGGCGGTCGCGGACCGAGACGCCAGCGTCCGTGAGCGCGTTGAGGAGCGTCGACTTGCCGGCGTTCGTATAGCCGGCCAGCGCAACGGTCGGTGTCTCGGTGCGCCGCCGCTCCTTGCGCCGGATGTCGCGCTGGCGGCTCAGCTTCCGCAGCCGCTCGCGGAGCAGCGTGACGCGCCGGCGTGCCAGCCGCCGGTCCGTCTCGAGCTGGGACTCGCCGGGACCGCGGGTTCCGACGCCGCCGCCGAGCCGTTCGAGGTGCTGCCACATTCCCCGCATCCGCGGGAGGTTGTACTCGAGCTGTGCGAGCTCGACCTGGAGCTTCCCCTCGGCGCTGACGGCGTGCTGGGCGAAGATGTCGAGGATCAGCTGCGTGCGGTCGACGACCCTCGCCTGGAGCGTGTTCTCGAGCGCCCGCTGCTGCGGCGGGCTGAGCTCGTCGTCGGCGATCAGCACCTCGGCCGAGGCGTCGCCGTACGCCTGTTTCAGCTCCTCGAGCTTCCCTTTGCCGACGTAGCTGCGCGGGTCGGGGAAGCGCCGGTGCTGGACGACCCGGCCGACAGGCTCGACGCCCGCCGTCCTCGCGAGCTCCTCCAGTTCGGCGAGCTCGTCGGCCCCGTCGGCTCCGGGTGCGAGCACGGCGAGGAGGAGCCCGCGCTCGGGCTCGGCCGCCCTCGAGCGATCGGGCTGTCTCGCGGCCATCCGGCGGTCATTATGACTCCTGACATGCCAGATCCCGATCTCGCGGCCCGGACCCTCGAGCTCGTCGACGTCCCTTCGGAGAGCCGTCACGAGGGCGCCGCGCTGGAGCTCGTGCGGAGCCTGCTCCCGGGCGAGCCGCTCTATGACGACGACGAGGCGATCGTCTGGGGAGACGCCGCGGCGCCGGTCGCCCTCGCCGGTCATGTCGACACGGTGCCGGCGCAGGAGAACCTGCCCGGCCGGATCGGCGGCGATGCCGTGCACGGCCTGGGAGCGAGCGACATGAAGGGCGGCGTGGCCGTGATGCTCGAGCTCACGCGGGCCGGCGCGCCCGCGCGGTACGTCTTCTTCACGCGGGAAGAGGTTCCGCTGGAGGAGAGCCCGCTGCCCGCCGTCTTCGCCAGCGGCGTGCTCGCGGGCACCGAGCTCGCCGTCGTGCTCGAGCCGACGGACGCGATCCTGCACGCCGGTTGCCTCGGGAACCTCCAGGCGCGGATCGAGTTCCACGGCGAGAGCGCGCACTCCGCCCGGCCCTGGACGGGCCGCAACGCGATTCACGCGCTCGCGGAGGGTCTCGCGCCGCTCGCCCGTCTCGAGCCGCTCGACGTCGAGCGCGACGGGCTCGTCTACCGCGAGGTGCTGAGCGCGGTGCTCGTCGAGGGCGGGATCGCGCAGAACGTCGTGCCGGCGGTCGCCTCGGCGGAGCTCAACTTCCGCTTCGCGCCCGGCCGCTCGCGCAACGAAGCCGAGTCACGGCTGCGCGAGCTCGTCCCGGACGGCGAGCTGCACGTCCTGCACAACTCGCCGGCGGCGCCGCCGGCGCTCGAGAACCCGCTCGTCGAGCGGCTGCGCAGGCTGGTGCCGGACGTCGCGCCGAAGCAGGCGTGGACGCCGGTGGCGCAATTCGCCGAGCAGGGGATCGACGCGATCAACTACGGCCCCGGTGCAACGAAGTACGCGCACCGGCAGGACGAGCAGATCCCGATCGCGAACCTGCACGCGGTGTACGACGTGCTGGCTAGGTTCCTCTCGTGATCAACCCGGTGCTGACGGAGCTGGCCGTGTACCCGTTCACGCGGCTCGAGGAGGAGCGGCGGAGGCTCCTGGCCGCCGGCGTCGACGTGATCGACTTCGGCAAGGGCGATCCGAACGAGCCGACCGACCCGATGATCCGCCAGGCGCTCGTCGACGCGCTGCCCGAGCGGGCGCCCTATCCGCTCGCTCAAGGGTTACCCGAACTGCGGGAGGCGGCGGCAGGCTGGCTCGAGCGGCGGTTCGGCGTCGCCGTCGATCCCGACGCGGAAGTCGTGCCGACGTACGGGTCGAAGGAGGCGATCTTCTCGCTCGCGCAGGTGCTCGGCACCGGCGGGCGCGTGGTGGTGTTCGGCGAGCCGGCCTACCCGGTGTACGAGCGCGGTGCGCTCTTCGCGGGCGCCCGGGTGCAGACGATGCCGCTGCGGCGGGAGAACGGCTTCCTGCCGGATCTCGACGAGGTCGACGACGACGCCGCGCTCGTCTGGGTGAACTACCCGCACAACCCGACGGGTGCGGTCGCTCCGCGCCGATTCTACGACGAGCTCGCGGAGGCGGCCGAGCGTCACGACTTCGTCGTCGGCTCGGACGAGGCGTACACGGAGCTGTGGTTCGACGAGCCGCCGCCGTCGGCGCTCCAGGCAGCCGACCGTTCACGCGTCGTCGTCTTCCAGACGTTGAGCAAGCGCTCGTCGATGACCGGCTACCGCTCCGGATTCGTCGCGGGACCGCCGGAGATCGTGGCGGCTCTGAAGGCGTACCGCCCGACCGTGGGCACGGCGCCGCAGGAGTTCGTGCAGCGCGCGTCCGTCGCGGCCTGGAACGACGAGCGGCACGTCGAGGAGACCCGCGCGCGCTACCGGGCGAAACGGGACGTGCTGATTCCCGCGATCGAGAGCCGCGGCTGGGAGATCGTGGCGAGCGAGGCGACGATGTACCTCTGGGTCGTCGGGCCGGACCCGGCGGCGCTGCTCGAGCGCGGAATCATCGTCTCCCCCGGCGAGATGTTCGGGCCGAGCGGCGAGGGCTACGTCCGCTTCGCGCTCGTGCCGACCCTCGAGGAGTGCGTGCGGGCCGTAGAGATCCTGCGAGAGCCGGCGTGATGGACGTCGAGGCGACGATCGCGGCGCTCGACCGCGGCGAGGTGCGGGTCGCCGAGAAGATCGACGGCCACTGGCTCGTGAACGAGGAGGCGAAGGCCGCGATCCTCGAGTACTTCCGGGTGCGCAAGGTCGAGCCGATCGAGGTCGGACCGTTCGAGTACCTCGACAAGATCCCGCTCAAGGGCGACCACGCCGAGCGCGGTGTGCGCGTCGTGCCGCCGGCGACCGCGCGCTACGGGTCGTTTCTTTCTCCCGGCGTGATCCTGATGCCGAGCTACGTGAACATCGGCGCCTGGGTCGGCCCGAACACCATGGTCGACACGTGGGCCACGGTCGGGTCGTGCGCGCAGATCGGCGCCGACGTGCATCTCGCCGGCGGAGTCGGGATCGGCGGCGTGCTCGAGCCGGTCAACGCGCGGCCGGTGATCGTCGAGGACGGCGCCTTCATCGGCTCGCGGAGCATCGTGACCGAGGGCTGCATCGTCGGTGAGCAGGCGATCCTCGGCGCCGGCGTCGTGATCACGGCCTCGGTGCCGATCATCGACGTGACGGGCTCCGAGCCCGTCGAACATCGCGGGGCCGTGCCGCCGCGCGCCGTCGTCGTGCCCGGCGTGCGGCAGCGCGAGTTTCCGGCGGGCGGCTACGGGTTGCCGACGCCGCTGATCGTGGGCTGGCGCGACGAGTCGCACGACCGGATGTCGCTGAACGACGTGCTGCGCGAGTTCGAGATCGGCAACTGAGGCGGCCGGGGGTTCGGGCGCGGCACGGGCGCGAGCCATACCCCCACCCAAAGGGGGCGATGTAGCTCTCCCTCCGCCCTCGGGGTAGACGAGAGCCGGGGAACGGGGTATAGGGATCGACCAAACCCGGACACTTCCCGCGAGTGGCCGGGTGGTGGCCGCGCTGGCGCCCCCCTCTGGCCACCCGGAGTGCTGGTGAGGTGGGTCTCCTTGAGGCTGAAATGCTCCTGATGATCGGTCCAGAGGACGCTGGCCCAGGCGAGTATTGCGGCTAGACAGACCGGGCTGCTCGATAGTCCTATGAGCGGTGCGTGGCTCGCAGCCTGGAGAGCTTGAGGCGCTCTATCGGGAGCGATGGCCAGTTCGCGCGAGTTGCGATCTCGATCGCGGGGAGTGTTGACCTGGGTAGTCGCGAGTGTCGTGTTACGCGCGGACTGCAAGCTCTCGCCCGCCGAACCGCCCCCCGTGCGAGCGCCCCACTCGGCTCGGAACGCTCGCGTCCACCCCTGCTCGACATTGGGGGATCATTAGACGGCGGAGCTACAGTCGAGCCGCCATGGGGAAGCGTTACGCGGGCCTTGTTGCCGTAGGGGTGTGTGCGCTTGCGCTCACGGTTGCTGGCTGTGGAAGCAGTACGCGTCGAGACGCCAGCGCCGGATCCGTGTACGCGAGCTACTCCTCGCTTCGGGCAGCCGCGGCCGCCCTGGGCGCTAGCGGCTGCCCGAAGCAGAACTTGTCAGGCGCAAACAGCTCCGGCATCGCCTGGCTCGCCGGTGGAGGCCGGCGCCTCGTCTACTACTCAGACGGTGACCCCGAAGACAAGGTGTTCTCCACGCACGGTGTCGCCTTCCCACGTTACGGGACGGTGTGGCCGTGTCGGGATCCCGTGCTCATCTATTACCCCCACCCCTGGAACCTGAAGGGTGGCTCAACCGCCGTCTGGATGACGACCCTTTCATCTAGCCGGAGCCAGCGGAAGCGGGTGGAGCTCGGCCAGTTTCGATTTGCCGGAGGCGACCCTGACTCGTTCGGCAGCGGCAACGCGATCGTGGGCGCTGACAGTCGGATCATCTTCTTCAGCGGCACGAAGATTCGATACGCGGGCGGCCGTGACTTCAGCGTGCACGGACTGCCAAGCGGCTGGCAAATCAATGCGCTGACGGTCTCGCCCACGAACCCGTCCGTCTTCTTGGCCTCAGCTGGGAACGGTGCGCGACCTCCTTGCGGCGAGGGAGAGTCGGCGATCTACCGGGTCACGCCGACCCAAACCGTCAAGCTGGCAGCGTCCAACCAGTGCCAAGTTCGGCGGCAGTGAATGGAGCCCGAACGGGCGCCGGATCCTGTGGGCCGTTGCGAGCAAGCTCTACATCACAAACGCGTCGGGTCGCGTCGTCCACGGACCGTCTGGGGAACTCGCGGGCTGCGAACTCTGGTCTCCAGACGGATCGTCGCTCGCATGTCACAAGGTCACTTGGCCCCACGCCGCCAATGGAGGGCCACACGCGCCAGTTGATCGGGCATACGTGCTGAACCTGAACACAGGCGTTAAACACTTCGTGGGCCTCGGATCGCCTGCAGGCTGGTCACCGGACCAACGCCAGCTCGCACTGATCAGAGCGACCACCCCCGCACCCACCACCATCTCTCCGTTCTCGATCCGGTAGCCGAGACCACCTCCTGCTGAAGATTCCAGACACAAACTGACCGGGGGGCCTTTGAAGCGGGCGATATTGGGCGGCCTCGCCGTGCTCCTTCTGGTGGGCCTGTCCGTCGCTCTGTTGGCCGGACTGCCGCGGCACGGCCATCACGTCGCCTGGGCCGGCAAGCCCTTGCCTGACGGGACGCGAAAGGGCATCCACAGGATCCGACACGTCGTGATCATCATGCAGGAGAACCGCTCCTTCGACTCCTACTTCGGCACCTACCCCGGGGCCGACGGGATCCCCGGACTGGCAGGGAACCCGGGCACGGTCCCCTGCGTCCCGGACCCGCAGCGGAACAGCTGCGACCGCCCCTACCACGACATGTCCGACCGCAACTCCGGCGGACCGCCGGGCACGTAACGCCGTGGACGACTTCGTCAGCGGCAGATAAACGGCTTCGTGGAGCAAGCCGATCAGGCCTGCGAGCTACTGCAAGGCGCAGTTCGACGACCCGCGCTGCTCCTACGTGCCAAAGCACCCGGACATCAGTGGTTACCACAACGGGCGCGAGATCCCCAACTACTGGGCCTACGCCCGGCACTTCGTCCTCCAGGACCACATGTTCCAGTCGGACGCTTCCTGGAGCCTTCCCGAGCACCTCTACCTCGTCTCCGGCTGGTCGGCGAAATGCAGACGAAAGGGCGACCCGATGAGCTGTCACTCGGCGGTGCAGGATCCCGGCACTCCGCCCGGCGCCCACTCCGAATCCCGCGGCACGCCGCCCGACTACCGTGGAATCTGACCTATCTGCTGCACAAGTACGGAGTCAGCTGGAGCTATTACATCCAGAGAGGCGAGGAGCCCGATTGTGCTGACAACCAGATGTTCTGCGCGCCGGTACCGCAGAACTCACAGACACCGGGGGTCTGGAATCCACTTCCGTGGTTCGACACGGTGCAGCAGAACCACCAACTCCGAGACATCAAACCGCTCCCCGCCGTTTTCACCGACCTCAAAGACAACACGCTGCCAGCGATCTCCTGGATCGTCCCCGGCGACAAAGACAGCGATCACCCGCCCGCTCTCATCACCAACGGACAGGCCTACGTCACAGGCCTCATCAACTCGATCATGCGCTCCCGAGCCTGGGGCTCAACCGCCATCTTCCTCTGCTGGGACGACTGGAGCGGATTCTACGACCACGTCAATCCACCCTCCGTGACGATCAGGGCTCCGGACTACGTGTCCCGCCCTCGGTGATCAGCCCCTACGCCAAGACGAGGCTATATCGACCACCAGATCCTCAGCCAAGACGCCTACCTCAAGTTCATCGAGGACGACTTCCTGCACCATCACCGCATCGACCCCACCACCGACGGCCGCCCCGACCCTCGCCCAGACGTCCGCGAGAACGCACCCATCCTCGGCAACCTCGCCAACGACTTCGACTTCAAGCAAAGGCCGAGACCACCGCTCATCCTGCCGCTCCACCCGCCCTACAACTGACGATTCAGGGGGCCTGCCGAACAGTGGCCCAGTCGAGACTATTCGTGGAAAGCCGCTCGTCTAGCTAGGTTCGCACTCGCGGCAACAGAGCCGTGAGGCCGGGCCTTGCGGGCTGGACGGAAGAGCCGCGGGGGTGGCGTCTTAGGAAGTCGCGCGTGAACCTGCAGAAGTTCGCGCGTAGCTGGAGGTGCCGTTCGCGGACGTCGGCGGGCGGCGCGCCAACCGGCCGCGTCCAGACGTGGCAGGTATGACCAACGATCTGCACGCAGATCAAGTCCGAGGCCGCACCCACGAGGGCGTTGTCGGGCACGCGAGGGTTGCTCGCAGTTCCGCCGCATAAGACTCGCGTCACTTGTGGGGCCGGCTTGGGTGAAGGGGCGCGTGGAGTCTGTCCGCGCCTGTGGACAGAGTTGATCACCGCTGCGAGCTTCGCCCGATCGACCTTCCTTGCGTTGTTTCCGACCCAGGCGATCGCCGAGTAGCTCGCACCGTTTACGCGAAACCAGGCACCCCACTGCTCCGGCGGCGCAGCCTTCTCTCCCGGCAGTTGAAGGGAATCGTCTGCCGCATCGAACTGCCACAGCGACAATCGGCGATTGCCAAGCCTCACGTCCGCGAGGCCGTTGTCGGCCGGTGGTCGGTACAGCTCAAGCGCAACTCCCTTCGATGAGAAGCGCGCCCCGGAACCAGCGATCTCGGGTTGCGACCTCAACGGATAACTCGCGATCACCACGCCCCGCTCACAGCCGCCGTTGCGATCGCCCGTCACCGCCAGGCTGCAGCTCTTGAAAGGCCGTGCGTGATACCCGCGCGGGTAAGTGAATTGGAGGTCGGACACGCGACCGGACGTGGATCCTCTGCTCGCCGAGGCCGAGATCAAGGTGTCGCTCGCCACACCCGCAGTGGTAGTTGTGCCTGTGACCCTGCTCGGGTCCGAGCCAACCTTTGTTCCGGACCCGCAACCAGCAGCGGCGATGCCGACAAGGGCAAATAGCAGCAGCGCAAGCGGCTTCATCCACCCCTTATACGCCGCAGACAGCTTGGATGTCACGGCTGATCCGGGCTCAGGGGTGATTCCGGAACACCGGCCCAAGCCAGAGCTAGACCAGTCAGCTGAGCAAGCTTCGCTGAGGCTCGTCTCCGCGAAGACTCTCCCGTGGATCAACGGGACGTGTGTGTTCGTGTTCCAGACGGCTGAACCCGCTGCTGGATCTGCAGCTGCAGCTGATGTGCTCCAGCGGATTCTCACCATTGGACACCCTCGGAACGTGCGCCCGTGGTTCTTCGAACTTGATGCCAAGGGCAGCAACTCTGGCCTTACCAACGCAGGCTGGATGCCCGACGGGGATGGTGTTACTGCAGCGAAGCCGGGCCTCACCTATCCGCTCGCACACGGATAGCGCGCTAGCGCTCTTCGAGGACGCCGGCCTTTCGGTCGCGCTCCAGCAATTCAACGAGGCGCGGATCCAGCTCGATCTCCGGGCCAAGCGGTTCGCTCGGCTGAGTCTTCGGAACGGAAGTCTGTTCGTTCTCGTCAGCCATTGCTCCCACCACCGTCTCGCGGCGCGCCGTCGCCGGTCAGCGTCATGCCGGCCTGCTCGGACGTGAGAGATGCACGCCTGTTGGCGATCACCCTCTCGCGGACATGCCTCGTCGTCAGGCGGTAGTCCTCCCACAGGTTCAGCGGCGACGGATCGAGACGCCATCCGCGAACCCTCCAGGCGGGCCCGCTGAAGATGGCGGCACCGGGAGGGCGATCGCGTAGAGGATCCTTATCGCGACGCTGGGATGGGTCGGGACGATCGCCGCGAGAATGGCCAGGATGATCGTTGCAAAGCCGAGGAGCTGCTGCGCCCGAGCGTTTAAGGACTCGACGCAGCGGCGCTGCGCGCTAAGGGCCCTCCCGATCTCGTCGTAGAGCAGCGCCAACGTCCCGTCGGTCGGCTTGCTCCTCGTATGCTCGACAATCGCGCCGAGGGCCTAGCGCTCAGCCCGTCTTCTTCATCTGCATCATCCACACGACAACGGTAGAGCAGGCTCTGGATGATCTTGGGCTGTGATGTTGAACTGCCCTCGACCGGCACGCGGAGGAACTCCCTGTAGAGCTTTTTCATGAAACTGTGTGCCTCGCCTGGCCACTACGCGGTTAACGCCTGGCCACTTCGGGGTTTGTCCGGGTTTGGTCAATCCCTATACCCCGATAGCCGGGGAACCGCTACGCATCCGTGCCGGCTTCGTGGCCGGGCCCCGGCAATTTCTCGAGCAGCTCGGCGGGCCCGGTGAGCCACGCTCGGCCGCCCGCCAGGCGGACGCGGAGGTCGCCGCCCGGGAAGTGCACGACGACCTCCCCGTCGCCGTGCGTGGCAGCCGCCACCGCGACGGCACTCGTGCCGGACGCCGACGTCTCCCCCACCCCACGCTCCCACACGCGCGCGGTCACCTCGCCGGGCAGTTCCACGCGCGCGACCTGGACGTTCGTCCGCTCCGGGAACCGCGGATGCGTTTCGAGGCGCGGGCCGAGCTCTGCGATCCGGCTCGGATCCCCCGTCACGACCGCGTGAGGGTTGCCCACCGAGACGGCGACCAACTCGATCCCGTCCACGATCTCCGGCTGGCCCACGTCCACGGCGCCGAGCTCCGACTCGTACAGGCCGTCCTCCGTACGCCGCACGGCCACGGTCCGCGAGCCGACGTGGACCCGCGCCGTCGTCGCGCCGGTCCGACTCATGAGCCAGGCGGCTGCGATGCGCGTCCCGTTCCCGGACATCTCGGCCCGGGAGCCGTCCGGGTTCACGATGCCGATCGTCACGTCGTCGCCGTCGACGCCGAGCACCTCGACCGCGCCGTCCGTGCCCGACAGGTCGAGGTCCCCCGCGGGCCCCTCATGGACGAGATAGACGTTCCCGTGTGCGTGCCAGCGCGACGATCTCAGCAGCGGTCTCCTCCGGCGGCCGGTCGGCCGCGACCATAACGAGACCGTCGAGGCGCCGCAGCCACTTGCGCTGATAAGCGGCATAGCGGCGTGTGCGCTTGATCACCGCGTCGATCGCCTGCTCGCGCGGGAGTGTGGCGACCTCGTGCAGGCCGATGATCTTCTCCGCGGTCACCGACGGCTCGACGAGGAGCGCGGCGCGCACCTCCTCTTCGACCCCGGCCTCGAACATGCGCCTCGTCCGGTCGGCGATCCTCCGCTCCAGCTCGGGTTTCGGCACGTCGAGCCCCACGAGAAGGGTCGGATGCCGCCAGGCGCCGCCGAACAGCGCGTCCGCGAGCGGCACGAGCGAGCGTCCCCCCTCTGCGAGCTCGAGGGCCCGGACCACGCGGCGGCGGTCATTGGGGTGGATCCGCGCCGCCGCGGCCGCGTCGAGCTCGGCGAGCCGCCTGTGCGCGGCAGTCGCACCGTCCTCGTCATAGAGCCGTTCCCAACGCTCACGCGCTCCGGGCGCCGGTGCGGGAGGCAGCTCGAGCTCGGCGAGCGCGGCCCGGAAGTAGAGGCCTGTTCCGCCCACGACGAGCGGCGTGCCTCCGACGGCCAGGATCTCGTCGACGGCGGCGTGCGCGAGCGGCGCGTACTCGCCGACCGAGGCAACGTGTGAGAGCGGCCAGATTCCCACCAGCCGCTCCGGGTGCGGCGAGCGGTTCGTGAGGATCGGCAGGCCGTCGTAGACCTGCATCGCGTCGGCCGAGACGACCTCGGCGGAGATCCTCTCGGCGACGACGGCCGCCACGTCCGACTTCCCGCTCGCCGTCGGCCCGAAGAGACCGATGACGAGCTCAGCCACGGAGGCGTCTAGGCTGCGACTGCTGCAAGCTGGGTGCCGGCGAGAGTCGTCGACGTTGCGGCCTCGATCCTCACCGGGACGAGCTCGCCCGCGACCGCGCCGCCGCGGAAGTTCACCGTCGTGTTCCGGCGCGTCCGGCCGCGCAGGAGCTCGGGCTCGGTACGGCTCGGGCCTTCGACGAGCACCTCCTCGACCATCGCCACACGGGCACCGTTCCGCTCGGCGGCCACGCGCTGCACGACCTCGACCAGCCGCTCGATCCGCTCGCGCTTCAGCTCGTCCGGCACCTGGTCGGGCATCGCGGCCGCCTCGGTGCCGGCCCGCGGCGAGTAGACGAACGTGAAGGCGCCGTCGTAGCCGACCTCCTGCACCACCTCGAGCGTCTCTTGGAAGTCGCCCTCCGTCTCTCCCGGGAAGCCGACGATGATGTCGGTCGTGAGCGCGAGGTCCGGGATCGCGGCCCGCAGCTCCGAGACGAGCCGCAGGTATCGCTCGCGCGAGTACGTCCGGCGCATTGCCTTGAGGATCCGGCTCGAGCCCGACTGGAGCGGCAGATGTGCGTGCTCGCAGACCGCCGCACACCCCGCCATCGCGGCGATGACGTCGCGGCGGAAGTCCTTCGGGTGGGGGCTCGTGAAGCGGATGCGCTCGATCCCCGGCACGACGTCGAGCGCGCGCAGAAGCTCCGCGAAGCTCGATCCCACGTCGCGACCGTACGAGTTGACGTTCTGGCCGAGCAGCGTCACCTCGCGGACGCCTTCCGCGGCGAGCCGCCCGACTTCCGCGACCACCTCACCGGGGCGCCGGGACGTCTCGCGCCCACGGACGGCCGGCACGATGCAGTAGGAGCAGACCGAGTTGCAGCCCATCGAGACCTGCACCCACGCCTGGAAGCGCCGCTCACGGTGGACCGGCAGCCGAGCTGCGAAGGCCCGCTCCTCCCCGGTCCCGAACGAGCCGCGCGCAAGCCCTTCGCCGCCCGCTCCGAGCCAGTCGCCGAGGTGCGAGATCGTGCCGGGACCGAACGCGACGTCGACGTCCGGATAAAGCGTGAACAGCCGCTCCCGCTGCGCTTCTGCGTAGCAGCCCCCGACCGCGACGATCGTCCCCGGTCGCTCACGCTTCAGCTTCGCCGCGTTCCCCATGTGGGCGGCGAAGCGCGTGTCGGGCTTCTCGCGAATCGTGCACGTGTTGAGGACGATCACGTCCGCCTGCTCCTGCGAGGGCGCCTCACCGAGCCCGAGCTCCTCGAGCAGCCCCTTGATCCGCTCGGAGTCGTGCGCGTTCATCTGGCAGCCGAACGTCGTGACGTGGTAGCGGCGCACCGCAGAAGGGTAGCCCTGCTCAGGTCGCTTCTCGCAGATCCTCCTCGAGTTCGTGCTCGAGCTGCCGGAGCCGGTGACGATGCGGCATCTTCGAAGCGCGATCGGTATGCAAGGTGTCGAGCGCGCAGGCGAGGAAGCACGCCGCGCCCAGCGCCGTGTTCCAGTTGGCGGCTGCCTGGTCGAGCAGCGAGCCGGTCGCCGGGACGAGGTAGCCGGCGACCGCGGAGATGCCGAAGAAGACGCAGCCGAGCAGGTTGACCGCCGGCTGCCACCAGCCGGCGCCGCCGCGCACGGGCAGCCATCCGTGCCAGGCACGGCGGCGCGAGGCGCGGTAGGCAATCGCGCCGGACACGAGGAAGCAGACCGAGCCGCGCCAGTCGGGCCGCCAGACGAGCCTGTCGTATCCGGAACTCGTGAGGGCGACGTGCATCGCCTGGTAGGTGGTCACGTTGAAGAAGATCGTGCCCGCGGACTGGACGATGGCGGCCCACCACGCCGCGCGTCCGCCGCCCACGACCCGCCGTAGGGGCCACGCAAGCAAACTCTGCAGCGCGGCGCCGGCCGTGAACAGGATCGAGCCGGCGAAGAACGTGACGGCGTCCGCCGACTCGCCGACGAGCTGCGCATAGCCCGGAAACGGGCCGATCAGGAAGCAGGTCGACCCCAGGGCGAAGCAGAGAGCCATCCAGCGCTGCTTGGTCATGAGAGAGCCCTGCGGTCGCCTCTTCGGGGGGCCGAGACGCTAGGCGGCCTGGATCGGCGAGTCCGCCGTCTGTTCCGGCTGCTCGCGCACCGGCGGCTGCCCGGGCATCGCCGGCTGGTTCCTCGCCACGTCGACCGTGCGGCTCTCGCGGATCACGGTCACCTTCACCTGGCCGGGGTACTCGAGCCGGTCTTCGATCTCCCGCGCGATCTCGTGCGCGAGGAGGGCAGCCTCGTCGTCGCCGACGTCGCCCGGGCTGACGATGACCCTGATCTCGCGCCCCGCCTGGAGCGCGTAGACCTTTTCGACGCCCGGCTTCGAGGCCGCGAGTTCCTCGAGCGCCTCGAGACGCTTGATGTACTGCTCGAGGCTCTCGCCGCGGGCGCCGGGCCTGCTCGCCGAGACGGCGTCCGCCGCGATCAGGAGCACGGCCTCCACCGTCTGCGGCTGCACCTCGTAGTGGTGCGCCTCGATGGCGTGGACGACGCCCTGGGACTCTCCGTGGCGCCTCGCGAGCTGGGCGGAGATCAGCGCATGCGAACCTTCCACCTCGTGCGTCATCGCCTTGCCGAGGTCGTGCAGCATGGCAGCGCGCTTCGCCGTCTGGACGCTCGCCTCGAGCTCGGTCGCCATGATCCCGGCGAGGTGCACGACCTCGAGCGTGTGCCTGAGGACATTCTGGCCGTAGCTCGTCCGGAAGCGGAGCCGGCCGAGGATCTGGACGAGCTCGTCGGCGAAGGGGCCGCAGTTCGCCTCGAAGACCGCCTGCTCCCCGGCCTGGCGGACGACCTCCTCGACCTCCGCCTTCGACTCGTAGTAGGTCTCCTCGATCCGAGCCGGGTGGATCCGTCCATCCTCCAGGAGCTTGGTGACGGTCAGGCGGGCGACCTCTCGTCGGAGCCCGTCGAACGAGGACAGCACGACCGCGTGCGGCGTGTCGTCGACGATGAAGTCCACGCCGGTGAGATGCTCGAGCGCACGGATGTTGCGGCCCTCGCGCCCGATGATCCGGCCCTTCATGTCGTCGGAGGGGAGCTCCACGACGGTGACCGTCGTCTCGGCCGTGTGACTCGCCGCCACGCGCTGCAACGCGTCCGCCACGAGGTTGCGCGCCCGGCGCTTCGATTCGGCACGCGCCTCGTCCTCGAGCGTCCGCACGCGCCGCGCGAGCTCGTGCCGCGCCTGCTCTTCTCCACGCTCGAGGAGCAGCGCGCGTGCCTCGGCCTGTGTCAGCCCCGCCACGCGCTCGAGCTCGGCGAGCTCGGCGTCCTTCCTCTCCTTCAGCTCTTCCTGCAGCCGGCGGATGTGCTCTTCCCGGTCGGCGACCCCCTGGTCGCGGCGCGCGAGCGCCTCGAGCTTCCGCTCGATCTCGGCCTCCTTGGCCAGGACGCGCTCCTCGATCTTGAGCACCTGCGCCCGCCGGTCGGTCAGCTCCGCGTCGCTCTCGCTGCGCAGGCGGACGGCCTGCTCGCGGGCCTCGACCTGCGCCTCGCGCCGCACCGCGTCGCTCTCGCGACGCGCATCGTCGAGCAGTTGGTCGCGGAGGCGGCGGGCTTTCGACACCCCTGTCGTGCCGAAGACCGAGACCGCGAGCAGCGCGAGAGCGGCGCCCACGGCGATCCCGATGGCAATTCCGACTCCGATCAGCACGGTTCTCGGCTCCTCGGTCGGGGACCCAGCCACCACTGGCGGCACGTCCCATCCTGCGCCGGGCCTACGCGACAGCTATCCGAGAAGCCGTAATTCCGGCAGGCAGACGCCGGCCGAAAAGCCGCTGCGCTACCTCGCGCGCGACCTCCGAGTAGTCGGGTCTGAGTAGTCGATCATCGGATGTGGTTTCGGAAAAGCTGGTTTTGCAGGCAAAACGTCGAATGGAATGCCTCGGCATCGTATCGCGTCTCAGGCCTCCCGCGCAACCGACGACGCGACCTCGTCCAGCGCATCGCGTGAAAAACCCCGGCCGGCGAAGCGCCGTAGGAGCGCCGGAGTGACATCTTGGGCCTCGAGCAACCGCCGCAGCCGCGCGGGCTCGGGCTCGAGCGCCGCGACGGCAGCAGCCATCGCCTCCGGGCCGACCAGGCGGCGCCTGAGGTCCGCCCGGATCGCTGTGTCGCCGTAGCCGCGTCGCGCAAGGAGTTCGGCGCGGCCCTCCGCGAGCCGTGCGTCGTCGACGAGCCCGGCACGATCCAGAGCCGCGAGCGCCTCCTCTCGTGCCGCGGCGGCATGCCCCGCGCGTGCGAGCCGCTGCTCGAGCTCCCGGCGCGACCGTGCGCTAACGGCCAGCGTTCGCGTCGCCTTGGTCAAGGCCCGCGCTCGACGAACCTCGCGCGCGAGCTCCCGCGCCGTGTGTCGATCCAGGGGCCGTCCGACCGCCAGGCCGGCCCGGACGACCGCGTCCGCCGGCAACACGCGCCACGGCCGGCCGTCGAGCTCGATGGCCACCTGGTTGCGCTTCCGCTCGCGCAACCCGGTAACGATCGGAGTCACGCCTCGGCTTCGGCCGCCGCCAGCACCTCCGCCGCCACCTCCGCCTTGCCGTTCGCCGCCGCAGACTCTTCGGCGGCGACCGGCAGCAGCCGCGCGGACGCGATCTGGTCCGAGCCGAGCTCCACCTGGATCGCCTGCAGGATCTGCTGCGTCACGTCGGGGTGCTCGCGCAGGAACGCAGTCGCGTTCTGGCGCCCCTGGCCGAGCCGCTCGTCGCCGAGGCTGAAGTACGAGCCCGACTTCGTCACGACCTTTCGCTCGAGTCCCGAGTCGAGCACCGTGCCCTCCCAGGAGATCCCGGCGCCGTAGATGATGTCGAACTCCGCCTGCTTGAACGGCGGCGCGACCTTGTTCTTCACGACCTTGACGCGCACCCGGTTCCCGAACGCCTCGACGCCGTCTTTGAGCGTTTCGATCCGGCGGATGTCGAGTCGCACGGACGAGTAGAACTTCAGTGCGCGACCGCCCGGAGTCGTCTCGGGGTTCCCGAACATGACACCGATCTTCTCGCGCAGCTGGTTGGTGAAGAGGCAGATCGTGTCGGTGCGGTTGAGCGTACCGGCGAGCTTGCGCAGCGCCTGGCTCATCAGACGCGCCTGGAGACCGACGTGGGAGTCGCCCATCTCGCCCTCGATCTCGGCCTTAGGCGTGAGCGCCGCGACCGAGTCGATCGCGACGACGTCGAGCGCGCCGGAGCGGATCAGAAGCTCCGTGATCTCGAGGGCCTGCTCGCCCGTGTCGGGCTGAGAGACGAGGAGGTTGTCGATGTCGACGCCGATCCGCTTTGCGTAGGCCGGATCCATCGCATGCTCGGCGTCGATGAAGGCGCAGATACCGCCGCGCCGTTGTGCCTCTGCAATCACGTGGTAGACGAGAGTCGTCTTGCCGGAGGACTCCGGACCGAAGATCTCGACGATGCGGCCGCGCGGCAGACCGCCGATCCCGAGCGCGAGATCGAGGGCAAGTGATCCCGTCGAGACGGCGCCTACCGAGACCGCGGCGCGGTCGTTCATCTTCATGACCGAGCCTTTGCCGAACTGCCGCTCGATCTGGCCGAGCGCTACGTCGAGTGCTTCGTGCTTGTCCACCTCAGCCTCCTAAAGCGACAGATTCCAGGACGTCGTAGACCGCACCTCCAGGATGCAGCCGGGATAGGTAAGCAGCAGCGTCGGACGGAACAAACGTTCCCACCGGCAGCGGGACGAGCCCGAGGCGCGGCCGCTCGCGCCACCGCGCAACCGTGAGGTGCGGCAGCCACGGCCGGCCTTCGCGGCGATAGACGCCGAGCTGCTCCAGCCGTTCCTGAAGGTCCTCGGCAAGCCGAGCCGCCTCCCCTCCGCGGTCCTCGAGGACGAGCATGCCGACGCTGCGCGTCTCGCGATAACGGCTCGGAGTGAGACCGATCTCACCAGCCGCCGCAGCAACACCACGCAATGCATCGACCACCGGCCCGAGCTCGCGGGCCGGGCGCCTGCCGAGGAACGCCAGCGTGACGTGCAGGTGCTCGCGTGGAACGACGCGGACGTCGGACAACTGCTCCCGCTGCCAGCGCGCGACCTCGTCGAGAACCTCGTCGGGCATGCGCAGAGCGAGAAAGAGCCGGATTCCTTCATCGCCGCTCACGCTAGCGGCCGAGGTCACGCGAATTCGTCGCGACTTCCCGTCAGAAGCGCATGCAGGAGATGAAGCGCGGTGACGGTCGCCCGAACCCGGATCTGCTCGCGCTCGCCCGGCAGATCGAGCGTGCGGGCCAGAGAGCCGTCCGGGCCGGCGGCATGGAGGTGGACGCGTCCGACGGGCTTGTCCGGCGTCCCTCCACCGGGGCCTGCGACTCCCGTCACCGCCACGGCCACGTCGGCGCCGAGCCGCCGCCTCGCGCCCTCCGCCATCGCGCCTGCGACCTCGGCGGAGACGGCGCCGTGCCGTGCGAGCAGCTGTTCGGGAACGCCGAGCTCGGACCGCTTGACCTCGTCCGCGTACGAGACGACACCGCCGACGAAGCTCGCGCTCGATCCGGCGACGCTCGTCAACCGCGCCGCGACCATGCCGCCGGTGCACGATTCGGCGGTCGCGAGCCGCAGGCCGCGCGCACCCGCCAACGAGAGCACGAGCTCTTCGACGCGCCGTTCATCGCGCGCGAAGAGCCACCGCTCGAGGCGCTCTGCGAGAGCGGCCTCGAGAGCAGCCCCGCGCTCCTCCACGCCGGGCTCGACGACCAGATCGACATGGATCTCGAACTCCCGGGCACAGATCGTCACCTCCACCCCGTCGCCGTCACCGCCCGCTTCCTCGAGGGCCCGCGCCACGGCCGACTCGCTGACGCCGAAGAGTCGCAGAACGTGCCGACCCGGCGGTCTCGTCCGCTCCAGCAGCTCGCGCATCGGCTCGCTCGCGAGCGCGTTCGGCCAGAGGCGCCGCAGCTCCCCCGGGGGCCCTGGCAGCACGACCACGACGCAGCCCGTCGGCGCCCGGAGGACGAGCCCCGGGGCCGTGCCCGCGAGACCGATGGAGACCGCCGGAGCGGGCCGGGTCGCCTGCTTCGTCACCCCCGCCGCGAAGTCGCCGTACGGCCGCCGCAAGCGCTCCGCGAGCGCGCGGGAGATCGACTCGATCTCCCGTTCGAGCGTCTCGTCCACCACCAGCTCGAGCCCGGCTGCGCTCGCGACCAGCTCGACGGTGCGGTCGTCGTGCGTCGGGCCCAGCCCGCCGGAGACGAGGCAGGCGTCTGCCTCCAATCCCTCGCGCAGAACCGCCTCGAGCTCGGCGGGCGCATCCCCCACGATCGTGATCCGGGCGGGCTCGAGCCCGTTGCTCAGCGCCTCGGCGGCGAGAAAGGGGCCGTTCCGGTCGGTGCGCTCGCCGCGCACGAGCTCGCTGCCGGTGACGACGACGACCGCGCGCGGCCGCCCGTTCACCCGCGCAGGCGAGTCGTCCGCCGCGGAGTGACGAGGACGCTGAGGTTGTGCACCGCCGGCAGCGCGACGGCACGACCGTCGAGCGTGAGGCGGAGACCCGCGGGCCTGCGCACGAGGAGGTAGAAGCGATCGCCGGGGATCGTGTCCGTCTCCCCGGATTCGACCGTCCCGGACAGGCCGAGCTTGCCGGAGCGGCCGTCGTGGCGCACCTCGACGTACGTCCCGCGTCCGGTGCCGCGCAGGACCAGCTGGCGAGGCGGCGCCGAGTGGGTCTGCTTCGTCCCGACTCCCGGCACGTGCGTCGAAGAGCCCGGGATGCTGAAGGCCGCGAAGATCAGCACCGCCAGGACCACGATCCCCGCGAGCACGAGGAGAACGGCTCGACGCTCGAGGGGCCGCCCACGCGGCCGGACCCGGCGCCGTTCGGGACGAGGGGGCAGCTCGTCGCGCCAGCTCGTGATGAAGCGCGACGCGTACTCGTCGACGTAGACGTCGCCGTCGAGCCCCAGGTACTCCGCGTACGTCCGCAGAAAGCCGCGGATGTACGCGTCGCCGGGGATGGACGTGAAGTCCTCCTCCTCGAGCGCGCGGATGTACTTCGCGCGGATCTTGGTCGCGAGCTCGATCTCGGGATATCCGAGGCCCTGCCGCTCGCGCGCCTCCCGCAGGCTGTTGCCGATCTCGAACACAGCAGGAGTCTAGAGCTCAGTGCTCGAGGCGCAAGAGGAGCTCGTACAGGCCCACGGCGATGGAGGCGGAGAGCGTTACGCAGATGCCGGCCACGGCCAGGATGCGGCCGAGCCGGATGCAGGCCGCGCCGCCGACCGGCTCGAGCGTCCGCGCGATGGCGCCGCGCGCGCCGCGGGCGAAGAGCAGCGACAGGGTCGCAGCGACGGCGGCGACCGGAATCGCCCAGACCGCGTCGAGGAGGGCGGCGCCCGGGATCTTCCGCGTCAGCTCGATGGCCACCGGAATCACGGCGGCCGCGAGGAGGCCGAACAGGAGGGCGAGCCACGCGCGGGGGTTGAGCCGCTGCGGCTGCGAGAGGGTCTGGGTGCGCACGGCCACTCAGCCGGCCATTGTAGGCGGCCGGAGGACGGCGAACTGGTCGGTGATCTCCAGCTCGCTCGTGCGGAAGCGGTAGATCGCGGCGGGACGGCCGCCGCCGGCGCCGTAGTGCCACCGCTCGCCCGTGTCCTCGAGCAGCCGGCGCCGCACCAGGACCCGCTGCAGGTTGGTCGCGCTCACCGGATGGCCGAGCGCCGCCGCGTAGAGGTCGCGCAGCTCGGCGAGCGTAAAGCTAGGCGGCGCCAGCGCGAACCCGAGATTCGTGTACGAGAGCTTCCCGCGCAGCCGTTCGCGGGCGCTGAGGAGGATCTCCTCGTGGTCGTACGCGAGCTCCGTCAGCTCGTCGAGCGGATGCCAGCGCGTGTCCTGCGGCACCTGCGGGTCCACCCCGCTCGGCACGAGGCCGAGAAACGACGTCGCGAGCTCGCGGCGGGTCGGATTCCGCGCCGGGTCGCTCAGCGTCTCCAGCTGCTCGAGATGCGCGACCTCCTGGACGTCCACCTTCTCGGCGAGATGGCGCCGCATCGACTCCTCGAGCGTTTCGTCGGCCGCCAGCGCCCCGCCGGGCAGCGCCCAGCACGCCGCGAACGGCTCCCGCGCCCGCTGCCAGAGCAGCGCCTGCAGCCGTCCCGCACGCACCTGGAGGACGGCCGCGAGGACGGCATGCGCTGCGGTTTTCGCCTGAGAGTCGTCAACCATGTAGACTCGGTACCGAGGTTATCGCTTGTGAGGCAAAAACGCCAGACACCCGACGTGACCGTCGTCGGAGCCGGCGTCGCCGGGCTCTCCGCCGCCCTCGCGGCCGCCGACGGCGGCGCCTCGGTGCTCGTGCTCGCGAAGGCGTCGCATACGAGCTCGAACAGCTACGCGGCCCAGGGAGGCGTGGCCGCCGCTGTCGGTCCGGGAGACGATCCGGCGCTGCACGCCGCCGACACGCTCGCCGCGGGCCGAGGCCTCTGCCGGCCCAGCGCCGTCCGACCTCTGACGGAGGCGGCTCCGGCGCGGATCGCCGAGCTGCGCCGTCTCGGCGTCCGCTTCGACGAGGGCCTCGGCCGTGAGGGCGGCCACTCGCACGCCCGCGTCGTGCATGCAGGCGGCGCGGACACTGGGCGCCACGTCGCCGACGTCCTCACCGCGCGCGCCGCCGAGCACCCGCGGATCCGGCTGGTCGAGGGCGAGCGGATCACGACGCTCGGCTCGTTTCGCGGCTCTGCGGTCGTCCTCGCCACCGGCGGCTACGCCGCCCTCTGGGCGCGCACGACGAACCCCCGCGGCGCCGTGGGCGACGGGCTGCTGCTCGCGCAGGCCGCGGGTGCCGGTCTCGCCGACCTCGAGTTCGTCCAGTTCCACCCGACCGCGCTCCGGGACGACAACGGCCACGACGGCTTTCTGCTCTCCGAGGCGCTGCGCGGCGCCGGCGCGACGCTGCTCGACGACGGGGGCGAGCGCTTCGTCGACGAGCTCGCGCCACGAGACGTCGTCGCCAGAGCCGTTGCCGCCCAGGCCGGAGCCCGCCTCGACCTTCGGCCGGTGGAGCGCGACCGCTATCCGAGCCTGATGGCGACGCTCGCTGAGGCGGGCTACGACCCGGCGGACGAGCCGGTCCCGGTCTCCCCCGCCGCCCACTACGCGATCGGCGGCGTCGTCTCCGACCTCGACGGGCGCACCTCGGTGCCGGGGCTGTACGCCGCCGGCGAGGGCGCGTGCACCGGCGTACACGGCGCGAACCGGCTCGCTTCGAACTCGCTGCTCGAGTGCCTCGTGTTCGGCCGCCGCGCCGGACTCGCCGCAGCCGAAGGCCCGGTCTTCGACAACGCTTGTAACAGTCTGTTACTTGCGGATGTTCCGGTCGGCTCCGAGCTCTGGCGCGACGCCGGCCTGATCCGCAGCGCCGAGAGCCTCGGGCAGCTGCTCGACTCGCCGCACCCGCTCGTCCGCCAGATCGCCGCCTCCGGCCTTGCGCGCCGGGAGAGCCGCGGCGTCCATTTCCGCGAGGACTTCCCCGTCGAGAGCGCGGCGCTCGCCGGACACCTCGTCGTCCGTCCCGGGGCAGACCCGGTGCTGGAGCAATGGAGCTGACGCAGGAGGACCTCGACCGCGTGGTCGCGGCCGCGCTCGCCGAGGACGTCGGCTCCGGCGACGCGACGACCCTTGCGCTCGTGGCCGAGGACGCGCGCTGCGAAGCAGAGCTCCTGCTCGAGGAGCCGGGAGTCGTCTGCGGCCTCGAGGTCGTCGCTGCCGTGTTCCGGCAGCTCGATCCGTCCGTGTCGTGGCTGCCGGAAGCGGTCGACGGTAGTGGTCCGACCTCGGGTCTGGTGGCCAAGGTCGCCGGGAACGCTCGGGCAATTCTCACCGGCGAGCGAACCGCTCTGAATCTCTTCGGCCGTCTTTCGGGAATTGCGACGCTCACGCGTCGCTACGTCGACCTCGTCGCGGGTACGGAGACGAGCGTCCTCGACACCCGCAAGACGACTCCCGGCCTGCGGGCGCTCGAGAAATACGCCGTCCGCTGCGGCGGCGGCCGCAACCACCGCGGAGGCCTCTTCGACGGCGTGCTCGTGAAGGAGAACCACCTGCGGATCGCCGGCGGCGTCACGGCGGCGCTCGCCGCGCTCGACGGCCGCGTCGACGGGCTGCCGGTGGAGGTCGAGGCCGAGACGCTCGCCCAGGTACGCGACGCGCTCGCGGGCGGCGCTCCGCGGATCCTGCTCGACAACATGAGCCCCGAGGAGGTGCGCGAGGCGGTCGAGCTCACCGCCGGCCGCGCCGAGCTCGAGGCGTCCGGCGGCGTCTCCCTCGGCACCGTGCGCGCGTACGCCGAGACCGGCGTCGACTTCGTCTCCGTCGGTGCGCTCACCCACTCCGCCCGCTCGCTCCACGTCTCCTTGGAGGTCCGATGACCGTCGCCCCGTCAACCACCCTGCACGACGAAGTGCGCCTGCTCGCAGCGGCGAAGAACGCCGTGATCCTCGCCCACAACTACCAGCGCCCCGAGGTGCAGGACGTCGCGGACTACGTCGGCGACTCGCTCGGCCTCGCACGCCAGGCGGCTGCGACCGATGCGCAGACGATCGTCTTCTGCGGCGTCCACTTCATGGCCGAGACGGCGGCGATCCTCAGCCCCGAGAAGACGGTCCTGCTCCCCGATCTCGGCGCGGGCTGCTCGCTCGCCGCCTCGATCGACGCCGATCAGCTGCGGGAGTGGAAGGCGCAGCATCCGGGCGCCGTGGTCGTCTCCTACGTGAACACGACGGCCGAGGTGAAGGCGGAGAGCGACTACTGCTGCACCTCGGGGAACGCGAAGTCCGTGATCGAGGCCATCCCGGCCGAGCAGGAGATCCTGTTCCTGCCGGACATGTACCTCGGCCTCTGGCTCGAGAAGGTGACCGGCCGCAAGCTGACGATCTGGCTCGGTGAGTGCCACGTCCACGCGGGGATCCGGCCGGCCGACATCGAGCGCTGGCAGGACGAGGCGCCCGACGCCGACCTGCTCGTCCATCCCGAGTGCGGCTGCGCGAGCCAGGCGATGGCCTTCGGCGACGAGCGGACGCAGATCCTCTCGACCGAGAAGATGATCGACTACGCGAAGCGGTCACCGAAGCAGCGCTTCCTCGTGGCCACGGAGACCGGGATCATCCACCGCCTCCAGCAGGAGGCGCCCGGCAAGCGGTTCGAGGCCGTTCGAGACGACGCCGAGTGCCGCTACATGAAGCTGACGACGCTCGAGAAGGTGCGCGACTCGCTGCGCGACGGCAAGCACCGGATCACGGTCGACCCCGAGCTCGCCGAGCGCGGACGGCTCGCGATCGAGCGCATGGTCTCGATCACGTAGCTCGAGCCCGCCTAGTCGTTGAGGCCCAGCACCACTCCGGGAGTGGGAACGGCCTGCTGCTCGCCGAGCGGCGTGACCGCAGTGCCGACGGCGAAGAACTCGATCACGTGCGCACCCCAGCCGTGGCTCTTCTCGACCAGTTGGACGCCGACGATGCCCTCCGCCTGGAGCTGCTTCGCCTCGCTCTGCATTCGCTCCATCGCCAGTTCGCGAGCGTCGTACAGGGCCTGCGTGAAGTTCGAGAGCTCGACGTTCTGTCCGACGTTCTTCATCGCCTTCCACATCGACTGGTGCGCAACGTGGTAGACGCACGAGCCCATCACCATCCCGAGCGGACGGTGACCGCTCTTCAGGAGCGTCCAGAAGTCCTGTCCCGACAGGTCGCTCGTGAACGGGCGGCCGTTCGGTGCACGATGGAGCACGCCCTCACGATGCTTGATCGCGGTCCCGATCGCGAGGAACTCGGCCATGTCCGGGCCCCACTCGTAGCGGCCGATGTCGAGCCGGACGCCGACGACGCCGTCGGCGCCGAGCTGGTCGGCCTCCTCCTCCATCCGGGTCATCGCCAGCTCGCGCGCGTTGTACATCGCCTGGGAGAGAACCTCCATCTCCTGGCTCTGATTGAAGCGCGACTGCTGGAAACCGATGTGGTAGATGCAGGAACCGACCACGAACCCGAGCGGCTCGAAGCCGGCCTCTCGGACGAGCAGGAACTCGTTCACCGACAGGTCGCTCGTGAACAGGTGGTCGCTGCGCAGCTCCGCGATGCGCTCCTGCCCGTGCTCTGTCAGTCCTTCGGTCGACTGTGGGTCGTAGCTCATGACGCCTCCTCCTCGATCGGATCAGGTTCGGATCAACCGCTCAACAATCTCTGCAGAGCCAGACGGCCGCGCTCGCTGCGGTCGGCCTCCGCGACCACCTCGGCCGACAGCGAGTCGATCCACTCGTCCAGTCCGAGCTCCTCGCTCTTCAGCGTGATGCCGCGAACGACCGAAGAGCGGCGCGCCGTCACCGCCCCGTCGTCGTGCGAGAGCTCGAAGCGGCTGTCCCCCAGCTCAACCGTGATCCGACGCACGTTCCCCTTGCCCAGCAGCCCGGCCCGCTGCACGCGGCAGCGACCCGGGAACGACTGGTCGAGCTTCGTCGACAGCGACTCCACGAAGACACGCAGGTCGTCGGTGTCTGCTCGTAACGACGCAGCGACCAGATCGAAGTCCGGCGGCACTTCCACCGGGCAGATCGTAGGCGTCCCCGCCGCCGGTCGCGGGCTACTGCTTCGCGTACGGCTTGCCTTCGGCCCCCAGGCGGAACGTGGCCGGCTCGCGATCACGCCGGCGACGGCGATCAGAGTACAGCTCACGTACGGCTACGGATGGCGAACAGCCGATGACGCCTGCCACAGCGATAATGTCAGAACGTACGGAAGCTCCAGCACAGGGTTGCTGCCGAACTGGAGAAGACCGGCAAGCGAAAGGCGAGTGCGGCCGAGAAGCCGAAGAGAAGCGCCGCCCCCCAAGCGCCGAACGGCCGCCAGTTGCCGAAGATCATCGCCGCGAGCGCGATGAAGCCGCTTGCCCCTCCGTCATGTTCTCGTGAAGCGTCCCGTTTCCACTGCGAATCCGATCGACAGGAACGCGCCACCCAACGCCGCCAACATCCCGGAGATGAGCACCGCCGCGTACCGAACTGCGTAGACGTTGATCCCGACCGTGTCGGCGGCGCGAGGGTGCTCGCCGCACGCGCGCACCCGGAGACCGATCGGCGTCTTGAAGAGGATGATGTAGGACAACGGAACGAACGCGAACCCGACCCAGATGAGCAGATTGAGGTCGCCGATCGCAGGCTCCAGATACGTAAGTGGTCCACGCCGGGGATGGCCACGTTCGGCACCGTCGAGACCGCCTCGCCGGGATGTTCTTCTCCCCGTAGAGCTGCTCGAAGAAGTACCCGGTGACGCCGAGCGCGAGGAAGTTGATCGCCATGCCGCTCACGATCTGGTTTCTCGCGCAGATGGATCGACCAGAAGTCGCATGTATGAGCGCGAAGAGAGCCCCGCAAACATGCGCGGCGAGAATGCCGACGAACCAGCTGCCCCCCTTGTCGGCTCCGTAGACCCCCCAGAAGGCGCCCATCAGCATCATCCCCTCGAGGCCGACGTTCACGACGCCGCTCCGCTCGGAAACCATTCCGCCGAGCGCGCCGAACGTCAACGGCGTCGAGAAGACGAACATCTGCGCGATCAGAGTCGGAGGCGAACACCACGTGAAGTCGCCGGTGCTCGACCGCGTCGCGAGGAGCCCGAGTGCGATCCCGAGCACGCCCGACGCGACGCGCCCAGACCGGGCCGCCGCCCGCCGCGCGTCGCCGCCCAGATCCCGGCGCGAGGGCAAAGATGCCGAACAGCGATCGGCACGAGAGGCGAGCGCGCGTCGAAGGGCGGGATCGCGCTCAGGAACGCGACGAAGGCCCGAGAACGTTCCCACGACAGCGATCGTCTTCGGGGTCGCGCAGCCGGTCGCTGACGGACTCCCCAGGGCTGGCCCCGGTTCGTCATTCGGCCGCCTTGGCGGAGCATGCGCAGCCCGCCGCCGCGGGCCAGCTTCCGCCGCGAGTTCCAGACGTAGAGGATGAGGAGGTCGGCGCCGACGAACAGGACGATCAGCCCCTGGATCATCGATGTCAGGTTGCCGGCGAGGCTCGGACTCGAAGACATTCGAGGTCAGGCCGCTGCGTCGTCCCGTAAAGCAGGCCGCCGAAGAGGAACGCCGCGAGGCCGGCCCCGCCCGCGGTGTTCCGGCCGAGCAGCGCAACGGCGATCCCGAGGAATCCGACCTGCGACGACCTGCGACGTCGAGGACGCCGAACTGGAACAGGTAACCGAGCATGTCGAGCGCGCCGGCGAGGCCCTGCGAACGCGCCCGCCGATCGCCATCGCGCTGGATAGAACTTCTTCCTCACGTTGATGCCGCCGTAGGCGGCTGCATCGGGATTGAAGCCCGTCGCCCGCACCTCGTAGCCGAGCGTCGTCCGGTTCAGGATCAGCCAGAAGACGACGAGGGCCGCGAGGCGACGAAGAAGCCGTAGTCGAGCCCCTGCAGCACCGAGTTGCCCCAGAAGACCGGAATGCGCGCGCTCTGCACGACCGTCCCCGACTCCGGCGCCGCCGGGTTGTATGTGTTCTGCAGCGGTCCACCCTGGCCGAACAGGTACTGCCCTCCCCAGATGCGCGATCCAGTTGAGCATGATCGTCGTGATCACCTCGTGCGCGCCGGTCGTCGCCTTCAGGATGCCTGCGATGCCGGCCCAAGCCGCGCCGGCGAGCGCCGCTGCGCCGACCCCGAGCAGGACGTGCGGCAGCGTCGGCCAGCTTGCGAAGCGAGACGCCGACCCAGTTGGCGACGATCAGCCCGACGAGGTACTGGCCCTGTCCACCGATGTTGAAGAGCCCGCAGCGAAACGGGAAGGCGACCGCGAGTCCGACAAGGATGAGCGTCGTCATGGTCAGCAGCGTCTGGCTGAGGTTGAACGCGCTGAGATGAACCGTGTTCGTGTCCCAGGGGACGTGGAAGAGCCAGTTGAAGCCGGCGCCGTCCCAGATGCCGTGGTAGGCGGTCCAGCGGGTTATGGCCGGTCGCGGCGACGACGAGTCCGCCCGCGAGGAACGCGAGGACCGACCGTCAGGACCGGCACGACCAGGCCACCGGCGCGCTGCGCCGCGCCCAGACGGACGGCGAAGTCGGTCAGCGGGCTCCTGCTCTGGTGCGTTCGTCCGGAGGAGGCGCCAGCTCCGTCATGCGGCTGCCTCTCTTCTGCCGCCGAGCATCTCGAGGCCGATCTCCTCCTCACGCGCGCCCGCGCCGTGCTCACCGACGATGCGTCCCTCGTACATGACGAGGATCCGGTCCGCCAGCGAAAGCACTTCGTCGAGCTCGAGCGAGACGAGCAGAATCGCGTGGCCTGCGTCGCGCTCGGCGACGAGCCTCCGATGCACGTACTCGATCGCGCCGACGTCGAGTCCACGGGTCGGCTGCGCCGCGATCAGAACGATCGGGTTTCGCGCCACCTCGCGCGCGACGACGACCTTCTGCTGGTTGCCGCCCGAGAGCGCTCCCGCGAAGCGTGAGCGGGCCGCCGCCGCGGATGTCGAACTCCTTGATCAGCCGCACAGCCCTCTGCACGAGGCGCGCAGGATGAAGCCAGCCGCGGCTTCGAGTCCGGCGGCCTGTCGTAGTCGTGCAGGGCGATGTTCTCGGCGAGATTGAACTCGAGCACGAGACCCGCGCCGGTGGCGGTCCTCGGGAATGTGCCCGACGCCGGCGTCGATCATCGTGCGCGGCGTGAGATGACCCTCGAACTCGCGACCGCCGACCGCAATCGTGCCGCTCTCGATCCGGCGCAGGCCGGTGATCGCCTCGACCAGCTCGCTCTGCCCGTTCCCGTCGACGCCGGCGATCGCCGACGATCTCGCCGCTCCGCACGCTGAACGAGACGCCGTGCACCTTCTCCAACTCGAGGTCGTCGAGCACGTGCAGACCCTCGACGGCTCAAGGCGACCTCGGTCGGCGACGCGGGCTCCTTGTCGACCCGGAGGAGGACGTCTCGCCCGACCATCATCCGGGCGAGGCCCTCTTCGGTCGCACCCTCCCGGTCGACCGTGTCGATCTTCTTGCCGCGGCGCAGAACGGTGATCCGGTCGGCGATCTCGAGCACCTCGTTCAGCTTGTGGCTGATGAAGACGATCGAGATGCCTTCGCGGCGCAGAGTCCGCAGGATCTCGAACAGGTCTGCCGCCTCCTGCGGCGTCAGCACCGCCGTCGGCTCGTCGAGGATCAGGATGTCGGCGTTCCGGTAGAGCGCCTTCATGATCTCGACGCGCTGCTGCTGGCCGACGGTGATCCCGTCCACCCGGGCGCCGGGATCGACGGAGAAGTTGAACGTGCGCGCGATCTCCTCGACGCGGCGCCGTGCCGCACGCTCGTCAAGCAGCACACCGTCGCGCTTCGGCTCGATCCCGAGCACGATGTTCTCGGCAACGGTCATCACCGGAATCAGCATGAAGTGCTGGTGCACCATCCCGATTCCCGTCTCGATCGCGTCCTTCGCCGACGAGAACGAAACCTGCTTCCCGCCAACGAGAATCTCCCCCTCGTCGGGCTTGGTCAGCCCGTAGAGGATGTTCATCAACGTGGACTTGCCAGCCCCGTTCTCGCCGAGGAGTGCGTGCACCTCGCCGCGCCGCAAGTCGAAGTCGACGTTGTCGTCGGCGACGATCCCGGGGTAGCGCTTGGTGATGCCCCGCAGCTCGAGGACGGTGCCGGTCTCGTCCGCCATCGCGCTGATTCTAAGCCTCTGGCCGGGAGGGGACGGACACGGCGTCCGTCCCCTCCTGCACTCTCGATCTAGGTCGGGCCTACGGTCGCGCCGGGCAGGAGACCGAGCAGGTCGGAGCCCTTGGCGACAGGCACCTTGACCGTGCCGGCGATGATCTTCGCCCTCAGCGCGTTCATCTTGGCGATGTACGCCTTCGGCACCTTCGGGCTGATCTTGCCTACCCCGACGCCGTTGTTCTTCAGGTCGAAGAGGATGTCCTTGCCGCCCTTGAACTTGCCGGACTTCGCCTGGCTGATCGCGGTGAAGATGCCGACGTCTACGCGCTTGAGCGCGCTCGTCAGCACCCGCTTTGCGAGGCTGTACTGGTCGACGTCGACGCCGATCCCCCAGTTCCCCGCCTGCGCCGCAGCGTTGAGCGTGCCGAGGCCGCAGCCGCCGGCGACCTGGAACTCGACCTGCGAGCCCTGGCCGATCTGATCCTGGGTGATGGCCTTGCACTTGTCCTGGGCCACGAAGTCCTGCGAGTACCCGACGAGGACCTTGATGTTCGGATTGGCCAGCTTCGCGCAGTAGTTGTAGCCGACGATGTAGTCGTCGACCGCCGGAATCTGAATGCCGCCGACGGCCCCGATCACCTGCTTGCCGCCCTTGGCCTTGACCATGAGGCCGGCGAGGTAACCGACGAGGCAGCCGGACTGGTTCGATGCGTAGACGAGGCCCTCGATGTTCTTGATGCTCTTGGCCTTCGCGAAGTCCGCGCCGTGGACCGAGTCGTCCGTGATCGTGAAGTCGATCTTCGGAAACTGCGCCGCCACGGTCGAGAGGGTCGGCGCAAGCAGGTAGCCCGCCGCGGAGATGATGTCCGCGCCCTCACGCGCCGCGGTCGTCAGGTTGGGCAGGTAGTCCGAACTCGAGTTCGACTGCAGCGCAATCTTCTTGACACCGAGTGCGTGTTGCGCCTGGTTGAGCCCGGCGAGCTGACTCTCATTGAAGCCCTTGTCGTTGAATTTCCCGATGTCGCTGATGAGCGCTGCTTTGAACGAGCTCTGGGCTGTTGTGGCGGTCGTCGTCCCGCCGGACGACCCACCACCTCCGCACCCGGCGAGCACGAGTCCCGCGAGCAGTGCCAAGCCCGCGGCTACGAGCAGTGATCTCTTCACAAACCCTCCTCCGACCGATTTGTCCGGTGCCCTTGCTGCGGCGAGTCTAACTCGCTCAAGTTCGCGAGTCGACGTCGTGCGAACGCGCTTCGTCGGTGCCCGCTAGCGTGCAGCCGTGACCAGCACGGAAACCCACACACTCGGCTTCGACCCCGGCGATCCGCGGTTCATCACCGACCCCTACCCCGCGCTGAGCGCGCTCCGTGAGGCAACCCCGATCGCGTACGACGAGCGTCTCCGACTCTGGTTCGTCACCCGCCATGCCGACGTCCGGGCGTGCCTGCGCGACAAGCGGCTCGGCCGGAACTTCCGCCACGTCGGGAGCGAAGAGGAGTTCCATGCAGAGCCGCTGGACCCCCGCTGGTCCGAGTTCTGGAAGAGCGAGCGTTGGAGCCTCCTCTGGCTCGAACCCCCAGAGCACACCCGGATCCGCAAGCTCGTTGCGGCCGCCTTCACGCCTCGAGCGGTCGACGGCATACGCGAACCCGCGAGACGCCTCGCCCGATCGCTGCTCGAGAGCCTCGGAGATACGTTCGACCTCCTCTACGACTTCGCGCAGCCGTACTCGATCACGCTCATCTGCGAACTCCTCGGCGTGCCCACCGACCGCCACCGCGACCTCCTCGACTGGTCGCACGCGATCGTCAAGATGTACGAATTCCAGACGACAGAGGAACAGGCCGTCGCAGCGAACGAGGCCGCGCGGGCGTTTCGCGCCTACGTACTCGACCTGCTGGAGGAACGACGCGCCGAGCCGCGTGACGACATGGTGAGCGGCCTGCTCGAGGCGCGGGTCGACGGCGAGAGGCTGTCCGACGACCAGATCGTCTCCACGGTCGTGGTCCTCCTGAATGCGGGCCACGAGGCGACCGTCAACACCATTGGCAACGGCTTTCGCGCGCTCGCCGCGCATCCGAGCGAGTGGCGGAGGCTCGTCTCCGGCGCGGTGGCTCCGGCGGAGGCGATCGAGGAGCTCATTCGCTGGGATCCGCCGCTCCAGCTGTTCGAGCGCTGGGTGCTCGAGCACGGACTCGAGATCGCAGGGGAGCCTGTGCCGCGCGGCGAGAAACTTGCACTTCTGTTCGGTGCAGCGAACCGTGACCCGAGGGTCTTCCACGACCCCGACCGCCTCGACCTCGACCGCGCGAACGCCGCGGAGCACATCGGCTTCGGCGGCGGCATCCACGTCTGCATCGGTGCGCCGCTCGCGCGGATCGAGCTGGCCGCTGCCTTCGAAGCGCTCGCCGACCTCTGCCCCACTCTCCACCTCGTCGCTCAGCCCGAACGCGTGTCCGCGTTCGTGATCCGCGGCTTCGAGTCGGTACTGGTCGCCCGCTGACGGCGCCGCCCCGCGCGTCTACGACTGCTGCATGAGGGCCGACTCGTCGACCAGCACGCGCCGCGGCTTCGAGCCTTCGTAGCCGGACACGATGCCTCGCCGTTCGAGCATGTCGATCAGCCGGCCCGCACGCGTGTAGCCGACGCGCAGGCGCCGCTGCAGGAGGGAGACGGACGCGGTCTGGGTCTGGACGACGATCTCGATCGCCTTGTCGAGCAGCGGGTCGTCGTCGGGATCGAACTCGCCGTCGTCGGCGTCGTCGCCCGGCTCGGCGAACACCTCCGGGAGCTCGAGGTAGCTCTCGTCGAGCTCCTGCTCGCGCTGGCGCGTCTGCTCCACGACGAGCGCGATCTCCTCCTCCGAGACGTACGCCCCCTGCACCCGCTGCAGCCGTGACGTGCCGAGCGGCTTGAACAGCATGTCGCCCTGGCCGAGCAGCGACTCCGCGCCGCCCGAGTCGAGGATCACGCGCGAGTCGGTCTGCGAGGACACGGCGAAGGCGATGCGGGAAGGGACGTTCGCCTTGATCATCCCCGTGATCACGTCGACCGACGGGCGCTGGGTCGCGAGCACGAGGTGGATCCCGACGGCGCGCGACTTCTGGGCGAGCCGGATCACGGCGTCCTCCACCGCCTGCGGCGCCACCATCATCAGGTCGGCGAGCTCGTCGATCACGACCAGGACGTACGGGAGGGTCGGCTCGCCGCGCTGGCGGAAGGCCCGGTTCGCCTCGTTGAGGCTGCGGGCGCGGACCGACGAGAGGCGCTCGTAGCGGCGCTCCATCTCGGCCAGGCAGTTGGCGAGGACGGCGCTCGCCTCCTTCGGGCTCGAGACCACGGGCGTGAGCAGGTGCGGGACCGACTCGAAGTGGCTGAGCTCGATCCGCTTCGGGTCGATCAGGATCAGGCGGACGTCGTCGGGCGTCGCGCGCAGGAGCACCGACGTGAGGAGCGTGTTGAGGCAGCCCGACTTGCCCGAGCCCGTCGTGCCCGCGATCAGGAGGTGCGGCATCCGCGCGAGATCGGTCCAGACCGCGGCGCCGGAGATGTCCTTGCCGAGCCAGACGGCGACCGGGCTCGCGGTGGCGGGCAGCGGCTCGAAGATGTCGCCGAGGGTGACGAGGTTCGGCGAGAGGTTCGGCAGCTCGACGCCGACCGCCTGCTTGCCGGGAATCGGCGCGAGGATGCGGATCTCGGTCGTGGCGAGCGCGTACGAGAGGTCGTCCTTCAGCGCCGCGACCTTCGCGACCTTCGTCCCCGGTGCGAGCTGGAGCTCGTAGCGCGTGACGCGCGGGCCCGAGATCTGGCCGATCACGGTCGCCTCGACGCCGAAGTGGGCGAGCGTCTGCACGAGCAGCTCCGCGACACGCGCCGCGGTCTCGCCCGAGTCGTCGCCCTGCTCCGGCGAGACGCGGAGCACGCCCGCGTCGGGCAGCGTGTATTCCGCGTGCTCCGACGTGACCTCGTCGAAGAGGGTCGGCGGATCCTCGAGCAATGCCGGCGGCTCGGTCTGGAGCGGAGCCGGCTGCGCGCCGAGATACGGCGTCGTGACGGTCTCGCCCACCACGTCGGGGAAGGCCGAGACCGCGTCGACCGGCGGCGCGAGCATGGGCCTCCTCGGCTGCGGCTCCGGCCAGTCCTCCGGCTCCTCTGCCGGCTCGGGCCGTGTCCGCCGCGAGCGTGCCTTGCGCGCCGCATGATGGATCCCGCGCCCCGAACGACGGAGGATCGCGCCGAGAGAGGCTCCCGTGAGCAGCAGCGAGCCGACGAGCATCAGGAGGACGCCGAGCAGGACGGTGCCGGTCGCGCCGAGCGCGATCCCGACCGCGCCGCCGAGCAGCCGGCCGAGGTAGCCGCCCTGGTCCTGGCCGAGCGTGATCATGAGGCCGCAGCCGAGCACCGCCATCCCGGTTCGGAACGGCCGCACGTCGACGAGCGCGCTCCGCGTCACCACCAGCGCGCCGAGCACCACGAGCGCGACCGGGAGGACATACTTCGCGTCGCCCAGCAGCCGGTCGAGGCCCTCGCCGAGCCAGGCTCCGACGTAGCCGCCGTTCCAGCCGAGGTAGAGGACTGCCCCGAGGAAGAGTCCGAGCGCGATCGAGCCGAGGCCCCAGAGCTCCGGGTGCCGGCCCTGCCCGCGGGCGCCGCGCTTCGTCCGCGTCTTCTTGACGCGGCTCGGGAGCTTCGGGCGCAGCTTCGACTTCCGCTTGCGCGGCATGGAGCCGTGTTCGCCCGCGCGGCCCCCGCTCCTGCTAGACCGACACCTCGGCGCCGAGCATCCCGTAATAGGTCGGCGCGGCGTACGCGAGCACGTCCGCCCGGGCCGACTCGCCGACGGCGCCCTGGAGCACGACCAGCTGCCAGAGCGAGTCCGCCTTCGCCGACTCGACCAGCTCGGCGAGCGGCAGGAAGTCGAGCCGATCCGAGGCGAGAATCTCCTGCAGCCGCGCGTCGTACTCGGCCGCGGCCGGGTCGAAGCCGTACGGCCCGTCGGGGTCGTGAGCGTGGCCGTTGTCGGCGCTCGCGACCAGCGCGACCCGGCCCGGCAGCGCCTCGATCGCCTCGCCCAGGCGGAGATGCTCCTCGAGCGGACGGTCGCGCGCCGGCGCGACGACGACGACGCGCGGCGGCCGCAGGAACTCGAGCGGCACCCCGGTTCCCCAGTCGAGCGGGAACTCGGCGCCCGCGGCGTCGTTGCCGCCGTACGAGACGCCGAGGACCGGCAGCGGAGCTTCGAGGAGAGCCTCGGCGAGCGCGCCGGCCGTCTCCCACTCCCCCACCCGCGCGGACGTGACGACGGCGAAGTGGCCTTCCACGTGGACGGAGTGCGGTGACACGACCACCGCGACCTCGGGATCCGCGGCCTCGAACCTCCGTCCGAGCTCCTCCATCGCCTGCCGCAGCTCTGGCGCGAGGTCGACGTCGCCGTGCGGAGCGATGCAGGCGAAGACGAGGCTCACGGCAACGAGGCTATCCGCGAGACGAGCAGCTCGAGGAACCGCTCGGCGTCGACGTCGACGCCGACGTCTGCGTTCGGCTCCCGTCCGGTGACGCCGCGCAGGTCGACGACCGTGCGGCCGTCGGAGAAGTCGGACCGGGTCTCGACCGCGACGTTCGCGTGGCGCGTCGTCAGCAACGTCGGGTCGATCACGTGGGCGACCGCCATCGCGTCGTGGATCGGGGAGCCGTCGAAGCCGTACGAGCGCTCGTGGAACGCCTGGAAGAAGTCCGACAGCTCGGCGACGAAGCGGCCGGCGCGGCCCGCGTCGCGTAGCCGCTCGGCGTGGGCGCGCGTGAACAGCGCCTGGTGCGTCACGTCGAGCCCGACCATCGTGGTCGGGATCCCGCTCGCGAACACGGCCGCCGCGGCCTCGGGATCGACGAAGGCGTTGAACTCCGCCGCCGGCGTGATGTTCCCCGGCCCGATCGCGCCGCCCATCCAGACGATGCGCTCGAGGCGGCCTGGCACGCCGGGATGCCGCTCGAGCATCAGCGCGAGGTTGGTGAGCGGTGCCGTCGGCACGAGAACGACGCCAGGCTCGATCAGCTCGGCGAGGAAGTCGGCGGCGTGCGCGTCCACCGGTCGCGCCGACGGCTCCGGCAGCTCAGGACCGTCGAGACCGGTCTCGCCGTGGACGTGAGCCGCTGTGCGGAGTTCGCGCCGCAGGGGTGCCTCCGCCCCGACGGCCACCGGGATGTCGCTGCGGCCGGCGATCTCGAGCGTGACGAGCGCGTTGCGGGTCGTCTTGCCGAGCGTCTGGTTGCCGGCGACGGTCGAGACGCCGATCAGCTCGACCTCGGGCGACGCGAGCGCGAGCAGGATCGCGATCGCGTCGTCGTGGCCTGGGTCGCAGTCGATGACGATGGGCGTAGTCACAGCAGCGCATCCACCTCCTCGGCGGTCGGGAGCGAAGTCTGGGCGCCGAAGCGTGACGCGGCGAGCGCCCCCGCGGCGCACGCTCGGCGCAGGGCGTCCTCGCGCGCTCGTCCTTCGAGCAGCGAGACGACGAGGCAGGCCGTGAACGCGTCGCCGGCGGCGGTCCCGTCGACAGCCTTCACCGGCGGCGGCTCCGCCCGCGCGACTTCCTGCCCGTCCTTGAAAAGCACCGCGCCCTCGGCGCCGAGCGTGACGCAGACGAGACCGGCCCGCTCTCCGAGCGCGTCGAGCTCGAGCCGGTTGACGATCGTGAGCTCGGCCTCGGGCGCGCCCCCGCGTGCCGGGGCGGCATTGAGAAAGAAGCATGGAGCGAGATCGGCCGCCCGCGCGACGGTCTCGGACGGGATCTCCTGCTGGCACAGCACCGCCTGAGCATCGCCGAGCGAGACGTCCTCGGGCCGCAGCCCGGCGTTCGCGCCCGGCGCGACGACGATGGTCGTCTCCCCTGCCGCGTCGACCGTGATCAGCGCGATCCCCGTCGGCGCGTCCCCGGCGAGCCACCGCTCCTCGACACCCGCTTCGCGGAGCGCGGCGAGTGCCTCCTCGGCGAGATCGTCGCGTCCGACGCAGCCGACGAGCGCGACCTCGGCTCCCAGCCTCGCGGCGGCGACCGCCTGGTTGGCCCCTTTGCCGCCGGGCACACGCGAGAACCGCGCACCGGTCACGGTCTCGCCCGTGCGTGGCAGCCGCTCCGCCTCCACGACGAAATCGAGGTTGATCGAGCCGACGACGGTGAGACGGGGGCCCGGCACAGCGCGAGCCTAGACTCCCGGCGATGACCGTCGCGCACTGGGACGAAGTCGACTCGCACCACCTCGCGAAGGGCGAGATGGACGCGACCTGGCAGGCGCTCGGCGACGCTGCCGGTGCGCGGGGCGTCGGCGTCAACCGCGTCCGAGTCGCGCCGGGCAAGCTCCCGACACCGCCTCACTCGCACGGCGCGTCGGAGGAGCTCTACTTCGTCCTCGGCGGATCCGGGCTCGTCTGGCAGAACGGAGAGGTGCACGAGGTGCGGCCGCTCGACTGCGTCATCCAGCGCCCCGACGAGACGGACCACACCTTCGTCGCCGGGCCCGAAGGCCTCGAGTACCTCGTCTTCGGCACGCGGCACCCGACGGAGTTCGGCTGGCTGCCGCGTTCCCGGGCGGTCCGGCTCGGCGGGCCCTGGGTCGAGGGCCGTGAGGACAGCCCGTGGGACGTCGAGGCGACGGTCGACCCTCTCGAATACGGCGAGCCTGCGACCCGGCCGGCGAACATCGTCAACGTCGACGAGGTCGAACTGGAACAGGGGGGCCGGTTCACGACCGCACCGCTCGCCACGCCGCAGCGCTCGAAGCTCGCCGGCCTGCACTGGGAGCAGGTACACGCCGGCCGCCGCGGCAGCATTCCGCATTGCCACTCCGCCGAGGAAGAAGTCTTCGTGATGCTCGAAGGCACCGCAACGCTCGAGCTCTGGCCGCCCGAGGGAGAGGTCGAGGAGACGCCGCTGCGCGCCGGCCACGTCGTCGCGCGTCCTCCCGGCACGCGCATCTCGCACTCGTTCCGCGCCGGGCCCGACGGCGTCACGATGTTGATCTACGGCACGCGCGACCGGAACGACATCTGCTGGTATCCACGCTCGCAGAAGATCTTCTGGCGCGGCGTCGGCGTGATCGGCCGGATCGAGCAGCTCGACTACTACGACGGCGAGCCGCTGGAGGACGACTAGACCTCGACGATCACCGGCAGCACCATCGGCCGGCGGCGGGTGCGGTCGTAGACGACGCCGCCGAGCGCGTCGTGCAGATGCTCCTGGAGCAGCTTGATCTCGGTCACGTCGTCGGCGATCAGCTCCCGCAGGACCCTGTCCGCCTCCTCCCGCAGCTCGTCGAGGAGCGGCTCGGCCGACTCGCCGAAGCCTCGTGCGATCAACTCGGGCGGTGCCGTCAGGCCGCCGCCGTCCTGTGCGGCGAGCGTCGCCACCACGATGAGGATCCCGTCCTCGGAGAGCTTGCGCCGGTCGCGCAGCGCGACGTCGTGGACGTCGCCCACGCCGAGCCCGTCGACGAACGTGACGCCGGCCTCGACCTCGCCGACGATGCGCGCCACGCCGTCCTGCAGCTCGACGACGCTGCCGTTCTCGGCCAGCACGATCCGGTCCTCCGGCACGCCGCCCTCGCGCGCGATCTGCGCGTGGGCCGCGAGCATCCGGAACTCGCCGTGCACCGGCATCACGGCCTTCGGGCGGACGAGGCCGATGATCGTCCGCAGCTCCTCCGCCTTGCCGTGGCCGGAGACGTGCACCGGAGCGTTGTCCTCGTGCAGGACCTCGGCGCCCATCTTTGCGAGCCGGTTGATCGCGTCGTGGACGCGCAGCTCGTTGCCGGGGATCGGCTTCGCCGAGATGACCACCGTGTCGCCCGCCTCGACCTGGACGGCGGGATGGTCGTTGTACGCGATCCGCGTCATCGCCGACATCGGCTCGCCCTGGCTGCCGGTGCAGAGGATCAGCTGCTCGCCGCGCGGCAGCTCGGCGAGCTCCTGCGGCCGCAGGATGAGGTCGTCGGGAACGTCCATGTAGCCGAGGCTGCGCGCGATGTTCGCGTTCTTGCGCATCGAGCGGCCGACGAAGGCGACCTTGCGCCCGCAGTCGCCGGCGACGTCTGCGGCCTGCTGCATCCGGTGCAGGTTCGAGGCGAACGAGGAGACGAGGATCCGGCCCTCGCGGCGCGGGAAGATCTGACGGAACGCCTCGCCCACGACGCGCTCCGACTCGGTGACGCCGGGCCGCTCCGCGTTGGTGGAGTCGCCGAGCAAGAGGTCGACGCCGAGGCTGCCGAGCTCCGCCAGCCGGCCCACGTCGGTGCGCTGCCCGTCCACCGGCGTGTGGTCGAGCTTGTAGTCGCCCGTGTGGACGCAGCGGCCGCCGGGCGTCTCGAGCACCACCGCGGCCGCGTCGGGGATCGAGTGCGCCATCCGGACGAGCTCGATCCGGAACGGGCCCAGCTCCACGGCGTCGTCGCCGGGCATCAGCTCCCGCAGCTCGGCGGAGCGAAGGAGACCGTGCTCGTCGAGCTTCGACTTGACGAGCGCGAGCGTGAGACGCGTCGCGATCACGAGCGGCACCCGCACCTCGCGCATGAGGTACGGGAGCGCGCCGACATGATCCTCGTGCCCGTGCGTGAGCACGACCGCACGCACCATCTCCTCCCGCTCGCGGAGATACGAGAAGTCCGGCAGGACGAGATCGACGCCGAGATGCTCGTCGCGCGGGAACGCCAGCCCGGCGTCGACGACGACGATCGAGCCGTCCGCCTCGTAGACGGTCATGTTCTTGCCGACCTCGCCGAGGCCGCCGAGCGGAATGATCCGGCACGCGCCCATCGAGTGAGTCTAGGGCGCTCGCTCGGGCGGGGCGTCCTCGAGCCGCAGCACGGTCTCCTCGATCTCGCGGGAACGTGCTTCGGCGAAGCCTCGTTCGGTCGCGACGACCCGGAAGCCGCACTTCTCGAGGACGCGGCGCGAAGCGACGTTGTCGGAGGCGACGCGTCCGTGGAGCGGGCGTGACGGATCGACGGCCAGAAACGCGGCGAGGGCGCACGTCGCGATCCCCTTCCCCCAGTGGGAGCGGCCGATCCAGTACGTGACCTCGCGCTCGCCGAGCTCCCCCCATGATCCGACCGTCCCGGCGACCTCGCCATCGGCGACGACGGCTCTGACGATCACCGCGTCGTCGGCTCGCAACCGCGACCAGCGGCGCTCGAAGGCGTCCCGGTTGAGGTGATCGGGCGCGGTGAACGCGGCCATCTGCACGGCGACCGGATCCGCCCAGTGCTCGAACAGGACCGCGAGGTCCTCGTCCCGCACTTCGCGCAGCACGCACTTCACGGGACGAGCTCAGACGCCGGAGGTGGCGGCCGCGAGCAGCCCGGCGCGCTCGAGGCAGGATCGCACCTGCGAGAGCTCGTGCTCGTCCGCCTCGACCATCGGCAGCCGGTGTCCGCCGACCTCGTGGCCGGTCAGGTTCAGAGCCGCCTTGATCGCGATCGGGTTCGTCTGGATCTTCAGGAGGTCGTACGAGGGCCGGAGCTCCTCGTGGATCGCGCGGGCTCCCTCGACGTCGCCCGCGCCGTGCCGGCGGATCAGCTCGGCGATCCGGCGGCCCCAGAGGTGCGCGGTGACGGAGACGACGCCGACGCCGCCGAGCTCGAGGAAGTCGAACGTGATCGGATCGTCGCCGGAGTACAGGTCGAGCCGCGTCTCCTCGGCGATGAAACGTGCTTCGGCGAGATCGTCGTGGGCCTGCTTGACGGCGACGACGTTCTCGATCTCCGCCAGCCTCGCGATGGTCGTCGACTCGATGTCGACGACGACGCGTGACGGGACGTTGTACGCCATCACGGGCAGGTCGGTGGCGCCTGCGATCTCCTCGAAGTGGCGGACGATCGCGCGTTGCGGCGGCTTGTTGTAGTAGGGCGTGACGACGAGGATGCCGTCGACGCCGATTCTCGTCGCCTCCCGCGTGAGGTGGACGGAGTGCAGCGTGTCGTAGGTGCCGGCGCCGGCGATCACGGTCGCCCGCTCGCCGACCGCCTCGACGGCCGCACGGAACAGGTCGAGCTTCTCCTCGTCCGTCAGCGTCGGCGACTCGCCGGTCGTGCCGCAGACGACGAGGCCGTCGGAGCCGTTGTCCACGACGAACGCGGCGAGCTCGCGGAAGCGCTCGAGGTCGACCGTCCCGTCCGCCCGGAACGGCGTCACGATCGCGGTTATGACGTGTCCGAGCACCGCTTCGGGATTCTACGGCTGCCCCGCTCCCACCTGCTGTACGTCGTCGCGCTCTTCTCGCTCGATGTCGCGGCGGCGCACGGGTGTTCCGAGAGCCCACCAGGCGCAGGTCGCGCAGACGGCGGCGCCCGCGATGAGGACAATCCCGGCGACCTGCGTCCGCAGCAGCATCCCCGCCGTCGCAGTCGCGACGGTCGCCAGCACGAGCAGACCGGTCAAGAGCCGGCGAAGCGGATGGCGAGGGCTCACACGACCGACGGTAGGCGCGCGCGAGTCCGGAGGCATCCCCCCGGCGAGGGAAGCTCAGCCGAGCTCGTCCTGCAGAGCCTGCAGCGCGTAGAAGACACCCTCGGAGAAGGTCGGGTACGGCTGGATCGTGTCGAGGAGCGTCTCGACGTCGACCTCCGCGCGGATCGCGAGCGTGAACTGTCCGAGCCACTCGGCCGCCTGCGGCCCGACGCAGACGGCGCCGACGAGCACGCGCTGCCGCGGGTCGGCGAAGACGCGCACGAGGCCGTCGCGCTGCGGACGCTCGTAGGTCGAGAGGCGCGGCAGAGAGCCGAGCGGGACCCGCCCGCTCACGAGGTCGTCGCCGTCGGTGCGGCCGACGGTCGCGACCTCCGGGTCGGTGAAGATTCCGGCCGGGATCGCCCGGTAGTCCGCCTTGGCCCGGCGCTGCGCGATGTCGGCAGCGGCGATCCGGGCCTGGTACTTGCCGACGTGGGTGAACTGCGCGACGCCGGTCACGTCGCCGATCGCCCACACGTTCTCGACCCCGGCC
Source organism: uncultured Actinomycetes bacterium (assembly GCA_963702655.1). Lineage (GTDB taxonomy): Bacteria > Actinomycetota > Thermoleophilia > Gaiellales > Gaiellaceae > Palsa-739. The sequence goes on along the minus strand of CAVPDO010000001.1, from coordinate 443,963 downwards.
GCGCGCAGCCGCTCGTCCACCTCGATCCCGCGCCCCGAGGTCTCGACGCCGAGCTCGTCGAGACCGAGCCGCTCGACGTTCGGCCGGCGCCCCGCCGCGACGAGCAGGCGTTCGGCGTCCAGCGCCGACCCGTCCGACAGGTGGAGCCGCATGCCCGGCTCGACCCGTTCGATCCCGACGCCGAGGCGGACGTCGATCCCCTCCTCCCGAAATAGCTCCGCGAGCAGTTCGCCGGCGTCGGGATGGACGCGCCCGAGCAGATGCTCGCCGCGCTCGACGATCGTTACGCGGGAGCCCATGCGGGAGAAGAACTGCGCGAGCTCGGCGCCGACCGGGCCGCCGCCCATGACCACGAGGCTCGCCGGCACCTTGTGCGTCCGGGTCGCCTCGCGGTTCGTCCAGTATTCGACGGAGTCGAGGCCGTCGACCGGCGGGATCGCCGGCCGCGACCCGGTGGCGAGAACGAGCTTGTCGTACGGCAGCTCCTGTCCGTCCACCTCCACGACGCCCGGCCGGACGACGCTGCCTTCGCCGCGGACGAGCCGGCAGTTCCAGTCCTCGAGGTAGTGGAGCTGGCCGGCGTCGTCCCAGTCGCTCGTCATCCAGTCGCGCCACGACCAGACTCCGTCGGCCTCCGGACGCTCGCCGTGCAGCCCGGGCGCCCGCTCGAGCGAGGCCCCGAGCTCGGTCGTCCGCAGCATCGTTTTCGTCGGCATGCACGCGAAGTACGAGCACTCGCCGCCGACGAGCCTGCTCTCGACGAGCGTGATCTGCGCGTCGTCGTCGAACCGGCGGAGGGCGCCGACGAAGTGCTCGCCGGTCGACCCTCCGCCGAGGACGACGACCTTCACTACTTGACCAGTCCGTTCGCCTTCAGGAAGGTGGCCGCGATCTTCTGCGGCGTCTGCTTGTTCACCACGTACGCCTTGTTCATTGCCTGCATCGCGGGAAGCGTCAGCTTCGCCGAGACGGCGTTGGCGGTGCTGACGAGCAATGTCCCGTTCGGTCCCGTGATCAGGGTCTTCTTCAGCACCGGCGCGACGTTCTGGAAGCCGAAGATGTGCTTGTTGTCGACCAGCGCCACGTACTTGTTCGTCTGGAGCTGCTGCGGGTCGGTGGAGAAGCCGTCTCCCCCGGTCGCCTTGCCCTGGTCGAGCAGCGTGTAGACGCTGATGCTCCCGATCGGGATGAAGTGGATGTTCTTGAGCCCGTAGATCTGCTTCATCCCGAGGATGCACGTGATCCGCGTCACGCACTCGGGATAGCCCGCGTACGAGAACGACTTGAGCTTGCTCAGGTCGCTCATGTTCTTCAGGCCGTCCTTCGTCGCCGTCGTCTTGAGCACCGTGAAGGTGTCGGTGTCGGCGAACGGCGTCGGGTTGAGCATCGTCAGGCCGCGCGTGTTCTCGAACTTCTTCGCAGCCGCGTAGGTCGCCGGTGCCGTCTTCGGCGCGGTCTTCACCTTCGCGAGGTCGAGGGCGACGACTCCCGTGTACTCCGGATAGAAGTTCATCTTCCCGCTGGTGATCGCCTTGTCGGCGAGCTCCGAGGAGCCGAAGTTCCCCTTGTAGACGACGTGGAAGCCCTTCGCCGCGAGCGCCTGGCCGTAGAGCTGGCCGAGGATGTACTCCTCGCCGAAGTTCTTCGTGCCGAGGGTGATCGTCACGCTCGACGGCGACGCAGAGCTCGTCGTCGTGGTGTTGCCGCTGCTTCCGCCTCCGCCGCAGGCGGTGAGACCGATCAGAAGCGCGACCCCGAAGGAGATCGCGAATGCCGCCTTGGCAGCACGGCGTGTGTGCTTGCGGAACATGCAGTGTCCTCCTCTCGTATTCGCCCTCGCTGGGGCTGTCTTCGGCGAGACCCTACGCCCTGGGAGCCATCCTGCGCGACGCCGCATGCTGGGCGAGCCCGAGCACGAAGTTCGTGAGGAGCGCCATTCCGGCGACGACGAACGCAGCGGCGAGGACGCCGTCGTCGCCGTAGAACACGGAGTTCGCCATGATCTGGCCGAGGCCGCCGGCCTCGACGCCGGCGATGCCGGCGATCGTCGCGGTCGCGACGACGAAGACCGCAGCGTTCCTGATCCCGGCGATGAGGAGCGGCAGGCCGAGCGGCAGCTCGACGCCCGTCACGATCTGTCGCTCGGTGAGGCCCATCCCCCGCGCGGCCTCGACGACGTCCCGGTCGACGCCGTCCACCGCGGCGTAGGCGTTGGTCAGGATCGGCGGGATCCCGAGCACGACGAGCGCCGCCGTGACGTTCCAGAAGCCGACGCCGAGCCACGCGATGAAGATGCCGATCAGCGCGATGGTCGGCAGCGCGCGGCCGACGGAGGAGACGCCGAGCGCAGCGGTCAGTCCCCGATGCTTGTGCCCGAGCCAGAGCCCGATCGGCGCGGCGATGACGATCGAGATGCCGAGCGCAGCGAACGCCAGCTTGGCCGTCTCGATCGCCTTGTCGAACAGGAGATGCGCGTTGTCCGGGATGTACCGGAGCGAGTCGATGAGGAGCGAGGCGACGATCATCGAATCCGGCTCCAGGGCGTCAGGACCCGCTGCAGGAGCGCGAGCAGCACGTCGGCGGACAGCGCGAGCAGGATCGTGAGCAGAGCGGCGGCGACGAGCTCCGTGCGGAAGATGTCAGCCACCCCGAGCGCGTCGAAGATCGGCTTGCCGAGGCCGTAGTTGATGAAGAACGCGCCGATCGTGGCGATCGAGATCGTCGACACCGTGGCGATCCGGATGCCGGCCATGATCGCCGGTGTCGCCAGCGGCAGCTCGACCTGGAGGAAGGTCTGCCGCCGGGTCAGCCCCATGCCACGCGCCGACTCGAGCACCTCGGCGGGCACACCGCGCAGTCCCGCCACGATGTTGCGATAGAGAACGAACAGCGTGTAGGCGACGAGCGGGATCGCGATCGTGACCACTTCGAGCCCCGTGATCGGCACGAGGATCGTGAACAGCGCAATGCTCGGCAGCGTGTACAGGATGTCCGCGCCCGCTCCGACTGACGCGTTCAGGAACGGCCGCCGGTAGGTGAAGAGCGCGAGCAGGAAGGCGATCGCAAGGCCGATCCCGACGACGATCAGGGTCAGCTCGATGTGCTGGATGAGCGCAGGCTGGAACGTGCCTCCCCAGTTTTGGCGCACCCAGCTCGGGCAGAACCAGTGGTTGTGCCGCAGACAGGCCGTCCCGCCGCCGAACTTCGGAATGACGGGGCCGCCGGCTACGCGGAGGCCGCTCACTTCAGGAGGTCCTCGCGCTTCGCGACGCCGAGCGGCGAGCCGTCGGCGCTGACGACGACAAGGGTGTCGCGGCGCTCGGCGATCAGAAGAGCAAGCGCATCCCGCAAGCTCGTGTCCGCGGGCAGCCGCGGTAGTCCGTCCTCGGTCGTCGCCGGCGCGAGGTCGAGCTCGCCGAGCGTCCTCAGCGCGAGCGCCTTGAGCGCCCGGTCTCGACCGACGAAATCGGCCACGAACTCGTCCACCGGATGCTCGAGGATCTGCTGCGGCGTGTCGTACTGCGCGAGCCGTCCGCCCTTGCGCAGAATCGCGATCCGGTCGCCGACCTTGATCGCCTCGTCGATGTCGTGCGTGACGAAGACGACCGTCTTGCGCAGCTCGCTTTGCAGGCGGAGGAACTCGTCCTGGAGCCGCGAGCGCACGATCGGGTCGATCGCGCCGAACGGCTCGTCCATCAGCATCAGCGACGGGTTCGCAGCGAGCGCGCGTGCGAGGCCCACTCGCTGCCGCTCGCCGCCCGACAGCTGGGCGGGGAATCGCTTGGCGTAGGAGGGATCGAGCCCGACGAGGTCGAGCAGCTCGGCCGAGCGCGCCTTGATCCAGGACCGCGGCCGGCCCAGCAGTCGCGGCACGGTGCCGATGTTCGCCTCGACCGTCATGTGTGGGAAGAGCCCGACCTGCTGGATCACGTAGCCGATCGAGCGGCGCAGCTCGGTCACGTCGTAGTCGCCGATCTGCCTGTCGTCGATGCGGATGTACCCGCTCGTGAGGGGGATCAGCCGGTTGACGAGCTTGAGCGCCGTCGTCTTGCCGCCGCCCGACGGACCGACGAGGACGCAGATCTCCCCCGCCGGCACCGTGAGCGAGAGGTGGTCGACAGCCGCGCCCTCGCGACCGGGGTAGACCTTCGTCGCCTCGTCGAACACGAGCTCGGCCGCCTCGGTCGGCATGGGCGAATCTTCTACGAGATCAAGGTCTCGAGGCCGGAGGTAAGTCCCGGAGGCAGGCCGTCGAGCTTCTCGAGCGCGAGCAGGACGCCGTCGGCGAACGACTCCCGCCCCGTCGTGTCGTGGCGGATCGTGAGCAGCTGGCCTTCGCCGCCGAAGATGACCTCCTGGTGCGCCACGAGCCCGGGCAGCCGCACGGAGTGGATCGTTGGCGAGCCGCCGATCAGTTCTGCGGTCGCCTTCGCGGTGCCGGACGGCGCGTCCCGCTTCGCCTCGTTGTGCAGCTCGACGATCTCGGCCCTGCGGAAGTGCGCGGCCGCCTCGCGCGCGAAGCGCATCATCAGCACGGCGCCGATCGAGAAGTTCGGCGCGACGAAGAGCCGCAGCCCGTTCTCCTCGGCGAGCGCACCGAGCTCGGCCGGCTCCCAGCCGGTCGTTCCCACCACGCAGGAGACACCCTGCTCGAGGGCGGCGCGGACGTTCGCCGGCGCTGCCTCCGGAGTCGTGAAGTCGACGGCGGCGGCGCAGCCGGCCACGTCGGGCTCGTCGCCGAGCTCGATCCCGCGCACCTCGTGCCCGGCGGCCTCGAGCCCGCGCACGACCGCACTCCCCGTCTTGCCCTCCGCGCCGAAGAACGCGATCTTCACGCCGCGGCCTGCTCACTGAGACTCGAGCTGGCGCGGCCGACCGCAGAGCGGAACCGCTCTTCGTCGGGCCCAACTCCCGCCGCGGCGAGCCGCTCGGGCGGCAGCAGCACACCGGCGAGCTCGGCGAGCTCGTCGGCCTCGACCGCCTCGATCTCCGCGATCACCCGCTCGACCGTCAGCAGCTCGGTGTCGGTCACGAGCGACTTCCCCAGCCGGCTCATCCGGTTCGAGGTGGATTCGAGCGAGAGGACGATCCGCCCCTTGAGGTTCTCCTTCGCCCGCTCCAGCTCTCCCTTGCGAAGCCGGCCGGCGGCGATCTCGCCGATCTGCTCGGCGCAGATCTCCACACACGCGGCGAGGTTCTCCTCGCGGGTGCCGACGTACACGCCGAGGACGCCGGTGTCGGTGTACTGCGCCCCGAAGCTGTACACGGCGTACGCCATCCCGCGCTTCTCGCGGATCTCCTGGAACAGCCGCGACGAGGCCGACCCGCCGAGGATCGAGTCGAGCAGGGAGGCGGCGAAGCGGCGGCGGTCCGAGCGCGAGATGCCGGTGGCGCCGAGGCAGAGGTGGTACTGCTCGGTCTCCTTGCGCTGGAAGCGAAGCCCGGGGCCGGGGAGCTGCGCCAGCGGCCGCCGGACGCGCGTGCCCGGGCGCGCCGGGGCGCCCGCATTCCGCTCGCTCCGTTGCAGGAGCGCGACGAGGCGGTCGTGCTCGAGGTTCCCGGCCGCGGCCACGACGACGTTGCCCGGCGAGTACGCGGTGCGGTGGTAGCCCGAGAGCGCGCGGCGGCTGACCGACGAGATGACCTCGGCCGTGCCGATCACCGGCCGCCCGAGCGGGTGGTCGCCGAAGACCGCCGCCGAGAAGAGGTCGTGCACGAGCTCCTGCGGCGTGTCCTCGTACATCGCGATCTCCTCGAGCACGACCTCGCGCTCCTGGTCGACCTCGGCGAAGGACGGCGCGAAGACCATGTCGGTCATGACCTCGAGGGCGGTGTCGACGTGGTGATCGGGGACGCGCGCGTAGACGACGGTGTTCTCACGCGAGGTCGCGGCGTTCAGCTCGGCGCCCATCGCGTCGAACGTCTCGGCGATCTCCTGCGCCTCGAAGCGGCGCGAGCCCTTGAACAGCAGGTGCTCGATGAAGTGCGAGACGCCGGCACGGTCCGCGCGCTCGTCGCGGGATCCGACGTCGATCCAGAACCCGAGCGCGACGGAGCGCACGCTCGCCACGCGCTCGGAGATGACGCGCTCGCCGGAGTCGAGCTCGCTCAGGACCACCTTGCGCATCGCCGGATGGTAGGCGAACTAGGCGCGCGCGACGAAGCGCAGAACGGTGCCGTTCCGCTTCGCGTCGTACAACGCCTCGTCGGCGAGGCGGAACAGCGTCTGGGCGTCGGTCGCGTCCTCGGGACAGGACGCGCACCCGAAGCTCGCGCTGAGATCGGCCGCCCACGGCTCTCCGTCCGCGGCCAGCTTCTCGAGCAGCACCTCGGCCCGGGCCACGACCTGCCGCGCGTCGTCCTCCGTCGCCTCGGCCAGCAGGACCGCGAACTCGTCGCCGCCGATGCGGAAGGCGTCGTCCGGCTTCCGCAGCGACTCCGCGAGGACGTTCGCGAAGGCGACGAGCGCCTCGTCCCCCGAGGCGTGGCCGTAGCGGTCGTTGAGCTGCTTGAAGCCGTCGAGGTCGGTGACCACGAGTCCGAAGGAGCGGTCGTAACGCACCGCCCGCGCGACCTCGCCCTCGAGACGGGTGACGAAGGCGCGCCGGTTGAGGAGGCGCGTGAGCGGATCGTGGTCTGCGAGGAATCTCAGCTCGCCGAGGTGGCGACCCGAGACGAGCGCGGCGGCGGCGTCGTTGGCGAAGATCCGCAGCGCCTGCAGCCGCTCGGCCGAAGGCACGAGCCGGTCGCACGGGTTGTCGACCCAGATGATCCCGAGCAGCGCGCCCCGGCCGTCCTGCAAGGGGACGATCAGCCAGTGCCGGTTCCACGCCCACGGGCCGCGGCCGTTGAGCTGCGATGGGTAGACGTCGACGTCGGTCGCGAGCCGCGCCCGCGCCTGGTCGTGCGTGAGGAGGTAGCAGCCTTCCCGCAGGAACATCTCGTCGAGCAGCGGCTCGACCTGGGCCACGGTCAGGTTTCCACGCTGCCGTAGCTCCTCGAGCTGCCAGCCGGCGGCCGCCTGCGGCACGACGGCGCCGGTCTCGGGGTCGACGAGAGCGGCACAGACGTTCCGGAAGTCGAGGGCGTCGCGGATGCCGGTGCAGACGCGGCGCAGGATCTCGGAGTCCGACGGCTCCCCGGTGATGCGCGACGACACCGCGAGCAGCTCCTCGAGTGCGCGCTGGTGCCGCTCCGATTCCGCCGCCTCGCGGATCGCCTCGACCGCCAGCGCCGCGTGGTCGACGAGTGAGACGAGCACGTCGAGGTCGTCGTCCGTGGTGCGCCGACCGCTGAGCGGCTCGTCCACCGAGATGATCCCGAGCAGCAGGCCGTGCTGGTCGCGCATCGGGACGAAGAGCGCGTCCTCGGGATCCCAGGCGCCGGGGTCGCTCGGGCGCTCCCCTTGCGGCACGTAGCTCGGTCCGAGCGAGTTCCAGTCGACGGAACCGCTCGGGACGACGTAGGCGCCGCGGTGCTCGAAGCGGTCGGAGAGGAGCACCGTCCAATCCTCGCCCGGGCGCGAGTTGCCGAGCAGCACCGCTTTGGCCTCTTCGTTGCCGTACACGGTCGTGACCTCGAAGTCGTCCCACTGGGGCCGGTAGAGATTGACCGCAACGGTCCGGTAGCCGAGCGACTCGCCGATGGTTCGGGCGACGGCCTCGAGCAGCGCGGGGAGGTTCTCACGCGCCCGCAGAAGGCGGGTGACCTCCACGAGGCCCCGCAGCGGTGAGATGGTCGGAAGGCTCACTGGTCGATCACTCGAGATCATCGGCAGGAGCCGAGCGCGGGATGAGTCGATTTCGGGTGAATCCGCCGGGGCGGCCGGCCGAGACCGACCGCCCCGTGCCCGTCGTCAGCCGGTCGCGGGAGCCGCCGCGGCCGGCGCCGGAGCCGCCTGGCGGAGGAACATCAGCACGCTGACGATCACCGTCCAGATCGGCAGGGCGAAGATCGCGACGAGCCAGCCGAGCGGCGTGACTGCGAGGACGGCAAGCGGGACCGCGATCCAGCCGAGCCACTTCGGTAGCGCGCCGGTCGCGACGATCGCCAGACCGCTCCCGATCAGGAAGATCCCGGCGCCGACGAGCAGGGCGAGGAAGACGTTGTCCTGCAGGACGTTCAGCGCCTGCTCGGCCGCCGGGCTGATCTTCGTGGGGACGTCCGTGGCCGCGAACTCCATGCCGACGAGCGTCAGAGCACCGATGACGTAGATGACCATGCCGCTGAAGCCGAGCGTGATCAGCCCGTCGCTCTCCGAACGCGCCTTCAGATACGACCGCAACGCCGCGGCGAAGAACATCGCGAAGATCGTCGCGTAGGCGATGAGGAACACCGTCACCCGGTCGTGCGTGCGATTCGACGCGAACGACGAGACGGCCTTTTGCGCCGAGGCGTCGGAGTCGGGCGTGTTTGGGCCTACGGCAATCGCCACCACGAACAGAACGGCGTACACCACGCCGAGTAGCGGCGCCCAACGAGCCAGTCCCTTTTGCATCGATTGCTCCTTTGTCCCCCCGCCACAGACCCTGCGGCCAGCCGGAACCTAGAGCGCTCGTCGAGTGGAGTCAAGGGGCGGGCGGCGCGGGCCCGCCCACCCCTTGCTCGGCTACTCGCCGTCGTCGCGGCGCGGGCCGCGCGGCCCCCGGCCGCCCCGGCCACCGCGGCGGTCGCCGCGCGGCCGGTCCTCCTCCGGAGGACGCGGCGGTGCGTCCTTCGCGCGCTCGATCAGCTCCTCGGGCTGGACGAGGCCGCCGTTCTCGTGCTTCGCCACCAGCTTGAGGCCGATCCGGCCGCGGGCCTTGTCGACCTCCTGGACGACGACGTCCACGACGTCGCCGCGGCTCATGACGTCCTCGATGTGCGCGACCCGGCCCGGGCCGACGTTCGAGACGTGCAGGAGCCCGTCGGTGCCCTTCTTCAACTCGACGAACGCGCCGAACTGGGTCGTCTTCACGACCTTGCCGGTGAACGTGTCGCCGACCTCGGGCTCCTTCGTGAGCGACTCGATCGCGGCGACCGCCTCCCTGGCCTTGGTGCCTTCGGTGGCGTAGATGAGGATCGTTCCGTCCTCCTCGATGTCGATCTGCACCTCGTAGTCGGACTCGAGGCCGCGGATCGTCTCGCCGCCCTTGCCGATGACCATCCCGATCTTCTCCTGGTCGATCTTGATCGTCGTGATCCGCGGCGCGTTGTCCGAGAGCTCCGCGCGGGACTCCGGGATGACCTCGAGCATCTTGTCGAGGATCGCCTCGCGCGCCCGCTTCGCCTGCTCGAGCGCGTCTCGCATGATCTGCTGGGTGACGCCCGTGATCTTGATGTCCATCTGGAGCGCCGTGATCCCGCTGCGGGACCCGGCGACCTTGAAGTCCATGTCGCCGAGGTGGTCCTCCGCTCCCTGGATGTCGGTCAGGATGACGTAGTCGTCGCCCTCCTTCACGAGGCCCATCGCGATGCCGGAGACCGGCGCCTTGAGCGGCACGCCGGCGTCCATCAGCGACAGCGTCGAGCCGCAGACCGAGCCCATCGACGAAGAGCCGTTCGACTCGAGCGTCTCCGAGACGATCCGGATCGTGTACGGGAAATCCTCGGTGCTGGGAATGACCGCCTCGAGCGCGCGCTGCGCGAGCGCACCGTGGCCGATGTCACGCCGCTTCGGGCCCCGCATGAAGCCCGTCTCCCCGACCGAGTAGGGCGGGAAGTTGTAGTGGTGCATGTAGCGGCGCTCCTCCTCGAGTGAGAGGTCGTCGATGCGCTGACCCTCCTTCGCGGTGCCGAGCGTGAGCGAGCTGAGGATCTGCGTCTGGCCGCGCGTGAACAGGCCGGAGCCGTGGGTGCGCGGGTTGATGCCGACCTCGACCTCGATCGGCCGGATCTCCTCGGCGCCGCGCCCGTCGGGGCGGCGCTTGTCGACGGCGATCTTCTGCCGCACGAGATCCTTGTAGATCGACTCGCACGCCTTCTTGATCTGCGACTTCGTCTGCGAGTCCTTCGCCGCCGACTCCTCGGTCTCGGAGTCGCTCGAGGAGCCTCCGGTCGGGAACGGCAGCTCGACCTCGGAGATGATCCGGTCGAACAGGAGCTGGCGCTTCGCGGACTTCAGGGCCTTCGAGTCCTGCTCCGCGTCGGTCAGCGCCTTCAGCTCGTCGCCGAACTGCTCGCGCACCGGGCCTTCGACGGCGACCGACCGCTGCTTGTCGAGCAGCATCGCGAGGGCCGACTTGACCTGGACCTGACGCTGGATGTCCTCGTCGGTGGACTCCATCGTGATCGCCGGCGCGAGCTCGGCGAGGAGCTCGTCGACGGCCGTGCTCGACTCCTTGATCCCGACCTGCTGGATCCGGTCCCAGATCGCATGCCCCTGCTCGCGCTCGAGCTCCGCGAGGAGGTCGAGGTCGAGCCACTTCGGCTTGCCCGCCTGGCTGCGCAGCTCCTCCTGCGCCTCGCAGAGCTTCACGATCTCGGCGTGCGCGAGCTCGAGGGCCTCGAGGATCTTCTCCTCGGGAATCTCGTTCGCGCCGGCCTCGACCATCGTCAGCCCTTCCTTCGTGCCGACGACGATCAGGTCGAGCTCACCGTTGTCCTCGCTCTCGCGCAGGGTCGGGTTGAACACGAGCTCGCCGTCGATCAGGCCGACGCGCACCGCGCCGACCGGACCGAAGAACGGCAGCGGCGAGAGCATCAGCGCGGCGGATGCGCCATTGATGCAAAGGATGTCGTGAGCCGTCACGAGGTCCGCGCTGAGGACGGTGCAGATCACCTGTGTCTCGTTGCGGAAGCCCTTCGGCCAGAGCGGCCGGATCGGCCGGTCGATCATCCGGGCCGTGAGGATGGCGCGCTCGGTCGGGCGCGCCTCACGCTTGAAGAAGCCGCCCGGGATCTTGCCGGCGGCGTACATCCGCTCTTCCACGTCGACCGTGAGCGGGAAGAAGTCTGCGCCCTCGCGCGCCTCGGGGCGCCCCTGGGCTGTGGCGAGCACCATCGTGTCGCCTCCGCGAACGACGACGGCGCCGTCCGCCTGCTTCGCGAGATGGCCGGTTTCGAAGCTGATCTCCTGTGTCCCGATCTGGACGGAGACCTGCGCCCGGCGCTCGGTCGCGATACTCATCAATTGTCCTCCACTCTGCTTGTGGAGGGCGGGAGCTCGAGCCAGACCGTGGTTCGGGCTCGCTCGAACTTCCACCCCCCGTGTTCTTGGGAGCTAGCGGCGCAGGCCGAGCTCCTTGATGAGGGCCCTGTAGCCCTCGAGGTCGTGCTTCTGCAGGTAGTTCAGGAAGCGGCGGCGCCGCCCGACGAGCTTGAGCAGCCCGCGGCGCGAGTAATGGTCGTGCTTGTGCGTGCGCAGATGCTCGGTCAGCTCGTTGATGCGCTGCGTCAGCATCGCGATCTGCACCTGCGGCGAGCCGGTGTCGGCCTCGCTGCGACCGTGCTTCGTGATGATCTCCTGCTTCGCTTCCTTGGTCAGGGCCATTGCCCTCTCCTTCCTTTCGCCACCTCAGGCTCCGCCCACGGCGCTGCGCTTCTCAGAACCAAGGAAACGTGGCGCGAGCCGGGCCTGGGTCGGGGGGTAGGGTAGCGGAAACCGGCATGGCGAGCGCGATTCCGCAACAGAGACTGGCCGAGATCCTGCGCGAGGCGCGCGCGCGAACCGGTGTGCCGGCCGTCGCGGCGGGGATCCTCGCCGGCGGTCGGGTGGAGCTGGCCGCGGACGGACCGGTCGACGTGGAGACGCCGTTCCGGATCGCATCGATCACGAAGTGGTTCACGGCCTCGCTCGCGGCGCTCCTGCTCGACCTCGAGGCCTCCTCGAGCACCGGCCCGAGCGTCGCGCGGCTCCTCTCGCACACGGCAGATCTGCGCCCGAACTCGAGGGAGCCCCTGCCCGAGCCGTGCCGCGGACTGTGGTCGTACTCGAACGCCGGTTTCGTGCTCGCGGGCCGGGAGTGCGAAGCCGTTGCGGACACCTCGTTCTCAGCTGCGGTGGAAGAGCGCCTGCTCGACCCGCTCGGCCTCGAGCAGACGAGCTTCGAGGAACCGCCCGGTGCCGCTTCCGGCCATGTCCAGGAGGGCGCGACGGGGCAGCGGCCAATTCGCGACGTCGTCTATCCGGAGTCTCGGCGGGCCGCCGGCGGGCTCTGGTCGACCGTCGGGGACCTGCTCCGCTTCGCGGGTCATCAGCTCGGCGGCCCCGGCCCGCTCTCGGGGGCCGAGCTGCGCGCGGTGCACGAACCCCGAGCCGAGGCCCTCGGGGGCCGCTACTGCCTCGGCTGCTGGAGCCGCCGGCTCGCGGGCGGCCGCGTCGCCTTCGACCACGAGGGATCGGTGGGCGGCTACCAGTCGCTGCTTCTGCTCGTTCCGGAGGAGCAGACGGCGCTCGCGGTGCTCACGAACAGCTGGCGCGGGAGCGGACTGATCCGCCGAGTAGTGGGCGAGCTCGGGCTGGTGCCGGCGGCACCCGAGGCCGCCGGCGACGAGCAAATCGCTCCGGGGCGGTACGAGCTCGACGACACCGTCGCCGTTCTCGCGGAGCGCGACGGCCGCTGGCGCGTGGCGGAGAGCGAGACCGACCCGCTGACGGGCTTCAGGATCGAGCGCCCCGAATACGCCGTCGAAGCGCTCGGCAACGGTGTCTACGGCTTTGCCGGAGGGCTGCTCATGGGCCACCGCGTCGACTTCCCGAGGGCAGGAGTCGCGCGGGTCGGCTGGACCGCCTTGCCCGGGGCAGGCTCCTGACTCCGTCCGTCGCGGTCAACCGGGCCGGACGGTGCTACGCGTCTGCTCGACGTCGTCGCCGATCGCGGCGACCAGTTGCTCGAGGGAGTCGAACCGGCGCTGCCCGCGGAGCCGGCTCCAGATCTCGACCACGAGCCGCTGCCCGTAGAGATCGTCGTCGAAGTCGAGCAGATGAGCCTCGACCCTCCGTTCGACGCCGTCGAAGTGCGGGTTCGTCCCGATCGAGACGGCCGCGCGACCGCCGCGGGCCGCGCCCGCGTACACGCCGTCCGGTGGGACGAGGAGCTGCCGGGCAACGTCGACGTTCGCGGTCGGGAACCCCAGCTCACGGCCGCGCCCGTCGCCGCGGACGACGGTCCCCTCGATCTCCGGCGGCCGGCCGAGCAGCGCCGCGGCCACCTCCGGCTCACCGGCGTGCAAGAGCTCACGCACCCTGCTCGAGGACACGTTCTCGAGGAGCGGCACCCGCCGCACGTCGAAGCCGAGCCGCGCGAGCTGATCGAGATCGCCGTCGCGGCCTCGCCCGAAGCGGAACGTCTCCCCGGCGGCGATCGTCTCCGCTCCGATCCCACGGAGCATCTGCTCGGCGAAGTCCTCGGCCGAGAGCGCGGCCAGCTGCTCGTCGAACGGCAGGACGAGGACATCCTCGACTCCGGCGTCCGCGAACAGCTCGAGGCGGCGCTCGATCGTGGCAAGCAGCTCGACCCGGCCGCCGAGCACGGCCCGCGGGTGCGGATCGAACGTGACGACTCCGGTCCGCAATCCGGCTCTCCGGGCTGCGTCGATCACCCGCCGATGTCCGCGATGGACGCCGTCGAAGGTCCCGAGGGCAACCGAGCGCCGCCCGGCCGGCAGCCCGGCAGGCTCTCGTGCGACGTTCACGGGGCCGGCCTCACGCGTGCGGCCCCGTGTGCGCGACTTCCAGCCGCTTCAGCACGTCGGCCTCGGAGAGAAGCCGCTCGGCCGTGAACGCGTCAGGCGCGACAGCGTCGGCCACCGAGAACGGGCCCACTTCCGTCCGCCGCAGCGTCGCGCAATGCCCGCCGAGCGCGATCGCGAGGGACCGGACGTACGTCCCGGAGCTGACGTGGAGATCGAGCGTCACCCTGTCGCCCGTATACGCGATGACGTCGAGCGCGTGTACCGTCGAGCGGCGGACCGGCATCTCCACCTCGACGCCCCGCCGCGCGAGCTTGTACGCGCGCTCACCGCCGATCTTCACCGCGGAGGCGGCTGGGATCGGCAGCTCGATCTCACCTCGGAGGCGCTCGAGCCGTTCCTGCAGCTCCGGCTCCCCGGGCGGTGGGCGGCACTCGACGACCTCCCCCTCCGGATCGCCGGTGGAGGTGCGGCAGCCGAGATCGATCTCGGTGACGTAGCGCTTGTCCAGGCCAACGAGGCATGCTGCGAGCTTAGTTGTCGTGCCGGACAACAGGAGCAGGAGCCCCGTGGCGAAGGGATCGAGTGTTCCGGCGTGCCCCGTCCGCGCGCCCGTCAGCCTCCGGATCTGCGCGACGACGGCGAACGAGGACGGGCCACGCGGCTTGTCTACGAGCGCGACGCCCGCGGGCTCAAGCGCGCGTGGCGGCACGTTGCTCGAGGAAGCCTTCGCGGATCCGAGCGACGATCTCGTCCAGAGGCAGGTCCGTGGAGAAGCCGGCGGCCTGGCGATGTCCGCCCCCGCCGAAGCGGCGCGCAATGGCGGAGACGTCGAGCTCGTCGAGGCTGGAGCGAAGGGAGCCCTTGTGCGCCTGCGCATCCCGGCTCAGCTGCTCCCGGACCAGCACTGCCAGCTCGGATCCTTCGACCGCGCGCAGGTAGTCGATGATGCCCTCGGAGTACGGCTCGGAGGCGCCGGCCTCCGCGAAATCGCCGCGCAGGAGGTGCGAGACGACGATCCGGCCGCCCTCGAGCACCTCGGCACGTTCCAGGGCGCGCGCGAGCAGCTTCAGCTTCGCGAACTCGACGGACTCGTACACCTCCTGAAAGACGGCGTGGATGTCCGCTCCCGCCTCGACGAGCTCGGCCGCGAGCCGAAGAGCCTTTGGAGTCGTGTTCGCGTACTGGAACCGGCCGGTGTCGGTGACCAGGGCGATGTAGAGAGGCTCGGCCAGCTCCGGCGTGAGCTCCACTCCGAGCTCGGCGAACACGTCGCGGAGCACTTCACCGGTCGAGGACGCGTCGGCCACGATGAGGTTGACGTCGCCGAAGCGGGTGTTGTCGTGATGGTGGTCGACGTCGAGCACGAGCGGGGCCAGTGCGAGAAGGGCCTCGTCGCCGATCCGGTCCTCCTTGGCACAGTCGACGGCGAGCAACACGCGGTCCGAGGCGTCCTCCGGCCGTTCGCGTACGAGCTCTTCCAGCGGCATGAACGCATACTCGGCCGGCCGCGGCGTCGCCCCGGCGAGATACATGACGACGTCCTTGCCGAGCTGCCTGAGGGCGAGCGTCGCTGCGAGGAGCGACCCGAGAGCGTCGCCGTCCGGGTTCTCGTGGGTGACGACGAGGAAGCGGTCGTGCTGCCGCAGCGCGTCTGCGATCGCCTTCAGGTCAGTCGTCTGGGTCATCGTCGTCCGGCGCGAGCTCGTCGATCAGGCGGGTCATGCGCACGCCGCGCTCGGCCGTTGGATCGTACTCGAAGGCCAGTTGAGGAGTTCGCTTCAGCCTGAGCTCGTGCGCGAGCCGCGACTGCAGGACGCCGTGGGCGGCCTCCAGCCCGAGCAGGCTGGCGCGCTGCTTGCGGCCCGGCCCGAGCACGCTGATGTAGACCGTGGCGTGCCGCAGGTCGGGAGCGGTGTCCACGCCCGTCACGGTGATGAGCCCGATTCGGGGATCCTTGAGCTCGGGAACAGCCTCGGCCAGGACGTGCCTCACCGCCTCGTTCACGCGACGCATCCGCTCGCTCATGGCTCTATTCAAGCGCCTTGTCGCGGGAGCCGCCGCTCGCGCGCACGCCCGGCGGCCAACGGCAGAACCACCAAACCCCCACCCAGGGTGGGGACGCTGCCCTCCGCCCTCGAGGCCGACGTTACCGCGCGAGACGTCGCGAATGCGTGCCGGCCCGGCGCGAAATTCCGGCAATTCGGGAGGCGACCGCTCACAGTGAGCGACTGACGCTCAGCGAATGACGTCGAGGACGAGCGGGCGCGGTTCCGGCTCGGCGCCGATCTCGTATGCGGCCAGGAGCGCCGTGTCTGCCGCCTCGGCCGCGGCGGCGTCGCGCGCGTGGATCTCGGCCAGTGGCTCGCCGGCAGCGACCTCCTCCCCGCGCTTGCGGAGACAGACGACACCGACGGCGTGGTCGATCGGCTCCCCGGCGACTTCGCGGCCTGCGCCCAGCTCCATCGCGACGACGGCGATCTCGCGCGCCGCGAGCTTGCGGACATAGCCGCTCTCCGGGGCAGGTACCAGCCGCACGACCGGCGCCGAGGGCAGCCGCGCCGGGTCGGGGTCGCCTCCCTGTGCCCGAACCCACCGGTCGTAGGCGGTCGACGCCGAGCCGTCCTCGAGCGCCTGCTCGGCGCGGAGTCTCCCTTCTTCCTCGTTCACGCCGAGATCCGAGAGCGCGAGAAGCTGGGCGGCGGCGTCGACGACGAGCTTTCGGAAGTCCGCCGGCCCGCCGCCGCTCACCGTCTCCCGAGCCTCGCGGACCTCGAGCGCATTGCCGACGGCACGGCCGAGCGGCTGATCCATGTCCGTCAACACGCAGACGACATCCATCCCCGCCTGGTCGCCGAGCGCACGCATCTCGCGCGCTAGCTCGCGCGCGTCGGCGACCGTCCGCATGAACGCCCCCTCGCCCACCTTGACGTCGAGGACGACCGCACTCGCACCGCCCGCGATCTTCTTCGACATGATGCTGGCCGCGATGAGCGACACCTGGTCGATCGTCGCCGTCACGTCTCGCAGCGCGTAGAGCTTCTTGTCGGCCGGGACGAGGTCGGCGCTCTGCCCGGCGACCGCGATCCCGATCTCCCGCACCTGGTCGACGAGCTCGTCCGTCGTCAGCTCGACCCGGAAGCCGGGGATGGACTCGAGCTTGTCGAGCGTCCCGCCCGTGTGGCCCAGGCCCCGGCCGCTCATCTTCCCGAACGGCACGCCGCACGCGGCGACCACCGGGCCGACCGCGATCGTGATCTTGTCGCCGACTCCTCCCGTCGAGTGCTTGTCGACGACGCGGCGTCCGAGCCTGGCGGCCAGGTCGACCGTCTCGCCGCTCGCCACCATCGCGTCGGTCAGAGCGAACGTCTCCTCCGGGCTCAGGCCGCGGAACCAAACCGCCATCAGGAACGCCGCCGCCTGGTAGTCGGGTACGTCCCCGCGCACGTAGCCGGCGACGAATTCGCGCACCACGGCGGCGGAGAGCTCCTCACCGTTCCGCTTCCGCTCGATCAACTCGGCGGCATGCATCGGCCCGAGCCTATTCCTCGGGATCGACGAGGAGGCGCTCGGTGAGCGCAACCTCCCACTCCTGGCCGCGCAGCCAGCGCTCGGCCTCGTCGAGCAGCCGTTCGACCTCCCGGTGCTCACGGGCGACGCAGGCCGCCGTGATCCGGGCGCGCTGCCAGACGTCGTGGTGATCGACCTCCGCCACCGAGGCTCCGACGCGCTTGGAGAGCTGCGCCTTCGCCGAGCGCAGATGGTGTCGCTTCTCCTTCAAGGAGTGCGCCTCCGGGAAGTGGAGCTCGCAGGTGAGGATCCCGACCCAGCCACTCGGCATGGCCGCATTCAAGCGCGAAGCGCGCGCTCGACCGCCTCGGCAGCGACCCGCACGGCCTCGATCTCGTCCGCCGTCGCCCCGGACAGGAGCCGCTCGAGCAGGTCGAGCCGGCGCGCTTGGCCGCGTTCGAGGATCCGCCGCGCCTTGGCCGTCGCCTCGAGCCGGATCGCCCGCGCGTCGTTCACGTCCGGGTAGCGCCGAACGAGCCCTTCCCGCTCGAGCGCGGAGACGAGCCTGCTCATCGTCGCCGCCGTGACCTGCTCGGCCTCCGCGAGCTCGGTCAGCGAGCACGCGCGGCCGAAGACCAGCACCGAGAGCGCCGAGGCGCGCGCGGGCGACAGATCCATCGCGCTCGCATCGATCTCGCGCACCCGCCGCAGGAGGTGAATGGCAGCCGAGTGGATGAGATCGGCCGCCTCGCGGCGACTGGACACGACATCACTCATTTAGTTAGGCTACCTAACCATGACGGCGACCGAAGCACCACCCCCGCTCGACAGCGGACTCGTCCGCGAGTTCGTGGCCAATGCCCACGCCGACCTCGAGGCAGTCCACAGCACTCTCGCGGGGCACCCCACCGTCGCGAATGCCGCCTGGGACTGGGGCGGCGGCGACTGGGAGACGGGCCTTGGGGCCGCGGCCCACATGGGACGGCGCGATATCGCCGAGCTCCTGCTGGGGCACGGCGCGCGGATCGACGTCTTCGCCGCCGCGATGCTCGGCGAGGTCGAGATCGTCCGCGCGATGCTCACCGCTCGGCCGGAGCTGCGGGACGCGAGGGGGCCGCACACGATCCCGCTTCGCGCGCACGCGGAGGCCGGCGGCGAGCAGGCGCGAGCGGTGCTCGAGCTGCTCGACTCGGACGCCTGAGAGACGCTACTCGGAGGCGGCGGCGGAAGGAGCTTCGTCGAGCGAGGTCCGCTCGACCTCGCGCGTCTCGAAGATCTCGAGCACGTCGGCTTCCTTCACGTCGTTGAAGCCGTCGAGGAGGATGCCGCACTCGAAGCCCTCCGCGACCTCGCGAACGTCGTCCTTGAACCGCTTCAACTGGGCGATCGTCGTCGTGTAGATCACCGCGCCGTCGCGGATCACGCGGACGCTCCCGTTGCGACGAACTACGCCGTGGGTGACCATGCAGCCGGCGATCGTGCCGAGCCGCGAGACCCGGAAGAGCGCCCGCACCTCGGCCTCGCCGATCGTCTCCTCCGTGGTGACCGCGGAGAGCTTCCCGACGAGTGCCTGCTCGATCTCCTCGGTGAGCTTGTAGATGACGTCGTAGGTGCGGATCTCGACGCCTTCACGGGACGCGAGCTCGCGCGCCTCGGCATTCGGGCGGACGTTGAAGCCGACGATCAGGGCGTCGGAGGCGGACGCGAGCATGATGTCGTTCTGCGTGATCGCCCCCACGCCCTCGGCGATCACGTTCAGCCGCACCTCCGGGTGCTCGAACTTCGACAGCTCCGACACGACGGCCTCGACCGAGCCAACCACGTCGCCGCGGATGATGAGGTTGAGGTCCGCGACCTCGCCGGCCTGGAGCTGCTCGAACAGCCCCTCGAGCGAGACGCCGGCGGGCCGCGCCGAGGCGAGCTGCTCGCGTCGCAACCGTTCTCCGCGCCGGTTCGCGATGTCGCGGGCCTCCCGGTCGTTCGCGACGACGCGCGCCAACTCTCCCGCCGCGGGCGGCTTGTCGAAGCCGAGGATCTCTACCGGCTCGCCCGGAACCGCGCGCTCCTGCCGCTCGCCCTTGTAGTCGAAGAGCGCCTTGACGCGGCCGTGCGCGTCGCCGGCGACGACGGCGTCGCCGACCTTGAGCGTGCCGCGCTGCACGAGCACCGTCGCGACGGGGCCGCGGCCCACGTCGAGCCGCGACTCGATGATCGGCCCGGAAGCCTCGGCATCCGGGTTGGCCTTCAGGCCCTCCAGCTCGAGATCCGCCACGAGCAGGACCTTCTCCAGCAGCTCGTCGAGGTTCTGCTGCGTCTTCGCCGAAACTTCCGCGAACTGCGTGTCCCCACCCCAGTCCTCGGGATTGAGCCCTTCCTGGGCGAGCTCGCCCTTCACCCGGTCGATGTTCGCGTCGGCGAGATCGACCTTGTTGACGGCGACGACGATCGGCACCTCGGCCGCGCGCGCGTGCGCGATCGACTCCTTCGTCTGCGGCATGACGCCGTCGTCGGCGGCGACGACGAGCACTGCGATGTCGGTCACCTTCGCGCCGCGGGCGCGCATCGCGGTGAACGCCTCGTGGCCCGGGGTGTCGAGGAACGTGATCTTGCGGCCGTCGACATCGACCTGGTAGGCGCCGATGTGCTGCGTGATGCCGCCGGCCTCGGTGGCAACCACGCGCGCGTTGCGGATCGCGTCGAGCAGCGTCGTCTTGCCGTGGTCGACGTGACCCATGATCGTGACGACCGGCGGCCGCGCCTGGAGGGCGTCGTCCGGGTCGTCGAACGTCTCGGGCTCCTCCTCATCGTCGGCGGCGTGCTTGATCGTGATCTCGCGGCCCACTTCGGACGCGATGAGCTCGACCTCTTCGTCGCTCAGCGACTGGGTCGCGGTGCGCATCTGGCCGAGGCCCATGAGGATCTTGATGATGTTCGGCATCGGGACGCCGAGCGCCTGCGAGAGGTCGCGAACGCTGACCCCCGACTCGACGGAGACCGGGCCTGTCGGCGGCGGCGCCGGCGCGCGCGGCTCGCGGGGGCGGCTGTCCTGACGCGCCTGCCGCTGCTCGCGCGACGGACGCGCTCCTCCCTGGTCGATGACGACGCGGCGCCTGCGTCCGCCTGCGCCGCCGCCGCCGCGCGGGCGGAGCGGACGGTTCGGTCTGTTACCTCCGTTAGCCATCGGTCACGCCAGTGTAGAGGCGGCGCAGCTCGGGGCCGACGCGGACTTGCTGCCGCAGGGCGCGCGCGAACCCACCGCGCTTCGCCGCGCGCTCGAAGCAGGCGAGGCTGCGGCAGGTGTAGCCGCCGCGCCCGGGCTCGCTGCGACCGGCCACGAGCCCGCCGTCGCGGGCGGCGAAGCGCAGCAGCTCGCGCTGCGGCGCGCGCCGGCCGCAACCGGCGCACGTTCTTTGCGGGCCCCCAGGAAAGTGCCCAACACTTTCCTGGGCTGAGCGCCGCAGCGGGCCGCTTACGAAGACTCCTCCCCGGGCGCCGCGTCGCCGGGCTCGGCCGGGATCCCGGCCGGAACCTCCTCCGGCTCCGCAACCTCGGCCTCGGCCTCGGCGCCGTCCAACTCGGCCTCCTCGGCCTCCTCCGCCTCGGGCGGTGCGCCTCCGACGTAGTCGCTGCCGGTGCCCTCGAGCTCCTGGTGGGCGGGGACGCCGCAGAAGCGGGAGCCGGGCAGTGCCGCGTTCGGGCAGCGCTTGCCGTTGGCGAGGATCGCGGAGCAACGCCCGGAGAAGTCCTCTCCGCCCTCCGTCCCGCCGCCGAAGGCCGCGTCGGCCTCGGCCTGGGCGAACTCCGTGTCGCTCTGGATGTCGATCTTCCAGCCGGTGAGACGCGCCGCGAGGCGGGCGTTCATACCCTCCTTGCCGATCGCGAGTGCGAGCTGGTCGTCGGGAGTGACGACAGTCGCCTCGCGCGCCTCGTCGTCGAGGTAGACCTCGCGCACACGCGCGGGCGAGAGCGCCTTCGCGACGAACCGCGCCGGCTCGGGGTTCCACGGGATGATGTCGATCTTCTCGCCGCGCAGCTCGGACACGACCATGCGCACGCGCGAGCCGCGCGGGCCGACGCAGGCGCCGACCGGGTCGACGCCCTGCGCGTGCGACTCGACCGCGATCTTCGAGCGGTACCCCGGCTCACGGGCGACGCCGCGGATCTCGACGAGGCCGTCCGCGATCTCCGGCACCTCGAGCTCGAACAACGTCTTGATCAGCTCGGGGTCGCGCCGCGAGAGGATGACCTGCGGGCCCTTCGTCCCGGAGCGAACCTCGGTGATGACCGCCTTGATCCGCGAGCCCTGCTCGTAGCGCTCGCCGTCGACCTGCTCGGAGCGCGGCAGCAGCGCCTCGACCTTGCCGAGGTCGACGAGGACGTTGTTGCGGTCGCCGGCCTGCTGCACGATGCCGGTCACGACCTCGGTCACGCGGTCGATGTACTCGTCGTACATCATCCGCCGCTCTTCCTCGCGAATCCGCTGCAAAATGACCTGTTTCGCGGTCTGCGCGGCGATGCGGCCGAAGCCCTCCGGCGTCACGTCCTCGCGCTTGACGTCCTCGGTCGGGACGTCGGACCAGTCGATGTCGAGGTCGTCGTCGGAGATGAGGGTGTGCTGGCGCTCGCCCGTCTCCTCCTCGAGCTTCTCCAACTCCTCGAGCTTGCGCTCGCGCGCCTCGTCGAGCAGCCGCTCCTCGGTGTCGGCGGGCAGCTCGACCGAGAAGACGCGGAAGTCGCCGGTGCCGTCGTCCATCTCGACGGTCGCGTGCCGCGACGCGCCCGGCGTCTTCTTGTAGGCCGCGAGGAGCGCGTCCTCGAGCGCGGAGACGAGCGCGCCCTCTTCGATTCCCTTGTCGCGCTCGATCTCGCGGACGGCCTCGATGATCTCCTGGGTCATGTCACGCTCCCTCGTCAATCAGGTTTGCTCTCACGATCTCGGTGTACGGAACCTCGGTCTCGGTGCCGTCGGAGGCGGCGACTTTCACGCTCTGCTCGCCGGCGGAGACGACCTCGGCGCGCAGCTTTCGACCGCCGGTCCGGAGCTGGACCCGCCGGCCCTGCGCCGCCTCGAAGTGCTCTCGCGTGCGCAGCGGGCGCTCGAGCCCCGGCGACGACACCTCGACGCTGTACTCGCGCAGGTACTCGCGCAGAACGTCGGTGACGCGCTCGCACAGGGCGTGATCCACGCCCTCGGCGGAGTCGATGTAGACCCGGAAGCGCGACGGCGCAAGGAGCTCCACCGCGAGCACGTCCACGCCCGGCAGGTCGTGCTCGACCTGCGGCGCGATCTCCCCCTGCAGCTGGCGTTCCTTCTCGAGTGTCGTCGGCATGTTTTCGTGTCCCTCTCACAAAAAATGGGCCCGCAGGCCCATTTCTCCGAAGCGGTGAAATGTGGTGAATCGAGTGTAGCAACGGCCGGACCCGGCATCCGCTCCCAAGCGGGATCTATGGACTCCCTGCGGCGAGCACGATGGTGACCGGCCCCTCGTTCACCAGCTCGAGCTCCATCTTCGCCCCGAAGACACCCGTCTCGAGCGGGACGCCGAGGGCACGTAACTCGGCACAAAAGCGCTCGTAGAGGACCACTGCCTCCTCCGGCGCCGCGGCTTCGGCGAAACTCGGCCGGTTCCCCTTCGTCGTGTCTGCAATCAGGGTGAACTGCGAGACGACGAGGACTGCACCGGCGACGTCCAGGACCGAGCGGTCGAAGCTCCCTCCGCCGTCCGGGAAGATCCGCAGCCGCGCAACCTTGCCCGCGAGCCGCACCGCCTGCTGCTCCCCGTCCCCGCGCGCGACGCCGAGCAGCACGCAGAGGCCGCGCCCGATCTCACCGCCGGGCGAGACCCGCGCCCGCGACACGCGTTGGACGACCGCGCGCATGGGACGACGCTAGTCGAGCTCGCGGATGCGCGCCCGGTACTGCTCCGACTCCGGCCGGAGCGAGCTCGCGAGCTTGTAGTGCCGGTTCGCCTCGACCTCCCGTCCTTGCTTCTCGAGACAGCGGCCGAGCGCGTAGTGCGCGTAGTCGTTGACCGGTGAGAGCTCCAGCACCTTGCGGAACTCGGCCTCGGCCTCGCTCCAGCGCCGGATCCGGAAGTACGCGATGCCGAGCGTCTCGCGAATCGAGGCCTTGTCCGGCTCGCGCCGCCTCGCCTTCTCGAGCGAGACGGTCGCCTGCGCGGGCATGCCCGCTCGCAGGTGGCGGCGGCCGCGCTGGAAGAGGTTGTAGGTCGACTCGCTCACGTCGCCACCGGGCGGCTGAGCGAGCGAAGCGAGAGAAGGCCTCGGAGCCGGTCTCGGAGGGTCAGGCCGCGGCGCGCGGCCTCGAGCAGCGTCCGCAGCTCGCGTCTCGCCGTGACCGAAGCAGGAACCGCGTCCCCGGCCGGGCCGAAGCGGGCAGCGGTCGCCGCCGCCACGAACGCGCCGGCCTCGACCCCGAACTCGCGCTCGACCAGCTGGCCGAGCTCACCGAGCGTCGCGCTGCGTGGCGCCTCGATTCGCTGGTCGGCGAGGAACGCAGCAAGCTCTTGCCGGCACGCCGCGGCGACGCCCCGTGGGTCACGGCGAGCGCTCCGCGTCAGGCGAAAGACGAGCTTCGTCAACGCGATGCCGCCGGCCGCAGCGGCGAGCAAGGCGAGGAGAAGCAGGACCGGCCTGCTGCGGTCGCCGCCGCCGGCTCCTGCCGCCGACGACGGCCCGGGTGGACGCGAGCCGTCGTGGCCGAATCCGTTGTCGCCCTTCAGCTTCTGCTCGAGCGGCGAGGTTCCGCGGCCCGCACGCGCCCCGCCGGCCGCAGACGAGGCCGACTTCGCCGCCCCGCTCCCCGGTGCCTGCAGTCCTGCCTGGGCCTGACGCGGCGCGGCGCCGGCGGCAGGCGGCGTCGGGTCGAACGGCAGCCACCCATAGCCTTTGAACCAGACCTCGACCCACGCATGCGCCTCGCGGTCGCTGATGTTCCAGACCCGCTGCTTCGGGTCGTACGTTCCGCCTGCGAAGCCGACCGCGACGCGGGCCGGGATGCCGAGGTAGCGGAGCATCAGCGCCATCGCACCGGCGAAGTACTGGCAGTAGCCGGCGTGCGTCGTGGTGACGAAGCCGACGAGCGGCGGCGAGCTCTGCGTCGGGTGGTTCGAGTAGCGGAACGTGCCGGAGGAGACGAACCAATTCTCGAGGTCCTCGACCGCACCGTACGGCGTACGCGCGCCGCCGGCCACCTGCTCGGCGAGCCGCGCCAGCGGCCGATACGGATCGGTCCGACCCTCGAGGGCGGTCAGGATCAGGACGCGGCGGGCTCGGTCCCCCGTTCCGAAGGCCGGCATCGTCACGCCGCCGCCGACGTCGAACAGTCCCTGGGTCTGCAGCTCCAACGGATAGTCCGCGGGCGAACCGCGCAGCGCGGCCGCGCTCGGCCGGCGGGTGTAGCTCCAGACCGTGTAGCGGAAGCCCCGAGGGAGGTTCTGGTTCAGGGACGCGAAGCCCGGCTCCGGGGTGACGAGCGGCGCGCCGCCCGCTGCCTCGAAGCGGATCGGGATGCTGCCGCCGGCGAGATGGGTGTCCGCGAGATTCGCCACGGTCACGACCTGGCGCGTCTCGTTCGTCCGCCGCAGCGCGACCTCGGGCTCGAGCGAGTCGCTCGACCGCGGAGGGCCGTTCCACCATCGATCGCCGATGAAGTCGTCGAGAACCGCCGCCCGCAGGTATGTCGGCGGCTGCGCGGACTGCACCTCGAGGACGGTCGTGGGACGTCCGGACCACTTGAGGCCCCCGTACTGCGCGTCCCACACGAACCCGACGTCGGTCGGCCCGGACGCCACGTGGGCGAGATTCCAGGTTTGCCAGTGCACGAGCCCGTGGCGGGCCGCCGTCGCTGAGCCGACCGCGACAGCCGCGATCACCACGACCACCGCTGCCGGCAGCGCCAGCGCCGGGAGCCGGCGCGAGCCGAGCCCCGCCAGGAGGACGAGCGCGGCGCCGAGGATCGCGGCGCCCATGGCGATTCCGCCGGCCGAACCGAGCAGCGTCGTCGGCCAGCCCGCTCCCACGAGCAGCACGAGCGCGCTCGCGATCGGCTTCCGCTCCGCCACGAGCAGTGCCACACAGAGCGCGAAGAGGAAGACACCCGAGAGCACGAGCTCGTGCATCGCCGTATGCACGCGCGGATCGAAGGGAAGATGGGTGGCGTAGAAGTCGTCGAAGCCGTTCCCGAAGCGCGTCCCGAGCGCCGAGAACGCGCTGCCGAGACCGAACGCGCCGCGCGGGTCGTGGAGCCGCCACGGAACGAGATCGACCCCCAGCGCTATGCGCGCGGCGAGGACGGTCACGCCGACGGCCGCGACGACCCGCAACCAGCGGTGACGAGGCAGGGCGGCGGCGAGAGCAAGGACGAGGAGCACGAGCGCGCGCCACAGCGACTCGAGCGGTTGCTCGAGGCGGAGCCATGCCACCGCGACGACGACAACGGCCGGGCTGCCGACGGCCAACGTCCGCGCGGCGCTACGCACGCGCCGCCTCCGGCGCGGCCGCTCCGTGGAGCGCGGTCGCGAGATCGTCCCCGTACCGGACGACGGCGATCGGAACGCCCGCCGCCTGGAGGCGCAGGAGCTCGGGAACCGGACGACGCGGACCTCCGACGAAGCTCTCCGGCTCGACGTGGACGAGGGCGACGGCACGGCGCGTGAGCGCGCGCTCGAGCAGCCGGTCGACGAGCGTCCGCTCGATTCGAGAGGTCACCACCACGAGCTCGAGCGACCGCGCCGCCGGCGTGTCGGCCGAGCGGAGCAGGTCCGCCGCCGGGCTCCGCGCGTCGGGCTCCGCCGCGGCGAGGAGCTCCAGCGCCTGCTGCCACTCCGGCCCCTCCGAGGTGACGGCCTGCATCTCCCGCCCCGCGGTGTTGAGGAGGAGCACGCAGCGGCGCCCGCTCCGCACCTGCGCGCGAAGGATCGAACCGGCGGCCCGCACGGCGAAGTCGAAGGACGAGTCGGGCGGCGAGCCGGTGACGCCGGCGGGGTCCCCGTCGAGCAGCACGGCGACCTCGTCGCGAGGCGAATCCTCGAGCTCCTTCACCATCAGCGAGCCGCGCCGAGCGGTCGAGGGCCAGTGGACGCGCCGCAGCGACTCACCCTGCTGGTAGTCGCGGACGCTGTGGAGGTCGAAGCCGACCGGCCGCCGCAGCAGGAGCCGCCGACCGTGCTCGGGCCCGGCCCCGCCGTCGAAGAAGACCTGTTCGAGCGCGACGAGGCGCGGGTAGACGACAAGCGCCTGCTGCTCGTCCAGCGTCAACCTCGCCTCCGCGAGGGCGAACGGGTCGGTGATCGTCAGGCGGACCGGCTCGAACCCGTGGCGTCCGCGCGGCACGTTGTGGAGGTGGTACGAGCCCCAGTGGCGGCCCCGGCTGTGCGGCCGCAGCTCGACCTCCCGCTCTGCGAGCTGCCCGACTCGCTCGCGGGCGACGACGCTCGGCGGCGGAATCCCGGGCTCGCGCTCGAGCTCGATCTGGATCCAGACGTCGTCTCGCTCGAGCAGGTCCTCCTTGCGCCAGACCGCGTCTTCCTGCCGCCAGCGCCGGCTCACGTGCGGCTGTCGCAGCGTGATCCGCACCCACGCCGCCGCGAGCGGCACGACGAGCACGAGCCCGGCCGCGACGGGGTAGAGCGCGGGCGAGCCGAAGACGACGGCGACGATCCAGCAGAAGACGCCGAGTGCGAGTACCGCTCGGCCCCGTCGGGTCATCAGACCGGAACCGGCGTGTGCCCGAGCGCGTCCGCGACGAGCTCGGCGGGACCGAGGCCGGCCGAGCGGGCCTCCGGCGCCAGGATCAGCCGATGCGCGAGCACGGGCGCCGCGACGGCCTTCACGTCGTCGGGGGTGACGTAGTCGCGTCCCTCGGAGAGCGCCCGCGCCTTCGCGACGCGCAGCAGCGCGATCCCGGCGCGCGGGCTGGCGCCGAGGTACAGACGCTGGTCGTTGCGCGTCTGCCGGAGCAGCGCCACGACGTAGCGTCCGACGCTCTCCTCGACGTAGATGCTGCGCGCAGCCTCGACCAGCCGCAGCACGTCGGCTGCGTCCGCGACTGGCTTCAGCGACTCCAGCGGCGGCCCACTGGCGCCGGAGGCGCCAGGGTCTATCTGCCGGGCGCCGCCGGCTCCGCCGGAGGCGCTTCCACCCCAGCTCGTCTGCTCGTCGAGCATCCGCGCCTCCTCCGCGAGCGGTGGGTAGCCGAGCGAGACCCGCATGGTGAAGCGGTCGAGCTGCGCCTCCGGCAGCGGATACGTCCCCTCGTACTCGATCGGGTTCTGGGTCGCCATGACCATGAACGGCGGCTCGAGCGGGTACGTGATGCCGTCCACCGACACCTGCCGCTCCTCCATGCACTCGAGCAGCGCCGCCTGGGTCTTCGGCGAGGCGCGGTTCACCTCGTCGACCAGGAGCAGGTTCGCGAACACCGGGCCGGGCCGGAACTCGAACTCGTTCTGCTGCTGGTTGAAGACGTTGACGCCGGTGACGTCCGACGGCAGGAGATCGGGCGTGAACTGCAGGCGGGAGAAGCGGCAGTCGAGCGAGCGCGCGAGCGCCTTGGCAAGCATCGTCTTGCCGACGCCCGGGAAGTCCTCGACGATCGCGTGCCCCTCGGCCACCAGACAGAGAACGACGAGGCGCAGCGTCTCGTCGGGCGCGTGGACGACCCGGCCGAGATTTACGGCGATCTCCTCGAGCAGCCCGCTCGGGGCCGGTTCGACTGCGCGCTCAGCCATTTCGAATGTGTGTCTCCACCTCGTCGAGGATCGCCGCTGCGACCTCCTCCTTCGATGCCTTCGCAACGGTCCGCTCTCCGGATGCCGCGAGGAGGGTCACCTCGTTGTCGGACGCGTCGAAGCCGATGTCCGGACGGGAGACGTCGTTGAGGACGAAGAAGTCGGCGCCCTTGCGCGCCAGCTTCTCTCGCGCGCGCTCGAGGCCGCCCTCGCCGGTCTCGGCCGCGAAGCCCACGAGGAGCTGGCCCTCCGGCCGGCGTTCGCCCAGAGCGGAGAGCACGTCGGTCGTCGGCTCGAGCTCGAGCGTCCACGTCGCGGTGTCCTTCGACCGCTTGGCGGCAAGCGCCTCGGCCGGACGGTAGTCCGCCACGGCCGCGGCCATGACGACCACGTCGGCCTCCGGCGCGCGGGCGAGCGCCTCGCGCTCGAGGTCGGCGGCAGTCGGCGTCTCGACGAGCTCGACCCCGGCCGGCGCCGCAGGCGCGATGTTCGCGGCGAGCAGCGTCACCTCGGCGCCGCGGCGGCGTGCCTCCGCCGCCAACGCGACGCCCATGCGTCCCGACGAGCGGTTGCCGACGAAGCGGACCGCGTCGAGCGGCTCACGTGTCCCGCCCGCCGAGACGAGCACACGCTTGCCGCTGAGTGGGCCGCCGCCCCCGAGGAGGTCTCGAGCCTCGCCGAGGATCTCGTCCGGCTCGGCCATCCGGCCCACGCCGAGCTCTCCCTCCGCGGTCTCGCCTTCGTCCGGCCCGACGAGCACGACGCCGCGGGCTCGCAACGCCTCGGCGTTCGTGCGGGTCGCGGGATGCGACCACATCCGCGGGTTCATCGCCGGAGCGACGAGCACCGGTCCGCGATGCGCGAGCGCCGCCTCGGTGAGGACGTTGTCGGCGAGGCCGTGCGCGAGCTTGGCCAGCGTGTTCGCCGTGCACGGGGCGACGACGAGCAGGTCGGCGCGCGTGAGGTGGAGATAGACGTCGTCGCCGGGGGGACGCCGCGCGAGCGCGCGGAACGTCTCGCCAGTCACGAAGCGCTCGGCGCCCGGCGTGACGAGCGGAACGACGTCGTGCCCCTCCTTGACCAGCAACCGGCACAGCTCGCACGCCTTGTAGGCGGCGATGCCGCCGGTCACCCCCAGGAGGATGCGGGACATGCCCGCATGATGCCTGCTTCGAACCTCTAACTGAACGAGCACGGGCCGCCGGAACGCGCTGTGCACGAGCGCTGCGGCGCACGCACCCATCGCGCCCCGACAGCGCGTGGATCGTTCAGCGCGAGGCTCCTACTTGGCGTAGTCGTACTTCAGCATGCCGCCCGAAACTTCCTCGAGGGCCATGGTGAGGTAGTTCTTCGACCGGCTCTCGACGAGAGGCGGCAGGTTGTCGCCGAAGGTGCCTTCGCCGAGCTGGTGGTGGTAGTTGTTGATCTGCCGGGCGCGCTTCGCCGCCACGATCACGAGCGCGTAGCGCGAGTCCACGTTCTCCAGCAGGTCGTCGACGCGTGGTTCGATCATCGCCGCGGCATGGTAGCTGCGGGGCTCACCAGCCCGCGGACGAGTGTCGTCAGCTCGCCGACAGCGCGCTCGAGGTCGTCGTTCTCGATCACGTGGTCGAACTCACCGGCCTGGTCGAGCTGCTTGCGGGCGAGCTCGATCCGCTCGTGGATCTCGCCCGAGCTCTCCGTCGCCCGCTCGCGGAGACGCCGCTCGAGCTCGTCCACGCTGGCCGAGATGAAGATCGTGACCGCGCCCGGTACGTCCTGCTTGACCCGGAGTGCGCCCTCGGTCTCGAGCTCGAGCAGCGGCACGTGGCCGTTGGCCGCGATCCGGTCGAGCTCCGAGCGGAGCGTCCCGTAGCGGTGGCCGGAGAACTCGACGTGCTCGAGGAACTTGCCGCGCGCGATGCGCTCGGTGAAAACGGCGTCGGAGAGGAACCAGTACTCGCGGCCGTCCGCCTCAGCCCGCCGCCGCTCCCGCGTCGTGGCCGAGACCGTGACCTCGATTCCCGGCACCCGCTCGACGAGCTCGTGGATCAGCGTTCCCTTGCCGGCGCCCGACGGGCCCGTGACCACGAGCACCGGCGGCATCCGACCCTCCTCCACTACCTGCTGTTGAAGAGGCCGATCAGCTCGGCGCGTTGCCGGTCGGACAGCCCGCCCACCGTCTTCGACTCGCTGATCCGGCATGCGCCGAGGAAGCGGCGGGCCTTCACGCGCCCGAACTTCGGCACCGCCATCAGGATGTCGAGGACCTTCGCGGTCTCGACGTACTCGGGTGGCTTACCGAGGATCTGCTCGATCCGGACCCTGCCGTCCTTGAGGTCCTTCTTGAGCTTCGCGCGCTTGACGCGGACGTCGTTCGCGCGGGCGAGAGCGTCCATCCGCTGGTCGAGGGAGCGCACGGGAGCGTGCGCCTGCGTCTTGGTCGGACTCACGGTCGGGCGATCTTACCAATGTGCCCGCGCGCTTCAAGCGGGGACTTTTCGCTCGGTTTCCGGGCTTTTTGCGAGGCTCCTCGCGTCGTCGGGTTGGGCAACGCCGGCCTCCGCACACGAGGTCGCGAGCTCCATCCGGACGCGTGCCGGCGCGCCGGGATCGGCGAAGAGGACGGTGCCGAGCGCGACGTCGCGGGCGCCGCAGGCCGCGAACTCGAGGGCGTCGCGACCGGTCTGGATCCCGCCCATCCCCACGATCGGCAGGCCGGTCGCCTCGCTGCAGACGCTCACCGCATGCAGGGCTACCGGCTTGAGCGACGGGCCCGAGAGCCCGCCGCTGCCGCGGGCGAGCAGCGGGCGGAGCCTCCGGTCGAGCGCGACCGCACGGAGGGTGTTGATCAGCGAGAGCCCGTCCGCACCGGCCGCGGCGACCGCCCGCGCGACCTCCGCGACATCCGGGTGGGCGGCGGATAGCTTCGCGTACAGCGGCAGCCCGGTCGCGCGCCGGCAGGCGGCGACGATCTCGGCTGCGGAGTCCGCGGCCTCGTCCACGTTGGGGCACGAGAGGTTGAGCTCGATCGCCTCGATCTGGTCCAGGCGCGCGCAGGTGTCGGCGTAGTCACCCGCGCAGAAGCCTCCGACGCTGACCCAGAGCGGTACGCCAAGCTCGCGCAGGCGCGGAAGGTGCTCGGCGAGGAAGCGCTCGCGGCCGGGGTTGGCGAGACCGATCGCGTTCAGCATCCCGTGAGCCGTCTCGGCGATGCGCGGCGGCGCGCTTCCCTCACGAGGCTCCGGCGTGACCGTCTTCGTCACGAAGGCGTCGAGCTGCCGCGCGACGTCGGGCGCCGCGAGCGCGTCGAGGCACCCGCTCGCGTTGAGGATCCTCATGCCGACACCGCCTCTTGGGACACGTCCGGAACCTGGTTCCGGACGTGTCCGTTCAAGCGAGTCGCGTGGAGCACCGGGCCCTCGAGGCAGAGCCGCTTCAGCGCCCCCTCGATCTCCACGACGCAGCCGTAGCAGGCGCCGTAGCCGCAGGCCATCGGCGCCTCCCAGGCGAGCTGGGCGGTCGGACACAGGGCGGCGACGGCGTGCAGCATCGGCTCCGGTCCGCACGCGAGCACGTCGAAGCCGGGGTCGATCAGCTCGGTCACGAGCGCCGGATCGACGACGACCTCGGCGTCCGGCAGGAGTGCGGCCGCCTCGGCATGCTCCGCGCTGCGGAAGCCGAGGACGACGGGCGGCGCGCAAGCGAGCTGCTCGGCGAGGTAGGGCAGCGGCGCGATGCCGATCCCGCCGCCGACGAGAAGCGGCCGTTCGACGTCGAGCCGGTAGCCGCGCCCGAGCGGCCCGAGCACGCCGATCTCGTCGCCGGCCCGGAGCCGGCAGAGCGCTGCCGTGCCCGGCCCGATCGGGTCGACGAGGAACGCAAGCTCGCCGGGAGGCGCGAGGCAGAGCGAGAACGGTCGCGGCAGCAACCGCCCGGGAGCCTCGAGCATGAAGAACTGCCCCGGCACCCCGGGCTCGAGGCCGCCGCGCTCGAGCCGCAGCAGCGTGTACGGCCCTACGGGCTCCGAGCCGACGACGCTAAGCCGACTGGGAGACGCCGAGCTCGGCATCGATCCGCTCCTGGAGAGACATGGCCTGCTCGGCACGGGCGGTCGCGATCGCGTGCACGGCGGCGGCCGCTCCCGACAGCGTCGTGATGCACGGCACGCGTCGCGTGAGCGCCGCCTCGCGGATGGCATAGCCGTCGGAGCGCGCATTGCGGCCCTCCGGCGTGTTGATCACGAGATCGCAACGGCCGCGGCGGATGAGGTCGACGACCGTCGGCTCGCCCTCCTGCGCCTCGCTGAGCTTGCGCACCGGCTCGACGGCGATGCCCGCCGCGCTGAGCGTGGCAGCGGTCCCCTCGGTCGCGTAGAGCTCGAAGCCGAGCCCGGCGAGCGTGGCGGCGATCGGCACGGCCTGCTGATGGTCGGGCTCGCGGATCGAGATGAAGACGGAGCCGGAGCGCGGCAGCCGCCGCCCCGCGGCACGTTCGGCCTTGTCGAGCGCGGTCGAAAGGTCCGCGGCGCTCGCCATCACCTCGCCGGTCGAGCGCATCTCCGGCCCGAGCACGGGATCGCTGCCCGGGAAGCGCGCGAACGGAAGCACCGCCGCCTTGACGCTCCACTGCCGCGGCGGCCGCTCGGGCGGCAGGCCGAGCTCGGAGATCGTCGCTCCGAGCGCGAGCCGGCAGGCCGCCTTCACGAGCTCGACCCCGGTCGACTTGCTCACGAAGGGAACCGTCCGCGACGCACGCGGATTCGCCTCGATCACGTACACGTCGCCGTCGCCCGTCACCGCGAGCTGGACGTTGAGCAGCCCGACGGCGCCGAGCGCACGTCCGAGGATCCGCACGAGGTGCGCGATCTCCTGAGTCTGGGCGAAGGTGAGGCTCGGCGCAGGCAGGACGCAGGCCGAGTCGCCGGAGTGGACGCCCGCCTCCTCGACGTGCTGCATGACCGCGGCGATGTACGTGTCGACTCCGTCGCAGAGCGCGTCGACATCGACCTCGACCGCGTGCTCGACGAAGCGGTCCACGAGCACGCTCGCGAACCGCGGCATCTCGCGAACGTCGTCGGCCGTGTAGCAGACACGCATCGCGCGGCCGCCGAGGACGTACGAGGGGCGGACGAGCACCGGGTAGCCGATCCGCTCGGCGATCTCGACCGCCTCGTCGGGCGACCCGGCGATCCCCCACTCCGGCGAGCGGAGCCCGTGGGCGCGCAGGAGGCCGGCGAACCGCTCGCGGTCCTCGGCGAGGTCGACCGCGTCGAAGGCCGTGCCGAGGATCCGGTAGCCGGCGTCCTCGATCGCGCGCGCGAGCTTGAGCGGCGTCTGGCCGCCGAACTGGATCACGACGCCGTCGGGCTTCTCGCGCTCGCAGATCGCGAGAACGGACTCGGTGTCGAGCGGCTCGAAGTAGAGGCGGTCGGACGTGTCGTAGTCGGTCGAGACGGTCTCGGGGTTGCAGTTGACCATCACCGCCTCGTAGCCGAGCTCGCGGTAGGTCGTCACGGCGTGCACGCAGCAGTAGTCGAACTCGATCCCCTGCCCGATCCTGTTCGGGCCGGAGCCGAGGATCACGACGCGCGGCCGGTGGCCCGTCGGCGCGGCCTCGTCGGCTTCGCCCCAGGTCGAGTAGTAGTAGTTGGAGGCCGCCTCGACCTCGCCCGCGCAGGAGTCGACGCGGCGGTACGACGGACGCACGCCGCAGTCGCGCCGCCGTTGCCGAACGGCCGTTTCGGTCGTTTCCGAGGCGGCCGCGATGTCCGCGTCACCGAGACCGAGCCGCTTGAGCCGGAGCCAGTCGTCGGCCACCAGCCGCTCGACGTCGCCGATCCCGTCGAGTGCCTCGCGGATGAGCGCGAACTCGCGCTGGAAGAATGGGTGCACGTCTTCCGGAACGTCGGCGAGCAGCTGCCAGGGCGTCGCGGCGCCGGCGTCGAGCTCACGCGAGCGGTGGGCCTTGAGGAACGCCTCGGCGAAGGTGCGGCCGATGCCCATCGTCTCGCCGACCGACTTCATCTGCGTGCCCAGCGTCCGGTCGGCACCGGGGAACTTCTCGAAGGCGAAGCGCGGGAACTTGACGACGACGTAGTCGAGCGTCGGCTCGAAGCTCGCAGGCGTCGTTCCCGTCAGGTCGTTCGGGATCTCGTCCAGCGTGTAGCCGACCGCGAGGCGCGCAGCCACCTTCGCGATCGGGTAGCCGGTCGCCTTCGAGGCGAGGGCTGACGACCGCGAGACGCGCGGGTTCATCTCGATCACGCGCACCTCTCCGGTCTCGCGGCTGCGGGCGAACTGGATGTTCGAGCCGCCGGTGTCGACGCCGACCGCGCGGATCACCGCCGCGGCGGCGTCCCGCAGCTCCTGGTAGGCCTCGTCCGGCAGCGTCATCTGCGGCGCAACGGTGACCGAGTCGCCCGTGTGGACGCCCATCGGGTCGAGATTCTCGATCGAGCAGACGATCACGACGTTGTCGATCCGGTCGCGGACGACCTCGAGCTCGAACTCGTCCCAGCCGCGCACCGACTCCTCGACGAGCACCTGGCCGATCGGAGACTCCGCGAGGCCGCGCTCGACCTGGCGGTACAACTCTTCCGCGGTGTAGGCGAAGCCGCCGCCGTGTCCGCCGAGCGTGAAGGCCGGGCGCACGACCGCCGGAACCATGAGACCCTCGAGCTGGTCGAGGGAGGTGACGATCGCCGACTTCGGCACCTTGAGCCCGCACGACTCGACCGCCTCCTTGAATTTGAGCCGGTCCTCGGCGCGCTCGATCGCCTCGAGGCGGGCGCCGATCAGCTCGATCCCGAGCTCGTCGAGGACGCCGGAGTTCGCGAGCTCGCGCGCCAGGTTGAGCGCTGTCTGGCCGCCCATCGTCGGCAGCAGCGCGTCCGGGCGCTCGAGGCGCAGCACCTCCGCCACGGACTCGGCGTCGAGCGGCTCGAGGTACGTGCGGTCGGCGAAGCCGGGGTCGGTCATGATCGTCGCCGGGTTCGAGTTGACGACGATCGTGCGGAACCCGTCCTCACGCAGCACCTTCAGCGCCTGGCAGCCCGCGTAGTCGAACTCGGCGGCCTGCCCGATCACGATCGGGCCGGAGCCGACGATGCAGATCGACTCGAGGTCGGTGCGCCTAGGCATTCGAAGCCACTTCCTCGACCCAGGCCTCGAGCAGCGGCCACGCGTCGTGTGGGCCCGGCCCGGCCTCGGGATGGAACTGCAGCGAGCGGGCGCGCAGCTCCGGCAGATCCAGCCCCTCCACCGTCCCGTCGTAGAGCGAGACGTGTGAGACCTCCGCTGACTCGCTCGGCCGCACCGCGAAGCCGTGGTTCTGGCTCGTGACGAGCACGCGGCCTGTGAGCCGCTCGTGCACCGGGTGGTTCGCGCCGCGGTGGCCGAACGGCAGCTTGTACGTGTGGTGGCCGGTCGCGCGCGCGATCAGCTGGTGACCGAGGCAGATGCCGAGCACGGGCGTGCGGCCGAGCAGCTCCCGCACCGTCTCCGTCTCGGCGGCGAGCGGTTCCGGGTCGCCGGGCCCCGGTGAGAGGAGAACGCCGTCGTAGCCCGCGAGCTCGTCCGCGTTCGTGTCGTGCGGGTGGACGGTCACCGCGGCGCCGGCCGTCGCGAGGCGCCGCAGGACCGAGTTCTTGACGCCGTAGTCGACGACGCCGATCCGGACGCGGCCCTCCTCGGCGAAGACGTACGACTCGTCCGTCGAGACATCCTCCACGAGCGCACGGCCCAGCATCGACGGCTGCCGGGCCGCGAGCTCGACCGCCTCGTCGATGGCGAGCCCGGACGCGACCGCGACGGC
Organism: uncultured Actinomycetes bacterium; assembly: GCA_963702655.1. Classification (GTDB taxonomy): domain Bacteria; phylum Actinomycetota; class Thermoleophilia; order Gaiellales; family Gaiellaceae; genus Palsa-739. Next base: position 408,297 of record CAVPDO010000001.1, on the reverse strand, counting down.
GGGCGCCGAGCCGGCGTCGCGCAGATGCAGCACGAGGCTCCTCGTGTCGATCCCGGTGAGCGCGACGATGCCGTGGTCACGCAGCCAGTCGAGCCATTCGGGCCCACGTGCCTCGCGCATCAGCACCGCGCGCGCGTGGGTGCGGCCGGACTCGCTGCGCGCCTCGGCGACCCCGTAGTTGCCGACCATCGGCGCGGTGAAGCAGATGAGCTGATCCTCGAAGCTCGGGTCGGTGACCGCCTCCTGATAGCCGGACATGCCGGTCGTGAAGACGGCCTCGCCGACCGCGTGCCCCTCGGCGCCGACCGACTCGCCGTGCCAGACCGTTCCGTCCGCGAGCGCGAGGTAGCTCATTCGAACGCGACCCCGCCCCCGGCGAGCGTCAGCCGTACGGAGCCCTTGAGCGTCGAGCCGAGGAGCCAGGAGTTGCCCGAGCGCGAGCGGAACGGCTGCTCGCCGACCGTCCATTCGCGGTCGAGGTCGAGCAGGACGAGGTTCGCGGGCGCGCCCGCCGAGATCCGAGGCCGGTCGAGCCCGAAGATCCGCGCGGGGCCGGCGGACATCCGCTCGAGCAGCGTCTCGAGCGTCAGCAGGCCCGGCTCGACCAGATGCGAGTAGAGGACGGCGAACGCGGTCTCGAGGCCGGTGACCCCGAACGGCGCGGCCTCGAACGGAACGTCCTTCTCGTGCGCGGCGTGTGGCGCGTGGTCCGTCGCGATCGCCTCGATCGTCCCGTCGCGCACCGCCTCCAGCAGGGCGACCCGGTCCTGCTCGGCCCGCAGCGGCGGGTTCATCTTCACGTTCGGATCGAGCGAGCGCACGGCGTCGTCGGTGAGGACGAGGTGGTGCGGCGTCGCCTCGCCGCTCGCCGCGATGCCCCTTTCCTGCGCGCGGCGCAGCGCCTCGACCGACTCCGCAGCGGAGAGGTGGAGGACATGGATGCGACCTCTCTCGTACCCGGCGAGCGCCAGGTCGCGCTCGACCGCGACCGACTCGGCGACCGACGGGTAGCCCGTGAAGCCGAGCTCGGCCGCGACGCGCCCCTCGTGGACGTGGCCGCCGTGCGAGAGCGTCGGCTCCTCGCAGTGGAGCGCGAGCGGGCGGTCGGTGATCGAGGCGTACTGGAGCGCGCGCCGCATGAGCCCTGCGGAGGCGACCGGCACACCGTCGTCCGAGAAGGCGACCGCGCCCGTGTCGGCGAGCTCGCCCATCTCCGTCAGCTCCTCCCCGCGCTGGCCGCGCGTGATCGCGGCAAGGAAGCCGACCGGCACCGTGGCCTCGCTCCGCGCCGTCTCGACGAGAGCGCCGAGCGTGGCCGACGAGTCGACGACCGGATCCGTGTTCGGCATCGCGAGGATCGCGCAATAGCCGCCGGCCGCCGCCGCGGCCGTGCCGCTCGCGACCGTCTCCTCGTCTTCCCGGCCGGGCGTACGCAGGTGGACGTGCGGGTCGACGAACGCCGGCGCAAGCACGAGCCCGTCCGCGTCGACGATGCGATGCCCGTTCGCGGCCACCTGCGGCGCGACCTCGGCGATCGTCCCGCCGTCGATCCGCACCTCGAGCCGGGCGTCGATCCCCTCGGCCGGGTCGAGCACGCGAGCGCCGCGGATCACGAGATCTACGCCCGGAAGCTCCTTCTGCCAGAGCATCGCCACTAGGCCACCTCCGCCGCTGCGAGGGCCTGGACGCCGACCGGCCCGCCGGTCAGCACGTCGTAGAGGACCGCCATGCGCACGACCAGCCCCGAGCGAACCTGCCTGGTGATCAGGGAGTCGGGCGAGTCGGCGACCCGCGGGTCGATCTCGACGCCGCGGTTCATCGGCCCGGGATGCATCACCTTCTGCCCCGGGCGCAGCCGCTCGGGCGTGATGCCCCAGCGCGCCGTGTACTCGCGCAGGCTCGGGACGAAGTTCGCGCCGGGCTCCATCCGCTCGTTCTGCATCCGGAGGACGTAGACGGCGTCGGCGTCGCGGATCGCCTCGATGTCGGCCGTCGCCTCCGCTGGGAGCTCGCGCGGCAGCAGCGCCGGCGGGCCGACGAGCGTCGCCCGGACGCCCACGAGCGCGAACGCCTGCAGCAGCGAACGGGCGACACGCGAGTGAAGGACGTCGCCGACGATCGCGACGTGGAGCCCGTCGAGCCGGCCGAGCTCCTCGCGCAGCGTGTAGAGGTCGAGCAGGGCCTGCGTCGGATGCTGGTGCTTCCCGTCGCCGGCGTTGACGACGTGCGCCTCGGTGACCCGCGTGACGAGCTGCGGCGCCCCGATCTGCGGATGCCGGATCACGATCACGTCGGGGTCGTAGGCGCCGAGGGTGAGAGCCGTGTCCTTCAGCGACTCGCCCTTGTCCACCGAGGAGCCCACCGACTTCACGGTCAGCGTGTCCGCCGAGAGCCGCTTCGCCGCGAGCTCGAACGAGGACGAGGTGCGGGTCGAGGATTCGTAGAAGAGGTTGACGACGAGGTGGCCCTTGAGCGTCGGCAGCTTCTTCACGTGCCGCTCCAGCGACGTCTCGAACGTGCGCGCCGTGCCGAGCAGGCGCTCGACGTCGTCGCGCGTCAGGTCGCCGACCGAGAGCAGGTGCCGCTTCGGCGGAGTCGTCGGCGGGCGCAGGTCGTCGGTCACCAGGCGGATCATCCGTCGTCCTCTTCCGAGGCCGCGACGAGCAGGACGGCGTCGAGCTCGTCCACCTCGACGAGCTGCACCTGGATCCGCTCGCCGCGGGCAGTGGGCAGGTTCTTGCCGACGTAGTCCGGCCGGATCGGCAGCTCGCGGTGGCCACGGTCGACGAGCACCGCGAGCTGGACGCGCGCAGGGCGGCCGTAGTCGAAGAGCGCCTCGATCGCCGCGCGGATCGTGCGGCCGGTGTAGAGCACGTCGTCGACGAGGACGACCGTCTGTCCCTCGAGGGGGAAGTCGAGCTGCGTCGCGCGGACGAGCGGCTGCGGGGCACGCGGGGCTTCGCCGCCGCGCACGCTGACGTCGTCGCGGTGGAAGGTGATGTCGACGGCGCCGAGCTTGGGTGCGATGCCGGCGCGATCGTCGATCAGGCGCGCCAGCCGCTGTGCGAGCGGGACGCCGCGGGTCTGGATCCCGACGAGCGCGACATCCTCGAGCTCCGGGTTGCCCTCGATGATCTCGTGGGCGATTCTCGAAAGCGTCCTCTCGAGCGCGTCGGCGTCGAGAAGGGATCTCCCCTGAACGGGGGCGTGCGTATTCATCCGACTCCTTTCCGGCCTCGCTGGACCGGGTTAAAGGGGTTCGTGCTGCAGGCACCTTAGCGGCGACCGCGGACGGCGGCCGCGAGCAGCTCGAGCGCGGCCTCCTGTGCCGGATACGACTCGTCGGCCGCGAGGACGATCACGACCGCGTCGGCGCGTGGCACGGCGAAGACGGCCGCGGCGTACCCCGGCCCACCGCCGCCGTGGCCCACGACCGTCCCGAGCGAGTTCTCAGGATCGACCATCACCCCGAGGCCGTAGCTCGGCCGGACGAAGCCGGGCGCGTCGAATCCGATCGGGACGAAGGTCCGCGGCTCGAGCATCTCCGCCGGCAGTTCGCGCCAGAAGTCCACGAGGTCCCCGGCACGCGCGACGAGCGTCCGGTGCCCCACCCAGCGCGGGTCGTAGACGCCGCGGACGTCGGCGACGCCGTCGAGGAGCAGCGCGCTCGGCGACGGAACGGCGGCCTCGAAGTCGTCCATCTGGTCGGCGACCGCCGCGTCCGCGAGCCCGAGTCGCGGCAGGAACGCCGCCAGCCCGCCGTGCTCGTCGAGAAGCCGCCGCAGCAGCAGGTAGCCCGTGTTCGAGTAGGCCCAGCCGTCTCCGGGCGCGAACACCGGCCCGGCCGCGGCGGTGCGCGCGAGGAACTCGTCGTCATCCCACGCCGTTCCCGGCCGGGTCCGCACGGCCTCGTGGTACTCGGCCAGCGAGCCGTAGTCGCGCAGGCCGCTTGTGTGGTCGAGGAGGCCTCGCACCGAGTCGAGCTCGACCGAGCCCTCGCGCGCGAGCAGGAGCACGGCTGCGGCGACGGCCGTCTTCGTGACGCTGTAGACCGGGTACCGCGCACCCGGGTCTCCGGCGACCTCGACGTCGTCGCCGGAGACGACGAGCGTCGTGACCGTCCTGCGGTCCGTGTCCTCCACGTCCGGCGACGCTATACCGTCCCCGCCGTGAACGAGGACCTGCTCGATCGGTACGCCGAGCTGATCGTCGGCTTCGGCGCCAACGTCCAGCCGGACCAGGTCGTGGCCGTCGAGGCCCCACCCGAGGCTGCGCCGTTCGCCCGCCGGATCGCCCGTCACGCGTACGAGCGCGGCGCGCGCTTCGTGGACGTCGTCTACTTCGACCCGCTCGTGAAGCGGATGCGGATCGAGCTGGCCGCCGAGGACTCGCTCTCCTGGGTGCCGCCGTGGCTTGGTCGCCGCATTCTCGATCTCGGCGACCTCGACGCGGCCAGGATCCGCCTGACCCCGATCGTCCCGCCGGGGCTCCTGGCCGGCGTCGACCCGGCGCGGGCCGGCCGCGATCAGCTCCCGAGCGTACGGGAGGTCTTCAAGACGATCGACGATCGCTCCATCGCCTGGACGATCTCACCCTTCCCGACCGAGGCCTGGGCGCAGGTCGTCTTCCCCGAGCTCGCGCCGGCGGCGGCGGTCGACGCGCTCTGGCGCGACATCGAGCACGTCTGCCGGCTCGACGAGCCCGACCCGATCGACGCCTGGCAACACCGGATCGGAGAGATCTGGGCGGCCGCGGCGCGGATCGACGAACTCGACCTCGACGCTCTGCGCTTCGTCGGCCCGGGCACCGACCTCTCGGTCGGACTTCTGCCCAGCTCGCGCTTCGCCAAGGACGGAGGCCGCGCCACGACGCGGACCGGCGTCCACCACGTGCCGAATCTCCCGACCGAGGAGCTCTTCACGACGCCGGATCCCGAGCGGACGGAAGGCGTCGTCGCCTCGACCAAACCGCTCGACATCGGCGGTTCGCTCGTGACGGGGCTGCGGATCCGCTTCGCAGGCGGCCGTGCCGTCGAGATCGAGGCAGACGAGAACGCGGAGACCCTGCGCGAGCGTTGCGCGACCGACGAGGGCGCCGCGCGTCTCGGGGAGGTGGCCCTCGTCGACGGGAAGAGCCGGATCGGGCGCCTCGGCCGCACCTTCTTCAACACGCTGCTCGACGAGAACTCGGCGAGCCATCTCGCACTCGGCGACGGCTATTCGCACCCGATCGCCGACCCGGCGGACCTGCCGCGGATCAACGAGAGCCAGATCCACGTCGACTTCATGATCGGCTCGGACGACGTCACGGTCAGCGGCGTGACCCGCGGCGGCGACGAGATCCCGCTGCTCGTGGGCGGGGAGTGGCGGATCTGACCGTCGCGTAGAGCGCCGCCCATTGGCGCACGTCCAGGTCGCGCGCCGCCGCGTGCGGGTCGAAGCCGAGCTCGTACGCCACGCGGTGGACGAGCCCGCGCGGGAGGACACGATCGAGCGGCGCCTGGGCGGCGAACGCGCGACGCAAGAGCGCTCCGTACAGGCCCGCCTCCGCCGGCGCGACGAGCGGCACCGAGCGCCGCCCGGCGCGCAGCACCGCGGCGTCGACCCTGGGCGGCGGTGCGAAGCACACGCGCGGCACCCGCCGGACGAGGCTCAGTTCGTACCAGGCTCCCCAGGTGCAGCCGAGCAGCGTCGACGGCCAGACGGCGGTCCGCTTCGTCGCGAGCCCCCACTCCACGATCGCGTCGAGCTGCACCAGCGGCACGCGCGGGTCGCCGAGCAGGCGCCGCAGGATCGCGGTGCCCGCCGCGAACGGCAGGTTCGCAACGACCGAGAACGGCTCGGCGGGCAGCGGCAGCGTCGTCGCGTCGGCTTCGACGACCTCCACGCGGGGATCGGCGCCGAAGCGCGCCTCGAGCTCGCGCAGCGCGACGGAGTCGACCTCCACCGCCCGTACCCGGGCGCCCGCCTCCGCGAGCGCGCGCGTCAGCGCGCCGCCACCGGCACCCAGGTCGAGCACGAGCGATCCCGGCGCGACACCGGCAGCGCGGACCAGCTCGTTCGCGAACGCGCGACTACGAAGAGCGTGGCGCCCGCGCGCGCGCTGCGCCGGCGGCGAGACGCGCCCTGCCACGGAAGAGAGCCATGGTGGACATCGGCATCAGTCTAGGGCTCCGAGATCAGATCGTCCGGTTCCGTGAGCGCCTCGATCGCGTCCTGCGCCGACTCGAGCTCGGCCTCTGGGACGAGGACGTTGACGGCGTCCTCCTCCGGAGACTGCTCGATCGACGAGTCGATGCCGACGTTGCGCAGGATCTCCTGCATCTCCTCCGCCTCGGCGATGTCGCCGGCGGTCGCGACCTGAACCCTCCCGCTCATGACGGCTCGATCATAGGCGCTTCGACCTCCGTGCGGACCGGCCGCCCCCCGCTCTTGACGAGCCGCGGCGCGCCGCGTTCGGGGAACGGAACCTCGATCAGATCGAAGTCGCGCGGCACGACCGTGTCGGGGAAGACGGCGCGGGCCTCGTCCGCGAGCTCCGGCCCGAAGTAGCGCGGCGAGACGTGGGTGAGTGCGAGCAGGCGCACCTGCGCGAGGCTCGCGACCTCGGCGGCCTGCGCTGCCGTCGAGTGCATCGTCTCGCGCGCGCGCTCGGCCTCGTCGGCGAGGAAGCTCGCCTCGTGCACGAGGAGGTCGGCGCCGTGCGCAGCCTGGACGACGAGCGGCGACGGCGCGGTGTCGCCCGTGAGCACGAGCTTCCGCCCCGGCCGCGGCTCGCCGAGCACGTCCGCGGGAGTCACGGTGCGGCCGGAGTCGAGCGTCAGCTCCTCCCCCGCCTGCAGCCGACCCCGCGCGGGGCCGTCGGGGACGCCGAGCGCGTCGGCGGCTGCGACGTCGAACCGGCCGGGCCGCTCGGGCTCCACGATCGCGTAGCCGAGCGCCGCCGCGCCGTGGTCGACGGCGCATCCCTCGATCGTGTAGTCGCCACGCTCGAGCCTCTCTCGCGCCTCGAGCTCGACGAGCGCCAGCGGATACGGGAGCCGCCCGAGGAACGGCTGCAGCCGCTTGAACAGCTCGCGCAGCCCGCGCGGCCCGTAGACGGTGAGCGGCGTCTCGTCACGGCCGCGCAGCGCGAAGGTCTTCAGCAGCCCCGGCAGGCCGAGGAAGTGGTCGGCGTGAAAGTGCGTGAGGAAGATCTCCTGCAGGTCGGGCAGGCCGATCGCCGAGCGCTGCAACTGCCGCTGGGTCCCCTCTCCGCAGTCGAACAGGAGCCGCTCGCTGCCGCGCCGGACGAGAAGCGCGGCGGGCGCGCGCTGCGCCGTCGGCATCGAGGCGGCGGTGCCGAGGAATACGACGTCGAGGTCCACGCGGCGATTCTAGGAACGCGGGGCTAATCCCACCGCGCCGCACGGCCGATATGGCGTCGGTGGAACACCGCAAGCGGCTGCGGCGCGGGCGCGACCTCGAGCGGTCGCTCACGCTCCTTCGTGTCTTCCTGCTGGCGTCGGCGCTGATCTGCGCCGGTGCGGGCGTCGCGCTCGGCTCGATGCTCTCCCACTCGCTGACCAAGGAAGCACTCAACGCCGAGGAGACGTCCCTCGACCAGTACGTCGACGGCGTGGTGCATCCGGTGCTCGTGCACCACGGCCGGGTCGCGGTTCCGTGGGCCAAGGACCGGCAGCTTGCAGACACCGTGATGACGAACGACATCGTCACCGTGAAGGTCTGGAGCCGGAACGGCCACCTCGCCTGGACGAACCCGCTGTCCCACACGAGCAGCGGCCAACCCGTCCACAACCGCGATCGCAGGTTCATCGGCACCCGACCCTCCGAGCTCGACGACGAGCTCCACGAGGCGATCCACGAGAACCGGCCCGTCGCCGAGCTCGTCGGCACGGGCGCCGACGGCGAGGACGCGTTCGAGCGCAACAAGCTCGGCTACAAGCAGCTCTTCGAGGTCTACGCCCCGATCGAGAACAAGAGCCGGACACGCGCAATCGGGGCCTACGAGATCTACGCGAACCCGCAAGCGCTGGGCCGGCTGATCGGCTCGCGCCGCTCGATGCTCTGGTTCGCCGTCGGCGTCGTGTTCCTGGTCCTCTGGGCGGCGCTCGCGCTCCTCGTGCGCGGCGCGTCGCGCACCCTGAGCCGCCAGAACGAGAAGCTCCGCGCCCGTTCGCTGCGGCTCGTCGAGGCCAACCGCCTGCTCGAGCAGAGCGCGCTCGACGCGGTCGAGAGCCTGAACGCCACGGTCGACGCCAAGGATCCGTACACCGCGGGCCACTCGCAGCGCGTGCAGCGGATCGCGATCGCCCTCGGCAAGGAGCTCGGGCTCGAGCGGGAGCAGCTCGACGTGCTCCGCTTCGCCGGGCTCTTCCACGACATCGGCAAGATCGGCGTCCCCGACGCCATCCTCACCAAGCCGGACCGGCTGACGGAGCTCGAGTTCGAGATCGTGAAGCGGCACCCCGAGGACGGCGCGCGCATCGTCGGCCGGCTGCACCGGCTCGACGCCGCCGTGCCCGCGGTCCTCCACCACCACGAGCGCTGGGACGGCAGGGGCTATCCGCGCGGCCTGCGGGGCGACGGGATCCCGCTCGAGGCCTCGATCGTCGGCCTCGCGGACGCGGTCGACGCGATGACGACCGACCGCCCCTACAGCGCGGCCCGGTCGCTCGAGGACGCCACGGACGAGGTCGTGCTCAACCGCGGCACGCAGTTCGCGCCGGCGGTCGTCGACGCCTTCGTCACGCTGGTTGAGCGCGTACCGGAGCTGTTCGGCGCCGATCCGCTGGCCGACGAGCTCGTTCCGGCCTGACCGTCGCCGACCGCGATAGGCTCGGCCCATGCCCGATCCGACGGTGCTCGAGGTCTACCGCCGCGAGGTCACGCCCGAGCTGTACCGAGACGTCCGAGAGCTGTACAAGAAGCACTCGATCGCGGAGGACGCGCGCGACCTCCAAGGTCTGATCTCGACGCTGACGCCGGACTGCGTCTACGAGCTCGTCCAGACCGGCCACCGCTGGGAGGGCCACGAGGGCGCCACGCGGTTCTACACCGAGCTGCTGACCGCCTTCCCGGACATCGAGTTCAACCTGACCGACATCGTGATCGGCCCGCAGGGCGTGTGCGAGGAGGCGAACGTCTCGGCGACGCAGCAGTCGCCGTGGCTCGGTGAGGGTCCGGTCGAGGGCCGGCTCGAGTGGAAGGTGCTGATCTGGTTCCCGTGGGATCCGGAGCAGCGGCTGTTCCGCGGTGAGAAGGTCTACACCTTCGGGCTCGAACTTCCGCCCGGCGCCTAGGGCACCACGAGCTTCTCCCCCGGGACGATCGTCGCCGTGGCGAGGTGGTTCCGCTGCTGGATCTCCCAGACGCCTTGGCGCGGATCGCCTGAGAACGTGCGTTCCGCGACCGACCACAGCGTGTCTCCCGGCTTCACGATGTAGGTGCGCTTCGGCCCGGCGCCGCTCGACCCGCGAGCCGCGAGGCCGACCACGAGCGCGAGAGCGCAAACGAGAATGAGCAACTTGACGAACATCTGTTCGCATGATAGACGAACGCGTGTTCGGTTGTCAAATGGCGGCCGCGAGCACCGAGTCGACGAGCTTCGCGGCCCCGAACCGGACCGGATCGTCGGCCGGCAGGCCCGTCTCCTCCTCCGCGGCCTCGATCGCCGCGCCCGCCTCCGCCTCACCCAGCGAGCGCGTGTTCAGCGCCACCGCGACGACCCGAGCCGGGCGCGCCGGCAGCGCGAGCCGTTCGTGCAGCTCGACGAGCTCGCGCAGCGGCGGGATCGGATGCGGCCCGCCGCCGGCGCCCTCGACCTCTGTGCGCCCGCACTCGTGGCAGAGGACGAGGAGGTGCGGGACGCTCCCGTGGTAGAGGCCGAGCGCCACGCCGGAGTAGACCGGATGCAGGAGCGAGCCCTGGCCCTCGACCCAGAGCAGCTCACCGCCGCGCTCTGCCCCCTCGACGACGAGACGCTCGGCGGCACCGGCGATGAAGTCGGCGACGACGGCGTCGACCGCAGTGCCCCAGCCGGCGATCACCATGCCCGTCTGTCCGGTGGGGACGAAGACCGAGCGGAGACCGCGCCGCCGCGCTTCGAGGTCGAGCTCGAGCGAGACGGTCATCTTCCCGATCGCGCAGTCGGAACCGACGGTGAGGACGATCGTCGTGTCGACCGAGAGGTTCTCGCCGGTCGCGGTCGAGAGATCCGCAGGCGGCCGGCGCAGGTCGCGCAGCTCGACGCCGCGCGCGGCAGCAAGCGCGCGTAGCTCCGGGTCGTCGCCGAGGAAGACGTGGAGGCCGTTCTCGACGTCGAGACCGTGCTCGACACAGGCGCGGAGGATCGCAACCCACTCCGGCGGGAAGCGCCCGCCCTGCGTCGCGACCCCGACGAGCGCCCTGGTCGGGCCGAGCGCGAGCGCGTCCTCGACCCTGCCGACCACGGGCACGCCGTCCTCCGTCTCCCCCGCGCGGGTCGAGTCGAGGATCGCGACGACGTCGTCCCGCCGGTAGCGCAGCACGCCGCGCATCGTCTTCCCGTGGTGCGGGTCGCTGGAGAAGCCCTCAGCGAGCAGCAGATACCGCGTGGACACCGAGCCCCGGTTCCTCCGGTGGGAGCTGGACGCCGTCGACGAACGGCACGCCCGGCCACGGGTCGTGCGCGAGCAGGAGGTTGCCGTCGAGGTCGACGTGGTCGAAGAGGGACGCGACCTGCGCGCCGGCCGAGATGCCGAGACCCGACTCGACCATGCAGCCGAGCATGCAGCCGAGCCCGAGCGCACGGGCAGCGTGCACCATCCGCACCGCCTCCCGGATCCCGCCGGACTTCGCGAGCTTGACGTTGATCCCGTGGGCGCGCTCGGCGCAGGCCGCGACGTCGCCGAGCGTGTGGCAGTCCTCGTCGACGTAGATCGGGAGCGGCGAACGCTCCCTGAGCTCGGGGCCGCCCGGGTCGCCGGCCGGCAGCGGCTGCTCGCAGTACTCGACGCCGAGCCCGGCCAGCGGCGGGAGCGACTCGAGGGCTTCGGCGAGATCCCACGCCTCGTTGACGTCGACCTGCAGCGGCAGCTCGCCGGCGACGCCCCGCACGGCGCGGACACGCTCGACGTCGAGCCCGTCGCGGCCTCCGAGCTTCAGCTTCAGGCGCCGGAAGCGGTCGAGCGCCTTCTCGGCCCGCCGCGCCATGTCGTCTGGGTCGCCGAGCCACACCGTCCAGCTCGTGGGCGGACCGGAACGGCGCAGCCCCAGGAGTCGCCAGACGGGCTGGCCGAGCAGCTTGCCCTGCAGGTCGTGGAGCGCCGCGTCGATCGCCGACCGCGCTGCGAACTCGCGAGCCGGGAGGCGGTCCAGGATCTCCTCGAGCGCAAACGGGTCGTCCCCCAGCAGGCCGGCGTGCTCCTCGAGATACGCCACCGCCGACTCGACGGACTCGTCGTAGCGGCCGTAGGGCTGTGCCTCGCCGAAGCCGAAAACGCCCGAGTGCCGCAGCTCGACGACGACGACGTCCTCGCTGTCGCGAGCGCCGCGCGAGATGACGAACGTCTCGGCCAGGTCGAGGGTGGCGATCCGCGCGGAGACGTCCACGGCCGGAACGTACCAACGGCCGACGCCGGTAGACTGGCCCTCCCCGCGCCAGTAGCTCAGGGGATAGAGCGCGCGCCTCCGGAGCGCGAGGTCGCAGGTTCGATTCCTGCCTGGCGCATCCGGCGCAGTCACGCCCGGCGTGGCGGCCGGTCTGCCCGATGGGCCGCCTCAAACCGCGCGAACGGGTGATACCCGAGGCCCGGCCGGACGCGACGATCACTCCTACGATGAACCCTGCTGCCCGCCGGAGCCCCGCGAACGAGCCGCGCCGGACCGGATTGATGTCGGCGCCGGTTCCACACCGGTCGATGCCGGGGCTGATGTCGATCGGCTCGGGACCCGTCCGGCCTCTCATGGAGCCCCATCCGGACGCTCCGGCCTTCGACAGGTCGAGGGACGGAATCGCGTTCCTCTGGCTCGTTGTGCTGATTCTCGCCTTCGTGCTCTCGATCGGCCTGCTCGGGCAGAGCTAGCGGCGGAGGATTGATCCAAACGCGTCGCCCGGGCAGCGGACGGCCGCAGGCACCGTCCGGGCGGGGCGGCACGTTCTCCGGCTGGTTCGCGTAGGAGGGGCGCCGAGGACTCCGCCCCGTCTGCCTGCGCGAGCCCGGCGGGTGAACTTGGCCCAGGTGCGCCAACCGGCCGGAAAGGGGCGGGCGGCACTCTTGGAACGGGCGGCGAACGGGGTTCTCGACGGGGGCAGAGCTCGCCGCCCATTCAGCCTCGGCGGCCTGGTCGAGGGTCGCTTCGAGCACCGACACCCGGGCGAGCGGCGCGCTCGTGCCGATGTTGCTTCGGCTGTGGATTGCAGAATCCGGCTCGATGCTCGCCGCCTACCTCCGCAGCCTCGACCCGCGACTGCCGCGGACGGTCTACGTGCTCGAGCTGGGGGCGCTCGTCAACGCGTTCGGGAACGGCGTCGTCCTGCCGTTCCTGCTCATCTACCTCCACAACGTGCGCGGGATCCCGTTCGGGCTCGCCGGCAGCGCGGCCGCGGTGCAGTCGGCGGCGGCGCTCGCGAGCGGCTTCCTCGGCGGGACGCTCTCCGACCGGATCGGCCCGAAGCGCGTGCTGCTCGGCGCGCTCGCCGTGATGACGGTCGCCTTCGCCCTCATGCCGCAGATCCGGACCGCGTGGGAGGCGTTCGCGATCTACACGCTCTGGGGAATCGGCAGCGGCTCGTTCTGGCCGTCGCAGTCGGCGCTCCTCGCAGCCTTGACGCCCGAGGCTCGCCGAGCGCCCGCCTACGCCCTGCAGCGGCTCTCGATGAACGTGGGCGTCGCGGTCGGCGGCGTCGTCGCCGGGCTCATCGCCTCGGTGGGCGACCCGCACTCGTTCACGGTGCTCTTCGCGATCAACTGCGTGACGTTCCTCGGCTACATGCTCGTCCTGACGTGGGTTCGCGCGCCTGCGCTGCACGAGGGACGGCTCGGCGGCAGCTGGCGCGCCGTCCTGCGCGACCGAGTCTTCACCCGGTTCACGCTCCTCAACGCGGCGTTCATGACGGCCGCCATCTCGCTCGCGGTCGAGCTGCTGCCGGCGTTCGGAAAGAACGTGACGGGGATCAGCGAGCAGGAGGTCGGGATCGTGTTCGCCCTCGACGCCCTCGGCGTCGTCCTCTTCCAGCTGCCCGTGGTCAAGCTCGTCGAAGGCCGGAGCCGGATGCGCGGGCTGGCCCTGATGGGCGTCCTGTGGGCGGCGTCGTTCCTCGCCGTCTGGGCGGCGGGCTCGTGGGCGCAGGCGACAGTCGCGTTCGCGATCCTCGCCGGCGCGATGCTCGTCTTCGCGGTCGGCGAATGCCTGCACGGGGCGATCCAGGCGCCGCTCAGCGTCGACCTCGCCCCGCCCCAGCTCGTCGGCCGCTATCTCGCCGCCTCGAGCATCTCGTGGCAGATCGGCTGGATCATCGGACCCGCCGCGGGCGGTTTCATCCTCCAGCACCGGCCGCTCCTGCTCTGGCCGCTCGCAGCGGGAGCCAATCTCGCCTGCGCGGCTGCGGCTCTCCGACTCGAGCGGCGGCTGCCCGAACCGGTGCGCCGGACGCCTCCCGGAGAGGCACCGGTGTTGCCAGTTGCGACGAGCGGGTAGCATTCTCGGGCCATGCCCGCGACCGCAGACCCCCTCAGTACCGGTGCCCAACCTGCCGCGCATCCGTTCGCGCCGGGTCGCGCCGGGCAGGCCGGTCGCGGACGCGCGCCCGCGTCTCACTGAGCTCCAGAGCGACGGGATCACCTGGGTCCATCTCCTCGCGCCCACCACGGAGGAGGCGCAGGAGCTCGCGAGCCGCTTCGGCTGGCACCCGCTCGACGTCGAGGACGTCCTCTCGCGGCGCCAGCGCCCGAAGGTCGACGTCTACCCGGGCGACGACGAAGGACGGGGCGGCTACCTCTTCTCGGTCCTCCACTTCCCCGTCTACGACAAGAACGTCGGCCGGCTCAACGCCGGCGAGCTCGACGTCTTCGTCGGCCCGGACTACATCGTCACCCTGCCCGCGGTCGAGCTCCGTCCCGTCACGCTCCTCTTCCGGCGCGCCCACGAGAGCGAAGAGCTCCGCCATCAGCTCCTCTCGCGCGGCACCGGCCGCCTGCTGTACGAGCTGCTCGACGACCTCTACGACTACTGCTTCCCGATCCTCGACAAGATCGGGTTCAAGCTCGAGCAGATCGACGAGGAGATCGGGGCGGCCGAGGGCGCGAAGGGGCTCGTCACCGACATCCACAAGGTCAAGCAGGAGATCATCTCCTACCGCAAGATCATCAAGCCGCAGCGGCCCACGCTGCGCCAGCTCGAGCGGTCGGTCGAGCGGTTCCTGCCGGAGGACCTCGAGCTCTACTTCGACGACATCGTCGACGCGAGCGAGCGGATCTGGGACCTGCTGGACAACTACAAGGAGGTCGTGGAGGCGCTCGAGGACACGAACGAGTCGCTGATCTCGCACCAGCAGAACGACATCCTGTACGTGCTCACGGTCTTCGTCGTCGTCCTCACGCCGCTCTCGTTCATCACCGGCTTCTTCGGGATGAACGTGCACTTCCCCGGCTACAACACGTGGGGCGCGTTCTTCGCCGCGCTCGGGCTGATGGCCGTGACGGTCGCCGGCATGCTCGGCTTCTTCCGCTGGAAGCGCTGGCTGTGATGCAGGAGGGCGAGCGTCGATGGCCGCAGCGACCCCCACGGTCTTCCACCTCTCGCTCGTCGTCGGCGGCGAGCTGCGCGACGCGGCAGGCGAGCGGCTCGGCCGCGTCGACGACCTGATCGTCCGCCTCGGCGACGAGGACTATCCGCCCGTCACCGGCGTCGTCGCGACCGTCGCGGGCCGGCCGGTCTTCGTCGCCGCGGAGCAGATCGTCGAGCTCGCGCCCGGCTCCGTGACGCTGATCGCGCAGCAGCTCGACCTGCAGCACTTCCGCCGCCGGCCCCAGGAGGTGCTGCTGAAGAAGGACGTCCTCGACCGGCAGCTGATCAACGTCGACGGCGCGCGGCTCGTGCGGGCCAACGAGATCGAGCTCGCCCGGCTCGACGGCTGGTACCGCGTGGTCGGCGTCGACGTCAGCCTGCGCGGCCTGATCCGGCGCGTGATGCCGCGCGCGCTCTCCGACCGGGTCGAGCCGCGCGCGTTCCTCGACTGGGCCTCGGTCGAGCCCTTCACCGGCCACGTCCCGACCGTACGGCTGCGGGTGCCGCACCCGAAGCTCGCGAAGCTCCACCCGGCACAGGTCGCCGACCTCGTCGAGGCCGCGTCCCACAACGAGGGCGAGGAGATCATGGCCGCGGTCGCCGCCGACCCCGAGCTCGAGGCCGACGTCTTCGAGGAGCTCGAGGACGGCCACCAGCGCGAGTTCGTCGAGGACCGGAGCGACGAGGAGATCGCCGAGCTGCTCGGCCGGATGGAGTCGGACGACGCCGCCGACCTCGTGCTGCAGCTGCCCGAGGAACGGCGCGAGGAGGTGATCGGGCTCCTCTCCCCTTTCCAGGAGCGCCGGCTGCGCACCCTGCTCGGCTACGACCCCGCGACCGCCGGCGGCCTGATGAGCCCGGAGTTCGTCTGCGTCTACGCCGACGCGACCCGGGAGGAGGCGCTCGACCGGGTCCGGCGGTCGACGCTCGCGCCGGAGTCGCTCTCCTGGATCTTCGGCATGAACACGCATCGGCGCCTGCGCGGAGGGATCGCGCTCGCCGACCTCGTCCGGGTCGCCGCCGAAGAGCGGCTCTGGAACGTCCTGGAGCCGGTGCAGGCGGTGCGGGCCGACGCCGACCTCGAGGAGGTCGCGCGGCTGATGACCGACTTCGACCTGACCGTCGTCCCGGTCGTCGACGAGGAGGAGCGCCTGCTCGGGATCGTCACCGTCGACGACGTGCTCGAGCTCGTGCTGCCCGAGCCGTGGCGACGCCGCTTCGGGCTCCTCGGGAGCGACTGACATGGCGTTCCGGTTTCGCCGGCCGCGCCTGCCGCGCGGCCGGCCCCGGCTGCGCCCGCGGAGCGCCCTCGCGCTGAGGCTGGTCGCGCTCCTCGCGTTCATCGGGCCAGGCCTCGTCGCCGCGAACGCCGGCAACGACGCCGGCGGCATCGCGACCTACGCCTCGGTCGGCGCGAAGTACGGCTTCGACCTCCTCTGGATGATGGTGCTGATCACGATCAGCCTCATCGTCGTGCAGGAGATGGCGGCGCGGATGGGAGCCGTGACGGGCAAGGGCCTCGCCGAGCTGATCCGCGAGCAGTACGGCCCGCGCTGGTCGCTCTTCTCGACCCTCGCCGTCCTCGTCGCGAACCTCGGCATCTGTATCTCGGAGTTCGTCGGGGTCGGCGCCGCCCTCGGGCTCGCGGGAGTGCCGCCCCAGGTGTCGGTGCCGATCGCGGCGGTCGTCGTCTGGCTCCTCGTGGTGCGCGGCTCGTACAAGGTCGCGGAACGGGTCTTCGTGGCCATGACCCTCCCGTTCTTCGCCTACCCGGCCGCCGCGATCCTCGCGCACCCGCACTGGGCCTCGGTCGGCCGGGCGGCCGTCGAGCCGCGGATCCACCTCACGAGCGCGTACATCATCCTGTTCGTCGCGACGGTCGGCACGACGATCACGCCGTTCATGCAGCTCTACCTGCAGTCGGCCGTCGTCGAGCGCGGCATGGGTCCGGAGGACATCCCGGCCGAGCGCGCCGAGGTGACGGTGGCCTCGATCTTCGCCAACCTCGTCGCGGTCTTCATCATCATCGCCACCGCCGCCACGCTCTTCGTCCACGGCGACCACAGCGTCACGAGCGCCGCCCAGGCGGCGAAGGCGCTCGAGCCGTTCGCCGGCCGCTTCGCCGAGGCGCTCTTCGCGGTCGGGCTGCTCGGCGCGAGCCTGCTTGCCGCGGCGATCCTCCCCGTCACCGCCGCCTACGTGATCGCCGAGACGTTCGGGCTCGAGAAGGGGCTCGCTCGGCGGCCGCGCGAAGCGCCGGTGTTCGTGGCGACGCTGACCGTGCTCCTGTTCGTCGGCGCGGCGGTGGCGATGATCCCGGGTCTGCCGTTGTTCAAGCTGCTGATCTTCGTGCAGGTCGTGAACGGGGCGCTGCTGCCGGTGACGCTCTTCTTCGTCTGGCGGCTGTCGCGGAACGAGGAGCTGATGGGCGAGTACCGCAACGGCCGCATCTTCGACGCCGTCGCGGCGCTGACGGTGTTCGCGACCGGCGCGCTCTCGTTCGTCCTCGTCGGCCTGACTCTCGCCGGGAGGGCGTGAGCCCACGGTCGGATAGCCTCGTCGGCGTGGAGCGGCTGTGGGCACCGTGGCGGCTCGAGTACGTCCAGCATGCGGACGCGGGAGACGAGTGCGTCTTCTGCCGCGCCGCCGCGCTACCGGAGGACGAGCCCGAGCTCGTGGTCCACCGCGGCGAGCTCGCCTTCGTCCTCCTCAACAAGTTCCCCTACGCCTCCGGGCACCTGATGGTCGCGCCCTACCGGCACGGTTCGGCGTTCGACGACCTCGCCGACGCGGAGGCGCTCGAGACGCACCGGCTCGCGGTCGAGGGGATCGAGACGCTGCGGTCCGTGTTCGCGCCGGAGGCCTTCAACGTCGGCTGGAATCTCGGGCGCGCCGCCGGCGCAGGCATCGTCGACCACGCCCACCTCCACGTCGTGCCGCGCTGGAGCGGCGACACGAACTTCATGCCGGTGCTCGCCGACATCCGGGTGATCCCCGAGCACCTGCTCGAAACCCGCCGCAAGCTCGCGGCAGCCTGGCCGCACCAGGGTCGTCGATCGGTGCTTTAGCCCCGCCGATCCCCGGCCGATCGGCCGGCGTCGAGCTTCGGCTCCGGGATATAACGAGAGCATGCTCGTCGACGTCGTTGCCGTGCTCGTGCTTGTGCTGATGGCCGCGGACGTGTTCCGCATGCTGTTCGTCGACCCGGAGCCCCGGCGCCACCCGGCCCGCCGGCACGACTCCTAGCTCCCTCCTCCTGCCGCGCGACGCGCGGTCGCCGCCCTCCACGCCGAGAACCGGACCGGTTCTCCACAGGGATGCGAAACTTCTTCCACAGTAGTAATGTCCGCCGGACCCGGAACACCGGGACCACAAACGAGGGGAAGAAGAAGGGGGCAAGGCATGTTGAGAAGGCGACTTCTCGCGCGCATTACAGCAACGCGCGGGCTTTTGCTCGTCGGAGCCACGATCGGAATGGTGTTGGTCGCCGGAGCGGCGTCCGCATCGGTTCCTTCCGGTCTGCAGACCCACGGTATGCCGTTCGCCGGCGGGTCGACCAAGAAGGTCATCGTCCTGCTACGCGACAAGGCGGCGGGCCTGGGCGCCCGCTCTACAGCCCGGTCCAAGGTGGTCAAGGCCCAGGTGGGCCCGCTGGCCCAGACACTTCGCTCGCACGGCGCGACGCACGTGGCCTCCGGCCGCGCAGTTCCGTTTGTCGTCGCATCGGTGAGCTCCGCGCAGAGAGCCGCGCTGGAGCGGAACTCCGCGGTCAAAGCCGTCTTCCCCGATGCGGTGATCCCGGCTCCACGGCCGGACGTTCCCTCCGACTCGCAGCTCTTCTCGCCGTTCCATCCAACTCATTCGCACTCGAGCCCGACCCCGACGGGGGGGCCGGCCATCTGCGGATCCGCGAGCTCGCCCGAGAACGATCCCGAGGCGCTCGATGTGATCAACGCCGGCGGCGCAGCGGCCCTCGGCGTCGACGGCGCCGGGATCACGGTCGGCTACATCGCGGGGGCTATCGACTCGTCGATCCCCGACTTCCAGCGCAACGCGAAGTACGCCTCCTCGGGTTCGCCGGCCGGCTCACCGGTCATCTCGGAAGTGAACTTCGCAGGCGAGGACCTGACCGCCCCGTTCGACCTCGAGGCGTTCCTCGATGCGAGCTCGATCGCGTCGCAGGGAAACGAGACGTTCGATCTCAGCCAGTTCGTGAACACGGCGCACCCGCTGCCGGCCAACTGTGACATCACCATCACGGGGGCGGCGCCGGGGGCCAGCGTCATGGGCCTCGACACCTTCCCGAACACGCACGACGAGACGACGTCGGCCTTCGTGCAGGCGATCGACTACGCCGTGACCCACGGTGTGAAGGTGCTGAACGAGTCCTTCGGCTCGCAGCCCTACCCGGACACGGCACTCGACGCGGTCAAGATCGCCGACGACGACGCAGTCGCCGCGGGCGTCACGGTCGTCACCAGCACCGGCGATTCCGGCGTCACCAGCACGACCGGCTCGCCGGCCACCGACCCGAAGCTGATCAGCGCCGCGGCGTCGACGACGTTCCGCAGCTACCAGCAGGAGACGTTCGGCGGCATCAACGCCACCAACCCGAACGCCACGAACGGGACCTGGATCAACAACAACATCTCGAGCCTCTCGTCCGGTGGGTTCTCCCAGTCCGGCCTCAGCACGGTCGACATCACAGCGCCGGGCGATCTCAACTGGATCGACTGCGCTCCGAACACCTGCGTCGACGAGAACGGCAACCCGACCGGGATCGCGCAGGAGGGCGGCACGAGCGAGGCCTCTCCGTTGACCGCAGCAGCTGCCGCCGACGTGATCCAGGCGTATCAGAAGACGCACGGCGGGGCGTATCCGACTCCCGCGCTCGTCAAGCAGATCCTCATGAGCACCGCCAGCGACATCGACGCACCGGCGGAGCAGCAGGGAGCAGGTCTGCTGAACATCGGCGCGGCCGTCAAGGTGGCCGAGTCGATCAACCACGCCTACGGCAAGCCGCACGGCGGCCTGCTGGTGAGCCCGAACCAGATCAACCTCACCCAGCACCACGCCTCTGGCCCGCAGCCCGTGCGGATCACCAACACGGGCAGCCACTCGACGGACGTCGACCTCTCGACGAGGACGCTGTCCCACAAGGCCGCGAGCCAGACCGGTTCGTTCTGCCTGAACCCGAGCTCCACGAGCATCTCGTGCGGTCCGCCGACGGCGGATTCGTTCGTGATCTGGAGCGGCTTCACCGAGGTCTACCAGGAGGAGACGTTCACGGTGCCCAGCACCCACAAGCCCTCGCGGCTGAACTTCTCCGCCAACTACCCGTACACGGGCCAGACCTCGCTCCTGCACGTGGCCCTCTACGACCCGTCCGGCGCCTACGCCGGCTACTCGCTCCCGCAGGGCCTGGCGAACTACGCCAACATCCAGGTCGCGGACCCGAAGCCCGGAACGTGGACGGCCGTGTTCTTCACGGTGCAGAACGACACGACCGGCGATATCGGGACCAGCGGGAACATCCAGTGGCAGGCCGACACCTGGACGTACGGGCCGGCCGGGCACATCTTCCCCAGCTCGCTGCACATCGCACCGGGCGCGACCAGGACCGCTCTGTTCCTCCCCTCGCCCTCGAACGATCCGGGCGACGTGGCGGACTCGATCGTCCTGAAGAGCAGTGACGGAACGACCAACACGGTCCCGGTCACGGTGCGCACTCTGGTGGACACCGGGCACGGTGGAGGCACCTTCCACGGCGTCCTCACCGGCGGCAACGGCCGCGGTAACCCGTCCCAGAACAACACCTACGCGTTCGACGTGCCGAGAGGCCAGCAAGACATCGACGCGAGCGTCAACCTCGGCATCTTCGACGACGGGGTAGTCGCCTACCTGGTGGATCCCGAGGGGAACGCGGTCGCGAGCTCGTCGAGCATCACCCTCGACAACACGCAGTCGTGTTGCCTCACCACTCCCACGGTGGACGTCTACAAGGACCATCCGCAGGCGGGTCGTTGGATGCTCGTCCTCGACTGGCTGCCGGTGACGTTCGGGACGGAGTTCCCGGTGCTGTCGCAGCCGTTCACGGGACACATCGGGTTCAACCACGTCCACGCGAACTCGAACCTGCCGCAGCACTCCTGGACGAAGCTCAACCAGGGGCAGAGCTACACCTTCGACGTGACCGTCAAGAACACGGGTCAGTCGCCCCAGACCTACTTCCTCGATCCGAGGCTGGGCACGACGACCACGATGCAACTGCCGGATCTGAACGGCAGCGACCAGAACATGACGCTGCCTCTCCCGCCGGGACCGTCGTCCCCGTTCTACGACGTGCCCACGAACACGAGCTCGGTGAACGCCACGCTCACAGGCTCTGCGCCGGTGACGTTCGACACCGGGCCGTTCTCCGGAGACCCGGATGTCCAGGCGGTGCAGAACGGCGACAGTGCGAGCGCGTCCTACAGCACGGGCGACGAGGTCCAGCCAGGGCTGTGGGGCCTCAACCCGAGCGAGATCGGGCCCTACAGCGGCGAAGCGCCGGCGGTGACCGCCAGCGCCAGCCTCAGCGTTGCGACCCAGGCCTTCGATCCGACGGTCGATCCGTCGACCGGCGACCTGTGGCTCGTCAACAACGGGCTCTCCTCGACCTTCGCCCCGGTGTACCTCAACCCGGGCGAAAGCGCGACGATCCCGCTGACGATCACCCCGACGGCGAGCTCGGGCTCGCACGTCTCCGGGTTCGTCAACCTGGACGACGTGTTCCAGGTGAACTTCGGGATCGGCGGGCAGGCCTTCGCCAGCGGCGACGAGCTCGCCTCGTTCCCGTTCAGCTACAAGGTCAAGTAGGAAGAAGCACTCTGCGGGTGGCGACGGCTTCTGCCGCCGCCACCCGCACCACTTCTAGGCTCTACGAAGCGAGTGCGTTGGCCTTGAGCTGATCGAACTCGGCCTGCGTGATGGCTCCGGAGTCCAAGAGCTGCTTGCCCTTCGTGATCTCTTCGGTCGCCGAACCGGACGAGGCGACCGAGCGGACATAGTCGTCCACCTGCGACTGCTGGGACTGAGCCCTCTTCGCCGCCCGCTCGCCCATGCTCTTCCCCTCGGCGATCAGGTAGATGAAGATGCCGAGGAACGGCAGGATGATCACGAAGAGCGTCCAGCCCGCCTTCGCCCAGCCGCTGATGTCATGTCGGCTGAACAGGTCGCCGAAGACGATGAAGAGCATCCAGAAGAACAAGATCCAGGCGAAGAACACGAACATCGACCACATCACGTCGCCGAACGAATAGGCAGCTAGCACTGCTGTCTCCTTTTTGTCGCTTGAGGATCGCGAGAGCGTCGCACAGATCCTAGAACCGCGTGACGATCGTACGGACCGGCCGATTCCGGCTCCTCAAGCGCGCGGATTCGGGTGCCGATACGGACAACGTCATGACCGATCGCCGTTCATCGGGTGGCCTGCTGGTCTCCGCGCTGGGCTCTGCCGTCCTGGCCCTGTCGATGTTCCTGCCGTGGTACTCGGTCAGCATCACGCCGGCCGGAGTCGCCGCGGCGCAGCAGCAGCTCGCCAGCGTGGCCCAGCAGTACGGGAACACGAACCTGCAGAGCCTCGCCGACCAGGTCGGGGCCGGCTTCAGCTCGGTTGCCGGACATCAGCTCGTCACCCTGAGCGCCCACCAGGCGCTGAAGGACCTCAGCGTCGTCCTCCTCCTGCTCGCCGGCATCGCGCTCGTCGCGTCGCTCCTGCGGCTCGCGGACGTCGCCGAGACGAGCGGCGACCAGATCGCCGTCGTCGGCTTCGTCGCCCTGCTCTGCGTGCTCTTCCGGATGGTCTCGCCGCCCGACGCGCACACGGGCCTCGTCTCACTGTCGCTCGGCTGGGGCAGCTGGCTCGCGCTCGTCGCGACCGTCGCGATCGTCGTCGGCGGGATCTGGACGCCCTCCGGCGACACCAGCACGGTCTCCCCCGTCCAAGACCTCGGTCTCTGACGGCGACCCTACGTCTGTCTAGCTGCGCCTAGCGCGAGGTCGCGTGCCAGGAGTCGACCGCGGCTCGATAGTGAGCCTGGCGGGGGTTGCGCCGACTGAAGCCGGCGGAATCTCTTGCGGCCACCTCAGCCCCTCTGAGGTCAGCACAGGTCTCGTCGTGGCGCAGCCTCCGCTGCCATTTCGTCCGGCAGGACGCTCTCCCTTCAGATGGAGAGAAACCAGTCGAACGGTGGGGGTGCTGGAGGTCGATAGCGCCGATGGTGCGAGGCATGCGGAAGCTGATGACCGTCACTCTGATCACCGCGGCTCTCACGCTCGCGGGCACCGCCTTCGCTGCCAGTAAGCACGGGTTCCGCGACCCGCGCGCGCCACACGAAGCAGCCCGCATCCTCAACGCGCTCCCGAACGTCGACAACGCGCGCTGCCACTGGAAATTCAGGATGCACACGATCGGCTGCACCGCGCTGGTCAAAGGCGAGACAGCACAGCTCTACATCTGGTCCGGCGGTCACGCCGTCCTCTACGACGTCTGCGCCGCCGGGGACTGCAGCAAGGCGCAGCGAGCCCAGTACGCGTTCGGACGACCGTATTGAGCCTGGCAGATCAAATACCGCTCGAGCCAGAAAAGCCCCGGTAATCGGGGCTTTTCGCTCTAAAATCGCGAAGCGGACGATGGGACTCGAACCCACGACCCTTGGCTTGGGAAGCCAATGCTCTACCAACTGAGCTACGTCCGCCGACTCCGGCGATTGTAGCCCGGCCATAATGGAGCTCCGGAGAGTGAGAAGCGAGACAGGGAGATTCCATGCCGAAGACCGAGCTGCACGAGACCGCCGCAGCACTCGTGGCCGAGGGGAAGGGGATCCTCGCCGCCGACGAGAGCACCGGCACGATCAAGAAGCGCTTCGACACGATCGGCGTCGAGTCCACCGAGGAGACCCGGCGCGCCTACCGCAATCTCCTGTTCACGACGCCGGGCGTCGAGGAGTACATCAGCGGCGTCATCCTCTACGACGAGACGATCCGGCAGCGGGCCGACGACGGGACGCCGTTCCCGGAGCTGCTCGCCTCGAAGGGCATCGTCCCGGGCATCAAGGTCGACGAAGGCGCGAAGCCACTCGCGCTCACCGAGGGCGAGACGGTGACGGAGGGGCTCGACGGGCTGCGGCAGCGGCTCGAGGAGTACCGGGAGCTGGGAGCGCGCTTCGCGAAGTGGCGGGCGACCTACTCGATCACCGACGCGCTGCCCAGCGAGTACTGCATCTGGACGAACGCACACGCGCTCGCGCGCTACGCGGCGCTCTGCCAGGAGGCGGGGATTGTCCCGATCGTCGAGCCCGAGGTGCTGCAGGACGGGACGCACTCGATCGAGCGGAGCGGCTTCGTCACCTCCCGCGTCCTCGCCGCCCTCTACACCGAGCTGTTCGACCAGCGCATCGACGTCGAGGGGACGCTGCTCAAGCCGAACATGGTGCTCTCCGGCTACGAGGCGTCCTCGCGCGCCGGCGTCGACGAGGTCGCCGCGGCCACGGTGCACACGCTGACCAAGCACGTGCCCGCCGCGGTGCCGGGCATCGTTTTCCTCTCCGGCGGCCAGTCGGACGAGGATGCGACCGCGCACCTCAACGCGATGAACGCGCACGGGCCGCACCCGTGGCAGCTCTCCTTCTCCTACGGCCGCGCGCTGCAGGCGCCGGCGCTGAAGGCCTGGAGCGGCAAGGACGAGAGCGTCGAGGCCGGCCAGCGCGCGTACTACCACCGCGCGAAGATGAACGCGGCCGCGCGCACCGGCGCGTACGCGCCCGAGATGGAGCAGGAGGCCGTCGCGGTCTAGTCGGTCAGTGCGGGAACGCCCGGCCGGCCCGAAGCTCCTCCGGCTCTACGTGTACTCGAAGCCCGTCAAGGCGGACAGTTTCGCAAGCGACTGCTGCGCCACGACACGGCGGACCGTCCCCGAGCGCGAGCGCATGACGATCGAGTCGGTGACCGCGCCGCCCGGCGTGTATCTCACGCCCTGCAGGAGCGAGCCCGTGGTGACTCCGGTCGCGGCGACGAAGACGTCCTCGCCGGAGACGAGATCGTTGGTGCGCAGCACTTGCGCCGGGTCGAGGCCGGTCGCAAGCAGCTGCTGCCGCTCGTCGTCGTTGCGTGGCCAGAGCCGTCCCTGGATGCCGCCGCCGACGCACTTCAGCGCGGCGGCCGAGATCACGCCCTCGGGCGTGCCGCCGATCCCGTAGAGCATGTCGACTCCCGTGCCCGGCTGGGCGGCCGCGATCGCAGGCGCGACGTCGCCGTCGCGCACCAGGCGCACCCGCGCGCCCGCCTTCCGAAGGTCGGCGATCAGCCCATCGTGGCGCTCGCGCTCGAGGACGACCACATCGACCTCGCGCGGCGTCTTGCCGAGCGCGTCGGCGACGGCACCCACGTTCTCGGCCGGGCTTCGCTCGATGTCGATCGCGTCGATCGCCTCCGGCCCGACGGCGATCTTCTCCATGTACAGCGCCGCGCCCGGAAAGAGCATCGTCCCGCGCTCGGCGACGGCGATGACCGCAATGGCGTTCGGTTGCCCGAGTGCGGTGAGGCGCGTCCCCTCGAGCGGGTCGACGGCGACGTCGACCTCGGGTCCTTCGCCGTTCCCGACCTCCTCGCCGTTGTAGAGCATCGGCGCCTCGTCCTTCTCCCCCTCGCCGATCACGACGACGCCGCGCATCGAGACGCTGTCGAGGACGAAGCGCATGGCGTCGACGGCTGCCTGGTCGGCGCTCTCCTTCTCGCCGCGGCCGATCCAGCGCGCGGCGGCCATCGCTCCCGCCTCGGTGACGCGGACGAGCTCCATCGCGATGTTGCGGTCGGGGACGGCGCGCGCGCTCACGGGCTCACATCCTGTCAGGTGCCTCGACCCCGACGAGGTCGAGGCAGCGGCCGATCACGGTCTGCGTCGCGCGGCAGAGACCGAGCCGGAACGCCTCCTGCTCGCTCTCGAGCACGCGATGCTCGTGGTAGAAGCGGTGGAAGTCGTCGGCGACCCGGATCGCGTAGGCGGGAACGCCCTGCGGGCCGCGGGTCGCGAGCGTGTGCGCGGCGAGCGCGGGCAGCTCGGCGAGGCGCTTCACGAGCTCCCGCTCCTCGGGCGCGAGCGAGCCGGCGAGCGACACCCCATTCCCGGCGTTGCCGGGCGCGTTCCTGAGAATCCCCGCGATCCGGGCGTGTGCGTACTGGACGTAGTAGACGGGGTTCTTCTGCGACCGCTCGGCCGCGAGGTCGACGTCGATCTCCATCGTCTGGTCGGGGCCGCGGTTGGCGAGGTACCAGCGCGCGGCGTCGACCCCGATCTCGTCCATGAACTCGTCGAGGAGGACGACGTCGCCGCGCCGCTTCGACATCTTCGTCTGCTCGCCGCCTCGCGTCAGGTGGACGAGCTGGTAGAGGACGACCTCGACGCGCTCGGGATCGAAGCCGAGCATCCGCGCGACCGCCGCGTACCAGTTGCGTGTGCCGTGATGGTCGGCGCCGAGAACGTAGATCGCGCGGTCGAAGCCGCGCTCGAGCTTGTCCACGAGATAGGCGACGTCCGCTGCCCGGTAGGTGGGCGAGCGATCCTCCGAGCGCAGGAGGACGCGGTCCTCGTCGTCGCCGTAGCCGGACGAGCGCGCCCACAGCGCACCGTCCTTCTCGTAGGTGTCGAGCCGCGGCAGGAGCTCGGGCAGCCGCTGCTCGAGCTCGCTCTGCAGCCGGAAGCTGTCGAAGTGGATGCGGAACCGCTCGAGCGTCGTCTCGATCGCCTTCAGCATCAGCGGCACCGGGTCGCCCTTCAGGGCGGCGAGATCGCGGACGTACGCCCCCTGATAGCCGTCCTCGGGCGGCTGCTCGCCCCGCCGCACGGCCTCGACCGACGCCCGGAACCGGTCGATCTGCGCGCCCGAGTCGTTGTAGTAGTACTCGCGCTCGACCTCGTGGCCCGCGAGCTCGAACAGACGGGCGAGGGAGTCGCCGTAGGCGCCGTTGCGAGCCGAGGAGACCGGGATCGGCCCCGTCGGGTTGGCGGAGACCATCTCGATCTGCACCCGCTCGGGCTGCCCGGGGACACCGCTGCCGTAGACCTCTCCGTCCGCGAGCATCTCGCCGAGCGCCGACGCGAACCACTCGTCCTTCAAGAAGATGTTGACGAAACCCGGTCCGGCAACCTCGGCTCGGTCGACGGCGGCGAGCCGAGCCGCGGCCTCCGCGATCTCGGCCGCGATCTCGCGCGGCGGCCGGCGCCGCGCCCCCGCGAGCTGCAGCGCGACGTTCGTCGCATAGTCACCGTGCTCCGGCTCTCCCGGCCGCTCGAGCTCGAGCTCGGCTCCCGCCGCCTCGGCGACCGCGGCGGCCAGCGCTTTGACGGGATCAGCCGGCAACGGTCTCGCCGGCCGCGAAGAGGTCTTCCAGCGCGCGGATCTCGTCCGGCGAGCCGACGCCGATCAGCACGTCGCCGACCTCGATCGGCGTGTCCGGCTCTGGCGTCGTGTCGAAGCTGCCGTCCGCCTTCCGCAACGCGATCACGATCGCCCCCGTCTCGTGGCGGATCCGGAGCTCGCGGATCGTCCGCCCCGCCGCTGCGCACGTCCGGCGCACCTCGATCTCGGCGAGCTGGAGATCGGGTCCCGTCGCCGTCGTCACGGCGTCGAGGAACGCCGTCACCTGCGGCTTGAGCACGAGGTTCGCCATCGCCTGCCCCGCCGTCGTGTATGGGAGCACGACCCGGTCCGCGCCCGCCAGCACCAGCTTCTTCTCCGCGTCAGCGACCGAGGCGCGCGCGACGATCGTCAGGTCGGGACGCGCCGACCGGGCCGAGAGGACGACGTACAGGTTGTCGGCGTCGGAGTCGGAGGCCGCGACGAGCCCTCGCGCCCGATCGAGGCCGGCCCGGCGCAGGTTCTCGTCATGCGTCGCATCGCCCTCGACGAGGAGGGTCCCGTCCTCGTGCGCCGCAGCCACCGCGTCCTCGTGGAAGTCGAGCACGAGGAAGGCGGCGTGCGCCGCCCGGAACTCCTGGGCAACGCGCTGGCCGACGCGCCCGTAGCCGCAGATGATGAAGTGGTCGTGCAGCTGGTGGATTGCCCGCTCCCTCCGCCGTTCCGCCAGCGCGCCCGAGAGGACGCCGCCGGCCACCGCCTCGACGATAACGGCACCCGCGTAGGCGATGATCGTGATGCCCACCACTACGAGCACGATCGAGACGATGCGTGCGCCGTCACTCGCGGGCACCGAGTCCAGTCCAGTCAGTGTCACCGTGACGACGCTGCGGTAGAACGACTGGAACCACGACTCGTCGATGCTCTCGTGGAAGGCGACCGTGCCGACGGCGAGCGTGACCGCGATCGCGAACAGGAGACGGGCGAACTGGCGCAGGCGAATGTGCTCGTCCACGGCCCTAGTATGTGGCCATGGAAGACGACGAGCTCGGCCCACCCGAGCCGGATTCGGAAGAGCGGCGGCTCAACATCCAGATGCCGGCGGAGCTCGTCGGCGGCACCTACGCGAACTTCGCGAACGTCAGCTTCTCGCCGTACGAGTTCACGTTGACCTTTGCGCGGATCGAGCACGAGGTCGAGGAGGGCGACGTGCCGGGCGCGGTCGTCGCCAGGGTCAACGCCTCGCCGCGGTTCATCCCGGAGCTGATCGAGGCGCTGCAGGACTCGTGGTCGAAGTACGTGACGCGCGAGGGAATCCGGAACCTGCCCGAGGCGCCGGGCCATTCGGACGACGCCCCGGAAGAGACCTGACGCTCACTCTCGTCCCGTCGTACGCGGTGCTGTGCGCCGCGCAGGCCGCAACGGTCGCGGCCCCGGCGCGCCAGGCACGCGACCGGGGTAGGAGCTGGGTGTGGCTCGCCGTGCCGGCGGCGCTGCTGGGCGCGGGCGTCCTCATCATCAACGTCGTGCCGCAGGGGCCGCAAGCCCTCGCGCGGCTCGCGACCTTCGGGACGCCGGCGCTCGCGGCGACCTACGGCTTCTTTCGCGGCAGCAGACTCTGGTGGCTGTGGCCGCCGGTCGCCGTCGGGCTGTGGTTCGCGGCGTGGCTGGCGAGCGGACTCGTGCAGAACGCGGCGGGTCTCGTGCTGATCGCCCTGGCCTGCCTCGCCGCCGCCTCCGCAATCGCGATGGTCGCGCCGGCGTGGTCGATCCGCGTGGGCCTCGTCGTGCTCGCGGCCCTCGACATCGTGCTCGTGTGGGGTACGCCGAGCGTGGAGAGGGCGACGACCACGCTCGAGCACGTCGCGAGCCCCGTCGCCGCGGGCACGCCGCTCCCCAGCCTGCAGCAGGCGACGTTCGGCTCCGCGCTCATGGGCTGGCTCGACCTGCTCGCTCCGGCGCTCCTCGGCGTCGTCGTCGCCGGGCGGACGAAGCTCGGCGCCGCGGTGGTCACCGGCATCGCCGCCGGGCTCTGGGGCCTGCTCCTCTTCGTCACCTCGGAGGTCGCCGCGACGGTGCCGGTTCTCGCGGGGTTAGCGTTCGCCGCTGCCGATGCGCGTCGCAATCGTCTCCGACATCCACTCGAACCTGCACGCACTCGAGGCGGTCCTCGCGGCGATCGAGGTGGAGGCGCCTGACGAGCTGTGGTGCCTGGGTGATCTCGTCGGCTACGGGCCGCGGCCGAACGAGTGCTGTTCCCTGATCGCGCGGCACGCCGACGTCTGCCTCGGCGGCAACCACGACCTCGCGGTGCGGGGGACGATCGACCTCGAAGAGTTCGGCGGCGAGGCCGCGGTCGCGGCGCGCTGGACCCGCGACGTCCTGGCGCCCGAGGCGCAGGCACTCCTCGATCGCCTGGAGCCGCAAGGCTCGGCCCACGGCGTCGCCCTCTTCCACGCCTCCGCACGCGACCCGATCTGGGAGTACGTCCTCAGCGACGAGGGCGCCCTGGCGACACTCGAGCTCGCGGGCACGCCGCTCGTCGTCGTCGGGCACAGCCACGTCGCCCTGAAGGTCGTGCAGTCCGGCGACGAGCTCGAGGGCGGCGGGGCGCCGGCGGGCACGGAGCTCGAGCTCGGCGGCGTCCGTGCCCTCCTCAATCCTGGATCGGTGGGCCAGCCGAGGGACGGCGACCCCAAGGCCGCGTTCCTCCTCCTCGACCTCGACGCCCAGCAGGCGAGCTTCCGCCGCGTCGAATACGACGTCGAGCGGACGCAACGCGAGATACGGGACGCCGGCCTGCCCGAGCTGCTCGCGGCGCGCCTCACCCTCGGCTGGTAGCGGGACGTACTAGGCGGCGGGCAGGGCCGGTGGCGCAAGCACGGGGACGACCGTTAGCGCAGGCTTGGCCTCGAGGGCGGGGGCCGCGACGGCGGCAACCTCGCGCCCCTCGAAGACCTCGATGCCCTCGCGGGAGAGCGAGAGCTGGACGTCCTCGCGTGCCTTCCAGATCCGCCACTTGACGGTCGCGAGCGTCACCTCGAGCGAATCGGCGATCTCCGTATACGAGAGCCCGACCACGTCGCGGAGCAGGAGGGCCATCTTCAGGTCCACGCTGAGCCGCTCGACCGCCCGCCAGACGGCGTCGATCGCCTCGAGTCGCTCGAACGGCGCGTCGACGACCTCGAGCGGCGGGATGTCGTCGAGATCCACCACCGCGCGCGGGCGGCGCTCGGTCGCGCGTAGCTCGTCGAGGACGCGGTTCTTCGTCACCTGGAACAGCCACGTCGTGAACTTCGAGCGCAGCGAGAAACGCGGCAGCCCCTGGAAGACGCGGAGGAAGACCTCCTGGGTCAGATCCTCGGCGAGCGAGCGGTCGCCCACCATCCGCAGGACGTAGTTGTAGACCGGAATCTGATACGCGCGGACGATGATCGAGAAAGCTCGTTCATCGCCCCGCTGCGCCTTCCGCAGGACGCCGTGGTCAGGCTGGGGCAGCGACAATGTGGCGGCAGTATAGACCGAAAATTCACCCGATTTGTACGAGATTTTTACCGGACATGTCGGATGACCCATCTAGGCCAAGGAGCGCCAGAACCGTCGGTGCGACGTCGGAGAGCTCTCCGTTTCGTAGAGCCAGATCCGGGGCTGTGAGGATCACCGGGACCGGGTTCGTGGTGTGGGCCGTGTGCGGGCTGCCGTCCTCCTGGAGCAGGGTCTCGGCGTTGCCGTGGTCGGCGATCACGAGCGAGACGCCGCCGGCCCGCTCGACCGCGTCGACGACGCGTCCGAGGCACTCGTCGGTCGTCTCCACGGCTTCGACGACGGCAGGGATCACGCCGGTGTGGCCCACCATGTCGGGGTTCGCGAAGTTGACGACGACGAAGCCGTAGCCGCCCGCCTCGATCGCCCGGACGACGCGCTCCGCGACCTCGGGCGCCGACATCTGCGGCTTGTGGTCGTAGCTCGGGACGTCTCGGGGCGAGTCGACGAGGATCCGCTCCTCGCCGTCGAACGGCTGCTCGCGGCCGCCGTCGAGGAAGTAGGTGACGTGCGCATACTTCTCCGTCTCGGCCGAGTGGAGCTGGCGCACCCCGTGGGCCGAGAGCACCTCGGCGAGCGTGTTCTCGACGACGTGCTCCGGGAAGGCGACCGGGAAGTCGAAGTCGTCTCGGTAGCGGGTCATCGTCGTCAGGTCGACGCCGAGTTCGCCGAGCTTCTCGGAGAGCTGGCGCGTGCGGTCGGGCCGGAAGTTGAAGAAGATTGCGGTGTCGCGCTCGGGGTCGAGACGCGGCCGGCCGTCGACGACGACCGGCTCGATGAACTCGTCGGTGACTCCGCGGTCGTAGCTCGCCTGGACCGCGGCGACCGGATCGTCCGCGTGCTCCCCGTCGCCGTCGACGATCGCGCGCAGCCCAAGGTCGGTGCGATCCCAGCGCCGGTCGCGGTCCATCGCGTAGTAGCGGCCGGCGACCGTGGCGATGCGGTTGGCGGGCAGCTCGGCCAGGTCGCGCACCGCCGAGTGCGGCGAAACGTCTCGCCCGTCGGTGAACGCGTGGATCCAGGTCTTCTCCGGCGCGAAGGTCAGCAGCGCCTGCAGGTGGTCGATGTGCGAATGGACGCCGCCGTGCGAGACGAGGCCGAGCAGGTGCACGTTGTCGCCGCGCCCGAAGGCGGAGCAGAGCGCCTCGTTCTCGAAGAAGCTGCCGTCCTCGATCGACCTGCTCACGCGGACGAGGTCCTGGTCGAGGATGCGGCCGGAGCCGATGGTGAGGTGGCCGACCTCGGAGTTGCCCATCTGCCCCTCGGGCAGGCCGACAGCCGGGCCCGAGGCGGCGAGCTGCGCGTGCGGGAAGTCGCGCCACAGCCGGTCGAAGACCGGCGTGTCCGCGAGCTCGATCGCGTTGCCCGGCCCGGGCGGAGCGATCCCCCAGCCGTCGAGGATCACGAGCGCTACGAGGGGATACGGGCCGCCGTCTCGCATATCGCTTTGAAGGAGTCGACGTCGAGCGACGCGCCGCCGACGAGCGCGCCGTCCACGTCCGGCTGCGCGAGCAGCGCGCCGGCGTTGTCAGGCTTGACCGAGCCGCCGTAGAGGACGGGCGCGTCGAGCAGCGACTTGATGAACGCGTGTGTCTCCTGCGCCGTCTCGGGCGTGGCGGTGAGGCCGGTGCCGATCGCCCAGACCGGTTCGTACGCGAGCACGAGCTCCGGGTGCGGCTCGAGCACCGACAGCTGGCGCCGGAGAACATCCTCGGTCCCCCCCGCCTCGCGCTGCTCGTGCGTCTCGCCGATACACGCGATCACGCGCAGGCCGGCTGCGAGCGCTGCGCGGGCCCGTTCGGCGACGGTCTCGTCGGTCTCGCCG
This sequence comes from uncultured Actinomycetes bacterium, assembly GCA_963702655.1. Taxonomy (GTDB): domain Bacteria; phylum Actinomycetota; class Thermoleophilia; order Gaiellales; family Gaiellaceae; genus Palsa-739. The sequence goes on along the minus strand of CAVPDO010000001.1, from coordinate 375,766 downwards.
AAGTACTGCCGCCGCTCGGAGTGGCCGACGAGCGAGCCGACGACGCCGAGCTCGCGCAGCAACGGGACGGAGATCTCGCCCGTGAACGCGCCTTCGGCTTCCCAGTGGACGTTCTGCGCATACGTCGTCAGGCCCGCGTCGACGCAGTCGCGCAGGCGGGTGAACGGCGGGCAGACGACCGCGTCGAGCCCTGCGAGCGCGGCAGGCTCCGGGCCGCGGAACATCTTCCAGTTGCCTGCGATCAGCACGTGGGGATCCTAGGCCGACGGGATCGCCGCAACACCGGGCAGCTCCTTGCCCTCGAGCAGCTCGAGACTCGCGCCACCGCCGGTCGAGACCCAGGAGACCCGGTCGGCGAGCCCCAGCTCGTTGAGCGCCCGCACCGAGTCGGCCCCGCCGACGACGGAGAAGGCGTCCCGGTTCGCCGCCACCGCCTCCGCGACTGCCTTCGTCCCGCCGGCGAAGGCGGGCCACTCGAAGACGCCCATCGGGCCGTTCCAGAAGATGGTGCGCGCCTCCTCGATCCGCTCGACGAAGCGCGTTCGGGTCTCGGGACCGATGTCGAGCCCGAGCCAGCCGTTCGGAAGCTCGTCGTACGCGCAGACGCGCGACTCGGCGTCGCGCGCGAACCCGGGGGCGCCGACGACGTCCACCGGCAGCTCGACGTCGAAGTCGAGCGGGCTCCCGTCGCGCAGCTCCTCGGCCATCTTGCCGCCGATCAGCACGGTGTCGGCCCGGCCGCCGAGGTTGCGCAGGACTCCGAGCTTGTCGTCGACCTTCGCACCGCCCGAGACGAGCACGAACGGGCGCTCGACCTCGCCGAGCAAGCGCCTGAGATGCTCGAGCTCGTCCAGCAGCAGCAGGCCGGCGTAGGCGGGCAAGAGGTGAGCGACCGCCTCCGTCGAGGCGTGCGCCCGATGCGCCGAGCCGAAGGCGTCGTCGACGTAGAGGTCGCAGCCGGCGGCGAGCTCGCGCGCGAAGCGCTCGTCGTTCGCCGTCTCGCCCGGGTCGAAGCGCGTGTTCTCGAGCACCTGGACCCGCTCGTCCGGCAGGAGCTCGTGCAGCCGGGCCGCGACCGGCGCCATCGCATACTTGGCGCGGTCCGCCTCCGTCTTCGGCCGGCCGAGGTGCGAGCAGACGCGCACCGCCGCCGCGTCCTGCTCCAGCAGGAGCTCGAGGGTCGGGAGCGAGGCTCGGATTCGCGTGTCGTCGGCAACCCGGCCGTCTTCGAGCGGCACGTTCAGGTCCGAGCGGACCAGAGCGGTCTTTCCCGCGACGTCGGCGTCGCGGACGGAGCGCGGCACGCGCATCGGTAGCCCCTACGCCTCGACGGCGGCCGGCAGCGTCGCCCCGATCTTCGCCACGAGGTCGACGAGGCGGCAGCTGTAGCCCCACTCGTTGTCGTACCAGGAGAAGACCTTCACGAGCGGCCCGTTCGCCATCGTCAGGTCGCTGTCGAAGATCGACGAGTACGACGAGTGGACGATGTCGCTCGAGACGATCGGCTCGTCGGTGTACTGCAGGATCCCCTCGAGGTCGCCCGTGTCGGCGTGCGAGCGGAAGAGCTCGTTGACTTCCTCTTTGGTCGGCTCGGAACCGATCTGGACGACGAGGTCGACGATCGAGCCGGTCGGCACCGGCGCCCGCATCGACATGCCGTCGATCTTCCCCTTGAGCTCGGGGAGCACGAGCCCGATCGCCCGGGCGGCACCGGTCGACGTCGGGATGAGGTTGATCGCCGCGGCGCGGGCACGCCGCAGATCCTTGTGCGGGAGATCGAGCGTCTGCTGGTCGTTCGTGTACGCGTGGATCGTCGTCATGAAGCCGCGCTCGATCCCGTAGGCCTCGTGCAGGACCTTGGCGACCGGAGCGACGCAGTTGGTCGTGCAGGAGGCGTTCGAGACGATGTGATGCCGCTCCGGGTCGTACTCGCGGTCGTTGACACCGAGGACGACGGTGAGGTCCGGATCGGTGGCCGGAGCGGAGATGACGACCTTCCTCGCGCCCGCCTGGAGGTGCTTTTCCGCGTTCGGGCGGTCCGTGAACAGCCCGGTCGACTCGATCGCGACCTCGACACCGAGATCCGCCCACGGAAGGTTGGCGGGGTCGCGCTCGGAGACGAACTTGATCTCGTGCCCGTCGACGGTGATCGAGTTCTCCCCCGCCTCGACCGGCACGTCGAGATTGCCGAGCACCGAGTCGTGCTTGAGCAGGTGCGCCATCGTCTTCGTGTCGCCGATGTCGTTGGCGGCCACGATCTCGAAGTCGCCGCCCTGCTGGAGCTGGGCGCGCAGGAAGTTCCTGCCGATGCGGCCGAAGCCGTTGATGCCCACCCTCGTCTTCGCCATCTCGGAGCACCTCTCCGTCGTCGGTTGCCATTCGAGTCTAACCGCGCCGCTACGGGAGAAATCCGTAGCTCACCACAGTCGTCGCGCGGCTTCTGCGCGAACAGGCGGGCGGACCGGGAAGCTCCGAGGACGACCCTCCCGGTCACTCACCCGCTCGAGACCTGACGGCAGACGGGGTCTGAATCCGCCGTCGGACGAGCGAGAACCCGCCGAGGCGAGTATGACTCTTGGATTGTTGCCGCGCCAGGCGACCTGCAACGCATAACGAGCTTGTTTCAAGAGCGGGAAAGTTCCTGCAAACGGCGGAGTCGGCGATAGGCGGCGGCCTTCGAGAGCGCGGGCTTGCAGCGGCGCGCGAGCTCGGCGGTCGAGGCGGTCGGGTGGCGCAGCCGGAGGAGCGCGATCTCGCGCAGCTCGTCGGGGAGGGCGTCGACGTCGAGGCGCTGGAGTGCCTCAAGCTGCGCGTGCGCCGCGCGCCCCGTGCGCACGAGGTTCGCGTGGTCGGCGTTGGCGAGCCGGTTGGCGTCAGCGCGCGTAGCGGCGAGCACGGCCTGCTCCTCGAGCGCCAGCACGAGATCGACGGCGCCGGCCGCGATCAGGACGTCGGCGATCGCCTCGGCTCCCTTCGCATAGGCGCTCGAGTGAGAGGTCCGCTCCTGCACGTGAAGCTCGCCGCTGAGGCGGGCGGCCAGCGTGGCGAGGAAGCGGGCACCGTCGGCTTCGGCTGTCCGGATCTCGAGGTGCAGACCCCGCGGGCCGCTGAGCGTTCCCGAGCCGAGCAGCGCGCCCCGGAGGTAGGCGGCTGCGCAGCAGCGCCGGGCGACGACACGGCCGGGCGGGCGGCCGAGCGGCCGGTGCGAGCGGTCGAGCACGCCCGCGAGGTACAGCTTCGCGTAGGCGTCCTCCGAGCCCTCCACATGCAGCTGGTAGCGGGTCGCCCGGTCGAAGGCGCGTCGCGGGTAGGTGCGGATCTCGGAGCTCACGTCGCACGCGCGCAGCAGGGTGAAGGCGCGGCGGGCGACCGTCGAGCTCGAGACGTCGAGGTGGACGTCGACGCTGCCGCGGCCCCGGAGGTGCGCCCGGCCGGCGACGTGAAAGAGCCCTGAGAGCTCGGCAAGGCGGTCGCATTCATTCGCCGGCGCGATCGCCGCAAGCTCCTCCCGCAGGTCGTCAGAGAGCGCCGGCATGGCCTTCGAGCGCGAGGAGCCGGCGCTTGTAACCCGGCCCGTAGGAGCCGTACGGGCCGAGGCCCCCCGCGGAGACGACCCGGTGGCACGGGACGAAGATGGAGAGACGGCTGCGCGCGCAGAAGCCGCCGGCGGCGCGCGCTGCGCCGGGCGCGCCCGCGAGAGCCGCGAGCTCGCCGTACGTGACGACCTCGCCGCGCGGGACGGTGCGGAGCGCGGCCGCGCAACGGGTGAGGAACGGGGTCTCGTACTCCAGATCGACCGGCACGTCCTCGAGCGGCACGCTCTCACCCGCGAAGTACGCCTGCAGCAGTCGCGCGACCTCCGTGACAAAGCCTCGATCTCCGTTTGACGGCTTCTGTGATACGACGCCTGCAGCCGCAGCCCCTTGCCCCGGGTGGGTGGGGGCTTGGGATGGGTCCGGGAGGGGACTCACGCCGTCGAGTCCCGGCCGCGCGGGGCGCGGCCACGGCAGCTCGTGCCACACGACGCACTCGTCGGCGACAACCAGCTCACCGACGCCCCAGCCCTCGGCCTCGTAGGCCACCTGCGTCACCGCCACGACCACGAATCCTAGAATCGCAAGCAGTGAGCGCCCACGGCATCTTCCGCGTCCCGGAACCGCACAACGAGCCGGTGCTCGGCTACGAGCCCGGCAGCCCCGAGCGCGACGCGCTCCGGCGCCGTGTCGACGAGCTCTCCTCGGAGCGGCTGGAGATCCCGCTCGTGATCGGTGGCGAGGACGTCATGACCGGCGACACGTACGAAGCGGTCATGCCCCACAAGCGCAGCCACGTCCTCGCCGACGTCCACAAGGGCAGCGCCGCGGAGGTCGACCGCGCGATCGCCGCGGCGGCCGACGCCTGGGAGGACTGGTCGCGGACGCCGTGGGAGGACCGCGCCGCCGTCTTCCTCCGCGCCGCCGAGCTGCTCGCCGGCCCCTGGCGGCAGACCCTCAACGCCTCCACGATGCTCGGCCAGTCGAAGACCGCCCACCAGGCGGAGATCGACGCCGCCTGCGAGCTCATCGATTTCTGGCGCTTCAACGTCCAGTACATGACGCGCATCTACGAGGAACAGCCGATCTCCTCGCCCGGCGTCTGGAACCGTCTCGAGTACCGCCCGCTGGAGGGGTTCGTCTTCGCGGTCACGCCGTTCAACTTCACCTCGATCGCCGGCAACCTCCCGACCTCGGCCGCGCTGATGGGCAACACCGTCGTCTGGAAGCCCGCCTCGACCGCCGCGGTCAGCGCGCATTTCCTGATGCAGCTGTTCGCAGAAGCCGGCCTACCGCCCGGCGTGATCAACCTCGTCTACGGCTCCGGCGCCGCCGTGGGCGATCCCGCGCTCGCGAGCGAGCACCTCGCGGGCATCCACTTCACCGGCTCGACGCCCGTCTTCCAGGGCATGTGGCAGACCGTCGGCGGGAACATCGCCCGCTACCGCAACTATCCGCGCATCGTCGGCGAGACCGGCGGCAAGGATTTCATCGTCGCGCATCCGAGTGCCGACGCCGAGGCTCTCGCGACCGCGATCCTCCGCGGCTCGTTCGAGTACCAGGGCCAAAAGTGCTCGGCCGCGTCGCGCGTCTTCGCCCCGGCGAGCCTCTGGCCGCAGGTGCGCGAGCAGGTCGCCGAGGAGATAGCTCGGATGAAGATGGGCGACGTCGCCGACTTCTCGAACTTCGTCGGCGCCGTGATCGACGCGAGCTCCTTCGCGACGCAGAAGGAAGCGATCGAGGAGGCCAAGGCGGCCGGCGGCAAGGCGTCGATCGTCGCCGGCGGAGGGTACGACGACAGCGACGGCTGGTTCGTCCAGCCGACCGTGATCGAGACCTCCGACCCCGGCTTCCGGACGCTGAAGGAGGAGCTGTTCGGCCCGGTCGTCACGGCCTTCGTCTACGACGACTCGCGCTACGAGGACACCCTCGACCTCGTCGACCAGGGGACTACGTACGGGCTCACCGGCGCGATCTTCGCGCGCGACCTCGACGCGATCGACACGGCCCGCGAGCGGCTGCGCTATGCCGCCGGCAACTTCTACGTCAACGACAAGCCGACCGGTGCCGTGGTCGGCCAGCAGCCGTTCGGGGGAGCGCGCGCGTCCGGCACGAACGACAAGGCCGGCTCGATGTGGAACCTGATCCGCTGGGTCAGCCCGCGTGCGATCAAGGAGACGTTCGTGCCGCCGCGCGACTACCGCTACCCGTTCCTCGGGCCCGAGTCCGACGGCGGCGCGTGAGCATCGCGAGCGGGCCGTCGTCCGACGAGAAGTGGACCCGCGGGAGTTTCCGCGTGACCTCGTCCGAGCTCACTCCTGACGAGGTCAGTCAGGAGCTCGACATCGAGCCCACTGACCTGGATGAACACAAGGCCGGGAGGACTATCTGGATACTCGAGAGCGGCTTGTCGTCCTCGAACACGGCAGACGAGCACATCGACGCTCTCCTCACGCGACTCAGACCACGGGCCGAAGCCCTTCGCGGATTGAAGGGACATTGCGACATCTTTCTCGGCTTCGCATCGGGGAACGGCCAGGGAGGCATGGTCATCCCGCCCAGAGTTCTGGGTGAGCTCGCGGCGCTGGGGATCGAGCTCGTGCTGGATCTCTATCCGCCGGAGCAGTCGGGTCCGGACGGTTAGCCCCGTCCAGCCTTGTGGAGCTGGGCGTAGACGCTGCGCGCGACCTTGGCCGGCACGCCCGGGACCCCTTCGAGTTCCTCCGGCGTCGCGCCGAGCATCGCGTCGACCGAGCCGAAGTGGTTGAGGAGCGCCCGTCGTCGCGCAGGCCCGACGCCTTCGAGCTCGTCGAACAGGGACGCGAAACCGCGTGATTGCCGCCGCTGCCGGTGGAAGCCGACGGCGAAGCGGTGCGCCTCGTCACGGATCCGCTGCAGGAGCTGGAGCCCCGGGTCGTGGCGGGAGAGGACGACAGGCCTCGCCTGCCCCGGCACGAACACCTCCTCCTCGCGCTTCGCAAGCGCGATCACCGCCACCCTCGGCAGGTCGAATGCCTGCATCGCCGCGAGCGCGGCCGCGAGCTGGCCCTTGCCGCCGTCGACCACCACGAGGTTCGGCGTCGCCGCGAACGACTCGTCGTAGTCCTCCGCCGTCGGCCCGGCCGAGAGCCGCGCGAACCGCCGCGAGACCATCTCCCCCATCGCGGCGAAGTCGTCCATGCCCTCCTGGCCGCGGATCGCGAACTTGCGGTAGTGCGCCTTCTTCGGCAGCCCGTCCTGGAAGACGACCAGCGAGCCGACGTTGTCCTGGCCCATCGCGGTCGAGATGTCGAAGCACTCGATCCGCAGCGGCAGCGACTCGAGGTTGAGCGTCTCGCGCAGCTGCTCGAGCGCCTCGACCCGGCGCAGCCGGCGCTGCTCGCCCTGCGCGAGGTCGCTCGTCAGCACATGGAGCGCGTTCTCGTCGGCGAGCCGCTGCAGGCGGCGCTTCTCGCCGCGCTCGGCCGTACGGATCTCGACCCGCGCTCCACGCCGCTCCGACAGGAGCTCCGCGAGCGCCGACAGATCTCCCGCGTCGCTCGGCACGACGATCTGCGGAGGCAGGCTCGGAGCGCTCCCGTAGTACTCGAGGCCGAACGACTCGAGGATCGTCGTCATGTCCTGCCCGCCGACGTTCTCGAGATGGAACGAGTGGCGGTCGACCATCTTGCCGCCGCGCAGCGGGAAGATCTGGACGACGGCGCGGTCGCCCTCGGCCGCGAAGCCGATCACGTCCACGGTCCCGACCGACTGCCGCTCGACCGCCTGGCGCTCGACGAGGTGCTGGACCGCGAACAGCCGATTCCGGTAGCGCGCGGCGTCCTCGAACCGCTCCTCGCCGGCCGCCTCCTGCATCCGCCGCTCGAGCTCGCGCTGGATCGGCTTCACGTCGCCGGAGAGGAAGTCGATCACGCCGTCGACGATGCCGCGGTAGTCCTCCGGCGACACGTACCCGACGCAGGGCGCGAGACAGCGGTCGATGTGGTAGTCGAGGCACGGGATGCCGCTGTGGCGGCCCGGCTTCGGCCCCTCGCACGGCCGGTAGCGGAAGACGCGGTTGAGGACGTCGAGCGTCTCGCGCACCTTCTTCGCGTTGGCGTACGGGCCGAAGTACCAGACGCCGGGCCGGTGCCGCTCCCGCGTGAACATCACGCGCGGGTACTCGTCCTCGACCGTGACCGCGATGTACGGGAACGACTTGTCGTCGCGCAGCCGCACGTTGAACGGCGGCCGGTGGCGCTTGACGAGGTTCTGCTCGAGGTGGAGCGCCTCGACCTCGCTGCCCGTGACGATCACCTCGACGTCCGCGACGCGGCCCGGCAGGCTGCGGATCTGCGCGCGTCCGTCCGTCGTCTTCTGGAAGTAGGAGCGCACCCGCGGCCGCAGCGACTTCGCCTTGCCGACGTAGAGGACGTCGCCGTCCGCGTCGCGGAAGAGGTAGACGCCCGGCCTGGCCGGGAGCGACTTGAGCTGGTTTTCCACCCGGGCGGCCACGACGGCCACCGTAACGAAGGCCTAGACCGTTACCGCCACCTGCTCGGGCTCGGCCTCTGCGACGAGCCGGCCGTCCTGGTAGACGCGTTCGATGCGGCTCGCGAGGTCGCCGAAATCGAACGGGTCGCCCGCGACGACGACGAGGTCGGCGCGCTTCCCCGGCTCGATGGTGCCGAGCTCGCGCTCCAGCCCCATCAGCTCGGCGGCGGTCCGCGTGGTCGCGACGAGCACGTCCTGAGGCGACATGCCCTGGTCGGCCATCAGCTGGAGCTCCTCGAGATTCGTGCCGTGCGGGACGACTCCGGCGTCGGTGCCCATCGCCACCTTGACGCCGGCCGCGGCGGCCCGCCGCACGGAGTCCTGGTGCGCCTCGACGACCTCCGCCGCCTTCACGAGCACGTTCGCCGGGATAGGTGCGCCGGCTTCGGCCGCGCGGCGCACGCCGTGCGGCGCGACGAGCGTCGGGACGAGATACGCGCCGTGCTCGAGCATGAGCTCGATCGCCTCGTCGTCGAGGTAGATGCCGTGCTCGATCGAGCGCACTCCGGCGCGGACGGCGTTCTTGATCCCCACGGTCGACTGCGCATGCGACATCACCCAGAGGCCCGCAGCCCGAGCCTCGGTGACCATGACCTCGATCTCCTCGAGCGAGAAGCCCGGCTCGTCGGGTGAGTCGCGCGGCGAGAGGACGCCGCCCGAGGTGGCGATCTTGATCACGTCGGCTCCGTCGCGGACGAGCTCGCGGATCTTGCGCCTCGCCTCGTCGACGCCGTCGACGATGGAGGACGGCATGCCCGGATAGTCGGGGAAGATCTCGGCCGCGCCGCCCGACGGCATCCAGCCGTCGCCGTGGCCGCCCGTCTGGCTGAGCATCGTCAGCGAGATCTGAAGGCGCGGGCCCCGCACGATCCCCTCCTCGACCGCCTGCTTGACGCCGAGGTCGGCGCCGCCCGCGTCGCGCACCGTGGTGATGCCGATGCGGATCGTCGAGTCGAGGTTCCGGACCGCGTCGTAGAAGCGGTACGAGAACGGTGTCTGGAGGTACTTCCACATGTCGACGTGGCCGAGCATCACGTGTACGTGCGTGTCGAAGAGGCCCGGGAGGAGCGTCGAGCCGGAGAGGTCGACCTGCTCGTCGCCTTCCAGCCCGACGCCGACCTCGTCGATCCGGCCGTCGACCACCGCGACGTCGGCGTCGGCGACCGCCGCGCCTGTTCCGTCGAAGACGCGTGCACCGGCGAATACCGTCCTCACCTCGGCTGCTCCTTTCGCTCGCTCGTGCAGGAGAGAGAGCCTATCGCCACGGCTAGCATGCGACTCGTGGAGGGCCAGTACGTCGCGTACACGTTCTTCCGGGCCGACCCCGCCTGGCGGCGACTCGCAGTCGAGGAGCGCCAGGCGCACAAGGACGCGTTCGCGGAGGCCGTCGACGACTTCGCGGAGCGCTTCGAGCACCTGCGGGCCTACAGCACCGCGGGCGTGCGGCCGGACTCCGACTTCTTCCTGTGGAAGATCTCCGAGCGGTACGACCTCCTCGAGGAGCTCGGCGCCGCGCTGAACGGCACGGCACTCGCCGGCTGGCTCGAGACGACGTACTCGTATCTCGCCACGACGAAGGCGTCGCAGTACACGAGCGCCCGCAAGGCACGCAAGATCACGCCGCACGGCCTTCCCTACCTCGTCGTGTACCCGTTCGTGAAGGTGCGGCCGTGGTACGCGCTGACGGAGGAGGAGCGCCAGCGCGCGATGGACGAGCACATCCGGATCGGCCGCGAGGAGTTCCCCGGGATCAAGAACCACACGACGTACTCGTTCGGGATCGACGACCAGGAGTTCATGACCGCCTTCGAGTGCGAGGAGCCGGCCGACTTCATGCATCTCATGCTGCGGCTGCGCGACAGCGAGGCGTCGCGCTACACGGAGCGCGACACCCCGATCTTCGTCGGCCGGTACGTGCCGATCCGCGAAGCGCTCGCCGCGCTCGACGGCGCTTCGGCCCGCGTCGAGATCTAGATGTACGTGTGCTGGTCCCGCCAGGTGCGCCACATGGCGAAGCCGCACAGCGCGAGGATGGCCACGAAGGCGAAGACCTGGTAGCCGACGGCGCCGCCGTACCAGTAGAGGCCGACGTCTGCGACGGCCACGAACGCCGCGCCGTAGAAGACCCACTGCGCGCGCTGCGGCCACATCGAGATCCCTTCCCGCCGCTCGCGCCACATGAGGAAGATGAAGTACGCGATCGCGAGGATGAAGGCGACGCGCGCGAGGATGCCCAACGCCACCAGTGTCTGCTCGAGCTGGAGCACGACGATCACCCCAGCGATCGCCGCGAGGATCAGCATCCCGCGCACGAACGGGTTGATGCGGGAGAAGAAGCGGCTCATGTCGCGGTCATGTACGCCCGCACGGCGAGCGCTCCTGCCACCAAGGTAGCGCCGGTGAACCAGGCGAGGCGCCCGCGCCGATCCGCGGGTGCGTACATCCACGGCGCGAGCACCGCGAGCAGCGAGAGCGTCCCGTACAGGTAGTGGAGCTTGTCGGCCGCGCGATGGTGGCTCGACAGAAGCAGAAGCCCCAGGCCGACCTGCGCGACGAGCAGGGTCTGCGCGAGCGCGAGGAGATGCGTCAGGAGCCCGCGCGCCTCCCGGTGGCGGTAGTACGTCCAGGCTCCCACGGCGGCTGCCCCGAACGTTGCGGCGAGGACCGCGAAGGCGACGGCATGGTGGACGCCGACCATGGCGGCCCCCACCCTAGCGACGGCTCCCGGCCGCGCCTGTGCCGGTGCTACTCGCCCTCGGTCCGGCCCGGATCGGGCGCCGGAACCGGCGGCGTCCCCTCGTCGGGCGGCGGATAGGGCTCGGGAACCTGCGCCGGCTCGGGCGGGTTCCCCTCGTCGGGAGGCGGATACGGCGGATGCGGCTCGTTCGGCGTGACCATCACCCTCTCCTGTACCGGAACAGGCGCAGGGCTAATCCTCTCGTCGACGCGCTCACGCCGCCGTTGTTTCCCACCCTCGAGCGCCCGTAACACCTCGGCAGCCCGCCTGCGGAGAGGCCCCACCTGCGCCCGGTAGTCCTCGTCCGAGACCTTGCCCGTGCGGTGGTCGAACTCGAGCTCCTTCAGCGCGGCGAGCGCGCGGTCCCGCTCTTCCGCGAGCGCGAGCCGTTCGCGCGCCTCCGGTGCGAGCTCGTCGAGCCGGTCGCTCGCTGGCGCCGGGTCACGGAGGAAGGGACGCGCGACGAAGACGACGGCGACGACCGCGAGCATCGCCGCGACGGCGAGGGCCCAGCTCACGTCAGATTCCTGCGGGCGCCGCGCCGGCCGCGTACCGCGCGGCGAGGCGCCGCTGCTCGACCGCGTCGGGCCACATCGCGATCAGCGCGCCCGCGACGAACACGAAGCCGGCGATCCAGATGAGGTTGATGAGCGGCTTCACGAACACCTGCACTGCGATCCTGTTCGTGTGCTTCCCGGCGAACTGGGCCTTCGTGAAGACGTCGCCGAGCGAGCGTGGGTCGTGGTAGATCGACGCCTCGGTCGCCGTGCCCTCGATGGGGAAGTTGTTCTCACCCGGGGAGAGGTTGAATCGCTCCCCGTGGCCGGACACCGCGAGGAGGACTCGGAAGCCGGTGTAGTTCGGGCCCTTCACACCCTTGAGCCCGGTGTACGTGAGGGTGTAGCCGGCGGCCTCGATCGACTGCCCTGGCCTCAAGACCTGCTGGCGCTCCGTCTGGTACGCGCTCGAGCCGGCGATGCCGATCGCGAGCAGGAGCACCGCGGCGTGGACGATGTAGCCGCCGTAGCGGCGGCGATTGCGTCCGATGAGCCGGAATATGCCGCCGGCCGCTGCCCGCCCGCGCACGAACTCGAGCACGATCGAGGCGGCGACGAACGCGCAGAACGTGTACGCGAGGAGGCCGGGCCACGAGCTCCCGAAACCGAGCGCCAGCAGCACGACGCCGGTCGCCGCGGCCACTGCGAACGGGATCACGAACGTCTTGCCGAGCGAACGGAGCGACGCCTTCCGCCACGCCACGAGCGGCCCGATCCCCATCAGCAGGAGCAGCGGCAGCCCGAACGTGTGCAGGAAGAAGTCGTAGTACGGCTTCGAGACCGAGCGCGTCTCGCCGCGCACCGCCGCAGACAGAATCGGGTAGAGGACGCCCCACAGGATCGTCAGGCAGAGGGCGACGAGCAGCAGGTTGTTGTACAGGAACGTCGCCTCGCGCGACACGAGCGACTCGAGCTTCGTCTTCGTCCGCAGCAGCGGCAGGCGCCAGCGGATCAGGACGACCGAGAACACGACCATCAGGCAGAGGAAGCCGAGGAACCAGCCGCCGATCGAGCTCTTCGCAAAGGAGTGGATCGAGTCGAGCACGCCCGAGCGCGTGAGGAACGTGCCGAACAGCGACAGGTTGAACGCGAGCGCGACGAGGATCATGTTCCAGACCTTCAGCATCCCGCGCTTCTCCTGGATCATCACCGAATGGAGGAACGCGGTCGCCGCGAGCCACGGCATCAGGGCCGCGTTCTCGACCGGATCCCAGGCGTAGTAGCCGCCCCAGCCGATCTCCACGTACGCCCAGTGCGAGCCGATCAGCTGGCCGACGCCGAGAAACATCCACGCGGCGAGCGTCCAGCGGCGCGTCGCGACGATCCAGCGCTCGTCCGTGCGGCCGGAGAGGAGCGCGCCCATCGCGAAGGCGAATGGGACCGTGAGCCCGACGTAGCCGAGATAGAGCATCGGCGGATGGGCGAGCATGTACGGGTTCTGCAGGCTCGGCACCATCCCCTGGCCGTCCGGAGGCGCAGGCTGAACGTTGAACGGGCTCGAGACGAAGCAGAGCATGAAGGCGAAGAAGACCGCGACCAGGCCGAAGACGGGCACCGTCCACGCGATGAGTTCGCGCGAGCGGCGGTTGAGCCAGACGGCGAGCCCCGCGTAGCCGGTGAGCACGAGCAGCCACAGCAGCAGCGACCCCTCTTGGCCGCCCCAGAACGCGGACAGCGCGTAGCCGAGCGGCAGCTTGTGGCTCGTGTGCTGCCAGACGTAGACGAAGGTCATGTCCCGGCGCCCGAGCGCGACGAACAGGATGATCGCCGCCACGAGCGTCACCGGGAAGGCTGCGAGGAGCGCGTTCTGCGCCGACAGCGCGAGCCGCCGCCGCCGCTTCCACGCGGCGTATGAGCCGGCCACCAGCGCGTACAGCACGAGGCCGAAGGCGAGAAGGAGTGCGGCGCGCCCGAGCGGGGCCATCAGGTCAGGCGTTCGACGGCTTCGCCGGCGCGTAGTGCGAGGGGCATTTCGTGATCAGCGAGCCCGGCTTCGCGACGAACACGCCGTTGCGCAGCGCTCCCTCCAGGACGACGTCCCGGCCGGTCTTGAACTGGTCGGGGACCTCGCCGTGATACACGACGGGGACGCGCTCGGACGTCTTGCCGGCTATGTCCTTCAGCCGGAAGCGCAGGCCCCCGCCGGTGTGCGCGTTGCCCTGCGTCTGGCCGACGACCTTCCCCATGAGCGAGACGCTGCCGGTGTGCCCGGCGAGGCTGCTCGGAGTCAGGTCGGCGATGCCGTTGCCGGCGAGTGCCGTGTACACGACGAAGATGGCGAGCGCAGCCGCTACCGAGAGGGCAATCACGAGCCGCGCAGGACTTGCACCCACGCACGCATCGTAGCCCTCGCGCGCCGCGGCGAGCGGCAGTCGCTAGCTCTTGGGGCTGTTCGCGGGCTTGCGCGCCGGGATGCGATAGCCGTGCTCGTGGCACAGCGAGCCGGGAGCGTCCTCGGTGAGCGCGTCGCAGTAGCCCTTCCCGTACGCGGCCCGCAGAAAAGCGGCGACGACCTCGAGGTTCCAGTCGGTCACGTCGAGCGTCTCACGCCAAAGATCGGCCAGGCGCAGGTCGATGTCGAGCTCCAGCAGATCGATTCTCGAAGGGCGTTTGGGCATGCCAAAAACGTAGAAACACGGTCGGACGGCATAGGCTCCGACGAATGGGCGAGATCCGGTACGGCCCCGGCGGTCTGCCGGACGCGCCGACGTTCGAGGAGGCGTTCGCCGCGCTCGCGGCCGAGGGCTACCGGGCCTGCGAGATCGGGTTCGTCGGCGGCTTCTGGCTCGACTACGAGACCGCGCCGCTGTTCGGGGCGGCAGCGGCCGCCGCGGACGTCGCCCTCTCCGTGCACGCACCCCTCGCGGCGTTCATGGGGCATGCCGACCGCGGCAAGAAGTTCAGGATGGCGCTGGGGATGCTCGACCACACGGCGGGCCTCGCCCAGGCGTGCGGCGCGCGGCTCATCGTCTTCCATCCCGGCTTCCTGCTCGAACGGGAGCGCGAACAGGCGATCGCCGACGTCGTGGACCAGCTCGGCGACCTGCGGGAGCGGCTGGAGGCGAAAGGGCGGCTCGTCCCGTTCGGCGTCGAGGTGATGGGCCGCGTCCGCGACCTCGGAACGGTCGACGACGTGCTCGCGATCTCGGCGCGGGTCGACTTCGTCCGGCCGGTGCTCGACTTTGCGCACATGCACGCCACGAGCGACGGCGCGTTCCTCGAGGCGGATGCGTTCGCCGAGGCTCTGGCCGGTGCGGACGCCGTGCTCGAGCCCGGCGCGCCGTTCCACATCCACTTCAGCGACATCCAGTACGCGAACCGGAACGAGACGAAGCACCTTCCGTACGGCGAAGGGACCTTGCGGGCCGAGCCGCTGCGCGACGCGCTCGCGCGCTTCGAGCGGCCGGCGACGGTGATCAGCGAGGCGCCCGACGCCGCCTCGACGCGGGCGATCGGCGACGTCCTGCTTGCGACGCCCTAGTCGGCGGGCCGGTGGCAGACGGCTTCCACGTTGTTGCCGTCGGGATCGAGGACGTAGCCGCCGTAGTAGTCGTCGTGGTACCAGCGGATGCCGGGCGCGCCGTTGTCGGCCCCGCCCGCCTCGAGCGCGGCCGCGTGAAAGGCGTCGACCTCGTCGCGGCTCTCGGCGGCGAACGCGATGTGGAGCCGCCCCCGCGCGGGCTCGCCGTGCGCCTCGATGAAGAACGACGGCCGGCCGCCGTCGTCCTTGCCGAACCCGGCCGCGGCGCCGGAGAACTCCAGGAGCAGCGTGTAGCCGAGCGGCGCGAGCGCCTGCTCGTAGAAGGCTTTGCTGCGCTGGTAGTCGGCGACGCCGATTCCGAGGTGGTCGAGCACCGTCATAGAGTCGCATAGCATCGCGCCGTGCTCGATCCGAAGGTATTCAAGGCGTACGACGTGCGCGGGATCTATCCCGACGAAATAGATGAGGCGGGCGCCGAGGCGATCGGGCGCGCCTACGTCGAGCGATTCGAACCGCGGCGGATCGCCGTCGGCCGCGACATGCGGCTCTCCTCGCCGGCGGTGCAGAAAGCCGTGATGCGGGGCGCCGCGACGGCCGGCGCGGACGTGCTCGATCTCGGTCTCGTCGGCACGGAGATGGTCTACTTCGCGGTCGGCTCGCTCGGGCTCGAGGGCGGGATCATGGTCACCGCGTCGCACAACCCGAAGCAGTACACCGGGCTGAAGCTCGTGCGACGCGGTGCGTTGCCGGTCGGCGGCGACAGCGGCCTGTTCGATCTGCGCGACCTGATCGAGGTCGGGAACTGGGACACGTCCACCGACCGCGGCAGTGTGCGAGAGGAGGACATCTGGCCCGCGTACGTCGAGCGGGTCCTGTCCTTCGTCGACGTCGGCGTGATCAAGCCGCTGAAGGTCGTGGTCGACGCGGCGAACGGGATGGCGGGAACGATGCTCCCGCCGGTGCTCGAGCGGCTGCCGATCGAGGCCGTCCGCTGCTACTTCGACCCCGACGGCTCGTTCCCGAACCACGAGCCCAACCCCCTGCTGCCCGAGAATCGCGAGTTCATCGTCCACAAGACGCTCGAGGAGGGTGCCGACCTCGGGGTCGCGTTCGACGGCGACGCCGACCGCTGCTTCTTCGTCGACGACACAGGCGAGTTCGTCCCCGGCGACTTCGTGACCGCGCTCTTCGCCGAGAGCGTGCTCGAGAAGGAGCCGGGCGCGAAGATCCTCTACGACGTGCGCGCCAGCCGGGCGGTGCCCAACACGGTCGAGCGCGACGGCGGAGTGGCGCTCGTGAACCGCGTGGGCCACGCGTTCATCAAGGAGCGGATGCGCAAGGAGGACGCCGCCTTCGCCGGCGAGGTCTCCGGCCACTACTACTTTCGCGACTTCAGCCAGGCCGACACCGGGGTCGTCCCGTTCCTGCTGATGCTCGAGCAGCTCTCGAAGAAGGACCGGCGCCTCTCGGAGATCCTGGCGCCGCTGCGCTCGCGCTACTTCATCACCGGCGAGCTGAACACGCCCGTCCCGGACGTCGCGCTCAAGCTGCAGGAGCTGAAGGAGCGGTACGCGGACGGGCGCGTCTCACACCTCGACGGGATTTCGGTCGACTTCGACGACTGGCACTTCAACGTCCGCCCGTCGAACACCGAGCCCCTGCTCCGCCTCAACCTCGAGGCCATGTCGGAGGAGCTGATGGAGCGCAAGCGCGACGAGGTGCTCGAGGTGATCCGCTCGTGAGCGGCGAGTACGCCTTCTCGACCCGGACGCGGGTGGGCTTCTCGGACACCGACGCACAGGGCGTCGTCTACTACGGCCGCTACAACCCGTACTTCGACCTCGCCCGCGGCGAGTACCTCCGCTCGCTCGGCCTCCTCCACCACGAGCTGGGCGGCGAGTTCGTGATGCGCGCGAACGACGTCGAGTACTTCGCGCCGGCCTGCTTCGACGACGAGCTCGACATTCACGTCCGCGTCGCGCGGTTCGGGAGAACGAGCCTGACCTTTGAGTTCGCCGCCTTCAACGTGCCCGACGGCACGCTGCTCGTGACCGCCCACCAGACGCTCGTCTTCATCGACGGCGAGAGCCGGCGGCCCATCCCGATTCCCGACGAGTACCGGGCTCCTTTCGGTGTCGACTGACGCAGACGACCAGCTCCGAGCGGCTGTCGCGGAGCTCGCCTCGCGCGAGGACTGCACCTGGGCCGGGATCTACTTCGTCGAGGAGGGAGACCTCGTGCTCGGCCCGGAGTCCGGCACGCCGGACCGTGCGCGGCGCACGGCCGTTCCCGTCCTCTGGCGAGAAACGCGCGTCGCCGAGCTCGCAGCCGACGGCGACGTCGCTGCGACCGAGCTCGAGGCTGTCGCCGCGACGATCGCCGACCTCTGCCTCGTCGGCTGGGACACCGGCGGCACGGTGTGGGAGAGCTGAGTGGCAAAGCTGACAAGGCCGTCCCTCGTTCGAGGGACAGAGGCCGCATCAGCAGTGACCTATCCCTCGACCGGGGTAACCCACCGTTGTCGAGCTGGATCCCTCGAACGAGGGAACGCTAGGACGGCGTGACGCGGCGGGCGTCGAAGACGCCGTCGACGTTGCGGAGCGAGGTGAGCAGGCCGCGCAGCGCCTTGACGTCGCCGACCTCGGCGACGTACCAGTTCCGCGCCATCTGGTCCTCGACGGTGCCGCCGTAGGAGACGATGTTGGAGCCGTGCTCGGCGAAGGTGCGCGCCACGTCCTCGAGCAGGCGCGCTCGGTCCCAGGAATCGACGGCGATCTGGACGCGGAAGCTCTGGCTGCCGCCTCCCTCCCACTCGACCGGCGTGAACCGCTCGGGGTTGCGGCGCAGCGCGCGGACGTTCGGGCAGTCGCCACGATGGATCGTGATGCCCTTGCCGAGCGAGATGTATCCGACGATGTCGTCGCCCGGCACAGGTGTGCAGCACTTCGCGAGCCGCACGAGCACGTCCTCGACGCCGATCACGTTGATCCCGTAGCTGTCGCTTCCGGCCGCCTCGCGCGCCCGCGGCTTCTTGACGGGCACCCGCTCTTCGGCGACCTCGCCGACCTTGAGCTGCTGCAGGACCTTGTCGACGATCTTCGACGCGGTCAGCCTCCCGGAGCCGAGCGCGACGTAGAAGTCCTCGGCCTTCTTGAAGCCGGACTCCCGGATCACGCCGGCGAGCACGGCCGAGCCGGCGAGCTTCTTGTACGGGAGGTTCTGGCCCTTGAGCGCATTCTCGAGCAACCCGCGGCCCTTCGCCTCGAGGTCCTCCTTCTGCTCGCGGGAGAAGAACTGGCGGATCTTGTTGCGGGCGCGCGACGAGGCGACGAGCGAGAGCCAGTCGCGGGAAGGGCCGCGCGCGGCGGACTTACCGGTGAGGATCTCCACGCGGTCGCCGCTGCGAAGGCGGTAGTGGAGCGGGACGATTCGGCCGTTCACCTTCGCGCCGACCGTGCGGTGGCCGACATCGGTGTGAACGGCGTAGGCGAAGTCGATCGGTGTCGCGCCGGCCGGCAAGGTCTTCACCTCGCCCTTCGGTGTGAAGACGAACACCTCCTCGTCGAAGAGGTCGGTGCGGAAGCTCTTCACGAACTCACGGGCGTCGGTCTCGTCGGCGTTGATGTCCATGAGCTGGCGCACCCAGGTGTTCCACTCCTCGTCGGCGGCGGTCTTCGTGGAGCGGTGGCCGTCGCGCTTGTACGCCCAGTGCGCCGCGACGCCGAGCTCGGCTGTCTGGTGCATCGCGCGCGTGCGCACCTGGATCTCAAGCGGCCGGCCCTCGGGGCCGATGACCGTCGTGTGCAAGCTGCGGTAGCGGTTGAACTTCGGCATCGCGATGTAGTCCTTGAAGCGGCCCGGCATCGGCTTCCACAGGGAATGAATGAGGCCGAGCGCGCCGTAGCAGTCGCGCGTGCCCTCCTCGCCGTCGCGCTCGACGATCACGCGCATCGCGGTGAGGTCGTAGATCTCGTTGAACTCGCGGCCCTTGCGGGCCATCTTGTCGTAAATCGAGTAGAAGTGCTTCGCGCGGCCGGAGATGTCGACGGGGATGTCGACCTTCTCGAGCTCGCGGAGCAGCACGTCGGCGGCTTCCGCGACATGGCCCTCACGGTCGGCGCGGCGCTCCGCCACCATCGTCTTGATCTCGGCGTACTTCCGCGGGTGCAGGGTCTGGAAGGCGAGGTCCTCGAGCTCCCACTTGAGCGCGTGGATGCCGAGCCGGTGCGCGAGTGGCGCGTAGACCTCGAGCGCCTCCCTCGACTTCTGGATCTGCTTCTGCTTGCCGAGGTACTCGATCGTGCGGAGGTTGTGGAGGCGGTCGGCGAGCTTGACGAGGATGACGCGCACGTCCTCGGCCATCGCCACGACCATCTTGCGGTAGTTCTCGGCCTCCGCCTGCTCGCGGGTCTGGAACTGGACGCGGGTCAGCTTGGTGACGCCGTCGACGAGCGCGGCGATCTCTTCGCCGAACTCGTCGCGGAGCGTGTCGAGCTCGACGCCGGTGTCCTCCACGACGTCGTGCAGGAGCGCCGCGGCGATGGTCTGCTCGTCGAGGCGCAGGCCGGCGCAGATCGTGGCGACGCCGACGGGATGGATGATGAACGGCTCGCCCGAACGGCGCTGCTGGCCCTCATGCGCCGCTGCCGCGAAGCGAAAGGCGCGCGTGACGAGCCCGATGTCGACGTCGGTGCGCTGCGCGGCGAGCTCGGCGAGCAGCCCTTCGAGGAGCTCCTCGTGCCTTTCACCAGCTTCCAGCGTCGTCACTGTCTCAGTGTACTCCCGGCTTTCCGCGCGAATCTGTGCGGAAGGAACGGTCGTTGAGGGATCGAAGTGACGCGTTCCATGGCTGCATATCGCCGTTATCGCGCCGCCCTGCGGCTCGCGCTCGCGCTTGCTCAGTGCCTGAACGGCTCCGAGTAGACGACGCGGCCCTGCGGGAGCGTCGCCTCTGGATCGAGCACCGCCACCTGGAAGGCCCAGTCGTACAGAGCCTCGGGAGGCGGTAGCAGGCCGAGCTCGTCCGCGCGGACGAAGCCGAACCGGCCGTAGTAGGCAGGGGCACCTTCGACGAGCAGCAGTGGTTCGCCCGCGGCGCGCACGGCCTCGAGCGACGCCAGCACCAGCTCGGATCCGTGGCCGCGCCGCTGGTACGACGGCAGCACGCCGAGCGGCGAGAGCTGGAGCACGCGTTCGTCGGTCTCCTCGATCCAGTTCCACGTGTTCATGACGTGCCCGGCGACGCGGCCGTCGTCCTCCGCGACGAAGGAGAGCTCCGGAACGTAGAGGTCCGAGCGGTCGCGCAGCTCGGCGACGAGCCGCGGGACGTCTTCCGGATCGAACGCTGCCCGATGTACCGCGAGGATCGACGGCCAGTCGCCGTCCGTGGCGAGCCGGATCACGCGGCCCTGATCACGCAGCCTTGGCGAGCGGCGGCTCCTGGGCGAGCAGCGCACGGAAGCGCGCCGATTCGAGCAGGTCGCGGCGGGCGCCGTCCTCGAGGCCGAGCTCCGCGAAGACGGCAGCCGCTTCCGGGTCGCGGACGGCTGCCGGTTTGCGCCACTCCTCTGCGAGCCACTCGCGCAGCTCTCGATAGCGCGGGGCAGTCGCAAAGACGCGGCGGACGACGAGCTGCGGTGCGACCGTCCCGTTCCAGTGGTTCTCCTCGAGGCGAAACGCGACGTCGTAGAGGGAATCGGGGCGGAGCACGTCGACGCGTGAGCCCTGCCCGAACGCGATCGCGCTGCCGGCATCGCGGCCGTCCCGCCGGACGCGGAAGCGCAGGTGCTTCCCGTCGCCGACGGTCGCAAGCTCGGCGAGCCCGCACCCGGGTGCAAGCAGGACGGGCGCCGGGTTCCCGAGCCCGAACGGAGCAAGCCGGCCGAGCTCTGCACAGAGTTCGAGGGAGAGGTCCGCCCCCCGCGCGACCACGGCGTCGATCGACGTCACGGGATCGAGGTCCTCCTCGCCGAGCACCGTGGCGGCCTGCTCGGCAAAGGCTTCTGCGAACGCGTCGACGTTCTCCTCGGCGATGGACAGTCCCGCTGCTGCGCGGTGGCCGCCCCATCGCCCGAGCAGGCCGGAGCATGCGCCGAGCGCCGCGTGCAGGTCGAACGCGGCGATCGAACGGCCGGATCCCTTCCAGTCGCCGTCGGTTCCCGCGATGAGCACGACGGGGCGGTGGTAGCGCTCGACAAGCCGCGAGGCGACGATGCCGATCACGCCCTCGTGCCAGTCGGCGCCCGCGACGGCGTAGGCGCGGCGGGCGCGCTGTTCAGGGGGCCAGGCCTCGACCTGGGCGACGGCTTCGCGGAGAATCCTCCCCTCCACCGCCTGGCGCTCCCGGTTCAGCTCCTCGAGCGATTCGGCAAGGCGACGTGCTTCCGACTCGTCCTCGGTGAGGAGCAGCTCGAGCGCCGCTCGCGGGTGGCCGAGGCGTCCGGCCGCGTTCAGGCGGGGCGCGAGACGGAAGCCGACGGCCCCGGCATCCACCGTGGCCGGATCGACTCCCGCGCTCTGCATGAGTGCGCGCAGACCGGGCTTCGCTGTACGCGCGAGTGCCCGCAACCCGGCGATGGCGAGCGAGCGGTTCTCGTCGACGAGCGGGACGACGTCGGCGATGGTCGCCAGCGCGACGAGGTCGAGATGACGCCGCGGAATCTCGGAGTCGACGCCGAAGAGGGCCTGGCCCAGCTTGTAGACGACGCCGGTCCCGCAGAGCTCGGGAAATGGATACCCGGACGGCCGAGTGGCCACGATCGGGCAGTCGGGGAGCGTCTCGCCCGGGCGGTGATGGTCGGTCACGACGACGTCGAGGCCGCGTGCCTTCGCCTCGGCCACCTCGGCGGCGGCGGTGATTCCGCAGTCGACCGTGAGGACGAGCCCGCAGCCCTCGTCCGCGAGCCGGGCCAGCGTCTCGCTACGGACGCCGTAGCCTTCGTCGAAGCGACTCGGCAGATGCCAGGCAACCTGGGCGCCGAGCTCGCGCAGGAGGAGGACGGCGAGGGTGGTGGCGGCGATGCCGTCGACGTCGTAGTCGCCGTGGACGCAGATTCGGCGGCCCTGCTCCACGGCAGCCCGGATCTGTGCGCACGCAGCCTCCATGTCGCCGAGCAGGAAGGGGTCGTGCGGCGGCTGCTCGCCGTCGAGGAAGCGGCGTGCGACGGCCGGATCCGAGTAGCCGCGCCGGACCAGCACGCCGGCCGTCAGCTCGGAGATGCCGAGCTCGCGGACGAGCTCGGCCTGGGCGTCGGGCGAGCAGTCGGGAAGTGTCCAGGTGCCTTCGTGCATGTCTGGTCAAGCTACGGGGACGGGCGGACGGAATCGGCCTCGCCGCCTGGCCGCACGGGACAGTAGGAACGGGATTGCCGGGCTCTCGTCACAGAGCCGCGACGCACTCGTGACCGGTGAAGCGGCACGCTTTTCACCGGTTCCCCGGGTGGGCGGGGGTTTGGGATGGAGTAGAAGACGCCCATGGCCGCGCCGTCTCCGGAGGAGCTCCGCCGCGAGTTCCTGCTCGACCCCGAGATCGCCTTCTTGAACCACGGCTCGTTCGGCGCCTGCCCGCGGGTGGTGTTCGAGAGCTACCAGACATGGCAGCACGAGCTCGAGCACGAGCCGGTGGACTTCCTTGCCCGTCGGCTGCCCGACCTGCTCGACGCCGCGCGATCGACCCTCGCCTCCTATCTCGGTTGCGCCGCGCTGGACCTCGCCTTCGTCCAGAACGCCACGACAGGTGTCAACCTCGCCGCCCGGTCGCTCGCTCTCGGCCCGGACGACGAGGTGCTCTCGACCGCCCTCGAGTACGGAGCGTGCGACCTCGCGTGGGAGTGGGCCTGCCGCCGCGCCGGGGCGCACTACGTCCGGGCGCCGATCCCGCTTCCCCTTTCCGACCCGAGTGAGGTCGTCGGCGCGCTCTTCGCCCGGGCGAACGAGCGCACGCGGGTCGTCTACGTAAGCCACGTCACGTCCACGACCGGGCTCGTCCTGCCGGTGGAGGAGATCGTCGCGTGCGCCCGGGCGCTGGGCCTCGCCACGGTCGTCGACGGCGCGCACGCGCCTGCCCAGGTGCCGCTCGACCTCGCCGCGCTCGGCGCCGACTACTACGCGGGGAACGCGCACAAGTGGCTCGCCGCGCCGAAAGGCGCCGGCTTCCTGCACGTGCAGCCCGAGCACCAGGACCGTCTCGACGCCGCCATCGTCAGCTGGGGCTACACCGAAGGGACAGCTTCTCCGAGCGGATCGAGATCCAGGGCACGCGCGATCCGGCGGCCTGGCTCGCCGTCCCGGACGCGATCCGCTTCCAGGCCGAACGCGACTGGGACGCCGTGCGCGACCGCAGCCGCCGGCTGACGCGCAGCGCCCGCCGGGAGCTCTGCGAGCTCGTCGGGACAGAACCGCTCGCGCCCGAGTCGATGCTCGCGCAGATGGCGGCGGTCCGGCTGCCCGGCCCCGCGCCCGACCTGTCCGGACGGCTGTTCGCACGCCACCGGGTCGAGATCCCCGTCGGCGGCGAGGAGGAGGATGTCCTCCGCCTCTCGGTCGCCGCCTACACGACGCGCGCCGAGATCGACCGGCTGCTAGCCGCCCTCGTTCGGGAGCTTGACGCCGAGCACCGTCAGGACGACGAGTAGGCCGATGCCGAGCAGCCAGTAGGCGAGCACGCGCCGAGGGTGGCGCGACTCCTGCAGAGAGCTGTACGCGACCTTCCCCCACAGGAGCAGGAGACCGACGAGGGCAGCGCCGCCCACGACGATGATGGGCGCGAGATAGGCCGCTTTCTCGAACGGCCACGCCAGCGCCCAGGCTGTGATCGCGACCATGGCGAGGACCACGACGAGCGCCAACGGATAGCGGAGTACCCGCATGAGGTCAGGGTACGCTGCCGCCGTGGAAGCAGCCGGGAACTACCACTCGGGCGACGACTACGTCGTCGAGTTCCTCGGCTACCGCTTCTCCTTCAGCAGCGAGGATTTCGAGGAGCGTGTCACCGCTGCCGCCGTCCGGCTCGGGCTCGTGTCCAGCCCCGATCTGGACTCCGACGAGACCGCCGATCTCGTCGAGCTCGTCGAGCGCGACTCGATCGA
Source organism: uncultured Actinomycetes bacterium (assembly GCA_963702655.1). Classification (GTDB taxonomy): domain Bacteria; phylum Actinomycetota; class Thermoleophilia; order Gaiellales; family Gaiellaceae; genus Palsa-739. The sequence goes on along the minus strand of CAVPDO010000001.1, from coordinate 351,839 downwards.
GACGGCGCGCAGCGCGCTCGGCGAGTACCTCGTGCGCCATTGGGACGCGCTCGCGCTCGTCCGCGGCGAGTCGCTCGTCTACTGGCTCAAGAAGCTCGTCTTCCGCGGCGCGTGGCTCGACCACCGCGTCAAAGAGGGCCTGCTCGAGGTGGACTGGGACGAGGAGCGGCAGGACTTCACCTTCGCCGACACGAACGGCGGCCGCGCACTGCTCGAGCTCCTCCCCACGCCGAGCTGGCACGAGCTCCAGTACCGGCGATGAGGGTGCCGCGCCGGTACACGGTCGTGCTGCCGGCGTACCTCGCCGCGCTACTCGCGATCGACACCCAGGTTTCGCGCGACGGGCAGCTCGCGCTCGGTGTGCTCACGTTCGCGGTGCTCGCGGCCGCGTTGTGGCCGCTCTCAGGGCTCGTGCGGGCTCAGACCGTCGGTGTCGTGCTGTTCGCAACGGTCGGAGAGGTGACGGGCTCGCTCGTCTGGGGCGTCTACCACTACCGGCTGCACAACCTGCCGCTCTTCATCCCGCCGGCGCACGGGCTCGTCTACCTGAGCGGCATCGCCCTCAGCAGGAGTATCCGCGCCCGCGCCCTCGTGTGGGCCGCCGCGGTCGGCGCGACGGCCTGGGGGATCGCCGGTCTGACGGTGCTGCCGCGGCTGGACGTCGCCGGAGCCGTCGGTGTGCCGCTGCTGCTCGTCTTCCTCTGGCGGTCGCGGGCGCGGGCGACGTACGCCGGCGTCTTCCTCGCGGTCGCGGCGCTCGAGCTGTACGGCACGTCGATCGGGACGTGGCACTGGGCGTCCACGCTGCCCGGGCTCAGGATCCCGGACGGCAACCCGCCGAGCGGCGTCGCCTCGGGCTACGTGTGGTTCGACGTGATGGCGCTGCTGATCGCGCCGTACCTCGTCGGCGTCGCGCGACGGCTCACCTCCGGGCGCGATGAGTTGGACGCCCTGGCCGAGTCGTTGTGAGCACGCACGACGCCTGACAACGCGAGCGAAGGAGCATCGTGAGGTTTCTGCTGACGTCCGCCGGCATCAAGAACGCGACCATCGAGAGCGCCCTGGTCGACCTGCTAGACAAGCCGATCGCCGAGTGCGCAGCCCTCGTCGTCCCCACTGCGGCGTACGGGCACCCCATGGCGCTGCCCGGCCCGGCCTACCGGTTCATCGCCGGCAGGTCTCGGACGCCCCTGTGCGAGTTCGGCTGGAAGTCCCTCGGAGTGCTGGAGCTGACCGCGCTCCCCAGCATCGACGCCGGAGACTGGGTTCCCATGGTCGAGGAGGCCGACGCGCTGCTGGTGGCGGGCGGAGACTCCCTCTACCTCGCTCACTGGATGCGGGAGTCGGGAGTGGCCGACCTCCTGCCGTCGCTCGACATGGTCTGGGCGGGCGTGAGCGCCGGCAGCATGGCGCTGGCCCCGCGGATCGGCGAGCACTTCAAGTACTGGAACCCGCCCGGCGGCGGCGACGAGGCGCTCGGAGTCGTCGACTTCTCGATCTTCCCGCACCTGGACCACCCCGACCTGCCGGAGAACACGATGGCCGATGCCGAGCGCTGGGCCGCGATCCTGCCGAATCCGGCCTACGCGATCGACGACGACACTGCGATCCGCGTGGTCGACGGCGCGGTCGAGGTCGTCTCCGAGGGCGACTGGAGGCTCTTCACGCCGCCGCCGGGACGCTGAAGCCGAAGCGCTGGACCTTGTCCTCCGGCCCCTTCCGCAGCTCGATCCGGCGCAGGGAGCCGATCGGCACGATGAGCGCGTCGGGCGCGTCGTCGTCGCGGGCGTCCGTCACGTAGAGCGTCACCATCCCGAAGCCCGGCTCCGGCTCGAGCCGGTCGAGGACGAAGCGCGACCCGTCCGCGAGCTCGACCTCGACGAACGGCTTCTCCACACCCGTGGCCCCGGCGAACGAGGCGATCGCCTTGTGTAGCCGCTCGATGAACGCCTCGTGCGGCAGCTCGGCGACCGGTGTCCAGAGCTCGGGCATCAGTCGCCCGTCGGGACGACGCCGGCGGGCTCGACCATCAGCACGACCGTGCGCCCGTGCGCGACGGGCCTGTGCGGTACGCCGCGTGGGATCGTGATCGCCTGCCGCGGCTCGAGAACGGCCGGCTCGCGCCCTTCGATCTCGATCTCGAGCCTGCCGTCGAGCACGAGGAAGAACTCGTCGTCGCGCTCGTGCTTGTGCCAGTGGAACTCCCCGTCCAGCACGCCGAGCCGGACAACGGAGTCGTTCACGGTCGTGAGCGTCTGGTTGAACCACGGCTCGTGCTCCGCCGCGAAGGCGCCGACGTCGAACTCGCGCAGCTGGCCGAACCTGTCGTCGAGGTGGATGTCGTACTCGATCATTCCCTCCTAAAAGAGCCGCGCGTCCGTCTCGGCGGTCGGCGGTGCCCCCAGATGCGCGCGGCCGAGCTCGGTGATCGTCCGGCCGCGGGGCGTTCGCTGCAGGAAGCCGAGCTGGAGCAGGTACGGCTCGTAGACGTACTCGATCGAGTCCGGCTCCTCGCCGAGCGCCGCGGCGAGGGTGTTGAGCCCGACCGGGCCGCCGCCGTACTTCTCCGCGATCGAGCGCAGGAGCTCGCGGTCGAGCCGTTCGAGCCCTGCCTCGTCGACCTCGAGCAGCTCGAGCGCCTCGCGCGCGATCGCCGTCGTGATGACGCCTTCGTGGCGCACCTGGGCGACGTCGCGCACCCGCCGGAGGATCCGGTTGCCGACGCGCGGCGTCCCGCGGGCGCGGCCCGCGATCTCGTCGGCGGCGTCGTCGGAGATCTCGACGCCGAAGATCGCGGCCGAACGGCGCACGATCGCGGCAAGCTCGCCGTCCTCGTAGTAGTCGAGCCGGAAGGTGATCCCGAAGCGGTCGCGCAGCGGCGAGGTGAGCAGCCCTGTGCGGGTCGTCGCGCCCACCAGCGTGAACGGCGGCAGGTCGAGCGTCAGAGTGCGCGCCGCGGTGCCCTGGCCCATCACGATGTCGAGCCGGAAATCCTCGAGCGCCGGGTAGAGGATCTCCTCCGCTGCGCGGCCGAGGCGGTGGATCTCGTCGACGAAGACGACGTCGCGCGGCTCGACCGCAGTCAGGATCGCGGCCACGTCCTTCCGCTCGAGCGCGGGGCCGGCGACCGAGCGGATGCCGACCCCGAGCTCCTCGCGGATGATGTGCGCGAGGCTCGTCTTGCCGAGACCGGGCGGGCCGACGAGGAGGACGTGGTCGAGCGCCTCGCCGCGTCCCCTCGCCGCCTCGAGCACGATCCCGAGCTGCTCCTTGACGCGCGCCTGGCCGACGAACTCGTCGAGCCGGCGCGGCCGGAGGCTTCGCTCGACCTCCTCCTCGTCCTCGCGCAGCGCAGGCGTCAGGAATTGCGTCGCGTTCACGCGGCCTTCTTCAACGCGAGCCGGACCCGTTCCTCCGGCGGCAGCTCCGAGTCGACCTCGGCGAGGGCGCGCTCGGCCTCGAGCAGCGACCAGCCGAGCTCGACGAGTGCGTCGCGCGCGACGAGATAGGGCGTGTCCGGGCCGGCTTCCTGGGCAATCGCCTCCTCGGCCCCCAGCTTCTCCTTGAGCTCCAGGACGATCCGGTCCGCCGTCTTCTTGCCGATGCCGGGGATCGCCTGGAAGCGCGCGGAGTCCTCGCGCGCGATCGCGCGGCGCAGTTCGGCCGGCGGCGAGCCCGAGACGATCGCGAGCGCCACCTTCGGCCCGACGCCGCTCACGGCGAGGAGCTGGACGAACAGCTCCCGCTCGCTCCGGTCGGCGAAGCCGTAGAGCTGCAGCGCGTCCTCGCGGACGTGGGTGTACGTCTCGACGGTGACCTCGTCGGCCGAGTCGCCCTTGCGGACCGCGGACGGAGTCGCGTGGACGAGATAGCCGACGCCGCCGACGTCGAGGACGAGCCCTTCCGGCGTGTTGGCGACGGGCTTGCCGCGGAGGCGCGCGATCATGCGAGGAGCGTACGCACGAGAACGGACGTTCTCAGCCGGCGGCCGCGCGCAGGAGCGGCGGCGCGAGCGCGTGGCAGATCGCGACCGCGAGAGCGTCGGCCGCGTGGTGCGGCTTCGGCAACTCGGGGAGCGCGAGGATCATCTTCACCATGCGCTGCATCTGCGCCTTGTCGGCCCGGCCGTAGCCGCAGATCGCCTGCTTGACGCTGGCCGGCGGGTACTCGCGACAGGAGACTCCCGCGTTGGCGGCCGCGACGAGCACGGCGCCGCGTGCCTGCCCGACGGAGAGCGCGATGCGGGCGTCGGCGCCGACGAACGACTCCTCGAGCGCCACCGCATCCGGCCCGTGCTCGTTGACGAGCGCCGCCACCGCGTCGTGGATCGTCTTCAAACGGAGGACCGTGTCCTGTCCGGCGGGCGTCGACCAGCAGCCGTGCGCCACCTCCCTGAGGCGGCCTCCGCTTTCTTGGACGACTCCGTACCCGCAAGCAGCAGTCCCCGGATCGATGCCTACGACCTTCACGAAAGGAAGGTACGGACCCGGTCGGACGACTCCTGTCGGGACCTGACCGAATGCGGGACGACCCCCGAGAGCGCGCCCCTCAGGTGGGAGAACGCTCGCTCGACGAGGGCGCTGAGGCGTCATGGCGCGGGAGCCCGAGGCCGGCTTTGCCGGACGGCGGCGACGGCTTCGAGGCGCGTGTTCACTCCAAGAGCTCGGAGTAGGTGGCGGACGTGGTTCTTGACCGTCTCCCTGCTCAGGTGAAGTTCCTGCGCGATCTGCTTCGTCGAGCGGCCTTGCTCGAGGAGGCGCAGCACTTCGGCTTGGCGGGGCGTGAGATGCGCAGGCGGTGTGCTTACGTCCGCCTCGGCCTCACCGGTCAGGAGTCCGAAGACCCCGACCACCTGCTTGCCGCCCGTCAGCGGCACCGCACTCACTTCGAGCGCAAGGCGGGTTCCGTCCGTCGAGACGAAGACTCCGCTCGCCTCGGTCGCCGTCGCCGTGCCGAGCACTTTGCGCGCGAAGAGCTCCTGCGCCCGTGCGCGGTCCTCCGAGCCGACTATCGACGTGAAATGCCGGCCGCGGACGTTCCCGAGTAGCCGCTCGGCCGCCGGATTGATCCACCGGACGATTCCGGCCGTGTCGAGGATGTAACTCGGAACGAGTAGGTTCGCGAGCGCCCCCTCGACGTCGCCGCCAAGGGCAATTCCCTCAGGTGTCGCAGCCATCCCGGAAGTCTGGCCAATTCGCTCACGGTGTGTGCCCATGTCGGACGCATGAAGGGCGCCGCCCCGTCGCCCTTCGCTCTACCGGGTTGCCCGAGGATCTCGGAACCGGCGGCTACGCCAGCGAGCACGAGGCTCCGATCGGGGCAGCGCGGACGGTCTACCGGAAGGCGCGCAACGATCCCCGGCGCACGACAAGGGCCGCCCGGAGGCGGCCCTTGTCGTGCTCTTCGGCCCTTCAAGCCGAACCGTGAGCTCTAGCCGCTGATCGCGACCGGGAACGTCTCACTGGCGGTCTGACCGTCGACCTGCACGGTGGCAGTGACGAGCGCCTCAGCGGTGTGGTTCTGGGGGGTGAACGAGAAGCCCACCGACTTGTCAGCGTTGTGGAAGCCGCCGGCATAGTCGAAGGTCATCACGCCGCCGCGGTCGAACGGATCGCTACCGACCGTGCCGTCGCTCGCCGTCGAGTCCAGCGAGAAGTCCTGCGACGAGTAGGTCAGCGTGACCGAGGCCGGCGACGAGTCGGCGCTCGACATGACCGTCACCGTGAGGTTGGCCGGCTGTCCGGCCGTCAGTGTCGAGACGGGCGCGTTCTTCGCGTCGTCCCAGCCCCAGCCGCCTGAGCCGTCGAGGCCGTTCGGCCCCTGCGGTGCAGCGTCGATGCAGAGGGTCGGGGTGCAGTTGCTCCAACTCTCCAGCTGCGCGGGGCCGGCCGGGCCACGATCGCCCTGGTCGCCCTTGATGCCCTGGTCACCCTTGATGCCCTGGTCACCCTTGATGCCCTGGTCACCCTTCAGGCCGTGGTCTCCCTGCGGCCCGCGTGCGCCGTCGAGACCGTTGGCACCATGAAGCCGAGCGATCGCCCGGTGCGTCAGCTTGTAGAGCGGGACCGAGTGGTTCTGAAGCGCGCTCCCCGATGTCGTGCCGGTGTAGGCAGCGTAGGCACCGCCACTGAGGGCGACGAACAGCGCGACCGACGCGACGACGAGAGCCGGGAGCGAACGAATGTTCCTGATGTGCATGGGATTCAAGTCTTGTGCCTCTCTTGTCTTCCGGGCCGCTACTGAGCGAACGAGGAGCGAGTCGACGTCTGGCCCGGGCTCTCAACGCCACTCACTGCCAACGAGGGTAGGCCCGGGCCTGCGTGGCGGCAATGACACGATGGTGCTCGTTTGGAACGAACCCGTCTTCGGCTTGGGGTAGCGATGAACCAATCACCACTCACCCCTCGAGCCCTCGCCCGACGCCGACCCGCTGAGACTCAGCCTCGGTCGCGGGCTCAGCCCGCGACCGACTCCAATACGCGCTCGGGGATGTCGAAGTTCGCGTAGACCTCCTGCACGTCGTCGTTCTCCTCGAGCTGGTCCATCAGGCGCAGGATCTTCTTCGCTTCACCCTCGTCCTCGACGGCGACGGTCGTCTTCGGCAGCATCGTCAGCTCGGCGGACTCGATCTCGAAGCCGGCGCCCTCGACCGCTTCGCGTACGGTCGCGAGCTCATCGGCCGCGGAGAGCACCTGGAAGCTCGAGCCGTCGAGCTCGACGTCGTCGGCGCCTCCTTCCGCCGCCGCGAGCATCAGCTCGTCCTCGTCGGTGCCGCCCGCCGGCACGAGCACGACGCCGCGCCGCTCGAACAGCCACGCGACCGAGCCCGTCGTGCCGAGGTTGCCGTCGTTCTTGTCGAACGTGTGCCGCACCTCGCCGGCCGTCCGGTTGCGGTTGTCGGTGAGCGCCTCGACGATCACCGCCACGCCCGCGGCCCCGTAGCCCTCGTAGATCACGGTCTCGTAGGCGGCGGAGTCGGAGTCGGTGCCGGCGCCCTTGGCGATCGCGCGGTCGATGTTGTCCTTCGGCATCGAGTTCGCCTTCGCCTTCTCGACCGCGTTCTGGAGCGCGAGGTTCGCGGCCGGGTCGGGCCCGCCCTCCTTCGCCGCGACGATGATCGCGCGCGTCAGCTTGGAGAAGAGCTTGCCGCGCTTCGCGTCGGCGGCGCCCTTTCTTGTGCTTGATCGACGACCACTTGCTATGCCCGGACACCGCTCTCCTCTCTGACGATGTTCAGGAACCGCTCGTGGACGCGCGTGTCGTCGGTCAGCTCCGGGTGGAAGGCCGCGACGAGGAGCCGTCCCTCGCGCGCCAGCACCGGGTGGCCGTCGACCTCGCGCGAGCACCTCGACGTCCGGGCCCGGGTCCTCGAGCCACGGCGCGCGGATGAAGACGGCGCGGAGCGGTTCGTCTCCGTCGCCGAGGTCGAGGTCGGCCTCGAAGCTGCGCACCTGGCGGCCGAACGCGTTGCGCCGCGCCGTGTAGTCGCCGAGGCCGAGGTGGTCGCGGTCGAGGATGATCATCCCCGCGCACGTGCCGAGGATCGGGCCGCCGAACCCGCGCACCGCCACGTCGAGGCCGTACAGCCGCATCAGCCTGCCGATCGCGGTCGATTCGCCGCCCGGGATGATCAGTCCGTCGAGCCGCTCGAGCTGCTCGGGGAGCCGGACCTCGACCGGCTCGGCGCCGAGCCGCCGCAGCACGGCGGCGTGTTCCCGGAAGTTCCCCTGCACCGCGAGGACGCCGATTTTGAGCGGCTTCTCCATATGCCGCGATGGTAACGAGCCTTATGCGGGCGCCGGGTCGGCCGACGCGCGGCGCCGCCGGCCGAGCAGGCCGAGCCACACGAGCCAGAGACCGAGCAGGCCGAGGGCGAGCGGGATCGACCAGGCGCTGACCGAGCCGACCGTCGACGTGCACGTCTGTCCGCCTTGTGTCTCAACGCACGTCTGGCTGCTGCCGAAAACGCCTTCCGCCAGCGACGACGGCGACCCGGTTGCGTAGTGGATCGTCGCGACGAAGAACCCGATCGTTCCGAACACGGCCCAGCTCGACCGCCGCGTCCCGTGCGCGATCAGCACGTAGAGGAGCGAGACGACCAGCACGACCGCGAAATCGAAGTTGCTCGAGTCGAACCAGTGCAGGATCGGCACGCCGATGAGCAGGCCGCCGACGAGGTGGAGCCAGAACGCCGAGGGCCGGGATGAGGCGGTCCCCGCCAGGAGATAGAGCACGCCGATACCGAACGTGACGACATACGTCCACCAGCCGCCGTTCGAGATGAAGTCGGTGACGAAGAACCAGGCGACGACGACCGTGATCGCGGCGATGAACGGGAACTCCCAGCGCGCGTGGGCGATCCCGGCGGCGATGAGGATCAGGAACTCGAGCGAGAGATGCGCCAGGGACCAGCCGCCGAACGCGTGATGCCAGGGGCGCAGCCAGCCGAACCAGTCCCACACCAGCCCCAGGAAGAAGCCCCAGGCGATCACCGTCGCGAAGCCGAAGATTCCCGCGGCGACCCAGGCTCCGGCCCGCCGGCACGACTCGGCGAGCAGCAACAGCCCGCAGAGGATGAGGAGCGCCCAGGCCGCGCGGGCTCCGCCGCCGGAGTACTGCGTCGTCAGATACCCGAGCGCAGTGAGACCGCCGACGAGGACGGTCAGTCCGCCCACGTAGACGAGAAAGGACGAGGTCGTCCAGACCGGCTTCAGCTCGCGCACGCGGGGATCCTCTCCCCCGCGCCGGACGGATCTCCTAGGCCCAGGGCAGGCGATCCCAGCTGGAAGGCCGCTCGCGCCGCGACGGCTCCCACTCGGCGTACGCCTCGTCCGGCTTCGACGTCTCGCGCTCGACGCTCGCCCCGTACCGGGCCGCGAGCTCCGAGACCGGATAGCGCACCGTCCACTCGCCGGTCCGCGAGCCGACCATCAGGATCGCGCACGGCTCGTCGCCGGCGCCGACGAAGACGTGCTCCGTTCCGGCCGGCGAATGGAAGAAGTCCCACGCGTGCAGCGTCCGCTCCTCGCCCTCGACGAGCAGCGTGCACGTACCGGACAGGACGAGAAAGTCCTCCTGCTGGCTCTCGGCGTGGTAGCAGCCGTTCGGCTCGCCGGGCGGGAGCACGTGGATCCGGACTCCGACCTCTCCGAACTCGGCCGACCGGCTCTCGAACGAGCACTCCGAGCCTGAACGCGGCTTCGCGCCGCCCTCCGTCGTGAGCCACATCGCGTCGCCGACGTTGACGACGAACCAGCCCGGCCCGGCCGGCGCGAGTCCGGAGCCGGACTCCTCGAGCGGCGCCGCAGGCACTACCAGCCGCGGGTCTCGAGCAGCTCGCTCGGGTCGAGCGACTGCGTCGAGATGCCGACCATCGGCTCGCCGAGGCCGGCCGAGACGCGGGCGAGGATCTCCGCGTCCTGGAAGTGCGTCGTCGCCTCGACGATCGCCTTCGCGCGCTGCTCCGGATCGCCCGACTTGAAGATGCCGGAGCCGACGAAGACGCCGTCGGCGCCGAGCTGCATGCAGAGCGAAGCGTCGGCGGGCGTCGCGATCCCGCCGGCGGTGAACGTCACCACCGGCAGCTTCCCGTTCTCGGCCACCCACTTCACGAGCTCGTGCGGCGCGCGCAGCTCCTTCGCCTCCGCGTACAGCTCCTCCTCGCGCAGCGCGCCGAGGCGGCGGATGTGGCCGAAGACCGAGCGCATGTGCGTGACCGCGTTGACGATGTCGCCCGTGCCGGCCTCGCCCTTCGTGCGGATCATCGCGGCGCCCTCCGCGATGCGGCGCAGCGCCTCGCCGAGGTTCGTGCAGCCGCAGACGAAGGGGACGGTGAACTGCCACTTGTCGACGTGGTGCTCGAGGTCGGCGGGCGTCAGCACCTCGGACTCGTCGATGTAGTCGATCTCGAGTGCCTGCAGGATCTGGGCCTCGGCGAAGTGGCCGATACGGCACTTCGCCATGACCGGGATGGTCACGGCCTCCTGGATCTCCTGGATCTTGTCCGGGTCGGACATGCGGGCGACGCCGCCGTCGCGGCGGATGTCGGCGGGCACGCGCTCGAGCGCCATCACGGCGCAGGCGCCCGCCTCCTCGGCGATCTTCGCCTGCTCGGCGTCGACGACGTCCATGATCACGCCGCCCTTGAGCATCTCGGCGAGACCGCTCTTGACCCGCATCGTCCCGTACTCGGCCATTGCCGTGAGTCTAGCCAGCAGCGACCTGATAGAAGATCGCTCGTGCAGCCGTGGTCGCGGGAGCCGGTGGGGCGCTTCGACGAGATCGAGATCGAGAGCGAGGTCCTGCGCGAGAACCCGCTCGGCGACCCGCACGTCCGGCCGCTCTGGGTCTACGTCCCGCCCGCCTACGACGCCGAACCCGACCGGCGCTTCCCGTCGATCTACCTGATCCAGGGCATGACCGGCCAGCTCGACATGTGGCAGAACCGGACCGCCTTCCGCCCGAGCACGCCCGAGCGGATCGACCGGCTCTTCGCGGAGGAGGACTGCCCGCCCGCGCTCGTCGTCGCCGTCGACTGCTGGACGTCGTACGGCGGCTCGCAGTTCATCGACTCGCCGGGGACCGGGCGCTACGGCGAGTACCTCTGCGACGAGGTCGTCCCCTTCGTCGACTCCCGCTACCGGACACTCGCCGAGGCGGGGCACCGCGGCCTCACCGGCAAGTCGAGCGGCGGCTACGGCGCGATGGTCGTGCCGATGCTGCGGCCCGACGTCTTCGGCGGGCTCGCGACCCATTCCGGCGATGCGCTGTTCGAGCTCTGCTACCTGCCGGAGTTCCGGGAGGCGGCGCGGGCGCTGCGCGACGAGTACGACGGCTCGTACGAGCGCTTCTGGGAGGACTTCCGCTCACGACCGGCGTTGACGAAGCAGTCCGACTTCCCGCTCATCAACGAGTGGGCGATGGCAGCGTGCTACTCGGCGAACGAGGACGGTTCGGTCGACCTCCCGTTCGACACGGCGACCGGGATGCTGCGCGAGGACGTCTGGCAGCGCTGGCTCGCCTGGGATCCGGTGCGCATGGCGCGCCGACACGCGGACGCCCTTCGCAGCCTGCGCGCGATCTACATCGACGCCGGCAAGCGCGACGAGTTCTTCCTCGACCTCGGCGCCGAGGCCTTCCGCCGCGAGCTCGAGGCACTCGGGATCACCGACGTCTTCTTCGAGCTCTTCGACGCGAAGCACGGCGGGATCGAGTACCGGTACCCGCTCGCGATCCGCTACCTCGCCGAACGCCTCGGGTAGGTCCGGTCAGCCGACGAGGCGGCCGCAGAGCTCGCAGATGACCGCGTATTTCTTCGCCCCCGAGGGAGTCACGGCGATCTGACGGCGCACCGGCCGGTGCCGGCACAGGGTCACCGGCGGCAGGAGCCGTCGCAGCGGCGGCAGATCCGGAAGGTGGCGCACGGCGCCGCCGAAGGCGGGACACCCGGCCTCGTGCTCACGCCAGACGTCGTTCACGGGCTGGCTCGTGATCGCGACCCAACCGCACGACTCGCAGGAGACCCTGATCACACGTCCAGGGTACGCAACGGCTCCGCGATCGCCCCGCCCCGACAGGTGGAGGTGGCTCGGCACGGGCCTCAGCCTGTCGTGGGGTGCGTCGGTGTCTTGCCGGCGGGTGCGAGGAGGTCGAACCCGTCGGGGGTGTTGAGCAATCCCGGCGCCGTGCCCGGACGTCCGGTCACGCCGTACTGCCAGACGAGAGCTCGGGTCGCCGGGTCGATCGCGACCATCCGGTCGTCGTAGTCGTCATTGACCATGAAGACGCCGGAAGGGAGAAGCTCGGCGAGCGAGGGATGATCGAGCCGGCCAGGGGCGCTCGTCGGCTGGTAGCGGTATTCGACCCGCCCGCGGCGGTCGAATTCGACGAGCGCGCCCGGGTCCTCGTAGTCGGCGACCAGGTACCGGTCGGGGCCGATCTGCTGGGGGTCGGACGGGTAGCCGATTGAAAGGTGGACGGCCCAGACGCGTCGTCCGGAGGGAGTCAACTCGTCGATCCAGCTGCCGTTGATCTCGGAGACGAGCAGGTTGCCGTCCGCCAAGGGCGTATCCCCGTTCGGCGATCCGAGAGCGGCAGGAGGGTCGTGCGCGCACCGTCCGGGTGTGCCGATCTCGTGGATGACGCGCTTCGTCCGCGGATCGATGATCAGGACACGGCAATTCCCGGCATCTGCCACGCTCAGGTCGCCGTTGCGAAGGAGATAGGTGTCGTCGGGCGTGTTCAGATACCCCCGCGGCGTTCCCGGGGTGCGCGGGTGCCCGTACTGGAACAGGACGTGACCCGACGGGTATGCGATCTCGACGATCGTGTCGTTGTCTTCCTGGTTGGAAACGATCGCGCGCCCGTGGTGGATGAAGAAGGCGTCGTCCGGGAAGTAGAAGCCACCGCGGGGCGCCGCGCGCCTCCGGGCCGGGTACTTCCAGACGACCCTGTTGCGGTCGTCGAAGACGAGGAGCCGATCGTTGCCCCGGTCGGCGACCAGCAGCCGATCGCCGAAGAAGGGCGACCCGGCGCCGGCAGCCCCGGCGCTCCCGAAGGCGTTGTTCGGGACGACCATCTGAACGTCGGCGATCGGCCGCCCGTCCGCGCGCTCGCCTCCCACGAGCCACAGTCGTCCGCCGGTCACGGCGGCGCCGGCGTTGGCGACCGCGACACGCAGCGACCCCGCCCGCAGAAACGAGGCTCCGTGCGGCTCGAAGGCGAAGATCGCGGCCGTCGTCCCCAGGCCCGTCCGCCCGCCCACCAGGTAGATCGTCCCGTTCAGGACGCCGGCAGCCGCGCCGTCGAGCGGCACTGGAAGGCGGCCGACGACACGGGCCGTGCGCGCAGCGGGATCGACGACCTGGACCGCGGCGGTGGGGTGCCCGTTCGCCAGCAGTCCGCCGAAGACGTAGATGCGCGAGCCGAGCACGGCGAGCGCCGGATAGCGAACCGCGACGGGTAGCGCCGCGACGCTGCGGTAGGTACGGCCGTCGGCCGTTGCGACGACCTCCCGATCCATTGCCGATCCGTCGTAACCGCCGACCACGTACACGAACCGGCCGACCGTCACCGCGCCTGCATCGGCTCGAGCTTCCGCCAGCGCGCCGCCTCTGACCGTCCTCGCTGCCGCCTCGATCTGGGTCGAGCGAGCCGGGGCCGTCGTGCCGCCGCCGATCACGAGCTCTCTTCGCACCGAGCGTGGCGCCGGCGGCGTCATGCGTCGCCTGGAGCAGGGTGCCGTAGGCCGAGAGCGCGCCGTTGCGGGTATCGAGAAGGTCGACCGCAGCGGTCGACGAGTCACCGGATCCGAGGCCGCCGAGCACCACCAGCCCCCGCCGTCCGACGCGAGGCAGCACGGTCTCCCGGCTGAGCGGCGTGCGGAGCCGCCAGGGCAGCAAGCCCGACTCGACGGCCGACGGTCGCACGGACGAAGCCGCCGCCCCGGTCTCTGGCACGATTCGAGTGGGTGGCTGGTCGTTCTTCCCGGAACCCGCCAGCCGGTTGAACCAGGGGCCCGCCTGCGGATAGACCAGGACCGCGACCGCGATCCCGGCGGCCACGGCGGCCAGCGTTGAAGCGAGCCGGTACCCGCGGCCAGCGACCCGACGCGCGGCTTCGGCCATGAGATGGCGGCCGACGCGATACGCGTGGGCGAGCACGTGGACGGTCATCGCCCCGAACCAGACGATGAAGCTCGCTTTGTGCAGCGTCAGCACCGTCCCGCGGGCGGGGCTGGCGACCAGCGCAACCCCCGTCGCGAACAGCACGAGGGTCGAGAGCACGAGGATCGGCGCGACGACGAACCGCATCGGTGGCGCCGGCGGCCGGAGGCGCACGTAGTCCGAGCCCCCGAGGTAGTAGCGCGCGAAGCGGTAACCGGTGCTCGCCAGCTTCAGCGCCACCGGGCCGAGCAGCAGCAGCCCGACGAACACGTGCACCGAGAGCAGCTGGCCGATCAGCGGAATCGTGGCGCCCTCGACCGCCAACAGCACCAGAAGAACCGCGCCCGTGAGGGAGGTCAGCAGAGCATTGCCGCGCGCGCCGCCCAGACTTCGCCGCCGCGACCTGCCGGACCGCGATTGCCGTTCGACCGCCGCCACGCGCGGTATCAAACAGAGCGTCTGTGAGAGGACCCTGAACCGCTGCCGCGCGAATCCGATCGCCTGCGACGGCGGCCGACCACTCAGCCCGTTTCGATCTCCGGGTCGGCGGGACGGAGCGCGGACGCCGGGTTCCGCGCAGGCGGGCTCGCGGAGGACGTGTCCCGCGACCGCTGGATGTCGGGGCGTTTGACGGCGAGGTAGACGACGCAGCAGGCGATCGCGATACCGAAGACCAGCGCGGTCTGTCCGTCTCCGAAGGCGAGGCCGCCGAGGTTCTTCGGCTTGCTGATGTAGTCGGCCCACGAGGCGCCGAGCGGGCGGGTCACGACGTACGACATCCAGAAGGCGGCGACGGCGTTCAGGCGGAAGCGCCGATGGGCGATCGCCGGCAGGAGGATGACGACGCTGAAGAGGATCGCCGAGGAGAGGTAGCCGAGGTTCAGCGCGATGGCCGTGTAGTCGCCCAGCGCGGTGCCGAGCGCGAACGTGGCGAAGACCGTTGCCCAGTAGTACGCCTCTCTCTGCTGCGTCGTGATGCTGTGGATCGAGAGAGTCCCCTCCCGTCGGTGCCAGACGGCGAAGATCACGACCAGCACGAACAGCCAGAGCAGGGTCGTCCCGGCGTACGGAATACCGACGTCGAGGTGCATGAAGTCCGCCACGCCCGTGCCGATGACGGCGATGGCGTAGGCGAAGAACCAGTAGGCGAAGGCCGAATATCTCCGCGTCCGGAACTGCCAGACCAGCCCGACGAAGAACAGTCCCAGCTCGACGGCGCCGCCCTTGAAGTTGCCGTAGATCCGCAGATAGTCGGAGGTGGCCTCGCCGCCCGCCGTCGTGAGGATCTTCACCACCCAGAAGAGGAGGATGACCTCGGGAACCTTGGGGGCCGCCGGCAGCGGGAAGAAACGGCCGACGAGCGGCACCTGTCCGGCGCCGGCACGTGACGTCGATGTCGCCGAGCTCAGGATGCCCACCTCCACACCTCGTAGGCGGCGGGCACGCAGACGAGAATCAGGACGGTTGCGTTCAAGAGATGTTCCCATCGGCGATGCGTCGCTCGGTTCGTGAGCATCGCTCGGAGGGAACCGGTGCGACATGAACCGCTGATGAGCCGGGCGCTACCGACCTCTCACGCGCGGCGCCACAATGGAGACGTGCGCGTGCTCGTGGTCGAGGACGAGAAGAAGCTCGGGGAGCTGCTCGGGCGCGGCCTGCGCGAGGAGGGCTACGCGGCGGACGTCGCCGACCGCGGAGAGGACGTGCTCTGGATGACACGGGCCGTCGAGTACGACGCAATCGTCCTCGACGTGATGCTGCCGGGCGCGGACGGCTTCGAGGTCTGCCGCCGGCTTCGCCGGGCAGGCGTCTGGGCACCCGTGCTGATGCTGACCGCGCGCGATGCGATCGGGGACCGCGTGACCGGGCTCGACTCGGGCGCCGACGACTACCTGACGAAGCCGTTCTCCTTCGACGAGCTGCTCGCACGGCTCCGCGCGCTCACGCGCCGGGCTCCTCCCGAGCGGCCGGCGACGCTCGAGGTCGGCGACCTGCGGCTCGACCCGGCGTCCCACCGAGCGTGGCGCGGAAGCCAGGAGCTCGACCTGTCGGCGAAGGAGTTCGCCGTTCTCGAGCTGTTCATGCGCCGCCCAGGCGTCACGCTCACGCCGACGCAGTTGCTCGACGGCGCCTGGGACATCGCCTTCGAGAGCCGGTCGAACATCATCGCCGTCTACATCCGCTATCTGCGCGAGAAGATCGACCGGCCCTTCGGGCGCCGGTCGCTCGAGACCGTGCGCGGCGTCGGCTACAGGCTTCGGGAGAGCTGAGACGGCGCGTCATCTTCCGATCCGCGTTCGCCTGACCCTCGGATTCGCGCTGGCGATGGCGGTCGTGCTCGCAGTGGTCGGCCTCTTCGTCTATCGCCGCGTCGGCAACGAGCTCCTGGCGACCATCGACCAATCGCTCATGGCCCAGGCGAGGGAGGAGCTCAGGGCACACCCGAACGCCGTGGACGCCGACGGCGGCAGGATCCTCGTGCAGCTCTACCGTCCCGACGCCCGACTGGTCGCCAGCCGGCCGCAAGCGCTGCCGCCGCTGCTGCCGCGGCCTCTCGTCGTCGCTGGGCGCACACAGCGCGTGTGGCGGAACGAGAGGGTGCGGCTGGACGGCACGCACGGTGCGTGGCGCATTCTCGCCGAGTCCGACGACGGAGGCAGAGTCGCCGTGGTCGCCCGGTCGCTCGACCCGCGGGCCGACTCGCTCGAGAACCTCCGCCACGAGCTGCTGATCTTCCTGCCGCTCGCGCTCCTCGCCGCGTCCCTGGGAGGCTACGCCCTGGCGGCTCGCGCCCTGCACCCCGTCGAGGAGCTGCGGCGGCGCGCCCAGGCGGTGACCGCCGACGAGGCCGCGCTTCTGCCTGTGCCGCCCGCGGGAGACGAGATCAGCCGCCTGGCCGTCACGCTCAACGACATGCTTGCCCGGCTGCACGCAGCCGTAGAGCGAGAGCGCCGGTTCGTCGCCGATGCGAGCCACGAGCTGCGGACGCCGCTCGCCCTGCTTCAGACCGAGCTCGACCTCGCGCTGCGGCGGCCGCGCACCCGCGACGAGCTCGAGAGCGCTCTACGCTCGGCCATCGAGGAGACCCAGCGGCTGTCGCGCCTCGCCGACGACCTGCTCCTCATCGCCCGGGCCGACCAGGGCTCGCTGCCGCTCGAGCGCGAAGCCGTGCCGGCCGGCGACCTGCTCTCCGAGACCGCCGCTCGCTTCGCGAGTCGAGCCGCCTCGCTCGGCCGGGACCTCCGGGTCGAGGCCACGGACGCCTGCGTCGACGCCGATCCGATTCGGGCCGGCCAGGCTCTTCTGAACCTCGTCGACAACGCCCTCACGCACGGCGCCGGCGAGGTCGAGGTCGCCGCGGAGGAACACCAAGGCTTCGTCGAGCTTCATGTGAGGGACGCCGGTCCCGGGTTCCCGGCCGCCTTCCGGAGACATGCCTTCGAGCGGTTCAGCCGGGCCGACGGGGCACGCAGTCGCGGCGGCTCCGGTCTCGGCCTGTCGATCGTCGAGCTCGTGGCCCGCGCCCATGGCGGCGGCGTCGGACTGAGCGACTCTCCAGCCGGCGGCGCCGACGTCTGGATCTCGCTCCCCCGAGCCGACGCTCAGGCCGTCGAGGAAGCGGTCCCGAAGAGGCGCTTGAGTGAGTCGACGACGCCGCGCTGAGCGGACCGCGTCGAGTGGTAGTAGACCGCAACCCGACTCGTCGAGAGCTCGCCGACTGTTCGCGCGCCGCTCGCGAGCATCTCGTCGCGAAGCTGCGTCCACGGGCGACCGTAGTACTTCGGCTTGCCCTGCGACGGACCGGCCTCGGCCCTGGCGCGCTCCTCCACATTCACGAACATGAGCGACTCGAAGTCCGTCTGTCTCGTCACGCACCTCCCCTCTGTAGACGCAACCCTCGCGCGTCGCGGTGAGAGCCGGGTGAAGCGCGTCCCTCAAGTCGGTCCTCTGTCCCGGTCGATGCTCATCCTGTGTCGACCGTGCGCTTCGTCTCGGTGACCGCTGTCGCAGGGCTCGCGCTCGCCGCCGGCAACCCCGGAGGGCACTTCCCGGTGCCGCGCGCCGGACGCGCGGTCGATACGAGGCATCCCGACCATGTGATCGGCAACGGCAAGCCGGCCGGCTGCACGTCGGCCGCAGTCGTACGCGCCGTCGCCGCGGGCGGCGTCATCACCTTCGACTGCGGGCCTCGGCCGGTGACGATCGTCATGAGGTCGACCGCCCGCGTGGACAAGACGCGACATCGCGTCGTGCTGGACGGCGGCGGACTCGTCACGCTCTCCGGAGGCGGCAAGCGCCGCATCCTCTACTCCGACACGTGCGCGGGGAAGTGGTCGACCGACGACTGCGTCGACCAGCCGTTTCCGCAGGTCGTCGTGCAGAACATCACCTTCGCGCACGGCTACGACGGCACCCAGCAGGCGACCTGCACGGCGAACAGCCCCGAGTGCTGGTACGGCGGAGTCGACGGCGGCGGCGCGATCTACGTCGAGGGCGGCCGGTTCAAGGCCGTCAATTCGAAGTTCCTCGACAACCGCTGCTACGCCTACGGTCCCGATCTCGGCGGAGGCGCCATCCGAGCCCTTGCGCAGTACAAGAACCGCCCCGTCTACATCACCCACGACACGTTCCGCGGCGGCCGCTGCTCGAACGGCGGCGCGCTGAGCAGCATCTCGGTGCAATGGAACATCCTCGACAGCGAGTTCGTCGACAACAAGGCGATCGGCTGGGGAGCGAACCCGGCCTCGAGCGGCACCCGTGGAGGCGGCAGCGGCGGAGCCGTCTACCTCGACGGCGAGAACGACAACCTGCTCATCGCCGGCACCGTGATGCAGGGCAACACCGCCCGCGAGGGAGGCGG
Source organism: uncultured Actinomycetes bacterium (assembly GCA_963702655.1). Taxonomy (GTDB): domain Bacteria; phylum Actinomycetota; class Thermoleophilia; order Gaiellales; family Gaiellaceae; genus Palsa-739. The sequence continues at coordinate 333,314 of CAVPDO010000001.1, read as the reverse complement.
CGCCGTCTTCGACGTCGTCGACACCGGCTGGGGCGCGCTGACGTTCGACGAGTCGCACCTGCACCACAACCACAGCGGGCAGTTCCAGACCTTCCCCGGCATCTACTACGACCTCGACGGCAAGGACTCGGTCCCCACCATGATCAAGTCCACCGACAACTGATCGCCGCCGCTCAGAGCCGGTCGAGCCAGGCGAGCACGCCGGGGACGGCCTCGTCGAGGTTGGCCAGCATCCCCTCGTGGTCGCGGCCCGGGAACGACACGTGCTGCAGGCCGTGGCGGTCTAGCACTGCGGCGAGCTGGTCCGTGCCGCCGCCGAGTGCGATCTCCTCGTCGTCGTCGCCCCAGAATGCGTACAGCGGGCACGGCAGGCCGCTGACGAGGGAGTCCGGGGGCAGCTGGGAGAGCTCGCGGTAGAAGGCGAGCGCCGCCCGGGTGTCGAAGTGCGAATTCACGTACTCCCAGGCGGCCGGATCGGACCGCGCCTCCTCGGTCCGGCGTCGGGTGTCGGCGTCGAGATACGTGTAGTCGCCGGCGATGGGGAAGCCGCCGGAGACGACCGCGTCCACCCGGCCCGTCAGCTGCGCGAGCCACGGAGCGAACGCGCCCGTGAACGAGTAGCCGAGCACGGAGAATCGCTCGAACCCGACCTCCTGCAGCACCGCGACCAGATCGTCGGCCAGGTCGCGGACCCGATAGGCGGCATCCGCGTCGAGCCGACCGCTGCCCTCGAACCCGCGCGGGCTCGCGGTGATCACCGTGAAGCGCTCTGAGAACGGACGGAGGTCGAGAACCTCCGGCCAGGGGAAGTTCAGGTGCGGCAGCAGCAGGGCCGGGCCCGACCCGCCACGCACGTCGTACTGGAGATCCAGGCCGTCCCGGACCAGCGTCGCCATCGGGCCGCGAGCCTACCCGCCCCTCGGACCACAGGAGATACTCAGCGGGTGAAGGGCACAAGCTCCGTCGCACGTCTGATCGGCGGAGGCGATCGCGGGATCGCCGCGACCGTCTACGGGACGGTGCTGGCGATGGCCGCCCTGGCGGCCGGCGCGGTGGAGCATCTCTCGCCGGACGCGCTGATCGCCGTCGTCGCGACGACGTCGGGAGTGATCTGGCTGGCGCACGTCTACGCCCACGGCCTCGGCGAGAGCATCGAGCGCGGCCACCGGCTCGACCGGTCCGAGTTCGGCGCCCTCGCAGGACGCGAGCTGCCGATCCTGGTGGCCGCGGCGGGACCGGTCGCCGTCCTGCTGCTCGGCGTGCTCGGCGTCATCGGCGAGACGCCCGACATCTGGCTCGCCTTCGGGCTCGGCTTCGTCGCCCTGGCGGTGCAGGGGACGCGCTACGCGCGCGTCGAGCGGCTCGGGGCCGCCGGCACGATCGCCGTCATCGCGGCGAACCTCGCCCTCGGGGGAATCGTGGTCCTGCTGAAGGTGCTCATCTCGCACTGATCCGCGTGCGATCATGCGTCCATCGCAAGGTTCGTCGTCACCGTCGAAGGGCCCGGCTGGAAGGACGTCGAGGACGTCGAGCTGCCTCGGCTCCCGGACGTGGGCGAGTCGCTCGAGACGAAGTACGGGACCTTGCTCGTGGCCGAGGCCGAGGAGGCGCCGGACCTGGCGACGTACGCCGGCAGGATCGTCTGCCGCTTCTCCTAGCGTCCTGCGGGTGAGATCGGTCGAGCTCATCTTCGTGGTCGGCTGGGCGGCGTTCTGGCTGTACTGGCTCGCGGCCGCCTTCTCGATGAAGCGAGGCCGTGTCATGTGGTCGCGCGAGCTGCGGGTCAGGGCGATCCTCTTCGTCGTCGTGATCCTGCTGGTTCGCCTGGGCGTGCTTCGCGGCCACCGCGTCACCACCGACCCGTTGCGGGAGGCCGTCGGGCTCGCCCTCCTCGTGCTCGGCCTGGGGTTCGCGATCTGGGCGCGCCTGCACATCGGCCGCAACTGGGGCACGCCGATGACGCAGAAGGTCGAGCCGGAGCTCGTGACGAGCGGCCCGTATCGGCGTGTACGCCACCCGATCTACTCAGGCATCCTCACCGCCGGGGTCGGCACCGCCCTGGCGCTGAGCTGGTTCTGGCTCGTCCCGGTCGCGCTGGCCGGCTCCTACTTCGTCTACGCCGCGACGGTCGAGGAGCGCTTCCTGACCGAGCAGTTCCCGGACTCCTACCCCGCGTACAAGCGCTCGACCAAGATGCTAGTGCCGTTCGTCTTCTGATGTGACGATCCCGGCGCCCGGCGACGTATAGGCGTCAAGGATGAAGCGCCATGTCCTCCCGGCCACCGCGCTCGTCCTCGTCGTCACAGCCTGCGGCGCCGGTGCGAAGCCGGCGCCGCGGCTGTCCGAGGCCGGGGCACACGTGCCGCGCGTCCACGCGCTCGTCGCAGAACGCAAGCGCGCCGCGCTCCGCGAGGCGAGAGTGATGGAGCGCGAGTTCGCGCCTCCGCCGGGCGCCCACTCGATTCGCGGACCGCGGGGGTACGGCGGCGTGCTTCGGCGGTATGGGACGGGACCTGTCGGCGAGGTCGTCGACGTCCATCGCTTCTGGAGCGTGCACAAGCCGCTCGCGGCGGTCGCCGCCTTCGTCCGGACGCACCGGCCGTCCGGGTTCGGAGGCACCGGCGCGACCTACGGAAGCAACGTCCCGCACTACCTCATGTGGAGCTTCACGTCGCCGCCGGGCCGCTACCTCGACGTCACGGCAGTCGCACTTCCCGGCCGGACGGTGCTCCGCGTGGACGCGCTGGTCCTCTGGATCTACCCGCGGTCGCCCCGTGAGACCGTGCCCGCCGCGACGCGCGAGATCGTCGTGCGCGCGCCGGCCAGGGCTTCGGTAACCGTGACGGATCCCGCCGAGGTCGCGCGCGTCGTGCGCTGGTTCGACGCGCTTCCGGTCCTCCCGCCGGAATCGCCGTCGCCTGCGCGCTGGTGCTCCGCCCGAACATCACCCTCAGTTTCCGAAGCTCGAACGGCACCGAGCTTGCACGCGCCGGCGTGCCCGAGCCCTCCGCCGGAATCTGCGACCCGATCGGCTTCAAGATCGGCGCGAGGATGAGGAGGCCGCTCATCGACCGCACCTACGGCGAGAGCTTCGCCCGGCGCCTCGAACGGATCACTCGAACGAGGTAAACGGCGCAGGAGGTTGCGGCAGGTTTCGGCAGAAACTCCTCCCACTGCCTCCGCAGTCTCCCTCCGGCCACCGTTCATCGACGGCCCGCGGCCTGCCGAAGGAGAACGGGAGTTGCCGTCAGCGAATCGAGGGGGTTCGACAATGGGCCGCACGCGTCGAGTCTTGGTCATCGACGACGACCGGCTGCTGTGTGAGCTGGTCCGCACGACCTTCGAACTGGAGGGGTTCGAGGTGGACACCGCGTATGACGTGATCGAGGCCGAGCGCGTGCTCGTCCGCTCGCGTCCCGACGCGATCCTGCTCGACATCGGGCTCCCCGGGATCGACGGAATCTTCTATCTGGAGCGCCTGCGCGAGACGCCGCAGACGCGCGCGATCCCGATCGTCGCGATCAGCGGCTCCGACGAGGCCGGCCGCTCCGCGCGGGCGGTGGGCGCGGAGGCATTCCTGCGCAAGCCGTTCAGCCCGCTCGAGCTGATCGCCCTCGTCACGCCGTTGATCCGGCCGGTCGGCCCCGACGAGGAGGACGGCGGCAGAGACGTCGTGGACGCCGGCGACCTGAACCGGCTGATCGAGATCGGGCGCCGCCAGCACCAGCTCCTGCACGAGGCCTACGCCCAAACGGTGTCGGTGCTCGCGTCGGCGCTCGAGTCGCGTGACTTCGGCACGAGCCGGCACTCGCGCCGCGTGACCTCGTACGCGACGCGGCTGACGCTGGAGGTCGCGCCGGGGCTGCTCGACGATCCGAGCCTCGAATGGGGCTTCCTCCTGCACGACGTCGGGAAGATCGGCATCCCCGACGGCATCCTCCTCAAGCCGGGCCGCCTCACCGCACCCGAGCGCCGGCGGATGCAGGAACACGCGGAGCTCGGCGAGCGGCTGCTCGCCCACGTCCCGCTGCTCAACCAGGAAGGTGCGCGCGTCATCCGCTCCCACCACGAGCGGTGGGACGGGAACGGGTACCCGGACAGGCTCTCCGAGGAGAGCATCCCGCTCGCCGCGCGGATCTTCGCCGTGGTCGACTCGCTCGACGCGATGACCGACGAGCGCCCCTACCGGGCTCCGGTCAGCTGGGAGGCCGCCGCCGACGAGATCCACCGCTGCCGCGGCTCCCAGTTCGACCCCGACGTCGTCGACGGCTTCGAGGCGTGCGAGCCCGAGCTCTACCGGCTGCACATGGCGGAGATCGCCGCCTGAGAGACGCGAGGGAGGGCGGCCGTCGCGACCGCCCTCCCGTAGCCGACCTCAGTGAGCGCGCTCGGCGCGCAGCGAGAGGCGGCCGGTTCCCGAGCTCGTGTGGTGCCGCAGCGTGGCGGTGACGCAGGACGGATCGACGCCCTGGAGGTAGACGCCCTGGAACGGCGTCGACCCGTCGACGTCGAGGGCGGTCGTGTACGACGGGGGTGGCGAGCGCTGTCGGCGTCCCGCCAGTCCCGTAGACGTAGCCCTGCTTGGTGCCCGTGCCCGTCCCGTTGGGGTCGCCGAACTCGTTGATCGGCAGGACTCCGGAGCCGGCGCTGACCATGCAGGCCTGGACGAACCCGTCGGCGTCCGCGGCCTCGGCCTTGACGGCCTTCAGCGACTTGCTCAGGGTCGCGACCTGCTTCTCCAGCGCCTTGAACTGCTTCGCCGAGGGGCCCTTCGACTGCTGGCTCGCCGGTGAGGCGGCGACGTACATCGCAGCGGCGACCACCGCGACTCCGACAAGCATCAGGAAACGCTTCATCGTCCCTCCTTGTGGCCCCCGCGCCGTGCGAGGGAATTGCCCTGACTCAACATCGCCGCTGCCCTCCTGTCAAATCGGGGTGCCGACCGGGCCGTCGCCTAGCCTCGGAGCCGATGCTGGGAGAGGAGCTACGGCGCCTGGTCACGTGGAGCGAGCGTCATCGACGGCTCCTCGCACGCGTGATCATCGCCCTCGGCCTCTCGGTGGTCGTGGACGCCGTCGGCGCGACGCTGATGTGGTCGTTCGAGCGCGGCCTGCAGGGCAGCGACATCCACGGCTTCGGCGACGCGCTGTTCTTCTCGACCGTCCAGATCGTGACCATCTCCTCGTCCTTCAAGAACCCGGTCACGCACGCGGGTCAGGTCGTCGACGTCGTCCTCGAGCTCTGGGCGATCTTCGTCGTCACGGCCATCGCCGGCTCGTTCGCGTCGTTCTTCACGAGCGGCGACCAGACGTAGCAGCGCGCGCTACGAGGCAGGAAGCCCGACCGGGCAGGAGACGCCCGTGCCGCCGAGCCCGCAGTAGCCGTTCGGGTTCTTCGCGAGGTACTGCTGGTGGTAGTCCTCGGCGTAGTAGAACGGCCCCGCCGCGGCGATCTCGGTCGTGATCTCGCCGTAGCCGGCCCGCGCGAGCTCGGCCTGGAACATCGCGCGCGACGCCTCCACGGCCGCCCGCTGCGCGTCGTTCTCCCAGTAGACCGCCGAGCGGTACTGCGTGCCGATGTCGTTCCCCTGCCGCGGCCCCTGCGTGGGGTCGTGGCCCTCCCAGAACAGGCGGAGGACGCCGTCGAGCGGCAGGACGGCCGGATCGAAGACGACGAGCACCGCCTCGGTGTGACCCGTGCGGCCGCTGCACACCTCCTCGTACGTCGGGTTCGGCGTGAAGCCGCCGGCGTAGCCGACCGCGGTCGTGTACACGCCGTCGGCCTGCCAGAACACGCGCTCGGCGCCCCAGAAGCAGCCCATCGCGACGACGAGCTGCTCCATCCCGTCGGGGAACGGCGGCCGGAGCGGCGTCCCCAGCACCTCGTGCCGCTCGGGGACCGGCATGGCGGTCTCGCGTCCGGGCAGCGCGTCCTCGGGCGACACCATCTCGGCTTTCTTCGTGAACAGGAACATGCCGACAGCTTAGGCGCCGGGCTCGTCCTCACCGAGCTCCTCGGAGACGGTGCCCCCGATCTCCCGCTCGGCGCGCTCGAGCAGCTCGCCCTCCTTCCGCTTCGACCAGACGAGCGAACGCGACGAGCGCCGCGACCCCGGCGACCCCGAAGGCGATGTCGATCGCCGTGCTCAGCCGCTGGATCGCGCTCCCGAACACGTAGTAGACGACGCCGAAGAACGTCGCCCAGACGATCGCGCCGGCCGCGTTGAAGACGAGGAAGCGCGGCCAGGCCATCCGGTTCGTGCCGGCGAGGAACGCTGCGTAGGTGCGCAGCACCGAGACGAACCGCCCCCAGAACACGACCTTGCCGCCGTGGCGGCGAAAGAGCCAGATCCCGATCTTGAGCCGTCCCTCGTGCAGGCCGATCCTGTGGCCGTGCCGGAGCAGGATCCTGGCCCCGCCGTAGCGGCCGATCGAGAAGCCGATGTTGTCCCCGACGATCGCGCCGGCGATCGCGGCCAGGATCACCGCCCAGATCTCGAGCTTGTGCGTCGAGCCGGCGTAGAGCGCAGCCCCGATCAGGGCCGTCTCGCCCGGCACAGGCACGCCGATGCTCTCGATCAGCACGAGCAGGAACACGACGAGGTAGCCGTAGGACTCGAGCCACGCATCGATCGTGTGGGTGGAGAGAAAGAAGCCGAGCGTCACGGATGCATCTCACCTGAGCCTCACCTCCGGCGGCTACGTTCAAGCGCATGATCGAGGCGCGCGGTCTGACGAAGGACTACGGCGACAAGCGCGCCGTCGACGGTCTCAGCTTCACCGTGCAGCCGGGTGTCGTCACGGGCTTCCTCGGGCCCAACGGCTCCGGCAAGTCGACGACGATGCGCCTGATCCTCGGCCTCGACGCGCCGACGCGCGGTGACGTGACCGTCAACGGCCGCCACTACCGCGAGCACGTCGCGCCGCTGCACGAGGTCGGCGCGCTGCTCGAGGCTCGCTCCGTTCACACCGGGCGGTCGGCCGCCAACCATCTGCTCGCGCTCGCCCAGACGCACGGGATCCCGAAGCGCCGAGTGGCGGAGCTGATCGACCTCGTCGGCCTGCACGAGGTGGCCCGCAAGCGCAGCGGCCAGTTCTCGCTCGGCATGGGCCAGCGCCTCGGAATCGCGCAGGCGCTGCTCGGCGACCCGAAGACGGTGATGCTCGACGAGCCGGGCAACGGCCTCGACCCGGAGGGCATCCACTGGATCCGCAACCTGCTCAAGGGCCTGGCCGCCGAGGGCCGCACGGTCTTCGTCTCGTCCCACCTGATGAGCGAGATGGCGCTCACCGCGGATCACCTGATCGTGATCGGACGCGGCAAGCTGATCGCCGACACGAGCGTCGACGACTTCGTCTCGCGCGCCTCGCAGAAGGTCGTCGTCGTCCGTTCGCCCGAGCTCGCGCGGCTGCGGGTCGAGCTCACCGGCCCGGGTGTCACGTTCGCCGACGCCGAGCGCGGCGCGCTCGAGGTGCACGGGCTGACAGCGGAGCAGGTCGGCGAGGCGGCCGCCGCAGCCGGCATCGCGCTGCACGAGCTGACGCCGCAGCAGGCGTCCCTCGAGGAGGCGTTCATGAATCTCACGCGCGACGAGCTCGAGTTCGCGTCGGACATGGAGGAGGCGGTCGCGTGAGCGCGGTGACTCCGGCCGTGCGGCTGCCGCGCCTGGACGTCTTCGGCCGGGTCGCGTTCCACCGCGTTCTCCTGTCGGAGTGGACGAAGCTGCGGTCGGTGCGGTCGACCAAGTGGTCGCTCTTCGCAGCCTTTCTCCTCACGATCGCCTTCCCCGTCATCTTCGCCCTGGTCACGCGGACGCACTGGGCGTCGCTGTCACCGAGCGACCGCGCGGGACGCCATCCGCTCGACATCGCGCTCGCCGGCGTCAACGTCGCGCAGCTCGCGGTCGCCGTCCTCGGCGTCCTGCTGATCAGCGCCGAGTACTCGACCGGCTCGATCCGCTCCACCTTCACCGCCGTGCCCAAACGGCTGCCCGTGCTCTGGGCGAAGCTGATCGACTACGCGGTCGTCTGCCTCGTGCTCATGGTGCCCGCGGTGCTCGCGAGCTTCTTCGCGAGCCAGGCGATCCTCCACACGATCCCGCAGCTCCACATCTCGTTCACGCAGCCGGGTGTCGCGCGGTCGGTGTTCGGCGGCGCGGTCTATGTGATGCTCGTCGGCATCTTCGCGCTCGGCATCGGCGCGATCGTGCGCAACACGGCGGGCGGGATCGCGACCTTCGCCGCGGTCTTCTTCGTGCTGCCGCCGCTGATGTTCACGCTCCCGACGAGCTGGAACAACGCGATCAGCCAGTACCTGCCGAGCGAGGCCGGGCGCCAGATCTTCGCGCTTCAGCATGCGTCGCACACGCTGCAGCCGTTCACCGGCGGTCTGGTGTTCGCCGGCTACTGCGTTGCCGCGATCCTGATCGCGGCCGTCCTCCTCGTCCGCCGGGACGTCTGATCGCGGACAGGCGGACGCGCCTGCGACCATGAGGGTGTGAGCAGCGAGGAGTCGCGTACCCAACGCGTGCTGACCGACGCCGCGGCCATGGGCTCGGCGGCGGCGAGCGGCGCCGCGCGGCGTCTCACCGTCGCGCTCGGAGGCGCGGAGCGCACCCGCGTGATCATCGTGCTCGCCGCGATCCTCGGGCTGAGCGGAGCCGACGCGGCGACCGTCGGCGCGTCGGCGAGCGAGCTCCGGTCTGGCCTGCACATCACGAACACCGATGTCGGCCTGCTCGTCGCGGTCAGCTCCCTCGTCGGTGCGTTCGCCTCGCTGCCGTTCGGCGTCCTGGCCGACCGGGTCACCCGAACCCGGATCCTGGGCGCGACCATCGTCACCTGGGGCGCCGCGATGCTCTGGAGCGCCACCGCCTCGAACTTCAGCGAGCTGCTGTGGACGCGGCTGTTCCTCGGCGCCGTCACGGCCTCGGCCGGCCCGATGGTCGCCTCGCTCGTCGGCGACTGGTTCGGCAGCTGGGAACGTGGACGGATCTACGGGGTGATCCTCGCCGGCGAGTACGTCGGCGCCGGCGTCGGCTTCGCGGTCACCGGCAACGTCGCCGCGCTCTCGTGGCGAGCCGCCTTCGTCATCCTCGCGCTGCCGGCGTTCCTGCTCGCGGTCGTCGTCTGGCGGCTGCGCGAGCCGGAGCGCGGCGGCAAGGGCGTGCTCGCGTCCGACAAGGGGCCTCCCTCGCCCGAGCTGCTCGCCATGGCGCACGAGGGCGACCAGACGACCGACGCGCAGCGGCTGGCACGGGAGCGTGGCCTCGTGCCCGAGCCCGACCTCGTCGTCGAGCCGGAGACGGCGCGGCGCATGAACCTCTTTCGGGCCACCCGCTACGTGCTGCGCGTGCGCACGAACGTGATCCTCATCGCCGCGAGCGTGTGCGGCTACTACTTCCTCGCCGGCCTGCAGACGTTCGGCCTCGAGTTCTCGAAGGAGCAGTACGGGATCGACCAGGCGCTCGCCAGCAGCCTCCTGCTCGTGATCGGGCTCGGCTCCCTGGCCGGCGTCCTGACCGGCGGCTGGCTCGGCGACTTCCTGCTCAAGCGCGGACTGCTGAACGCACGCGTCTGGACGCCCGCGATCGCAGCCGTGGCGACGACGCTCCTGTTCATCCCGGCTCTGCTGACGCGCGGCGTGACGACCGCAGTGCCCTATCTCGTGGCCGCGGCGTTCTTCCTCGGCGCCCAGAACCCACCCCTCGACGCGGCGCGGCTCGACATCATGCCGCCGCTCCTCTGGGGTCGCGCGGAGGCGGTGCGGACGATGCTGCGCTCGCTCGCGATGGCGCTCGCTCCACTGCTCTTCGGCGCCGTCTCCGACCACGTCTTCGGCGGCGGCCGCTCGGGCCTGCAGTTCACCTTCGTCGTCATGATCCTCCCGCTCGGAGCGAGCTCGTGGCTCCTGTTCAAGGGGCTGCGGACGTACCCGGCCGACGTCGCCACCGCCGCCGCGAGTGCGGACGGCGCGCCCGGGTACCCTCAGCCGCAGGATCACTGGGGTCTGTAGATGAGCACCGGCGACACGTTTCTCTTCCTTTCCGCGTTCCTCGCGAGCGGCGTCGAGTTCGTCGAGGCGCTGACGATCGTCCTCGCCGCCGGGCTCGCGCGCGGCTGGCGCTCCTCCCTCGCGGGGCTCGGCGCCGCGACGCTCGTGCTCGCGGTCGTCGTCGCGGTGCTCGGGCCGGCGCTCACCGCGATCCCGCTCGATGCACTGCGGCTCGTCGTCGGCGGGCTGCTGCTCGTCTTCGGGCTGCAGTGGCTGCGCAAGGCGATCCTGCGCGCGAGCGGCTACAAGGCGCTCCACGACGAGGACGCGATCTTCGCGCGCGAGCTCGCCGAGGCCGAGGGAGTCGCGCACGTGGAGCGTGCGGGTGTCGACTGGTACGGCTTCACGCTCGCCTTCAAGGGCGTCCTGCTCGAGGGCCTGGAGGTCGTGTTCATCGTCCTCACCTTCGGCAGCGCGCAGGGCTCGATCCCGCTCGCGGCGGCCGGCGCCGCCGCCGCACTCGTGCTCGTGGCGGGAGTCGGCGTCGCGGTGCGGGCGCCGCTCGCCCGGGTTCCCGAGAACGCGATGAAGTTCGCGGTCGGCCTGATGCTGACGACGTTCGGCGTCTTCTGGTCGGCCGAGGGAGCCGGAGCGGACTGGCCAGGATCCGACGCCGCGATTCTGGGCGTGCTCGGCTTCGTCGCGCTCTCCTCGTTCCTGCTCGTGCGCCTGCTGCGGCGCGAGCGGCTCGAGGCGGTCACCGCATGAGGCGCCTCGCCGCGTTCGGACGCTTCTGGTGGGAGTTCGTGATCGGCGACGACTGGCTCGTCGCCGTGCTCGTGGTCGTCGCGATCGGAGCGACTGCGTTGCTCGCGGCGGCGAACCTCGCAGCCTGGTGGCTGCTGCCGCTCGCGGTGCCGCTCGTCCTGTGGCTGTCGCTGCGGCGGGCGATACGCTCGGCCTGACGATCGGCGGGCCCGTAGCTCAGCTGGTCAGAGCAGCGGACTCATAATCCGTTGGTCCCTGGTTCGAATCCAGGCGGGCCCATCTCGACCGTCGGCCGGTGGCCGTCTCGTGCGCCTAGTGAAGCGCCCCGACCTGGATCGCAGTCACCTGTGGGTCGACGCTGACCGTGCCTCCGGCTGAGGACGTCGCGCAACCCAGCTCGAGAGTCGTGGCGGAGGTGAAAGTCGCAGTGGCCTGAAGCGGATTCACGACGTCCGTCGTGCCGCTGCTCGTGGACGACGAGACCGTGTCCGAGTCGAGAGTCGTGGGTGTGCCGTTCGTCAGCGCATCGACATGGCAGGACTGACTGACGAGTCCGGTGGCTCCCGATTCCGCGATCCGGGCGACGATCAGGTACGTCCCTGCGGGCACCTGAAACGCTGCGAAGGGGCTTGGCTCGGTGTATGCGTCGCTCGGTCCGCGCTCACCCGTGTCCCCCTTGAGCCCCTGGATTCCCTGAAGTCCACGTGGTCCACGGTCGCCCTTCAGCGTCCTGATCGTCTTCGTGCTGATCTTGTTCCTCGTCACGGCGCCCCTCTTGAGCTGAGCGGTCCCGACGCTGTTCCTCGGGAGGCTCGTCGCAGCGTAGGTCGTCCCGCCGAGCGCCACGAAGAGCGCAATCAGTGCGATGACCAGAGTGGGGCTGGGTGCCTTCAACCAACGACTGTGCATCGTTCCTCCCTCAGGTCGCGTGTAGGCCAATACCGGATCGTACGGCCGATCCATCTCTCGCAGGATCCGCTGAGGGTGTGGTGGTTCAACCGCTGCGTCGGGTAACGATTCCCGCAGAATGGCCGCCACGATGAAGGTCTTCCAGCACGAGACACGCCTGCGCACCACCGGCGGCCTCACCGTCAACGACATCACGGAGGACGTACAGAACGCCGTCCGGGAGAGCGGCGTCGTGGACGGGATCGCCTGCATCTACTCCCCGCACACGACCTGCTGCGTGCGCGTGAACGAGATGGAGACGGGCTTCCTGGAGGACTTCTGCGACCTGCTCCGCCGGCTCGTGCCGAGCGAGAGCTACTACGCGCACGACGACTGGGACCGGCGCACCGAGAACATCTGCCCCGAGGACATGGACCAGGGCAACGGCCACTCCCACTGCATGGCGATGCTGCTCGGCACCGCCGGCGAGTCGGTGCCCGTGCGCGACGGCGAGCTCCAGCTCGGGACGTGGCAGCGCGTCCTGTTCATCGAGCTCGACCGCGAGCGCGACCGGCGCTGGCTCGTCCAGGTCGTCGGCGCCTAGGCCGCCGCGACCCTAGTGGCCGTTGCTCGAGAAGTGCATGTAGTCCTTCGTCGAGCCTGACCACGAGCCGCCCCAGCCCCAGCCGATCGAGGCGAAGGCCTCGCGCACGGCCGGCGTCACCATCCCCCGCCGGTGCCACGAGCGGTTCAGGTACGAGCGGGCGGTCTTGTCACGGGTCATCCCGCACCCGACGTACGGGTTCTCGCGCGGGTCGAGGTCGACGGCCTCGCCGTAGGCGTGCATCGACCAGTGATGCGAGTTCGCCGACTTGTTGCACGGCGACGCCGCCGCGTTACGGCACTCGAAGGAGGCGGTCACGTCGCCGTTCTGGTTCGCGTGCGGGCCGTACATCGACGCGAAGGCTCCTTCCCGGATCGGGAATCGCATCCGGTAGAGCTTCGCGAAGACCGTCGACAACGGGGCCGCGACCTTCGCGTTGACGACGATCTGGCCGGTGTGCACCTTCTTGTCGAAGCCGCGGTAGCGGTAGCTGAGGACGCGCAGTTGCGACAGCGATACGGGGCAGCCGCGATGCCACTCGCCGGCGGCCTCGATCGCGTCGCGCTGGCCGGCCGTGAGCCGGGCGATGCCGGTGCCGCCGGTCGCCGCGTGGGTCGTGGCGGCCGTGACCGAGACGACGGCGGCGAGCGCCAGGATCGCGATGCCTCTCATGCCGGTCATGGTGCCATTGATTGCCCGGAGTCGCGGGACGCTAAGCAGCGGCGCCGGCGGCGGCTTGCTCCACCACCGCCGCGTTCCGTGTCTGCTTGGCCTGCTTGACGAGCCGACTCGCCGCCTCGAGCCCGTCTTGCGCGGGGCGCGTGCCGTCGAGCAGCACCGCGCCGACGGAGCCGGTGATCGTGCGGGGCCGCCCGTCGATCGCGAACGGGCGGGTGGCGAGCAGCAGGCGGAGGCGCTCGGCGAAGTCGGCGAGCTCGGCGCGATCGACGTGCGGCGCGAGGACGACGAACTCCTCCCCACCCCAGCGGAAGACGAGGTCGCCGGCGCGCAACTCGCTCCGCAGCCGCTGATGGACGTCGACGAGCAGCCTGTCCCCGGCCGCGTAGCCGTAGGTGTCGTTGACCGTCTTGAAGCGGTCGAGGTCGAGGAAGCACAGGCCCGCCGTCGGCCCGCCGCGCTTGATCCGTGCCTGCTCGGAGGTGAGCGCCTCCGCGAGCGCGTAGCGATTCGGCGCATCGGTCAACGCGTCGACCCGCGCGCGCGACCGTTCGGCCGCGAGGGTCCGCTCGAGACGGCGGCGGAACCGGTTCGCCCAGCCGGCGACGAGCAGCAGGGCCGCGGCGAACGTCAGCGCGAGCCCGGGCACCGTCGGGAACAGATAGAGGAAGACGACGAGCAGCGGCGCCGGCAGGAACCAGCCGGCGACGACCGCGCGCCAGGCGGCCCGGAGCTCGCGGCGCATCCTGCCGCTCGGGCCGAGCGTACGCAGCCAGAGCCTCGCGTCCAGCGCGAAGCCAACCAGGAGGCCGACAGTCGCCGCCTCCACCGCGCCGGAGACCCCTCCCCGCGTGAGCTGCTCCCCGGCGAGCCCGACCACGAGCCCCTGCAGCGCCCCGGCGACCGCACACACCGCGCGCCTGCGGCGGAGGTCGCCCGTCGTGAACAGCTCGGTCGCGGCACCCGCGCACGCACCGACCAGCGGGCCGCCGACGAGAGCCGCGGCGACGAGGAACGGGCCGGCGAGCGACACGCGCGTCCTTCGTCCGACGACGACGTTCAGCCGCTCGGCGAGCGCCGTCAGCGAGACGAGGACGATCGCGGCCGGAAGGCCGATGTCGAGCCCGATCGCTGCGTTCATGAACGCATTGAACAGTCGCGGCCGGACGCGGGCCGGGCGGCCGCGCTACTGGTAGGCGGCGCTTCGCTGCTGGCGCATCTTCTGCGCCCGGCGGCCCGAGTAGGAGAACAGATCCAGGAGCACGCCGAGACCGACGGCGATCCAGTTCGCGCCGTGCACCCCGCCCGCGCTCCACACGATCGTGTACATCAGCGTCGTCCACGGCGCGAAGATCAGGCCGAGGAGCGGCCACCACCAGTGCGTGAAGACGACCTGGATGCGGTGGCCGAAGATCCACTCGAGCGCGATCACCAAGCGCGGCCCGAACGCGAACAGCGCGAGCAGGAAACAGCACATGCCGCCATTGTCGCGGCCGGGCCGGACGTGCCGGTCCGTCCGGCGCGCGTGGCAGCGTGCCGTGCATGACCGAGACGTCGTTCGATCAAGTCATCACCGAGCATCTGACGCTCTGCGAGCGGAACAAGCGCCTCGAGCGGGCGATGCCGCTCGACGGCTACCGCGATCGACCCGCAGCCGAGCCGGCCGAAGCGGAAGAGCCGGCGACCCAGGCGAACGCGGTGCCGCGCGAGGATCCGCCCTCCTGGTGGGAGACGAAGGACGGCGAGTGCCCGCCGCCGCCCCTCGACTTCGACTGGGACCGCTAGCAGGGACTAGCGCTGGATCAGCGTGACGCGGCCGCTGACCCGAGCCCAGGATTCATCACCCGTCAGCACGACCTCGGCCCCAAGCTCCTCGGCAGTAGCCAGCACCAGCGCGTCCGGGAGCCTCAGGCCTCGAGACTCGCCGCGCAGCTTTGCTGCCGCCCGCGCGATCACCGGGGTCGGGGCCTCGCGGCGAATTGAGAGATCCGAGAGGAACGCCTCGACCTCGGCCACTGCCTCGGCCCCTCGGCGATGGGGCGCGACGAGGATCTCGGCGTACGCTGAGGTCGGAATCAGCAGCTCGTCGTGCTGGTGCTCGGTGAGAGCTGCCACCGCCGCATCGTGAAGCGCGTCGTCAGGATCGAGAAACGCAATGACGACCGATGCGTCGAGGACGACTAGCGCCACTCGTCACGCAGGCGGTCGAGCTCGCCCGGCTCGAAGACGTTCTTGAGCTTGCCGGCGTGGCGTTCGACGAGATTGAGATCCCGCTCGAGAACGAGGCGCCCCCGGCCGGCGGCCACGACCCGAACCTCGTCCCCGGGTCCGAGCCCGGCCTCCTTGAGAGCCTGGACGGGCAGCGTCGCCTGGTGCTTGGCGCTGATGCGCGTGAAGCCCCGCCGCCTTTTCTTTACTTCCTTCATCGAAAGTAAGGGTATAGCCGTGGGCCCCACCTCGTCAAGCGTACCGCGTTCCTCCCTAAAAGTGGTCGATTAGCAGGGAGAATGGAGGCGGCGGGAATCGAACCCGCGCAAGGTTCCTCCCGACGGTAAGTCTCGTTCAGACCGTCTGACCTACGGCGCGTCAGACGAGCCGATCGGTTGGAGCGTGCCCTGCAGAGTCCGCCCCGATTGCCAGTCTCGCGCGAAGACGCGGCCGTTGGCCAACACAGCGACGTCGAGCGGCTGATCACCGAGCTGTGCCCTACCGGTGACGGTGAAGGACTCCGTGTCGATGCCGAGCACGTCGCCAGAGAATGGGCGTCCGATCGCGCAGAGCGTGCGGTTCCGGTCGAACGCCCAGCCGCCAATGAACTGTCTGACGCCATCAACAGCTGGCTGGAGGAGTCGCTCACCGCGCTTGGTCCAGCCGTCGCGATCCAGCCGAAGCAGAGTGTCATAGTCGTCTGCCCAAAGCTCGTTTGACGTACGGAAGCGAAGCGATGGGTTACCGCCGCGCTCGGCAAGCGTGAGGTGTCCGACGACCTGGTGCGACACCACGTCGTAGATCACCGGCTGTGAGCTTCGCTGGATCGGAATCAAGACGACGGTCTCGCCGGGTACCTCCACGGGGCTGCCCATTGCCTGGTAGCCCAAGTCGTAGGTGTCGCCGTTGAACCATGTCATTCGCTGCACCTCGGGAACCGATGATCCGTGGACCAGAAGTAGCGTGTAGGCGGACTCCCCGTCAGGGTCATAGCCGCTGTACGCGCGCGGCACCATCGGCCACGCCTCCGGATCACCGTCAACCTGTGCTCTCCCGCCGCTAACCATCGCGGTTGCTCGGACATGCTCCGGCGAGGCGAAGTGTCTGACGGAAACGGCGAACCCCCCGTGCCGGCGGTGGTGCACGACGGCAAAGTGATCAGCTCGGCCGGGATGGAGCGTCACGTAGTCGGCGTCCTCGACCGGGATCTGTCTCGTCTCGTCGCTGTCGAGATCCCAGACGAGGAATGCGCCGCGCTCGACCCAACCGACGCTCGTGACGAGTTGCGTTTCGGCTTGATCGAGAATCACGCTGATCCGACCTCCTGGCCGTGCTTGAGCCGTCGCACGACCGGACGGTATCGAGGGAGGCGGCGAAGCGTTGCTCCGCTCGCTATCAGAGGTTCTTTAGTCCATCGGCGGCTCAAAGAGGTCGAGGTCGTCCTCGAGCCACCCGGAGAAGAACCAGACGAGCTTCCGCTGCAGCTGCTGCGCGCCGCGGTGGGCAAGCTGCGACACGCGTTGACCCTCGAGGATGGCGTGATGGAGCGTGGCCGGCATGTACAGCAGCGCGAGACTCTCCGGCATCGAAAACTCGAGCTCGTCGACCTCGAGCCGCGGGAGGTACATGTAGTTGATCAGGTGGTCGAATCGGCGCAGGTCATCGAGCGCGGTCTCCTTGATAACTCCCCGCTCGAGCAGCTCCGCGAGCGGCAGCACGGGCACGAGCGTCCGGACCGGATGGCCGTAGCCCACCGTTCCCTGCGCGTCCATCGAGCAGCTGGGCGTGATCAGCATCGCCGGTCCGAACTCGAGAGGACCGCTCAGGAAGCGGCGACTGCCACCGCTCTCCTCGTCGACGACGAGCTCGTGGGCCGGCAGCGGGTACGCGAGCGGGACGTCGCGGAACAGATCGCCCTGGCTGAACAGCTCGACGCGATCCCGCTCGTAGTAGTCGGCGTCGCGAGGACGTTCGGGTCTCGGCATGGGCGCGCCAGCCTATCGGCGGCCCCGGTCAGATTCGCGCGATCGTCAGTCGGTCGCGTCGCCGAAGACCAACCGGCCCGTGCGCTTCCGACCGGGATTCACGACCGGCCCCTCGATCGCCGGTGCGAGCTGCTCGAACATCTCGGTGCGGAGCCGTTCGACGTCTTGGACGGAAAAGCGCCGGTAGCCGCTGCCCGGAAGGCGGACCGCGCGGAGGATGCCGCGCTCCTCCCAGTTGCGGACCGTGTTCTCGTGCACGCCCAGCGCTCGGGCAGTGTCACGAACGTTGAGGAGTTCTCTGGTTGCCATCGCTGATCCGACTATAGCTCGTGTTGGTGCCTTTGTCGAGTATGTGGACTTTATCCACTCGCTGTCAGCGGCAAACTGCGCCCGAGCTTGAGGTCTCCCACCGCCGCAGCCGGCGAGACGCAGATCCATTCCCTTGGATGCTCGAGCTTCCGCAGCTACTCGGAGGGCCCGATCGGAACAGTTCGGTGCAGGCCCTGGAATCGTTCCGCTCGCCCGTCCTAGGACCGCCATACGTGTCGCCTTTCGGCACTTCTCGCAGAAGTGCATCTGTGTCTCGCCGGTCATGTTGTCGAAGGAGACGATCCGAGCGAGGCTAGAGATCGATCCCGAGGCCAAGCTCGTGCTCGAGTTCGATCAGGCGGCGGAGTTGGTGGAGCTTCTCCGCGTCCTTGTCGCGGCCGAGTGCGGACAGCATTCGCGCGAGGTCGCCCTTCGACGCGACGGCCGGCCGGAGCCCCTGGCCCAGAGGCTCTCGAACCGCCGCGCGACGGAGGTCGTCGTAGCCGCGCGTGCCGGCGGGCATCGGAACGACGCGCAACTCGCCGTACGGAGTCGCCACGGTCGTGAGCTGCTCGGCGTCGACTTCCGTCTCCCCCACGCCGAGCTCGCCAAGAGCCTCCTCGAGGCGCCTGAGGTTCTCGGGCCGCGTCGACGGCGTGATGTCGACGCCCATGGTGATCTCGTCGGCTCCCTCGATGACGCGGGCGAGGCCTCCGATCACGATGAACGACACACGGTGCCGATCGAGCGCGCTCAGGACCGCTCGCGGGTCGAACGTCGAGGAGCGGGCCGAGCTCACGTCTTCGAAGCCTTCAGGAGCTCTTGGAGGCGCTCCTGCGGCGATAGGCGAAGCTTCCGCCGAAGAACCTTCGCCCCCGCGTCGTCGACCTCAGCCGCGCCGATGGAGACGTCGAGCTCGAAGCCGCAGGCACGCACGAGCTGACGCAGCGTCTCGAAGCTCGGCTCCACAGCGCCACGCTCCCAGCGCGCGATCTGCGCGCGATCCTTGCCGACACGTTCGCCTAGCTCGCCCTGCGAGAGGCCCGCCAAGAGCCGCGCCTCCCTGATCAGCAATCCGCTCGTCACGACGAGTTGATTCTACCTCTCGGGCCGATTTCCTCTTTAGGAACATTTTTGTTACTCTCCGCCTCGATGCCTCAAACAGGCCTCGCCCAGCTCAGTCTCGAGCTGCCGGCGATCGAGCCGGTCGAGGCACCTGCCGCGCGCTCCGAAGCCACCACCGGGACCGCGCTCGCTTGACTCTCGCCGAAGCCGCACGGATCATGCGCGAGGCTGAGCGCATGAAGGACAAGTCGTACCGGGCAACACCGATCGGCCTCGAGGTCGCCCACTTCATGCGCTGGTTCCGCAACGAGTACGGCGCGACGCAGGAGACGCTGCGCGATTACGAGGCGATCCTGGCCAAGCTGGCGCTCGACCACGCCGACCTCGAGCTCGCGGACTTCGAGCCGCCCGCAGGCACGACCTGCCTTCGCGAGTTCATCGACGAGCGCTGGGGCGACGCGGCTCCGCGCACGCGCAAGAAGGTGCGCGCCGTCCTCATGTCTTTCTTCCCGCTGGGCTCAGGGCGAGTTCAAGCTCCAGGGCAACCCAGTCGTCCCTATCCGCAGCCCGCGGCTCCGCGACATCGAGCGTCCCTCTCTTCTCGATCGCGACGTCGTCGACCGGGTCATCGCCGCTCAGCCCGAGCTCCGCGATCGCGTCGCGCTCAAGCTCCTCTTCCTGATCGGCATCCGCAAGGGATCGACTCGCCCAGCTCCGCCTCAAGGACTTCGACCTCGGTCGGCGCCGCGTGCGCGTCCACACCAAGGGTGGGAAGATCCGGAACCTGCCCCTCCCCACCGAGGAGCTCCGGCAGGAGCTCGAGCTGCTCATCCTCGGCCGCGACCCGAACGAGTACCTGCTCTTCCCGGAGGTCAAGGCGCCGCGCTGGCAGAAGGGCCAGGTCTCCGGCGAGGACAAGGCGGAGATCGCAGTCGTGCACGCGAATCGCCTCAAGCCACTGAGCTCGACCGCCCTCCATCGCTGGTGGTACCGCTGCCTGCAGCGCGCCGGCGTCGTCGAGCCCGGGCAGACCAAAGGGATGAAGATGCACGGCGCCCGCTACACGGCCGGCACGGAGTTCTACCTCGCGACAGGCGACATCCGAGCCACGCAGCAGCTGCTCGGTCACGAGGACATCGGGACGACGGCCAACATCTACGTCCAGCCGAACGAGGCGAGCCTCGAGCGCAAGCTCGCCGAGATCTACGAGTCGGACGATGCGGACAACGATTCCTCCCGCCCCCGCTGAATCGCAATCGTTCCTCTCGCCAGATCGCGATTAGCAGGGAGAATGGAGGCGGCGGGAATCGAACCCGCGTCCGCAGCCGCACCGGCTGAGCGTCTACAAGCGTAGGCTGCCCTTTCGATTCGCCCGCCGGCCGGGGTGCAGCCGCCCTACCGACGCGCTAGCCGATCCTTTGAGTGTCGCGCTCCGGGCGATCAGCTCTCCCTCGGCGCCGAGCCCGTTGGTTGGCGCCGCCTCCGGGCCACGGGCACACCCGGGGCGGCGTCGCTGGCTAACCGGAGTTAGGCAGCGAGTGCGAGATCGTTCTTCGCACTTGCGTTTTGCCGGTGGATTTACGAGGCCAACCGGCGACCTCGGCTTGCAGCTCATCCGGATGGATCGACCACGTCGAAGCCAGGTCGCCCCCGTATGTTGTGGTCGAATTGTAGCTGTGCCCATGTTCCTCGTCCGACTGCGCCAGGCCGGCCCGGAGTTCGATCACTCGAAGCCGCTCGAGCAGCAGTCCGGTTGGCCGGACCACGCAGCGTTCATGGACGGCCTTGTTGAGGACGGGCACATCGTCCTCGGCGGGACTCTCCCGAACGGAGCCACCGCTCACGCGTTCGAGGCGGAGACAGAGGCCGAGCTCCGGGAGATCTGGGCGCGCGACCCGTGGCACGGGTCGCACCTGCTCCTCGAGAGCGTCGAGCCGTGGGACGTCCGGCTCGATTCGCGTTAGCGCCGCAGGCTCTTCAGCTCGCGCTCGATATCGCGCCGAGCGTCGCGGGCCGCGACGTCTCGCCGCTTGTCGCGCAGCTCTTTGCCCTTCGCGAGCGCGAGCTCGACCTTGACCCGGCCGCCGCGGAAGTAGAGCCGCGTCGGGACGACCGTGAAGCCCTTCTCCGCGACCGACGAGGCCAGCCGCTCGATCTCCTTCCGGTGGAGCAGGAGCTTGCGCGGCCGGTCGGGATCGTGGTTGGCGCGGTTCCCCTCGGTGTACTCGGGCACGTGGAGGCCGACGAGCCAGGCTTCGCCGTCGCGCACCTCTGCGTACGCCTGCTGCAGCGTCGCCTCGCCTCCGCGCAGCGACTTCACCTCCGTGCCCGTGAGCACGACGCCCGCCTCGACGCGGTCCGAGAGGTGGTAGTCGTGCCGCGCGCGGCGGTTGTCGACGATGAGCTTCTCGGCCATGGAGGCCAAGTGTAGGGTCGGGCGCGTGGAGCTCACCTTCGCCCAGTTGACCGAGCTTGGTTCGTCCGGCTTCCCCGGGCTGCTCGGGATCGAGTTCGAGCAGGCGGGAGACGGGCACGCCCGCGCGCGCCTCGCGCTCGAGGAGAAGCACATGGCGCCGAACGGCTACCTCCACGCGGGCACGGTCGTCGGGTTTGCCGACTCGGCGTGCGGCTACGGCTGCATCCTCAGCCTGCCCGAGGGCGCCCGCGGGTTCACGACGGTCGAGCTGAAGACGAACTTCCTGCGCACGGCGCAGCCCGGAGCGACCATCGACTGCGAGGCGACGCTCGTCCACGGCGGGCGGACGACCCAGCTCTGGGACGCGACGGTGACCGATCCGGAAGGCCGTCGCCTGGCGCTGTTCCGCGCCACCCAGCTGCTCCTGCGCTAGCGTCGCGCCCGGTAGCCGCGCGCCATGAAGCAGCGGTCGCAGAGCGCCGCCCACGGCGCCGTCCGGGCGCCGCAGACACGACAGCGGCCGATCGTCGGATCCTCGATCTCGGCGCGCAACTCACGCACGACCCGGGCCGCCGCGGCTTCCTCCAGCGCCGCGGCCCGCTCGATCGTGACGCCCGCGACGCCCGGGTACTGGAGCGCGAACCAGCGGAGGACCGATGCGACGCGCGCCGCGGCCTCCGCCTCCTCGAGCCCGGCCGCGTCGAGACGGCGCGGATCGAGAGTCCAGCCGAGCATCGTCTGCTGGGGCTTGTCACCGGCCAGCGCAGCGGCGAGCGCGCCGAGGAGCTGCGCATTGTCCTCGTCCACCGGCGCCTGCACGAGCTTCCAGACGTCGGCGAGCTCGAGCGTGCGGCGCGCGTGGTGGAGGGCGTCGCGCACCGCGTCGAGGCGCGCGAGCAGCGGCTGGATCGACTCGACCTCGAGCCAGCCGTCGACGCTCCAGTAGCGCAGCGCCGCGTGGCGCCACGCGTGCAGCGCCGGCTCGAGCTCGTCGACGCGCGTCACGTTGAGGTCGGAGAGCTGCGGGCGGAGGCGTCCCGAGTCGACGACGCGGTAGCCGAGGTGGCCGTCCTCGATCGCGACGTGCGGGACCAGAGCGCTGCGCACGAGCTCGGGGTCGGGATCGGCCCACGGGACGCCGGTGAGGACGCCGACGTGGCCGCGCTCGTGAAAGCCGAAGCGGCCCGCGCGGCCCGCGATCTGCGCGATCTCCCACGGCTCGAGGTCGCGCCGCTCCTTCCCGTCGAACTTCGTCGTCTCGGCGAAGAGCAGCGTCTCGCACGGCAGGTTGACGCCGTGCCCGAGCACGTCGGTCGCCGCGCAGACCTCCGCGCGGCCGTCGACGAAGCGGTCGATCTCCTCCCGCCGAGACGCGAGCGGCATCGCGCCGTAGAGGCAGGCGACTTGGCCCGGGCGGAGCTGGTTCAGCTCGCCCGCGAGACCGATCACCGCGCGGCGGCTGAAGGCGACGACGACCGTTCCCGGCCCGAGGCCGGCGATGCCGCGGCGCCCGGCCCAGTCGAGCGGCGCCTTGCGTTCGAAGAAGCGAATCTCGGCCTGCGGGAACGCATGCCGGACGAGCGGCAGAGCCTCGACGGCGCCGAGCAGCAGGATGTGCCGGTACTCGCCGCCGAGCAGCAGCCGCGTCCACGCCGAGCCGCGCTCCTCGTCCTCCGCCCACTGCACCTCGTCGAGCACGAGCGTCTCGCCGCTCGCCGGCGCCATCTCGGCCGTGCAGCACACGATCGGCGCGCCGGGGTTGAGCCGCTCCTCGCCGGTCACGAGCCCGACACGCTCATCGCCGAGCTCCGCCGCGAGCCGCCGGTACGCCTCCTGCGCGAGCATCCGCAACGGCGCCGCGTAGACGCCGCGACCGTTCTCGATCAGGAAGCGGAGCGCGTCGTGGGTCTTTCCGGAGTTGGTCGGCCCGAGGTGCGCGATCACCGTCTCCGGCTCGACGCGCCGCTCGGGCAGCCGGACGGTCAGCTCGGAGACGGGCCTCCGCGCCGGCGCCTGCCGCCGCCGATGACGGTCACTCCGGCTGGGGCGCTTCTGCCGCCCCCGCGCCACTAGACCTGCAGGAAGCGGCGCAGCGTCAGGCCCGAGCCCAGCGCACCGAGCAGAACGCCCGCAGCGAGCAGCATGAATGCGTTGAGCGTGAAGGACCACGCGTGCACGTCGCCGTTCGAGACCCCGCCGCCGATGTGCGGCAGGATCGACGGCAGCGCGAGCGTCTTGCCGAGCAGGAGCAGGATCACGGCGAGCGCCGAGCCGACGACCCCGCAGAGGAGACCTTCGAGCATGAACGGCCCGCGGATGAACCAGTTGGTCGCACCGACGAGCTTCATCACCTCGATCTCGCGTCGGCGCGCGAAGATCGAGAGCCGGATGGTGTTCGCGATCAGGAGCGTCGCGGCGATCACGAGCAGGACGACCGCGATCAGGAACACGAGCGAGATGACCTTGGCGATGGTCAGCACGCGCTTCGTGACCGTGCTCTCCCAGTGAACTCCGCCCGCATTCCCGAGCCCGCCCGTCTTGGCCGTCGCGCACGGTTCGACCCCGGCGTAGTGCTTGCTGCAGATCAGCTTCCCGATCACCGGCGTGAACCTGCCCTGCGTCGGCGTGACGACATACTTGTCCGGCAGCGGGTTTCCCAACCCGTTGAGCAGCTTCCAGGTCCCGTCCGGGAACTCGCCGCCGCTGTTCTTCTCTTCCTGTTTGAGGCCCTGCTCCTTCGACACGAACGCCACCTGCTGCACGTGCGGATCGTTGCGGAGGGCGCGGTAGACAGCCAGCTCCTGGGCGTGGGTCGCGTTCGTCTTGCAGTCGACCATCGAGGCGGTCGTGCAGAAGTAGACCTGGACCTGCAGCTCCTTCTGGACGTGGTTGCTCCACGAGAGCACCCAGGTGCCGAGGGCGATGAACAGCCCGAGCAGGCACATCCCGATCAGCACGGTCATCGTCGCCGCGAACGTCGTGGAGAGGTTCATGCGGATCGAGGACCACGCCTCGGAGAACAGCAGGCGAACCTGGCTCATTCGGAGGTGTAGCCCCCGCGGCGCTCGTCGCGGGCGAGCCTGCCGTCCTCGAGCGCGATCACGCGCTTGCGCATCTTGTCGACCATCTCGCGGTCGTGGGTGACCATCAGGATCGTCGTGCCGGCGCGGTTGATGCGGTAGAGGAGCTGCATGATCCCGACGCTCGTGTCGGGGTCGAGGTTCCCGGTCGGCTCGTCGCAGACGAGCAGCGGCGGATGGTTGACGACGGCGCGCGCGATCGAGACGCGCTGCTGCTCGCCGCCCGAGAGCTCGTCCGGCAGCGAGTTCATCTTGTTCGCGAGCCCGACCAGCGTCATCACCTCGGGCACCTTGCGCCGGATCGAGGTGCGGCTCTCGCCCTGCACCTTGAGGGCGTAGGCGACGTTCTCGGCCGCCGTCCGGCTCGGCAGGAGCTTGAAGTCCTGGAAGACGCAGCCGATGTTGCGGCGCAGACGCGGCACCTTCGAATGTCCCAGCCGGCCGAGGTCGCGGCCGCCCATCATGATCCGCCCGTCGGTCGGCTCGAGCTCCTTCAGCAGCAGCCGCACGAGCGTCGTCTTGCCGGAGCCCGACGCGCCGACGATGAACACGAATTCGCCCTTGTCGATCGCGAAGTTGACGGAGTCGAGCGCCGTGACGTCCGGCTCGTAGACCTTCGTCACGTTCTCGAACAGGATCATCGAGCCCGCGGCAGGCTTGGCCTGCTCCCCGGCCGGCACGACCTGTCCGTTCGTCGACGGCTGCTCCGTCGAAGGCTGTGCGTATGCGGTCGGTTGCTCTATCTGTACGTCAGTCACGTCCACCGGTTCGAGTTGGGGCGGGCGATTTCGCCCGGCGCCGGTCGAGTCGTGCGAAGCGGCCCCCACTCTAGCGCAGCTTTCGGCGAGTTACGACTGCTCTCCTGCCGTCTGCAGGAGATAGGCGCGAATGAACCCGTCCAGGTCGCCGTCGAGGACGCCCTGCGTGTTGCCGACCTCGTGCTCGGTCCGGTGATCCTTGACGTGCTGGTACGGGTGGAGGACGTAACTGCGGATCGCGTTGCCGCCGAAGCCCATCGAGACACCGCCGCGCTCGCGCGCCAGCTCGGCCTCGCGCTCCTCCTCGGCCTTCTCGGCGAGCCGCGAGCGCAGGATCTTCATCGCCGTGTCCTTGTTCGCCGACTGGCTGCGCTCGTTCTGGACGGCGACGACGATTCCGCTCGGCATATGGGTGATCCGGACCGCCGAGTCGGTCTTGTTCACGTGCTGGCCGCCGGCGCCCGAGGAGCGGTACGTGTCGATCCGGATGTCGTCGTCGACGATCTCGATGTCCCCGGCCTCCTCGAGGAGCGGCGCGACGATCACCTGCGCGAAGCTCGTGTGGCGGCGGTGCGCCTGGTCGAACGGGCTGAGGCGCACGAGGCGGTGCTTGCCGCGCTCGGCCTTGAGAATCCCGTACGCGTTCTCGCCTCGTACGGTGAAGGTGGCCGACTTGATCCCGTACTCCTCTCCCGGGCTCGACTCGATCACCTCGGTCTTGAGGCCGCGCTGCTCGGCCCAGCGGAGGTACATGCGCAGCAGCATCTCGGCCCAGTCCTGCGCGTCGGTGCCGCCCGCGTCGGCCTGGATCGTCACGACCGAGTCACCCGCGTCGTACTCGCCGGAGAAGAGCGCGTCCTCCTGCAGCCGCGCGAGCTCGCCGCGCACGTCGCGCAGCACGGGCTCGAGCTCCTCGTCCGGGAACGTGCCCACGCCCTCGCGCAGGAACTCGACGTTCGAGACGAGTTGGTCATAGCGCTGGAGCTTCTGCTGAGCGCGCTGATGCTCGGTGGAGAGAAGCGCGGCGCGCTGCTGGTCGTTCCAGAAGTCGGGTTGGGCGAGCTCTTGTTCCAGCTCGCCGACTCGGCTGCTCAGCGAGGCGGGGTCAAAGGTAACCACGGACCCAGTCGAGCTGGGCCCCGATCTCCTCGAGCCGGTCGGCGAGCGGGATCTGGTTCTCGTCGGCCATCGCGCCGGCCATCCTAACCACCGCTACTCCTCACTCCGGCGGCTGCGCAAAGATCAGTACATGAAGGCGCTCATCCTCTCCCTGGGGGCACTGGCGGCCGCGCTGGCTCTCGCCGGCCCGGCCCGCGCAGACATCGCCCAGGAACGCGCCCTGGCCGAGCGGTACGCCCCCGTACTCCGTCTCGTCGCGGGGGGCGAGGGCTGCGGTGGCCTGCACTACGTCCCGATCGACGTGAACTTCCTCTTCGACGAGCCGACGGTCGCGCTGCGCGGGCCGTGGGGGAACGACCTGGTCGACATCGCGCCGAAGGCCAAGGACCTCGGCCGCGGGTTGTACGGCTACCACCTCGACTTCCCGGGCAACGCCCTGCAGCCGGGTTGCGACTACCTGAACTGGCAGGAGCACCTCGGCGCCGAGCGTTCGCCGACCGCATACGCCCACGTGGTCACCGACCCGGCGCACCCGGGCAAGCTCGCGCTCCAGTACTGGTTCTTCTACGTCTTCAACGACTGGAACAACCTGCACGAGGGCGACTGGGAGATGATCCAGCTCGTCTTCGACGCCCCCACGGCCGCGGCCGCCCTCCAGACGCCGCCCGCCGAGGTCGGCTACAGCCAGCACGAGGGCGCCGAGCGGGCGACGTGGAACGACTCGAAACTCGAGCGCGTCGACGGCACGCATCCGGTCGTCCACCCGGCCGACGGCTCGCACGCGAACTTCTACGGCGAAGCGCTGTATCTCGGCAGCTCCGCCCAGGAGGGAGTCGGCTGCGACGACACGCGCGGACCGACCGTCGACGTGCGGCCGAAGGTCGTGACGATTCCGAGCGGTCAGGCGGCCGCGCACTCGCAGTATCCGTGGATCGCGTTCGAAGGGCGCTGGGGCGAGCTCCACCCCGCGTTCTTCAACGGGCCCGAGGGCCCGAACCTGAAGGAGCAGTGGACGCACCCGATCACGTGGGCCGAGGACTGGCGGAGCCAGAGCTACACCGTCCCCGGCAGCACCGTCTTCGGTCCCGGGGCGACCGGCTTCTTCTGCGGCGCGGTGGCCCATGTCTCGCGGTCGCTCGTGCAACTCGTCGCCAGGCCGGCCGCCTTCGCCCTCGTGCTCGCGGGGATCGTGATCGTCGTTCTCTTCCTGCTCTCGCGAACGGCCTGGCGGCCGACGGCGGCCCTCCACCTCGCCCGGCGGCGCGCCTGGGGCCAGACGCTGGCCGCGTCCGGGCGGATGTACCTCTCGCACTGGCCGCTCTTCGTCGGGCTCGGCGTCCTGTTCGTCCCGATCGGGCTGGTGATCTCGCTGCTCCAGTCGCTCCTGCTGCACTCGACGAGCGTGGTCGGCGTCGAAGCGGTTCACGGCAGCAGCGGTGCCGTCGCGTTCGTGGCGCTCGCGCTCGGGACGACGCTCACGCTGCTGGGCCTGGGTCTGGTCCAGGCCGCGACCGCCAGCGCGCTCGTCGAGCTCGACGCCGACCGTCACGTCGGGCCGCTTCGCGCGTACCGGCTGTCGCTCGAGCGCGTGGCCGGCCTCTTCAAGGCACTGCTCGTCGCAGTCGCCGTCGTGTCGCTGCTGACGAGCTCGCTCTACCTGCTGCCGATCGCGGTCTGGCTCGCGGGCCGTTGGGCGCTCGTCGCGCCGGTGGTCGAGCTGGAGCGCATCGGCTCGCTCGCCGCGCTACGCCGCAGCCGCCGTCTCGTCCGTGGGCAGTGGCTGAAGGTGGCGACGCTGGTGGTCGCCGGAGGCGGCCTCGTGCTCCTGCTCGGCCCGCTCGTCGGCGCCCTCCTGATTCTCGGAACGAGCGCGCCGTTCTGGCTCGTCAACGTCGTCGCCGGGGCGATCTACGCACTGGCGATGCCCTTCGTCGCCCTCACGACCGTCTACCTCTACTTCGACTGCCGCGTCCGCGACGAGCTGCGCACCGAGGAGGTGGGAGACCGGCTCCCGGCCGAGATCGGGCTTTCGGGCTGAGCGGAAGTGGCTCCACGGGCGGCTGGATTCCCACCGCATGCATCACGTACGCTTTCGCACGATGGTTGCCTGGATTCGACGGGAGCAAGAGCCGGACACGTCCCTGACCGAGGCCCGCAAGGACTTGGTCCACAGCTACATGGACGCAGAGGAGGCCGACGCCCGGCGCCAGGCGGTCGAACAGCGCGAGCAGCAGTCGCGCACGCGTGAGCAGGCGCGACTGACGGCAGCAGAGGAAGCGGTGCGCCGGCAGGCCGCAACGGCTAGCGCTGCCGGCCATCGAACGGCTGACCATCAGACCGGTGGGGTCGACGACGATGTCGCGCGGCAGGTAGCCGCCGCGGCCGCCGAGGCGCGCGAGGAGGCTCGACGGGAGGCGGAGGACGAGACCGCGCGACGGGTCGCCGCCGCCGTCGAGGAGGCTCTGCGGGAGGCCAAGGACGAGACCGCGCGGCAGGTCGCCGAAGCCGTCGCCCGCGCGCGGCAGGAGGCCGCCGAAGCAGCGCCTTATCAGCCTCGAAAGCCCGAGCCGGAGAAACCGGCTCCGCCGCCCGCCACCCTCCGCGACACACGACCGCAGGCTCCAGCGAAGCCCCTCCTCGAGCCGGCCGAAGAAGCCCTACAGGAACCGAACCACGAGATGCCGGAACACAAATCGACGGAAGGCCTGCCCTTGTCCGAGAGGGTCGAGGCCGCGACGCGGACGCATGAAGCGCCTGCGCAAGTCGACTGGACGCGCGATCTCCTCCGCGCCAAGAAGAACACTCGCCCGAGTCTTACCGACCGCTGAGCGCCGCCCGGACCTCGTCGGCGAGGAACTGACAGCAGTGCCGGCTACCTCTTGGAGAATTTGAGCTGCGCGTCACGCTGGGCTGGGCGAGCGTCCTTACGCCTGACGAACTGCTAACGGCCCGTTAGGCGCCGTGGCACTTCTTGAACTTCTTGCCGGAGCCGCACCAGCACGGGTCGTTGCGGCCGAGCTTCTCGTGCTCGCTCGCGCGCACCGTCTGCGGTGCCGCGACGGCGCCGACCGGAGCGGTGTTCACGCCGCCGCCCAACGCCGCGTCGATCACGTCGGCGCCGGCCGAGGTCTCGTGCTGGTAATGGAGATTTGCTCCGTTGCCGCCTCCGTTCGAGCCCGGCTGCGGCGTCAGCCCTGCGGTTGCGCCCTGATCCGGCTGCGGAGGCGCGAGCTCGGCGTGGAAGAGGTGGAGCACGACCTCGCTGCGGATGGTGCGGCCGAGCTCGGTGAACATCCGCTCGCCCTCGGCCGTGTACTCGACGAGCGGGTCCTTCTGCGCCATCTGCCGCAGATGCACACCTTCGCGTAGCACCTCCATGTTCTCGAGGTGCTCGCGCCAGCGGACGTCGACGACCTGGAGGACGATGAAGCGCTCGAGCTCGCGCATCAACTCGGCGCCGAACTCCTCCTCCTTCGCCTCGTACTCGTCGCGCGCATCGGTCTGGAACTCCTCGATCAGCGCCTCGCGGGAGATCTCGCCGAGATCCTCCTGCAGCTCCTTCGCCGTGATCTCGGTCTGGTAGAGCTGCGCCATCGCCTGGGTGAGCGCCTCGAGGTCCCACTCGAGCTCGGACTCCTCCTGCGTGAACAGGTTGACCGTGTCCTCGACGACCTCGTCGATCCAGAGCTTGATCTGCTCGGAGAGGTCGTCGCCGTCGAGCACCTGGCGCCGCTGCTCGTAGATCCGTCCGCGGTGCCGGTTGAGGACGTCGTCGTACTTGAGGACGTTCTTGCGCATCACGAAGTTCTGCTCCTCGACCTTCTTCTGCGCGCCCTCGATCTGCCGGGAGAGGATCTTCGCCTCCATCGGCTGGTCGTCGGGGATCTTGAAGCGGTCCATGACGCCCTTGATCCGGTCGCCGGCGAACAGGCGGACGAGGTCGTCCTCGCCGGAGAGGTAGAAGCGCGTCTCGCCGGGGTCGCCCTGGCGGCCCGAGCGGCCTCGGAGCTGGTTGTCGATCCGCCGCGACTCGTGGCGCTCGGTGCCGAGGACGTAGAGGCCGCCGACGTCGAGCACACCGTCGCCGAGCTTGATGTCGACACCGCGGCCCGCCATGTTCGTCGCGATCGTGACCGCGCCGCGCTGGCCCGCGTCCATGATGATCTCCGCCTCGCGGGCGTGCTCCTTCGCGTTGAGGACGTTGTGCTTGATCCCTTTGCGGGTCAGGAGCTGGGACAGGTACTCGGAGGTCTCGACGGCGATCGTGCCGACGAGGACGGGCTGGCCGTCCTTCGACCGCTCCTCGATGTCGCGCACGACGGCGGCGAACTTCCCCTCCTTCGTCTTGAAGACGAGGTCGTTCTCGTCGGCGCGGGCCACCTGGACGTTGGTCGGGATCTCGACGACGTCGAGGTCATAGATCTCGACGAACTCCTTCTCCTCGGTCTTCGCGGTGCCGGTCATGCCGGCGAGCTTCTCGTACAGGCGGAAGTAGTTCTGGAGCGTGATCGTCCCGAGGGTCTGGAACTCCTCCTGGATCTTGACGCCCTCCTTCGCCTCGACCGCCTGGTGCAGGCCTTCGCTCCAGCGGCGCCCTTCCATGATCCGGCCGGTGAACTCGTCGACGATCTTCACCTCGCCGTCCTGGATCACGTAGTCGACGTCGACCTGGTAGAGCGACTCCGCCTTCAGCGCCTGGTAGAGGTGGTTGACGAGCTGCGTGTTCTCCGGCGCGTAGAGGTTGTCGATCCGGATCGCGCGCTCGACCTTCGCGACACCCTGCGGCGTCACGCCGACCGTCTTGAACTTCTCGTCGAACTCGAAGTCGGCGCCGGCGTCCTCGGCCGCTCCCTTCGGGTCGCCGGGCGACGCGCGGAACGCGATCAGCTGCTTCGCGACGCGCGCGAAGTCGTAGTACTGCTGGGCCGCCGTCTCCGGCTCGCCGGAGATGATGAGCGGCGTCCGCGCCTCGTCGATCAGGATCGAGTCGACCTCGTCCACGATCCCGTAGGGATGGCCGCGCTGGACGATGCCGTCGAGCGAGACCGCCATGTTGTCGCGCAGGTAGTCGAAGCCGAACTCGGAGTTCGTCCCGTAGGTCACGTCCGCGGCATACGCGGCCTTGCGCTGGTCGAACGGCATCATCGCCTCGATGGAGGCGACCGTCATCCCGAGGGAGTCGAAGACGGGCCGGTTCCATTCGGCGTCGCGCTGGGCGAGGTAGTCGTTGACGGTGACGAGGTGCGCGCCGCGGTCGGCCAGCCCGTTCAGGTAGAGGGCGAGGCTCGCCACGAACGTCTTGCCCTCGCCGGTCTTCATCTCGGCGATGTCGCCCTCGTGGAGGACGATCCCGCCCATCAGCTGCACGTCGAACATGCGCTGGTCGGAGGCGCGCTTGCGGGCCTCCCGGACAGCCGCGAACGCCTCGAAGACGAGCTCGTCGAGACTCTCGCCGTTCTCGAGCCGCTGCCGGAACTCCGCCGTCTTGCCCTGGAGGTCGGCCGCGGACAGCTGCTCGAACTCGGGCTCGAGCGAGGTGATGTACGCCGCCTGCTCCTGGAGCCGCTTGAGGCGGCGGCCCTCGCCGACACGGAGAACCTTCTCGAGGTTGCCGAGCTCCACGGGTCAAGGGTAGCGGCCTAGAGTGCCGACGCCCTGACCTCCCAGTAGTCGCCGTCGATCCGGTCCGCCTGCACGTAGAAACTGTCGCCGAGCGCCTCGCCGAGCCGCTGGAGCTCTGCAGGGACCGGCGAATCGTTCGGCTCGCCGTCGACGAGTAGCTCACCGTGGTCGACGTGCTGGGAAAGCTCGAGCCTGTCGCCGTCCGGGAACGCGAACTGCGCCACCTGGATCCGCTTCGCACCGAGTCCCCAGAGGTCTCCGTCCTGCCGCTGCCCGACGGCCCGGTAGGGCGGGCTCAGGCGGCGCTCGACGGCATCGGCGAGCGGCGTGAGGTCGGCGTCGCCGTGCTCCTCGCCGACGATCACATCTCCGTTCGGGATCGTCGTGAACTGGACCCGGTCGCCCATGAGCGCGGGCGCCGCGACCGTGACCGCCGCGTCCCATTCCTTCGGGCCGATTCCCGAGCCGTCGACGACTCCCGCCCTCGCCAGCCCCGACCGCGGCGGCTCGAGCGGCTGCGGCGGCGGCGGAGGCGGCGAGTCCCCGAGCACCTGCTCCGGATCGAGCCCCGCCTCGCGCAGGAGCTGCTCGTTCAGCGTCTCCTGCCTGCGCCGCCGGAAGAGCGCCACTAGCTCTCGGTGATCTCCGCCTCGAGCGGATCCGCGACCTGCGGCTGCGTGAGATGCCTGCGGCCGCCGACGCGCTTGTCGTGGAGATCCCTGACCTGCCGGGTGAGCTTGTCGGAGAGCTCGTCGATGGCGGCCTTCATGTCCGGTGCGGTCTCGCGCGCGCGCAGCGTGCGGCCTTTGAGGTGCACCGTCGCCTCCGCGACCTGCGACTCGGCGATCGACGGGTTCCGCTCGACGGCGAGCTCGATCTCGACCTCCGTCAACTCGTGGACGCGACGGTCGAGCTTCTGGAGCCTTCGCTCGACGTAGCTCCGCATGGAGTCGTTCACCTCGAGGTTCTTGCCCTTGACGTGAAGCTGCATCGGCGCCTCCCCTGTCGCTGCTTGTGGCTGCCGTCTAACCCTACTCGGGAGCCGTGTGTCCGCAGCCGTGCTCAGCCACGACGGAGCGCGCGTGCGAACGCGACGGCTTCGACCCGGCGTGCACCCCCGCTGCGGAGCGCGCTCGCGGCCGCCGCGGCGGTGGCGCCGGTCGTGTAGACGTCGTCGACCACGGCGACCTGCCGGGGAACGGCGCCCCTCGCCCGGAAAGCGCCGCGAACCGTCCGGCGCTCGGCGGCCGAGCTGCCGCGCTGGCGGCCGCCGCGCGTGCGTTCCAGCAGCGGCAGGCACGGAACCTCCCAGAGCGCGGCGAGCTCGAGCGCGAGCCGCTCGGCCGGGTTGTGCCCTCGCTCCAGGTGCCGGCCGCGGTCGGCCGGGACGAACGTGAGCGCGTCCACCTCGGGCGCGGGCAGCCGTTCGGCGACGAGCTGCGCCGCGTCGGCGGCGAGACGCCGCAGGCCGCGCTCCTTCCAGGCGTGGACGAGCCGGCGCGCCGCCGCGTCGTACCCGACCGCCGCGCGGGCGCTCGCGAAGGCGAGCCGCCGCCCCGCGCACTCGCGGCAGCGCTCCACCGGCCACGCCGTCGGCGCGCCGCACCGTGCGCAGAGCGGCGGGTCGATCCGCGGCAGCTCATCGCGGCACGCGGCGCAGAGCTGCCTCCGGCCGCCGCCGCAGACCACGCAGCGCTGCGGCAGGAGCAGGTCGAGCACGGCTCGACGCTACGGCGCGAGGTGTGCCGCGTCTGTGCCGGCTCAGTCGAGGCTGTACGACTCGCGCTCGGGCAGCCCGGCGAGCCGCCGCTGGCGGTTGTCCGCTTCGAGCAGCTGTTCGCGGTTCCCGATGTCGTACCAGGCACCGTCGAACGGATAGCCGTAGACCGGCTCACGTTGTACGAGCCAGCCGAGGAAGCTGCCGGCGTTGTCCGGGCTGTGACCTTCGTCGAGGTACGTCCGGACCAGCCTCACGTGCTCCGGCGGCAGCAGGTAGACCAAGGTCGAGGCGAGGGTCGACGGTGGATCGCTCGGCTTCTCCACGAAGCGCACGATGCGATCCTCGGCGTCGGTGGCCGCGATCCCGTAGTGCGTGGCGAGCTCGAGGTCGCCGACGTCGTGGAGCGGCACGGCACTCGACGGCTGCGGCTTGGCGCGCCACCAGTCGGCGAAGAGAGGCAACGAGAACTCGAACAGATTGTCTCCGGCGAGCACGAGCAATTCGTCGTCGAGGCGTGCCTCTTCGATCGCGAGCCACAGGTCGCCGACCGCGCCGAGCCGATCTTCGTTCGAGATCGTGCCGTCGTCGTGCACGGTGACGGAGTGCGCTTCGGCCCAGCGCCGGAACGCCGGGGCGAAGCGGCTGTTGGTGACGAGATGGAGCTCGTCGACCGCCTTGACCTCCCGAACCCGGTCGAGCACCCAGTCGAGCATCGGCTGCCCGCCGACCGGGAGGAGATGCTTGGGTACGTCGTCCGTCAGCGGCCGGAGGCGGGTCGCGTAGCCCGCGGCGAGGATGACCGCCTTCACGGAAGCGAGCTCGCGTACGGCGGCCGGTGGACGCCGTCCTCGGTCACGATCGCCGTGATCAGCTCGGCCGGCGTCACGTCGAAGGCGGGATTGCGGGCGGGGAAGCGGCTCGTCAGCTCGGCAGGGTCGCGCTCCTCAATCGGGATCGCCGAGCCCGCGGACGTCTCGCGGTCGAGCGTCGAGGTCGGCGCGACGACGTAGAACGGGATCTCGTGATGGGCGGCTAGCACGGCGAGCGAGTATGTCCCGATCTTGTTCGCCGTGTCCCCGTTCGCGGCGATCCGGTCGGCGCCGGTGACGACGAGGTCGACCTCCCCAAGCGCCATGAGCGAGCCCGCCGCCGAGTCGGCGATGACGGCGTGAGGAATGCCGGCGCGTTCGAGCTCCCAAGCCGTGAGCCGCGCTCCCTGGAGAAGCGGCCTCGTCTCGTCGACGAGCACTCGCTCGAGCAGCCCGCGCTCGGCGGCGGCGCGGAGCGCGCCGACCGCGGAGCCGTAGCCGCCGGTCGCGAGGCCGCCGGCGTTGCAGTGCGTGAGAGCGCGGGTTCCCGGCTCGAAGAGCTCGGCGGCGTGGGCGGCCATCCTCCGGCAGCGCTCCACCTCTTCCGTGTGGAGCGCGCGTGCGTTGCCGGGAGTCGGTTCGTCGCGCAGGCGCGCGAGAGCCCACGGAAGGTTGACCGCGGTCGGCCGGGAAGCCGCGAGGGCTTGCTCGGCCTCCTCGAGATCCTCCCCGCGCAGCGCCGCGAGCGCGAGACCGTACGCCGCGGCGATGCCGATCGCCGGCGCGCCGCGCACCACCATGCTGCGGATCGCATCGGCGACCTCCGCGGCCGTCCTGCAGCGCACCTCGACGACCTCGTCGGGCAGCTTCCGCTGGTCGAGGAGAACGACTGCCGGGCCATCCTCATCGAGCCGCACGATCTGCTCGGGTTCAAGTTCCCTGCTCATGTCCTCTACGGACACGGCCGGAACCAGGTTCCGGCCGTGTCCGCCGAAGAGCTGTCCCGAGAGGTCAGGTCCCCTCGTCCCACGAGGCGAGGTAGTGCGCCTGCTCCTCCGTGAGTTTGTCGATCTCCACGCCCATCGTCTCGAGCTTGAGACGCGCGATCTCGTTGTCGATCTCGGCAGGCACCGGATAGACCTTGCGGTCGAGCTCGCTCGCGTGCTGCGCGGCGTACTCGAGTGCGAGCGCCTGGTTCGCGAAGGACATGTCCATCACGAGCGCCGGATGGCCCTCGGCGGCGGAGAGGTTGACGAGCCGGCCGTCGGCCACGAGGTACAGGCGCCGCCCGTCGGCGAGCGTGAATTCCTCGACGAACTCCCGCGCCTTCTTCGTCTCGACCGCCATGTCGCGCAGCGCCGGGATCTCGATCTCGACGTTGAAGTGGCCCGTGTTGGCGAGGATCGCGCCGTCCTTCATCCGCTCCATGTGGTCGCGCGCGATCACGTGCTTGTCGCCGGTCGCCGTGCAGAAGAGGTCGCCGATCTCGGCCGCCCGCTCGAGCGGCAGCACCTCGAACCCGTCCATCGACGCCTCGAGCGCCTTCAGCGGATCTACCTCGGTGATGATCACGTGCGCGCCCATGCCGCGTGCGCGCGAGGCGACGCCGCGCCCCACCCAGCCGTAGCCGGCGATCACGAA
Organism: uncultured Actinomycetes bacterium; assembly: GCA_963702655.1. Lineage (GTDB taxonomy): Bacteria > Actinomycetota > Thermoleophilia > Gaiellales > Gaiellaceae > Palsa-739. Next base: position 297,651 of record CAVPDO010000001.1, on the reverse strand, counting down.
CCGCTTGCCCGCGATCAGGACGTTCGTCGCCCGGATGATCCCGTCGATCGTCGACTGGCCCGTGCCGTAGCGGTTGTCGAACATGTGCTTCGTCAGCGCCTCGTTGACCGCGATGATCGGGAAGCCGAGCTTCCCCTCCGCCTCGAGAGCCTTGAGCCGGATCACGCCGGTCGTCGTCTCCTCGGTGCCGGCGATGATCTCGCCGAGCTGCTCGCGGCGCGCCGAGTGGAGGACGCCGATCACGTCAGCGCCGTCGTCCATCGTGAAGTGCGGCTTGTGGTCGACGGCCGCCTCGATGTGGGAGTAGTACGTGTCGTTGTCCTCGCCCTTGATCGCGAAGCACGGACACGTCGTATTCGGCCACCAGCGCCGCCGCGACGTCGTCCTGCGTCGAGAGCGGGTTCGACGCGCAGAGGACGACGTCGGCACCGCCCGCCTGCAGCGTCCGCATCAGGTTCGCCGTCTCGGTCGTGACGTGGAGGCAGGCGGAGATGCGATGACCGGCGAGCGGCTGCTCGCGCTCGAACCGCTCCCGGATCGCCGCGAGCACCGGCATCTGCCGGTCGGCCCACTCGATCCGCCGCTTCCCCTCCTCCGCCAGGGCCAGGTCTTTCACGTCGTAGCGCTGTGTCGCTGCCATGAAGTCCTTTCTCGGTTATGCGGCCCTCAGCAGCCGCTCGTGCTTGCGTTGCTCGAATTCGACCCAGCCGAGCCCATGCTCGGCGTCGGCGAGCCAGCCGTCGATCGCGGCCCGCAGCTCGGGCTCCCGGCGCAGTCTCGCGGCGAATGCGATGTCGCCGATCCCGATCCCGAACCGGTGCCGCAGCTCGGCGAGCGAGCGGAGCTGGTTCAGCTCGCGCAGGCCGTAGAGCCGGTAGCCCGCGGGCGTGCGAGACGGCACGACGAGCCCGGCCCGCTCGAGATACCGGAGCATCCGGGCCGACCAGCCCGTGCGGGCCGCCGCGTGACCGACGCGAAGCGGATCCATCGGACTTGACCTTAACAAAGCTGTGTCAAGGCTTGCGCGAGCGCACGCGCGAAGTCTCCTTCGTCACGTGGAAGGAACCGCGTGCCGCGATCTCCTCTTCCGCCGCCTGCCGGAGTGCCTCGAGCTCGTGCTCCTCGACGTCCCCGCGCGAGCGGACGAAGTCGAGGAGAGGCTCGAGCTCGGTCACCTCGAGCGAGTCGTCATACGGCTCGAGCTCGACGTCGACGAAGAACGGCGCCAGCTCGCCGGCGGCCGACTCCACGCTGAACCGCTCGCGCGTCCTTTCCCACGGGCCGCCCTTGCGAGGCGGCACGAGCTCGCGCAGCCGCCGCAGATGACCGAGCCCGATCGCGGTCGCGCAGAACAGGCCGCCGGGCCGCAGGACGCGCACGATCTCCGCCAACGCGCGAGGCCGATCGGCGACGTGGAAGAGCATGTGGTTGGCGATCACGCCGTCGAAGGAGCCGTCGGCGAACGGCAGCTCCTGCACGTCGGCGACCGCGTACTCCGCGCGGTCGGCGAGCGCCGCACGCGCAACCTCGACCATTCCGGGCGAGAGGTCGGTCAGCGTCAGACGCCAGCCCTCGGGGATCCGGTCGCGGTTCTCGCGCCAGACCATCCCGTCGCCGCAACCGACCTCGAGCACGTCCGCCTCGGCGCCGAACGCGTAGCCGTCGAACAACCAGCGGGGGTACGAGATCGAGCTCGTCGAGAAGCGCTCGTGCAGGCCGATCCGCGCCCGCAGGTGCGTGTTCGTCCGGTACTGCTCCTGCAGCTGCTCGCGCTCGCTCACGCCTCGCCCCGCAGCCGCGCGACGAGCCGGTCGAGCGCCGCTTCGTCCGCGCCTGCACCTAGGAGAAGGTTCCGGATGCCCTCGCGCTCGTCGATCTCCTCGAGCACGTCGACGAGCGTGCGCCCGGCAGGCTGCGAGATCCGGCGGCGGCGCTCGCGCTCCTGCTCGTCCGGCGCCGCGGCGAGCCAGTCGGCGTTGTGCGGCGCCCAGCTCTCGTCGCTCAAGGCGTGATCCGCGGCGATCGCCTCGGGCTCGACGCCGGCGAGCCAGAGAGCCATCCCGCATGCGATTCCCGTGCGGTCCCGGCCGCCCGCGCAATGGATCGCTGCCGGCGGCTCGGCATCGCCGAGCAGCGTCAGGGCCCGAGCAAGTGAGCCGCGGTAGTGGTCGGCGAGGGCAAGGTACGCCTCGCGCATCGAGGGCCAGTCCCACGCGGCGGCGACGGGTCGCGGGTCCATCGCCTGGCGCGACACGGGAACCGGGAGCGGCTCGTACTCGTCCCCGCGGTCCTCCCGGTCCGGACGGAGATCGACGACGAGCGAGACGCCGTAGTCGACGAGCGCTCCGCGTCCCTCTTCGCTCAGGCCGGGGAGCCAGTCGGCGCGCACGACGACGCGGTACGCCGTCGCTCCGCCGCCGGCGAGCGGCAGCCCGCCGAGGTCGCGGACGTTGACGCAGCCGTCCCAGCGCAGGATGCGCTCAGGCGTCGCTGGTGCCTTCGCGTCCGTAGCGGTCCTCGAGCCGGACGACGTCGTCGAGCTGCGGCGTGGAGACCTCGAGGATCGTCGTGTCCTCGAGCGCCGTGACCCGGTGCACCGTGCCGGGGCGGAAGTGGAAACAGGCGCCGGGAACGATGACCTCCTCGTCGAGCGCCTCCTGGCCGGCGTCGCCGAGCTCGAGCCGCGCGCGCCCGCTCTGGACGTACCAGCTCTCGTCCTTCTCCCGGTGGAACTGCAGCGAGAGCGACTCCCCGGCGCGCACGAACAGCACCTTGCCGACGTACGCGTCGGCGTGCGCCCAGATCAGCTCCCAGCCCCACGGCTTCTCGACCCGGCGCGCCTCGAACGCGAACCGGTCGAGGGAGCCGTAGTTCGGCGAGTCGAGCGTCACGCCGGCTGCCTCTGCGGTCGCCATTCGGGATGCGCCTCGACGAACTCCGCGGCACGGCGCAGGTCCTTCGGCGTGTTCACCGTGAGCCAGACACCCTCGTGCCGGTGCGCGTGGAGCCTCCGCTGGTCCGCGAGCTGCGGAAAGGTCGACTGCTCGTGGTCGCCTTTCTCAGGAAGGAGCGCGAGCGCATCTTCACCCAGCACGTAGACGCCGGAGTTGACCCACTGGTCGAGCAGCGGCGCCTCGCGAAAGCCGGTGACCGTGCCGTCCTCCTCGACCTCGACGACGCCGAACGGGGAGCGGACCTGCGCGACGACGAGCGTTCCCGCAGCGCCGCTCGCCTCGTGCTCGGCGAGGAGCGCGCGAAAGTCGACGTCGAGGAGCTCGTCGCCGTTCAGTGCGAGCACCGGCCCCTCTTCCCGCCGCCGGGCGGCCGCCAGCCGGAGCCCGCCGCCGCGCCCGAGCGGCGCGTCCTCCCCCACCGCCTCGACCTCGGCTCCCAGCCCCGAGAGCGCGTCGGTGAACGCCTCTTCGTCGCCGGCGCGGCACGCGACGACCACGCGCGTCACACCGCCCTCGACGAGCCGCGCGACCCCGTAAGCCGCCAGGGGAAGCCCTCCCACCGGAACGAGCGGCTTCGGCAGTCCCTGCGCCGCCTCGCCCAGACGCTCGGCCTTGCCGCCGGCGAGCAGCAGTGCCTCCATCAGGTCGGCTCGCGGTCGCGCGTCGGCGCCGGATTGCCGTTCACACCGCCGGGCGTCGCCTTCGTCGGGCGGCCGATCGCCTCGTACTCGAACCCGGCGGCCGCGACGGCCGCAGGATCGAGGAGATTCCGGCCGTCGATGATCAGCGGCCGCGCCATTGCTTCGCGCACCTCGGTCGTCGGCAGCTCGCGGAGCTCCGGCCACTCGGTCACGATCACGGCTGCGTCGGCACCGCGCACGGCTTCCAGTGCCGAGTCGCAGATCTCGACGCCCTGGAGGTCGGTCGGCCGCGCGACCGGATCCCACGCCCGTACCTCGGCGCCCTCGGCGAGCAGCCGGTAGGCGATGATCCGGCTCGGCGCCTCGCGCATGTCGTCGGTGTTCGGCTTGAAGGCGAGCCCGAGCAGCGCGACGGTGCGCCCGCGGAGGCTGCCGAGCCGTTGCTGGAGCTTCTGCACGACGCGCCGCTTCTGGAGCTCGTTCACCTCCCACACCGCCTGCAGCAGCAGGAACGGATAGCCCGAGTTGCCGGCGAGCTGCTTCAACGCGGTGACGTCCTTCGGGAAGCAGCTGCCGCCGAAACCGATCCCGGCGCGGAAGAAGTGCGGCCCGAGCCGGTGGTCGAGCCCGACGCCGCGCGCCACCTCGACGACGTCGGCGCCGACGAGCTCGCAGACGTTCGCGATCTCGTTGATGAAGCTCACGCGCGTCGAAAGGAAGGCGTTGGCCGCGAGCTTGACGAGCTCGGCCGACGCGACGTCCATGCGGAGGAACTCGGTCTCGATTCCCCCGTGGAGCCCGACGACGCGCTCCGCGTCGTCAGGGTCGAAGGCACCGACGACGACACGGTCGGGATGCATGAAGTCCGCGACTGCCGTTCCCTCGGCGGTGAACTCGGGGTTCGAGACGTAGCCGACGTTCTCGAGGCCGCGCCCGTCGAGCCGGGCCCGCACCCGCTCGCCCGTGCCGACCGGGACGGTGCTCTTCATCACGAGCAGCGGACGCCCCGGCACGTCCTCCGGGATCTCGTCGACGACCGTCCACACGGCGGTGAGGTCGGCGTCGCCGGAGTAGGTCGGCGGCGTGCCGACGGCCACGTAGAGGAAGTCGGCGCCGGCGACGGCCTCGCGCACGTCGAGCGTGAACGAGATCCGCTCGCGGCAGCGCTCGAGCACTTCGTCGAGGCCGGGCTCGTAGATCGGCACCTCGCCCGTCTGCAGCACTTCGACGCGCTCGGGCAGCACGTCGCGCACGACGACCTCGTGGCCGAGATCCGCGAAGCACGCTCCGGTGACGAGGCCGACGTAGCCGGCCCCGAAGATCGCGATCCTCGCCACGGCCCTAGGGTAAACCGCCGTTCAGCGGCGGAGGGGCCGGAGGCTCTCGGCGATGGCGATCATCGTCTTGTTCGAGAGCTCGTTGAGGATCGTGTTCGAGACCCAGTAGGTCGCGCGCGGCGTGCGCAGGGCGACCATCTGAACCTGACCGCCGGTGGTGTAGACGAGGTACTTCTGGCCGTGATGGACGAGCGTGAAGGATGGGTTCTGGAGGATCGGCGCCGAGTCCCACGTGCTCTCCTCGATCTGCCAGTACTCGTAGGTCTGCCCGACCTCGAACGTGAGGACGACCTCGTGCTGGTTGTGGAGCGGCTTGAACGCGCGGACGCCCTCGCTGCGACGACAGCTGCGAGTACTGCGCGATCTTGTGCGGCACCATCAGCGGGAAGTGGCCCTCGTCGTAGACCTGGCGGAGCTTCGGGGCAGTCATCGCCGCGCCGTTGCTCAGCTGCGCCGGCGGGTTCGGCTTCACTTTCGGGGGGTGGTGGACGACGAGCTTGCCGGGGAAGCTCCTCCCGACAGCGACCACCGTCAACGGGTTCCCGGCCCGGCTCGCAAAGCCCTGGATCGCCGTGGTCATCTGCACCACGTTCGTGTGCGGGGCGAAGAGCGGCTGCAGCTGCGCGGCGGCCTCCTGCGCGTCGGGTTGGTTCGGGTCGTAGTAGATCGTGGTGTCGCCCCTCACCTTCGGCGCGTTCGCCTCGTCGCCCGCGGGCAGATGCTTCGTCGTGTAGCCGCTCTGCGCCAGCAGATACGTCGTGTTCGAGGCCTGACCAGGAATCGTGCCCGCGTTGAGGACGAGCACCGAGACCTCCGACTTCGGCAGCTTGTGCACCTTCGTCTTCGTCTTGGGCGTCTTCGGGCGGCCGCCGAGCTGCACGTTGACCGCCTGCACGTCGCGGACGTCCGGGTGGAGGAAGCTCTGCACCTCGGCGTTGATCGCGCTCTGCGGGGCCGACTCGACATCGGCGCCGGCCGAGGTAGTGAAGTAGTGGAAGTCGTTGAGCGGGATCGCGTTGCGGAAGAGGTGACCGGCCGGCAGGCCGTAGACCAGACCGAGATAGGACTCGAGCTCTCCCGCGGTCACGGAACCTCCGCCGCCCTTGGCGATCTCGATGTTGTGCTTGAGGTCTCCGACCAGCTTCGGGGCGGAGAAGATCGAGAGCCCCGACTTGAGCCGGCTCTTCAAGGCGTCGAGGAAGAGCTGCTGCCTGCCGGTGCGGTAGATGTCGCTGTCGGTGTGGCGGAACCGGACGTAGGACAGCGCTTGCGCCCCGTTGAGCTTCTGGTACCCCGGCTGGAGGTTGATGGCCGACGTGCCCGAGTGCGGGGGGATGTAGTACCGGCGGTCGACGTTCATGTAGACGCCGTGCAGGTGGTCGACGATCTGCGTGAACGCATGGAAGTCGAGCGTGATGAAGTAGTTGATCTTGAGCCCGGTGAGGTGCTGGATCGTGTCCAGCGTCGCGGCAGGGCCGTTGGGGCAAAGGCCCCAGGCGGAGTTGATGCGGTCCTGCGTGTCGACGACATCCCCGTGGCAGTAGATGCTCACGTAGAGGTCACGCGGGAACGACAGCAGCGAGAGCGTGTGCTGCTGCGGGTCCGCCCGCAGCAGCATCAGGGTGTCGGAGTTGGAGCCGGCATACGGATTCTTGCCTTTGGGCGCGCCGCGGACGTCGTAGCCTGCGACGAGAGCAATCGCCGGGTCCGACGGGGGCGGGACCGTGTTCAGCTCTTTGTGCTTCACGATGTCATTGAGCTGCTGGCTGCGCGGCCCGATGTCGCTGAGAGTCTTGTGCAGATAGAGGTATGCCCCTCCCGCGGCGCCGGCTCCCACGACGGCGAGCGCGAGCACGAGCCAGGCGAAGCCGCGCAGGATCCACCCGATCGCCGACCGCCGCGGCGGTTGCGGCTGCCGGTAGCGGGCCATCGGGCCGAAAAGCTGCACGGCGGCCTCGCCGCTGCCACTGAGACCGGCGGCCTGTCCGACTCCCCGTTTCAGCGTCGTCCGCATGCGAGATCGGCGCCCCACCGGCGCCGGTCACCGAGGATAGCTCAGGTCCCGGAAGAGGCCGACACGATCCTCACTTCTTGCTCATCTGCCGTCGGCTCGTAGCCGAGGTTCGGTCGTAGCGCGCGCTCTGCGTCGGCTACCGAGACGCCTTCCCGAGCCGCATAGTCCTCGACCTGGTCGCGGCCGATCCGTCCCACGGAGAAGTAGCGCGCCTCGGGATGCGCCAGATAGATGCCGCTCACGCTCGCGGCCGGCGTCATCGCGAACGTCTCGGTGAGCGCGAGCCCGGCCTCCTCGGCGCCGAGCAGCGCGAACAGCTTCGGCTTCCCGCTGTGGTCGGGGCAGGCGGGATATCCGAACGCGGGCCGGATGCCGCGGAAGCGTTCGGCGGTCAGTTGTTCGGGTGGAGCCTTCGGCCCCGTCTCGTACCAGGCGCGGCGCGCGACCTCGTGGAGGTACTCCGCGAACGCCTCGGCGAGGCGGTCGGCGAGGGCCTTGACCATGATCGCGTGGTAGTCGTCGTGCTCCGCGGCGAAGCGGGAGGCGAGCTCGTCGGCGCCGAGGCCGGCGGTGACCGCGAACGCGCCCAGGTGGTCTCCGGCCGGAGCGATGTAGTCCGCAAGAGACCGGTTCGGGCGTGAGTCGCCGTAGTCGGACTGCTGGCGCAGGAAACAGAACCGAGTCCGAGTACCGTTTTCACCACAGACAACGATATCGTCACCCTCGGACGACGCCGGCCAGAAGCCGAAGACGCCTCGCGCCGCCAGCAGCCGCTCCTGGACGATCCGGTCGAGGAGGCGCTGCGCGTCGTCGAAGAGCTCGCGCGCCGCCGGCTCGTCGAGGATCGCCGGGAACTTCCCCTTCAGCTCCCAGGCGTGGAAGAAGAACTGCCAGTCGATGTACTCGCGCAGCGTCGCGAGGTCGGGCTGGACGAGGCGGCGGCCGGTGAACTCCGGCACCGGCAGGTCGTCGAACGCGACGCGATACCGGTTCTCCCGGGCCCGCTCGAACGGCAGCAGCGGCTTGCGCTCCTTCTCGGCATGGAGGTCGCGCAGCCGCTCCTGGTCGGCGCGGTTCTCGAGGTCCAGCCGAGCACGCCGCTCCGGGTCGAGCAGGTCGGAGACGACTCGCACGACCCGCGACGCGTCGAGGACGTGCACGACCGGCTGCGAGTACGCGGGCGCGATCCGCACGGCGGTGTGCTGGCGCGAGGTCGTGGCGCCCCCGATCAGGAGCGGCAGGTCCATCCCCCGGCGCTCCATCTCGCGTGCCACGTCGACCATCTGGTCGAGCGACGGCGTGATCAGCCCGGACAGCCCTACGAGGTCTGCCTCCTCCTCGACGGCCACCTCGAGGATCCGCTCGGCCGGCACCATGACGCCGAGGTCGACGACGGCGTAGTCGTTGCAGCCGAGGACGACGCCGACGATGTTCTTGCCGATGTCATGGACGTCGCCCTTCACCGTCGCGAGCACCGCCTTGCCGCGGGCGCGCGGCGGCGCGCCGCCCGCAGCCTGCTCGGCCTCCATGTACGGCTCGAGATAGGCGACGGCCCGCTTCATCGCGCGCGCGCTCTTCACGACCTGCGGCAGGAACATCTTGCCGTCGCCGAAGAGGTCGCCCACCACCTGCATCCCGTTCATCAGCGGCCCTTCGATCACGTCGAGCGGCCGGTCCGCGCGTTGCCGGGCTTCCTCGGTGTCCTCCTCGATGAAGTCGACGATGCCGTGCACGAGCGCGTGCTCGAGCCGCTTCTCGACCGGAGCCTCGCGCCACGAGAGGTCGACCTCGCGCTGCGTCGCCTCGCCGCGCACCCGCCCGGCGTACTCGACGAGCCGTTCGGTCGCCTCGGGATCCCGGTCGAAGATGACGTCCTCGACGAGTTCGAGCAGCTCGGGAGGGATGTCCTCGTAGACCACGAGTTGGCCCGCGTTGACGATGCCCATGTCGAGGCCGGCGCGGATCGCGTGGTAGAGGAAGGCCGAGTGCATCGCCTCGCGCACGGCGTCGTTGCCGCGGAACGCGAAGCTGAGATTGGAGACCCCACCGCTCGTCCGCGCGCCCGGACAGCTCGCCTTGATCAGCGGCAGCGCCTCGAGGAACGCCTTCGCGAAGCCGCGATGCTCCTCGATCCCGGTTGCGACCGCCAGGATGTTGGGGTCGAAGATCAGGTCCTCGGGCGGAAAGCCGACCTCGTCGACGAGGAGCCGGTACGCGCGCTCGCAGATCGAGACCTTGCGCTCGACCGTCTCGGCCTGCCCCTGCTCGTCGAACGCCATCACGACGACGCCGGCTCCGTAGCGCCGCACGTGCCGCGCCTGCTCGAGGAACGGCTCCTCGCCCTCCTTCAGCGAGAGCGAATTGACGACGCCCTTGCCCTGGATGCACTTGAGCCCGGCTTCGAGCACCGACCAGCGGGAGCTGTCGACCATGATCGGGATCCGCGCGACCTCGGGCTCGGTCGCGACGAGGTTGAGGAATGTCGTCATCGCCCGCTCGCCGTCGAGCAGGTCGGCGTCCATGTTCACGTCGAGGAGGTTGGCCCCGCCGCGCACCTGCTCGAGCGCGACGTCGAGCGCCGCCTGGAAGTCGCCGCCCTCGACGAGCCGGCGGAAGCGGGCCGAGCCGGTGATGTTCGTCCGCTCGCCGATCATCGTGAAGTTCGAGTCCGGACGAAGCTCCAGCGGCTCAAGTCCGCTGAAGCGCGTTGCGCCGCGCCGCTCGGGAACGGCGCGCGGCGCGATGCCCTCGACCGCGGCCGCGATCTGCCGGACGTGCTCCGGGGTCGTGCCGCAGCAGCCGCCGACGATGTTGACGAGCCCGTCGCGCGCGAACTCCCCGAGGACGCGGCTCGTGTCCTCCGGCAGCTCGTCGTGGAGACCGAGCTCGTTGGGCAGGCCCGCGTTGGGATAGCACGCGACCCAGGTCGCGGCCGCCTCGGCAAGGTCCTCCACGTAGGGGCGCATCTGTGCGGCCCCGAGAGAGCAGTTGACGCTGACGATCAGCGGCTCGGCGTGCTCCACGGAGACCCAGAACGCCTCGACGGTCTGACCCGACAGGTTGCGGCCGCTCAGGTCGACCGCGGTGAACGACAGCCAGAGCGGCAATTCCGGTGCCACGTCCCCGGCGGCGACGACGGCAGCCTTCGCGTTCAGCGTGTCGAAGACGGTCTCGATCAGGAGCAGGTCCACGCCGCCCGTGCGAAGCGCGCGGATCTGGTGCGCGTAGGCCTCCGCGACCTCGTCGAAGGTCGCGGCGCGGTACGCAGGGTCGTCGACCTTCGGCGACAGCGAGAGCGAAACGTTGAGCGGCCCGACCGAGCCGGCGACGAAGCGCGGGCTGCCCGTCTTGGCCTCCCACTCGTCGGCGGCACTGCGCGCGAGGCGCGCGCCCGCGAGGTTCATCTCCTCGACCACGTCCGAATCCAGGGCGTAGTCCGCCTGCCCGATCGTGGTCGCGGTGAACGTGTTCGTGGTCGCGATGTCCGCGCCTGCGGCGAAGTAGTCGCCGTGGATCCGGGAGATCAGCTCGGGCTGCGTGATGTTGAGCAGGTCCGGATCGCCGGCGAGGTCGTGGCTGTGGTCGCGGAACCACTCGCCGCGGTAGCCCTCCTCGCCGCGCACCTCGCGCTGTAGGAGCACGCCCCACGAACCGTCGAGGACAGCGATCCGCTGCCGGAGGATGGATTCGAGCCGTTCCCGCGTGTCCTGCACCTGCTCTCCTTCTCAGAAGCTCGGGAGCGGTGCTCTCGAGCGCTTTAGGCGTTTGTTGACCCGGTCGCCAAGCTGCTGTCAAAGCTCTCCGGGTAGCCAAAAGCTAGCAGCGCGCGGCCTCCGCAGCGGGCGCTAGGGTGCCGCTTCGTGGCGGAGGTATACGACGGCGCGGTACTACGCGCGGCACTCCTCGAGATCGCGAGCGACTTCTCCTTCACCTGGATCGCCGAGACACGGCTCCTCTTCGACTCGCTCGATCGCCGCCGCTTCGCCGAGCTGCACCACAACCCGACCGCGCTCCTGTCGGAACTGACGGACGACGACCTCGCGGAAGCGCTCACGCCCGCATACCTGGAGTTGTTGGCGCGGGTGCAGGGGCGCCTGGAGCGTGACCGCGGCGAGGAGACGTGGTGGCGGAACCGGAGCGGTCCGTCCGATCTCCTGGTCGCCTACTTCTCGGCGGAGTTCGGGCTCGACGAGAGCCTCCCCATCTACTCCGGCGGGCTCGGCGTACTTGCCGGCGACTATCTCAAGGCGACGTCGGAGCTCGGCCTTCCGCTCGTCGGGATCGGGCTGTTCTACCGCCGCGGCTACTTCCGCCAGCAGCTCGATGACCACGACCGGCAGGTCGAGCGCTACCCGCGCAACGATTCGAGCCGGCTGCCGCTCGAGCTCGTGCCGATGGCGCCGGTCGTCGAGCTCGCCGACGACAACGGCGATCTCGTACCGGTGCGGCTCGGCGTCTGGCGCGTGCGAGTCGGGCGTGTCTGGCTCTACCTCCTCGACACGAAGATCGAGGGCAACCCCACGTGGTCGCGCGACGTCACCGACATCCTCTACGGCGGCGACCGCGAGAACCGGCTGCGGCAGGAGCTCGTGCTGGGCGTCGGCGGCGTTCGCGTCCTGCGCAGGCTCGGGCTCGAGCCGACGGTCTTCCACCTGAACGAGGGCCACTCGGCGTTTCTCCAGCTAGAGCGGATGCGCGAGCTCGTCGAGGATCAGGGCGTGTCGGTGGACGAAGCGCTCGAGCGGATCCGCGCGTCGACCGTCTTCACCACTCACACGCCGGTTCCGGCGGGCAACGAGGTGTTCGACCCGGAGCTCGTGCGGCGGAACCTGCACGGCCTCGTCGAGCGCTGCGGGCTCCCGTGGGAGGACTTTCTGGCGCTCGGCAAGGTCGAGGCGAGCGACAAGGGCTTCGGGCTCACGCCGTTCGCGCTGCGCACGTCGCAGTACGCGAACGCCGTCTCGGAGCTCCACGGCGCCGTCTCGCGCGAGATGTGGCACGGGCTCTGGCCCGCGCAGCGCGTGGACCAGGTTCCGATCACGTCGGTCACGAACGGCGTCCACCAGCGAACGTGGATCTCCGGCGAGCTCGAGACGCTGCTCGGCGACACCGACCCCCAGTTCGAGCGCGCGCGCGAGGCGGCGGCCGATGAGCTGTGGGTCGCGCACCGAGGCGCGAAGGAGCGGCTGCTCGGCTTCGTCGCCGCAACGCGCGGCGTGCGCGAGCTCGATCCCGACGTCCTCACGATCGGCTTCGCGCGACGCTTCGCCACCTACAAGCGCGCGAGCCTCCTCTTCAGCCGGCCCGAGCGGCTCGCGCTGCTCCTCGCCGATCCCGACCGCCCGATCCAGGTGCTCGTGGCCGGGAAGGCGCACCCGGCGGACGAGGATGGAAAGGATCTCATCCAGCTCGTCGTCGACTTCGCGCGGGAGCCGGCGGCGGCGGGGCGTGTCGTCTTCCTCGAGGACTACGAGATGACGCTGGCACGGCGGCTCGTGCAGGGCGTCGACGTGTGGCTCAACACGCCGCGGCGGCCGTTCGAGGCGTCGGGCACGTCGGGGATGAAGGCGGCGCTGAACGGCGTGCTCAACTGCTCGATCCTCGACGGCTGGTGGGCCGAGGCGTACTCGCCGGCGTGCGGATTCGCGATCGAGGGCGCCGTGCCGGAGGGCGCAACCGAGGCGGAGCAGGACGAGGCGGACGCGGACGCGCTCTACGCCTTGCTCGAGGAGCAGGTGCTTCCCGCGTACTACGAGCGGGACGAGAGCGGCCTGCCGCAGCGCTGGCTCGCACTGATGCGGGAGTCGATCGCCGAGCTCGGGCCGCGCTTCGGCACGGCGCGGATGGCGGCCGAGTACGTCGAGAAGCTCTACCTGCCCGCGCACGAGGGAGCACCGGCAGCCGCCGGCCGGGCGAGCTGAGAGAGCGGGAGGCGCGCCGAGCCCCGAGGCGCGCCTCCCGCCTTCCGGCGTCAGGCGTCAGGCGGCCACAGCCGCCGCCCGCATGCGCTCGGGCGAGCGCAGCAGCACGAAGAGGCTCGTGCCGAGCGTCCAGATCGGCAGGCCGAAGATCACGGCTGCCCAGCCGACGGGGCCGACGAGGAGCACGAGCGCGACGAGGCCGCTGAGGCTCGCCCACCAACGCGGCAGGATCCGCGTCCGCCAGGCGACGATCGCGACCGCCGCGAGCGGCAGGATCGCGGCGAGCTCCGCACAGACGAAGAAGATGTCCGACGCGTCGTGGAAGGCCAGGGCGGTCGTCGGGCCGATGTTGCTCTTCTGGATCCCGCCGGCGACGTCGACCGCCGCCACGAGCATTCCGAAGCCGGCTGCCATCCCGGCTCCGACGAGTGCGAGCCCGGGAAGCTGACTGGCCGCTCCTGCGGCCTCGCTCAGCCGCGGCCGCAGGCCCGAGACGAAGGTGACGAAGCCGAGGCAGCCGAGCATGAAGAGCCAGCCGCCGAGAATGATCGTCGTCGTGTGCGCGCGGTACCAGCCGAGGACCTCGCTCCCCGTGGCGTGATCGGCGGGGCCGTTCCGGGTGAGCAGGAGGAGGCCGGCGATCCAGAGGACGACGGCCAGCGGACCGAAGAGTGCCCAGCTGCGGTTCGTGGAGGTGTTCATGTCGTGGTGCTCCTTTCGAAGGGGAGTGAGAGGGCCGAGCGAACGAGCGAGATCGACGCCCCGAGACCTGCGAGCAACAGGAGCCCGAGGACGAGACTCGCGATGAGCAGGCCGCGCCGCATCAGGCTGCTGCGGGCGCGGCGGGCAGGCCGGCCGGAGCCGGCGCGGGGACGTAGACGGGCTCGTAGCCGAGCACGCGGCCGAGCGGGCTCCCGAGCGCGAGTCCGAGCCGCTGCACGATTGCGGGCGGGAAAGGCAGGCGCACGGTGTCGAAGTGGGCCTGCGCGATCACCGCGAGGTGCAGCGGGTTCGGCATGCCCTTGCGGTTCGTCCGGCCGTCTGCGGCGAGCGAGAACATCGTCTCGATCAGCGACTCGAACTGCAGCGCCGGACGGATCTCGCAGACGAAGTGCGCTACGTCGTCGCCGGCGTTCCAGAACTTGTGCGGCGTGCCCGCAGGAACGGTGAGGCGCTTGCCGGGGCCGGCGACGAGCTTCTCGCGGCCGACCCGGAAGCCGACGGTGCCGCGGAGGACCTCGAACCGCTCCTCCTGGCCCGGGTGCACGTGCGCCGCGGCGACGAAGCCGTGCGGCTGGACATAGGTCTCGATCACGACGGCAGCGCCGTTCGTCTCGCGGCTCGTCTGCCGGAAGACGAGGCGCTCGCCGGTGACCGGGTTCTCGATGGAGTCTCCTGCGCGGATCATTGCTTGCCTCCTTGTGGCTTGGCCGCGGGGCGCGGCTGACGTTGGCACTGTCGAAGGAGGCGCTTAAGATCCGCTTGGGCACGACTTAGGGGTTAGGGGAAAACCGGTGCAGTTCCGCATTCTGGGGCCGATTCAGGCCCTACTCGACGACGACCAACCCGCTGCGCTCGGGGCGCCGAAACAGCGCGGGCTGCTCGCGCTGCTGCTCGTGAACCGCCGGCGCGTCGTGACGGCCGAGCAGCTCATCGACGGGCTGTGGGGAGAGTCGCCGCCCGCGTCCGCCCTCCAGTCGCTGCAGGTCTACGTGCACGGGCTGCGCGCGTGCACTCGGCGCGGAGCGGATCGAGACCGCCGGCCGCGGATACCGCGTCGTGGCCGGCGAGGACGAGCTCGACCTCGACCGCTTCGAGCGCGTGCTCGAACGGGGTCGCGCGGCTCTCGAGGCCGGCCGAGCGGACGACGCGGCGGACGAGCTGCGGGAGGCGCTCGCGATCTGGCGAGGGCCGGCGCTCGCCGACCTGCCGGAGGAGACGCGGCGCGCCGCCGAGTCCGAGCGGCTCGAGGAGCTGCGACTCGCGGCACTCGAGCTCCGCTACGACGCGGAGCTCGCCCGCGGCCGGCACGACGCCGTCGTCGCGGAGCTCGAAGCGCTCACGGCCGAGCATCCCTACCGTGAGCGGTTCCTCGAGCAGCGCCTGCTCGCGCTCTACCGCTGCGGGCGCCAGGCGGAAGCCCTCGAGGTCTACCGCGCCGCACGCGAGGTTCTGGCGGAGGAGCTCGGCCTCGACCCGAGCCCCGCCCTGCAGGAGCTCGAGCGGGCGATCCTCCGGCAGGAGCCGAGCCTCGCCGCTCCGGAGGCGCCGACGCGCTCGAGCCGGCCGCTGCCCGTGCCGGCGACGCCGCTCGTGGGCCGCCGGCTCGAACTCGCGGCGGTCGGCGCGCTCTTCCGCGACGAGGGCGCACGCCTCGTCACGCTCACCGGCCCGGGAGGAACGGGAAAGACGCGGCTGAGTCTGGCTGTCGCGGATGCGCTCGAGCCGGAGCTCCGCGACGGTGCGGTGTTCGTCGGCCTCGCGCCGGTCTCGAGCCCGGAGCTGCTCGTCCCCACAATCGCCGAGGCGCTCGACGTCCGGGAGGGGGCGCGTTCACTCGCGGAGGGCGTGATCGAGCATCTGCGAGAGCGCCGCCTGCTACTGGTCCTCGACAACTTCGAACAGCTCCTCGACGCCGCTCCGTTCGTCGCCGAACTCCTCGCCGCGGCCCCTCGCCTGTGGATCCTGGCTACCAGCCGTGCACCGCTGCGGCTGGCAGCAGAACGCGAGTATCCGGTGCCGCCGTTCGACACGCCCGACGCCGGCCTTCCGTTCGAGGCCCTCGTCGAGACCGACGCGCTGCGGCTCTTCGCCGCGCGCGCCCGCGCGGTCGATCCCACCTTCGAGCTCGACGGAACGAGCGCAGCGGAGGTCGCACGCGTCTGCGGCCGGCTCGACGGGCTGCCGCTCGCGATCGAGCTGGCGGCCGCGCGCGCGAAGCTGCTCGCGCCGGCGGAGATCCTGGAGCGGCTCGAGCGCGAGCCGCACCTGCTCCCGAGCGGCCCACGCGACGCGCCGGCCCGCCAGCGCACGCTCGCCGCCACGATCCACTGGAGCTATGACCTGCTCGGTCCGGACGAGCGCCAGGCGTTCGTGCGCCTGGGCGTCTTCGTCGGCGGCTGCACGCTGGACGCCGCCGAAGGCGTCTGCGACGTGACGCTCGACAGCCTCGGCGCCCTCGTCGACAACAACCTGCTGCGGCGCCGCGACTCGCGCTTCCTGATGCTCGAGACGGTCTGCCATTTCGCGGTCGAGCGGCTCGAGGAGGCAGGCTCGGCCGAGCTGCGCCGGCGGCACGCGGAGTGGCTGACCGAGCTCGCCGAGACCATGGCCGACCGGACCACGGCCGGCGAAAACGCGACGGAATGGCTCGATCGGATCCAGCCGGAGCACGGCAACATCCGCGCCGCGCTCAGCTGGTCGGTCGAAGAGGCACCCGAGCTCGCGCTGCGACTGGCGAGCTCGCTGCGCCTCTTCTGGGAGGTCCGTGGCCACGCCAGCGAAGGCGCCCGCTGGCTCGAGCAGGCGCTTCCGAACGCGTGCCGACGCGCCGCCGGAGGTGCGGCGGAAGGCGCTTGTCCGCGAGCGGAGCCATCGCCTTTCGCGTCGGCAACATCGAGCTTGCGCAGAAGCGCTGGGATGCGGCTCTCGAGCTCGCCCGCGAGCTTGGCGACGATCTCTGGATCGCGCGCCTGCTCAGCGACCTCGGTGTGGCCGCGGCGGCGCGGGAGGAATGGGACGACGCAACGACCCTGCTCGAGGAGAGCGCGGCGCTTTTCCGCGAGCTCGACCAACCCGCCCGACTCGCGACGGTGCTCGGCAACCTCGGTCACATCGCGGGCCGGCGCGGCGACTACGCCCGCGCGATCGACGTGACCGAGGAGGCGCTTTCGCTCGAGTCGAGCCACAAGCCGAACGCCGCGCTCTCGACCTACAACCTCGGGAGCCACAACCTCGAGGCGGGCAATGTCGACCGCGCGCGCGAGTTGCTCGAACGCGCCGTCGTTCTCACGCTAGAGCTCGGCTACAAGGAAGTGATGGCCTACGCGCTCGCGTCGCTCGCGCGCATCTGCCTGCTCGACGGCGACCCGGCGCGGGCCGCGCACCTCGCGGGAGTCGCAGACGGGCTGCTCGTCGATGCCGGTGTCGTCCTCCAGCCGGGCGAGCAGGCGCTGTTCGACGAGGCCAAGGCGACGCTGGAGCAGCAGCTCGGCGAGGAGTTCGCTGCGCAGCACGACGCCGCGATGGCCGCGCCGGTCGAGGACGCGCTCCGCGAGGGCGGCGTCCTCGCCGAGGCACCCCGCTCGCCCTAGGATCGAGCCGATGACCGAGGACGGCGCGCCGGACTTCGCCCAACTCGTGAGCGACGCGCTCGACGAGTTGCCCGACGACATCCGCGGTCAGATGACGAACGTCGCCGTGACCGTCGAGGACGAGCCTCCACCCGGACAGAACCTCCTCGGCCTCTACGAAGGGGTCCCCTGGGGCAGGCGCGGCCCGTACTACTCGGGCGCGCTGCCGGACAAGATCACGATCTATCGCGTCCCGCTCGAGCGGATCTCGGCCGGGGATCCCGGACGGCTCCGCTTCCTCGTGCGGCGCACGGTCTTCCACGAGATCGCGCACCACTTCGGCATCAGCGACCAACGCCTGGTCGACATCGACCGCTACTAGCTAGCTCGCGCCGGAAACCGTGAGCTGATTCTCGGCGTGGCGGATGCGCTGCTCGAGTTGCCAGCGGTCGGCGCTGGAGTCCCCCGCATCGACCTTGGCAAGCTCTTCCTGAGCCTCTTCCAGCTGCCGGCGCGCGCGCTCCTCGTCGATCTCGCCGGCGGCAACCGCGTCGTCGACGAGCGCGATCGCCCGGCTCTCGAGCACCTGGAAGAAGCCTGGGCCAGTCGCGAACTCCTTCACCTCGCCGTCGCCGACGTGCACCCGCGTCGAGCCCGCCTGCAGCATCGCGACCAGCGGAGCATGGCGCGCGAGAACGCCGATCTCCCCCGCCGCGCCCGGCACGATCAGCATCTCGGCCTCGCCTTCGAACGCCGGGCCTTCGGGCGTCACGACCGAGACCGGGAACAGCGGATGGTCGGGCATCGCTAGGCCGTTGCGCCCGCGGGCTCGGCCTCGGCGTCTTCGGAGGCGTCTGACTGCTCGTCGGCCTCGCGCTCGACGGCCGCCTCCGGCTCCTCGCCGCCGAACTGCTTCCCGCGCTCCACCGCCTGCTCGATCGTCCCGACCATGTAGAAGGCCTGCTCGGGCAGGTCGTCGTGCTTGCCGTCGAGGATCTCGGTGAAGCCGCTGATGGTGTCCTCGAGCTTCACGAACTCGCCCGGTGTGCCGGTGAACTGCGCGGCCGTGAAGAACGGCTGCGAGAGATAGCGCTCGATCTTGCGGGCGCGCTGCACGACGAGCTTGTCCTCGTCGGAGAGCTCGTCGATGCCGAGGATGGCGATGATGTCCTGCAGGTCGGCGTAGCGCTGCAGCACCTCCTGCACGCGCGTCGCGGTCGTGTAGTGGTCCTCGGAGACGATCCCGGGCTGCAGCGCGCGCGAGGTCGACTGCAGCGGGTTCACGGCGGGATAGATCCCCTTCTCGACGATGGCGCGGTCGAGCACGGTCGTCGAGTCGAGATGCGCGAACGTGTTCGCCGGCGCGGGGTCGGTGAGGTCGTCGGCGGGGACGTAGATCGCCTGCACCGAGGTGACCGAGCCGGTGCGCGTCGAGGTGATCCGCTCCTGCAGCTGCCCCATCTCCGTCGCGAGCGTCGGCTGGTAGCCGACATTGCCCGGCATCCGGCCGAGCAGCGCCGACACCTCCGAGCCCGCCTGGACGAAGCGAAAGATGTTGTCGATGAAGAGGAGCACGTCCTGGCCCTGGTCGCGGAAGTACTCCGCCATCGTGAGGCCGGAGAGGCCGACGCGCAGGCGCGCGCCCGGCGGCTCGTTCATCTGGCCGTAGCACATCGCGACCTTGTCCATGACGCCCGACTCCTGCATCTCGAGCATCAGGTCGTTGCCTTCGCGTGTGCGCTCGCCGACGCCGGAGAAGACCGAGACGCCGCCGTGCTGGAGCGCGACGTTGTGGATCAGCTCCGTGATCGTCACGGTCTTGCCGGTGCCGGCCCCGCCGAAGAGGCCGACCTTGCCGCCGCGGACGAACGGCGCAACCAGGTCGAGCACCTTGATGCCCGTCTCGAAGATCTCGATCGCGGGCGAGAGGTCACTGAAGGCGGGCGGATCGCGGTGGATCGGCCAGCGCTCGCCGGTCGGAGCCTCCTTGCCGTCGACGGGATCGCCGATCACGTTCCAGATCCGTCCGAGCGTCTGGTCGCCGACCGGCACGGAGATGGGCTGCCCCGTGTCCACGATCTCGACCCCGCGGGCGAGCCCGTCGGTCGAGTCCATGGCGACTGCCCGGACGCGATCGTCGCCGAGGTGCTGCTGCACCTCCGCGATCAGCTGCCGCGTGCCGCCTTCCTCGGGGACCTCGACCCTGAGCGCGTGGAAGATCTCGGGCAGCTGGTCCGGGAAGACGGCATCGAGCACGACGCCCTTGATCTCGACGATCTTCCCTGTGTTCTTGCCGTTGCTCGTGTCGGCCACTGACTCTCCCCTGATTCTCGAGGTCGGCGCCGCCCGCGGGCGGCCAAAGGCACGCGCACTCTAGCCCAGCCCTCTCAGCCGCCAGACGGGGAAGCGACGGCCTCGACGTGCTCGTGGGCGGGCCACAGGCCGGCAGGCGCATCTACCAGCCGGGCGAGCGCGTCGACGAGCGGCTCGTACTCCGCCCGGCGCCTGCAGAAACGTTGCCAGGCGAGGTCGTGATCGTCGATGAGCACGACCCCGACCCCTTCGAGATGGACGAGCACGCGCTCGAACGCCTCCCGGTCGACGGGCTTCACCTCCCCGACGGCAACGCGGTAGTCGAAGAATCCGCGGAGCCGCTCGACCGCGCCGACGGCGGCCCGGTAGAACATCCACGCCGCGGCGTTTCCCGCCCCGGGCGCCTGGATCGCCGAGAGCCGGAAGTTCGCCGCCTCGAGTAGCGCGGCCGTCGCCGTCACCCACGAGTGCCACGGCTCGGACGAGCGGAAGAAGACGAGCATCGGATGTGTGTAGTGCGTCTCCCCCACGTCTACGATCCAGCGCTCCCACTCCGGCCAGAGTGCGTCGAGCGTCTCGATCCCGGCGAACACGTGGTGGCGCTCGATCAGGGTCAGCGCGTCGGGCGGCGATCCGGCGCGTGTGTCGAGCATCGCAACGACGGATTCACGGCGCGAAAACGCCGCATTGAGCGTCGGGAGGTAGGTGATCACGAGGGCGAGCAGACCGAGCCCGACGGTCGCGGCGACGAAGGCCACGATCGCGCCGCCCACCCCGTCCGGACGGTCGAAGCCGAGCGTCAGGAGCGACGAGCCGCTCACGACGACCGCGTCGCCGAAGCTCCCGCCGTCGATCGCCCAGAAGATCGCCGAGAAGCCGAGCAGGCTCGCCAGGAGCCAGAGCAGCGGCAGGCCGATCACCGCGATCGGCGCCCCGTAGACCATGATCGCGTCCGTCGCCTCCCGGTCGATTGCGCCGCGGAAGCGCGCGAACCAGCGCAGCAGGCGAAACACCCAGTAGAAGACGATGCGCGACCGGAGCTGGATCCCCCGCGGCACGACGAACGCCCGCAGCGCCTCGAGCAAGCCGAACGCGACGAGCAGGGCGCCGGCGACCGCGGCGAGGACACGCACAGCTTCCATCGCCCGAGCCTAACCAGGCTCTCAGAGCGCGGGCGCTCCGGTGAGGCTCAGCGGGCGAAGGTGCTGCTGCCGAGCAGCCGCCCGTAGTGGGCATGGGACTTCTTCCCGAAGCCCGGCCAGACGTACCAGCGGTAGGAGCCGCCGCGCAGGCGGTGGTGATGACCCTGGTACGACCAGCTCGCCGGAAGCGTGATGCTCGTCCGCTTGGGCCAAGTGCTCAGGATGCGTCCGCCCCGGTACAGCTGGACGTTGTAGTAGGTCGCTCCCTTGACGGGCAGCCAGGTGAGGTGCGGCCGGGAGGAGACGGTCTGCCCCGGGACGGGGGACGTCAACGGGCCGGTCGCGGTAATCCCGACCGAGGCATTGCTCGTGTTCCCGGCCTCGTCGACCGCGGACACCGTGTAGGTGTACTTGGCCCCGACGCGGAGCCCCGTGTCGCGAACCTCGGCTCCCGCGCCTCGATAGACGACCGTGTGGACGCCCGAGCTGCTGCGGGTGACCTGCAGGGACCGGGTGCCTGCCGAGGCCTTCCAACTGAGCACCACGCTCCGGTTCCCGTGCTGGGCGCTCAGAGACGCGATCGTCGGCGGCGTCGAGTCGTACGCGAACCGGTACGAGGCGTGACCGACGTTGCCCGCCTTGTCCGTGCACGTGCCCGAAGCCAGCGCCTTGGCGTTGTCGGGGCCGCTGTAGGTCAGCGAGGTGCAGGATGCGATCCCGGAGGTCGCGTCGGTCCCCGTGAACGTGAACGAGACCGGCTTGTTGTACCAGCCGTTGAAGTCTGGTGGGCGACTCGGAACGGCGTGAACGGCTGGCGCCGTCTTGTCGATGTAGATATCGAGGATCCTCTCGGCGTTGCCCAACGCGCCCCACGACGCCTTGCAGTCGATGTGAGTGTGCCCTTGGGCGGTAATCGCTCCGACGAAGCAGCCCTGCACAGAAACCGGCGGATTGGTGACGAACGTCCAGCTGACCAGGACATTGCTGACGTACCAGCCATTGGAGCCCAGCGTTCCCTGTATGACCGGGGTGAGCGAGCAACACTGCGTGCTCGGGAGCGAGGTCGCGCCTCCGGCAGCGGCGGGGATGGCGAGGCAGGCAAACGCCGTCGCTACGAGCAACAGCCAAAGATTCGCGGTTCTGGTGACCTTACGCACCACTTCCCCCTGCCCTTGCCTACGAGAGGCTAGCCGAATTATCGGCCTGCTCCAGGCCCCTGTCGACACCCATTTGGGCTAACCGTTGAGGGCGTCCGCGCCGGCGACGACCTCGAGGATCTGCTGCGTGATCTCGGCCTGGCGGGCCCGGTTCAGCGACAGCGTGAGGTTGTCGATCAGCTCGCCGGCGTTCTTCGAGGCGCTCCGCATCGCCGCCATCTGCGAGGCGAGGAACGCGGCCGCCGACTCGAGCAGCGCGCGGTAGATCTCGGTCTCGAGGTAGACGGGCAGGAGGCGCTGGAGGATCTGTTCCGGCTCCGGCTCGTAGATGAAGTCGGCGCTCGGGCCTTCCTCGCGCTCCTCCTCGCCCGCGAGCACCTCCTCGCGGATCGGAAGCAGGTCGGTCACCGTCACCCGCTGCACGAGCGCCGACTCGAAGCGGTTGTAGATGAGGACGACGCGGTCGACCTCCTCCGCCTCGTACAGCTCGGCGAGCTTGTGGCCGACCGCCTGCGCGTCGTGGTAGCCCGGCTTGTCGGCGAACCCGGCCCACTGGGCGGTCAGCTCGTAGCGGCGGAAGCGGAGCGTCGAGGCGCCCTTGCGCCCCACCGCGAGCCACACGACCTCCTGTCCCTCGGCACGCGCGCGCCGCTCGAGCTCGAACGCCCGCCGCAGCACCTGGCCGTTGAAGGGGCCGGCCAGCCCGCGGTCGCCGGTCACGACGACGAACGCGACCCGCCGCACCTCGTCGCGCTGCTGCAGCAGCGCGAGGTTGCGGAGCGAGGAGGCCGCGCGAGCCGTCCCGACCATCAGCTCCTGCATCCGGTCGGCGTACGGCCGCATCTCCTCGATGCGGTTCTGGGCACGGCGCAGCCGGGCGCCGGCCACCAGCTCGAGCGCCTTCGTGATCTTGCGCGTGTTGCGGACGGACGCGATCCGCCGCCGGAGGTCCTGAAGCGAGGCCACTAGGTCAGCGTTTCTTGGCCCTCGACGTTGAAGCCGTTCTTGAACTTCGCGAGCTCGGCCTTCAGCTGCTCGGCGAGCTCGTCCGGCAGGTCGCCCGACTCGCGGATCTGCTTGTAGATCTCGCCCTCGGCGCGGAGGTGCTCGCGCAGCTCGTCCTGGAACCGCGAGACCTGCGGTGTCGGGATGTCGTCGAGGTAGCCCTCGTTGCCGGCGAAAATGCCGGCGACCTGCTCCTCCATCGGCCACGGCTGGTACTGCGGCTGGTTCAGCGTCGCGACCATCTTCTCGCCGCGGGTCAGCGCCTGCTGCGTGGCGCGGTCGAGCTCGGAGCCGAACTGCGCGAACGCCTCGAGCTCGCGGTACTGCGCGAGGTCGAGACGCAGGCGCCCCGCGACCTTCCTCATCGCCTTCGTCTGCGCCGAGGCGCCGACACGCGAGACCGAGATTCCGACGTTCACGGCCGGGCGCACTCCCGAGTAGAAGAGCTCCGATTGCAGGAAGATCTGCCCGTCGGTGATCGAGATCACGTTCGTCGGGATGTACGCCGAGACGTCGCCGGCCTGCGTCTCGATGATCGGCAGGGCAGTCAGCGAGCCGCCGCCGTTCTCCTCGTTGAGCTTGCACGCGCGCTCGAGCAGCCGCGAGTGGAGGTAGAAGACGTCGCCGGGGAACGCCTCGCGGCCCGGCGGCCGCCGCAGCAGCAGCGAGAGCTGGCGGTACGCGTCGGCGTGCTTCGAGAGGTCGTCGTACATCACGAGCGCGTGCTTGCCGTTGAAGAGGAAGTACTCCCCCATCGCGCAGCCGGCGAACGGCGCCATCCACTTGATCGGCGCTGCCTCGTGCGCCGCGGCCGTGACGATGGTCGTGTACTCCATCGCGCCCTCTTCGCGCAGCCGCTCGTAGATGCCGGCGACGGTCGACGCCTTCTGGCCGACCGAGACGTAGATGCAGTGCACGTCGGTGTCGCGCTGGTTGAGGATCGTGTCGATCAGGATCGCCGTCTTGCCCGTGGAGCGGTCGCCGATGATCAGCTCGCGCTGGCCCCGGCCGACGTTGGTCATCGAGTCGATCGCCTTGATGCCGGTCATCAGCGGTTCCTTCACCGGCTGGCGCGCGACGACGCCCGGCGCCTTGAACTCGAGCGGCCGGGTCTCGGTCGCCTCGATCGGCCCGCGGCCGTCGAGCGGGTTTCCGAGCGGGTCGACCACGCGGCCGAGCAGCGCCTCGCCGACGGGGACGCTCGCAACCTTGCCGGTGCGCCGCGCCGGCTCGCCCTCGCTGACCTGCTCCCACTCGCCGAACAGCGCGGCGCCGACGTCGTCCTCCTCGAGGTTGAAGGCCAGGCCGGTGACGCCGTGCTCGAGCTCGAGCATCTCCATCGCGACCGCGTTCTCGAGCCCGTAGATCCGGGCGATGCCGTCGCCGATCTGGAGAACGGTGCCGACCTCGGCGAGGTCGGTCTCGACGTCGTACTGCTCGATCCGCTGGCGCAGGATCGACGTGATCTCTTCCGGTCTCAGCTTCAAAGCGCTCTCAGCTCCCTCATGTCTTCACGAGTTCGTTTCTCAACCGTTCCAGTCGCCCGCGCACGCTCGCGTCGACGCGGAGCGAGCCCGCCCGCAGGACGATGCCGCCGACGAGGTCGGGGTCGACCTTCTGCGTCGCATCGACCTTGCGGCCCGCCGCGTCCTCGATCTGCCCGATGATCGCCTTGGCCTCGGCAGCGGTCAGCTCGCGAGCCGTCGTCAGCTCGACGGTCAGGCGCCGCTCCTCGCGCGCCATCAGCCGCTCGAACTCCTTCGCGATTTCCTCGAGCTCCCCCGCGCGCCCCTTCTCCGCCGCCAGCTGGAGGAAGTTCGCGAACAGGGGCTCCTCGTCGCCGGCCAGGTCGTCGAGGATCGTGGCCTTGGCGGTCGGCTCGAGCTGCGGATTGCGCAGGACGGCGCGCAGCTCCGGCGACTCCGCGACGGCGGACGCGAAGTCGCCGAGCGCCTCATGAACCTGCGCGAGCCTGCCCGCGTCCTTCGCGGCGCCGAAGAGCGCCTCGGCGTAGATGCGGTGCGCGACCGCCAAGTTAGGCGCTCTCCTCCAGCCGCGAGAAGTCGAGGCCTGCGATCGCCTCTTCGATCAGCGCCTGGTCGCGCTCGGAGTCGAGCGTCTTCCCGACGACCCTCGACGCCGCCTCGAGCGTGAGGTCGGCGACCTCGGCGCGGATCTGTTGCAGCGCACGCGCGGTCTCGGCGGCGATCTCCTTGCGCGTCTCCTCGAGCCGCCGCTGCCGCTCGGCCTCCGTCTCCTCGCGCATCCGCTGCTCCATCGACTCGCGGGTCTTGCGCGCCTCGGCGAGGATCGCCTCACCCTGGCCGCGTGCCTCCGCGATCAGCTTGCGGTGCTCCTCGAGCAGCCGCTCCGCCTCGTCGCGCGCGTTGTCGGCCGCCTCGATCGAGCGCCGGATCGACTGCTGGCGCTCGTCGAGGGCCTCCTGGATTCGGCTGAAGGCGAACTTCTTCAGGACGAAGAACACGATCAGGAAGAAGATGATCGTCCAGATCATCAGCCCCGGGATGACCTTGGTCAGCGGACTGGAGGCGGCGACGACGAGCATCTACTTGACGAGGACGAAGCCGAGGAAGCCGCCGACGAGGCCGTAGAAGACGACCGCCTCGGTCAGTGCGAAACCGAGCCACATGATCCCCTGCAGCTCGCCGCGCAGCTCGGGCTGGCGAGCGACTGACTGGATCATCGACCCGAACACGATGCCGATGCCGATACCGGCGCCGAGCGAGCCGAGGCCCATGCCAAGGCCGAAGCCGAGCGCCTGCGCGGCCTTGATCGTGTCTGAGGTTGCAACCAGCAGGTGAAGCACCGTTCCCTCCTTTAGTGGTCCGGCTCGATGGCCGTGCCGATGTAGATGGCGGTCAGAGCGGCGAAGATGAACGCCTGGATGGTGACGACGATCGCGACTTCGAAGATGTAGAAGGCGATCCCGATCGGCAACGCGAACACCGCGACGATCCAGAACGTGGCGCCGCTGAGGATGAAGAGCAGGCCGATCGAGACGAGGATCAGGATGTGCCCGGCGAGCATGTTCGCGTAGAGCCGGACGCTGAGGCTGATGATCCGGAAGACCTGGGAGATCAGCTCGAGTACGTACATGAGCGCGAGCGGAATGGCGGTCTTCACCGACCACGGCGGGAGGCCCGAAGGCAGGAAGTTGAAGTGGCGCCAGCCGTTGTAACGGACTCCTTCGACATGGCTGAAGACGACGCTCAGCAGCGCGAGCACGAGAGTGACCGAGAGTTGAGATGTGACCGCGTAGATCCCCCACGTCGGAACGCCGTGCCACTTGTCCCCGGTCAGGGGAAGCGGGATGAAGCCGAGGAGGTTCATCGTGAGGATGAACAGGAACAGCGAGGCGACGTACGGGAACCAGCGGCCGACGGCCTTCGTCGGCAGCCCCTGTTCGGCGATCTGCGTCTGCGCCAGCTCGTAGACCACCTCGCCGACGGTCTGCCGCTTGCTCGGAAGCAGTGCGACCCGACTTCGCATGGTGAAGATCCCGATGAAGATCGTCACGAGCGCCGAGATCGCGAGGTAGACCACGGCCTTGTTGATCGACATGTCGATCGGGCCGAGGTGGATCGAGACCCAGTCGTCGAGCCGGAACTCGTTGGCGGGATTGAAAGACGTGGCCAGAGTGAGCAGACCGGTCACCCGAGCTTCTCCCCGTTGAAGTACTCGAGCAGCGAGACGGCGAGCGAGAGCGAGTACGCGAGCGCGTAGACCACGAGGGCCGCGACTCCCACGTCCCGGTTGGCGAGCGTCACCACGGCCAGCACGACGATCACGCCGACACCGCGAAAGGCGTGGGCGAGCCCGACGATCCCCGAGGAACCGAGGTGGTCCGCGCCGGTCGGCAGACGGCCGAGCCAGAGACCAAGTGCCTCGCCTGCGGCCCACAGGACGGCGGCGAGCGCCCAGCCGCCGAGTGGGAAGCCGGCGACGAGGAAGATCGGCAGTGCCAGCACGACGACACCCGCTCCGGCGAGCGCGGGTGTCCGGCGGCCGGGAACCGGCCGCGGCGTGGACAGGAGTCCGCCGGTCACGTGAAGTAGCCCTTGAACCTGCGGTAGACGGCGAAGATTCCGGCAGGGATGCCGATCGCGACACCGGCGAGGGCGCCATAGGCGGCGTCGCCTGCGGCCCAGCCGACGAGTGCGCCTGCGCCGCCGCACACGCCAACGGTGCCAGCGAGCACTGCGCCCGCCTCCGCGGGCTGGAAGGTCGGGCGTGGGTTCCCCTGCATCCGTGGCGAGAATAGCAGTGTCGGAAGGCCCGAGAACCAGTACTTTGTGACACCCGAATCCCGCATGGAAAGCCAATCTCGCCTCTTGCTCGTTCACGGCTCCGTCGTCAACGCGGAGCTGACCTGGAGCGCGCAGAGACCGCTCGCCGACCGGTTCGAGATCGTGGCGCCGAACCGGCGCGGCTTCCCGCCCGGACCCGACGTCGAACGCGTCGATTTCGAGGACGAGGCCCGCTGGCTGGAACGGTTCCTGGCCCCGGAGACACACCTGGTCGGCCACTCGTACGGCGGCGTGATCGCGCTGCTCGCCGCGGCGCGGCGCCCGGAGCTGCTCCGTTCCCTCACGGTGATCGAGCCGCCGGCGTTCGGCCTCGCGCGCGGCATTCCGGCGGCCGACGAGTTCATGGCGCGGATCGATGAGCACTGGACGAACGGCCCTCGCGATCCCGGCGAGTTCCTGCGCGGGTTTCTCTCGCTCGTCGGCTCCTCGGCCCCCTCCGGCAGCTTCACGCCCGAGCTCCTCCAGGGCGCGAGGACGCTGATGGTCGAGCGCCCGCCCTCCGAGGCGGTCATCCCCTTCGACGACCTCGCACGTGCCGCGTTCCCGAAGCTCGTCGTCTCGGGCGAACACAGCGCGGCCTTCGAGGCGCTCTGCGACGTGCTCGCGCAGCGGCTCGGCGCCGAGCGGGCCGTCCTGCCCGGCGCGGGCCACTCGGTGCAGCGGCTCGGCGCGCCGTTCAACGAGCTGCTCACCGACTTCGTCGAGCGCGCCGAGGGAGGCTAGGTCGGCTCGAGCCGGTCCTGGAGCCGTTCGCCCGCCAGCACGCCCGGGACGAGCAGGAACGAGAGCACGAGCAAGGCGCCGCCGAACCCGGCCACGACGAGCAGCGCGCGTACTCCGAACGCGTCGGCGAGCGGGCCGACGACCGCGAGCGCGATTGGCATCAGGCTGGTCGAGACGAGCCAGTCGATGCTGTTGACCCGGCCGAGTAGCTCGCCTTGCACCCGCTCGTGGATCAGGGTCATCCAGATGACGAGCCCGACGGTGGAGAGCGCGCCCATGAGGAAGCTCGCGACCATCGCCGTGGCCGCGCTCGTCGCGAAGCCGAAGAGGCCGACCGCCGCGACCTTTCCGGCGAGCACGAGGAACAGCACCGTCACGGGACGCCGCGGGCTCCCGCGCGAGCCGGTCAGGAGCGCCGCGATCACCGCGCCGGCGCCGCCTGCGGCGTAGATCGCCCCGAGCAGCCCCGCGCCCCCGCCCAGGTCATCGCGCACGAGGACCGGAACGAGCGCCTGCACGCAACCCCAGGTCGCGAGGGTGCCGATCGCGTCGGCTCCCATCCCGGCCCAGAGCCACGGCACGCGCCGGACCGCGGCGAGCCCCTCGCCCACCTCCCGCAGAACGGCTCGGATGCTCGTCTCCATGGCGCCGAGAGCGGTGCGCGGCACGGCCATCCGGGAGAGGATCGCGGCCGAGACGGCGAACGTGGCGGCGTCGACCGCGAGCGCTTCTCCGACCCCGAGCCCGACGACGAGGGCCCCGCCGAGCGCCGGCCCGGCGAGCCGCAGCGCGAGCGGCCGGTTGAGCTGGTTGAGCGAGTTCGCCTGGGTGAGCACCTCGCGGTCGACGAGCTCCGGGACGATCGCCCCGTAGGCAGGCCCGAACACCGCCTCGCTCGCGCCGTAGCCGGCCACGAGCACGAGCAGCTTCCAGAGCGAGAGCTGTCCGGTGAGCGAGAGGGCGGCGATGCTCCCGACGAAGATCCCCGAGACGATGTTCGCGCCGAGCAGCACGCGGCGTCGCGGCAGCCGGTCGGAGAGCACGCCCCCGAAGAGCAGCATCGCGATGTGCGGCAGCGTGAACGCGAGCCAGACAACCGCCAACGCGGTCGCGCTGTTCGACAGCGCAAGCGTCTGCCAGCCGATCGCGACATACCAGACCCCGTCCCCGAGCAGCGAGATCGTGCTCGCCGTCCACAGCAGACGGAAGTCGCGGCTGGCGAAGGGCGCAAGGAAGCGCCTCATGTGTGTCGCGCCGGAGTTCGTGGGGGCCCGCTGGAGCCGCCGGGCTGACGGCCGCCGTTCGAGGCGGCTCCGTCGCAGGCATTTCACCGCAGAACGCCGGGACTAGCTGCCCCAGGCCGCTAGACGAACGTCCATGAGCGCGAACCTCCTTCCACTACTCCCGTTCGGGGTACCCCATTCGAGGTACGGGAAGGCTCGCACAGCCGTTGACTCGCGTCAATGGGTCTCGGGACCTAGGTCCCGTGGACGTTGGAACTACCTAGGTCATGCGATCTTGCGGAGCGGATCGTCCTGCTTGCGCCGCCTCTGGATCCGGTTGCCGAGCTTCACGATCTCGAGCACGTAGACGACGTAGACCGAGAAGAGCACCGCCGTGAGGCCGATCGCCAGGGCGAGCGCCGTCCACCAGGGGTGCCAGACGCCGTGCGCGTGCAACGGGACGAATCGAGTCGCGAACGCCGCGGCGGCCAGGGTGATGCACCAGGCCCAGATCGTGAGCGCCGCTCGCCGCTGGGAGAAGCCCCGCCGCAGGAAGCGGTGGTGCAGATGCGCCTGGTCGGCCTCGAACAGGCGCTCTCCGTGCTTGAGTCGCCGCACGACGACGAACGTCGTGTCCACGATCGGGATGGCGAGGACGAGCAGCGGGAAGAACAGGGCGACGGTCGCCGCCGTCTTCAGGAGCCCCTGCACCGAGATCGTGGCGAGCATGTAGCCGAGCAAGAGCGCGCCGGAGTCGCCCATGATGATCCGCGCCGGATAGAAGTTGTGGCGGAGGAAGCCGACGCAGGCGCCGAAGACGATCGCCGACAGAATCGCGGCGTCGACCTTCCCGAGCGAGAGGGCGATCACGCTGAACGTCAGCCCCGCGATCGCCGCGACCCCGGCGGCCAAACCGTCGAGTCCGTCGAGGAAGTTGACCATGTTCATGATCGCGACGATCCAGACGATCGTGAGCGGGATCCCGACCGACGCCGGCAGCGTGTGGATGCCGACGAACGGGAACGTGAACCGGTCGACCCAGATGCCGAAGCCGGCTGCCACCGCCGCAGCCGCAATCTGGCCTGTGAGCTTCGCGTACCACGGCAGGCCGCGGAAGTCGTCGACGATGCCGACCACGACCGCGATCGTCGCGCCGAGCAGGAGCCCGCGCGTCTGCTCACCGACGTGCAGGAAGGCGAGCGCCGGCACGAGCATCCCGAGGAAGAGCGCGATCCCGCCGAGACGGGGCACCGGCAGCTGGTTGACGCGCCTGCCGCCGGGAACGTCGACCACGCCGAGGCGCCGCGCCATCCCGCCGACCATGGGCGCGAGCAGGACGACGATCGCGAAGGCGACGAGCGCGCCCCAGAGGACGTCGAGGTGGTCGCCGAGCTCGTCGAGAACGCTGAGGTGCGGGCTGGTCGCCGCGAGCACGGTGCCAGCGTACTTCGCCGCGGGGATGGGCTCGCCTGCGGGTTAGTGTCCCCGGGGTGCTCACGAATCGCTCGGCGCCGCCCGTGACGGTGACACCCGTGCTCGTCTATACGGATGTGCGCGCAGCAGTGGCATGGCTCGAGGCGGCGTTCGGCTTCGAGGAGCGGGTGCGCATCGGGGACGCACACCGTGCACAGCTGCGGGTGGGGACCGACGGCGCGGTCGTGGTCGCCGAGCCCGGCGCAGATCGAGTCGCACCGCGCGGCGGCGGAATCAGCCATCTCCTGAAGGTGCGCGTATCCGATGTCGACGCCGCGTTTGCCCGCGCTCGAGACCAGGGGGCGCGCGTCGTCGAGGAGTTGACGACGTTCGAGTACGGCGAGCGCTCGGGCGTTCTCGAAGATCCGGGCGGCCATCGCTGGGAGCTGACCCAGACGGTTCGCGACGTCCTGCCCGAGGAATGGGGCGGCACGACGGTCGCGCCCTGGTGAATCGGCTCGACTTCACCACGGACGCGCCGGTCGACGGGGACCTCGACGTCCGCTGGATTCACGGATCGCCTCGCGGAACACCCGACGCCGATCCTCCCTTCCAGGTGCACCGCTACGACCCGCACACCTACGTGTTGCGGCAGAGCAAGGCTCTCACCGCCGAGGCCCCGTTCCTGTACCTGCTCTTCGGCAACGACCGCGCACTGCTGCTCGACACCGGCGCAGTCAAGAAGACCGAGGGCAACCCGCTGCGCGAGACGGTCGACTCGGTGATCGAGACCTGGCTCGACGAGCATCCGCGCGAGGGTTACCAGCTCGTCGTCGCCCACACGCACGGCCATCTCGACCATGTGGAGGGAGACGGCCAGTTCGCCGACCGGCCGGCAACGACCGTCGTCGATCGCGAGCTGCCCGTGGTGCAGGAGTTCTTCGGCTTCACGGACTGGCCGAACGAGATCGTCCGGTTCGACCTGGGCGGCCGCGTGCTCGAGCTGACCGGCACCCCCGGCCACCATCGCGCGTCACTCACGATCTACGACCCGTGGAGCGGGTTCCTGATCACCGCCGACAACGTCCTGCCCGGCCGGATCTATGCGTTCGATTTTCCGGCATATCTCGACAGCATCGAGCGAACGGTCGAGCTCGCCGGCACCCGGCAGGTCACGCACGTGATGGGCTGTCACGTGGAGATGTCCCGCGAGCCCGGCCGCGACTACCCGCTCGGCTGCTCCTATCAGCCGAACGAGGTTCCCCTCCAGATGACGGTCGACCAGCTGATCGCGGTGCGCGATGCGGCCCGGTCGGTCGAGGACCGGCCCGGCGCGCACCGGTTCGACGACTTCCTGATCATGAACGGGCCTTACCGCCGCTACATCGTCCCGCTGATCGGCCGGGCACTGTGGGCGAAGGTCCGCCCACCTCGGTACTAGCATCGGGCCTGAGGAGGTAGCCATGCCAGACACCGATTCGCGGTCGATGATCATCACGACGACGGAGAACATCCCGGAGGCACGCGTGGTGAAGACCCTGGGGCAGGTCTTCGGCCTCACGGTTCGTTCGCGCAGCCTGGGAGGCAACATCGCCGCGTTCCTGAAGGGCCTGGTCGGGGGCGAGATCCGTTCCTACGTCAAGTTGAACGAGGATGCCCGGCGGCAGGCGATCGACCGCATGGTGCAGAACGCCGCCGCGATGGGAGCCAATGCGGTGACGATGATGCGCTTCGACTCCACCGAGATGGGCCAGAGCAAGAGCGAGATCGTGGCGTACGGCACGGCGCGGCTGGTCGAGTGGCTGCCGGCCGATCCGGAGAACCGAGACGGGTCATGAACACGGCTGTCTGGGTGATCGTGGCAGCCGTGGTCGTGATCGGAGTCGTGGTCGCGGGGTTCGGCTGGGACCGCTATCGAAACGATGGCAAGGCCGGCGGCGAGTCCTCTCAACCCACCGCCGAGGTCTTCACCGACCCCGCCACGGGCAAGGCGATGCGCGTTTGGTACAACGCGTCGACGGGGGAACGGGAGTACCGCCCGGACGAGTGAGGACAGGGCTCGACTGACGTCTGCTGGAGGCGACGACCACGGCAACGGCAACGGAGCGCGGGGAGCTGGCGGTCGTGGGGAAGGGTTCGTTCTGGGATGGAGCCGCGTACTGGCCGATCGTGGTCGGTGTCTACCTGCCGCACCGCAACAAGTCCGCGATGCAGGTCGCCCGGTGGTCGCTCTGGTCACCTTCGCCTGCCTCGCATTCGGCCAGACGTCGACCGGCCAGTTCTCCGGCGGCGCGTCGCTCTACCAGTACTTCGGCGCAACCGTCGTGATCCTGATCCTCGTCAGCCTGCTGCCGCCCAATCGGGCCGATCGGTGGCTGCGGTTCGGCCCGCCGGAAGAGCCGGACCAGCCGGGGCGGCGGCCGTCGCCCCCGAACTGACGATGCGTCAAGCGTCCCAGCGGACGGCGATCTCTCCCTCGATCCCCGGCAGCGGGAGAGACCGCGCCTCCGCCTCGACCGCGTCGCTTTCCGCGCGCACGAGCCGACGCCACGGTTGGACGCTCAGGTCGGCCTGAGCTCGACGCCACGTCCCGACGATCTCCCCCGCGACGAGGACGGCGCCCGGCCAGACGCGGGACGTCCACAGCTCGGCGCGCTGCGCCGCGTCGGGGACGAGCAGCTCGCGGCCGGCTCCCCAGTGCAGGAAGTACGCGTCGCCGCTCGGCAGGAGACGGGCCGGCGCCTCCGGCCCCGGCGGCTCGCGGAAGCCGGGCTCGTCACGGGCGAGGATCCAGGCGTCGCCGATCGGCGTCCGCACGGCGACGAGCGAGGCGCTCAGCGCCTCGAACGTCCGGCGGGCCTCGGCACCCGCCACGCCCGCCCACTTGGAGAACGCCTCCGGCGTCGCCGGGCCGAAGACGTGCAGGTACCGGCGGCCGAGCTCGCTGCGCGCCTCGTGCGGCGCGATCTCGGGCCGCGGCACCGTCCAGATCGTCGGTGCCCGCGCGCCTTCCCAGCGCATCAACAGGGTCCCGGTCGTCGTCGCGTACTTGATCCCGTTCCCGACGCCGAGCGCCTTCTGCGCCTCGTTGTCCTTCAGCCGCCGCCCGGCCAGAAAGGCATCCGCGCGCGCGGCCATGTCCTCGGCTCTCGCACGGCCGCGCGGCGCGTCGGGCAGCCTGCCGAGCGTGAAGATCCCGCGGTCGCGGGCGGCCACGACGTACGTGCTGTAGCGCGGCCCCCAGAGCTGGACGAGCGACGGATCCTCCCAGCTACCCGGCTGCGCTCCCTCGACCCGGGCGTGGATCGAGAGGAGAGCCGCCCGCGGGACACTGTCCGTCAGCCCCGCCCAGGCCGCCCGCCGCAGGGAGCGCGCGCCGCTCGGAAGCCGCTCGTCGAGTGCGCCGGCCCGCCGCCGGAAGGCGAGGATCTGGGCGCGTGTGAGCTCGAGCGGCGAGGTCGGCATCCGTTACCGGACGATACGCACGCACCGCAGTAGGATCGCCGCGTGACCGGTTTCCAGACGCCAACCGATCTGCTGCACAACCGGGGTCTGATCGCCCATCCCGAAGCCTTCGCGCGCGAGAAGGAAGCCGCATCGTGGCTCTTCCTCTGCGGCAAGGAGTTCGCCTCGATGGAGGGCGGCATCGCGTATGCGGACGTCGAGCGCGCGGTTCCCGTTTCAGCCAATGTCGTCTCGGATCCGCCCACTCCGCTCGACCTCGATCTCGCCCGCAGGCAGATTGAGGCGCTCGACAGGCTGCCGAGGCCGACCCTCGTCACCTGCCGGACAGGACCTCGCTCCTCGGCTCTGATCTACCTCTACGCAGGGCTGCAGGCCGGCGCCGCGCCGGAGGAGGTGCTCGCGTGCGCCGAGGCGGACGACGCCCCGTTCGTCAAGTCGGAGGAGCTGCGGGCGTGGGTCACCGACGGTCTCGAGCAGCTCTCCTGACCACGCCTCCGATCAGGGTCAGCCCTGAGGCGGCACGCCGCTATCTCGTCGACCGGCACTTCCTCGCGCCCGCGCGGTCTCTCGCGGACGGTCCCGAGGCGGTGCTGGAGGTGCTGCGACGGCTCGGCTCGATCCAGTTCGACCCGATCGCGGTGGCAGGCCGCAACCACGACCTGATGCTGCACGCACGCGTCGCCGGCTACGAGCCCGCCTGGTGCGACGAGCTCTACGAGCGCCGCCAGATCTTCGAGACGACGAACAAGGCGCTCTCGTTCATCCCGGCGAGCGAGTTCCCGTGGTACCGCGTCAACGCCGGCCGCAAGGGCCCTCGCTTCCACGCCGCAGCGCTCGCGGACAACGCCGCCGTCGCCGAGCGCGTGCTCGGGCGGCTGCGCGCCGACGGGCCGCTCTCCTCGGCCGACTTCGAGCGCGAGAGCGGCCGCACGAAGGACTGGTTCGGAATGCCGGAGAACGCGGTGCGCTCGGTGCTCGAGGCGTACACCGTCGCCGGCGTGATCGGGCTCGCGCGGCGGGACGGCAACACCCGCTACTACGACGTGATCGAGCGGCTGCTCCCCGCCGAGCTGCTCGCGCAGCAGGTGCCCGAGCGGGAGCAGCTCCGGCACAAGCAGCTCTCCCGCCACCGCGCCCACGGCCTGCTCGGCGCAGGCGGCGCGGGCGGCACGTTCGCCCGCATCGCAAACCCGGACGTCCGCAAGGAGCTGCACACGGAGCTCGTCGAGCGCGGTGAGCTCGTGCCGGTCGAGATCGACGGCCTGCGCGGCACGCGCTTCGTCCCCGCCGAGGAGCTCGCGTCGCTGGAAGCGCCGTCCGAACCGCCGCCCTCCGTCGCGTTCCTCGCCCCGTTCGACTCGCTGCTCTGGGACACGGGTCTGCTCGAGCGTCTGTTCGGCTTCGACTTCGTCTGGGAGGGCTTCTTCAAGGCGGAGAAGCGGCGCTGGGGCTACTACGTGCTCCCAATCCTCTTCGGCGACCGGTTCGTCGGCCGGATCGAGCCCCGGATCGACCGCGACGAGGGTCGCGTCGAGGTGCTCGGCCTCTGGTGGGAGGACGGCTTCGCGCCGCGCGGCGCCGACGGGTTCGTCGAGGCGATGCGCGACGCGCTCGGCGCGTATCTGCGCTTTGCCGGGGGCGATCGGCTCGACTGGCCGACGCACCTCGGGGCGGAAAAGCGACTATTCCCGACATGACCTCGCAGGGCGACAAGGTCGAGGCGTTCCGCAAGCTGCACGCCGAAGGCTGCTTCGTGATCCCGAATCCGTGGGACGTCGGCAGCGCGGTCGCGCTCGAGCAGCTCGGCTTCGAGGCGCTGGCGACGACGAGCGCGGGGTTCGCGTGGAGCTTGGCCCGGCCCGATCAGGGAGTCGACCGCACCGAGGTGCTGGAGCATCTTCGCCGGGTCGCGAGCTCCGTCGGGGTCCCGGTGAACGCGGACTTCGAGGGCGGATTCGCCGACGATCCGGAAGGCGTGGCCGAGAGCGTCGAGCTCGCCGCGGCAACCGGGATCGCCGGTCTCTCGATCGAGGACTCGACGAGAGGCGCGGAGGAGCCGCTCTATCCGTTCGAGCTCGCCGTCGAGCGAGTCGAGGCGGCGCGCGCCGCGATCGACGGGAGCGGCACGGGCGTCCTCCTCACCGGCCGCTCGGAGGGGTTCATCGCCGGCAGGCCCGATCTCGACGAGACGATCCGCCGCCTACAGGCGTACGCCGGCGCCGGCGCCGACTGCCTCTACGCGCCGGGGATCTCCACGGCGGAGCAGGTCTCGGCGATCGTCGCCGCGGTGGCGCCGAAGCCGTTGAACCTGCTCGTCCACAAGCCGTTCATCACGGTCGCGGAAGCCGCGGCTCTCGGCGTCCGCCGGATCAGCGTCGGCGGCGCGCTGGCCCGCACCGCGTGGGCCGGATTCGTCGCCGCCGCGCAGGAGATCGCCGACGACGGCACCTTCACGCGGCTCGCGGAGCTGCCGGCGAACGACACCGTCGGGGCCGTCCTCGGCTCGTTCGCAAAGCACTAGAATCGTCCAATCGGCTTGCTGAAACTGTCACGGAGGTCGGTTCGGGCCGGGCTGGCGCTCGTCTTCCTGGCCGTAGCCGGCTTCGCGCTCGCCGCAGTCGGCACCGCCAGCGGGCAGGGAGCCGACACCTTGACCACGATCACCACCACCGGGACGGTGACGACGACCGAGACGCTCACCGAGTCCTCTACGACGATCGTCACCGCGACGGTCACGACCGTGCCGGTGACGACGACGGCACCGGCGCCCACGACGGCGACCACGGAGCCGACGACGGCCACGACGGGAACGACGGCCCTTTCCGGGTCCTCCTCGAACAGCACGCCGTGGGTCTGGATCGTCCTCGGCCTCGTCCTCGCGGCAGCGCTGATCGGGATCGGACTCTGGCAGCGGAGCCGAGCCGGCGCGAAGGCCTGGCACTCGAAGGCCGAGAACCTCAACCGCCGCTGCCTCGTCGCGCTGGACGACGTGCTGGCGCAGGGCTCGCTGGTGACGGGGAAGGTCGAGGCGCTGACCGCGGACGCGCGCGCCCTCGAGGCGAGCGCACCGGACGACGCGGCACGGGCCTCGGTCGGTGGAGTGCGCGCGAGGCTCGAAGATCTCGTGCGGGCGCTCGAGTCCGACCGGACCCTCCGGCTCGGCTCGCCGGCCGCGAGCCAGGAGCAGCTCTCGTACTCGAACTCGCTGATCCGCCAGCAGGTCGAGCAGCTGCAGGGCTCGCTGCGGCAGTCGAGCGCCGGCTCCGCTTCCTAGTCGGTGCCCGCGTCGGCCTCGGGTGCGCGTCGGCGACGCCGATAGGTGACCGCTGCTCCGGCGAAGAGCAGGAGGAGAACGCCGCCGGCGCCGGCGCCTCCCCACGACTCGTAGCCTGCCGACGTCGACGCGCGCGCCGCGGTCGGGACTGCGGCGATCAGCGGCGGTGACGACTCGGCGAAGGACGGGCCGGTCAACTGCCGGTGGATCAGCGGAAGTACCGGGCCGGACCCGGTGTCGTTGCTCGCCTGCAGGAGACGGCGGGCGTCGAGCGACACCCCGACGATGCGCTTAGCGCCGACCCAGTTGTTCGCGAACCAGCGCCCGTCCAGGCTGTCGACGCGGACGAAGGCCCCCGTGTGCGGCGCGTCGATCAGGTAGCCGTCACCGACGTAGATCCCGACGTGTCCGGGCGCCGTGCGTGTGCCGTCGGGGCCGATGAAGAAGACGAGATCGCCCGGCTGAAGCCGGTCCGGAGGAATCCAGACAGCGTCCGGCGAGTACCACTGCCCCGCTGCGTAGTGCGGCAGCGAGACGCCGAGCTGCGCGAAGACGTACTGGACGAGACCCGAACAGTCGAACCCGGTCTTCGGCCTCGCGCCACCCCACTTGTACGGAACGCCGAGGTAGCGGCTCGCGATCGAGACGACGGCGTCGTCCTGTGCCGCCGGCGTCAGGCCGCCGCCCACGAGGAGAGGGGAGGGAGCCGGCGGGAAGTCGGGCGGCGGCCTGTCCGGCAGCTGCCGCCGGTGCTTTCTCCGGTGATGCGGCCGGCTCGCGTGCTTCGGCTTTGCGCTGGTTTGCGGCGCCCCGGTGGTTGTCGTCGTCGCGGTCGTCGTCGTTCGGGTCGTCGTCGTCGTCGAAGTCGTGGCGGTCGTGGCGGTCGTGGCGGTGGTGGTCGTCGTCACCGGAGTCGTCGTTGTCGCGCTCGTGGTCGTGCCCCCCGTTGGGGGCTCCGCTGCCACCGCGCGAGCCGTCGCGACCCCGAGGGCGGCCACGACGACGCCAAGCAAGACGAGCCAGACCCCACGCCGCATCGTGACACTGTGGCCCAGGTGGCACGTCTTTACCCCAGCCGATCGGGTGGGCTTAGGAAGCCTCGTCGCCCCAGTACTTGCGGGCCAGCAGCCAACCGACGAGCGCCCCGAGCGTGTTGCAGAGCACGTCGGCGGTCGCGGTGGTCCGGCCGGGAACGGCGAGCTGCAGGAGCTCGATTCCGAGCGAGAGGAGGAATCCCGCGGCGACGGTTCGGCGACGGGACCAGCCGAACGACCACAGCACGGCGGCAGGCAGGGCGAAGAGAACGACATTGCCGACGACGTTGACGGGGGTGAGCTGTCTCGTCGCCCAGGGCGCCAGCGCAAGGCGGTTCGGCCCACCAGCCGGGCGGAGGGTCACGCCCAAGACGAGCGCCAGCGAAGCGGCCAGCGCCGCGCCCTGCAGGAACCTCCTCACTCGCCCGTTCTACCTGCTCCGGCCCGGCGAACCGTGAGACAGCCGCCGGTCGTTGGTGAGTCGTTAGGCGCTCTCCGTACTCTGCGAGGCGATGAGAGGGAAGATCGCCGTGAT
The DNA here is from genome assembly GCA_963702655.1 of uncultured Actinomycetes bacterium. Classification (GTDB taxonomy): domain Bacteria; phylum Actinomycetota; class Thermoleophilia; order Gaiellales; family Gaiellaceae; genus Palsa-739. The sequence continues at coordinate 258,880 of CAVPDO010000001.1, read as the reverse complement.
CGCTGTGGCACTCGTTGCGACACTCGCCGTCTCGGTGACGAGCGGCGCCGCCAGGACGAGCGACGCATCCCATTGCCAATACGGCAAGCTCTTTCGCGGTTGGCAAGGAGTTCACGGGACGATCTACTTGCGACTGACGATCCTCCCGCGCGATCCCATTGCCTGCAGAACATGGGACGCGAGACATTTCAAGGGCGGACTGCTCTTTCGCAAGAAACTCGGCACCGGCGTGAGGATCTGCAAACTCCTCGACAAGACGGGCTCTCAGTCTGTGACTGTTGCAGTCTTTGCGGACACGCCGAGGTCAGGCCGGATCTTCTGCCGGGAATTTCAGCCGGGCTGGCCCAGACTCTGAGCACCCGAGAGGGCGCGTTCGAGAGCCGCGCGGTTCGTGGGCGCGCCGTGCGTCGGCAACACGAACTCGACGGGTTTGTCGAGCAGCGGCCTCAGCCCGTCGGCGACCTGCTCGACCGTGACGCCTTCCGGCAGCCAGCCCGCTGGGATCTCGAGCCCGTTGCCCAGGTCGATCAGCGTGTCGCCGGCGATCACCGCGCGAATCCGCTCGCTCCACAGTTACGCCTGAGTCGAGCACTATCCTCGCCTGTGATGGGCCGGGTGCGCGTGACAGAGGGCGAGCGTGAGCGGGCTATTCACTCGCTGCGGGAGAGCTACGCGCGGGGCGAACTCGACGGCGAGCAATTCGAGGAGAAGCTCAACGCCTTGTTCGCTGTGCAGTCGAATGCTGAGCTACGAGAGCTGCTGCCGACGCAGCACGGGGAGCTAGCTCACGTTCTGGCGTCGGCGGCCGCCGCCACCCCGACTGACCTGGAAGCCGTCGAACGGCATCTCTCACCCGGCGAGCAGGTCGAGTGGGTCGGCAAGCCTGATCCCACCAGGCGGTTCACAGCCGACGACAAGCGATGGGTGCCGATCAGTCTTGCGATCTGCGCCTTCGCGATCTTCTGGATGGTCGGTGCGGCGGAGGCAAGCGGTTTCTTCGCGCGTCGTCGGCATCCCGTTCCTCGCTCTGAGTATCTACATGGCCTTCGGCCGGTTCTTCTACAAAGCGAACCGGAAGCAGCGGACTATCTACGCGGTGACCAACCGCCGCGTGTTGGCGATTGTCCGCAATTGGAGGGGTGGCGGCGAGTCCCTGGACGCCGCGTACTTGCGATCGATCCCCAACATCTCGACGACCGCCCTCGCCAACGGCCAGGGAAGCGTCGAGTTTGGGCTCACCTCACCCGCCTCGGCGGAGGCCCCCTCCGGGTTGGCGTCCTGAGGGCTGAAAGGCGGCCAAGGCACAGGACTCTCCGCTGGGCCAGAGTCCTCTCGCTCAGCGCCCCCGCCCTACTTCGTTCCGTAGAGGCGGTCGCCGGCGTCGCCGAGGCCCGGGACGATGAAGCCGCTCTCGTTCAGGCCGCGGTCGACCGCCGCGCACACGATGTGCACGTCCGGATGCAGCCGGTGCACTTCCTCGATTCCGGGCGGCGCGGCGACGATGCAGACCAGCGTCACCGTCTGCGCACCCGCCTCCTTCACGGCCGCGATCGCCGCGCAGCTCGAGTGGCCCGTGGCGAGCATCGGGTCGAGGACGATCGCGTCCCGCTCGGACAGGTCGTCGGGGAGCTTGAGGTAGTACTGGACGGGCTCGAGCGTCTCCTCGTCCCGGTACATCCCGACGAAGCCGACACGCGCACTCGACACGAGCGAGAGGACGCCGTCGAGCATCCCGACTCCCGCCCGCAGCACCGGGCAGACCGCCACCTTCTTGCCGGAGATGCGCTGCACCGTCATCCGCTCGAGCGGCGTCTCGACCTCCGCGCCCTCGGTGGGCATGTCCTTCGTCGCCTCGTACGTGAGCAGGAGCGTGATCTCGTTCGCGAGCTTGCGGAAGTGGACGGTCGGGGTCTCGCGGTCGCGGAGGTAGCCGAGCTTGTGCTGGATCAGCGGGTGCTGGACGACGGTGAGGCGCGGCTCGGTCAAGCGACGTACGTCGTGTAGCCGCGGAAGCCCTCGTACAGCGGACGCTTCGCGCACAGCGCCGCGACCCGGGCACGCAGCCCGTCGAGGTCGGGCGACGCGGTCAGCGCGTCGCAGATGATCCGCCCCACCTCGCGGAAGTCGTCCTCGTCGAAGCCGCGCATCGTCATGGCCGGCGAGCCGAGCCGGATCCCGGAGGTGACGAACGGCGAGCGCTCGTCGAACGGGATCGTGTTGCGGTTCACCGTGACGCCGATGTCCCCGAGTCGCTCCTCCGCCGCCTTGCCCGTCCACTCGGACTCGCTCAGGTCGACGAGCAGCAGATGCGTGTCGGTGCCGCCGGTGACGAGCGACAGCCCGCCCTCGAGCAGCGTCTCGGCGAGCGTGTCGGCGTTGCGGCGGATCTGCGCCTGGTACTCGCGGAAGGCGTCGGTCGCCGCGATCCGGAAGCAGGTCGCCTTCGCCGCGATCGTGTGCTCGAGCGGGCCGCCCTGCATTCCCGGCATCACGGCGGAGTCGAGCGCCTTCGCGTACTCCTCGCGGCAGAGGATGAAGCCGGCACGCGGGCCGGCGAGCGTCTTGTGGGTCGTCGACGTGACGAAGTCGCAGTGCTCGACAGGATTCGGCTGGAGCCCGGCGGCGACGAGCCCGGCGAAGTGGGCCATGTCGCAGACGAGGTTCGCACCGACCTCGTCCGCGATCGCCCGGAAGCGGTCGGTCTCGACCGTGCGCGGGTAGGCGGAGCCGCCGCAGACGAGCACCTTCGGCCGCGCCTCCTTCGCGCGCGCGAGCACGTCGTCGTAGTCCACGGTCATCGTCTCGGGCGAGACCTCGTAGTGCGCGACGTTGTAGAGGCGGCCCGAGAAGTTGACCTTGTGGCCGTGCGTGAGGTGTCCTCCCTGGTTGAGCGCCAGCGCCATCAGCGTGTCGCCCGGCTCCATCACGGCCGCGTAGACGGCCATGTTCGTCTGGGCGCCCGCGTGCGGCTGGACGTTCGCGTGCTCGGCGCCGAACAGCTCTTTCGCGCGGTCGATCGCGAGCTGCTCGATCTCGTCGACCACTTCGCAGCCGCCGTAGTAGCGGCGGCCGGGATAGCCCTCGGCGTACTTGTTGGTCGGCACCGAGCCGACCGCCTCGAGCACCGCCGGCCACGTGAAGTTCTCGGACGCGATCAGCTCGATCTGTCCACGCTGGCGCTCGAGCTCGTCGCCCAGCAGCCGAGCGACCTCCGGGTCGACCGCGTCGAGGCCCTCGTGCTTCAGCTCCCGGAACGTCGCCTGGGTCGCGGCCACAGGCGGATGCTACTCGGGGACGGGGCCTGCGCCCTGCCGCAGCACGCGGGGCTCCGCGCCGGTCAGGTCGATCACCGTGGAGGGGACGCCCGGCAGCTCTCCCGCGTCGACGATTGCCCCGCAGGCGGCGCGGATCTCTGCCGGCACGTCCTCGACGCGCCGCGGGTCCGGGCCTCCCGACAGATTCGCGCTCGTCGCCGCGACGAGTCCCACCGCGCGGACGACCTCGGCGGCAGCAGGCGGCAGGTTCGGGACGCGGACGCCGACCTTCCCGACGACCAGTGTGTAGGGCCCCGGTAGGTATCGCTCGAGCACCGACGGGTCGAGGCCCGGCACCGCGGCGACGAGCGCGTCGATCTCGGCGGCGAGCAGCGCGACCGGCTTCGAGCGGTCGCGGCCTTTGATCCCGTACAGGACGTCTTCGTGCTCGGGGAGCGCACAGAGCCCGTAGACCGTGTCGGTCGGCAGGATCACCGCGCGGCCCGCGCGCAGTGCAACCACCGCGTCCTCTCTCACAGCAGGAACTCGGTCAGCGCCGCGCGGAACACCTCGGGCTGCTCGACGTAGACGAAGTGGCCCGATTCCGGGATCGTCACGAGTCGTGCGTTCGGCAGCTCGCGCACGATCGCGTCCGCGCAGACCGGACCGGCGATGAAGTCGTCGTCGCCGGCGACCACCAGCGTCGGCGCTTCGATCGTGCGTAGGTCGCCGCGGAGGTCGAGGCTCGGAAACTCGACCGTGTTGAAGTGGCGCAGCGGCTCGGCGTGCGCAAAGTCCTCGGCGAGGATCGAGCCGACCTTCTCGTTGCCGACCCAGCGGTGGAAGTAGAGCGGGATCTGCCGCTGCAGGTTCGAGATCAGCTCGGCGACGGAGGCGAACTCGCCCGCCTGCTCCTCCTCGATCGCCTTTGCCGCCTCCCCGAACCACGGCTCGTCCCTCCGTCTCTCGATCGCGCGCAGCATCGCCGCCTCGGCCTCGTCCCCCCAGACGGCAAGGGTGTCGACGAGCACCAGACGGTCGACGAACGCCGGGTGCGCGGCCGCATAGGCCGTCGCGACAAAGCCTCCGTGCGAGAACCCGAGCAGGTTCAGCCGCCCGACGCCGAGATGCGCTCGGAGAGCCTCGAGGTCGGCGACGTACGACCGGAGCGCGTAGTCGTCCGCCGGGTCCGATCCGTGTGACCCGCGCGGGCTGAGCAGGAGAAGCTCGAACGTGTCGTCGAGCCCGGCGAAGTCGAGAAACTCGGCCGCCGATCCGCCGGGGCCGCCCGGATGGCAGACGAGCAGCGGGCCGCTCCCTCGCCGCTCGTACGAGAGAGTGAGGCCTGCGGGCGTGCTGAAGATCTCGATCACGGCAGCCTCCCCTCCACGACCCTAGCGCGACCGGTGAGGTCGGCGGTGATCGCCACGTTCGAGCAGCCGACATGCTCCAGCATCGCCGCGACGTCGTCGGCCTGGCCGTCTCCGACCTCGAAGGCGACGAAGCCCGCCTTCGCGGCAAGCGCGAGCCGCTCATGCTCGCCGCTGCCGAGCAGGGCGACGTCCGGCTCCCAGCGCAGCTCCCGCTGGACGTCCTCGACGCTCTCCACGTAGGGCGGGTTCGCGACCACGATGTCCCAGCCCTCGGCCGCAACGGCCGCTCCGTCTCCGTGGCGCAGCTCGATCTCGAGCCCGAGGCGCTCGGCATTCTCGCGTGCGAGGGCGAGCGCGTCGGCCGAGACGTCGACGCCGGTCACCTGCGCATCCGGGCGCTCGTCCTTGAGCGCGAGCGCGATCGCGCCCGAGCCGACGCCGACGTCGAGGAGCCGCGGCCGCTCGATGCCGTCGGCCAGCGCGAGGGCGCGCTCGACGAGCGTCTCCGTCTCGGGCCGCGGCACGAGCGCGCGGGCGTCCGTCTTCAGCGTCAGCCGCCGGAAGCCCCACTCGCCCAGCACGTAGGCGAGCGGTTCCCGCGCCTCCCGCCTGGCGAGCAGCGGTTCCAGCCCCTCCACGTCGTCGTCGAGCCGGGCCGCGAGACCGGAGCGGGTCGTGCCGAGGAGATGCGCGACGAGCCACTCCGCATCGACACGCGGCGTCTCGACGCCGGCCGCTGCGAGCCTCCGCTCGGCCTCCGCCAGCGCTTCGCGGGCCGTCACTCCCCGAGGGCGCGGCGCTGGTCGTCGGTCACGAGCGCCTCGGTGAACTCGTCGAGGTCGCCCTGCAGGATGCGGTCGAGCTGGTGCACGGTCAGCTTGACCCGGTGGTCGGTGACCCGGCTCTCGGGGAAGTTGTAGGTGCGGATCTTCTCCGAGCGGTCGCCCGAGCCGATCTGGGAGCGGCGGGTCGCGTCGAGCTCGGCCCGCTGCCGCTCGAGCTCGCGATCGAAGAGCCGCGCACGCAGGACGCGCATCGCCTTCTCCCGGTTCTGCAGCTGTGACTTCTCGTCCTGCATCGAGACGACGACTCCGGTCGGGACATGGGTGATGCGGACGGCCGAGTCGGTCGTGTTGACGGACTGGCCGCCGGGGCCGGTCGAGCGGTAGACGTCGATCTTGAGGTCGTTCTGGTCGATCTCGACCTCGACCTCCTCGGCCTCGGGCATCACCGCGGCGGTCGCGGTCGAGGTATGGATGCGGCCGGCGCTCTCGGTCTCGGGCACGCGCTGGACACGGTGCGTACCGCCCTCCCACTTGAAAATGGAGTACGCGCCGTCCCCCTTGACCGCGAACGTGACCTCCTTGTAACCGCCGCCGTCCGATGGGCTCGCCTCGAGCTCCTCGACCTTGAAGCCGCGCCGCTCGGCGTAGCGCGCGAGCATCCGATAGACGTCGCCCGCCCAGAGCGCCGCCTCGTCGCCGCCGACGCCCTGTCGCACCTCGACGATCACGTCCTTGCCGTCGGCCGGATCGCTCGGGACCAGCGCGAGGCGCAGCTCCTCCTGCAGCTTGCCGGAGCGCTCTTCGAGCTCGGGCACGAGCTCGCGGAGGTCGGAATCCTCGCGGGCCGCGGCGAGGTCGTCGCGTGCGGACACCCACTCCTGGGCGAGCTTGTATGGATGCTCGAGCTCCTTGAGCCGGCGACCGAGGCCGGCCGCCTCGCGGTGGTCGTTGTAGACGGCGGGGTCGGACATGCGCGCCTGGAGCTCCTCGTAGGAGCGGCCGAGCTCAGAGACCAGGTTGTCGAAGTCCGTCGCCATGGCGACGGTCAGCGTACTGCCTGGCCCTGCGGGTAGCGTCTCACTTCAGTTGGTAAAGCCAGAGAGCGGGAGGTTGTGCAAATGTCGGTAGTCGACGAGGTCAAAGCGGCCAACGAGAGCTACGTGTCCGGGTTCGGCAACGGCGCGCTGCCGATGCCGCCCGGACGGAAGTTCGTCGTCGTCACCTGCATGGATGCACGCCTCGACCCTGCGCGCTTTCTCGGGCTCGCGGAAGGCGACGCGCACGTGATCCGCAACGCGGGCGGACTCGTCAATGACGAGACGATCCGGTCCCTGGTCATCTCCCACCAGCTGCTCGGGACGGAGGAGGCACTCGTGATCGGGCACACCGAGTGCGGCATGCTCACGTTCACGAATGCCGACGTGCACGCCAAGCTCGGACCAGACTCGGAGAACATCGACTTCCAGCCGTTCCCCGACCTCGTCGAGCGCGTGCGCCAGAGTGTCGAGACGATCCGCGCCCATCCGCTGCTCGCGGACTCGTTCGGTGCGACCGGCTTCGTCTACGACGTCAAGAGCGGACGCCTCGAGCCCGTCTAGCCGACCAGCTGCACCTCGAGGCTGATCTCGGGCACGCCGGCGAGCGCTTTCGAGACCGGGCAGTTCTCCTTCGCGGCCTCCGCCGCCTCCTGGAACTCGACGCCGTCGATGCCGGTGACGCTGCCCTCGACCGCGAGCGCGATGCGCGTGATGCCCTCGCCCGGCTGGAAGGTCACGGTCGCCGAGGTGCGAAGCTCCTCGGGCGCGTGCCCGTTCTGGGCGAGGGTGTGCGAGAGCGCCATCGAGAAGCACGCAGCGTGTGCCGCGGCGATCAGCTCCTCGGGGCTCGTCACGCCACCTGCGTCATCGGTCGAGCGCGCCGGCCAGCTGACCGCCTGCTCGCCGATCGCGCCGGTCGTGGTCGAGACGATCGTCCCGGAGCCTTCCATGAGGCTCCCCTGCCAGCGCACTTCCGCACGACGTTCTGTTGCCACTACGCCATCACCTCCACGAGAGACGGTTCACCCGGCACGTTCTCCAGCTCGAGCACTTCCCGGAGCGCACGAATCGAGACCTCGAGCTGGTCGAGGGTCGGCTCGCGGGTCGTCAGCCGCTGCAGCCACAGCCCGGGCGCGAGCAGGGTCATCAGCACCGCGTTCTCCTGGTGCTTGCCCGCGAACCGGATCAGCTCGTACGCGAGGCCGGCGATCACCGGAAGCAGCAGGATCCGCGTCGCGATCAGCCAGTACCAGGTGGGGCGGCCGAAGAACGCGAACACGAACACGGCGAGCACCATCACCCAGAGCAGGAACGCCGTCCCGCAGCGCGGGTGGATGAGCGAGTAGCGCTGCGCAATCTCCGGCTCGAGCGGCACGCCCGCCTCGTAGGCGTTGATCGCCTTGTGCTCGGCGGCGTGGTACTGGAAGACGCGCCGCAGGTCCGGCAGGAGCGAGATGAGAAAGAGATAGGCCACGAACATCGACACACGGATCAGTCCCTCGACGACGACGAAGTACTCACCGTTCCGGATCGGAAGCTGGTCGGTGATCAGCGCCGGCCCGACCTTGAACACGGCGACGGCGAAGCCGATCGCGATCAGGAAGGCGAAGATCAGGGCGCCGCGGGAGAGCTCGGTCTCGACCTCGCCGTCGTCCCCTTCCTGCTGCTGCGCGTAGTTCGCCGAGATCGCGAGTGCGCGGAAGCCGATGGCGAGCGACTCGCCGAGCGCCATCACGCCGCGCACGATCGGCAATCGAAAGACGAAGTGGCGCGCCATGGCCGAGTCGATCGGGCGGGAGACCTGAGCGATCCTCCCGGACGGCGTGCGCACGGCGACGGCCCAGTTGCCCGGGCCGCGCATCATCACGCCCTCGAGGACCGCCTGTCCGCCGACGTTCGCCATGCTGTTTCTTCGGCGTTAGCCGCGGCGCGCTTGACCGGCGCGCTCCAGGCGACGCTGGAAGCGCTCGACGCGGCCGCCCGTGTCCATGAGCTTCTGCTTGCCCGTGTAGAACGGATGGCACTGCGAGCAGATCTCGACGTGCAGCTCGGGCTTGGTCGAGCGGGTCTGGAACGTGTTTCCGCAGGAGCACGTCACCGTGGAGAGGACGTACTCGGGATGGATACCGGCTTTCATTGCCCTCTCAAGATAGCAGCGGCCTGTACGGGCTCCACGTTGCCGCCCGAGACGATCACGGCCACACCGGGACCCGCATCGACCTTGCCTGCGAGCACCGCTCCAGCCGCCGCCGCGCCCGCCGGCTCGCACGCGAGCTTCGCGCACGCGTAGAGGAAACGCATCCCTGCGGCGATCTCCTCCTCGGTGACGAGCACGACCTCGACCTTGCCGCGGCACAGCTCGAGCGGGAGCTCCCCGGCGAACGGCGGGGCGAGCCCGTCGGCGATCGTGTCCGTCTCGACGCGCACGCTCCGGCCGGCTGCGAGACCTGCGGGGAACGCCTGCGCTCGCTCCGGCGCGACGCCGATCACGCGCGCGCGCCCGTCGAGCGCCGTGAGGATCCCCGAGATCAGGCCGCCGCCGCCGGTGCCGACGACGACCGTCTCGAGCTCCGGCACGTCCTCGAACAGCTCGAGCGCGAGCGTCCCGTGGCCGGCGACGACGAGCGGATCCGAGTGCGGGTGGACGAAGACGCGGCCCTGCTCCTCGACAATCGCGAGCACGCGGTCGTAGGCGGCGGCCGGGTCGGGCGGCGAGAGGTCGACGGTCGCGCCGTGGTCGCGGGTCGCCTCCACCTTGAGCGGGCTCACGCCCTCCCACATCTGCACGAGACAGTCGACGCCCTCCTGAGCCGCCGCCCAGGCGACCGCCGCGGCGTGGTTCCCGGCCGACCACGTGACGACGCCGCGCTCCCGCTCCTCGGGCGTGAGCGCCGCGAGCCGGTTGAGCGCGCCGCGCGCCTTGAACGAGCCGGTCTTCTGGAACAGCTCCGCCTTGAGCGAGACACCGAGGGCGGTCGAGCCGAGGGTGGGCGTGCGGTGGACCCGCCCGGCGAGGACGGCGCGGGCCCGTTCGACGTCCTCGTAGGCGACGCTCACGCAGGCAGTGTCTCGCGCGCGGCGACCTTCGGCACGTGGAAGCGCACCGTGAAGACCGTGAACGCGCCGGGGCGGCTCTCGACCTCGACGTCGCCCCCCATCGCGAGCGTCAGCTCCTTCACGATCGCGAGGCCGAGACCGGTGCCGACCTGCCGCTCCAGCCCGTAGCGCTCGTGGAGGTAGAAGCGCTCGAATGCGCGCTCGGTGTCGGCCTCGGCGAGCCCCGGCCCGGTGTCCTCGACGCGCAGGATGCCGGGCTCGGCGACGACACGCACCTCGCCGCCGGCCGGCGTCAGCCGCAGCGCGTTCTCGACGAGGTTCGAGACGACCTGGAGCACGCGGTCGGCGTCCGCGAGCGCCGGCGCCGGCCCGTCGGCGACCGCGTGCAGCTCGACGCCGAAGCTCTCGGCCTGCTGCTCGTAGCGGCGAACCGCGTCGTCGGCAACCTCGCTTAGATCGATCTCGCTGTTGTGCACGCTGAAGTCGGTGCGGTTCATCCGCGCGAGGTCGAGCAGGTCGCGGACGAGCCGCTCGAGACGCCGCGCCTCGGAGGCGACGGTCGCCGCGGCGACCCGCGGGTCGACGGCGCCGTCCTCGACCGCCTCTGCATAGCCGCGGATCGCGGTGAGCGGCGTCTTCAGCTCGTGGCTGACCGAGAGCAGGAAGTTGCGCTCGGCCTCCTGGGCTCTCCGCAGCTGCGCAGCAAGATCGTTGAAGGCGCCGGCCAGCATCGCGATCTCGGCGGCGCCCTCGACCGGGACCGGCTCCGGGTGCGTGCCCCGCGCGAGGCTCCGCGCCGCGGCGGCGATCCGGTCGACGGGCCGCGAGATGCGCCTGGCCAGGAGAAACGCCGCGAGCGCCGCAAGGAGCCCCCCGGCTGCAGCGGCGATGAGCAACCCCCAGACATACCCCGACAAGAGCGATCGTTGCCGCCGCAGGAGGATGATCGTTCCCGGGTTGGCCTTCAGCGCGGCGAAGTAATAGGAGTGGCCGTCGAATTCCATCGTCCCCTGGGCCGGGTGATTCTTCGCGACTCGCTCTTGCGCCCACAGCGGCAGGTCACGGCGCGAGTACAGATAGAGCTCCCGTTCGGGCGACTTGTTGAGAATCTGCTTCGTCTTCAGCAGCAGACCTTTCGCCGACAAAGGCCCTTCATTCGCGCGGATCAGGTCCACCTGGTGCGCCAGATCGCGCAACGCGGACTTCCTGACCTCGCGCTGGGTGAGGACGAGACCTAGTCCGATCGTGAACGCGACGCAGACGAGCACGACGACCCCGATCGCCCGGAACAGCTGCGAACGAAGGCCGCTGCCGCGCATCTCAGGCCGGGACGAGCTTGTAGCCCGAGCCGCGCACGGTCCGGATTCCCTCGGGGTCTCCGAGCTTGCGCCGCAGCTGCGCGACGTGCACGTCGACGGTGCGCGTGCCGCCCGGGTAGGTCATCCCCCAGACGAGGTCGAGCAACCGCTCGCGCGAGAGGACGATGCCGGGGTGCTCGAGGAAGCAGGCGAGGAGATCGAACTCCTTGCTCGTGAGCTCGACCTGCGAGCCCGCGACCGTCACCTCGTGCGAGTCGCGCCGCAGGACGACCTCGCGCGCGACGAGCACCTCGTCCTCGGTCCGTCGCTCCGAGCGGCGCAGGATCGCCTTGATCCGGGCCGAGAGCTCCCGCGGCGAGAACGGCTTGGAGACATAGTCGTCGGCGCCGAGCTCGAGCCCCGCGACGCGGTCCGGCTCCTCGTCACGGGCCGTGAGCATCACGATCGGGACCTTCGAGCCGGCCCGAATCCGCCGGCAGACCTCGAAGCCATCGATGTCGGGAAGCCCGATGTCGAGCACCACGAGGCGCATCGGCTGGCCGCGCAACTCGGCGATCGCCTCCTCGCCGGTGCGGTGCCAGACGACGCGCCAACCGTCCTGCTGCTCGAGATACTGCTTGACGAGCCTGCCGATCGCGTCGTCGTCCTCGACGAGGAGGAGCGCACCACCCGTGGCCACGGCGGTCACGGCCTCAGGATAGGCGCGGCACCGGCGCTCACTTGCGCGCCGGGATCTTCTCGACGTCGACGGACAACGCCGGGCCGGTTGCCGGCCAGGTCACGACCACGTGCCAGCGCTTGGCCAGGACGGTGGGCGGGAGGTGACGTCCGAGGCGAATGACGACGGTCGTGCTGGAGAGCGGGATCTGCTGGACCCGGCCGTCGCGCTCCTTCAGCGTGAGGTCCGTGCTGTTGACCTGGGTGATGACGCCCCGATCGAGGTTGGTGTCGGTCGTCGTGCCGGGGCCCGCCCAGTCGATCACCACGGCCCGGATCATCTTCGGGCCGAAGAGCTGATTCACGAGCGCCTTGCGCAGCGCGAGGCCGGGCCCGGCGAACCACAGCGCGAGGTTGAGCGTCACGAGAACGCCGACGAGGAAGACGAAACGCCTACCGAACATGCGTCACATTGTCGTCGCTGACGCGGCTATTCGAAGTAAATCTGCGGTAAATCACGTCGTGGTGTATTCCGGCCCCGACCCGCCCTCGGGCGGTGTGAGCCGGCCGCCCTTGGCGGTGATCGCGCCGCACTGGACGCAGTTCGACGGAGCGAGTTCGACCACCACCGTTCCGTCGTCGTCCTCCCTGCCGAGCTCGTACACCTGCGCAGGGCACATGTGCGCCCATAGCTGGGCGATCTCGCGCGGCACGCGGCGTTCGATGCGGATGTGGTTCGGCTGGTCGTCGCGCGTCTTGTTGCCCGACGCAAAGACGGACGAGAGCTTGTCGAACGTAAGCTCTCCGTCGGGCGCCGGGTAGCCCGCGTCGCGGTCGGTGACGAGGAGCGGCTGGTCGGCGTCCGGCTCCGCCTGCAGCTTCCCGAGCTCGATGCGGCCTTTCGACACTGTCATCGCGCTCGCGAGAGCGCCGCCGACGAAGAAGCCGCGCCCGAACACCTGGCGCATGTTCCGCACCTCGTGGAGGTCGCTCCAGATGAAGCTGTCGCGGACCGCGTCGTCGTACGACGAGAGCGCGCTCGAGGGCGTCTCGCCGCGCTGCAGCGCGCGGAACGCCGCCTCGGCGGCGAGCTTCCCCGACTCGATCGCATAGTGGATGCCCTTGAGGCGCGGCACGTTGACCATCCCGACGCCGTCGCCGCACAGAAGCAGGCCGGGGGCGTGCAGCTCGCGCGGCAGTGCGTGGAAGCCGCCGCTCGGGATCGTCTTCGCCCCCCACTCCACGCGCTCGCCGCCCTCGAGGATCTTGCGGATCTTGGGATGCGTCTTCAGCTCCTGCAGCAGGTCGTGCACCGAGAGGGAGGCGTCGCGGTAGTCGAGCCCGACCACGAGGCCGATCGTGACCAGGTCCTGCCCCATGGGGTAGATGAAGGAGCCGCCGAACTCGCGGAAGCGCTTGCCGGTGCGCAGCGGCCAGCCCATCGTGTGGATGACGCGGTCGAGCGGCTTCGCGACCTTCCAGACCTCCTTCACGGCGAGCTCCCACACCTGCGGCTCGTCGCCGCCGAGGGAGAAGCGGTCGAGGGCGACGCCGGTGAGGTGGCCCTGCGTCCCCTCCGCGAGCACCGTGACCTTCGCCACCACGTCGGAGCCGGCCTCGAAGTTCCCGAGCTCGCCGCCCTCGCGGTTGCGGCCCTTGTCGCCGGTGCGGACACCCAGCACGCGCCCGTGCGAGACGAGGAGCTTCTGCGCCGCGGTCTCGGGCAGGATCATCGCGCCGCCCTCCTCCGCCTTGGCTCCGAGGAAGCGGCCGAGCTCGGACAGCGAGACGATCCAGTTGCCGTGGTTCCGCATCGGCGGCGGCGGCGGGATCGGCAGCGCCGCGCGGCGCGTGAGGACGTAGACCGACTCGCCGGGCACCTCGCCGTAGGACGGGAGGTCTTCCATCCGGAAGCTCGCCCCGAACAGGCGGCGGAGCGCTCTCGGGTTCACGACCGCACCGGAGAGGAGGTGCGAGCCGGGCTGCTTGCCCTTCTCGAGCACCGCGACCGGCACGTCGCCGAGCTTCTCCGCCACCTCGGGCTGCTCCCCGATGAGCTGGCCGAGCCGGATCGCGCAGGCGAGGCCGGCCGGGCCTGCGCCCACGATGAGGACGCCGACCTCGATCCGCTCGTCCGCCGGATCGGTCGGCTCGCTGACGTAGTCGCGCGCCGAGAACGGCGGCGGGAAGTTGGAGGGCCTGCTCATCCCTTGCGAGCGCGGACGAGCTCGGTGAGCTTGGGCACGATCTCGTGCACGTCCCCGACCACGCCGAGGTCGCTGAACTCGAAGATCGGCGCATGCGCGTCCTTGTTGATCGCGACGATCGTGCCGGAGCTCTGCATGCCGACCTTGTGCTGGATGGCCCCCGAGATCCCGAGGGCGACGTAGAGCTTCGGCGAGACCGTCTTCCCGGTCTGGCCGATCTGCGCCGGGTACGGGTACCAGCCGGCGTCGACGACCGCACGCGTCGCGCCCACCGCGCCGCCGAGCGCTTTCGCGAGCTCCTCGGCGAGCGTGAAGTTGTCCGGCGAGCCGAGCCCGCGGCCGCCGGCGACGATCACGTCGGCGTCCTCGATCGACGGGCCGCTCGACTCCTCCGCGTCCTGGCCGACGAGCTGCACCGCCGTCGAGTGCGCCGCGTACGAGGGCGAGACGTCCACGATCTCGGGCTCCCCGCCGCCGGTGGGCGTCGCGTCGAACGAGCCGGCCCGGAAGAGCGCGAGCCGCGGCGTCGCCGTCCAGCCGACGTCCGCGAAGACGGAATCCTGCAGCGCCGGCCGCTTGCCGACGAGCTCGTCGTCCTTGAGCTCGACGTCGACGAGGTCCCAGTTCAGGCCGGCATCGAGGCGCGCGGCAAGACCCGCGGCGACGTCGGCGGCCAGAACCGAGTTGGCGAAGAGCACGGTGTCGTAGCCGCCCTCCTCCACCACGTGTGCGAGCACATCGACGCGCGGCTGCGGCAACGGCTGTGCGACCTCGCCGTCCTCGCAGACCCAGACCTTCGCGGCGCCGAAATTCCCCGCCTCGGCGGCGAGCGCCTTCACGCCCTCGCCGGCGACGACGGCCGCGACGTCGCCGTCGCCGAGCGAAGCGGCCTTCGCCAGGACGCCGAGCGAGCCCTTCTGCAGTTCGCTGCCGTGACTCTCGAGGAAGACCAGCGTGGGCATCAGACGAGCCTCTTCTCGGCGAGGAAGTCGACGATCGCCTGGGCCGCGCTGCCGTCGTCCTCGATCTTGCGGGCGTCGGCGCGCGCGGGTGGGTCGCCGAGCGCGAGCACCGTCGTGCGCGACCCGTCCTCGCCGACGTCGCCGGAGTCGAGGCCGAGCTCGGCGAGCGTGAGGACGTCCTGCGGCTTCTTCTTCGCGCCCATGATCCCCTTCAGCGACGGGTAGCGCGGCTCGTTGATCGCGTCGCTCACGGCGACGACCGCGGGCAGCGGAGCCTCGAGCGTGTCGTAGCCGAACTCGGTCTGCCGCTTGACGCGGACGGATCCGCCGTCGACCGCGAGCTCCATCGCCTGCGAGACGACGGGCCGGCCGAGGCGCTCGGCGACGGCGGCCCAGAGGACGGCGCCGTCGGCGTCGGAGGCCTGCTGGCCGAACAGCACGAGGTCTGCTTCCGCCTTCTGCAGCGCTGCGGCGAGCAGTCGGCTCGTCGCCACGAGGTCGGAGCCCACCGCCGCGTCGTCGGAGACGAGGACCGCGCGGTCGGCGCCCATCGCGAGCGCCTTGCGCAGCGAGTCGAGCGCCTTCTGCGGCCCGAGCGAGACGACGACGACCTCGGTGTCCGAGTCGCCCCTCAGCCGCAGCGCCTCCTCGACCGCATTCGCGTCGAAGTGGTTGAGCGAGCCCTCACCCGAGCGGTCGAGGCGCAGCGTCTGAGGATCGAGACGGCTCGGCCCCTCGGGCACGTGCTTGACGCAGACGGCGATCCTCATCCCGGCGTGACTCTAGTGATGCCGCCGAGACCGCTGGCTCACATGCGCTGCTCGAGCGCGAGCACGTCCTTCACGAAGGTCGTGCTCACCTTGTACACGCCGTGCTTGCGAACCGCGCCCTCGCCCTGGTACCAGCCGGCGAGCGCGAGGTGCTTGTCGCCGTGGAAGTCGTGCAGTAGATGCGCCAGGTAGGCGACACCGGCCCGGACGTTGCCGTTCGCGTTCTGGTGCAGGCGGCGGCCGATCAGGACGTCCTCGGCGAAGCGGAACGTGCTGGGCAGCAGCTGCATGATCCCGCGCGCACCGACCGACGAGACGAGCGCGTTGTTGTAGCCGGATTCCATCCACGCGAGCGCGCGGACGAGGTGGACGCTGACCCCGTAGTGCCTCGCCCAGTGATCGAGGAGCGGGCGAACGGTCGCCACGCTCGTCGTCTGCTGGGCGACCCGGGTGGTGGTCGTGACGCGCTGTGTGTGAGCGCGCGGGACCCGCAGGCGGGTTCCGATCAGGAGGAAGTGGCTCGGGTCGAGGTGATTCCGGCGCGCGAGCCGGACGACGGTCGTGTGGTAGTGCCGCGCGATCGACGAGAGCGACTCGCCCGCCCGGACGACATGGACGGCGGTCACCGTGCGCTCCCGGTGGTGAGTCGCCGTGTGGTGAGTGGCAATCGTGATGCGGTGCGGAAGGGGCACCGGGTCGCGCTTGACGAGTGCCGCGAACGTGTGCGAGCCGACGACGCCGTCGGGGTTCACGTGAAGGCGCTGTTGCATGAGGCGCACGCCGTGGAGCGTCGGGGCGTCGAAGTAGGCGTTGACGGGGACGCTGACTCCCTGGCGGAGAAGCAGGAACTGGAGCACCGCGACATCCCAGCCGAACGCCCCGCGGTGCAGCGTCCGCGCGCCGAAGAGCGGGCCGCCGAGCGGGCCGAGGGCGGCGCGCGTCTGCGAGTCCGCGAGACCGGTCACGGGGAGCCCTTCGCTCCGCTGGAAGGCGCGGACCGCGGCAACGGTCTCCGCCCCCGAGATCGCGTCGATCGGGCCGCGATAGAGGCCCTGAGCGCGCAGCGCGACCTGGAGCCCCGCCACCTGGGGGTTCACGCCGCCGGAGGCGGACGTGGCTGCCGGCACAGCGGCCATGGCCACAGCGATGACGACTCCGGCGAGAAGGGTGCGCGCGCGCATGGGGTCCCGGATTACGCGCCCCGCGCCGCGAATCCTCCTGCCGTGGACGCGCCTTACCTGCCGACGAAACGGGGAGCGCGCTTCTCGGCGAACGCGGCGAGGCCCTCCTTCGCGTCCTCGCTCGCGAACAGGTCGCCGAACTCCTCGGCCTCGCGCTCGAGCGCTCCGGGCGAGAGGTTGAGCAGCCGCTTCGCGATGCGGAGCGCGACCGGGCTCTTGGCCGCGAGCGTGGCCGCCACCTCGAGTGCGTGTTCGAGCACGGGGTCGGCGATCGCGTTGACGAGACCGATCCGCAGCGCCTCCTCCGCCTTGACCCGGCGGCCGGTGAGGACCAGCTCCTTCGCGACGCCGAGACCGCACACGCGGGCGAGCCGCTGGGTGCCGCCCCAGCCGGGGACGATGCCGAGGTCGATCTCGGGCTGGCCGAGCCGTGCGCTGCTCGAGGCGTAGCGCAGGTCGCAGCCGAGCGCCAGCTCGCAGCCGCCGCCGAGGGCGAAGCCGTTGATCGCGGCGACGGTGGGCTTCGGCATCTCCTCGAGCAGGCGCGCAGCCTCGTGGCCGAGTGCTCCCCACTCCCTCGCCTGGCCCGGGTCGAGCCCGCCCATGTACTTGATGTCCGCGCCGGCGACGAACGCCCGGTCGCCCGCGCCCGTGAGCACGACGACGTGCGCCGAGTCGTCCTCGGCGAGCTCGCGCAGCCGGTCGCGGAGCTCGGTCAGCGTCTCGACGTCGAGCGCGTTGAGCGCCTCCTGCCGGTCGATCGTGACGACGGCGACCGCGTCGCGGCGGTCGACGAGCACGGTCACGCCGGAACCGCGCTGCGGATGAAGTCGACGATCTCGGTCGTCGGCGCGCCGGGGCCGAACACGCCGGCGACGCCGAGCTTGCTCAGCTCCGCGGCGTCGTCGTCGGGGATCGTCCCTCCGACCACGACCACCACGTCCTCGACGCCGTTCTCGCGCAGAAGCTCGAGGATGCGCGGCACGAGAGTCATGTGCGCGCCCGAGAGGATCGAGATGCCGACGGCGTCCGCGTCCTCCTGGATCGCGGTCTCGACGATCTGCTCCGGCGTCTGGTGGAGGCCGGTGTAGATGACCTCCATGCCGGCGTCGCGCAGCGCGCGGGCGATGATCTTGGCACCGCGATCGTGCCCATCCAGGCCCGGCTTCGCGACGACGACGCGGATCTTCCCTGCCACGGCGCGGAGCCTAGCTCCAAAGGCCGCGTCCGGAACCTGGTTCCGGACGTGTCCCCTCGAGACGTGCGCGGGCCGCCGCCTCCACCGCCGCACGAAGCGCGCCGGGAGTACCGCCGGCTTCGGCGATGACGGGGGTGGCATCGACGAAGGGAAAGTCCTTCGACAGGCCGACCGTGGTGCGATAGCTGCTCCATCTCCACCTCTCCGGGCACAGACAGAGACCTTCCCGAACAGGGTTGAGCACGACGTAGCAGTAGACGCTGAGCAGATCGTCAGCATCCTCGATGCGCCGACTCCCGAAGCGCTTCCTGACGAACGTGCCCCGTCGACCGTGCCGGATGTTGAAGTCGTATGAGTACTCCCGGTTGAGGTCGCGCATCCCCATTGCCAGTGACTCGTCAGGAATTCCGAGGAGAAGGTGAACGTGCGTCGACATCTGACAGAACGCCGCGCAGGTCCACGCCCTACGCTCAAGTGTTCTGATGAACCGTCGTAGCCAGACGATGCGATCCACTTCATCGAGGAAGTAGTCCCAGCTGCCCGTGGCATTCACCCACACGTGGTGAAAGCCAGGGTCGACGTCACGTGGCCGTCGCGGCATCGCACATGAGCCTCAACCGCCGCCGCGGCAGCCGCAAGACGCTCATTCGGCCATGTCTCCACAGGACACGTCCGGAACCAGGTTCCGGACGTGTCCGTTCTGGACGTATTAGGTCGGGACGCGTGTGTCAGAAGACGGGAGTCTCGCGCCAGGTGCCCCACACCTCGCGCAGCGCGTCGCACATCTCGCCCATCGTCACGTAGGCGCGCGCAGCCTCCATGATCGGCTCCATCAGGTTCCGGTCGTCGTGCGCCGCGTCCTCTTTCAGCCGCGCGAGAGCCGACTCGGCTGCGCCCGAGTCCCGCGAGGCCCGCACCGCCTGGACGCGCTCGATCTGCTTCTGCTCGAGCGCCGGATCGATGCGCAGGATCTCGATCGGCTGCTCGTCCTCCTGCTCGTAGCGGTTCACGCCGACGATGATCCGCTCGCCGCGCTCGACCTCGGACTGGTAGCGGAAGCTCGCCTCCGCGATCTCGCGCTGCTGGAAGTTCTGCTCGATCGCCGGGATCACGCCGCCGAGCTCCTCGATCCGCTCGAAGTAGTCGTACGCCTGCCGCTCGAGCTCGTTCGTGAGCTGCTCGAGGTAGAACGAGCCGCCGAGGGGGTCGATCGTGTTAACGACGCCCGTCTCGTGTGCGATCACCTGCTGGGTTCGCAGCGCAAGGCGCACCGCATGCTCGGTCGGCAGCGCGAGTGCCTCGTCGAAGGAGTTCGTGTGCAGCGACTGAGTCCCGCCGAGCACCGCCGCAAGCGCCTCGATCGCCGTCCGGATCAGGTTCACCTCCGGCTGCTGAGCCGTCAGCGACACACCCGCGGTCTGCGTGTGGAAGCGCATCAGCCACGAGCGCGGATCCTGCGCGCCGTACTTCTCGCGCATCTGTCTCGCCCAGATCCGCCGCGCCGCCCGGTACTTCGCGATCTCCTCGAAGAAGTCGAGGTGCGCGTTGAAGAAGAAGGAGAGCCGCGGCGCGAACGTGTCGACGCCGAGCCCGCGCTCCACACAGGCCTCGACGAGCGCGAAGCCGTTGGAAAGCGTGAACGCGAGCTCCTGCGCCGCGTTCGAGCCGGCCTCGCGGATATGGTAGCCCGAGATCGAGACCGGGTGCATGAGCGGCAGCCGCTGCGAGCACCACTCGACCATGTCCACCACCAGCCGCATCGACGGCTCGGGCGGGAAGATCCACTCCTTCTGCGCGATGTACTCCTTGAGGATGTCCGTCTGGACGGTGCCGCGCAGCCGCTCGAGCGCGACGCCCTGCTCCTCGCCGACGCAGGCGTAGAACGCCAGCAGCATCGCGGCCGGGCCGTTGATCGTCATCGAGGTCGAGACCTCGCCGAGCGGGATCCCGTCGAACAGCGTCTCCATGTCGGCGAGCGAGTCGATCGCCACGCCCTCGCGCCCGACCTCGCCGAGCGAGCGGGCATGGTCCGAGTCGTAGCCCATCAGCGTCGGCATGTCGAACGCCGTCGAGAGGCCGGTCTGCCCGTGGTCGAGGAGGTAGCGGAAGCGAGCGTTCGTCTCCTCCGCCGTCCCGAAGCCCGCGAACTGGCGCATCGTCCACAGGCGGCCGCGGTACATCGACGGATACACGCCGCGGGTGAACGGATACGCACCCGGCCAGCCGAGGTCGCCCTCGTAGTCGAGCTCGAGGTTCTCGGGTGAGTAGAGCGGCTCGTTCTCGACCCCGGAGATGGTCGAGAAGAGCTCTCCCTGGCGCTCGGGCGTCGCGTCGTACCGGCGCCGCCACTCCTCGGCGCCGCCGGTCTGTTGCTCGTCGGTCGTCGCCATCAGATTCCAAGTCTAGAGCTGGCACTGACGGCTCCTAGTTCGCTGCGGCCGTCGTCGGCGTCAGCGTGAGGCCGCTCTGCCCGATGTCGAGCTCGCCGCCGTTCTTGAAGTCGGCGTTGACCGAGAAGGCGATGTCGTCCAGCGACGACAACGGGACGGGGGTGCCGATGACGGGGAAAACGACGCATGCATCGCCGGTTCTGGTCTTCTCGCTGGCCACGAGATTGACCGAGTCCGCATCGCCGCTGTTCGAGTAGGTGCTCTGCGAGACGAGGATCTGGTCGATCTTCGCGTTGGCCGACGCCGAGTAGCAGAGCGTCGCAGCGGTCACTTCGAGCGCCTTGCCGTACAGGGCGGTCGGGAGCGACGGGTGTGCCACGAGGTAGAAGTTTCCCGCGGCCGTGGCGGTCGCTGCGGTCGCGTTGTCGCCGTAGAAGAAGTCGATGGGATCGGTCGGCGTGTTGAGCGCATGCCAGTTGGACGACCCCGTGGAGACGAAGATCGCCCCGCTGTTCGTCACGTAGCTCGAGGCAGCGACACCTCCGAGATTCGTCGCGTTCGCGGCGTTGGTTGCGTTCGCGGCGTTGGTCGCGTTCGTCGCGCTGTCAGCGGCAGTCGCGTGCGCTGCGGTAGCCGAGGTCGTGGCAGTGTTCGCGGTCTTGGCGTGCTTGACGCTGAGCGTCGGCGCGAGCTTCTTGATCAGCTTGATGTCGGCCTTGCGGTCCTTGTGCTTGCTCCTATGGGTAGCCGCGCTGTTGGCGGCGAACGCCGTGCCTCCGAGCGCTACTGCGAGCGCGAGCATCGAGACCACGAGCGCCGGACTGGGGAGACGGAACCTGCGTCTGGACATCAGGAACCTCCGGGGTAGACGTGGCGGTTCCCGAACCCTATGTCCGAAAGTTCAGCGGGTCGAGCCGGGCTTCCAGAGCGGCTCGTCGACCCTGGCCTCGGCATTCGCGGCGCGCGCCAGCACGAACAGGAGATCCGAGAGCCGGTTGAGGTACGCCGCCGCGAGCGGGTTCGTGTCGGGAACTGCGAGCGCAGCGCGTTCGGCTCTGCGGCAGACCGCCCGCGCGAGGAAGAGCCGGGCGGCCCGTTCGCTGCCGCCCGGCAGGACGAAGCTCTTCAGCTCCGGCAGCGACTCGTTCGCCTCGTCGATCTCCTGCTCGAGCCGGTCGACCGCCTCGTCGGTGACGCGCAGGCGATCCTCGTTCCCGGCCAGCGGAACGGAGAGATCGGCGCCGAGGTCGAAAAGCTCATTCTGGACGCGCTCGAGGCCGCCGGCCCAGCCCACGAGCGAGTTGAGCTCGTCGACGTCGCCGATCGCAGCCACGCGCGGGTCGAGCTTCGAGACGCGCGAGCCGTCGCCGAGGCTCGTCTCTCCCCGGTCGCCGCCGCGCGTGTAGATCCGCGTCAGACGGACGGGCTCGTCGCGCTTTCGCATGCCCGTAGCCTACGGCGAGGAGTGGAAGCCGTCCGCATAGCCGAGGGCCTCTGGCGCTGGACCGCCGAGCATCCGAACTGGGAGCACTGGCCGGAACACGAGCGCTGGCCGAGCGAGGTCGGCTGCGTCTACTACGAAGCGGAGGACGCGACCGTGCTGGTCGACCCGCTCGTTCCCGCGGGCGACGAGGACGACTTCCTCCGCCACCTCGACGCAGACGTCGAACGGCGCGGGCCACCGGTCGTGATCCTCCTGACCGCGGAGTGGCACCGCCGCAGCGCGGACGAGCTCGTCGCGCGGTACGACGCGCGCCTCGGCGGCGCGCCGCCCGAAGGCGTCGAGGAGATCCCGATCGAGGGAGCGGACGAGCGGCAGGTCGCCTATTTCATCGCCCCGCACGCGGCGCTCGTCGTGGCCGAGACCTTTCAGGTCGACGTCGAGGGCGAGCTGTTCCTCTGCCGCAGCCCTGCTCTCCGGCGCCCGGCAGAGCTCGAGGCTTCGCTCGACCGCATCATGGAGCTCCCGATCGAACGGCTCCTCGTCTCCCACGGCGAGCCCGTCCTGGTCGACGCGAAGGCGCGGATGGCGGAGGCGCTAGCCCGCAGCGAGTGAGCGTTCCTGCAGCCCGAGGATCGAGCGTGCGATCACGAGGCGCTGGATCTCGCTCGTCCCCTCGTAGATCTCGGTGATCTTCGCATCGCGGTAGTAACGCTCGACCGGGAACTCCTTCGTGTAGCCGTAGCCGCCGAGGATCTGGATCGCCTCGCCGGTCTGGCGGCGGGCCATCTCCGAGGCGAAGAGCTTCGCCTTTGCGCCCGCCTCGGTATGCGGTCGGTCGTTCTGCTTCAGCCACGCCGCGCGGTGGACGAGCAGCCGTGCCGCGTCGATCTCCGTGGACATGTCCGCGAGCTTGTGCTGGATCGCCTGGAAGTCGGCGATCGGCCGGCCGAACGCGTGCCGCTCCTTCGCGTACTCGCGCGCGACGTCGTAGGCCGCCTGCGCGATCCCGACCGCCTGCGCCGCGATCCCGATCCGGCCGCCGTCGAGCGTCGCCATCGCGACGTGGAAGCCCTTGCCCTCCTCGTGCAGCAGCCGGTCGGCCTCGACGTGCGCATCCACGGCGATCGAATTCGTGGTCGACGAGTTGAGCCCGAGCTTCTCCTCGCTGCCGGTGACTCGGACGTCGTCGGCGTCGAGCACGAAGGCCGAGACGCCGCGGGCGCCGGGCGTGTCGGGATCGGTGCGGGCGAAGAAGAGGAACGTCCCGGCGTACTCCGCCGTCGAGATGAACTGCTTCGCGCCGGCGATGTGCCAGCCTCCGTCCTCGCGCGTCGCAGAGGTGCGCAGGGCGCCCGCGTCGGAGCCCGCCTCGGCCTCGGTCAGCGCGAACGCGCCGATCAGCTCGCCGCGCGCGAGCGGCGGCACGAAGCGCGCGCGGTGCTCGTCGGTGCCGAAGCGGAGCAGCGGCAGAGTCACGGCGCTCGTGTGCACGGCGACGGTGACGCCGACGCCTGCGTCGCCGCGCGAGAGCTCCTCGAGCACGAGCATGTAGGAGACGAAGTCGGCCCCGGCGCCGCCGTACTCCTCCGGGATGCAGACGCCCATCAGGCCGAGCTCCGCGAGCTTCGCGAAGACGTCGCGTGGGAACCGGTGCTCGCGGTCCCACTCGGCCGCGTGCGGCTCGATCTCGGCGCTTACGAAATCGCGCGTCAGCGCCTGGATCTGCTTCTGCTCGGGCGAGAGCTCGAAGTCCATCAGCCGTAAGGGTAGAAACCGCGGCCCGACTTGCGGCCGAGCCGGCCGGCCTCGACGTGCTCGCGCAGCAGCGGGCACGGCGCGTACTTCTCGTCGCCGAGCCCCTCCTCGAGCACCTCCATGATCGCGACGCAGGTGTCGAGCCCGATCAGGTCGGCGAGCGCGAGCGGTCCCATTGGATGCGCGAAGCCGAGCTTCGCGATCGTGTCGATCGCCTCCGGCTCGGCGACGCCGTCGTGCAGCGCCCAGACCGCCTCGTTGATGAACGGCATCAGGATCCGGTTCGAGACGAAGCCGGGGAAGTCGTTCGCGACCGCGGGCGTCTTCCCGAGCTCCTCGGCCAGCGCGACGATCGCCGCCGCGGTCTCGTCGGAGGTCTCGCGGCCGCGCACGACCTCGACGAGCTTCAGCACCGGCACCGGATTGAAGAAGTGCATCCCGATCACGCGCTCCGGGCGCGACGTGACGGCGGCGAGGGACGTGATCGGGATCGAGGACGTGTTCGAGGCGAGGACCGCGCCGTCGGGCAGGATCTCGTCGGCGCGGCGGAACACGTCCTGCTTGACGTCGGCGTCCTCGATCACCGCCTCGATCAGCAGGTCGGCGGCCACGAGGTCGTCGACGGGATCGACCCGCGCGAGCACCTCGCCGGGGTCGGCGCCGCCCTTCTCGGCGAGCTTCTCGAGGCTGCGCCGCATCGTCGCGAGCCCGCGCTCGGTCGCTCCCGGCGCAGCGTCGTGGAGCGAGACGCGCCGCCCCGAGCCGGCGACGACCTGCGCGATCCCGCCGCCCATCTGGCCCGCTCCCACGACGAGGACGTGCTCGAAGTCCATGCGGCGGGGAGGCTATCGTCGCGCCATGCCCGTGGTCGACGTGAACGGTGCGCGCCTCTGGTACGACGAGGCCGGAGACGGCGAGACCATCCTGCTCGTGCACGGCGGGCTCGGCGACTCAGGGCTCTGGGAACCGGTCGTGCCCTTCCTCGCCGAGCGGTTCCGCACGATCCGCACCGATCTCCGCTTCTTCGGCCGCTCGACCGGGCCGGCCGTGTCGTGGTCGTGGCACGACGACGTCGTGGGGGTCCTGGACGAGTTGGGCGTCGAGCGGGCGGCCCTCGTCGGGCTCTCGATGGGCGGCAGGATCGCGCTCGACGTCGCGCTCGCGCATCCCGAGCGGCTGTGGGCGGTCGCCGGCGTCGCGCCGGGGCTGGCCGGTCACGACGACGCGGCCTACACGGAAGAGCACGAGGCACGTTACGAGGCGGCCGAGGACAAGGTCGAGGCCATGATGGAGATCGACCTCGAAGTCTGGGCGCCGCTCGGAGCCGACGAGCGGATCCGCGACCTCTGGCGGGCCACACCCGACGCGAACCCGCTGCCGGACGGCGTCGAGCCGCTCGCCCCGGTGGGCGCCCCAGCGAAGGAGCGGCTCGGAGAGCTCGCGGTGCCGACGCTCGTCGTGACGGCCGCGCACGATCCCCGGGGTTTCCGCGAGATCGGCCCGACCGTGGCGCAGGCTGCGCCCGACGCGCGCCACGTCGAGCTCGACTCAGACCACTACGTGACGCTACGCGAGCCCGAACTCCTGTCCGGCGTGCTGCTCGAGTTCCTGGCGGCGACGGCGCCGCAGGAGTAGGGCACCGCCTGCGAGAAGCGTGAGCGCGCCAGCGATCGCAGCCCCGGCCCAGACCCACGGGAAGCTGCCTCCCGGCTGCGAGATCCGCCAGCTCCCGACGGCGACGTCCAGCCACGGCCGCCCGCTGCGCCAGTGCACGGCGAGTGTCCGGTCGTGGTTGCGCAAGGAGAGCACGACGTTGTAGAGGCCGCGATTCGCCGGCAGGTCGATGCAATGCGCAACGCCCGCAACCGTGTCGAGAGCGTGGACGAACGGCATGCCGGACGGCTTCTGGTAGAGCGTGTACACCCAGCGTCCGTCGGCGCTCGTCGTCCGGGTCAGGGCGTAGCCGGCCATCGCCGGCTCGTCCCCGTCCTCGTCCCGGGCGGCGATCTTCCCCGGCACGAGCCGGTTCGTGCGCAGGTCGTAGGCCCGCACGACATAGTCGGTCAGGTTGTTCGACGCCGCGTGCGTGTACTGGATCAGGTACATCCTCGACGCGTCCGGCGAGAGAGCGTCGAAGGTGAAGGAGCCGGGCAGCGTGATCCTCTCCAGCACTCTCGAGTGGGTGGGGTCCACGACGAGGAACCTGCTCGGCGAGACGAGCGGCCCTGTCGTGCCGGCGAGCACGAGCGTGCGCCCGTCGCGGGACAGCCCTTGTCCGCTCCCGCCTCCATTCCCGATGAGCGCGGTCCCCCAGGAGCCCGGAATCGACATCGATCCGTAGACCTCGCTGTCAGCGGAATGGATCGTGACGAGCAGCGTCCCGCCCCTTCCGTTCGAGAGGGCGACGTAGTGCAACGCGCCGTTTGCGCTCGCCACGCCAGCTCCTCCCTGGGTGACGTAGATCGGCCCGTCGGCGAGCGCGACCGGGGCGAGGGAAAGAGCCGCGAGTACGGCGGCGAGCCAGAGCGCGAGCCTGTGCATGGCTTCCTCCTTCGGGTGACACCGCTGATACGCGGTGGCGTCCGCAGGAGGTCCGGCGGCTCAGACTTCGATCAGGAGCGCGTCGCCCTGGCCGCCGCCGGAGCAGATCGCGGCAAGGCCGAGCCCGCCGCCCGAGCGCCGCAGATCGTGCACCATCGTGCCGAGGATCCGGCCGCCGCTCGCGCCAATCGGATGTCCGAGCGCGACCGCGCCACCGTTCACGTTCGCGGTCTCCGGGTCGGCGCCGAGCAGCTCGAGCGAGTGGAGCGCGACGGAGCAGAACGCCTCGTTGACCTCGACGCGCTCGACGTCGGCGATCGCCTTGCCGGCCTTCGCGAGCGCCTGCGCGCCCGCGTTCGCCGGCGTGCGGGCGAGCCAGGCGAACTCGTCCGCGACGTAGCCCTGGGCGAGGATCGTCGCGAGCGGCTCGAGCCCGCGCCGCTGCGCGAACTCCTCCGAGCACACCACGACACACGAGGCGCCGTCGTTGACGCCGGGCGCGTTGCCGGCAGTGATCGTCCCTTCAGGATCCATGACCGGCTTCAGGCCTGCGAGTCTCTCGAGCGTCGTGTCGCGGCGCACCGACTCGTCGGCCGTCACCTCGCCGACGGGAACGAGCTCTTCGTCGAAGCGGCCGGCGTCCTGTGCGGCCGCCGCGCGCTCGTGCGATCGCAGGGCCCACGCGTCCTGGTCCTCGCGCGAGACGCCGAGCTCGCGGGCGACCTTCGCCGCCTGCTCCACCATGTGGAGGTCGTCGAACGTCGAGCGCAGGCCGTCCCAGATCATCAGGTCGAGCAGCGTGCCGTCGCCCATCCGGTAGCCCTTGCGCGCCTTGGGCAGCGCGTACGGCGCGTTCGTCATCGACTCCATGCCGCCGGTGACCACCAGCTCGACGTCGCCGGCGCGGATCATCGAATCGGCGATCTCGACGGCGCGGATCGACGAGGCGCAGACCTTGTTCACCGTGTCGGACGGGACGTCGATCGGGATGCCCGCGCCGATCGCCGCCTGCCGCGCCGGGGCCTGTCCGGCACCGGCCTGCAGGACCTGGCCCATGATGGCGTACTCGACCTCGCGGCCCTCGAGGCCGACCCGCTCGAGGCCCGCGCGGATCGCGATCGCGCCGAGCTCGGTGGCCGGATGCGCGGCCAGGCCGCCGTTCAGCTTCCCGAACGGCGTCCGGACTGCAGAGACGATGACGGAGCGGCTCACGAGCCCAAGTTAGCCCGCGAAGCTCAGTCCGGGCTCGAGCTTGAGGGCGAAGGCGACGATGAGCTCGACCGCGCGCTCGATGTCCCCAGGGTCCGCGATCTCGACCGGCGAGTGCATGTAGCGCAGCGGCACGGAGACGAGGCCCGTGGCGATCCCGCGCCGGCTGAGGTACACGGCATCGGCGTCGGTGCTCGTGGTGCCGCGCGAGACCTCGACCGCGAACGGGATCTGTTCGGCCTCCGCGGTCTCGTACAGGAGCTCGAACACGGCCGGATGGATGGACGGCCCGCGAGACAGCGTCGGGCCGCCGCCGAGGACGACCTTTCCCTCGTCCTCGGGCTCGCCGCCCCGGACGTCGTTGGCGTGGGTGACGTCGACGGCGATCGCGACCTCGGGCTCGGTGGCGAAGGCGGTGGTGCGGGAGCCCGCGAAGTCGCCGACCTCCTCCTGCACGGCGGCGACGGCGATGAAGTCGCCGGGGCCTCCGCCCCGCTCCGCCAGCCGTCTCGCCGCCTCGAGCGCGACGTAACAGCCGATCCGGTTGTCGAACGCACGCGAGGCGACGCGACCGCCGGCCAGCCCGATCGGTGCCCCGTGCCAGAGCGCAGCGTCCCCCGGCCGCACGAGCTTGCGGAGCTCGTCGCCGTCCTTCGCGCCGACGTCGAGGAACAGATCCTCGTACTCGACGGCCTTGCGCTCCTCGCCCTGGCCGCGACGCCGCTTCTGTACGCGCGCCACCACGACGCCGGGCAGCGGGCCGTTCCGCGTGAGCACGTCGACGCGCTGGCCGACCATCACAGCGGGGTTGAAGCCGCCGACCGGGCGGACGGCGGCGATGCCGTCGTCGCCGAGATGCGTGACGACGACGCCGATCTCGTCGATGTGACCGACGACCGCGAGCGACGGCCCTCCCGCTGTGCCCGGCACGCGCACCCACGAGCTGCCGAGGACGTCGGACGAGACCTCGCCGACCGGCGCGGCGGCCTCTCGCCACACGGCGGCGACGGCACGCTCCTGCCCCGAGGGGCCGGGCGTCGTCAGCAGGCGTTCGAGCAGCTCGGGAAGCGGCATGGCGGCGCGACACTACCTGCGCCCCCTGCGGCGGCTCCGCGGTAGCGTCTCCGTGTGAAACTGCGGACGCTCCCCGACAGCTACGCGGTCGTCCGGCTCCAGCCGGGCTCGGAGCTGCCGGAGTGGGTGGACATGGGGCCGTTCCGCTCGGTCACGCGCACCGAGCACGAGGTCTCCGTCGTCTGCCGTGACCACGACGTGCCCGAAGGCGAGAGCGTCGACCGCGGCTGGACGGTGCTCGAGGTGATGGGGCCGCTCGACTTCTCGCTGAGCGGCGCGGTCGCCTCGCTCGTGCAGCCACTCGCCGATGCCGAGCTGCCGATCTTCGTCATCTCGACCTTCGAGTCGGACTACGTCCTCGTCCGCTCGTCCGACCTCGCCCGCGCCGCCGACCTGCTCGAGGACGCCGGCCACGTCTTCGCCGCTTGACGGTCCCCTTGCTTGACGCTTGCCCGGCGCCTGCCTACCCTGGACTCGTGACTTCCGTCCGCAACCGGTGGGCCTGGCGCACCGAGCGCGGCGGGAGCCTGCGCGCACGCTGATGCGCCGGAACAGCCCGTCCCGCTCGACCCGGCTCCGCGAGGAGCCTTTTTCATGCCCGAAACCGAGATCCCAACCGACCTCCTGACACCGCTCGGCGCGTACCTCGCGCTGCGTGAGGGAGCGCGCGGGTCGTTCCTGCTCGAGTCGGTCGAGCGCGGGAGGCTCGGCCGCTACAGCTTCGTCGGCGCGGGGTCACGGCTCATCTCGTTCGCGGAGGCCGAGAGCCTCGGCGAGCCGGTCGTCGGCTACCTCGGCTACGACGCCGTCGCCGCGTTCGAGCCGACGGTGCCGCTGCCCGAGGACGGGCCCGGCGTGCCCGAGAGCCTCTGGCTCGTCCCGGACGTCCTGCTGCGCTTCGACCACGCCCGCGGCGTCGCGGAGCTGCTGCGCGGCGAGGCGGCCGGTCTCACGGGCGCGTCTCCGCCGTTGCCAAGCGGCACGACACCGCGCGGGCCGCTCGTGCGCGAGCCCTCGCGCGAGGAGCACATCCGCCGCGTCGAGCGCGCGCAGGAGCACATCCGCGAGGGCGACGTCTTCCAGGTCGTGATCGCGCAGCGCGCGACCCGTCCGACCTCGGCGTCGGCCGTCGAGCTCTACCGGGCGCTGCGGCGCGTCAACCCGTCGCCGTACCTCTTCCTGTTGGAACTGGGGGATGTCGCGCTCGTCGGCAGCTCGCCCGAGACGGTCGTCAAATGCGCCGGCCGCCGCGCCGAGCTGAACCCGATCGCCGGCACGATCGCTCCCGGCGAGGGCGACGCGGCCGCGCTGCTCTCGTCGGAGAAGGACCGCGCGGAGCACACGATGCTCGTCGACCTCGGCCGCAACGACCTCTCCCGCGTCTGCGTCCCCGGCTCCGTGCAGGTCGAGCGGTTCATGGAGCCCGAGCGCTACTCCCACGTGACGCATCTCGTCTCGGAGGTG
Organism: uncultured Actinomycetes bacterium; assembly: GCA_963702655.1. Taxonomy (GTDB): domain Bacteria; phylum Actinomycetota; class Thermoleophilia; order Gaiellales; family Gaiellaceae; genus Palsa-739. Next base: position 229,203 of record CAVPDO010000001.1, on the reverse strand, counting down.
GTCGGCGAGCTGCGGAACGGAGTCACGCCGCTCGAGCTCCTGGGCGCGACCTTCCCGGCCGGCACCGTCTCGGGCGCGCCGAAGGTGCGCGCGATGCAGATCATCTCGGAGCTCGAGGGGTACCGGCGCGGGATCTACGCGGGCGCCGTCGGCTACTTCCTGCCGGAGACCGAGGAGCTCGACACGTGCATCGCGATCCGGACGCTGTGGCTGCGCGACGGCGTCGCCCACCTGCAGGCGGGCGGCGGCATCGTCGCCGACTCGGATCCCGCAGCCGAGCACGAGGAGTGCCTGGCGAAGCTGCGCGCGCTCGAGGCCGCGATCGAGCTGGCAGAGTCGGAGCAGGACGCCGCCTCGTGATCCTCCTGATCGACAACTACGACTCGTTCTCGTACAACCTCGCGCACCTTTTCGGCGCGCTCGGGGCGGACGTCGTCGTGCGGCGGAACGACGAGCTCGACGCCGACGAGGCCGAGCGGCTCGCTCCCTCCCACCTCGTCGTCTCGCCCGGGCCGGGCCGACCCGAGGCCGCGGGAGCAACACGCGAGATCATCGAACGGCTGCTGCCGACGACGCCGCTGCTCGGTGTCTGTCTCGGTCACCAGGCGCTCGTCCAGGCCTGTGGCGGCGAGGTCGGTTACGCGCGCGAGCTCGTCCACGGGAAGGCGAGCCCCGTGCGGCACGACGGCAGTGGGCTCTTCACCGGGCTGCCGGATCCGTTCGAGGCCGGCCGCTATCACTCGCTCGCGGCGACGAGGCTGCCGGACGTGCTCGAACCGACGGCGTTCGCGGACGACGACGAGGTGATGGCCGTGCGGCACCGCGAGCTGCCGGCGGTCGGCGTCCAGTTTCATCCGGAGTCGGTCCTGACCCCGGACGGCCCGGCGCTGGCCCTCAACTTCCTCGAGGGGCGGTTGTGATCCAGCAGTCCCTCGCGCAGCTGCTCGACGGGCACGACCTGACCCGCGACGAGGCGCGCGGGACGATGGCCGTGATCATGGCCGGCGAGGCGACCGACGCGCAGATCGCCGGCTTCCTCGTCGCGCTGCGGGCGAAGGGCGAGACCGCGGAGGAGATCGCCGGCTGCGCCGAGGCAATGCGCGAGCACGTCCTCCGCGTCAGCCCCTCGCGCACCGACCTGGTGGACGTCGTCGGCACCGGCGGCGACGGCGCCAACACGTACAACATCTCCACCGCCGCCGCACTCGTCGCAGCCGCCGCGGGAGCCGCCGTCGCGAAACACGGCAACCGCGCGGCCTCGTCACAGACCGGTGCCGCGGACGTCCTCGAGGCGCTCGGCTTCGAGCTCGAGCTGCCGCCGGAGCGGATCGAGCGCTCGATCGACGAGCTCGGGTTCGGCTTCCTGTTCGCCCAGGCGCACCACCCGGCAATGCGCCACGCCGCGCCCGTCCGGCGCGAGCTTGCGACGCGTACCGTCTTCAACGTGCTCGGACCGCTCACGAACCCGGCGGGGGCGCGCGCCCTCGTGCTCGGCGTCTACTCGCCGGAGCTCGCGCGCACGCTCGCCGACACGCTCGTCCGGCTCGAGACGACACGTGCCTACGTCGTGCACGGCGCCGGCGGCATCGACGAACTCTCGCCCTGCGGGCCGAATCTCGTCTGCGAGGTTGCGGACGGGAAGGTGCGCGAGTACGAACTCGATCCGCTCGAACTCGGCATCGATCGATGCGACCCCGAGGAGCTGCGCGGCGGGGACCCGGCTACGAATGCGGCGGCGCTGCGCGATGTGCTCGCGGGCGCGGACGGCGGGCACCGTTCCGCGGTGATCCTCAACGCCGCCGGCGGGATCGCCGCCGCGGGCCACGCCGAGAGCCTCGGGGACGGGCTTGCGCTGGCGCGAGAGGCGATCGACTCCGGCGCGGCCGCTGCGCGGCTCGACGACCTCGTGGAGTTCTCGCGCTCATGAGATTTGCGGAGGCACTCGCCCGGCCCGGCTTCGGCGCGATCGCCGAGTTCAAGCGACGGTCGCCGTCGGCCGGCGACATCAGCCCCGGAGCGCGGGTCGAGGACGTCGTGCCGGTCTACGAGGCCGGAGGGGCGCGGGCGGTCTCGGTGCTCGTCGACGACGCATTCGCCGGCTCGCTCGACGACCTGCGAGCGGCACGGGCGGCCGTCGGCCTGCCGCTGCTCGCGAAAGGCTTCTTCTCGACGGCGGAGCATCTGCGCGAGGTGCGAGAGGCCGGCGCCGACGCGGCGCTCCTGATTCTCCGCGACCTCGACGACCCAACTGCCGCAGACCTGATGCGAGCCGCCGAGGAACTCGGCCTCGACACGCTCGTCGAGGCCCACGACGACGATGAGCTGGCGCGGGCCGCGCGTCTCGGCGCCGGCGTGATCGGCGTCAACGCCCGCGACCTCGGCACCTTCCGGATCGACCGCGCCGCGCAGCTCGAGCTCGTGGCGAAGGCCCCGCGCGACCGCGTCGTCGTCGCGGAGAGCGCCGTCCACACCCGCGCGCAGGCCGCCGCGGCGGAGCTCGCCGGCGCGAACGCCGTCCTCGTCGGCACCTCGCTGATGCGTGCGCCAGAGCCCGGCGCGAAGCTGCACGAGCTGCTCTCGCGGCCGCTGGTCAAGGTCTGCGGACTGACGCGACAGGAAGACGTCGACGCCGCTGTCGAGGCCGGCGCCGACCTCTGCGGCTTCATCTTCGCCGAGGGCTCGCCGCGCCGCGCCCCGGCGGTCCTCGACGTGCCGGAGACGGTGCTCAGTGTCGCCGTCTTCGTCGGCGAACCCGAACAGCGCGGCGCGGATCTCGTCCAGCTCTACGAGCGCGAGGAGGGCACCGTGCGCGGCCGCGACGCAGTCCTGCTGCGCAGCGGCGAGCCCGTCGCGCGGGTCGCCGACCTCCCGTGGGAGGGAGAGGATCCCGACCACTGGCGCAATGCACAGGGCGACGACCGCCTCGTGCTCGCCGGGCGGCTGGGACCGCACAACGTGCGCGCGGCGATCGACGCCGTGCACCCCTGGGCGGTGGACGCGGCGTCGCAGCTCGAGTCCGCGCCCGGGGTTAAGGATCACGCGAAACTGCGAGCGTTCGTCGCGGAGGCGCACGCGTGAGCGACTTCGGCGACTACGGCGGGCGCTACGTCCCCGAGACCCTGATCCCGGCTCTCGACGAGCTGGAGCGCGGGTGGCGCGAGGCGCTCGCCGACGACTCCTTCCGCACCGAGCTCCACCATCTGCTGACCACGTACGCGGGCAGGCCGACGCCGCTCACGCTCGCCGAGCGCTTCGCGCCCGGGAAGCGGATCTACCTCAAGCGCGAGGACCTCCTCCACACCGGCGCGCACAAGCTCAACAACGCTCTCGGCCAGGCGGTGCTCGCGCGGCGGCTCGGCAAGCAGCGGATCGTCGCCGAGACCGGCGCCGGCCAGCACGGCGTCGCCACCGCAACGGTGTGCGCGCGCTTCGGCTTCGAGTGCGTCGTCTACATGGGCGAGGAGGACATGCGGCGCCAGCGCCCCAACGTCGAGCGGATGCGGCTGCTCGGCGCCGAGGTGCGAGGCGTCGACTTCGGGACGAAGACGTTGAAGGAGGCGACGAGCGAGGCGATCCGCGACTGGATCACGAACGTCGAGACGACCCACTACCTGATCGGCTCCTGCGTCGGCCCGGCGCCGTATCCCGAGCTCGTCGCCGAGCTGCAGTCGGTGATCGGCCGCGAGGCGCGGGAGCAGCTGCTCGCCGTCGAGCAGCGGCTGCCCGAGGCCGTCGTGGCGTGCGTCGGCGGCGGCTCGAACGCGATCGGGATCTTCCACGGCTTCCTGGACGACGAGGACGTGCGGCTGGTCGGAGTCGAGGCCGCGGGGGCGGCGTCGCTCGGCAGCGGCCGGCCCGCCGTACTCCACGGAGCCCGCTCGTCGGTGCTCGCCGACGAGGACGGACAGATCGCCGATGCCCACTCGATCTCGGCCGGCCTGGACTATCCCGGCGTCGGGCCCGAACACGCTTTCCTGCGCGACAGCGGCCGAGCCGAGTACGGCGTCGCGACCGACGAGGAGGCGCTCGCCGCGTTCCAGGATCTCGCGCGCACCGAGGGCATCCTCCCCGCGCTCGAGCCGGCGCACGCCCTGGCGCGCGCCCGCGACCTCGACGCCGACCTGATCCTCGTCGGCCTCTCGGGTCGCGGCGACAAGGACCTCGCGGAGGTGCTCGAGCGGCTATGAGCGGCTTCGATCCGGCCCGGACGCGTGGTCGCGTGCCCGACGCCGACGTCGTGGTCGGCAATGTCACCGACCTCTCCCCGTTCCCCGAGCTATTCGAGGAGCTGGACGAGAAGCTTGCGCACGACCCGTGCTCGCGCAGCTGTGGCGAGCACATCATCGGCGTCCTGCGCGTCTCGTGAGCAAGCAGCTCGTCATCTACCTCGTCGCCGAGCCGGAGACGCCCGAGCTCGCCCGCGCCGCCGTGGACGGAGGCGCCGACATCGTCGAGCTCGGCTTCCCGTTCTCGGATCCTCTCGCCGAAGGGCCGGTGATCCGCCGCGCGTCGGAGCGCGCGCTCGCCCGCGGGATGCGCACCCGCGCCTGCCTCGACGTGCTGGCGAGGACGCGGGAGCTGCTGCCCGAGACGCCGCTCGTCCCGATGACGTACGCCGCGATCCTCGAGGCGTATGGCTACGAGCGTTTCGACGCGGATGCGAGGGAGCGTGGCGCGTCGAGCTTCATCCTCGTCGACCTGCCGGTCGAGGAACAGCCCGCGCTGCGCAGAATCCAGCTCGTCGCCCCGACCTCGACCGAGGAGCGAATCCACGCCGCGGCCGAGGCGACCGACGGCTGGCTGTACCTCGTCTCCGTGACCGGGACGACCGGCGCTCGCACCGAGCTCTCGCCCGCGCTGCCCCCGCTTGTGGAGCGGGTACGGGCCGTCAGCGACGTCCCGGTCTACGCCGGCTTCGGGATCTCGACACCCGAGCACGCGCGCGCGGTCGGCGCGCTCGCCGACGGCGTCGTCGTCGGCTCGCGTGCCGTTCAGGTCGCCGAGGACGGGCCCGACGCGCTGCGGGCCTTCGTCGCCTCGCTCCGCACAGCGCTCGACTCTTAGCGACCTCTCACCGCGGTCTCAGGTCGATCTCACCTCGGGCGGCGACCATCAATCCAGCGCGACCCGTTCCTCCGTCAGCGCCGGTTCTTGCCCGGCGCCGGCCCTCCCCTCAGCGGCCGGCGTCGGGCTCGGCGCTCCCCGCGGACGAGATGCTTCTTACGGAACCCTCACGCCTCTCTCAGAATCGTCCTAGGAAGATCGGGCATCCTGGTGCCGAATCCATGCAAGGAGACCAGCACACATGAATCCTCGCCCTGCCAACTCGCGCCTGCGGCGCGTCCTCCCGCTCGTGGTCGCGCTCGCGATCGGCCTCGCGGCAGGCGCCGGGGCATATGCCCTCACGAACAAGAGCTCGCAGACTGCGAGCTCGCCCACCGTGGTGGTGCCGGCGCAGCGCGCCTCGTCCACATCGAGCGGCGACGCGCTCACGCAGATCTACAAGCAGGATGCGCCCGGCGTCGTCGACATCACCGTCCAGGTGTCGTCGGGCACCGGCTCGTCCGACGGGTTCCCCTTCGGCAACCCCGGCGGGTCGCAGAAGGAGGAGGCCGAGGGAACCGGCTTCGAGATCAACACGAAGGGCGACATCCTCACGGCCGAGCACGTCGTCAGCGGGGCCAACTCGATCAAGGTCCAGTTCCAGGACGGAACGACGGCCAAGGCGACCCTCGTCGGCAGCGACAAGTCGACCGACACCGCCGTGATCCACGTCGACGTGCCGGCGTCCCAGCTGCATCCGCTCGCACTCGGCAACTCGTCGGCGACCGAGCCCGGCCAGACGGTCGTGGCCATCGGCAGTCCGTTCAGCCTGCAGGAAACCATGACGGCCGGCATCGTCAGCGCGATCAACCGCACCATCACCGCCCCCAACGGCTTCTCGATCACGAACGCGATCCAGACCGACGCGGCGATCAACCACGGCAACTCCGGCGGTCCGCTGATCGACACCGCGACGAACACCGTGATCGGGATCAACGACCAGATCCTCAATGCGGGCGACACGAACGACAATGCGGGCGTCGGCTTCTCCGTCCCGATCGACGCGTCTAAAGCGGTCGCGGCCACGCTCATCGCCGGCGGCACCGTGCAGCACGCGTATCTCGGCGTGACGGTGAGCCCGAACGGCGCCGCGCGCGTCGCCTGCGTCGTCAAGGGCGGCCCCGCCGACTCGGGCGGACTGAAGGCGGGCGACGTGATCACCTCACTCAACGGCAACCCGGTCTCGAACTACGACGCCCTCACGGCTGCCATCGGCGCGGCGAAGCCCGGCGACAAGGTGGCGGTGACCGTCACCAACAACGGCTCCACGCGCAACCTCACGGTGACGCTCGGCTCGAGGCCCAACTCGACCAGCAACAGCTGCAGCAGCAAGTAGCCCTCGCCGGCGGTGGGCGGCCCGACACAGGCCGCCCACCGTAGGATCGGCACGTGGAGAGCGCAGCCCCGCTGCCCGGTTCGAGCGTGGCGCGCTGGACGCTGATCGCCAGCATCCTGGGCTCGTCGATGGCCTTCATCGACGGCTCGGTCGTCAACGTCGCGCTCCCGTCGATCCAGGCCGACCTCGGCGGCGGGCTCGCGACCCAGCAGTGGGTCGTCGACGCCTATCTGCTCACGCTCGGGTCGTTGATCCTGGTCGGCGGCTCGCTCGGCGACATCTTCGGGGAGTCGAAGGTCTTCGCGCTCGGGGTGGCGAGCTTCGCCGCCGTCTCCGTCCTCTGCGCGATCGCCCCGGACGCGCCGATGCTGATCGTCTTCCGCGGCCTCCAGGGCATGGCGGGCGCGCTGCTCGTCCCGGCCTCCCTCGCCATGATCACCGCCACCTTCACGGGCGCCGCACGGGGCAACGCCATCGGGCAGTGGACGGCCTGGACCGGGATCTCGTTCATCATCGGCCCGACCCTCGGCGGTTGGCTCGTGGACGTCTCGACCTGGCGGGTCATCTTCCTGATCAACATCCCGATCGCCCTCGTCACCCTGCTGATCCTGGCGCGCCTCGGCGAGTGGCATCAGGCGCGGCGCGAGGACCTGCGCGTCGACGTGCCGGGCGCGATCCTGTGCACCGCCGGGCTGGGACTGCTGGTCGCCGGCTTCATCGAGCAGCCACAGCGCGGCTGGGGGGATCCGCTCATCCTGGGAGCCTTCATCGGCGGTGCCGCCTGCCTCGGCGCCTTCGTCGCCTATGAGCTGCGGACGCCGATGCCGATGCTCCCGCTCCGCCTGTTCCGGCTCCGCAACTTCTCGGTCACGAACGTGGAGACGCTCTCGGTCTACGGCGGGCTCTCCGCCCTGACCACGTTCCTGACGCTCTACCTGATCGAGTTCGCCGGCTTCTCGGCGCTGCAGGCGGGCATCTCGCTGCTGCCGGTCACGGTCGTCATGTTCTTCCTCTCGCCGCGCATGGGGCGGCTCTCGATGCAGTACGGGCCGAGGCTCTTCATGGCGCTCGGGCCGGTCCTCGCGGGCCTCGGCGTGCTCGCCTATACGCGCCTGCCGCAGGACGTGACCTACTGGGTCGACGTCCTGCCGGCGCTGCTCGTCTTCTCGCTCGGCCTGTCGCTGACCGTCGCCCCGCTGACGACGACCGTGCTCGCCGACGCGCGGGCCGGGGACGCCGGAGTGGCGTCGGGCGTGAACAACGCGATCGCCCGCATCGCGGGTCTCCTCGCGATCGCGATCCTCGGAATCCTGGCCGCGGGCGGCGGCGACCACCTCACCGAGCACGGCTTCCACCTGACGATGGCCGCCGTCTCCGGGCTGCTCGTCTGCGGCGGCCTGATCGGCGCGATCGGGATCCGCAACCCGAAGCGCTGAGCTCGACTACTTGCCGAGCATCACCTCGGTGGCCTTGACGAGGACGGTGACGTCGTCGCCCTCGGCGAGCTCGAGATGCTCGGCGCTCTCGCGCGTGATCGCGGCGACGATGGTCTGGCCGCCGATGTCGACGGTGATCTCCGACATGACGCCGCCGAGCTTGACGTTCGTCACCTTGCCCGGGAGCTGGTTGCGGGTGCTGAGCTTCATTCCGTTCCTCCTTTGCTTGCGACCACGCGGGTGCCGGTCGCCTTGAAGCTGGCGAATGCGTTCTGGCCGGGCTCGAGCCCGAGCCTGCGGAGCGAGTCGACGGTGATCTCGGCCGTGAGGCGCCCGATGGTCACGCGCGCCCGGTTCCCGAGCTCGGTGATTCCCACGATCGAGCCCACGATCACGTTCATCGCGGAGTCGTCGGGCCGGCTCCGCGAGATCGTGATGTCCCAGGGATAGACGGCCAGGGTGACCGCGCCCTCTGCCTGATCGCTCGTCGTGACCGTGGTGCCGTCCTCGAGCCGGATCCCGGTCGTCCCGCCCTGGCCGCCGTCGGCCCGGCCGTGCAGCAGGTTCGCGCCGGTGAAGGACGCGACGAACGGGTCGGCGGGCTCCGCGACGAGGTCGGCGGGACTGCCGGTCTGCCGCAGCCGCCCTTCGACGAGCACCCCGACGTGCCCGGCGAGAGCCGCCGCATCCTCGAAGTCGTGCGTCACGAGCAGAGTCGGGATCTCGAGCCCGGCGAGGAGGTGCTGCAACTCGGCCCGCACGTCGACCTTGGTGTGTGCGTCGAGCGCCGAGAGCGGCTCGTCGAGCAGCAGGATCTCCGGGTCGCGGGCGAGGGCGCGGGCCAGCGCGACGCGTTGCCGTTCGCCGCCCGAGAGGTTGCCGGGCCGTGCGTGCTCGAGGTGCCCGATCCCGAAGCGGTCGAGGTACTCGTCCGCGGAGTTGCGCCGAGCGTACTCGACGTTCTGGCGGACGGTCAGGTGCGGAAAGAGCGCGTAGTCCTGGAACACGAGCCCGACGCGGCGGTCCTCCGGACGCAGGTCGACCCGGCGCGCGGCGTCGAACCAGGTCTCCTCGTCGCAGCGGATCGAGCCCGCGGCGGGCTCGATCAGGCCGGCGATCGCGTTGAGGACGGTGCTCTTGCCGGCTCCCGACGGCCCGATGAGCGCGACCGTCGACGAGATTTCGAGGCTCAGGCAGAGCTCGAAAGTCCGAAGAGGGACCGTGACCTGGTCGAGGGTGACCGTTGCCATGAGAGTGCGATTCTGAGCGTTAGCAGGAGGACGGCGCTGATCAGGACGAGCACGGCGCTCATCGCCAGGCTCGCGTTGAAGTTCTGCGCGAACTCGTAGTAGATCGCGAGCGACAGCGTCTGGGTGACACCCTGCAGGCTGCCCGCGAACATGATCGTCGCTCCGAACTCGCCCAGACCGCGGGCGAACGAGAGCGCGAGCCCGGCGATCAGGCCTCCGCGCGCGAGCGGCAGCACGACGCGGAAGAACGTGCGGACGGGGCCCGCGCCGAGCGTGCGCGAGGCGGCCGTCAGGCGCGGATCGGTCGCTTCAAAGGACGCGATGGCCTGGCGGATGTACAGCGGGCTGGCGACGTAGGCGACGGCGACCGTGACCGCGGACTGGGTGAAGGGAAGACTGACGCCGAACGCGTGCAACGAGGAGCCGAGGAGCCCGTAGCGGCCGAGCGCTGTCAGCAGCCCGAGGCCGGCTACGGCCGGCGGGAGCACGAGCGGCAACTCGACGAGCGTGATCGCCAGCGAGTGTCCCGTGAAGCGGCGGGTGGCGAGCAGGTAGGCGGTCGGCGTCCCGAAGACGAGGATCAGCGCCTGGGCGATCACGCTCGTCTTGAACGTGACGACCAAGGCGTCCTTGACCACCGGGTTCGAGAACTGGTCGAGCACCTTGGCGGGCGAGGTGTGGACGAAGATCCCGACGATCGGCAGCGTCAGGAACGCGAGCGTCACGACCGCGACCGCGACGAAGAGGCCGAAGCCGAGCGCGCGCCTCACCTGCAGCCCGGCCTACTTCTTCTTCTTCTTGTGCGTCTGCGCCTTCACGCGCGCCAGAAAGCCGAACTTGTGCAGCTTCTTCTGGCCGGCCTTGCTCAGCACGAGCTTGATGAACGCCTTGGCGGCAGGCTTCTCGCTTGCTCGTCGAGACGACGCAGATGCCGTACTGCACCTTCGGCTGCGCCCAGGCAGGCACCTTGATCACCTTCACCTTGCCGGGCACCGTCTTCGCGTCGGTCGAGTAGACGAAGCCCGCGTCCACCTCGCCGAGCGCGACCTTCGACAGGACCTCCCGCACGTCCGTCTCCTGGCTCACGACGTTCTTCAGAACCGCAGTGCTCAGGTTCATGTTCTTCAGGATCTGGAGCGTGTACGAGCCGACGGGGACGGCCGACTGGGCGATGTCGATCTTGACGCCGGGCTTCGTCAGGTCGTAGACGTTGTGGATGTGGCCCGGGTTGCTCTTCGGTACCACGACCACGAGTGTGTTGCGCGTGAAGACGACCGGCTTCGAGCACAGTCCGGCTGAGTTGAGCATCAGCGGGAGCTTCATGTTCGCCGAGGCGAACACGTCGGCGGGTGCGCCCTGCTGGATCTGCGTCGCGAGCGTGTTCGAGCCGCCGAAGGAGTACTTCTCGTGGGGGGCGATGGCCGGGAACACGTCGGTCAGGGAGGCAGCCGCATAGACGGTGATCTGAGGCTGCGCAGCCGGAGCCGCCCCGCCGGCCGGCACCGCGAGGAGGGCGAGAAGGGCGACGACTGTCAGGACTGTGAGGCGGCTGCGACTGAGCGACACGGGTGGAGCTCCTTTCACCTAGCTCTGGATGATCACGTTGGTGGACTTGACGATCGCGGTCGCGGCCATGCCTTCCTTCAGGTCCAGCTCCCGGACCGCGTCCCGCGTGACGATCGCGACGAGCCGCACCGGATCGTCGGCGACGAGCTCCACCTGGGCCATCAGGCCCTCGATCTCGACCGAGGCCACGGTCGCCCGGAAGCGGTTGCGCGCGCTGATGTGCGTGCCCTGGCCGTCGCCGCGCAGCCGGTCGATCTCGGCCGCCGAGACGACGCGCCGGTTGCTCCGGTCACGCTTGACGCGAATCCGCCCCGAGCGGTCCCAGCGGCGCAGCGTGTCCACGCTGATCCCGAGCGCAGTCGCGGCTTCGCTCGCCGAGTATTGCTGCTTCGGCACCGCTAGCTCTCGTACTCGTCCAGGGCGTCCGACACCTGGTCGATCGACAACGCCGGCGCAAACGCCTTCCCGACCACCGACCCGCCGTGCAGCGCCGCCAGCGCGCCCGCATGCTGCGCCTCGTTGGCGGCGATCTGGCCGAGGGACAGCCGCACGTCCGCCGTCTCGACGTTCTCGACCGCGCCGACGTAGGCACCCAGCATCAGGCGCTCGAACCGCGCGGCGAGCTTCGTGATCGACGCCGAACTGCGGAAAGTCCCCTTCGGATACGAGAAGTCGATGTCGGCCGACGTCGCCGGGATCTGCCCGGCCGCCGTCAGCACGGCCGCGAGTTTGGTGTAGTGCGCCTGCTCGTCGGAACGCAGCCGGCGGAGCAGCGTGCGCGCGGCGTGGTGGAGCTTGCCGCTTCCGAGCGCTTGCGTCTGGAAGTCGACCGCGAGCAGCTCGGCCGCAATCAGGAGACGGAGGTATGCCAGGTCCCCGTCGGTCGGCGTGTCGTCGGCCGAGGCCACGGCGGGTAGCGCGGCCAGCCCCGACGCAGACACGAGCACCGCTCCACCGCCGACGACTCCACGACGTACAAATTCGGCCCTGCTGAACCCGGTTCCCACGATTCGCACGCTCCTCGAATGCCGATGCAATGCCTAGTTGAACTCGAGCAGCATATACACCGCAAACCGTCCCAACGGCCGGAGAGGCGCCGGTCGCCGAGGCGGACGCCGGGCTCGAGCGCCTAGGCCCGCAGCGCGCGATAGGCACTGACGACGAACGGCAGCCGCAGGCGGCCGGCGAAGCTCAAGGACTCGTCGGAGTCGACGAGCGCCGCGACCTCCGAGAACACCGGCCTGCGCTCGTCCTCGGGCAGCGCGGCGATGCCGGAGTACGACATCAGATGGTCGCCGAGAGCCTCGCGCGGCAGCTCGAGCACGTGCTGGAACCGCGCCTTCTCGACGTCCCGGAAGAGGCCGGACGCGGCCAGGTCGGCGGCCCAGTCGCGGCTCCGCCAGCGCGGCCCGGGCGTGCGGGTCTGCGCCGCATAGACCACCTCGGCCATGCGGGCGATCGCCGGGTGGCGGTCGTCGCGGTGGTTCCAGCCGAAGGCGAAGCGGCCGCCGGGGCGCAGGACGCGGTGGATCTCCCGGAGTGCCGGCTCGAGCTGGAACCAGTGCACGCTGGAGCCGGCGACGACCGCGTCCGCCACGCCGTCGCCGAAGGGGATCGCCTCGGCCGAGCCCTCCATGCCCTCGAGACCGAGGCCCTGCAGAACGGCGAGCATCCGCGAATCCGGCTCGACCGCGACGACGCGCACGCCGAGCGCGGCCACCGCCCGCGTCAGCTTGCCCGTGCCGGCGCCGAGCTCCACGACGAGCGCGGCGCGGTCGGGGACGAGCCAGCGCGCAGCCTCCTCGGGCCACGCCGGCCGCGCGCGCTCGTAGGCGTCCGCGTGCGCGCCGAAGGTCAGCCGCCGGGGAACGGTCTCCACACCGAGAACCTACCGCCGAGCAGGTCCGAGTCCCGGTTCGAAGTTGCCCTGCTCGGGTACACGGCGAGGGTGGCGAGCGTCTCCCACAGCCGGCGGCTCACTCGCCCGCCCGGGGAGAATCCGCGCCTCGTCTTCTTCTACTCGCCGCGCTCCGGACCGTGCCGGCGGATCGAAGGCTTCATCGCCCAGGTGCTGCAGCGGCGGCGGAACCACGACACGTTCGACTTCATCCGCGTCTCGATCGACCGGCATCCCGACCTCGCGCAGAGGTTCCGGGTCGAGCAGGTGCCGACCATCTGCGTCGTGGAGGGGCGAAAGCTGCGCCGGACGATCGTCGCGCCGCACGGCTGCCGCGAGCTCGAACAGGAGCTGGAGCCGTGGCTGCGCTGATTCGTCCCGTGGCCGACTAGGAAAGCTCGCGGCGGCGCTTGCGCAGGCGCCCGAGCTTCAGCTGGAGCTCAGCGGCGAACTCCCCGAGCGTCGCTTGGCGGTTTTGGACGAGTGCGAGCTGGCGCTCGACGTGCGGGATCGCCGCCTCGACGATGCGGAGCCGTTCCTCGTCGCTCGGGTCCTCCTCCCAGCGGTCCCGCAGCGTGGCGCGCGCCTCTTCCGCCTCGGCGAGCTCGACGAGCTCCTCGAGCGTGAGGCCGAGCAGGTCGCGCAGCCGGATCAGCTCCTGCAGGCGTGCGACGTCGCTCTCGGCATACGTCCGGTGCGAGCCCTTCTCACGCTCCGTACCGGAGCCGAGCAGACCGAGCTCCTCGTAGTAGCGGATCGTGCGCGGCGTCACGCCGACGCGCTGCGCGACCTCGCCGATGCGGAGCGCGGTGGCGGCGGCGCTCACGCAGCCACCTCGATGTCCAGCGGGTCGACTGCGACCTCCTCGACGTGCACGTACTTGCCGCCGCGCATCAGCGACGCAACCGCAGCGATCAGGCACGCGACGATCGCGAAGGCGAACGCGTAGTCGAGCGCGGTGTGGAACGGGCTCGAGATGAGATGCGGGAAGAAGCCGCGTCCGGTCAGCGTGTGCGCGTTCGCCGGCGAGAGCCCGTGGAGGACATGCGGCCCGAGCAGCGTCTGCACGGGGTTGTAGCCGAGGAACGCCGCGAAGAGCGTGGAGACCGCCGGCAGCTGTGAGATGCGTGTCGCGTCGGCCGGGGAGACGCCGTGCGCCAAGAGACCCGACTGCGTGGCGTGCGGCAGTCCACTCGCGAGGCCGACGATCATCAGCGTGAAGAAGACGCCGATCGACAAGACGCTCGACGAGACGTTGAAGGTGGCGAGCATCCCGGCGCCCGCGCCGCGCTGGGAGGGCGGCAGGCTGTTCATCACGGCGGCCGTGTTCGGCGACTGGAAGAGCCCCATCCCGATCCCGTTCAGCAGCAGGATCAGCGCAAACTCGGGGTAGCCGAAGTTGACGGGAAGCGCGATCAGAAGCGCGAAGCTCGTCGCCGCCACGAGCATCCCGCCGGTCGCGAACGGCCGCGCGCCGAAGCGGTCCGAGAGGTAGCCCGAAGTCGGCCCGGCGATCAGCAGGCCGAGGATCAGCGGCAGCATGTAGATGCCTGCCCAGAGCGGCGTCGACGCGAAGTCGTAGCCGTGCGCCGGGAGCCAGATCCCCTGCAGCCAGATGATGAGGATGAACTGGAGGCCGCCGCGCGCCATCGCAGCGAGCAGAGCAGCGAGGTTCCCCGCGGCGAACGCGCGGATGCGGAAGAGCTCGAGCCGGAACATCGGCTCGTCGACGTGCGTCTCGATGAAGCAGAAGAGCGCGAGCAGCCCGGCCCCGCCAAGGAGGCAACCGAGCACGAGCGGTGACGTCCACCCCATCGTGTCGGCCCCGTAGGGCTGGATCCCATAGGTGATGCCGATCATCAGCAGCACGAGCCCGGCCGCGAGGGTCAGGTTCCCCCACCAGTCGATCCTCCCCGGCCTGCGCACGCCGAGCTCGCGCAGCGAGCGGTACGACCAGACGGTCGCGAAGAGACCGATCGGCACCGAGATGACGAAGACGAGCCGCCACTCGACCGGCGCGAGGAGGCCTCCCAGCACGAGACCGAAGAATGAGCCCACCACCATCGAGACGCTGTTGATGCCGAGCGCGAGCCCGCGCTCGTCGTGCGGGAAGGCGTCGGTGAGGATCGCGCTCGAGTTCGCGAACACCATCGCGGCGCCGACGCCCTGCCCGACGCGCATTCCGATCAGCCACAGGGCGCCGGCGCCTCCGTGCAGCCACGTGACGGAGAGCAGAATCGAGAAGAAGGTGAAGACCGCGAAGCCGAGGCGGAACATGCGCACGCGGCCGTACATGTCGCCGAGCCGGCCGAGACTGACGAGCAGGACGGCCATCACGACGAGGAAGCTCAACAGCAGCCAGAGCAGGTAGCTCGTGTTCCCCGGCTGCAGCGGGTCGATCCCGATCCCGCGGAAGATGTTCGGCAGCGCGATCAGCAGGATCGAGCTGTTGATCATCGCCAGCAGCGTCCCGAGCGTCGTATTCGAGAGCGCAACCCACTTGTACTCCAGCTTGTGCAAGCGCATCCGCACGCGCGACCCCTCTCGCCAGAACTTTACGTAAACGTCAGTTTAGCGGATCTGGACGAGCTTCGCGGACGCGTGCTCGACCTGGAGTGTCGTGTGGTGGAGGCCGAAGCGGTCGCGCAAGAGCGCCTCGAGCTCGCGGCGGATCCCGTGGCAGTCGGCTGCCGGCTCGACGAGCACGTGCGCCGAGAGCGTCGGGAACTCGGTAGTCACCTCCCAGACGTGGAGATCGTGCACCTCGACCACGCCCGGATGCGCGGCCATCGCGGTTCCGATCTCCTGCACCGGCAGTTCCGACGGGGCGATGTCGAGCAGGACACGGCCGGAGTCGCGCAGCAGCCGCCACGACGCCCGCAGCATCAGCGCCGCGACGAGCAGCGCTGCGATCGGATCGGCCCGTACCCAGCCTCCGGCGAGGATCAGCGCGCCGGCGATCGCCGTGGCGATGAACGCGAACAGGTCGGTCAGGATGTGCTGGAAGCTGCCCTCGATGTTGAGCGACTCCCGGTTCGCGCCGGCGAGCTGCCAGGTGGCGACGAGATTCACGCCGATCCCGACGAGGGCGACGACGAGGATCGCGCCGCCGTCTGCGGGTAGCGGCGAGATGAGACGGCGAACCGCGCCGTAGACGATCAGGCAGGCGAGCACGAGCAGCGCGGCACCGTTGGCCTGAGCGGACAGGATCTCGGAGCGGCGCAGCCCGAACGTCCGGTTGCCGCGCGCCGGCTGGGCCGCGAGCCGCAGCACGACGAGGGACATGGCGAGCGCGCCGGCGTCGGTGAGCATGTGCGCGGCGTCGGAGAGGAGCGCCAGCGAGTGCGCCAGGATGCCGACGACGATCTCGCCGGCCATGAAGGCGAGGATCAGCGCGAGCGCGAGCCCCAGGCGGCGCGCGTCCTCCCTGCCCCCGCGGGCATGCCCGTGCGAGTGATCGTGCATCGGCTCATCATGCACGCCTTGCGGGCGGCATCTGCCTAATCTAGAATTTAGGCATGGCTCAATCTTCGGCGCTCGGGGCCCGCGACCTCACGGCCTCGGTGCAGGACTACGCGAAGGCGATCTACACGCTCGAGTCGCGTGACGGCGCCGCCTCGACCACCGACCTCGCAACGCTCCTCGAGGTCCGCCCCGCCTCCGTGTCGGGGATGCTGCGCAAGCTCTCGGCGCTCGGACTCGTCGAGCACGAGCGCTACCGGGGCGTCCGCCTGACCGAGCGCGGGCGGCGGGTCGCGCTCGAGGTGATCCGGCACCACCGGCTCGTCGAGCTCTTCCTCGTCGAGAGCCTGGGCATGACCTGGGACGAGGTGCACGCCGAGGCCGAGGTACTCGAGCACGCGCTGTCGGAGGAGCTCGAGGAGCTGATCGCGGCGAAGCTCGGCGACCCGAAGGTCGACCCGCACGGCGACCCGATCCCCAGCCGCGAGCTGAAGCTCGCCGAGAGGCCGGCGCCGGCGCTCGCGGAGCTCGAGCCCGGCGAGACGGCCACGTTCGTCCGGATCTCCGACACCGAGCCCGAGATGCTCCGCTTCCTCGGCGAGCGCGGCATCGTCCCGGGCTCGCAGCTCGAGCTCGTCGAGCGCCAGCCGTTCGACGGGCCGCTCTTCGTCCGCGTGGGCAAGAAGGTGCACGTCCTCGGCGCGACGCTCGCCGGAGCGATGCGCGTCGAGCGGAACGGCAAGGCATGAGCGACGAGGCCTACGAGGCCTTCCGGCACGGGGCGACGCCGCTCCACGCGATCGTCGCCCGGGGGCGCCTGCGCGCGGCGCTCACGATGCTTGGCCCCGCCTTCGTCGCCGCCGTCGCGTACGTCGACCCGGGCAACTTCGCCACCAACATCAACGCGGGCGCCCGCTTCGGTTATCTCCTGCTCTGGGTCGTGCTCGCCGCGAACCTGATGGCGATGCTGATCCAGCACCTGTCCGCAAAGCTCGGCATCGTCACCGACCGGGACCTCCCGGAGCTGTGCCGCGACCACTACCCGCGCCCCGTGACGTGGGGGCTCTGGATCCAGGCCGAGGCGATGGCCATGGCGACCGACGTCGCGGAGTTCATCGGCGCGGCGCTCGGCCTCAACCTCCTGTTCGGCGTGCCGCTCCTGCCCGCGGGCCTCATCACCGGCGTGATCGCGTTCGGGCTGCTCGAGCTGCAGCGGCACGGCTTCCGGCGCTTCGAGCTCGCGATCACGGCCTTCCTCGGGCTGATCCTGCTCGGCTTCCTCTACGAGACCTTGAAGGTCGGCCCGTCGGGCGGCGACGCCGTGCACGGGCTCGTGCCCCATCTCGACGGCGCGGCCTCGGTCTATCTCGCAGTGGGGATCATCGGCGCGACGGTGATGCCGCACGCGATCTACCTCCACTCGGCCCTGATGAAGGGACGGACCCCGGTGCGGAACGAGGCCGAGCGGAGACGCGTGCTCGGCTACGAGAAGATGGACGTGATCGTCGCTCTCGGCCTCGCCGGCCTCGTCAACATGGCGATGCTCACCGTCGCCGCGGCGCTCTTCCACGGCACGCCCGGCTGGTCGCACGTGGACACCCTGCAGGGCGCGCACGCGGGGTTCTCGCATCTGGTCGGCGGCACGGCGGCACTCGCGTTCGCCGTGGCGCTGTTCGCGTCCGGCGCGTCGTCCTCGAGCGTCGGCACCTACGCGGGCCAGGTCGTGATGGCCGGCTTCGTCGACCTGCGCATCTCGCTGCTCGCCCGCCGGGCGCTGACGATGATCCCGGCGCTCGTCGTCCTCGCGATCGGCGTGAGCCCGACGAGCGCGCTCGTGCTCAGCCAGGTCGTGCTCTCCTTCGGCATCCCGTTCGCCCTTGTCCCCCTGCTCCTGCTGACGAGCCGACGGGACGTGATGGGATCCCACGTCAACCGCCTGCCGACGATCGTGGCCGCAGGCGCGATCGCCGTGCTGATCAGCGCGCTCAACCTCTTCCTGATCGTCCAGGCCGTCGGGCTCTTCTAACGCGCCAGCACCTGCTCGATCGCCTGGTCGAGCCCGAGGTGCGCGCCGGACGCCTTCGCTCGCTCGAGAGTCGCCGCGTCCAGGCTCGCCGTGAGTGCGGCCCAGCAGCCCTGGGCGCGGAGCTCCTCCGGGCCGGGCCTGACGATCCCTCTGGCCTCGTAGGTCGCGTCGGCCGACGCCAGGAGTTGGGCGGCGTACGCGGGCTCCGAGACCTCGTGCGCGAAGGCGAGCTCGGTGAGTGCCTCGACGAGATTGATGGGACGCGCAACGTCGCGGCCGATTCGGAGCGCCCGGACCAGGAGCTCCCGGGCACGCTCGTGGTCGCCGGCGAAGTTGGCCTCGGAGCCGAGCATGCCGAGAGCGGCGACGGTCGCCACGGGATAGCCGAACTCCGTGCACAGCTGCAGCGACTCCTCGAGCGCCGCGCGCGCCGCCGGCAGGTCGCCGGCCCGGATGGCCGCCCAGCCGGTGTTGATCAGCGTGTTGACGAGAGCGCGCGCGTCACCGAGCCGCCGCGCAAGCATCAGCGCGCGCTCGAGGAGCGGGCGGGCACCCGCGAAAGTCACCCTCCTCGACCCGCGTGCCGGCGAGCAGCGCGAGCGCCAGCCGCTCGACCCAGAGGTCCTGGGCGGACCGGGCGAGCTCCAGCGCCTCGAGCTTGTACTCCTCCGACTGCCGGACGTCCCCCGCCGCGGTGCTCAGCCAGCCGAGCTGCGTGAGCGCGAACGCGGCGTCTCCGTCCAGCCCGAGCCTCCGCGCGGCGGCGACCGCCCGTGCGAAGACCTCCGGCGCCTCCTGGTAGTCGCCCGCATCGAGCAACTGCCGCGCGTAGACGATCAACGCACCGACGCGGGCAGGTGTGTCGTCGCCCGCCGCCGCCGGCAGCACCTGCTCGAGCCACTCTCTGATCTCTCGCCCGTGGGCGGCCATCTCCCAGTACCGCCGGAGAGCCGACGTCAGGCGGAAGCCGAGCTCGAGGTCCCGTGCCGAGGCGAAGTCGAGGACCGCGCGGAGGTTCTCGTGCTCCTCGGAGAGGCGGTCGACCGCGCTGCGCGCCTCGGGCCCCGTGAGGCTCGGCCGGATGCGCTCGGCGAACTCGACGAAGAACGCTGCATGCCTCGCCCGCGTCAGTTCCGCATCGCCGGGGTCGAGGCGCTCGGCCGCGTACTCGCGGACCGGATCGAGCATGCGGAAGCGCGGCGGTCCGGATGCCGGCTGCTCGCGCAGCAAGAGGCCGCCGTCGAGAAGCGCCGCGAACGGCTCGAGCGCAGCGCCGCAGACGGCCTCGACCGCCTCGAGCGTGCAGCCGCCGGCGAACACGGAGAGGCGGGCGAACAGCGTCTGCTGCTCCCCGGCCAGGAGCTGGTGGCTCCAGTCGATCGTCGCCCGCAGCGTCCGCTGCCTCGGAGGGAGGTCGGCCGCGCCGCCGGCGAGCACGTCGAGCGGCCGTACGAGCCTCGTGAGGATCTCGTCGGTGCTGAGCAGCTTCACACGCGCCGCCGCCAGCTCGAGGGCGAGCGGCATCCCGTCGAGGGCAGTGCAGATGCCGACCAGCGACCGGGCGTTCGCCGCCGAGAGCCGGAACTGCGGGTCGAGCGCGCGCGCACGCGCCGTGAAGACCTCGATCGAGTCGTTGCGCGCGAGCAGGTCGAGGCCGTCGGTGTGCCGCGGCACGGGCAGCGGCGGCACGGGGTACTCGTGCTCGCCGGCGATCCGCAGAGGCACGCGGCTCGTGACGAGGAACCGGAGCCGCGGGGCCGCCTGCAGCAGGGCGTTGAGGACCGGCCCCGCGCTCACGAGGCGCTCGAAGTTGTCGAGGACGACCAGCGCCTCGCGCGACCGCAGCTCGCGGGCGAGCGTGTCGACGGTGTCCTCGGCGGGCTGCTCGCCGACGTCGAGGGCCGACGCGATCGCCGAGCCGAGACGGTTCGGGTCGACCGTCGTCTGCAGGTCGACGAAGAACGCGCCGTCCGGCAGCTCCTGGCCCAGCTCGGCCGCCGCTTCGATCGCCACCCGCGTCTTCCCCACGCCGCCCGGGCCGGTCAACGTCAGGACGGAGACGTGCGGCTCGCGCAACGCCGCGCAGACCGCTGCGACCTCGAGACCGCGACCGACGAGCCGCGTCGCCGGGGTCGGCAGCCGGAGGTCGCCGGCGGCGACCGCGGGCCGGAGCGACGGGTCCTGGCGGAGGATGGCGCGTTCGAGCTCGCGGAGCTCGGGGCTCGGGTCGATGCCGAGCTCGCCGGCGAGCGTCTCGCGTGCCGCCTGGAACGCCGCGAGCGCGTCCGCCTGCCGGCCCGAGCGGTACAGCGCCACCATCTGCTGCGCCCGCAGGCGCTCGCGGTACGGGTGCTCCGCGATCAGTTCCTCGAGCTCGGCCACGAGGCCGTCGTCCCGACCGAGTGCGAGCTGCGCGTCGATCCGCAGCTCGTGTGCGCCCTGCCTGCGTTCGCGGAGGACCGCGCGCTCGGCCTCGACGGTGTCGACCGAGAGGTCGCCCAGGGGCTCGCCCCGCCAGAGCCCCAGCGCCTCGGTCAGCCGCTCGGCTGCGAGCGCCGCCGAGCCCTTCTCGAGCGCGACCCGGCCGTCCGAGACGAGCCGGTCGAAGCGATGGAGGTCGAGCTCTCCCGAGCCGACCGTCAGCACGTAACCGGTGCCTCGCGTCTCGATGCGCCCGCTGCCGAGCTCCTTCCGCAGGCCGTGGACGTACACCTGCAGCGACTTGGCCGGAGCGGGTGGAGGGTCATCTCCCCAGAGAAAGTCGATCGTCCGCTCGCGCGGGACGACCTCGTTCGCGTGCAGGAGCAGGAACGCGAAGAGCAGGCGCTGCTTCGGCGCCCCGAGCGGCACCGGCCGCCCAGCGATCTCCGCCTCGACCGGCCCGAGCAGCCGGAACGCCGCGCGCGCTGCCACCGCGGGGAGTTAAGCACCCTGCTGCTAACGCCGCGAGCCGGCGATCACGCCGGTGTCGAAGCCCATCCAGTGCATGCGGCCGAGCAGCCTTGCGTGCTCGACCTTGAGGCAGCGGTCCATGACGACCGCGAGGCCTCCCTGCTGCGCGATCTGTGCGCCCTCCGGGCTGATCACGCCGAACTGCAGCCACAACGAGCCCGCGCCGACCTCCACGGCCTCATGCGCGAGCTCGGGAACGGCGGCGGGATCGCGGAAGACGTCGACCACGTCGATGTGCTCGGGCACGTCGCGCAGGCTCGGGTAGACGTGCTCGCCCAGGATGCGCTCCTCGTTGGGGTTGACGGGGATCACGCGGTAGCCGTGCCGCTGCAGGTAGTAGCCGACGAAGTTGCTCGCGCGGAGCTCGCTCCCCGAGAGCCCGACGATGGCGACGGTCCGCGCGTTGCGGACGATCTCCTGGATCGTGCGCCTGTCCTGGTACTCGTTCACGCCGTGACGACCGAGCCGCGTGCCGCGCGCAGGCCGCGCTCGAGGTCCCAGACGAGATCGTCCACGTCCTCGAGCCCGACCGAGAGCCGCACCGTTCCGGGTGCGACTCCGGACGCGGCGAGCTCCTCGTCCGAGAGCTGGCGGTGCGTCGTCGAGGCCGGATGGATGACCAGGCTCTTCGTGTCGCCCACGTTGGCGAGGTGGCTCCAGAGCGAGAGCGCCTCGATGAAGCGGCGACCGCCGTCGCGGCCGCTCTCGAGGTCGAAGGAAAAGACCGAGCCGGCGCCGGCCGGCAGGTAGCGGTCGACGAGCGGGCGGTACGGGCTGTCGGCGAGCGCGGGATGCCGCACGGCGCCGACGCCCGGCTGCCCGCGCAGCCATTCGGCGACGGCGAGCGCGTTGGCGACGTGGCGGTCCATCCGCACCGCGAGCGACTCCATCCCCAGCAGCAGCAGAAAAGCATTGAACGGCGCGAGCACGGCGCCGAAGTCGCGCAGCGTCTCGGAGCGCAGCTTCATCAGCAGCCCGTAGACGCCGAAGGTCTCGTGGAACTTGAGGCCGTGGTATGCGGTCGACGGGTCCGCGATCGCGGGAAAGCGCCCGTTCGACCAGTCGAACGTGCCGGAGTCGACGACAGCACCGGCGATGGTCGTCCCGTTCCCGGCGAGGAACTTCGTGGCCGAGTGGACGATCAGGTCGGCGCCGAACTCGAGCGGCCGGCAGAGGTACGGCGTTGCGAAGGTGTTGTCGACGACGAGCGGCGCGCCTACCTCGTGCGCGACCGCCGCCGCGAGCTCGATGTCGAGCACGTTGCCGCCCGGGTTCGCGATCGTCTCGGCGAAGAGCGCCTTCGTGTCGGCAGTGACGGCGCGGCGCCAGCCGTCGGGGTCGTCCATGTCGACCCAGTCGAGCGTGATCTGGAGCTTGCGCGCGAGGTGGTTGAGCTGCGCGGTCGAGCCGCCGTAGAGCGCCTTCGCGACCGCGATCCGGTCGCCCGGCTCGAGCAGCACGAAGAAGAGCCCGGCCTGCGCGGCGAGACCGCTGGCGAACGCCACGGCGCCGACCCCGCCCTCGAGGCTCGCCAGGCGCTCCTCGAACGCCGCCACGGTCGGATTCATGATCCGGCTGTAGACGTTGCCGTACTCCTGCAGGTTGAAGTACGCGGACGCCGACTCGGTGTCCTCGAACACGAAGCCCGCGGTCTGGTAGATCGGCGTCGCGCTCGCGCCGGTGTAGGGATCGGGCCGCTGCCCGGCGTGCACCGAGCGCGTGTTGAACCCGAAGTCGCGCGGCGCCTCGTCCATCGAGCCAGCGTAACGAGAACCGCATGCCGCGCTGAGCGGCCCAAGCCCGTCCGGCCGACGTGCCGTCAGGCTCGGACACCTGAAGGCTCGCCTGGGGCCAGTGATTCCGGAATGACCCTGACGTTCGCCGAAGGAGCAGTTGCCGGTACCGTCCTCAGGCCATGGCTTACGAGTGGACTGCCATCTGCGACGCGTGCGGGACGCGCCAAACCTTCGAGATCGAGATCTTTCGCGAAAAGTTTCCCAAGCGGCCGCTTCCGGCCGGATGGACCCACGTTCACGAGGGCGGACGCCCGGGGGTGGTCACTCCCGAGATCGGGGTCGCTTGTTCGCGCGCTTGCCTTGCGAAGGCGCGACGGATCCTCCTCGAACGCCGCGCTCAATAGCGACGCAGGACGCCTGGGCTTCGATGCCGGCGGCTACACCGATCTGTACGCCGTCTACGACGCCGAAACGCCGAGCTTCACGGGGTCAGATCTCTGGTGGCGGCGACGGCCTCGTAGATGCCGTCCATCGAGCGGCCGGTCGGCTGAAAGCCGAGTCTCCGGTAAAAGCCCTCTGGCGATCCTTCTCCGAGAAGGTACGCCGTGTACAACTCGCTTCGCCCTCTCCGTGTTGCTTCTTCGGCCGCAGCGCGGACCGCAAATCGGCCGTATCCTCGCCCCTGCGCGTCGCCGGCGACGTTGAGTCGCCAGATCGTCGAGTGGAGCAGCGGGTCTCCGTCCTTGAAGCCGCCCATCACAAACGCGACAACCTCGTCTCCCTCACAGACCAGGCGCGGCCACGCTACCTCGGGGTCTGCATACGCCTGTGCCAGCGAGTAGGAAACAGGCGCGACGTATCGGTCCTGCCCCGGGCGGAGCGTGATCCGACAAGCATCCCCCACGTTGTCGGGCGTGATTTGCCGGATCTCCATCAAGCATTCAGGGTACGGCACCCTTGCCTCGGCCAGTGTTCCGGAATGACCCCGAGCTGCGGAACCGATCAGCGTTGGAGGCCGAGCGGGCGGCCGAGCAAAGCGAAGCCCGCGAGACAGAGCAGCCCGTCTCCGACTGCGCGGGCGAGACCGTCGAACGGGTCAGCCTGGACGACGCCGGAGACCGCGATGCAGAGGGCCAGCGCGAAAGCGATTGCGAGCGCGATTGTCCATGGCGGCGCATCAATCCCAAGGTCGAATGCGAGGTCGCCGGCGACGCCTTCGCCTGACGGACGGAACGCGGTCGCTCGCACCGTCAGCGCCGTGGCCGCGGTCAAGGTGAGCGCTCCCACGGCGACCGTTGCATACGCGAGCTCAGGCACGGCCCACTGAACGCCTCGGGCCTGAAATGCCATGAACGCCAGCGTCACGCCGCGATCGCGCCGCCCCCGATCCCGAGCAGCGCGCGACGTACGAGCACGCGGCCATCGGCAGCCGTGAGCACCCTCGCCCGCCGCGTCCTCCAGGCTCGCAGCAGCCCGAGCGTCCCGCCAACGAATGCGAGCTGGGCCCCGAGAACAAGTCCGCCGGTCAACTGGGCACCGACGCTCGTCGTATAGAGGCTTGTAAGCGCAAGCACGACGAACAGCAGCCCCAGCGGCGCCAGCGCCAAGAAGACCGCATAAGCGGCCTGCCCCGCGCACACGGTGCCCAGCTCGTCCACGAACTGGCGCGCGAGCGCTGTAGGAGAGCCGAGACGCTGTTCGGAAGCTGGCTCCGACGCGAGGTGGTCTGCGAACTCCGCGACGATTCGCCGTCTCCGTGTGGCAGGAATACCCGTCCTTCTGAGTTCCAGCTCGAGCCGGTCGAGCCAGCTCACGCGAGCACTCCGTCGACCCCGCGGGCGAACGCCTGCCACTCGCTGCGCCTCGTTCCGAGCGCGGAACGGCCGCGCCGCGTGAGCCGATAGACACGGCGGCGGCGGCCGCCTGTCGTCTCCCACGAACTTGCAAGCAGGCCCTCGGCCTCAAGTCTGTGCAGTGCCGGATACACGGTGCCCTCGGGCAGCTCGAAGACACCGCCACTACGCCGCTTCAACGACTCGATCACTGCGTAGCCGTGCGCGGGGCCGGCACCGACGATCGCGAGGATCATCGGATCAAGGTGTCCCTTCAGTGCCTCTGCCTTCACGCCTCGCAATGCTATGCCTAGCAACACTATGCGTCAAGGCTCGCGCCCTGAGAACAAGTGACTCAGCCGTGAACACCGTCGCCTTGGGCCAGCGTCCTCGCCTGACGCCATTCGGCTACCCGGAGCGCCCTACGACTCGCGATAGACGATGCGCCCGCGGCTCAGGTCGTACGGCGACAGCTGGATCTTCACCCGGTCGCCCGGGTTGATCCGGATCCGGTACCGGCGCATCCGGCCCGACGTGTAGCCGAGCGTCTCGTGTCCGTTGTCGAGGAGGACCCGGTGCTGGCCGCTGCGGAACGACTCGACCACCGCGCCCTCGAACTCGATCTTCTCTTCCTTTTCGGCCATGCGGCCCCCAATCCGTTTCGTGCTCCCAGCCGGGAGACAAACAAAAAGCCCCGCAGCTGCGGGGCTTTCCGATAGCGGGGGCAGGATTTGAACCTGCGACCTCCGGGTTATGAGCCCGGCGAGCTACCTGACTGCTCCACCCCGCGGCGTGGCCCGATTGTAGCATCGCCCGCGTGTGGGATTGGGCGATCTGGGCGGCGCTCGCCGTCGCCGTGCTCGCGGGAACGGCGGCTCTAGCGCTACTCGCGGTTCGTGCGCTGCGGGCCTGGCGCGACATGAACGACGGCCGCCGGGACGTCCTGCTCCGGCTCGACGACTTCTCCCGCAAGGCTGCGGTGGTGTCCGAACGGCTCGCGGCCGCGAACGAGTCGACGGCCGAGCTACAGGGAAGCCTCGACCGCCTGCGCGTCTCGCTCGCGCAGCTCGCCGTCCTGCGCGCGGCGCTCGACGAGGTCGACGGCACCGTCACGCGGGTCGCCGCCTACCTCCCCCGCAAGTGATCGTCGCGGCCGTCGATCTCGGCACGAACACCACGCGCCTGCTCGTGGGGGACGTCGACGACGGCCGCGTCGAGGAGCTGCACCGGGAGGCGCGGATCACAGGCCTCGGTGAGGGTGTCGATGCGCGCCGCCGCCTCCTCCCTCTACCGATCGCGCGCGTTCGCAACGCCCTCACCGACTACCGCCGCACCGCCGAGTCGCTCGGCGCCGAGCGAACGCTGCTCGTCGCCACGAGCGCCGTCCGGGACGCGGAGAACGGCGAGGCGTTCCTCGGCGAGATCGAGTGGAGCTACGGCTTCGCGACGCGGCTGCTGAGCGGAGACGAGGAGGCCGAACTGACGCAGCGCGGCGTCGGCGAGCTCGGAGCGGCGACGCTGCTCGTCGACGTCGGTGGCGGCTCGACCGAGCTCGTGCTCGACGGGTTCCGGGCGAGCCTGCCGCTGGGCTCAGTGCGCCTCACCGAGCGGCACGGCGACGACGTCGCCGCGAGCATCGAGGCCACTCGGGCAGCGCTGCCGGTGCTCGCGCCCCAGGATGCGGTCGGCGTCTCGGCGACGATCACGAGCCTCGCCGCGCTCGACCTCGGTCTCGAGGAGCACGACCGCGCCCGGGTGCACGGGCACGTCCTCGCACGCGAGGCCGCCCGAGCGCAGCTCGAGCGGCTCGCCGCTCTGCCGCTCGAGGAGCGGCGGCGCGTTCCGGCGCTCGACCCGGACCGGGCTCCCGTCATCGTCGCCGGCGCCGCGATCCTCGTCGCGATCCTCGACACGTACGGGCTCGACTCGGTCCGCGTCAGCGAGCGAGACCTACTCGACGGCGCCGCGCTTGCTGCCGCCGAGCTGCCCGAGCCGGAAGAGGGAGCCGCGCCTCCCGGCGCCTACACCTGCTGCTAGAGGAGCTCGTCCTCCGCGAGGCGCCGCTGCACGACGGCGCGCGACAGGACTCCGACGAGACGCCCTTCCGCCTCGACGACCGGCACGCGCTCGAGGTCCTGCTCTTCGAGGAAGCGGAAGGCGCCCTCGAGGTCGAGCCCGGCGTCGAGGGTGAAGTTCGGCGGCTCGGCGATCTCGCGCAGGCGCACGGCGCTCGGCTCACGGCCTGCCGCCACGACCTCGCGCACGAGCGTCTTCCGCGTCACGACGCCGAGCAGCCGGCCGTCGGACCCGGTGACGAAGATCGCGCGGACCTCACCGCTCTCGGCAAAGCAGCGCCCTGCCTCCTGCGCGCTCGCTCCGGCGGAGAGCGTGGTCGGCTCGGGCACCATCGCGTCGCGGACGGTCTCGGTGCTCATCGGGTGCATTCTCGTCTCTACGGGTAGATCCCGCGAGCTTCGAGCGCCGCCGCGACCTCGCGGATCGCGGCGACCAGCGCGGCCTGGCGGAGCGTGATCTGCTTGTCCTCGGCGACCGAGTAGACGCGGTCGAGCGCGTCACCCATCTTGTCGGCGAGCTTGCGCCGGATCTCGTCGCGATCCCAGAACAGGCGGCCGAGGTCCTGCACCCACTCGAAGTAGGAGACCGTGACGCCGCCGGCGTTGGTGAGGATGTCCGGCAGGACGGGGATGCCGCGCTCGCCGAGGATCTCGTCGGCCTCGATCGTCGTCGGCCCGTTCGCGCCCTCGACGACGAGCGAAGCGTGCACGCGCCCGGCGTTCGCGCCCGTCAGCTGATCCTCGCGGGCGGCGAGGACGAGGATGTCGCAGGGGAGCTCGAGCAGTTGCTCGTTCGTGATCCGCTCGCAGCGGTCGTAGCCCTCGAGCGAGCCGTGCTCGGCGACGTGAGCATGGAGGGCGGGGACGTCGAGTCCGCCCTCGGAGTGGACGCCTCCCGACACGTCCGAAACGGCGACGACGCGGGCGCCGCGCTCGTGCAGATCGGTTGCGGCAACACCCCCAACGTTGCCGAACCCCTGCACGACGCACGAACGTCCGGCGAGCTCGTAGCCGAGTTTGCGTGCCGCCTGCTCCGCGACCATCACGACCCCGGCGCCGGTCGCCTCGCGCCGGAAGACGGAGCCGCCGATGGAGATCGGCTTGCCCGTCACGACCTCGGGGACCGCGTAGCCGGTCTGCATCGAGTACGTGTCCATCATCCAGGCCATCGTCTGCTCGTTGGTGGCCATGTCCGGGGCGGGGATGTCGGTCTGCGGGCCGATCTCGCGGATGAGCTCCGAGGTGAAGCGACGGGTGAGCTTCTCGAGCTCGCGCTGCGAGAGCGCGTGGCTGTCGCAGCGGATGCCGCCCTTCGCGCCGCCGTACGGGAGGCGCAGCAACGCGCACTTCCAGGTCATCCAGGTCGCGAGCGCAGCGCACTCCCCGAGCGAGACCTCGGGGTCGTAGCGCATGCCGCCCTTCGTCGGGCCGAGCACGGTCGAGTGCTGGACGCGATAGCCGGGGTAGATCTCCACCGAGCCGTCGTCCCGGCGCAGCGGAACGCTGACGATCACCGCACGCTCGGGGAAGCTGAGACGCTCGGCGACCATGTCCGAGACGCCCGCATGCGGAAGCGCCTGCTCGTACTGGGCGCGCGCCATGCGGAACAGCGGCGTGTCCCACTCGAGAATCGGCTCCGCGTGCGACGCATCCAGCTTGGACACTCGCCGGAGTCTACGGTCGGACGTCACCCGGTCGCCGGGGTGGCCCAGTGGGGCCACCCCGCGCCACCACCCACTTTCGAGCCTAACGCGAGACCGTGCGCGTGTCCGTGACCGAATCGTCTCGGGATGCTGAAGCCTCGGCTCCGTCGGCAGGCGCCGCCCGGAGCATGCTCCGCCCCTCCATGTCGGCCGGCACCGGTTCGCCGAGGAGCTCGAGCAGCGTCGGCGCGACGTCGTGCAGGGCGCGTTGAGGCCCCGGCCCGGCGGGAACGTCGTCCGCCACGAGCACATAGAGCCCTGCATGAGCATGGTTCGCGTCGTCCGGCCCGGTGTCGTTCTCGAACACGTGGACGGTCCCGGTGCCCACGAGACCAACGCTCCGCCAGTAGAGATCGCCGAAGTAGACGAGCAGGTCGGGCGCGATCCCGCGCGCCTCGGCGTACAGGTCCTCGGGCCGGTGCGCGATCGTCCCGATCGGCCGGCCCTGGTCGTCGCCGAGCCCTTCGAGCCGCGCCTTCAGCTCGCTCCGCACGCGTTCGTAGTCGTCCGGGGAGACGACCCCTTCGGGCTCCCGTCCTTCGACGTTGAGGAAGAGGCGGCAGTAGTAGCCGCCCTCGCCCCACGCGACCGTGCGCGACCAGTCGATGAGGTCGGGCGTGAGACGCGTCGGCTCGGTCGGCTCCTCGCGCAGCACGAGGTATCCCTCGCGCCGCAGCCACTCGTTGACGCAGATGCCGCCGTCCATCCGCTTCGCGCCGTGGTCCGAGACGACGAGCACCGCGGTCTCCTCGTCCGCGAAGCGGAGCAGTCCCGCGATCTTCGAGTCGAGCCGCTTGTAGTACTCGAGCATCGCGTGCTCGTAGGGATTGCCCGGCTCGAACAGCCGGTGCTCGGAGTCGGTGAAGCGCCAGAAGCCGTGGTGGATGCGGTCGGTACCCATCTCGACCATGAAGAAGAGGTCCCAGGGCCGCGTCTCGAGCAGATGCTCGGCGAGGCGGAACCGCTTCTCGGTCATCTCCTCGATCTGGTCGAGCAGCCGGTCCTTGTCGTCGGAGCGGAAGTTCTCGACGTCGACCAGATAGTGCCCCACGACCTGCTCGATCTCGTCCTTCAGCTCCGGCGGATACGTGTAGCGGCTCGTCCGCGTGTCGGGAGTGAGGAAGCACGAGACCATCTCCCCCTTCACGCGGCTCGGCGGATACGTCTGCGGCACCCCGAGCACGATCACGTCGCGCTCCCGCGCCGAGAGGATGTCCCACACACGTGGCACGCGCACCGACCGCGAGTCGGCGAACTCGAGCTGGTCGTACGAATGGTCGCGCCGGTTGCGGAAGCCGTAGAACCCGAGCGAGCCCGGGCTCCGCGAGGATGTCATCACCGACCACGCAGGCACGGTGATCGGCGGGTCGCACGAGCGCAGAACCCCGAAGGAGCCGCGCTCGGTGAGCGAGCGGATGGTCGGCAGCTCCGGCAGCCAGCGGTCGAAGACGAACTGGGGCGCCGCACAGTCGAGCCCGATCACGAGGACACGCTTGCTCATGGGGCCAGGCTAGTCGCGCGGCAGCCCGAAACGCTCCGCTGCCAGTCCTGCGAGCTCCCCCGCGGCGAGGCAGATGCCGCCGCGCTCGCGGACGGCCTCGATCAGCTCGAAGTAGAGCCTGTCCCAGCCGCGCGCACTCGGCCGATCGAAGCGCTCGGGATGCCAGAGGATCGAGAAGGCGCCGCCGTGCTCGGCGGCCCGGTCGAGGAGCGCGAGCACGCGCGGCTTCGCGGCTGCCGCGGAGAGGCCCGCGTAGCGCTCCTCGGCCAGCGTCGCGTCCATCACGGCGAGCGGCACCTCGACGAGGTCGGCGGGACGGTCGCGCGCGAAGTCCCAGGGACGGAACGGATGCGCGACCCCGGCCCGGAAGCCGAGCGCGTCGGGGAACCCGAGCGACGTGTCGTAGCGGAAGCCGATGCCGGCCAGCGGCGCGAGGTTCCGGTGCGGATCGACTCGCAGGTAGTGGTAGCGCTGCCCGATCAGCGGCCCGTCGAGCTGCGCCAGGAGCAGCCGCTCGCGCGCCAGCCGGTCGAGATCCTCGGCCGCGAGGTAGCTGCCGTGGAGGCCCACCTCCGCGCGGGTCGCGAGCAGCGTCTCGACGAGCCGCGGCCGGAGCCGGTCGTACGCCTCGGGCGCAGCCCCGTCGGCCCGGTGGCCGTGCCCGGCCATCAGGAAGAACGTCGAGCGGGCATCGTGCGCGCGCTCCTCGGCCGCGATCTCCGCGAAGCGCCAGTTGGGGTCGGTGCGGCGGAGCTTGTGGAGCGGGACACGCGCGAGCCCGCGCGCCTCATGGGCGGCCTGCCCGGCCCGGCCCGCGAGCGCATGACTCTTCAGCCGCGCGGCCGCGCCGCGGACGCCGATCCGGGTCCAGCGCCAGGGGACGTCGACGTCGTGCGTGAGCGCGACGGCGAACCGCGCGCCCCGATAGCGCGGAGGGTCGACGCCGAGCTCCGCGCCGCAGCCGCTCGAGCGGCGGATCGAGCGGATCGAGGCACGAGGAGGCGGCGAGGAAGCGCCCGTGCCGGTCGAGCTCCGCGCCGCGCTCCTCGACCCGCGCCAGGTGGAAGAAGCCCGCCGCGAGCTCGTCTCCGTCCGGCAGCTCCCCGCGCTCGACCGCCTCCCACGCCTCGGGCCGGTACGGCACGTCCTCGCCGAAACGGACGCCGGAAGCCCCCACCATGTCGAGCACCCAGCGCGCCCGCTGCTCGACAGAAGCGGGGATCGCCACGGCGCGAGTGTAGTGCGCAAGCCGGATTGGCCCTCCAGGCAGCGGGCTACCATCGGTCACGTGACGGTCACGTGACCCTGCGCACACCGACCCGGCCGCCCAGCGCCCCCGAGCCCGGCGACCCCAGGCCGCAGTCGCTCGGCTCCCAGCTGCTCGAGCTCAGCCGCCATTCCGCGATCTACGGCATCGGCGGGCTCATGTCGCGGTTCCTCGCGGTCTTCATGCTCCCGCTCTACACGAGCTACGTCTCCACCGCGGACTACGGCCGCATCGAGCTCCTGATGTCGCTGATGGCCGTGGTGGTGGTGGTGGTTCGAGGCGGCGCCAACTTCGGCTTCATCCGCTTCTACTTCCTGGACAAGGAGCCCGAGTACCGTCGCCGGCTCGTCCGCACCGTCTTCTGGGCGCAGATGACGTACTCGACGCTGGCCATGACCCTCTGCATCGTGTTCGCGTCGCAGATCTCCAACGTCCTGGGGATCAACGACAACGGCCCTCACCAGCAAGGCAGCGGCTCGAGCCTCGTGATCGCCACCGCAGTCCTCCTCTGGGTCAACGTCAACTACGCCCAGCTGACGAACCTGTTCCGGGCCGAGAAGCGGTCCGTCGCGTTCACGATCGCGACGCTCCTGAACATCGGCATCACGGTCCCGCTCACCGTGATCCTCGTCGCGGTCTACCACGAAGGCCCACTGGGGATCATCGTCGGCAACCTGAGCGGCACGATGGTCGTGTTCATCGCGCTGCTCGGCTACCGCCGCGAGCAGCTCGGCCTCCAGTTCGACCGGCACCTGCTGCACCAGGTGAACCGCTTCGGGTTCCCGCTCATGGCGGCCGGCCTCGCGATGTGGGTGACGAACTTCGGCGACCGCTTCATGATCAGCAAGCTGCTGCACGGCGCCAACCGGCTCAACGAGCTCGGGCAATACTCGCTCGCCTACAAGATCAGCTCGGCGATGGTGCTCCTCTTCACGGCCTTCCAGATCGCCTGGCCCGCCTTCGCGTACTCGATCGAGGACGAGAAGGAGGCGAGGCGCGCCTACTCCTTCATCCTCACCTACCTGATGTTCATCGCCGCCTGGGCGGCCGTCGGCCTGAGCCTCTTCGCGCCGTGGATCGTGCGCCTGCTCGGCCGGAACCCGACGTACTGGCCGGCGGCCGATGCGATCCCCGCTCTCGCGTACTCGAGCGTCTTCTTCGCCGGCTTCATCGTCGTCACGATCGCCACGGGGCGCTCGCGCAACACGAAGTTCAACTGGATCGCGGCGACGGCGGCCGCCATCTTCAACTTCTCGCTGAACCTCTGGCTGATCCCGGCCCACGGGATGGTCGGCGCCGCGTACGCCACGCTTGCGGCGTACATCCTCCTGATGATCGTACGGACCTGGAACGCGCAGCGGATCTACCGGGTCGAGTACCAGTGGCGACGGGTCGTGAGCATCCTCCTCGTCGCCGGCGCTCTGACGGGCCTCGGCGAGGTGATGCCCCACTCGATCCCCCTGGCGTTCGGCCTCACGGCCGTGTTCCCGCTCCTGCTCGCGCCGGTCGGCTTCTACCTGCCGGCCGAGCGTGAGCGCATGAGGCGACTGCTCCCGGCCCATAACTAGACTCGCGCGGATGTCTGGGAGGGGCACGGCCGTGGTGGTCGAGGTCGCGTGGGTCAACGGGCTCGCGGCGATCCGGTCGCTCGGGCGGCAGGGGTTGCGGGTGCTCGCGGTGGACAACCGGCCGTACGCGCTCGGCCTGCGCTCACGCTACGCGGAGGCGCGACTCGCGCCCGATCCGCTGGACGACGAAGAGGGCTTCATCGAGGCGCTCCGGTCGATCGCCGGCGAGACCGACGACGTCCTGCCGGTCTTCCCGACCCACGACGAGCACCTGAACGCGATCGCCCGCCACGCCGGCGTACTCGGCGAGCGCTACCGCTTCCCGTTCCCGAGCTGGGACGTGCTGGAGAAAGTCCAGAGCAAGCGTCACCAGCTCGAGACGGCCGAGGCCGCCGGAGTCCCGGTGCCGCGGACGCTGTACCCGACGTCGGCCGACGAGGCGCATGCTGCCGGCGAGGAGATCGGCTTCCCGCTCGTCGTGAAGCCGTCGGCCAACGTCGGCTTCCGGCGCAGCCACAAGCGCCAGCTCTTCCGCTGCGAGACTCCGGCCGAGCTCGAGCGCGCCTACGAGCTCGCGGCGCCGCACGAGCCGATGGTGCAGGAGCTGATCCCGAGCGGCCCGGAGGAGATGTACACGCTCGGCAGCTACCTCGACCGCGACGGCCAGGCGCTCGGCCTCTTCTCGGGGCACAAGCTGAGCCAGACGCGCGGCTACATGGGCAGCGCGCGTGCCGGCGAGGCGCTCTGGGTGGACGAGGTGGTCGAGCACGGGCTCGCGCTCCTGCGCGCACTCGGTTTCCACGGCATCTCGCAGGTCGAGCTGATGCGCGACCCGCGCGACGGCCGCTACAAGCTGCTGGAGGTGAACCCGCGCCTGTGGCAGTGGCACAGCCTCGCCGCCGCCTGTGGAGTCGACCTACCGTGGATCGCGTACCGCGACCTCGTCGGCGACCCGCTGCCGTCTGCGCGGATGCACGGCGACGGCAAGCGCTGGGCGATCACGCTGATGGCGGGCTCCGGGCGCGCGCTCGAGCGGCCGCCGTACGTCGACGCCGTCTTCGCGCGTGACGACCCGAAGCCGGCGCTCGTGCAGATCGGCCGCCACGCGGTGCGCGGCGTGCGGGCGCTGACGGGAGCGGGACAGCGTGGGTGAGCCGCTGCGCATCCTCGGCGTCGGCGACGCGAAGTCGAGCAACTTCGCCGGCTGGGCGAGGCGGCTCGCGGAACGCGGGCACGAAGTGCACGTGGCCTCTGCCCGCGTCAACACGCGCGAGGGAGAGCTCGACGGCCTCGTCGTCCACCAGTTCCGGGAGCTCGAGCCGCTGCTGCGCGTGCCCGTGGTCCGGCGCTTCCGCTTCGCCCCCGCGCTCGCCGGCCTCGCGCAGCGCGTGCGTCCCGATGTCGTCCACGCCCACTACCTCCTGCCGTACGGCTACTGGGCGGCGCGCGCGGACACGCATCCGCTCGTGGTCAGCCCGTGGGGAACGGACGCGCTCGTCGACGGCCGCCCCGGGGCTCCCGGGCACGAGCACGCGCACGAGGCGATCGCCGCGGCCGATCTCGTGATCGTGAACTCGCGCGCGCTCGGGCAGGCGGCGGCCGAGCTCGACGCCCCCGCCGACCGCCTTCGCTACGTGCTGTGGCACGCCAACCTCTCGGGCTTCGGCCCGGAGCGGCGTGACCACGGCTACCGGGGGAGCCTCGGCTGGCCCGAGGACGCGTTCGTCGTCCTCTCGCTGCGCAACTTCCGACCCGACACGCACATCGACGTGCTCGTCCGCGCGTTCGAACTCTTCCGGCGCGCAGAGCCCCGGGCGCGGCTCGTGCTTGCAGCCCGGCGCGGCCCCCTCCGCGGCGAGGTCGAGCAGCTCGTCGACCGGCTCGGCCTGCGGGACGACGTCGCGTTCACGACCGTCCCGGCTCCCGAGCTGCCCACGCTGATCGCCTCGGCTGACGTCGCCGTCACGCTCAGCGACTCGGACTCGTCGCCGCCGTCGCTGCTCGAGTCGATGGCGAGCGGGCTCCCGCTCGTCGCGACCCCCGCGGCCTCGATCGAGGAGTGGGTCCGGCAGGGCGAGGGCGCGGAGATCGTCTCGAACGAGGACGACGGCTCCGTCGCGGACGCGCTCCTCCGGCTCGCCCGCGACCCCGGGCTGCGCGCGCGCTACGGCGAACGCAACCGCCGCGTCGTGCTCGACGCCTACGGCGACCCGACCGCCGAGCTCGAACGCATCTACGAGGAAGTGACGGCAACGTGAGGATCCTCGCCCTCGGGATGGACGGGGCCGACCACGGGCTCGTCGAGCAGCTCATGCGCGAAGGGCGCCTGCCGACGATCTCGCGCCTCGCGCGGGAGGGCACGTTCGGTCCGCTGCGCTCGACGATCCCGGCCTTCACGCCGGTCGC
The DNA here is from genome assembly GCA_963702655.1 of uncultured Actinomycetes bacterium. GTDB lineage: Bacteria > Actinomycetota > Thermoleophilia > Gaiellales > Gaiellaceae > Palsa-739. The sequence goes on along the minus strand of CAVPDO010000001.1, from coordinate 194,087 downwards.
CTGGTCGTCGTTCCTGACCGGCCTGAACCCGGGCCGGCACGGGATCTTCAACTTCACGACGAACCCGAACCGCGGCCGGCAGCGCATGGAGAGCGCAGCGAGCCGCTCCGGGACGCCGTTCTGGCGGACGCTCGGCTCGGCGGGTCTGCGTTCAGCCTTCGTCGGCATCCCCATGACGTATCCACCCGAGCCGATCGAGGGCATCGTCGTGACCGGCTACGGCGGCCCCGAGCGGCCCGAGATCCTGCCGCGGTCCGCGCAGGAGAAGATCTACGCGGCGCACCCGAACCTCGTCACCGCGCACCACCCGATGGCGGAGCGCTGGTGGGAGAACTTCCCGCAATACACCCAGAACCTGCTCGACCACCTCGACGAGATGGCGGGCGTGTGCCGGGTCGCGATGGAGCTGGAGCCCGAGCTCGCGCTGCTCGCCGTCGACTTCATGAGCACCGACCACATGGGCCACCTCGGCTTCAGCCGCTGGGATCCCGAGCATCCCGCACACGACCCGGCGCAGGCGGGCGACGAGCTGATCCGGGTCTACGAGCGCGCCGACGCGGTCTGCGGCGAGCTGATCGACTTCGCGGCCGGCCTCTGGGGCGAGCAGCCGACCGTTCTTCTCTTCTCCGACCACGGGATGAAGCCGATCTACTGGTCGTTCCACGTCGATCGCTGGCTCGAGGAGCACGGCCACCTTCGCTTCCGCCGTCGCTCGCTGCAGCCGTGGCGGCACGGGCGAGCCGACTATCTCGCGAAGGTCGACCAGCGCCTCGTCCGCACGGTGCGCTGGTACGGCCGCACGGTCGACCTGATCCCGCTGCTGCCGCGCCCCGCGGCCGACCGCGTCTTCGGGGACATCGACTTCGGCTCGACGCGCGCGTACGCGTTCGCCGCGGGAGGGCAGCTGTTCCTCGGCGAGGTGAGCGGCGCGCGCGGCGACCGCCGCTACCTCGAGTCGTTGGCCGCGGAGATCGCCGCGATCGAGCATCCGGAGACCGGCGAGCCGGCCTTTCGGCTGCTGCACAAGGAGGAGCTCTACTCGGGGCCGTTCCTCGACAAGGCGCCCGAGCTCGTCCTGCTCCCGCACGACGAGCGGATCCACGTCGACGCCTCGCGCTGGCGCTTCGAGAGCGCATTCGAGCGCAAGGAGCGGCTCGACCCCGAGCACTCCTACGGCTTCTCGGCCCACCACGGCGTGGACGGGATCCTCGCCGCCGCCGGGCCGGGGATCCGGCCTGCGGATCTGCCGGCGGGCTCCGAGATCATGCAGCTGCCGGCGACCATCCTCAGCCTGCTCGGGCTCTCGGCGGAGGGGCTCGACGGCGCGCCGCTCGCGGCGATCCTCGAGGAGGAGACGGGCGCGGCGGCCGCGGCGATTGCGCCCGAGGCGCCGCAGCACTCGAGCGAGGAGCCGGTCTACTCCGAGGAGGAGGAGCGGCAGATGGTCGAGCGCCTCCGCGATCTCGGCTACGAGTAGGGGCGCCCGACCAGCGGCTACCCTGCTCCGGGCATGCCGAGCGGGAAGAAGTCCAGGCAGCAGCGGCGTGCGGCGCCTCCACCGGTACGTTCGGCGAGCGGAGGTCGCCGGGGTGGCGTCTCGCGGCGCACGCTGCTCATCGCCGGTGCGGTCCTCGTCGTCGTGATCGGGCTCGGGGTCGGGTTGCCCCTGGCTCTCAGCAGCAGCGGTGGCGGAGGCGGGACCTCGAATCAGCTCGCACCTCTCTCGACGCTCGGCAAGCTCGAGTCGCCCGGCCCGCTCGGACCGCCCGGCCCGGAGGTTCCGCCGATCGAAAGCGGGCCGAACCTCGCCCCCGCCGGCTCGCCGTCGCCCGGCCAATCGGTCGACGGGATCCAGTGCCAGAGCGGCGAGCAGGTCGCCTTCCACATCCACTCGCGCCTCACGATCTTCGTCGACGGGCACCCGAGAACCGTCCCCTACGGAGTCGGGATCGCCGACCCGCAGCTCCAGCCGGGGCTGGGGATCCCGTTCGTCGCCCGCGGCGCCTGCTTCTCCTGGCTCCACACGCACGCCGCCGACGGGATCATCCACGTCGAGTCGCCGGTGCAGCGCACCTACACGCTCGGCAACTTCTTCGACATCTGGGGCCGGCCGCTGTCGCGGACGCAGGTCGGGCCGGCGAAAGGGAAGGTGACCGCGCTGTACAACGGCCGGGTGTGGACCGGCGACCCGCGCGACGTCCCGCTGAACGCGCACTCGCAGATCCAGCTCGAGGTCGGGAAGCCGCTGGTGGGGCCGGTGCGCATCACCGACTGGGGCGACCTCTAGGCTGCCGCCGTGAAGCCGCTCGCCTACGTCGTCTTCCAGCTCGTCGTGATCGGCTGGGCCCTGGTCCGCCACATCCGGCGGGACCCGTCGGCTGTGTACCGGCTCGCCTGGGTCGGAGCCTACGGCGGGGTGATCGGGCTCGACGTCTGGTACCTCTCGACCTACGCGTATCCCGCCGGCTTCAGCTTCTGACGGCGAGGACGACCTCGGTGTCGCCGGGCCAGTCCCAGAACACGCCCGCCGGCGAACGTGCCGCCAGCAACTCCCGCATCTCGCGGGCGAAGTCCTCTAGGCGGTTTCCGAACAGGTGCGGGGCCGAGTACGAGAACGAGAAGTAGCCGGCCAGCACGCTCTCGCTGTCGCGCACGAGGTCGGCGATGCCCGGCACGAAGATCACGCGGGGCGCACCGAACCGGGTTTTCACGAGCACGTCCTCGAAGCGATGGGTCCGCACCTGCGAGACGCCCTGGCCGGCGCGCCGCGTCGTGCCGAGATACTTCTCGATCAAGGCCCTGATCTCCCCGTGCGGGATTCGCGGCGGCCCTGGGCTCGGCGGCTCCGGCCGGCCGTCGACCGTGTGGACGACGAGGGCCAGCGCGCCGCCCTGCACGAGCAGGTCGTACACCTTCTCAACGACCCGCGGCTCGTCCGTCCAGTGCAGCGACGAGCCGAAGGTGACCAGCCGGAAGGGCCCCGGCGCCGCCTCCGGCAGGTCCTCGGCCAGGGCCTGAACCCAGCAGATGTTGGCGACCCCGCATTCGGCGGCGCTCCGCCGGCCCTCCGCGAGCATGGCCGCGTCGGGATCGAGGCCGACCGCTTCCTCGAACAGGTGCGCCAACCGGATGGTGAGGGTGCCCGGCCCGCAGCCGCCGTCGAGCAGCCTCCCGGTGCCGTCCAGGCCCAGCTCCTCGGTGAGCACCGCCTCGAGCTGCGGCGAGTAGGGCGGGCGGCCGCCGCGGTAATGCGCAGCGGCGCCCGCGAAAAGCGTCGGGTCGTAGGACGTCAACCCCTGATCCCGTCCCGGGCGAGCCGAAGGCCGACCAGTCCCACGAAGACCGCGAAGACGAGGCGCAGCGTGTCCGCCGGCAGCGCGAGCGCGAGCAGCGCGCCGAGGACGCTGCCGATCGCGCCGACCGTGCCGAAGCGGAGCGCGAGCGCGAGATCGCCCACCCCGCGGCGCCGGAGGACGAGGCTCCCCGCGATCGCCGTCGGCAGGATCACGAGCAACGACGTGGCCTCCGCGGAGTGCTGCGAGAACCCGACCGCGAGCGTCAGGAAGGGAACGATGAGCGTCCCACCGCCGACGCCGAGCAGTCCCGACGCGACGCCCACCACGACGCCGAAGGCCACGAGCACGACGTACAGCGTGGGGCCGCTCATGGGTGGACTCCGAGCAGCACGGCGACACCGACGAGGAACGCGCCGAAGACGATCTTCAGGAGCCGCTCGTCGATCCGCGCGAGCCAACCGGCACCGATGCGGGCACCGACGATCGACCCCGCGGCGAGCGCGATCGCCGTCCCGTACCGCACCTCCCCCGCCACGCCGTAGGTCGCGATGCCGGCGATGCTGATCGGGATGATCGCGCCGAGCGAGATCGCATGCGCGTCCCGCTGCGAGTACGCGGCCCAGAGCACGAGCAGCGGCACCATGACGATGCCGCCGCCCACACCGAGGAGCCCCGACAGGAGACCCCCGCCGAGCCCGATGGCGGCCAGCTTCGGGTCGAGCCTGAGCGAGTGCAGGCGTGCGCGCATGGCGCGGCAGACTATCGTTGAACGATGAGCTTCTCGACGCGACCCGAGCTGCGCGGGACGTTCGGGATGGTGGCGTCGACGCACTGGCTCGCGTCGGCGGCGGGGATGGCCGTGCTCGAGCAGGGCGGGAACGCGTTCGACGCCGCCGTCGCGACCGGCTTCACGCTCCAGGTCGTCGAGCCGCACCTCAACGGCCCCGGCGGCGACCTGCCCGCGCTCGTCTGGCCCAGCGGCCGCGACCGGCCGCTCGTGCTCTGCGCGCAGGGCCCGGCGCCGCAGGCGGCGACGATCGAGCGCTATCGCGACGAGCTCGGGCTCGCGCTGATTCCCGGCACCGGCCCGCTCGCGGCGGTGGTGCCCGGCGCCTTCGGCGGTTGGATCGAGCTGCTCCGCGAGCACGGGACGCTGCCCCTGCGCGACGTGCTCCACTTCGCGATCGGCTACGCCGAGAACGGCTATCCCGCGATCCCGGCGATCGGCGACGCCATCCGCAGGGTCGAGCTGCTCTTCAACGACGACTGGACGACGAGCGTCGAGGTCTACCTGCCCGTTCCGGAGCCGGGCTCCCTGCACCGGAACCGTGCGCTCGCCGAGACCTACCGGCGCATCCTCCACGAGGCCGAAGCCGCCTCCCCGGACCGGGACGCGCAGCTCGAGGCGGCGCACGCCTGCTGGTACCGCGGCTTCGTCGCCGAGGAGATCCTCCGCTTCCAGGAACGCGAGTGGCTCGACAGCTCGGGCGAGCGCCATGCCGGCCTGCTGGCGGAGGACGACCTGCGGGACTGGGCCCCGTCGTGGGAGGAGCCGCTCTCGGTCAACTACCACGGGTACGACGTCTTCAAGGCCGGCCCGTGGAGCCAGGCACCGGTTTTTCTCCAGCAGCTCCGGCTGCTCGAGGGGTTCGACCTCGGCGGCATGGCCCAGGCGAGCGCGGAGTGGGTACACACGATCACGGAGTGCGCGAAGCTCGCGTTCGCCGACCGCGAGGCCTGGTACGGCGACCCGAACTTCGCGGACGTGCCGCTGGCCGAGCTGCTCTCGCGCGACTACGCCGAGGAGCGGCGCGGGCTGCTCGGCGAGGAGGCATCGTCCGAGCTTCGTCCCGGCTCGCCCGCAGGCCGTGAGCCGCGGCTGGCCCAGCCGGTGCCCGACGCGCCCGTTGCTCCGGGCGTCGGCGAGCCGACCCGGGGGGACACCGTCCATCTCGACGTCGTCGACCGCTTCGGGAACATGGTCTCGGCGACGCCGAGCGGCGGCTGGCTCTGGGGCGCGCCGGTGATCCCCTCGCTCGGCTTCCCCATCGGCACGCGCGCCCAGATGTTCTGGCTCGAGGAGGGGCTGCCGAACTCGCTCGAGCCCGGCAAGCGCCCGCGGACCACGCTTTCACCCACCATCGCGAGCCGCGGCGGGGAGCCGGCACTCGCCGTCGGAACGCCGGGCGGCGACCAGCAGGACCAGTGGACGCTGCACGTCTTCCTCAACCACGTCCACCACGGACTCGACCTCCAGGCCGCGATCGACGCGCCGAATCACCACACCGAGGCGTTCCCCTCCAGCTTCTACCCGCGCGAGAGCCGCCCGCGGCACGTCGCGGTCGAGGAACGCGCCGGCCCCAAGACGATCGAAGGCCTGCAGCAGCGTGGGCACGACGTCGAGACGTCCGGCTCCTGGACGCTGGGCCGCGTCGCCGCCGTCGGGCGCGAGCCCGGCGGGATCCTCAAGGCGGGAGCGAACCCACGCGGCGCGCAAGGGTACGCCGCGGGGCGCTGAGGCGGTCGATCATCCTGAACGGATGATGTTGCGCACCCGCGTCGAATGGAGCGTGTGAGTCGATGGGCGACGACTACGGATTCAAGTTCTGGCTGAAGGTCGCGGGCCTCTTCGTCGCCGGCGCCATCGCCCTGTTCGTGATCGCCTGGATCTTCCTCAGCGTGGTCTATGCGTGGAGTTTCCTCGGCGCCCTCCTCCTACTCGCCGTGGTGGCCCTCTCTCTCGGCTGGATCCACGACCGCCGCACCGCGAGTCGCGACGAGGGCAGCTACTAGCGGCCCGCCGGGCGCTGCCGATGGACACGGCCGATGCGGGCACGCCGGACGAACGGTCCGCAGTCGCGGACGCCATAGGAGGCGCAGCGGCCTACTCCGCGCGGGTCGCCGCCCGCGTGTGGCGCGGCCCCCTCGAGGCGGCCGCGGAGGAGCTGCTCGCGACGCCCGAGGTCAGGCGAGCTCTCGATCGCGCCTTCTCGAGCCCGCTGCCGGAGGAGCTCGGCAGCCTGCTGGTCCGGCACCGCGTGGTGGAGCGAGTCGTCCACGAGCTCGTGGCGTCCGGCGAGCTGGAGCGCATGCTCGACAGCACACTCGCCAGCCCCCAGTCGCAGGAGCTGATCGACCGGGTACTCGCCGGCCCGGCGATGAAGCAGGCACTCGAGCGCGTCCTGTCGGGACCGGAGGTGCGTGACGCGCTCAGGTCGCAGACCGCGGGCCTCGCCGGCCAGGTCCTGGACGGCGTCCGGGAGGGGACCGCCGGCCTGGACACCCGGCTCTCGGTGGGCGCACCCAGGTCGGCGCCGGCGGCATTCGCGGGCGTGGCCAGTCGCGGCGTCGCACTGGTCATCGACGCGTTCGCGATCGTCGTCGGCACGGCGATCATCGGCGGAGCCGCCACTCTCGTCGGGGCGGTGGTCGGAGGCGTGCGGCCCGAGTGGCTCGCCCAGGCGCTGCTCGCGCTCGCCACGGTGGTGGTCACACTCGGCTACTTCGTCCTCTTCTGGCAGACCGTCGGACAGACGCCCGGCATGCGGCTGATGCACGTCCGCGTCCTCTCGAAGCATCACGACGGCCGGTTGACCGTCTGGCAGGCGATCGTGCGGACGCTCGGGCTCGCACTCGCGATCATCCCCTGCTTCCTCGGCTTCGTCCCGGCCCTGTTCGATCGCCGGCGCCGCGCGCTCCCCGACTACCTCGCGGGCACCGTGGTGGTCTACGACGATGCGGCCGCTCACGCCCCGGAGGCGCGTCGTGTCTAGCGCCGGCGTTCCGGCCGAGGTCGCGTCCCCGCAAGACGGTGACGCCCGGGCGACGCTCGAAGCTCCCGGCCTGCTCCGGATCATGTGGGCCGACCCGCAGCACTCGGGCGAGCACCTTGCCGTCTGGTCGCTGGCCCGCTTCGGGCCGCGGGCGGAATCCAGGGTGGCGAAACTGCGCGCGCGTGATCCGGCGCCGGACCGCGACGAGCTGGAGATGCTGATCGTGAGGCGGCAGATGCGGGTCACGATGACCGAGGGCGCCTTCGTGGGCGGGCCGTTCATCGTCCTCATCGCGGTGGCTTTCTGTGCCGCCCTCCTCGCCCAGGCCCAGATGGTGTTCGAGCTGGCCGCCGCGGGCGGCCGCAGCCCGATCGACCGACTCCGCGCCGCGGAGCTGCTCGTGCTGCTGGGCGCCTACTCCTCGACCGAGGACGCGATGCAGGCGCTGGCCGAGCTGCCGCCCGACGCGGCCAGCCGCGAGGGCGGCCGCTTCCCCGCCGGCTCGCGCATCGAGGCGGTGAAGCGGATGGCCTATCTGCTGCAGATCATCGGTCCGCCCGTGCAGCGCAGCCGGATGCGGGCGATCGCCGGCTGGACCGGCGTAAGCGTCCTCTTCCTCGTCGGCCTCGTGCTCCCGCTCGTCTGGGTTCCCTACATGGCGTACTGGATGCGCCGCAGCACGCTTCGTCTGGCGGATGAGGCCCGTGACTACTACGCCGGGGCCGGGGCGGCCGACGACGGGGTCGCCGTCGTGCGCGGCAGCGGAGTCAGGATCGGCGGAATCGTCGCCTTCGGACGGGTCTTGCTCCTTGCCGTCTTGCCGCTCCTGCTGGCGGTCGTCGGGCTCCTCACGGGATTCTCGGTCACCGGCGGCCACTGGCTCACGGCGCTGCTGGTCCTGCTCGTCGTCTCTGCGCTCGCGACGTTCGGCTGGCTCGCCTACCACCGGAGGCGGGCCGGATGACGGAGCGCGGAGGCAAAGGGCTCGACGTCGCCCGCAAGGCGGGCCGCCTCTCGCACCCGCAGAACATCATCGAACGGCGCATGTCGAAGTTCCTGCGCGAGCCACCGTCCGTTCGGCTCGCCGCGAACGTGATCGTCACGGCCACGGCCCTCGTCGTCGTGATCGGCGGCGTGATGATGCGCGTGCTCGACCACAAGGACTACGCGTCGATCTGGCTCGGCATGTGGTGGGTGCTGCAGACGGTCACGACCGTCGGCTACGGCGACCTGACGCCCAAGGACGCGATCGGCAAGATCCTCACGTCGATCGTGATGTTGTGGGGGATCGCCTTCCTCGCGATCATCACGGCCGCGATCACCTCCGTCTTCGTCGCCCGCGCCCAGCGGGAGCGGGAGCTGGCCGAAGCGGAGAACGTCGCCGGCGGGCGCACGGTCGACGACCGCCTCGACCACATCGACGGACAGCTCGAGCAGCTCCGCGAGTTGCTCGACCGAAAGCCTTAGCGGCGTCGCCGGGCGAGCAGCGCCAGCGCGAGCGTCCCCGTGACCGTGAGCACGAGCTTCAGCGCCTTGCTCCCCCGCAGCTTCGACTCGCCGCCGGCGCGCGGGGCCATGTCCACCGGGACCTCCTCGACGCGCAACCCTGCGTCGACGAGCCGGATCAAGGCCTCCACCTCCGGCGCACCGCTCGCGTACGGCGCGGCGAGAAGTGGCAGCGCCTTCGCGTTCACCGCGTAGAGGCCGCTCGTCGCGTCACGGAACGGCCGCCCCAGGACGACGGCGACCGAACGCCGCAGCAGCCCGGTGCCGAAGCGGCGGGCCGGACTGGGCCGATAGCGGTACGGCTCGTACCCGTTCCCGGAGACGAAGCGAGAGCCGACCGCGACGTCGCACTCGCCGCTGCGCACGCGCTCGAGCAGCCGGGCGAGCTCCGCGGCTGGATGCTGGCCGTCCGCGTCGACGCGCCCGCAGAAGGGATAGCCGCGCTCGAGAGCCCAGCGGTAGCCGGCGGCGATCCCGACGCGCAGGCCCTGGTTCGTCCCCAGCGAGAGCACCTCCGCCCCGTGCCGGCGAGCGACCTCGGCGGTCCGGTCGGTCGAGCCGTCGTCGACGACGACGACGTCCGCGTCGGGCAGCCGCTCGCGCAGCCCGTCGAGGACGGCAGGCAGGTTCTGCTCCTCGTTCCAGGCCGGGATGAAGACGACGGTGTCGCTCATCGCGACCGCCGCGCGAGCTCGGCCCGGGCAGCACGGAGCTGCGCGGGCAGAAACGGGAACGCAGCGAGCTCCCACGCGATCGAGCGGAGGCTCGGCGCCACGGCCACCGCGCGAAACGCCACCTCGACCCCCGCGCTGCGGTAGAGGCGCCCGAACAGCAGCCGGGTGCGGGCGAGGTGGGTCGGCGCGCAGACCACGACCGCGTGCGTGATTCCACGGTCTCGAAGCAGCGGCAGCGTCCGCGCCGCATTCTCGGCGGTGTTCCGGGCGGTCGGCTCGATGACGAGCTCGACGCCGGGACCGGACCACGCGTCGCGCATCTGCTCGGCTTCCGACGGCCCGCCGGTCGACGACCAGCCGCTGAAGACGACAGCGTCCGCGCCGCCGTCACTCACGAGCCGCTCTGCCTCGCGAACGAGCCGTAGACAACGCTGGGTGATGCGGTGGGCTCCGTCGAGGTCGACGTCTCCGTGACCCGGGACAACGATCGCTCTCAGCTCGCCCGCCATGCGCGACGATCATTGCTGACGCGCGGTTCCGGCAGCCAGAGGCGGTTGGGGCTGCGTCACCGGCTCTCCCTCGAGCAGGCGCCGCCAGCCGACGAGCACGCGGTGGAGCGTCTCGGCGCCGACGAGCGGCTGGTCCGGCGCGGACAGCTGCGCCGGATAGAGCAGGAACGGCTGCGTCTGGGAGCCGCCGAGCCCGCCGTGGAACGAGATCAGCTCCTCGAAGGCGCAGCCCTCGTCGAGGGCCGGGTCGTAGAAGCTGCCGACGAGGATGTCCGGCGCGTGCGCGAAGCCGTGCGTGCGCAGGAGATGCCGCGCAGCCGTGGCGTTGAAGCCGGCGAGCGGGTCGTCTCCCTCCACGCGTTCCTCCTCGAGGTACCTGGCGCCGCCACCTCCGAGCACCACCGCACCGTGCTCGCCGGACTTCACGAGCACCCAGCCGATGTGTGGGTGTGAGGACAGGGCGGGGAGCAGCCGGGGGTGGCGGCTCTCGAGCTCCTCGAGCGTCATCCGTCCTCCCTCCTCCAGCAGGTAGACGAGACCGAGGTTGCCGGAGCCCAGGACGACCACGTCCCGCCCCGAGACGTCGTTCTTCGCGCGCTTCGCCTTCCGCCCCGTCGCCTCGGCGGCTGCGTGGCCGACCATCGCCGCCTGCTCGTCGCCGCCTTCGAGCGCGCTCACCCCGCCGCGCGCGAGATTCCGTTGCACGAGCTCGTCGAGCCCGTAGCCGTTGCGCTGCCGGAAGGTCGCGCCCTGCGTCTGGCCGTGGTCGGAGAGAACGACGAGCTCGTAGGGCCGCGCGGCGTAGCGGCGGGCGCGCTCGATGCGGCCGAACTGCTGGTCGAGCTTGCGCAGCGCCTCGAGCGTGTCCTGCCGCTCGAGCCCCGAGTGGTGCGCGACCTCGTCGTAGCTCGAGAAGGTCGCATAGACGGCGGGCCTCCCCTTCATCATGTCGGTGAGGACGCCGTAGACGATCAGGTCGCGGACGATCACACACATCGTCGCGCGCAGCAACGGATAGATGCCGCCCCGGTGGCCGCGAGGACGGACGTCGCGACGGCGCTGCTTCGCGGCGGCGATCCACTCCAGGATCACCTCGCAGCCGAAGAGGACGAACGACCGCGCCACGTTGAAGCCGTTCGCGAGGAAGGCGCGGTAGCCGGGGTTCGCCGACCGCTCGGCCTCCATGCGGCTGACCGTGAGGATCAGGTGGTCGGCCCCGCCCGAGAAGAGGTTGCCGCGGCTCGCGCCGCCGTCTGCGAGGAGGCCCGTTCCGGCAGAGTGCCTCCGCTCCAGCTCGGCGCAGTCCTCCGGGGACGAGCAGGCGACGACCACCTGCCGCTCCTTCTCGACCCAGCGAAAGGCGACGATGTCGTCGTTCGACCCGAGCAGGATGCCGGCCTGAGAGGCCCCGGTCTGAGACGAGAGGTCGGGCTCCCACTCGACGAGGCGGTGCGTGCCGTTCTCGAGCCAGCGTGCCAGCGTCGGCGCGTGCCCGTCGCGCATCGCCCGCTGCAGCACCGGCAGGGCCAGGCCGTCGATCTCGAGGAAGACGATCCCGGGGGTGTCGGTCACCACGCGCTCGCCCGAGCGCCGCGCGATCCGCTGGACCACGCTCAGCGAGTAGGTGTCGTCGTCGTTCGTGCCGAAGAGCACCGAGAGCACGACGCCGACCGCCGAGGCCGCGAGTGCGACCGCAAGCGCCGACCAGAAGGAGTCGATCGACAGACCCGAGCTGACGCGGCCCGCGAGCAGCAGCATCCCGGCGTCGACGAACAGGACTCCGAAGAAGCCGACCAGCGCGGTGAACGGCAGCCTCAGCGCCGCGACGAGCGGCGGCAGCAGGGCGTTGAGCACGGCGATGAAAGCAGCGACCCCCAGCGCGGCCCAGAACGTCGAGTCCGACGCTCCCGGGACGAGCTTCGTGGCGACGAACAGCGCAAGGGCGGCGAGCAGCCACCTGAGCACGAGTTCCGCGGCCCGAAAGCGAGGCTTCTCGGGCGTCCAGCCCGGCGCCTCGCCGTACGCGGCGCTCACGGAGCTGTCTGCTCGGCCTCACCGGACCGAGCGGCCTTCTTGGCGGCCTTCTTGGCCCGCCGCTTCTCGGACTCCTCGGCCTGCCGGCGCTTCGCCTCGGCGTAGGAGTCGGTGACGAGCTGCTTGCCGCCTCCCCACCCCCAGGCCCAGACCATCAGGATCAGCGCGAAGAGGATGCACCACGCGGTCGATACGAGCTGCTGCGCCACCGAGTAGGCCGTCGCGGCGGTCGGCGAGGCGACGTGCTGAAGCGACGCGACGTTCCAGGCCTGCGTCACGCCCACGCCGCCCGGCGTGAACGAGGTGACGTTGGCGAGCGAGTTGCCGCCGGCCACGTGCATGAGCGTGTCGAAGCTGACCGGGATGCCATAGGCGTTCAGGAAGACGCCGACCACGGCCAGGCCCGCGGCCCAGCCGATGAACGAGGGCAGGAACACGCGTCCGAAGAAGGCACCAGGGCTGCCGAGGATCGCCCCTCCCTCCTTCGCCTTCTGCCACCAGGCAACTACCAGCGGCCAGAAGCGGCGCACGAGCATGACGATCAGCAGGATGCCGCCGCCGATGACGCAGATCGTGGCCACCGGCTTCTGGTGCACGAAGTGGAACGAGATGTCGAACGAGCCGCCGACGCTGAGGAAGAGATACAGGTACGTGAAGGCTCCGGCCAGCGTGAAGAAGATCTTCTCGACGGCATAGGCGCCGAGGACGGCGGCGAAGCTGATGGAGAGAAACGTCGTCAGCATGATCAGGAAGACGAGGGTGCCGAGATTCGCCGGGAGGATCGAGTTCAGCGCCACCGAGACGGCGTAGCCGGCGAGGATGTCGCGCCACTTCGTCCGCTCCGGGTAGGCGAAGCGAAGGATCGAGTACCACGCGAACGCCGTCGCGCTCGTCTGCAGGATCATCAGGGCGATCGCCGCGACGAGCGAGCCGACGGAGATCGTCGTGATCGTGTTCCAGAGATTGTGGAACCAGCCCCTGATGTCCCAGCCGAGCAGGTCGGCCGCAGCGGCGATCACGAACACGATCACCACCCAGAGGACGATCCGGCGCCACAGCGGCCGGCTGCGTGCCGCCGGCGTCGGCGCCTGTTGGGCGGCGGTCGTCACGCCGCCTGCCCCGCCACGTCGTCGAGCGCCTCGGCGATCGTGCCCGTGTCGATCAGCGCTACCGGCACGCCGTAGTCCCTCAGACCGACGGCCCGGCCTGCTGCACCCGGGACACCGAGCGGCACGAACAGGTGCCTGGGATACGCGAGGGCGGCACGCCAGCCCCGTTCGCACTCGAGCACGTCGCCCCAGAGGGAGACCGTGCCGATCACGAACAGACACCCCGGAGGCAGGCCGTCGTCGATCGCCAGCTTCCGGCGAATGAGCTCGAAGGGCGCGCCGTAGATGCCGCAGGTGCACGTCTCTGTCGGAGCTGCATGTCGCGGGCGGCGGGACAGGCGGAGTCTCTGCGCTTCGCACCGGGCCTCGAGCGGAGCTCCGACCGGCCAGAACGACATGCGGTAGAGACTGCGCAGGCGAGGGGCTCCGCCGACGTCCCCGACCTCCCACAGTCTCCAGGCGCACAACGGTTCTGCGTAGTCGGGCGCGTGCGACACCCCCGTGGCGATCGCGACCGGTTCGCATGACGTCCGCCAGCGCATCGTGCGGTCAGCTTCGACCAGGACTGCCGTTCCCGCTTCATGCCGGACGGATGAAACCACTCGGCGGTTCACCCGCGCAGGACGATGCGCCGCGGGGCCGCACCGCCGACCCTGGCGCCATGACCGGGCTCGCCCCGGCGCGCCGGGCGCGCCTCGAACGTCTCGAGCGGATGCGGGCGAGCCACAGCTACTGGGCGGTGCTCGCGGCGATCTTCGTCGTCTTCTTCCTGGCGGCGCTCCTGCCGGACACGTCGTGGGCGCTGAGCGTCATCGTGCTCATGCAGTGCGCGACCCTGCTGACCGTGATCTGGACGGCGGGCTGGGCGATGACCGAACACACCCTCCCGTTCGCCGTCGCCACCGCGGCCGGTGGCGCCGCCGTGGTCAACCTCTTCCGGGAGGGCGAGAGCCTGACGGTCGCGCTCGGTTTCGCCGCCGGGCTCCTCACCATCGCGATCGCCGTCGCCATCGCCCGGGGCGCCGTCGCCCAGAACGAGGTCAACTCGCGCTCGGTCGCGGGCGCGATCTGCGTCTACATGCTGTTCGGAATGCTCTTCATGTTCCTGTACGGAGTGCTCGCGACGCTCGGTCACGCTCCGTTCTTCGCCCAGGGGACGGACGGGACCCGTCCGATTCGGCTCTATTTCAGCTTCACCACCCTCACCACGATCGGCTACGGCGACTACACGGCGGCCGGGAATCTCGGCCACGCGCTCGCGGTGCTCGAGGGGCTGATCGGCCAGCTGTATCTCGTCACCGTGGTGGCGGTCGTGGTGACCCGGCTGGGGCGGCCCGGACGGAAGATGCCTGCCCGCGAGGAAGCGGATGAGCGGAGAGAGGCGTAGCTGTGTCGGGCGCCGCCGCTCTGAGCTGAGCAGGCCGCGCCCCGGTGCCGAGTGCCGCGCTTCACCTCATCCCGTACGCGTTCATCGCCGCGGCGAGCCCGCTCGGGCTGGCCGCCACGCTCACGGTCCTCCGCACCGGGCGCATCCAGGCGCTCGGGTTCGCGCTTGGAGCACTGACCGGGCAGCTCGCCGCCTGCGAGCTGCTCGTGCTGATCGGCAGCGTGTCGGTCGGCCGCAGGACGAGGCGGCCGGACGTGGAGGGCGCGATCGAGGTCGCGCTCGGCGTGGCCCTGCTCGCCCTCGCCCTCCTCGTCCACCGCCGTCCGGAGCGCGCCGACCCCGACAGCGGCCGCTCTCGGCAGATCCTCGACCGGCTCGAGCGCGTGCACGCCACGACCGCCGTGGTCGCCGGCCTGGCTCTCGGGGTCGGCGGGCCGAAACGCCTGATCCTCACCGGTCTCGCGGCCGCGTCGATCACCGCTGCGAACCTCGACGCGGCGAGGGATGCAACACTCGTTCTCTGGTACGGCGCGCTCGCGACGGTCGTCATCTGGGCTCCGGTTCTCGCCGCGATCGTGCTCGGGCAGCGGGGCGTCGACCTGCTCGACCGAGGCTTTCGCTGGCTCGGGCGGCATCGCCGGCCTCTGACGGTCGCCGTGCTCCTGGTCGTCGGATCGTTCCTCGTCGCCGACGGGCTCGCCCTGCTGGTAAACGGGACCTGACCCGTCGTGTTCTTCACCCGTGAAGGACGATGCGGAGACGCGGCGGAGGATCGACAGTGAGTCCGAGTTCGGCCAGTCGGCGCGCCGAGAAAGGGAAGGTGGAGAACAATGCCTCTGTCACACGAGGAGCAGGAGCTGCAGCAAGCGGCGGAGCTGATCGTGGCGCCGCTCTACTCGCTCGAGTCCACGCGCATCCCGCGGCACAAGCTCCCGGAGGACGAGCTCCCGGCGGACGTGGCGCGGCAGATCGTCCACGACGAGCTGATGCTCGACGGCAACGCGCGCCTCAACGTGGCGACGTTCGTCACGACGTGGATGGAGCCGCAGGCCGAGGAGCTGATGGCGGAGTGCCTCGACAAGAACATGATCGACAAGGACGAGTACCCGCAGACGGCGGCGCTCGAGACGCGTTGCGTCAACATCCTCGCCGACCTCTGGCACGCGCCGGCCACGGACGAGGCGACGGGCTGCTCGACGACGGGCTCGAGCGAGGCCGCGATGCTGGCCGGGCTCGCGCTCAAGCGGCGCTGGAGCAAGCGGCGGCAGGCCGACGGTATGCCGGCCGACAAGCCCAACCTCGTCATGGGTGCGAACGTCCAGGTCTGCTGGGAGAAGTTCGCGAACTACTGGGAAGTCGAGATGCGCCTCGTGCCGATGGAGGGCGAGCGCTACCACCTCTCGCCCGAGGAGGCCGTGGCCCGCTGCGACGAGAACACGATCGGCGTCGTCGCCATCCTCGGGTCGACGTTCGACGGCTCCTACGAGCCGGTGGCCGACATCTGCGCCGCGCTCGACAAGTTCGAGCAGGACAGCGGGATCGACGTGCCGGTGCACGTCGACGGCGCCTCCGGCGGCATGTTCGCGCCGTTCGTCGACCCCGACCTCGTCTGGGACTTCCAATTGCCGCGCGTCGCGTCGATCAACACGTCGGGGCACAAGTACGGGCTCGTCTATCCCGGGCGTCGGCTGGATCGTCTGGCGTGAGGCAGACGCGCTGCCCGACGAGCTGATCTTCCGCGTCAACTACCTCGGCGACACGATGCCGACGTTCGCGCTCAACTTCTCCCGCCCGGGCGCGCAGGTCGTCGCCCAGTACTACAACTTCCTGCGGCTGGGCTTCGAGGGCTACCGGCGCGTGCAGCAGTATGGCCGGGACGTCGCGACCAAGCTCTCGGCGGCGCTCGAGGAGCTCGGGCCGTTCGACCTCCTGACCCGCGGCGACGAGCTGCCGGTCTTCGCTTTCCAACTGAAGCCGGAGGTGGACAATTACAGCGTGTTCGATCTCTCGCTCGCGCTGCGGGAGCGCGGCTGGCAGGTGCCTGCGTACACGTTCCCGGAGAACCGCACCGACCTCGCCGCCATGCGCGTCGTCGTGCGGCGAGGCTTCACGCACGACATGGCCGACCTCCTCATCGCGGACGTGAAGCGGCAGCTGGCGCGGCTCGAGAAGCAGTCGGCACCGACGCACGACGCGACGAGCGCGACCGCGTTCGCCCACTAGCGAGCCCGGATGGCCACGTCGACCACGTCGTCCGCCTCGACTCCCGAACCGCAGGCCGCTGCGGCGCCGTCTCCGCTCGAGCTGCTGCGGAGCAAGGCCTACAGCGGCCTCCTTCTCCTCGCCGCGATCATCGGGGCGCCGGTCGCGGTCCTCGCGTTCTTCTTCCTCAAGCTGGTCGCCGAGCTGCAGAAGTACCTCTACCAGACCCTGCCGGGTGAGCTCGGCTTCAGCCACGAGCCGCTCTGGTGGCCTCTTCCGCTGCTGATGCTCGCCGGCCTGATCGTCGCGCTGACGATTCGGCACCTGCCCGGCACGGGCGGCCACAAGCCCGCCGAGGGTCTGCAGATGGCAGGCAGCCCGCGTCCGATCGAGCTGCCCGGGGCCATCCTCGCCGCCCTGGCTACGCTCAGCTTCGGCGCGGTGCTGGGGCCCGAGGCACCGCTCATCTTCCTCGGCGGAGGACTCGGGGTCCTGGCCATGCGCCTGCTGAAGCAGGACGCGCCTCAGCGGGCCCTGGCCGTCAGCGGAGCGGCGGGCAGCTTCGCGGCCGTCAGCACGCTGGTCGGGAACCCGCTCGTCGCCGCATTCCTCCTGCTCGAGGTCGCCGGCGGAGGCATGGGTGGCGCCCTCCTCGGCCCGCTGCTGATGCCCGGGCTGCTCGCGGCCGGCATCGGGACGCTCGTTTTCGTCGGCCTCGACAGCTGGACGGGGTTCGGGACCTTCTCGCTGGCGATTCCCCAGATCCCGGCCTTCACGTCGCCGACGGTGGCGGAGTTCGCGTGGGCCGTCGCCATCGGCGTCGCCGCAGCGCTGGTCGGAGCGGTGATCAAGCGCGTGTCCCGCCGCCTTCAGGACATCGTCGAGCGCCGGGCGGTCCTGCTGACCGTCGCCATGGGAGTCGTCGTCGCGCTGGCGGCAATGGCCTTCGCAGCGCTCACCGTTCACGGCTCCTCGTACGTGCTCTTCTCGGGGCAGGATCAGTTGCCGACGCTCGTCGAGACCGCGGGCACCTTCAGCGTCGGCGCGCTCGTGCTGCTCGTGATCTGCAAGGGGATCGCGTACACGGCGTCGCTCTCGAGCTTCCGAGGCGGCCCGATCTTCCCGTCGATGTTCATCGGCGCAGCCGCCGGGATCGCCCTGTCCCACCTCCCCGGCTTGCCGCTGGTCGCGGGCATCGCCATGGGAATCGGCGCCATGACGGCGGTCATGCTCGGCCTGCCGCTGACGGCTGTGCTGCTCACGAGCGTGTTCATGGCCGCCGACGGCCTCGCGCTCGTACCGCTCGTGATCGTGGCCGTCTGCGTCGCCTACGTTGCGTCCGCCCATCTCGCACCCCTGCCTCCGAAAGAACCTCCGGCTCAGGAACAGCGCCCGCTCCGGCCTGAGACCGATCCACGAAAGGAGATCCCGTGACCGCTGTCGACGAGAAGAACGAGGGACAATCCGGGCTCACTCCGGCGGTGGACCACTTCACCGTCTCCGAGCGCGCCGCGAGGGGCCGCTCCGCCCGCGCCGAGTGCCCACGCTCGAGCCACGCAGGCTTCGAACTCGCGCCCGATCGTGACCCCGTCGCGATCCTCGAGGCGCAGGCGGCCTCGCGCGTCCCCGAGCTCGTCCCGGTCCGCTACGGCCGCATGCTCGTCTCCCCGTTCACCTTCTACCGCGGTGCGGCAGCGGTGATGGCACACGACCTGGCGGCAACGCCGCGGGCCGGGCTGCGCGTGCAGCTCTGCGGCGACGCCCACCTCTCGAACGTCGGCGGCTTCGCCTCGCCCGAGCGCACGCTCGTCTTCGACCTCAACGACTTCGACGAGACGCTCCCCGGACCGTTCGAGTGGGACGTGAAACGGCTCGCGGCGAGCTTCGAGATCGCAGGCCGCGACCGCGAGTTCGCCGACGCCGAGCGAGCGAGAGCCGTCCTCAACGCGGTCCGCTCCTACCGCGAGTGGATGCGGACGTTCGCCGAGGCGCGCAACCTCGACGTCTGGTACGCCCGCCTCGACGTCGACACCATCGAGCAGAAGCTGCACGCACAACAGGCGAAGCACCAGGCCGCAACCGTGGCGAAGGCCGCAGCCAAAGCGCGCACGAAGGACAGTCTGAAGGCGTTCAACAAGCTCACCCAGATGGTCGACGGCGAGCCGCGCATCGTCTCGGACCCCCCGTTGATCATGTCCGCCACCGACCTGGCGCGGGATGCGGGCCTCGACTTCGAGCGGGTCGAGAGCCTGATCCACGAGCTGTTCCGGGAGTACCGCCTGACGCTGCAGGACGACCGCCGCCACCTGCTCGAGGAGTTCCGGATGGTCGACCTCGCCCGCAAGGTCGTCGGCGTCGGCAGTGTCGGCACCCGGTGCTGGATCCTCCTCCTGCTCGGCCGCGACGGCGACGACCCGCTCTTCCTGCAGATCAAGGAGGCGCAGGAGTCGGTGCTCGAGCCGTACCTCGGCAAGAGCGAGTACGACAACCACGGCCGGCGGGTCGTCGCCGGCCAGCGCCTGATGCAGGCGACGAGCGACATCTTCCTCGGCTGGCTGCGCTCGGAGGTGACCCTCGACGGCTCCGAACGCGACTTCTTCGTCCGCCAGCTCTGGGACTGGAAGACGTCGGTCGACCTCGACACGATCCTGCCAGAGGGGCTTGCGCTGTACGGCGAGGTCTGCGGCTTCCTCCTGGCGCGCGCGCACGCCCGCTCGGGCGACCGGATCGCGATCTCCTCCTACCTCGGCAAGAGCGACACCTTCGACCGTGCGCTCGGCGAGTTCGCGGTCGCGTACGCCGACCAGAACGAGCGCGACCACGCCGCCCTGCAGAAGGCTGCCGACGAAGGCCGGTTCGCCGTGCAGGAAGAGCTCTAGCAACGGCGCGCGGCGCGCCTGACGGTGCGCCGCGCGACCCTGCGCGTGGGCCCGAAGATCACGACGCCGCCGGCGCCGCGCGCCTCTCGTGGGCCTGCAGGTCCCTCGCCTCCTCGGCGCTCGCGAGGCCGATCGCGAGCAGGTCGTACGGGCTGATCATCCCGTCCGCGACGCGGTAGCCCCCTGCGCGGGCGATCGCGTCCCGCAGCGGCACCGCCCACTGGTGCTCGAGCAGGATCAGGGCCGCGGCAGAGTCGTTCGGGATCTCCTCGAGCACATCCCATTCGGCCTCGTCGGTGAAGACCTCGATTCCGTGCGCAGCAGCGTCCTCTGCGCCGATCTCGGCGGCCGCGTGCATGCCCTCCTCGCCCTCGATCCCGAGACCGACGAGCGCGGCCACCTTGCTTCCGACCTCGACCGCCTCCTCCCTCGTGAGGCTGCTCAGGTGCTGCACCTCGATCGCGCCGTCGTCGTGCTTGTGGACGGCCAGTGCGTCGATCACCCGGACTGCACCGCTCCGGCGGAGTTTCTCGAGCTCCCCGACGATCTCACCGTGGAAGTCCGGACGGTCGAATCCGATCACCAGCAGCTGGACCGGGCCGACAGCCATCGCCCACCTCCTTGTCTCAGGCCATAGCGTGATCCTGGCGCGCTCGACCTTCGCGTACCTCACCCCGGCGGGATGACGCATGCCGACCGACGCGCCAGAGAAACTGCCCGCGACGTGAACGCAGGGGACGGCAAGGACACACACCCGACCGGGCGCTCGCATCTGAGGGATTCGCTCGCCACGCCGCGCTGGCTGCGCGACCTCGGCCGCAGCTCCTGGCTGCTGGTCGGGCTGCTGCTGGTCCTCCTCGGTCTCATCTGGCTGCTCGCCGAGACGTACACGATCGTCGGGCCGATGGTCTGCGCGCTGATCGTGGCCGTGGTCGCGATGCCCGTCGTTCGGCTGCTCGACCGGCACATGCCGCGTGCGCTCGCAGCCGCGCTCGTGCTGCTCGCGGTGGTGGCCGTCGCTGTGCTCGTCGTCGTGGTCGTCGTCGCCGGCATCACCGGCCAGAGCGCCGAGATCTCGGCGCAGGCGGCAGCCGGCGTCGACAAGCTCCGGGGCTGGCTGAAGAGCTCCGGCGTCGACTCCTCGAGCGCGTCCGGCGCCGCCTCGACGGCCAAGCACGCGGCGTCCCAGATGACCTCGACGCTCGTGCACGGCATCGTGACCGGCATCCGCGGCCTCGCCTCGGTCCTGTTCGGCCTCTCGTTCGCCGCCCTCGGTACGTTCTTCCTGCTCAAGGACGGGCCGCGGATGCGCAGCTGGGTCGACGGACACGCCGGGCTGCCGGAGCCGATCGCGCGCACGATCTCGGGCTCGGTGATCACCTCGCTGCGGGGCTACTTCCGCGGTGTCACGCTCGTCGCTGCCTTCAACGGCATCGTCGTCGGGCTGGCGGCGCTGCTCCTCGGCGTACCCCTCGCCGGGACGATCGCCGTCGTCAGCTTCGTCACCGCCTACGTCCCGTACATCGGGGCGGTCGTCGCGGGAGCGTTCGCCGTCCTCATCGCGCTCGGCGCGCAGGGGACCGGCGTGGCGATCGCGATGCTCGTCGTCGTCCTGCTCGCGAACGGCCTGCTCCAGAACCTCGTCCAGCCGTTCGCGATGGGCTCCGCGCTCCACCTCAACCCGCTCGTCGTCCTCGTGGTCACGATCGGGGCCGGCTGCCTGTTCGGGATGCTCGGGCTCGTGCTCGCAGCGCCGCTCGTCTCCGCCGCCGTCCGGGTCGCGAAGGAGCTCGACCGGCCGCTCGACGCGCCTCCCGAGGCTCCCGTGGTGCCGCCCGGGGACCAACTCATCCGAACTGGGTGATGCGGTCGCTCGCCTGCGTCGCGATCGTGGCGGCGCGGGGCCTTCCCGCGCGCCCGGGACGAAGGGAGAAGTCATGGCAACGCTCGTCGCGATCGGCTATCCGGACGAGGCGACCGCAGAGGCGGCGCGCAAGACCGTCCAGGGCCTCGAGTCGGACCTCATCATCCAGGCCGACCAGGTGGCCGCCATCAGCCGCGACACGGACGGCCACTACCACGTCACGACGACGCACGGCGGACCCTCGACCGGCGGCGGAGCGGTCTGGGGCGGCTTCTGGGGCTTCCTCTTCGGCCTGATCTTCCTCGTGCCCTTCGCCGGGCTGGCGATCGGCGCCGGCTTCGGCGCGCTGTTCGGTCACTTCGGCGAGAAGGCGATCGACAAGGAGTTCCAGGAGCAGGTACGCGACCAGGTCAAGCCGGGCACGTCGGCGCTCTTCATGATCATCGAGCAGGCGACGCCGGACAAGGCGATCGACGCCCTCAAGGGCTACGGTGGCACCGTGATCAGAACCTCCCTCTCGGACGAGGACACGCAGAAGCTCCAGGAGGCTCTGACGCCGGAAACCGCAGGCACCGCCTCGTAGGCGCGATGTCCGCCGTCCGGCGATCCGCCCAGGGGTCCGACGCCGAAAGCGCGCCGGACCTAAGCGGCATCCCCGGCGATCTCCATCGCGGCCTCGAGGACCTGAACGTCCCGGCCTACGCGGTCGACCGGTTCGGAGTCATCCGCTGGATCAACTCCGCCGCGAAGAAGCTCGTGGGCGACATTCGCGGACGCCAGCAGTCGTCCCTGGTCGTACCGGAGCAGGCGCGGGAGGCCAAGGAGTCGTTCCTGCGCAAGATGATGGGAACGGAGAAGTCGACCGAGGCCTCGGTGGTGGTGCTCGACCAGTCCGGGCAGCGCGTCCAGATCGAGGTCAGCTCTTGCGCGCTCCACGAAGGGCATCGGATCGTCGGCGTCTTCGGCGTCGTCAGCCACCGCGAGGAGGCGACTCCGCCGAAGCCGCACCCGCACCTCACGCCGCGCCAGAATCAGGTCCTGCAGCTGCTCGCGCGCGGCCACTCCACCGCGCAGATCGCCCAGGAGCTCCACCTCAGCATCGACACCGTCCGCAACCACGTCCGGCGCATGCTGCGCACGCTCGGGGTGCACTCGCGGATCGAGGCGCTGGCTGTCGCCCATCGCGAGGGTCTGTTGCGCGGCGAGTGACCTTCGGGCCGGGGACAATGAGCCCACCTGCGCCAACCGGACAGCCCGGTCCCGGCCGTACCGTCCTGCTCGTGCGGTGTGTCGAATGCGGTCATGTGAAGGAACCCGACGAGCGGGGCTGGGTCACCGTTCTCTCGCCCTCGGGCTCGCGGCGGATCCACTATTGCTCCACCTGCATCGATGACCTCGTCGGGCGCGCATCGACCGCCGACGAGGTCGACGACTACCCCGACGGCGAGTAGCCTCAGGCCCCGACGGGCGCGGCCGGCCGGAAGGTGCTCAGCTCGTCCGGTCCAGGCTGCACGACGCCCCAGCTCGCCTCGGGAACCGGGTTCCAGACGCCGACGGCGTCGCCGAGTGGTTCGGACACCACGATTCGCGATTCCTCGTCGAAGTCGGCCCACCGCGGATCGTCGGGATACAGCGCCTTCAGGGTGTCGTACGCCGTCGAGAAGTAGAGCGAGCGGGACTTGCCCTCGCTCGAGTAGCGGAACGCCCAGAGCCGCTCGCCGTTGGTCGTGGCGATCGTGCCCTGGAACGGGTACTTGACGCCGTGCCGATGCCCGATCTCCTCGACGAGGCCGATCGCGCGCTCGACTGCTCCCGGCGGGTCCTCCTCGAGGCCGAGCGTGAGCGCGAGGTAGAACAGCACCTCAGAGTCGGTCGTCCCTTCGATGTTCGGATAGAGCTCCGGGGCGACCTGCAGGACGAGGTCGCGCTTGACGACGAGCCAGTCGTTGAGGACCCCGTTGTGCACCCAGAGCCACTTGCCGTAGTGGAACGGATGGCAGTTCGTCTGCTGCACCGGCGTCCCGGTCGTGGCGCGGACGTGCGCGAGGAACAGGTGCGACTCCACGTGGCCCGAGATCTCGCGGAGGTTGCGGTCGTTCCAGGCGGGCTCGGTGCTGCGGAAGACGCCCGGGGTGCCCTCGGCCGAGTACCAGCCGATTCCGAAGCCGTCTCCGTTCGTCGGCTCCGCGCCGAGCCGTGACTTGAGGCTCTGGTCGATCAGCGAGTACTGGCCCTCGTACAGAACCTTGTCCATCCTGATCGGCTTGCCGTAGTACGCGAGCCAGCGGCACATGACCCGACTCTACACCGACGTCCGAGCGGGCGGCAGACCGCCGGCTAGCTTCATCCTCGGCGGGCGATGCGCGGAGTCAGGTAGCGAGCGAAGCTCCGTTCGTGGCGGCGTCCTTCGCGTGGGGCTTTCTCGCCGCCTCGACCCTGATCGTCGGTGGGGCTGTCGCGCTCCGCTGGAGGATCGGCGAGCAGGCGCTCGGTCTCGTGATGGCGTTCGGGAGCGGCGTGCTCATCAGCGCCGTCGCCTTCGAGCTCGTGCAGGAGGCGTGGGATCGCGAGGGCGGACGGAGCAGCGTCGCGCTCGGCCTCTTCGCGGGCTCTGTGACGTTCTGGGCGGGCGACCTCCTGATCGACCGGATGGGCGGCGGCGACCGTAAGCACTCGGGCGGGCGCCAGGCCGAGGGCTCGCCGCTCGCGATCGTCCTCGGCACCGTGCTCGACGGAGTTCCCGAGTCGCTCGTGCTCGGCCTCACCATCGTGGTCGAGGGCAGCGTCAGCGCCGCCTTCCTCGTGGCGGTCGCGCTCTCGAACGTCGCGGAGTCGGTCGCCGCGAGCATCGGGCTCGTCCAGGCGGGCTGGTCGCGCGCACGCGTTCTCGTGCTCTGGCTCGGCGTCGCGCTCTCGCTCGGCCTGGCCGCCCTCGTGGGCTTCGCCCTCTTCGACTCCGTCTCGCACGGCACCGTCGCCTTCGTCCTCGCCTTCGCGGGCGGCGCGATCCTGACGATGCTCGCCGACACGATGATGCCCGAGGCGTTCGAGCACGGCGGCAAGCTCGTCGGAGTGGTAACGACGTTCGGCTTCGCGCTCGCCTTCGCGATCAGCTCGCTGTCGTTAGCCGATCCGGCGCCGCCTCCACGCGCCCGGCTGCACTGGTCGGGATCTTCTGCGCGAGGAAGAGGGCGATCACGGTGGCCAGCGCCAGCACCGCGAGCGCCGACTCGAGCCCGGCGATCCGGGCGTCCTTGTAGGCCGAGAGCGCGGCGTCGGACTGCCTCGGCGGCACGTGGGCCTCGTCGAGCGCCTTGTTCAGGTCGGCGTCCGAGACGAAGGGGACGCCGCTCGCCAGCTGCACCTGCGCCTGAGACTTCACGCGCCCCGGGATCGCGTCGCTGTGCTGGATGTTCGCCGCGAAAGCGGTGGACAACGTCGAGATGAGGATCGCACCGGCGAGGGCCGTCCCGATGGACGCCCCGAGGTTCGTCATGGTGTTCTGGACGCCGCCCACCTCGGAGCTCTGGTCGTCGGGGACCGCTGAGACCGTCACGGCCCCGAGCTGCGAGGCGAGCGTGCCGATGCCCAGCCCGATCAGGAGCAGCGGCACGAGCACCACCTCGGCGCCGGAGTTCACGTCGAGCAGAGCCATCAGCACGACGGTTCCGGCGAAGAGCCCGAGCAGGCCGCCCCGGACGAGGAGCCGCGGCGACACCGCCGGAAGGAGCCGCGGCACGCCGATCGCCGCCGCGAGCAAGGTGATCGAGAGCGGCAGGATCCGCACGCCGGTGTCGATCGCCGACAGGCCGAGCGCGACCGACAGGTAGAGCGGCACGACGAAGAAGATCCCGGCCTGCACGAGGTACTGGAACAGGAACATCGTCAGGCCGCCGGTGAGCTGCCGGTTCCGGAACAGCTCCCGGCGGACGAGCGGCTCTCCCCCATGCGCGTCGACCCGGTCCTCCCAGCGGAAGAAGATCCAGAGGACGAAGAGACCGCCGAGAATCAGCCAGATCACCGGCGAGAAACCGGCCCAGCTCGGGCCGCCGGACCGTGGCTGGAGCCAGCCCCACTCGCCCGACTTGAGGATGCCGAAGACGAAGAGACCGAGGCCGAGTGCCGAGAGCCCTGCGCCGACGAGGTCGAGCTTCGGCTTCTCGGTCGCCGGCGCGTCGGCGATGCGCCGGGCGAGCACGAGGATCACGAGGACCACGAGTACCTCGCCCGCGAAGACCCAGCGCCAGGAGAAATACGTCGTGGCGAACCCGCCGATCAGCGGCCCGACCGCGACCGCCACCGCACCGGCGGCGAAGACCAGGCCGTAGGCGGCGGGCCGGCGGGCCGGCGGGAAGTTCGAGGCTACGAGTGAGACGATCGCAGGCAGGATCAGCGCCGCGCCGACTCCCTCGAGAAACGACCACCCGAGCAGCAGCACGGGCAGGTTCGGAGCAAGCGCCGTCGTCAGCGAGCCGCACCCGTAGATCACGCACCCGATCGCGAACGCGCGCTTGCGTCCGATGATTGAGCCGATCTTCGCGCCGGTGATCATCAGGCACGCCATCACGAGCGTGTAGGCGGTGATCGCGCCCTGAATCCCGGTGACGGTGGTGCCCACGTCCTTCGCGACCGTCGCGATCGAGACGTTCATCACCGAGCTGTCGAGAGTCATGAGGAACTGGCCCGCCGCCAGCGTGAGCAGAACGACGCCGCCGGCTGCCGCCGGCGTGTCGGCGACCGGCTGCGCGTCGGGCGTCGAAGCCTCGCTCAAACCCGCGGGCGGGCCGGTGTCGGCCGGCTCGGCGCAGGTGCGGGCGCCGGCTTCGGCGTCCGCTCCGGAACCGGGTCGCGGATCGGCTCGACGACGATCTTCCTCAGCGGCTTCCCGATCTCCATCGCCCGGAATCGCATCACCGCTCGGGGTCTCCTGCCAGGAGGCGCGCACCCCGCGGCGGGCAGGCGCACCCGACGCGCACGTACGGTGCCGGGATGGACGCGGCGCCCCAGCCGGAAGTCCGCGGGCGTCGGATTCCCTGGCGGGTGATCTTTCGCGTGCTGCTGCTGCTCGCGACGGCCGTCTCGCTCTACTTCCTGTTCCCGAGCCTCGTCGACCTGTTCACGCAGTGGCACTCGCTTGCCCACCTGCAGCCGTGGTGGCTCCTGCTCGCCGTGATCTTCGAAGCGACGAGCGTGACGGCGCTCTGGGAGGTGCAGCGGATCGCGCTGCGCACGCCGAGCTGGTTCGCGGTCGGGACTGCACAGCTCGCAGGCAACGCGGCCGGCAACGTGATCCCGGGCGGGGCAGCGACGGCCGGGGCGTTCTCCTACCGGATGCTCGTGCGCGCGGGCGTCCGCGGCGACGACGTGGCCGGCGGGCTGGCCGCCGTCGCGATCGCCAACACGACGACGGTCATGGCCTTTCCGGTGCTCGCCCTGCCCGCGATCCTCGGTGGGCTGCAGGCGCCGGACGGTCTGCTGACGACCGCGTACATCGGTGCCGGCGCGTTCGTGCTCGCGGTGCTCGCCGGCCTCGCGGCCTTCCTCTGGGACCGGCCGCTCCTGCTGGTCGGCCGCGGGATCGACGCCGCACTCCGGCTGCTCCCGAGCAAGCGCGACGCGCACGGCGCGGGCGAGCGGCTCCTGGGCCAGCGCGACGGGCTGCGGCACGCGTTCGGCGCCCGCTGGCCGTTCGCGCTCTGCGCCGTTGTCGCCAAGCCGGCGTTCGACTACCTCGGCCTGCTCTGCTGCCTCGCCGCCGTCGGTGCGCACCCGAATCCGTCGCTCGTCGTGCTCGCGTACGCGGGCGGATCGCTGCTGGGGCTGGTCCCGTTCACGCCCGGCGGCCTCGGCTTCGTCGAGGCGGGGCTCACGGGACTGCTGACGCTCGCCGGGGCGACGGCCCACCAGGCGGTCGTGGCGACGCTCGCGTACCGCCTGCTGACGTTCTGGGTTCCGTTGCCGCTCGGCGGTATCGCCTACCTGCTGTACCGGCGCCGCTACGGCACCGCCGGCGTGTCGGCGTCGGCGACCTCGCCGTAGGGAGCGAGCTTCTCGCGCACGCCGGCTGCGCCGTCGGCCTGCACGAGCGCGCACAGGAGCGCTCCTCCGGGAGTGAGCGAGTCGCCGAGCTCGCGCAGGCGCGCATCCGGGACGCCGGTGTCGCGAGCGCCCCAGACGCCGCCGCCGAGCATGCCGAGGAGTGCGCCGCCGACCGGGCCGCCGAGCAGCATCCCCGCGACGAACCCGACCACGCCTCCGGCCACGACGCCTTCCCCGGCGGCGACCTGGTGTGTCTGGTGCAGCTCGACGCGGCCGTCCTCGAGCCGCGTCACGATCGCGGCGTCGCGGATCGCGGCCCTCAGCTCGCCGAGCGCGTCCAGCGCCCGCTCCGCCTCCGCCCGGGAGGCGCACGAGACGACGACCAGGCGATCCGGATCCGCCACGCCCGGCAGCGTAGTCCCAAGGAAGGACCGGAGCCCCGGACGCGGCGGCGTCCGGGGCTCCGGGACGAGCTACGAGGCCGGGAGCCTCACTCCATCTTCTTGCCGCCGTACACCGCCAGCGCGTAGATCACCAGCACGTCGAGGGTGAAGACGATCAGCGCCCAGAACGGGTACGCCTGGCTGAACCCGAACACGTTGAGCGCGCTGAGACCGGCCATGAAGATCCCGAACCAGCGTGCGAACCCCGAGCCGCTGAACACGCCCATGGCGGCGATGATGAGGAGCACGCCGACGATGAGTGTGAGCCAGGCCCACGTGCGCAGATCACTGAACACGTAGTGGGCGTCGGCGGCGTAGAAGCTCGACTTCGACAGCGCCACGATGCCGTCGATGACACTGAGAACGCCGGCGAGGCCGAGCATGGTGGCCGCGAACAGCAGCCAGCCGAAGCCCTTCTCCTCGTCGAACTGGTACGCGTCGTCACGGGTAGCCACTGAACTCCTCCTTGGGACAGGTCCGGGAGACTGTTGCACCCACATCGGACGGCACCAGGGCTGCGCGTGCTATGGGAGGGTGCACCCACGCACGCACGCCACGCGGATCCGCAAGAGGAGGACCTGATGTCTTCAGCCCCGCCAGCGCCGCCCCACCTCTCGGACGAGGATCTCGCGCGGCTCTTCGAGCTGCTGAAAGGAGCCGACAGCGTCGAGCTGAAGCTGACGGTGCCGGAGGCGCGCCAGCGCTCGACCGTGGCGGCGCTCGAACTCGATCCGCTCGAGGCGCAGATCCGCCAGGTCTTCTTCTTCGACACGCCCGGGCTCGCCCTCGACGCCCAGGGCGTCGTCGTCCGGGCGAGACGCATCCAGGGCAAGGGCGGGGACTCGATCGTCAAGCTGCGCCCGGTCGTGCCGGGCGAGCTGCCCGACGAGTTGCGGCGTTCCGGCGCCTTCCGCGTCGAGGTCGACGCGCTTCCCGGCGGGTTCGTCTGCTCCGGGACGCTCAAGGGGTCGCCCCGTTCGGTGGACGTGCGAGACGCAGCCGGCGGCAAGCTGCCGCTGCGGAAGCTCTTCTCGAAGGAGCAGCGGCAGCTGTTCGCCGCGCACGCACCGCAGGGGATCGCACTCGACGACCTCGCCGTCCTCGGACCGATCTTCGTCCTCAAGCTGCGTTCCGTCCCGCCCGGCCTCGGCCGGAAGGTCGCCGCCGAGATGTGGATCTACCCGGACGGCTCACGCATCTTCGAGCTCTCGACGCGAGCCGCGACGACCGAGGCGTTCCAGGTTGCCGTCGAGCTCCGCGCCTATCTCGCCGAGTGCGGCGTCGACATCTCGGGCGAACAGGAGACGAAGACCCGAAAGGCACTCGAGTTCTTCGCCCGCGAGCTGGCGGAAGGGAAGCCCTGAGCGGCGGCGTCGCCGGAATCGTCCGGCGCTGGGAGTGGCGCACCTTCGGCGAGAGCTTCGGCGCCGCCGAGGATCTCCTCGCGGGCGGGGAGCCCACGGGCGTGCAGGAGAGCGACGAGGCCTATCTGCTGTCCGAGGAGAGCGACGCCTCGGTCAAGGTTCGCGACGGCCTGATGGACGTCAAGCGGCTCGAGGCCGTCGACGGCAACGGGATCGAGCAGTGGCGCCCCGTGCTGAAGGCGTCGTTCCCGCTCGGCGCGGCGGACGTCGCGGTGGTGCTGGACGCGCTCGGCGTTCCCGGGCCGGAGCTCACGCGCGACACGTACACGCTCGAGCAGCTGCTCGCCGAGGTCGTCGGCGCCCGACCCGGCCCTCGCGGACGTCGCCGTGCACAAGCGGCGCGTCCACTACGAATTCGGCGGCTGCCTGGCCGAGCTGTCCGAAGGTCACGGCCGGCCGGCGGACGATGCGCACCATCGCCGTCGAGAGCGGAGGATCCCGCGCTCGTGATCGCGGCCGTCCGCGAGCTCCAGCTGGCCGACCGGCCGAACGTCTGCCTCGCACGGGGGCTCAAGACCCTGCTCGGGCTCGATCCGGTCCGCTTCGCGGTGATCGACGTGGGCACGAACTCCGTCAAGCTTCACGTCGGCGAGCGCCACACCGGGGGTGCCTGGCGGACGGTCGCCGACCGCGCCGAGGTGACACGGTTGGGCGAGGGCCTCGACGAGGCGGGCACGCTGCAGCCGGAGCCGCTGCGACGGACCGCGGACGCGATCGTCCGCATGGTCGCGGAGTCGCGCGCCGCCGGCGCCGCCGAGATCGCCGCCGTGGCCACCGCCGGGATGCGCCAGGCCGCGAACTCGACCGAGCTGGTCGAGGCCGTGCGCGAGCGCTGCGGCGTCGGCATCGAGGTCATCTCCGGCGAGGAGGAGGCGCGGCTCGCGTATCTCGCCGCGACCTCGGAGCTGGACGTCGGGCAAGGCCTGCTCGTCGTCTTCGACACCGGCGGCGGCAGCTCCGAGTTCACGTTCGGCCGGGCCGGAAAGGTCGAGGACCGCTTCAGCGTCGACGTCGGCGCGGCGCGGTACACCGACCGCCTCGGCCTCGACGGAGTCGTCTCCGACGACGGCCTGGCACAGGCGCTCGACGCGATCGCCGGCGACCTGGCGCGGCTCGACGGGCGCCCGAGGCCGGCAGCGCTCGTCGGCATGGGCGGCGCCCTGACGAACCTCGCGGCCGTGCGCCACGGCCTCGCGACCTACGACGCCGGCGTCGTCCAGGGAACGGTCCTCGATCGGACGGAGGTCGAGCGCCAGATCGATCTCTACCGGACGCGCACCGCCGACGAGCGGCGCGAGGTCGTAGGCCTGCAGCCGGCGAGGGCCGAGGTGATCCTCGCGGGCGCCTGCATCGTCCGCACGGTCCTCGAGAAGCTGCGGTGCGACGAGCTGACCGTCAGCGACCGCGGTCTCCGCCACGGGCTGATCGTCGAGCGGTTCGGGGCCGCGAGCTAGCCGGGCGCCGGCGGCTTCCGGGCCGAACGCCTGCGCCACCACCAGACGAGCGCCCCGATGACGACCGCAGCGGCGAGGATCCCGAACGCGATCCAGCCCCACGGCGTCGAGGATTCCTCCTCCTGCGACGACGCGGCCGCCGCGCCCGCTGCCGCGGCGACGGCCGGATTCACGGTCGTCGTTACGACGGTGGTGGCCGGAAAGGTCTGCGTCGTTGCGGGCAGCGTCTGGGTGACGACCGGCAGCGTCTCGGTCTCGGTGACCGTGACCGTGCGGGACGGAAGCGTTTCGGTCACGGCCGGGAGCGTCTCGGTCACCGTGACCGGCGGCCCGGCCGGCGCCTCGGTCGTCGGCTCGATCGGCGCACCCGTCAGTGTCTCGCCTTCAATCGGAGTCGTCGTCGCCGTCGTGCGGGTGAGGCCGGGGAGCGACGAGGTGATCACGGTGGAGAGCCCACCGCTGCCACCGCTGCCGCAGCCCGCCGTCGCGACCGCGACCGCGATCCCGAGCAGACCCGCGGTGGCATAGCCGGCGCCGGCGAGCAGCCGTCTTCCGCTCATGCCCGAGAGCTTCTAGGCCCCTCGTTCGCCGGGCATCGTCCTCAGTGGGTGATGATGCTGCGATGGCAACGACGGCAGCACCCACTCCTGCCCGGCCCGAGGACAAGCAGTGGTTCGCGATTGCGAGCGATGCTGTCGCGCGGGAGCTCGGCACCGACGAGCGCACCGGCCTCGCGCCGGCCGAGGCCGCCACACGTCTCCAGAAGTACGGCGCGAATGCGTTCGTGGCCGCGGCTACCGAACCCCGCTGGCGCGCATTCGTACGCCAGTACCGCGACCCGATGCAGATCGTCCTGCTCGTCGCGGGCATCGGCAGCATCTGGCCGCTGCACGAGCTCGGCACCGGTCTCGTCCTGCTCTTCCTGACGCTGTTCAACGCCGTCCTCGGCCTCAACCAGGAGGGGAAGGCGGCCGCCGCCGTCGCGGCGCTGCAGAAGATGATGATCGTCAAGGCGAAGGTGCGCCGGGGCGACGAGCTCGTCGAGGTGCCGGCCGAGCAGCTCGTCCCCGGCGACATCGTCGCGATCGAGGCGGGCGACGTCGTGCCCGCGGACGGACGGCTGCTGAAGGCGGCGACGCTCGAGGTGGACGAGTCGGCGCTGACCGGCGAGAGCATGCCGGTGGCGAAGAGCGCCGAGACGGTCACGCAGACCGATGCGCCGCTCGGCGACCGGACCGACATGGCCTACATGAACACGAACGTGACGAGAGGCGCCGGCGAGCTGATCGTCACCACCACCGGGATGTCGACCGAGGTCGGCCACATCTCGAACATGCTCTCCCAGGAGAGCGAGGCCGCCTCACCGCTGACGAAGCAGCTGAACAAGCTGACCAGCCAGATCCTGGTCATCTCCGGCACCGCGCTCGTGATCTCGATCGTGATCAACGCCTCGCGGCCGGGCAACACGTTCAAGGAGGTCTTCCTCGCGGCCATCGCCTTCGCCATCGCGGCGATCCCGACGGGCCTGCCCGCGGTCGTGACGGCGATCCTCTCGATGGGCACGCAGACCCTCGCGAAGGCGAACGCGATCATGAAGCGGCTGCGCTCGACCGAGACGCTCGGCTCGACGTCGGCGATCAACTCGGACAAGACCGGCACGCTGACGCTCAACCAGATGACGGCGGTCGAGCTGACGATCCCGGGCCGCCGCTACTCGATCGACGGCACCGGCTACTCGACGCAGGGCGTGATCAAGAAGGTCGCGGGCCAGCCCGAGGTCGACCTCGAGCCGTTCATGCAGCCGCTCGTGCTCGCCTGCGACGCGGTCGTCCACGACGGGACACTGATCGGGGACCCGACCGAGGGCGCCCTCGTCGTGCTCGGCGAGAAGGGCGGACTCGCGGCGGTTGCGACGCGGGAGACCTATCCGCGGGTCGCGGAGCTGCCGTTCGACACCGCGTACAAGCTGATGGCGACCTTCCACCGGATGAAGGACGAGTCGGGCGCGGACGTCGTCCGCTGCTTCGTCAAGGGCGCGCCCGACCAGGTGCTCGCCCGCTCGACCCACACACTGGCGCCGGACGACCTGCACCTGATCGACGCCGACGCGGGGTTCAAGGAGCGCTACGAGGCCGAGAACGAGCGCCTCGGCGAACAGGGCCTCCGCGTCCTCGCGACGGGACGCAAGGACTTCGACCCCGACTCGTTCGAGCCGAACGCGGACCTCCTGCCGTTGCTGGACGGATTGACTGCACTCGCGCTCGTGGGCATCGTCGATCCGCCGCGGCCGGCCGCCAAGGACGCGATCGCGATCGCGCATTCCGCCGGAATCCAGGTGCGCATGATCACGGGCGACCACGCGGTCACCGCCGCGGCGATCGCGCAGAACCTCGGCATCACCGGGCGCGCCATCACCGGGGCGGAGTTCGCCGCCATGAGCGACGACGAGCTGCTCGGGCAGATCGACGACATCGGCGTGATCGCGCGCGTGACGCCTGAGGACAAGGTGCGGCTCGTCGACACGCTGAAGCGGAAGGGACAGATCGTCGCGATGACCGGCGACGGCGTGAACGACGCGCCCGCCCTGAAGCGGGCCGACATCGGCATCGCGATGGGGATCACCGGCACCGAGGTCTCGAAGGAGGCCGCGGCGATGATCCTCACCGACGACAACTTCGCAACGATCGTGCGCGCCGTCGAGCTCGGTCGCGGGCTCTACGACAACCTGACGAAGTACATCCGCTTCCAGATGGGCGTGCTGTTCGGGCTCGTCTTCACCTTCCTCGGCGCCGCCATCGGGAACATCGTCGGCGGCGTCGCCTTCGTGCCGCTGCAGACGCTGTGGCTGAACTTCACGACGCAGGTCTTCCAGGCGGTCGGACTCGGCTACGGCGAGCCGGCCGAAGGGCTGATGGCGCGGAAGCCGCGCGACCCCGAGGCGCAGATCCTGCCGCGCTCGAGGCTGCTCTGGCTTGCGCTCGTGGGTGCCGTCATGGGCGCCGCCACGCTCGGCGTCCTCGCCTGGGCCGACAGCCACTACGACCGGGAGGTCGCACGCACGATGGGGATGACCTCCTTCTCGATCGCGAACCTCCTCTACTCGTTCTGCGAGCGCGACGAGCGGGAGTCGGTCTTCAGCCTCGACGTGCTCCGCGACCGGAGGTTCCTCATGTTCTCCGGGGCGTCGGTGCTCGCGATCATCCTCGCGCCGCAGCTGAACCTCCTCAACCGGATCCTCCTGACCACACCGCTCACGGTGCACCAGTGGCTGATCTGCATCGTGGCCGCGCTCGCGACGGTCGTGCTGACCGAGGGGCGGAAGCTCATGCTGCGCCGCCGGGAGGCGAACACGGCCGAGACGGCTCCCGAGCCAGCCTGACACCCTCTTCACCCGGATGGGACGATGCCTCCCGTCCGCCCGTATCGGGACACTGCAGCCGTGGCCCCCAGCGGCGACACGCACACCCCTTGAGCCGCAAGCGCCGGATCGTCGTCTGGGCGCTCGTCGTCCTCGCATCCATCCTCTTGCTCGTCTCGGTCCTGACGACCTGGGTGAAGCGGCAGATGCTCGACAACACCGCCTGGAACAAGGCGACGACCCAGGTCATCCAGGACCCGAAGGTGCAGTCGGCGATCGCGACCTACACGATCAACACGCTGTACGCGAACGTCAACGTCGGGCAGGCGCTCTCGGACCGGCTGCCGAAGAACCTCAAGCCGATCGGCCCGCCTCTCGCCGGGGCACTCGAGCAGCCGGCGACGCAGGGCGTCGAACGGCTCCTGCAGCGACCGCGCGTGCAGCAGCTCTTCATCAACGCAAGCTCCATCGCTCACCAGAAGCTCGTGAGGGTGCTCGACGACAAGACCGGCTTCGGCATCTCGACCGGCAACGGCGTCGTCACGCTCGACGTGCACCAGATGATCGTCGAGGTCGGCACGGAGCTCGGCCTGCCGCAGAACGCGCTGGCCCAGCTGCCCGGGACGGCGGGCGAAATCACGCTGATGAAGTCCGACCAGCTCTCCGCGGCGCAGACCGGCGTCCGCACGCTGAAGGTCCTCAGCGTGTGGTTGCTCGTGGTCGTGCTCTTCCTCTACGGGCTCGCGATCTACCTGGCGCGCGGCTCCAGGCGGGCGATCCTGCGCGACGAGGGCATCGCGTTCGCGCTCGTGGGCCTCCTCGTCCTGATCGTGCGCCGGCTGCTGGGCAACTACATCGTCAGCTCGCTCGCCCACCCCGGCTACCAGCCGGCCACGCACCGACTGTGGCTGATCGGGACCGCGATCCTCGGCCAGATCGGTGCGGCCTGCGTTCTCTACGGCGTGATCGCGGCCCTCGCGGCGGTGTTCGCCGGGCCTACGGCGCCCGCGGTCTGGCTCCGCGAGAGGCTGGCTCCCGTGCTGAAC
Organism: uncultured Actinomycetes bacterium; assembly: GCA_963702655.1. Lineage (GTDB taxonomy): Bacteria > Actinomycetota > Thermoleophilia > Gaiellales > Gaiellaceae > Palsa-739. The sequence continues at coordinate 159,090 of CAVPDO010000001.1, read as the reverse complement.
GAGCGGCAGGAGATCGTCTGGGGAGCCGTCGGCTTCATCTACCTGCTGGCAATCCTGTGGGGCGGCACGCACGCCCTGCGCACCTGGTGGGGAATCCTGCTGCTCGCCGGCCTGATCGCGATCGGCGTCTTTGCGTTGCGACGCCAGACCCTGCGGGAGTTCCCATCGGGAGCGACCGCCGTGCCGGCGGGTGCGGGCGGCTCCGCAGCCGACGAGCTCTCACGGCTGCACGCGCTGCACGAGGCGGGCGACATCAGCGACGGCGAGTTCGTCGAGCGCGCCAAGAAGATCTCGGTCGCCTAGGAAAAGCCGCTCCAGCAGCGAAAAGAGCATCCGTCATGACGACGTACGAGACGACCGAGCAGAACGGCGACCCGTTGTGGTGGATCCTGCTCGTCACGGGGTCTGCCTGGCTGGTCTTCGCCCTCATCGTGTTCCAGTTCGACTACACGACGGTGTCGGCGCTCTCGATCCTGCTCGGGGCGGTCTGCGTGGCAGCGGGCCTGCTCGAAGGAGTGGCGGCGGCCGGCAGCCACGGCTGGTGGCGGGCGACTCACGTCGTGCTCGGGCTCGCGTTCGTTGCCATCGGCATCGCCGCGTTCGCGCATCCCGAGAACACCTTCAGGGCGCTGGCCTCGATCTTCGCCTTCTTCCTGCTGCTGCGCGGGACGTTCCAGATCGTGGTCGCCTTCCTCGTCCGGCCGGTCGAGCTCTGGTGGATCGGCCTGATCTCGGGCAGCGTGCAGGTCGCGCTCGCCTTCTGGGCAGCCGGAGACTTCGGGAACAAGGCATTCCTGCTCGTGGTCTGGGTCGGCGCGTCGGCGCTGGTGCACGGCATCGCCCAGATCGTGACGGCTTTCCATCTGCGGCCGCACCCGGCCTAGGCGCCCGTCAACTAGGCCCCGAGCAGCCTCTTCTTCTCGGCGGCGAACTCCTCTTCGGTCAGGATCCCCTGCTCCCGGAGCTCGCTCAGGTCCTCGAGCCGCCCGGCCGGGTCCGGCAGCGACACCCCATCCTCAGCCTCGCGCGCCTGCTCGTTGCGCTCCGCGTCCGCGCGCTTGCCGACGATCGCGCGGCGGCGGGCGATCCTACGCGCTCTGAACACTGTCGTTCCGCCCCGGCTCGGTCATCGAAACGAGCTTAAGCTTCGTCGCCTACCGACGAAAGGGGCTTCAGATGCTCGGCGCGTACACGTTCTGGGACGGGATCTGGACGATGATCATCTTCTTTGCGTATCTCGTCTTCCTGACGTGGGTCATCCTGCTGCTGATCGACAACTTCCGCCGCACCGACCATTCCGGCTGGGCGAAGGCCATGTGGACGCTCTTCATCATCTTCCTGCCCATCATCGGCGCGTTCACCTACACGATCGCACGACCGGACGAGGCCGGCGAATACGGCTACGAGCCGAGGGCCGGCCGCCGGTCGAGCGCGCCCGCCTCGACGGCCTCCGAGCTGACCCGGCTGAACGAGCTCCGGACAGAGGGAGCGATCACCGACGCGGAGTTCGAAGACCTCAAGGCGAAGGCGATCGCGGCCTCGTGACCGGATGAGGGGGTAGGCCCGCCTACGTCGCCGCGACCGGCCTGCGCCCTTGGCCGGGGTCGGCGGCGTCGGCAGGCTAGAGGCGTGTCCGTCTTGGAAAGGGCGATGCTGGCCCACGACGTGCCGGCGACTGTCGCAGCGCCGGCGACCGGAAAGCCCGTCGTTCGCACCGCGCTCCTCAACCGGCTCTGCGGTACCGCGGACGGGACGATCGTCACGATCGTCGCGCCGGCGGGATTCGGCAAGACCACGCTGCTGGCCCAGTGGGCCGAGCGCGAGAGTCGTCCGGTGCTGTGGATCGACCTCGAGCCCGAGGACGACGACGCAGAGATCCTCGAGTCGAGATTCGCCGCGAGCGCCGAACGGCCCGGCTCCCTCACGCTCGTCGACGACGTCCACGTTCTCCGTTCGCCGGAAGCGCGCGCCGCCTTCGAACAGCTGCTCGGCCAGGCAGCGCGCGGCACAAGCGTGGCATTCGCGGCGCGCCGCCTGCCTTCGCTTCCGCTGGCGCGCCTGCGCGCGGAGGGCCGCCTGCTCGAGATCGGTGCAGACGAGCTCACGCTCAACGGCCGTGAGGCGGAAACCCTGCTGCGACGGGCGGGCGTCGTGCTGCCTCGAGCGGAAGCCGCCGCCCTCGCAGAACGGCTCGAAGGCTGGCCGGCCGCGCTCTTCCTCGCCGCGTTGTCGCTGCGCAGCGGCGCGCAGGCCTCGACCCTCGGCGGCGACGACCGCTTCCTCGCCGACTACCTCGAGACCGAGCACCTCACCTGCCTGTCGTCCACCCAGCGGCAGTTCGCGCTGCAGACGTCGGTGCTGGCGGAGCTGAGCTCGGAGGAATGCGACGCGCTCCTCGCAAAGACCGACTCGGTGCAGATGCTCGAATCCCTCGAGCGCCTGGGCGTGGCCGTCCCTCTCGACAACCGCCGCCGCCGCTACCGCTATCCGCGCATCGTCCGCGACCTCCTGTCGAGAGAGCTCGAGCGAGCCGAACCGGAACAGGCGCGCGCCCTGCATCGCGCCGCGGCCGGCCGGGCCGTGGAGCTCGGCGCGGTCGAGGAGGCCGTCGACCATTCCGCGGCGGCCGGCGACGTCGGCCGCGTCGCCGAGCTGGCCGAACGGCTCGCCGTCTCCGCCTGCGGACGCGGCCGGCTGGACGCGATCGAGCACTGGCTCGACCTCGTGCCCGAGGACGACGCCGAGAACCATCCGGACCTCTGCATCGCCGCGTCGTGGCTGTACGCCCTGCGAGGGCGGGCCGGGAACGCACAGCACTGGGCCGACACCGCGCTGCGCGGGCTCGGCGGCGACGACCCCCGCCTCGACCTCTTGCAAGGGCTTCGCTGCCGCGACGGAGCCGACCAGATGCTGGCCGACACCGACGCAGCGTGCGAGGCACTCCCTCCCGGACATCCCTGGCGCCCGGCAGCCGTGCTCGGACGAGCCGCAGCCCTGCTGCTCGCGGGCGACACGCCACGCGCGGAGAGCGAGCTGGTGCTGGCAATCGAGCTGGCCACCGCAGCCGGAGCGAACGAGCTGGCGACGCTCGGCCTCTGTCTGCGCTCGCTGCTCGCGGTCGGCGAGAACGAGCGATCCGATGCCGAGGCCTTCGCGGCAGAGGCGGCCTCGGTCGCGACGGCCGGGCCCCCGACCCGGTCTCTCGTCGCTCTCCTGCTCGAGACGGTCGGCGCGAGGAACTCGGCGCACCGAGGCGAGGAGGCCGAGGCGACCGCTGCACTCGACCGCGCCGACAAGCTGCTGGCGGTCGCGACTCCCGCCGTGCCGTGGCTCGCCGCGTACGCGCTCCTCGAACTCGCACGCGTCCGGCTCGCGCTCGCGGACGCGGACGGAGCTCGAGCGCTGCTGAGGAGCGCCGGCGACATCTTCCGCGTTCGCCCGCGACTCGGCGTGCTCGTCCAGCACAACGCCGAGCTCGACCGGCAGACGCACGCGCTCTCCGGTCCCGAGGGACGGTGGGCATCGAGTTTGACGCCGGCAGAGCAGCGCCTCCTGCCGCTGCTCGCGACGCACCTCTCGTTCCGCGAGATCGGCGAGCGGCTCTACGTCTCGCGCAACACGGTCAAGACCCAGGCGATCGCCGTCTACCGCAAGTTCGGTGTCACGAGCCGCAGCGCCGCAATCGAGCGCGCAGTCGCCCTCAGCCTGATAGACGAGGCCGCCGCCGTGCCCCATGAGCGATCCCGGTACCCGGCGTGACGTCCGCTCACCACGGGCCTCGACTCTTCGAGGGGCCGCTGCTCCTCCCGCAGACACGCAGGGATCTCGAGGAGCTCGCAGGCCTCGTCTGGCTGCTGCTCGAAGTCGTTCGGATCGCGCGGTCGCGACTCGGGAAGCCGCGGGGCCGATGACGACCAGGGCGGCCGCGGAGACGGGCGCCGGGGCGCTGACGTGGCTCGGGCACAGCTGCGCGGTGATCCGGCTCGACGGTCATCTCATCGTCACGGACCCGGTGCTTCGCAACCGGATCTTCCACCTGCGCCGGAAGACCCCGGTCGACCTGGCCGTTCTCGACGGGGTCGACGTGATCCTCCTCTCGCACAGCCATCACGACCACCTCGACCTTCCCTCGCTCGACCGGCTCGACCCGGGCACCCAGGTGCTGGTGCCGACGGGCGCCGGCGGCCTCTTGCGCCGACGTGGTTTTCGCTTCGTCCGCGAGGTCGTTCCCGGAGACGAGGTGTGCATCGGGTCGATACGAGTGCGGGTGACGCACGCCGAGCACGCCTCGGGGCTTCGTGTGGGCACGGCGAGGACACAGCCCGTCGGGTATGTGATCGCCGGCACGCAGACGGTGTACTTCGCGGGCGACACCGACCTCTTCCCGGGGATGGGCGCCCTCGGCCGCGTCGACGTCGCCCTACTGCCGGTCGCGGGCTGGGGACCGCGACTTCCCCCGGGGCATCTCGATCCCGCCCGCGCGGTGGAGGCGCTCGAGCTGATCGAGCCGCGCCTCGCGATCCCGATTCACTGGGGGACGTACGCGCCCTGGCGGCCACCGAGGGGCGACGACACGCCCGCCAGGACCTTCGCCGAGCTCGCCGCGACCGTGGTCCCGACCGTGGACGTACGCGTCCTGCGGCCTGGGCAGTCCTGCGACCTCGACTACGGCCGGACCGACGAGGGGGTCAATGCGCTCGGCTCTACGAGGTCGACCGGAACCTCGTAGGCCTCGAGCCCGAACAGGATCTCGTTCACGTGGGCGCGCTGGCGAAGCCCCCGATGCGCGACCGCCGGCGAAGGGACGAAGAGCTCGAGCGGATACGCGTGCGACGCGCGCCAGCCGCAAGGCCCCTCGACGACGTCTCCCCAGAGTGCGACGCGGCCGATCACGCGATCGTCCCGACAGAGCAGAGGCGGAAGCTCGAGGTACGAACGAGCGGCGGCGACCGACTGGACCCCGTAGATGCCGCAGCGGCAGTCGAACTCGGGAGCCGGGTGATCGTTCGGCGTCTGCCGCCACCGCGCCCAGCGCGATCGGTGGCCGCCGGTACAGGATGCGACGAGCGGAACGACGGGCTCCCAGACCGCCCCGGCAAAGAGGCTCTGCAGGACGAGGCCGCCCTCGCGCAGGGCGACACGCCAGACGCGCCACGCTTCGACCGGCTCGACGAAGTCCGGGATGAGATCGACGTCTGGTTCGGCGAGCGCGAGCGACATGGCCGATCGGTGGATGTGACCAGCCCGGCCTCTCGCCTACCAGGGCGCGCGCACGTCGCCGCGTGGATGGTGCGCGCTACCCGCGGGCCGATGCCGGCTCAGAGGTCCGGCCCCGCCTCCAGGTCCGAGTCCGCGAGGAACAGAAGGGCCGCCCGGACGCGCCTGCTCGTCGACTTGTCATCCGTGAGGTCGAGCTTCGCGAAGAGCGAGTTGATGTTCTTCTCGACCGCGCGCTTCGTGAGGAACAGGGAGTCGGCGATCGCTGCGTTAGACGCACCGGTGGCGACGCCGGCGAGCACCTCTCGCTCGCGCGTCGAGAGCCGGGAGAGCAGGGAGTTCTTGACCCGCAGCCGCGCATCGACGAGCACGTCGACGACCTTGGGGTCGACCACCGAGCCGCCGGCCGCAACCTCGCGGATGGCCTCCAGCAGCTGGATGCGGTGCCCGATGTGCTCCTTCAGCAGATAGGCCCGGCCGGCCGAGCCGTGCTCGAAAAGCTTGAGCGCGTAGTGCGTACTGACGTACTGGCTGATCACGACGACGCCGATCTCGGGATGGTCCTCGCGCAGGGTCGCCGCGGCCTGGATGCCCTCGTCGGTGCTCGTCGGGGGCATCCTGATGTCCGTGATCACGACGTCGGGCGGGTTCGACTCGACCGCCCGCAGGAGCGAGCCGAGATCGGGGCAGTACTCGAGGACGTCGACCTCGTCCTCCGGCTCGAGGGCGCTGCGGATCCCCTCCCGGATGAGGTACGCGTCCTCGGCGACGACGAGACGGTAGACCGCCTTGCGGTCGGCGAGCTCAGACGTCGACGACATCGCCCGCCCCGTCGCCCGCCTCGATCGTGACCCTGCCCAGGATCGTGGTCCCCTCTCCCGGTGCCGACCTGACCGCGAGCGTACCGCCCACCGCCCCGATCCGGTCGGCCATGTTCGTCAGCCCTGCTCCCTTCGCGTCCGGACGCGAGAGGAAGCCGACGCCGTCGTCGCTCACCGAGAAACGCACCACGTTCGGGCCCCGCCAGAGCCGGAGAGAGGCAACTGCGTCGTCTCCCGCGTGCTTGGCCACGTTCTGGAGCGCTTCGAGGCAGCAGTAGTAGATGGCCGTCTCGCGATCCTCCGAGAGCCGGCCGACCTCCTCGAGATCGGCGTTCAGCGGCACGTGCCAGCGCCGCGCAACCTCGCGCAGGGCCGCCTCGAGCCCCTCGTCGGCGAGGAGCGGCGGATAGATGCCGTGCGCGGCGGCTCGGAGGTCGTCGAGCGCCTCGTCGAAGTCCGCGGCGAGCTCGCCGAGCCGGTCCCCGAGCCCGTTGCTCCCGGCGGTGAGGTCACGGGCGAGCTCGAGCCGGATGCGGAGCGCGACGAGCTTCTGCTGCACACCGTCGTGGAGGTCGCGCTCGATCTTCCGCCGTTCCGCCGAGGCTGCCCCGACGAGCCGCCGCTGCGAGGCGCGCAGCGCGTCCACCGAGTCGAGCAGATCGTGCTCCAGCCGACGATTGTCGAGCGCCAGCAGCGAGGCGGCTCCAACGGCCGTCACCAGCTCCGGGTCTTCGCCCAGCACGGCGTCGTGGACGACCGCGAGAACGCGGAGGTCACCGTGTCCGAACGCACGCCAGGTCTGCCGCTCGTACGCCGGATCGAGGACGACGGTCGCACCGTGCCGGTCCACGAACTGCTCGCCGCGCGGCAGCCAGAAGGCCAGTCGGGCCTGCGGATCGTCCAGCACGCGGCGTACGAGCTGCTCGACGGTCGCGACCGACGGACGCCCGACGAGCCTGCGCGCCATGAACGCGAGCGCCTCTCCTGCGTAGGCCTGCGCGAAGAATAGCCCTGCGATGAATCCCAGCGGGTACAGGATGCGCGTGCCCGCGAAGATCGCGCGGGCCGTGCCGCTCGGCGAGACACCCGCAAGCTCGAAGGCCACTGCGTTGAGCGTGAAAGCCGCCGCCAGCGGAGCAGCCAAGACGAAGACGGGGAAGACCAGGCGCCGCCGCGCATGGCTCGCCCACGCGAAACGAGTCGCGAGGTAGAGCAGCAACCCGATCCCCCACGTCGCCTCGAGCACGCCCCCGAGGTAGCGAACCGCCGAGGCGACGCTCGGCGCGTGCACGACGAGCGCGGGATTGGCGGGACACGCTGCGCCGCAGCTGGCGACGGCGGTGAGCCCCTGCAGGCCAGGGGACGTGAGCAGCAACGGCACTTCGCCGACCAGGAAGGTGCCACAGGCGATCCCCATGACGATCCATCCGGCGGCGCTCGGACGCGAGCCCGGGAAGACCAGCAACAGCCAGCTCGCCCCGACCGCGGTGGCCCAGATGCCGAGGATCCCGAGCAGATGGAATACCGGGTCGGGAGAGCCCGACAGGCTGGAGACCAAGACGAGTAGACCCTCAGCGAGCAGGAGGGTCCCGAAGTTGCTGGAGGGGCGGCCGCGCCGCCAGGCCACCCCGCCCAGAGCGAGCGTGACGATGTTCGCGACCAGAACCGCCGCGAAGGTGGTCGGGGCTACCAGAACACCGCCCGTGGCCACGATCGCCGCGGCGGCGGATGCTCCCGCGAACGCGACCACGATGATGGCGAGATCAGATCTCCGGACACCGGCCCCGAAGGCAGCGTCGCGTAGCTCGATGTCCCCATCCAGCTGATCGAACGCGAGTTCCCGGCTGACGGCCGAACTGTTCATGGGGACGGCGACCCCCTCCCCGATTGCGGCGAGTCGATTCAGACTCGCACAGAACCGGGCCTGTCGCAAGGCACGAAAACCGGCCTCCTGGATCGCGGCGGTCGACCGGCTCGAGGCCTTCCTGGTCGGACGCATCCCGCCCGGATGAAGCTCGCTCTCGGGCCCGCTGGTCTATTCAGGCAGCCATGAGCATCCCGTCGACGAGCGGGTCCGACCGCGGCGCGGGCCTCGGGGTCCTCGTCGCGGCGTGTGTGTCGGCGCTGGTCGTGAACGCGAACACGTCGGCCGTCACGATCCTGCTGCCCGCGATTCTGGTGCTGGCACTGAGCGAAGGCACTGCCTGGGGTGGCTGTCGGCTGCGACGATCGGCTGTCTGATCCTCAGCGTGGTCGGGGCGGTGGGCTTCATGGTCGTCGAGCAGCGCGTCGCGGGCCGCCCTCGGCCTCACGAAAGGCGTCGGGCTCGTGGCGCTCATGCGGAGCATCGAGGCAGGAAGCCACAGGCGATCGACCGCGCAGCGGCCGCGGCGATCACCACCCACACGATCCCGACCGCACCGGTGACCGGCTCGTGAGCCGGTCCGCGTCCCTTCACGGCCGACGACTCGCCCACCGCATGCAACGGGCCCGGGCGGGCAGCCGCCGACGACGGCCTGACCGGCGTGCCGGTCACGCCCGGGTCCCGACCTCGTCTACTTCACCGGCCACTCGCCGGTCGCGATCACCGAGTGCACCACGTTACTCGTGCTGCGCACCACGCGATCTCCGGCTCAGCCTGGGCGATAGCTGTCCTCGGGCTGCAGGTCCCCGGTCGACTCGCCCCATCCGGATGACTGGCCGAGCAATGCCGGGGGCGGGACTCGAACCCGCACGGCCCGAGGGCCACCCGATTTTAAGTCGGGCGCGTCTGACCAGTTCCGCCACCCCGGCGCGGGCAGCGTAACGCCCACCGCCTCCGCCGATACCCTGCCGCCGGAATGACGCAGGACATCGTGATCATCCTCTCCGTCCTCGGCGTCGTGGGGCAGGTGCTGATCGTCCTGGGGCTACTCGTCGGCGTGCTCGCGCTGGCCGGCGTTCGAGGCCCGCTCGACTTCATCCGCGGCCTGCTGTGGGGCTACGAGCTGTGGGGAGCCTTCGTCGTCGCGGCCGTCGCGACCGGCGGCAGCCTCTTCTACTCGCAGGTCGCGGGGTTCATCCCCTGCGAGTTCTGCTGGTTCCAGCGGGTCCTCATGTACCCACTCTCGATCCTCACGCTCCTGATCGCCGTCCGCGGCGACAACCGGGCTGCGCGCTACCTGCTCCCGCTGCCGATCGTCGGCGCCGGCACGTCGATCTACCACATGCTGATCGAGCGCGGCGTGATCAAGGAGCCGAGGCGTGCAGCATCCTGATACCGGGAGGGCTGCAGCACGAACTGGATCGCGAACCACGGGTTCGGCTACCTCACGATCCCGACGCTCGCCCTCACGGCCTTCCTCCTCATCATCGGATTCTTGATCCTCGCCTCGACCGGGGAAACCGAGGTACCGGCTACCCTTCCCGCGCATGCCGAGCGGTAAGAGGGCGAGACAGCAGAGACAATCGGCCGCGGCGGCAGCACCGCCGCCCGTGCGCTCGAAGGGCGCCGGCGGAACTCGTGCGCGCCAGGCGTCGCCTCGCGCGCTTGCGATCGCCGGCGGTGTCGTTCTGGTTCTGGTGATCGCCGTCGTACTCGGCGTCGTCCTCAGCAGCCGCGGAGGCAGCGGCGGCGGCCCGGTCGTCTCGACGAGCGACCTGCAGGGACTGCCCGCGACGGGAAGCGCGACCTGGGAAGGCGCGCTGCAAGGGGCGCCCGACGCCAACAGCCTTTTCAAAGGCATCCCGCAAAACGGACTCGTGCTCGGCGACCCGAAGGCGCCCGTCACGATGGAGATGTTCATCGACGTGCAGTGCCCGATCTGCCAGGAATACGAGGTCAGCAACCTGCCCACGGTGGTCAAGGACGACATTGCGAACGGCAAGGTGCAACTCCACCTCAAGCCCTGGGCCTTCATCGGAGATCAGTCCGTCACCGGCCGCTACGGCATCATCGCCGCCGCGAAGCAGAACAAGGGCTTCGAGTACACCAAGGTGCTCTACGACAACCAGCCGCCGGATTCGGAGAACACCGGCTACCTGACCGGGAAGTGGATGGCGCAGATCGCGGCCAGCGTCGACGGCCTCGATCTGGCCAAGTGGAAAACCGACGTCAACAGCTCCGCCACGAAGGCGACCGCGCATGGTGTCGACACGCTCGCGGCGCAGAAGAAGGTCTCGGGGACGCCGACCGTCCTCGTCGGCTGCACCGGCGGCAAGCTCCAGGACGTGACCACACCCAGCGCCGCACCGACTCTGCAGGAAACCCAGCTGGCGATCAACGCCGCAGACTGCAGCTAGGCGCCCCTCTCCGTCCCGGTGAAAGTGCGCAAAGAGCGCGCTTTTCTTGCTTGACGTCTCGGGCCGTGCGCGCATAGGCTCTTCGAGCCGGTTCCGATGGACTTACGGGTTCGTCGGGGCCGGCGTTTCGCTGTCCGTCCGACTGGGTCTGTACGGTTCCGCGCCCCGATGAGCGTTGGACTCCTGATCGGACTGGTGCTCGGAGCGGCCGGAGCGTGGCTCCTGCTCCGCAGCAAGAACGCCGAGCTCTCGGCGCGCTTCCGCACGCTCGCGGCCGACGCCCTGCACCAGAACAACGAGTCGTTCCTCGACCTCGCCTCGGGCAGGCTCGAGCAGAAGGAAGACGCGGTGGCGCAGCTCGTGCAGCCGCTCAAGGAGTCCCTCCAGAGGGTGTCGGAGCAAACGGAGGCACTCGAGCGAACGCGCCGCCAGGACTACGGCTCGCTCGCGCAATACGTGCAGAACCTCGCCGAGACCGGCGAGCGAGTGCGCACCGAGACGGCGAACCTCGCCACGGCCCTCCGCTCCTCCGAGGTGCGTGGCGCCTGGGGGCAGATGCAGCTCAGGAACACGGTCGAGACGGCCGGGATGCTCGCGTACTGCGACTTCGAGGAGGAGGTGCACACGACGGACGACGGACGCTCTCTCCGGCCCGACCTCGTCGTGCGCCTACCGGGCGGCCGGCGCGTCGTCGTCGACGCGAAGACGCCGTTGAAGGCGGTGCTCGACTCGCTCAACGCACCCGAGGACGAGCGCGGCGCACATCTCGCAACGTACGTGCGCCACGTCCGCGAGCACGTGCGCAGCCTCAGCGCCAAGAACTACTGGCAGCAGTTCGAGGAGACGCCCGACTTCGTCGTCATGTTCCTCCCGGGCGAGAGCTTCTACCGCGCCGCGATCGAGGCCGACCCGTCACTCCTCGGGGCCGGCGGGAACGAGCGGGTCGTCCTCGCCAGCCCGATGATGCTCATCGCCCTGCTGCGGACGATCGCCGCCGTGTGGAACGAGGAGAAGGTGGCCGAGAGCGCGCGGACCGTGAACGAGCTCGGGCGCGAGCTGTACGAGCGTCTGACGGTCATGACCGACCACTTCGTCACGCTCGGCAAGCGCCTGGACGGCGCTGTCCAGGCGTACAACCAGTCGGTCGGCTCGTTCGAGCGCCGCGTACTCCCCCAGGCCCGAAAGCTCACCGAGCACGGCGTCCGCCCGAAGAAGGAGCTCCCCGTGCTCGAAGGGCTCGAACGTGCCGCGCAGCCGCCTCAGACCGTCGAGCTCGCGGGACGGCAGATCGAAGCATCCGAGCTGCCGCCGGCCGCCGACGCGGCCTAGCTACCGGCACTTCCTCGAGCGCACCGCGGGAACGTCGATCCGGCCCGGATCGTTTAATACTGTGGACAGATTTTTCCGAGAGAGGAACCGATGAGCGACGTACGTGACCTGATCGTGATCGGCGGCGGGCCCGCGGGATACACCGCGGCGCTCTACGCCGCCCGCGCGAACCTGCAACCGCTCGTGATCGAGGGCTTCAGCTGGGGCGGCCAGCTGATGATCACGAGCGACGTGGAGAACTATCCCGGCTACCCCGACGGCATCATGGGCCCGGAGATGATGGCCGAGTTCCGCCGCCAGGCGGAGCGCTTCGGCACCGAGTTCGTCACCGACGACGTGACCCGCGTCGACTTCTCTGAGCGGCCCTACCGCGTCTGGGTCGAGGGCGAGGAGTACCGCGCCCGCTCGGTCATCGTCGCCACCGGCGCCAGCGCCCGCTGGCTCGGGCTCGACTCCGAGGAACGGCTGAAAGGGCGCGGCGTCTCGGCGTGCGCGACCTGCGACGGCGCCTTCTTCCGCGACAAGCACATCTTCGTGGTCGGCGGCGGCGACTCGGCGTTCGAGGAAGGGCTCTTCCTGACGCGTTTCGGCTACAAGGTCACGCTCGTCCATCGCCGGAGCGAGTTCCGGGCCTCGCCGATCATGATCGATCGCGCCCGCGACAACGACAAGATCGAGCTCAAGACGCCGTACGTCGTCGAGGAGGTGCTCGGCGAGGACTCGATCAGCGGCCTCCGGCTGCGCAACACCGAGACGGGCGAGACGGAGGAGGTCGAAGCCGGCGCACTGTTCGTCGCGATCGGCCACGACCCGAACACGACGCTCTTCGTCGACCAGCTCGACCACGACGCGAACGGCTACCTCGTGACGCAGCCCGGGACGACCGAGACGAACATCCCCGGTGTCTTCGCTGCCGGCGACGTCCAGGACCACGTCTACCGCCAGGCCGTGACCGCCGCCGGCAGCGGCTGTATGGCCGCCCTCGACGCCGAGCGGTTCCTCGCAGCCGACGAAGGCCATACCGGCACCGCGCTGACGGCGCCGCGCCACGAGGCCGAGCCCACACAGGTCTAAGCGAAGTCCTCGCAGCTAGCCTGGCGCCCGTGCCGCACTTCATCTGCCCGAACTGCAAGGAGCGGTCGATCGACATCGACCGCCAGGAAGGGATGTTCGACGAGGCCGTGGCCTGCCACCACTGCGGATTCGGCTTCCTGTTCGAGCTGATGGACGACTACTACCCGGCACCGACGACGGGGCTCGTCACCTGCGACCAGGAGGGCCGCATCCTCGCACTCGGCCGCGGCGTGTTCGAGCTGAGCGGCTGGAACGAGCAGGAGCTGCTCGGCGCCGATGTGGTCTCTGCCTTCGGGCTCGCGGGGTTCCAAGAGGAGAAGAACCCGGTCAAGCTCTCGCTCGAGTGGGGCGTGCGCCGCCTGAACGAGCAACTGCAGCTGCGGACGCGCGGCGGCCACCTGAAGCCCGTGATCGGCGACTTCTTCCCGGCGCTCGACGACGACGGCGGCCTGCTCGTCGCGCTGACGCCCGCGCACGGCTAAATTGTCCGCCGGCGCCTGGGCGCCGAGGCGATGGAGCTCGCCGCGAACCGCCGTAAAGGCTGATGGCTCCTACGGTCGAAAGGAGCTCCAGTTGCGGACGATCGTGGCCATCGGCATTGCGGGAGCGCTCGGAGCGCTCGCGCGTTACGGAGTGGACGGGCTCGTCTCGCGACGCCTCCCGTCGCCCTTCCCGTGGGGGACATTCGTCGTCAACATGAGCGGCGCGTTCGTCCTCGGCTTCCTGATGACCCTCATGACGGAACAGCTCACGACGGCCTCTTGGCTGCGCTCGGCGCTCACGATCGGGCTGCTCGGCGCGTACACCACCTTCTCGACGCTCTCCTACGAGACGTATCGCCTGCTCGAGGACGGCGCAGTCGGACTCGCCGCCGCGAACATGCTCGGGAGCGCCGCCGTCGGGCTGTTCGCGGTCTACGTCGGAGTCGTGGCGGCGAGAGCGCTATGAGGCTCGAGGGAGAAGGCAAGCTCCTGCGCCTCTTCATCGGGGAGTCCGACACCTGGCACGGCAAACCGCTCTACCAGGCGATCGTCGAGCGGGTGCGCGAGGAGGGGCTGGCGGGGGCGACCGTCGTGCGCGGCATCGAGGGGTTCGGAGCGGACTCGCGGCTCCACACCTCGAGGATCCTGCGCCTGTCCGAGGACCTGCCCGTCGTGATCGAGATCGTCGACACGCCGGAGCAGATCGACCGCGTGGTGCCGATCCTCGACGAGATGGTCGGCGAAGGGATGCTGACGCTCGAGAAGGTGCAGATCGTCTCGTACCGTTCGAGCGACGCCTAGCGTCCGACGGCCACAATGGGTTCGTGGACTCACTGTGCGGACACCTGCTCGTCGCCTCGCCGGCGCTGCTCGACCCGAACTTCCGCCGCACGGTCGTGCTCGTGACGGAGCACACCGAGGACGGCGCCGCGGGCCTCGTCCTCAACCGCCCGTCGCCGGTGGAGGTGGCCGGCGCCGTGCCGCAGCTCGAGCCCTGCGTCGACGACGGCGAGCCGGTCTGGGTCGGCGGCCCCGTGCAGCCCGAAGCCGTGCTCGTGCTGGGCGAGTTCCTCGACCCGGACGACGCCGCGGTGCCGGTGTTCGGCGCACTCGGCTTCCCGTCGCTCTCGGAGCCGGACGAGATCGTCCCGGCCACGACCCGCCGGCGGGTGTTCGCCGGATACGCGGGCTGGGGCGTCGGGCAGCTCGAGGCGGAGGTCGCGGACGAGGACTGGATCCTCGAGCCGGCGCTCCCGGACGACGCGTTCACCGACGACCCCGAGGAGCTCTGGCGCGACGTCCTGCGCCGCAAGGGCGGGATCTACGAACTCGTCGCCCGCATGCCCGAAGATCCGCGGGTCAACTGAGCCGGGCGAAGGCGAACACGTAGGTGAGGCGCGGCAGCGAGAACCGCTCGCCGTACCGGGATGCGATCTCGCGGACGGCGCGCAGGTGCGCTTCCTGCTCGGCCGGCTCCATGACGAGGAATCCGCTCACGGTCGAGAGGTAGCCGACGACGGCGTCCGGGCTCGACTCCTGCACGCTCTCGACGACGGTGCGGCCGAGCTCGCGGAACCACGGCTCGCCCGGCAACTCCTCGTCCAGGTACGGCACGTGACCGGCATACCCGACCAGCTCGCCGAGGTCGCGCTGCAACGGATCGCGCTCGTCCCACCAGTTCCAGAGCAGGGCCAGTCCGCCGCCGGCGGCGATGACGCGGTGCAGCTCGGGCAGGGCGCGCTCGCGGTCGAACCAGTGATACGCCTGCCCCGCAAAGGCGGCGTCGACGGCCTCGTCCGCCAGCGGAATCGCCTCCGCCGGCGCCTCGTACGCGTCGGCCTCGGGCACGGCCGCGCGGAGCTGGGCGACCATCGGGCCTCCCGGCTCGACGGCGACCACCTCGAAGCCGGCCGCGACGAGGCCGCGGGTCAGCTTCCCCGTTCCGGCGCCGACGTCGACGACCCGGCGCCCCGGGCCGAGCCCGAGCTGCTCGGCCGCCCAGCCCACCGCTTCCACGGGGTATTCCGGCCGGTGTCGCTCGTAGTCCGCGGCGACGGACTCGAAGCTGCGGGAGCGAGCCGCGTGGTCAGACACGCGACGACGGGCAGAGATCGTTCACGACGCAATCCTCGCAGCGGGGACGCCGCGCGTCGCACACGCGGCGGCCGTGCCAGATCAGGAGGTGCGGGAAGCGGCCCCAGTCGGCCCGGGGCACGAGCCGGACGAGGTCGCGCTCGATCTTCACGGGATCCTCCTGCCGCGTCAGCCCCAGCCGCTGCGAGAGCCGCCGGACGTGCGTGTCGACGACTACGCCCTGCGGCTCCCCCAGCTCGGCGGCGACGACGTTCGCGGTCTTCCGCGCAACGCCCGGCAGTCTGGTCAGCTCCTCGAGGCGCCGCGGCACCTCGCCGTCGAACTCCTCGAGCAGCAACCGCATCGTGCCGCGCAGCGCCTTCGCCTTCTGCCGGTAGAACCCGGTCGCGAAGATGTCGCGCTCGAGCTCCTCCTGGGGCACGGCGAGGTAGTCCTCGGGCCGGTGGTACTTCTCGAACAGCGTCCGCGTGACGCGGTTGACGTTCACGTCGGTGGTCTGGGCGGAGAGCATCACCGAGACCAGCAGCTCGAGTGGGCTGCGGAAGCGGAGCGCGATCGTAGCGTCGGCGTGGTCGGCCGCGAGCCGCGCGATGATCGGCCGGATCCGCTCCTTCTTCGGCCCCACTCGCCTGCGGGCCTCCTGCACGAAGCTACGAGGCAACGGCCTCCGGCAGCCGCGAGCGCAGGCGCGGGCCGGCGCAGACGAGGTCGAGCGCCGGGCAGCCCGCGCAAGCGAAGTCACTCGGCGTCGGCGGGAACTCGCCGGCCTGGATGCGGGCGATCGCCGCGGACAGCTCGGCCTCGAGCCCGCCGATGTCGGCGCGCGTGAAGACGGCCTCCACCGGAGCGTCCGGCCGCTCGAGGAAGTGGTAGACGACCTCGACGTCGTCCGCGCCGGCACGGAAGCACGCAAGCGCGTAGACGAGCCGCTGCAGGCGGTAGTCCTGCTCGACGATCTCGTCCGGCAACGCCTCGCCGAGCGCGTTCGTCTTGTAGTCGACCACCAGGGCGCGGCCGTCGCGCAGATGGAAGGCGTCGATGAAGCCGTGGACGAGGACGCCGTCGTGCTCGAAGGTGAAGTGCCGCTCCTTCTCGACGCCCTCGAGGGTCGCGACGCGGCGGGCGAGGCCCGACTCGCAATAGGCGGCGACGAAGCCGCGCACCAGCTCGTCCTCGAGCTTCGGCGCGACCGGGGCCGCAAGGTCGATCTCCTCGAGCAGCGCGTGGACGGCGCTGCCGATCTCGGTCCCGGACCGCTCGGCGGCGCCCTCGGCCTCGACGGGCCGCTCGCTCATCCCGAGCCCGTAGCGGGCGAAGTACTTGTACGCGCACTGCTCGAAGAGCGAGAGCGACGTGAACGAGAGCCGGCGTACGCGGTGGAGCGGCGGCTCGGGAAGCGCGACGAGCGGCGGCAGCTCGGGAGCCGCAGGCAGCGCAGCGATCTCCTCGACCGCGGCGAAGAGCGCGAGCTGGCCTTCCTCCTCGGTTTCGGGCTCCGCCTCCGCGGGTTGATCCGGCCGGAAGCGGTCGAGCCGGACGAGGAGCCGCGCGTCACCGCGCACGAGCTCGACCGGTGCGTCGCCGGCCGCTCCGAGCTCTTCGTCGGCGGCGAGCCGGTCGAGCACCCAGGCGATCGGCGTCGGGTTCTCGCGCTCCGAGCCGAAGTCGACCGAGCCGGACACGATCAGCCGCTCCTTCGCCCGCGTCATCGCAACGTAGTAGAGCCGCAGGCGCTCGGCCCGCTCCGCCTCCTGCCGCGCCTCCTTCACCGCCTCGTAGTCGAACGCGCCGCGCCGCTTCGCGGTCACGGGATCGGCGACGCGGAAGCCGAAGCGGCCGTCGGGCAGGGCGAGGATCTCGTCCGGTGAGGGCGGCACTCGGTCGCGCCCCGCGTCGGCGACGATCACGACCTTGAACTCGAGCCCCTTGGCGGCGTGGATCGTGAGGAGCCGCACGGCGTCGGCACCCTCCTCCTCGGCTACCGCCTCGAGCTCGCGGGCCCCGACCGCCTCCTGCTCGGCGACGAAGCGGACGAAGCCCTCGACGTCCGGCCCGCGCAGCTCCTCGTACGAGCGGGCGAGCCGCGCGAGCTTCCGCATGTTCGCGTAGCGCCGCCGCCCGTCCCACTGCGCGAGCACGGCGAGGTCATAGTCGTGCTCGGCGACGATCTGCTCGCACAGACGCTCGAGGGAAAGCCGCGGCATCGCCTCCACGAGCCGGTCGTAGCGCTGACGGAAGGCGCGCATCAGCCGCTCGTCGCGGTCGGCAAGGCTCGGCGGCAGCGTGTGCTCGAGGCCGCAGAAGAGCGGCCGCCTCGATGCGGCCCGGCGCAGCAGCGCGAGCGCGTCGTTCGAGACTCCGACGAACGGCGAGGCGAGCACCGACAGGAGCGCCGTGTCGTCGTAGCGGTTCTGGAGCAGGCGCAGGTACATGAGCAGATCGACGACCTGCTGCTGGCCGAAGTAGCCCTTGCCGGTCGCGCGATACGTGGGCAGACCCGCCCGCCGCAGCTCGTCCTCGTACCACTCCGCGTCGGTGCCGGCCGCGAAGAGCAGGACGATCTCGCCCGCCGTCGCCGCGCCCGTGTCCACCAGCTCGCGCACGCGACGCGCGACGGCCCGCGCCTCTCCCCGCCGCCAGTGGACGCCGCTGTCGTGGTAGCTCTCCTTGTCGGTGACGAGCAGCTCGACCGGATGGCCGAAGACCGGATCGGGGAACTCCGCCGCAGCCGCGAGCTCCTGGAACTCTCCGCCGAAGTGCGCGCCGAACAGCTCGTTGACCGCGGCGAGCACCTCCGGGCGCGAGCGGTAGTTGAGCGTCAGCGAGAGCGGCTGCCCGACGGCCTCGCGCCGCTCGCGGAAGACCTGCACGTCGGCGTGGCGGAAGCCGTAGATCGACTGGAACTCGTCGCCGACGAAGAAGAGCTCGGTGTCCGGCTTTCCCCGGCCGGCGCCGGAGGCGCCGGGGTCCTCGTGCTGGGCGATGCCGGCTTGACCGGCGTCGCTCCCAGCGCACAGCAGATCCACGATCTCGGTCTGCAGGCGGTTCGTGTCCTGGAACTCGTCGACCAGGATCGAGCGGAAGCGCGCCTGTTCGCGCTCGCGCAGCTCGGGCTGCGAGCGGAGGAGGTCGCGCGCCTCGAGCTGGAGATCCTCGAAGTCGAGCGCCGACTCGCGCGCCTTGGCCTCCGCGTAGCGGGCCGCGAACAGCGTCAGCAGCTCCTGCAGGAGCGCGCGGTCACGCGCGGCGGCCTCGTCGAGTGCCGCCTGCTCGACGGCGGCGAGCGTCTCGCAGTACCCGGAGGCGCGATCGCCGCGTGCCTTGAAGCCGCCGAGATTCATCAGCCGGTCCGGTCGCCGGTCGCGCTCGAGCTGCTCGAGCAGCTCCACAGCGGCTTGGCGCTGGGCGTCGGTCGCCTCGGGATCGGCGGCGAGCGAGGTCGCAGCGGCCCGCAGCTCCTCGACCCGCTCGCCGAGCTCCGGCCGCGCGGCCACCGCCAGGTCGAGCTCACGCCCCGCGGCGCGGAGCGTCTCGTAGACGCTCGTCAGCATGCGGCGCAGCCGGTCGCTTCCGTAGGTGGCGAGCAGCTCGAGCCTCTGCGGGTCGTCTCCCGCGCAGAACTCCGCGAGCGCGTCCCCGAACGCCTCTGAGCGCAGCACCGCCGCCTGCGCCTCGTCGAGCTCGCGAAAGCGTGGGTCGAGCCCGGCCGCGAGTGGATACGCCCGGAGGAGGCGGGCGCAGAAGCCGTGGATCGTCGAGATCCACGCGCCGTCGAGCTCGCGCGCGAGATCGGGCCGGCCGCGGTCGGCGAGCGCCGCGCGGATGCGCGTCCTGAGCTCACCCGCGGCGCGGCGCGTGTACGTGATCACGAGGATCGAGTCGACGTCGAGCCCGCGCTCCGTGACCGCCCGGACGACCCGCTCGACGAGCACCGCCGTCTTGCCCGTGCCGGCGCCGGCCGAGACGAAGACCTCGCCGCCCGCCTCGACCGCGGTGAGCTGCTGCTCGTTCAGGCCGTTGCCGCTCATGCGCGCTCGATCCGGCAGACCGACCAGAGATCGCACCAGGTGGGGCAGTCGCCGCCGCGCGGGTCGTGATGGACATCTCCCTCTTGGATCCGCCCGGCGAGCGCCGCCGCGGTCTCCCGGGCCGACTCGACGACGCCCCAGAACGGCTCCTCGTCGAGGTAGTCGCTCTTGACGTAGCCGGGCAGCGTCTCCGCTTCCTGGGAGCGTACGAGGCCGCGCGCGCGACGCGTGCCGGCGAGTGGCCGGTAGAGGCCGCCCAGCGGCTCGAGCCCGACGAGGTCGCGGAGGACGAGCATGTAGAGGGGGACTTGCAGGCGCAGCTCCCGCTCGATCTCGGCCGCCGAGTGCGCGTGCTTGCCTGACTTGTAGTCCTGCACGATCCCGCGGGCGCCGAACGGGTCGACGTCGATGCGGTCGATCTTGCCGGAGAGCGTCACCCCGGGCGCGAGCTCGAGGCCGCGCTGGAGCTCCGGCGCCGCCCGCTCGTTCCCGAACGTGACCTCGAACCGGCGAGGCACGAGCGAGAGGCCGGACTCGCATTCCTCCTCGACGACCGCCTCGAGGTCGCGCCACAAGCTCTGGTCGAGCTCGCGCAGCTGCATGCCGGTGAGCTCCATCCGCACGCCGCCGATCGCCTCGTCGAGACATTTCCGCATCAGGCGCTTGGCGTCGTCGACGTTGCCCGCTTCGAGCTTCTCGACCCCGAGCTCGGCCGGCACGCGCGCGAAGAAGCGGTGCAAGGTCGTGTGCGCGACCGAGCCGCGCTGCATCGCGTCCGGCTCCGCGTCGATCGTCTTCGGGGAGAGGAACCGCTCGACGAACCAGGCGGACGAGCAGTCGGCGAAGCGCTCGAGCTCCGTCACGGCGAACGACGAGCGCGAGCCGAACTGCTCGAGCACGAGCGGATGCGTGAGCCGCGTCGGCCGGTGGAAGGCGGTCCGCGCGCGCTCGAGCCGCCGCCCCCAGCCGTTCGCCCGGGCGAGAGCCTCGGCCGCGTCCGAGTCCCGGGCGGCGAGCTCCGCGAGCGCGCGCAGCCGCTCACGCTCGGTCGGCGCCTCGTCGAGCGGCCAGGTCAGGGCCGAGAGCGGACGCCGGCGTGTCCAGCGCCTCACGTCGTCCGCGTCGAAGAGCGCCTGGACGTCGTGCCAGAACGGGCTCGCCTCGCGTGGGCTGCCGTCGTCGTCGGCGGCCTCTCGCACGAGATAGAGCCGCTGCGACGCCCGCGTGCACGCCGTGTAGAAGAGATAGCGGTCGTTCTCGACGGGATCTGGCCGCTGCAGTCTCGCGCCCCGCTCGTCGAGGGCGCGCCGCACGTCGTCGTCGAGGAACGGCGAGCCGCCGCCGCGCCGAGGCAGGCTCCCCTCCTCGAGCCCGAGCACGAAGACGGCGTCGAAGCGGCGCGTGCGCGCGCGCAAGAGGTCGACGACCGCGACGCGGCCGGCGTCGTCGCCGGCCCGATGAGGAAGCGCCGCGCGTTCTACCGCGGCGAGGACGTCCTCGCGGCCGAGCTCCCCGCTCAGCTCGCGCCAGCCCTCGAGCTCGGCGAGCAGCCGCCGCAGCGTCTCGTAGGCGCGCAGGTCGAGCCGGCCGGCGACGGTCGCCGGCGGCCGCTCGAGGCCGTACGCGTTCCGGAGCATCTTCTCCGCGAGCTCGCGCACGCTCTCGATCGGATCGGTCGTCTCGCGCAGCTCGGTAAGCGCAGGGAGCGGCCCTTCGCGCAGCCGTTCCGCCTCTTCGACCACTCGGTCAGGCGCCTGGACGGCTCGTCCGCGGAGACGCCCTTCGACGAAGTCGACGGACCGCCGCTCGAGCCCCGAGAACGGCGAACGGAGGAAGCGGAAGAGATCACCTCGCGTCCCCCCTCCCCACGCGAAGCGCAGCAGGGCAGCAAGCGCGTGCACGAGGGGCGTCTGCGTGAGCCGCAGCTCGCCGTCGACGGCGTAGGGGATGCCGAACGAGCCGAGCACGGTCTCGAGAGCGCCGCGAATCCGCTCGTAGCCGGGCACCACCAGCCCGATCCGCTCAGGCGGCATGCCGCCGCGGGCGAGCGCCAGCACCTCCTCGCCCACCAGCTCGAGCGTGCCGCGACTCCCGGCTCCCTCGAAGAAGCGGATTACGCCGTCGAGCGCGGGCGGGCCGCCCCGCTCATCGGCGAAGAGCCCCCGCTCGAGGTGCGCGAGCGCCGGCGGCGCGACCGCCGCGTAACGAGGCGGCAGCTCCTCGACCGCGCCGGAGGCGAGGCCGGCAAGATCCTCGGCCGTCCGACGCAGCGCGGCGAAGACGGGTCGCCCCGGCTCGTACGGGAGCGACACCGTGACCTCGGTGCGGGCCGCGAGCGCCTCGAGCAGCGACCACTCGGTGCCGGTCAGGTCTTCGAAGCCGTAGGCGAAGACCGGCTCCCCGTGCCAGGCGTCGAGATCGGTCCGCAGGCGTTCGACCGCATGGGTGCGCAGCAGGCCTCGGTCCCAGCGCCCGATCCGGTCGAGCTCGTCCCGGTAACCGGCATAGAGCGCACCGAGCTCGCCGTCGACGGCGGCCGGCGACAGGAGCCCCTCGTCGAGCTCGCCGAGCGCCCGCTCGAGCGACTCGACGAAGCCCGCATGCACGGCGGAGCGCGCATAGCCGTCGAGCTGCGCCGCGCTCACGACGCGGCGCACGAGGAGCGTCTGCTCCACGCGACCCAGCCGGCGAAGCGCGCCTCCGGAGCTGCGCACGAGCCGGTCGAACAGATCGTCGAAGGTGCCGATCGAACCGCCCAGGAGCGCCGGACGCCGCGCGAGCAGCTCGCGCTCGACCCGGTCGACGTCCGCCCGGTTCGGCACGATGAGTAGCGGTTCGAGCCCGTCGGGGGACTCGAGCGCGGTCAGATACCGGCCGAGCAGGAGCTCGACCTTGCCCGCGTTGGCAGGGCCCGCGATGAGGCGGAGCGGCACCTGCCTACGCTAGCGCTTGAGTCGGCTCGCGAAGCCTGCGGCTCCGCGAGCCGGGAGTATGGAACTGCGCGCACGGGAGACGCGGTCTCCCGTGCGCTCCGTGCTGAGCGCACATTGGGCTTGTGTGCTTCGGGTGTCTTGTTCTGTCGCGGGCGAGCAGACTGCGCGTGCTCGCCCGCTACTGCGCGGCGTCGTAACGTCGCCTCCGGCTCCCGTTACGCCGCCGCCTGACGCCACAGAGGGTTCGAAGCGCTTCGACCACTGTCACGCGAAGGGCCGGAGGCTAAGACAGCCGCCCAGCGGCGGCTTAGCCGCAGGCCGAACCTGCGCTCGCGCCGGCCTCCGCCGCGCGCGAGCGCACGACACAAGCCTCCCGCCCCACAGAGCCTCCAAAGCAAGACAGCACGAAGCGGGCCGGAAACCGCGCTTTCCGGCCCGCGTAGTTCCTTATCCCAGCGAGGAAACGCGCAGCGTTTCCGAGCTACGCGATCGCAGACTTCGGCTTGCGGCCGCGCCGCGCGACGGCGCGGCCCGGTGTCTTGCCGGCGCAATTGTCGCAGAGGTCGGCCTGCTTCGACCCGCGGCGGGCGTCGGTGTACGTCACCCGCATCACGGCGCCCTTCCCTTCTTCGACCTCGGTCCCACAGTTGTCGCACACGAGCACCGTTTTCCGGGCCACCGTTTCTCCTCCTTCGCCAGGGCTGATTCCCGGCAAACCTAGCGAAACTCGCCGCGCGCTAAGCAGCGGCGCGCGCGCGTCGAATTCGCCACGAACGGAGCAGGCTGAGCATGGCCTGTTCTTCCGGGGAGAGTGCAGTGTCGCGCGCGTTGACGACGCGCAAATGCCGGGGGCGGAAATCGTCGATCGTTCGCCCGTCGAGATACTGCTCGACGACCGCAGGCGAGACGTATGACTCGCGCGTGACTGCCGGTGTATTTCCGAGCCGCTCCGCAACGCGCCGCATGACCGCCGTGACCGACCGCTTCTGCTCGCGTTCCGACTCCGGAAATCCCTCCTTGGCTGCTCGCTCGGCGAGGTAGATCGCGGCGAGGAGGGTACCGCCCCAGGTGCGGAAATCCTTCGCGCTGAACTCGTCCCCGAGATAGATCTTCACGTAGTCATTCAGACGCCGGCTCGTCAGGTTGCAGGTGCGGTCCTCCCATTCGTACTTGAACACTCGCGGGCCGCGGATCTCGAGCAGGCGGCGCATCGCGGCGGCGAGGTCGGGATCGACGACCTCGGTGCGCACACGGATCCCGTGCTTGGCCGGGAACGAGAGGCAGACACGGCGGCCGCGCACCCTCACGTGCCGTCGCAGTAGCGTCGTCACCCCGTACGTCCCGTCGCGGACGTACCGCTCGGAGCCGACGCGGAACCAGCCCAGCTCGATCAACCGCAGCGCGATGGCCGAGACGCGCTCCCGATCGAACTCTTCCTGGTCGAAGTGCAGCGCCATCTGCTCGCGGAGCGCCGGCAGGGCGTCGCCGAAGCGAATCAGCATGTCGTACTTGGCCCGCTCCTGCTGGGCTCGATAATCCGCGCCGTAGAGGTACTGCTTCCGGCCGGCGGCATCGAAGCCGGTCGCCTGGAGCTTCGCCGTCCCCCGCGGCGAGATCCAGACGTCCTTCCACGCGGGCGGAATCGCCAGCGCCTCGATCCGGGCGAGCTTCCCCTCGTCCTCGATCCTCTGGTCGCGGCTGTCGTAGTAGCGAAACGCGCCCTTGCGGCCCTTCCGGCTCCACCCCATGTCGTCGAGTAAAACGCGGTTACCATCGAGCGCGATGCGCGACGAACGGACGATCGTCGTCCTCGAAGGGGACGAAACCGGGCAGGAGCTCCTCGAGGAGAGCCTCCGCGTGCTCGAGCCTGACGTGATCGGGGTGGAGCTCGAGTTCCCACGCTTCGACCTCTCGATCGAGCGGCGCCGAGAGACCGACAACGCGATCGTGCACGAGGCCGCGACTGCGATCCGCGAACACGGTCTCGGGCTGAAGGCGGCGACGGTCACGCCCGAGGGTCGCGGCGACATCGGCTCCCCGAACCGCATCCTCCGCGAGGAGATCGGCGGCAAGGTGATCGTCCGCACCGGGCGGCGGATCCCAGGGGTCGCGCCGCTCGGCGGCGTGCACGCGCCGATCTCGATCGTGCGGATGGCCGTCGGCGACGCCTACGGTGCGAAGGAATGGCGCGAGGGCGAGGGCGACGACGAGGTCGCGTTCCGCACCGAGCGCATCGAGCGCCGCATCTGTCACGCCGTCGCCGAGTTCGCCTTCCGCCAGGCCGAGCGGACGGGCGCCAAGGTCTTCGGCGGCCCGAAGTACACCGTGAGCCCGACCTACGAAGGGATGCTCAAGGAGGAGATGGACGAAGCGGCCGAGCGGCATCCGGAGGTGCCCTACGAGCCGCAGCTGATCGACGCGACGTTCGCGCTGCTCCTCTCTTCCGCCGGCGACCCGCTCGTGATTCCAGCCCTCAACCGCGACGGCGACATCCTGTCCGACCTCGTCCTGCCGCTGTTCGGCTCGATCGCCGGCTCGGAGTCGCTGCTCGTCGCCTTCGAATCCGACTTCGAGCCGGCCGCGATCATGGCCGAGGCGGCCCACGGCACGGCGCCCTCGCTGCTCGGGAAGAACGTCGCCAATCCGATGGCGATGATCCTCGCAGGAGCGGCTCTCCTCTCGCATGGCGGCGACGACGCGCAGGCCGCGGGACGCGCGATCCGCGAAGCGTGCCTCGAAGCGGTCGCGCAGGGGGCGCGCACCGCAGACCTCGGCGGCCACCTCGGCACCTCCGAGTTCACGGACGACGTGATCGGGCGGGTCCGCGCGAAGCTCGAGGTCTGGGCGGCGCTCTAGCCCGCCAGCGCGAGCAGCTTCGCCCACGGCACGAACACGAGCTTCCCCGTCTTGTGCGCGTTGAGCGCGTAGACGAGACCGTGCTCGTCGAGCGCCGTGGGGCTCACGGTGTGGCTGGCGGCCGCGAGCATGATGTCCTTGCCGGTGTTCAGGTTCACGAGGTGAAGCCTGGCCGAGCCTTCGACCGCGGCCAGCTCTCCGTGAACCGAGAAGTTGACCTCCCCGGGGTTCTGGCGAATCCCGACGGGCCAGGTGTGCAGCAGCGCTCCCGTCGTCCAGTCGTAGACGGTGAGCGTGGCCCAGGCGGGCCCGTTCGGCTCGTAGAGCCCAAACGTCAAGACCACCAGTTCGTTGCCGCTGAGCCCGAGCTGATAGCCCAGCGTGCTGGGAACGGGAGTGGGAAGCTCGATGGTCCGGAGCAGCGTGCCGTCGGTGGAGTAGACGCCGGCGCGGGTGGGCAGCGGTTGCTCGCAGAAATCCGGTGTCATGGACGGCGGCGAGACCGGGAGAACGGCGATGTGACCGCCGTCCAAAGCCTCGGACAGCACCGAGTCCGGTCCGGTGGCGATCGTCCGGAGCCGTGTCGGCGTGATCAGGTTGAGCCGCTGTTGCGACGCGGCCGAGCCGTCGGAGCTGTTCAGCCACGTGCTGACGGCCATCGCCGTCCTCGAGCCGACGACGCCGCCCATCTGGGGGCCGCCCAGCCCGCACGTCGTGTCGGTGGAGCCGTGCATCTGCCTGAGCAGATGCGCATGCCCTCCGAGCGGCGCGGTGTAGAGCCAGTGGTCGAGCTCCGTGTTCCCGAACTGCGCTGTCCTCAGCCAGGCGAGCCGTTTGCCGGAGATCGCGATCTCGGTCGCGTGATGCGTCGCGAAGCCGCGCGGGCTCTTGACAGTAGACGTCGTGCCGGTGACCACGTTCCAGACGTGGATGCTCTTGTCGCTTCCGTCCGTGCCGCTCGCGTATGCGACCCGCGGCCAGTCCATCGCGAGCGTCCAGACCGGATGGGACACGATCCTCGCGTCCCTCGGCTGCGGCTTGGCGGCGCCGGACTGGGCGGAGAAGAACAACAGCGCCGGGGCGAGGAGCAGCCCCGAGAGGCGAAGCCTTCTCATGGGCTCAACGCTAATCCGCCTTTGTTAAGAAGCTGCGGCGCGCTGCCACGTGCCCCAACCGGCCGCCCAGGTCGCGGTGAAGAGCTCGGCTGCGACCGGATCGAACTGCGTGCCCGCGCCGTTCTCGACCTCGGCGAGCGCGTGCGCGTGCGTCAGCGCGCCCCGGTACGGGCGTGGCGAGATCATCGCGTCGAAGGCGTCTGCGATCGCGAGCAAGCGGGCCTCGATCGGGATGCGGCGTCCACTCAGGCCCGCGGGATAGCCGCTGCCGTCCCAGCGCTCGTGATGGAAGAGGACGTACGGGAGCGCGTCGTGGAACTTCCGCAGCGGCATCACGAGCCGCGCGCCGGCGACCGGATGAGCCCGGATCTCCGCGACCTCCTCGACGGTGAGCGGCCCCGCCTTTCCCAGCAGCTGCGACCGGATCTCGACCTTGCCGACGTCGTGGAGGGGCGCGGCCCAGCGCAGCGCGCGGATGCGGTCGCGGTCCCAGCCCAGCTCCAGCGCGACGGGCTCGGCGAGCGCGGCGACGCGGTCGCCGTGGCCGATGGTCTGGTCACGTTGCTCGAGCGCGCGGGCAATCGACTGGAGCATGCCCGGGAGGATTCCGCACGCGGGCCTGGACTCCTACCTCCTCACGCCTCCATTCGCCGTCGCAGCAGATGAATCACGAGCAGCACGAAGAGGATCACGGCGATCACGCCGACGCCGATCCCGAAGTCGCGCTCGATCGCGTTGACGACCGCCTGGCCGAGGTAGTAGGCGAGCAGGCCGATCAGGAGCCCCCAAGCCATGGCTCCGGCCACGTTCCAGACGAGGAAACGGCCGAGCGGCATCCGGCCGACCCCGGCCATCCAGCCGAGCGTCGCCCGCAGCACGGGCACGAAGCGGCCGAGGAAGACCGCCTTCGAGCCGTGCTGGTGGAAGAACTCCTGCGAGCGATCGATGCCCTTGTGCGAGGCACGCTCGAATCGCGGCCAGCGGACGAGCAGATCCTTGCCCCAGCGGCGTCCGACGGCGTACCCGCAGAGCGCTCCGAGCACGGCCGCGGCGATCGCCACCGCGATGATTTCCACGATGTCTCCGTGACCCTGCGACGCGAGCGCGCCGGCGGCGATCAGCGCCGTCTCGCCGGGGACGAACGGCAGGCCCGCCACCTCGAGGAAGACGATCCCGAAGACGACCCAGAGTCCGTAGTGCGCGACGAAGTTCGTCAAGCTGCGTAGGCTACGCGGCGAATGAGGGTCGGGATCCCGCGCGAAACGACGCAAGGCGAGCGCCGGGTTGCCCTCGTCCCCGAGACGGTCGGAAAGCTCACCGCCTCGGGCTTCCAGCTGGTGGTCGAGCAGGGTGCCGGGGCTGCCGCCTCCTTTCCGGACGACGCGTACCGCGAGGCCGGCGCGACGGTCGGCGACCCGTGGGAGGCGGACGGGGTCGTCAAGGTCCGAAAGGTGTCGCCGGGCGAGCTCGAGCGGCTCCGCTCCGGACAGCTGCTGATCGCCTTCCTCGAGCCGCTGTCGGACCAGGCCGGTGTCGAGGCGCTGGCGGCGCGGGGCGTGACGGCGTTCGCGCTCGAGTCCGTGCCGCGGATCACCCGCGCGCAACCGATGGACGCGCTCTCGTCGCAGGCGACGGTCGGGGGGTACAGGGCCGCGCTGCTCGCCGCCGAGCATCTGCCGCGCTTCTTCCCGATGCTCATGACCGCCGCCGGGACGGTTCCTCCCGCGAAAGTGCTCGTGATCGGCGCCGGCGTGGCCGGCCTGCAGGCGATCGCCACGGCCCGCAGGCTCGGTGCCGTGACGACCGGCTTCGACGTCCGGCCCGTCGTGCGCGAGCAGATCGAGAGCCTCGGGGCGAACTGGCTCGACCTCGGCGTGACCGGCGCCGAGGCCGAGGGCGGCTACGCGCGTGAGCTGACCGCGGAGGAGATGGCGGCGCAGCAGCAGGCGCTCGAAGGCCGGATCGCGGAGTTCGACGTCGCGATCACGACCGCCGCGGTCCCGGGCCGGCCGGCCCCGAGGATCATCCCCGCCTCGGCCGTCGAGACGATGCGGCCGGGCTCGGTGATCGTCGATCTCGCGGCGGACTCGGGCGGCAACTGCGAGCTCACCGAGCCCGGCGAGATCGTCGAGCGCGCCGGGGTCACGCTCGTGGGCACGACGAACCTCCCGAGCACGATGCCGTACCACGCCTCGACGCTGTACTCGCGCAACGTCCAGGCGCTGCTCCTCCACCTCGCGCCCGGCGGCGAGCTCGCGCTGGACTGGTCGGACGAGATCACGAGCGGCGCGTGCGTCGCCGGGAAGGGAACCGCCGCATGACCGTCTTCGACCTCAACGTCAACATCCACAACACGATCCTCGTCTTCGAGGTGACCATCCTCGTGCTCGCGATCTTCCTCGGCGTCGAGGTGATCTCGAAGGTGCCGACGCTGCTGCACACGCCGCTGATGTCGGGGACGAACGCGATCCACGGCGTCGTGATCGTCGGCGCGATGATCGTGCTCGGCCAGCCCGACAAGGGCGCGTTCACGTGGATCGTCGGCTTCGCCGCCGTCGTGCTCGCCTCCGCCAACGTCGTCGGCGGCTTCGTCGTCACCGACCGGATGCTCGAGATGTTCAAGAGCCGCCAGCGGCCGAAAAGAGACCCGGACGAGACGTGAGCTACAACCTCGCGAACCTCCTCTACCTGATCTCGATCGTCACGTTCGTCCTGGCACTGCGCTTTCTCTCCAACCCGGCGCACGCGCGACGGGGCAACCAGATCGGCGCGGCGGGGATGGTGCTCGCGATCGTCGTCACGTGGATCAGGATCGGGTCGACGAGCTGGTGGGCGATCGCGATCGCGATGGTGATAGGCGGCGGCTTCGGCGCGGTCGCCGCGCGCAAGGTGCAGATGA
This sequence comes from uncultured Actinomycetes bacterium, assembly GCA_963702655.1. GTDB lineage: Bacteria > Actinomycetota > Thermoleophilia > Gaiellales > Gaiellaceae > Palsa-739. Next base: position 129,961 of record CAVPDO010000001.1, on the reverse strand, counting down.
CGGCGATGCCGCAGATGGTCGCGCTCTTCAACGGCGTCGGCGGCGGAGCCGCGGCGCTGATCGCGCTCGCCGAGCTGCACAAGGTTCTGCCGCTGCCCGGCACGCCGACGGACGACGTCTCGGCCGGGATCGCCTTCTCCGCGCTGATCGGTTCCATCTCGTTCGCCGGCTCGATGGTCGCCTTCGCCAAGCTCCAGGAGCTGATCGGCGGCCGCCCGATCACCTACGCCGGCCAGCAGTTCGTCAACGGCGCACTCTTCATCGGCGCCCTGGGCTGCTCGATCGCGCTCGTCGCCGGCGTCCAGGACCAGTGGCTGCTCTGGGTCACGATCCTGGCGTCGCTCGCGTTCGGCGCTCTCTTCGTGCTCCCGATCGGCGGCGCCGACATGCCCGTCGTGATCTCGCTGCTCAACGCGTTCACCGGAATCGCCGTCGCGCTCGGCGGCTTCGAGCTGGAGAACAACCTCCTGATCGTGGCCGGGATGCTCGTCGGCGCCTCCGGAACGCTGCTGACGCTGATGATGGCGCGGGCGATGAACCGCTCGGTGGCGAACGTCCTCTTCGGAGCGTTCGGCCAGGTGTCGGAGGCGGCCGCCGCGGTCGCGGCCGGCGACGGCGGCACCGTCAGGAGCGCGACGGCCGAGGACGTCGCCGTCATGCTCGCCTACGCCCACAAGGTCGTGTTCGTGCCGGGCTACGGCCTCGCGGTCGCGCAGGCGCAGCACGACGTCCGCCAGCTCGCCGACCTGCTCGAGGCGAAGGGCGTCGAGGTCTCGTACGCCATCCACCCGGTCGCGGGCCGCATGCCGGGCCACATGAACGTCCTCCTCGCCGAGGCGAACGTCCCGTATCCGCAGCTGAAGGAGATGGACGAGGCGAATCCCGAGTTCTCGCGCACGGACGTCGCATTGGTCGTCGGGGCGAACGACGTCGTCAATCCCGACGCGCGCAACAACCAGGGCTCGCCGATCTACGGCATGCCGATCCTCAACGTCGACGACTCGCAGGCGGTCGTCGTCCTCAAGCGCTCGATGAACCCGGGCTTCGCCGGGATCGAGAACCCGCTCTTCTACAACCCGAAGACCGTGATGCTGTTCGGCGACGCGAAGGCGTCGATCGACCAGCTCATCGCTGACGTCAAGCCGCTCTGATGGCGATCGTCGGCGCGCACATGCTCTTCTACACGCCGAAGCCGGAGGAGCTGCGCGCGACGCTCCGCGACGTGCTCGGGCTCGAGTTCGTCGAGGCGCATCCAGGGTGGCTCATCTTCAAGCTGCCGCCCGCCGAGCTCGGCGTCCACCCGTGGGAGGCAGCCGCGCACGAGATCTGCTTCATGTGCGACGACCTGCCGGCAACGGTCGCCGAGCTCCGTGCGAAAGGGGTCGAGTTCGAGGGCGAGCCCGAGACGAAGGACTTCGGCGAGACAATCGTGATGCTGCTTCCCGGCGGCGTCCGCGTACTGCTCTATCAGCCCACGCACCTCTCGCCGCTCGACCTCTAGCCGGCGAGGCCGAGCGTGAAGAGCGTCGCACGCGACGCCGGCCGCAGGTCGAGCGCCGCGAGCTCGTCGGCGGCGAACCAGCCGACGTCCTGAAGCGCTCCGCCGGGCAGCTGCCACGGGCCGACGACGTGCCGGACGAGCAGGACCCGGCCCCATCAGAAGAAGCGCGCCGGATCGAGCAGCTCGAGCTGCGGCGACTCGCGGCCGAGGATCGCGTCCGCTGCAAGCGCGCCGCACGCGAAGCCGAGGACGTTGCCGTGGCCGGAGTAGCCGCCCGCGACCCAGACGCGCCCGTCTCGTCCGGGCACCGCGCCCACGAGCGGCAGTAGGTCCTGCGTCAGGCCGAAGATGCCCGCCCAGCGGTGGGTCACCCCCACCGGCCCGCCGGCGAGCTCGTGGAGAAATGACTCGAGCGACGCCTGAATCGTCGGCGTCGTCTCTTCCACGTCGGTCAGCTCGTCGAGGATCGAGACGTCACGAAAGCCGCCGAGCAGGATCCGGCCGTCGGGCAGCTGCTGCCAGTAGTCGAAGCCCTGACGCGCGTAGTGCGGGCGGTCGTAGAGCACGCGGTCGAGCGGCTCGCTCGCGACCACCTGTCCGCGGGTCGGCCAGATCAGGTCGGCGAGTTCGGGCACGAGCCCGTGCCCGTAGCCGTCGGTCGCCACCAGCACGCGGTCGGCGTCGAGGGCGTCGACGTCCTCGACCTCGTCGTGCTCGCGGATCTCGGCTCCTGCAGCCGCGGCGAGCCCGGCCAGGCGTCGAACGAAGCGAGCCGGCTGGATCGAGCCGTCGTGTGGATGCGAGATCGCGCCGTGGAAGCGGCCGGCCGCTCCGCCGGGAACGTCATCGAGCCACTCCGCGTCGAAGCCGTCCTCGCGCAGCGCTTCGTACTCGAGCTCGATTGCCTCGCGCTCCTCCTCGTCGCCCGCAAGGCGGTAGCTGCCGGGGCGCGAGAGGGCATCGCCGGCGAACTCGGCCATCCGGTCGAGCGCCGTCTCGGTCCAACGCCAGTACGCTGCCGCGCGCTCGGCGCCGTACGTCTCGCGGGCCACGTCGTAGCGCGCAGCGCCGCCGCCGAGGGCGAAGCCGCCGTTACGGCCGCTGGCCCCCTCCGCGATCCCGCGGGCGTCGTGGACGCGAACGCGGAGACCGGCCTCGGCGAGCTGGAGCGCAGCGGAGCAGCCCGTCACGCCCGCGCCGACGATCGCGACGTCGGCGCGGCCGCTGAGCACCGTCTCAGGAAGCGCAGGGCTCGGTTCCTCCAGCCAATAGGGCTTCACGAAGCGCGACGGTACATGCCGTCGCGCACGACGACGCGGCCTTCGAGCTCGAGCTCGATGAGTGCCCGCGCGACCTCCTCGGCGCCGAGCCCCGTCTGGTGCACGAGCTCGTCGGCGCTCGCGGGCAGGAGCTCGAGCAGCGGGGAGGCTTCGCCGCGCTCGGGCTCGGGCTCGATTCCGAACGACGCGAGGACGTCCGCGGCGCCTGTCAGCGGCGCGCAACCGAGCTTGAGCAGCGCGTTCGTCCCCGCGCTCAGAGACGACGTGATCTCGCCCGGAACGGCAAAGACCTCTCGCCCCTCCTCCATCGCCAGGTCGGTCGTGATCAGGGCGCCGCTGCGCTCGCGGGCCTCGACGACGACGGTCGCTACGCACAGCCCGGCGACGATCCGGTTGCGGGCCGGGAAGCGCCACGGCGCGGGCTCGACGCCGGGCGCGTACTCGGAGACGAGGAGGCCGGCGTCGGCCAGCCGGCGCGCGAGCTCGGCGTGCGCGGCGGGATAGTCGCGGTCGATGCCGCAGCCGAGGACGGCGACGGTCGGCGCGTCTCCCTCGAGCGCGCCCCGATGCGCCTCGGCGTCGATCCCGCGCGCGAGCCCGCTCACGACGACGAGCCCGGCGGCCGCGAGCTCCCGGCCCAGGCTGCGGGCGACGGAGGCGCCGTAGCCGGAGCAGGCTCGGGCTCCCACGATCGCGACCGCAGGCCGCGAGAGGATCTCGGGCTCCGACCGGCCGCGGAGGAAGAGCCCGGCCGGCGGGTCGTGAATCGCGCGCAGCAGCTGCGGGAAGTCCGGCGCCGCGCGCGGCAGGAAGCGATATCCGCTCGCGGCAAGCCGCTCGAGATACGCGCGTTCGTCGAAGCGCCGCTCGAACGCGCGCCAGCGCTCACCGCGCGGCGGGCGGATCAGGTGCGTGCCGGTCTCCGCAGCGAAGGCTGCGAGCGCGAGCTCAGACACCCGTGAGCTCGTCGGGCGAGCGATAGGAGAGCGCCTCGGCCACGTGCTCGGCTCGCACCGAGTCCGACCCGGCGAGGGCGGCGATCGTCCGAGCGACGCGGCCCACGCGCGCGTAGCCACGTCCGGACAGATGGAGGCGGTCGGCAGCGCGGCGCAGGAGCGCGTCCGCCTCCTGGTCGCGCGGCGGCGCCTTCGCAGTGAGCCGCTCCCGTGCGGTCGCGACACGGTCGGCGACGGCCGCGGAGCCCTCGGCCGGCACGGCGGCAAGCTCCTCACCGCGCACGCGGGGCATGGCGAGGACGAGATCGAAGCGGTCGAGGAGGGCGCGGGAGAGCTTGTCGCGGTACCGCGCGAGGCGTTGAGCCGAGCAGCTGCACTGGGCGGCGGCGTCTCCGCGCCCACCGCAGGGGCAGAGGTTCATGGTCGCGACGAGCATGAAGCGGGCCGGGAAGACGACGCGGCCGGCCGCGCGCGAGACAGACACGAAGCCGTCCTCGAGCGGCTGGCGCAGCGCCTCCAGCGTCGGCCGCTGGAACTCGGCGAGCTCGTCGAGGAGCAGCACGCCGCGATGCGCGAGGCTCGCCTCGCCCGGCCGGAGGTGCGGCCCGCCGCCCACGATCGCGGCGGTCGAGGCGCTGTGGTGGGGCGCGCGGAACGGCGCCCGTGCGACGAGCGGCTGCTCGTCGTCCACGAGGCCTGCGACCGAGTGGATCCGGGTCACCTCGAGCGCGGCGGCCGGGCCGAGCGGAGGCAGGATCCCGGGCAGCCGGCGCGCGAGCATCGTCTTCCCCGTACCGGGCGGGCCGCCGAGGAGGATGTTGTGCCCGCCGGCCGCTGCCAGCTCGAGCGCGCGCCGGGCGCGTTCCTGCCCGCGGACGTCGGCGAGGTCGGGCCCGGCCGCGTGCCCATCCCCGTTCGGGACGAGCGGCGCCTCGGCCTCGAGCTCCAGCTCGCCGCGCAGGTACCTGACCGCCTCGGCGAGGTGCCGGACCGGGATCGCGGCGACGCCTGCGAGAGCAGCCTCTCGCGCAGAGTCGGCCGGACAGAGGAGACGCTCGGCGCCGAGCCGCCGCGCTCCCTCGGCGACCGCGAGCACGCCGCCGACCCGGCGCAGCCTCCCGTCCAGCGCGAGCTCGCCGACGGCAGCGGTGCGCTCGAGGGCGCTGCGCGGGAGCTGTTGCGACGCCGCCAGCAACGCCAGCGCGATCGGAAGGTCGAAACCCGAGCCCTCCTTGCGCAACTCCGCGGGCGCGAGGTTGACCGTGATCCGGCCGGTCGGGAAGCTCAGCTCGGCGGCGGAGATCCCGGAACGGACGCGTTCCCGCGCCTCCTGGCAGGCGCGGTCGGCGAGGCCGACGATCGCGAAGCCGGGGATGCCGTCGCGTACGTGGGCCTCCACGTCGACGCGACGGGGCTCGAGGCCGACGAGCGCATGCGTGACCGCGCGTGCAAGCACGCTGCGACGCTAGGCGTGAGGTCGTGACCTCGCTGTGCCGGCTTCGTGACGAATCTCAGGCGGCTTCGGCATCCTCGCGAATCGCGCAGAGCGCCTCGAGCCCGGCGTAGAGCCCGGCGAGCTGCGCGGCGCTGAGCCGCAACGCGAGCGCCTCGTCCACCTCCTCGACTCCGGCCCGCACGGCGGCGGCGGCTGCGCGACCGCGCTCGGTGAGGGCGATCATCATCCGCCGCCGGTCGTCGGGATCGACCTGGCGGTCGAGATAGCCCCGCAGCACGAGCACGTCGACGAGCTGGCTCGCAGCCTGCTTGCTGACGCGAAGCTGACGGACGAGGTCGCCGGCGGCGCCTCCCCGGTTGGCCATCCCACCCAGCACGAACGGGCCGTTCCGCGGCAGGTCGTCGAAGCCCGCGGCGGCGAGCCTGGCCTGGATCGCGTGACCGTAGGCGCCCCGCGCGGCGCGAAGGAGCGCCGGAATCGGCACGTCGTCGTGGCCCGGATCGTGTGCCATCGAACCAGCCTACAACGGCCTGCGTAGTTCGTCAAGTTTCTTGACAGTCAATCGCCTTTGCTCACAGTACGAGGTCTAGGGTGAGCGGTGTGCGTGTCCAGAACCTGCTGACGGTCGAGCTCACGACCGACGACTTCCCGGCCGGGCATCGTTTCGGCGGCACCTCGCTGACCGAGGGCTTCGGCGCCGTCGCGACCGGCATGGGCGTCTACGAGCTCGAGCCGGGCAACGCGTTGTGGCCGTACCACTTCGAGGCGGCCGAGGAGGAGTGGCTGATCGTGATCGACGGCGAGCTGACGCTGCGCACGCCCGACGGCGAGTCGGTCCTGCGCACCGGCGACATCGCCTGCTTCCCGGCCGGCGCAGCGGGCGCGCATGCCGTGCGCAACCACGGCGCGGCGTCCGTGCGGTTCGCGATGCCCTCGACGAGAGCGCGCTACGGCGGCGCAACGGTCTACCCGGACAGCGGCAAGGTCAGTGTGTTCGGGCCCGGTTTCCGCCATCGCGGCCGGCTCGGCGAGCCCGTCGAGTACTGGGAGGGCGAGCCGTGAGCGTCGTCAACCTGTTCGAGGTCGAGCTCCAGCCCGACGAGGACGACGCGCCCGGCTACGTCCTGAACTACGTCCGCACCCATCCGCTCGTCGGCGGCGAGCAGCTCGGGCTCTCGGTGTACGAGCTCGCGCCAGGTCAGAGCATCTGCCCGTACCACTACGAGAACGCGCAGGAGGAGTGGCTGATCGCCCTCGTCGGGCGGCCGACTCTCCGCACGCCCGAGAGCGAGCAGGAGCTCGAGCCGTGGGACTGCGCCTTCTTCCCGACCGGCGAGGCCGGTGCCCACAAGGTCACGAACCGCACCGACGAGACCGTGCGCGTCTGCATGTGGTCGGACCGGCCGGCCGTCTCGACCTCGGTCTATCCCGACTCGGACAAGGTCGGCGCGTGGCCCCCTGCCAGGCTGTTCCGCCTGGCCGACGCCGTCCCGTACTTCACCGGCGAGTCCTAGTCAGGCGTCGGCACTGGAGCGGTGCCACGGCCAGCCGAGCAGGACGAGACCGGCGACGAGGCAGAGCGCCCCCATCAGCGCCCAGAACGTGCTGCCGGTCATCGACGATCCCTGGATGAGCGTGGTGCCCTGGCCGATCCAGACGAGACCGGTCAGGCTGAGCAGGGCTCCCGCGACACGCCTCACGACGACCACGGAAGGACCCTACGCGCAACACGGGCTCGCGGTTTGGCGCGCGCCGACTGCGCAACCGGGCGAGTGGACGGTGGCCTGGGCCAGTGTTGCTCCTATGTCAATAGTGGCTCCTTCTTGAGGGTGGTGTAGACGGTGCGGGCGAGTTGTCGTTTGAGGCAGCGGAGGGCTTCGCGTCGGCTCTTGCCCTCGGCTTGTTTGCGTTCGAGGTAGGCCTGCGCCGGTGGGTGGACTCGGCCTTGGGTGACGGCGATGCGGTGGAGGGCGCAGTTGAGTTGGCGGTTGCCGCCGCGGTCGAGGCGGTGGCGTTGGTGTTTGCCTGAGCTGGCGTCGAGGGGCGCGACGCCGGCGTGGCGTGCGAGTCGGGCGTCGGAGCCGAAGCGGTCGATCGGGCCGATCTCGCACAGCAGCTTAGCGGCGCTCAACGGTCCACAGCCGGGCAGCTCGAGCAGCCGCGGCGCGAGGGCGGTGGCGCGCTCGGATAGGTCGCGCTCGAGCTCTGCGATCGCGCGGGTCAGGCTGCGGCAGCGGCCGACAAGCTCGCGTGCGATCCTCGCTTGCGTCGTCTGTGGGCGGGCGAGCTTTCGGCTCGACACGGTCGAGCCAGACCGCCCGGTCGAGCGCGCCGGCGGGGACGCGGAGGTCGGGCTCGAGCTCGTGCAGGTGCCAGCGCAGCCGCTGCTGACAGCGACGCCGTTCGTCGACGAGGTCATCGCGGTGATCGACCAACAGCTTCAACTCGCGTAGCCGCGCCTCACCCGGCCGCGGCTGATCAAGCTGCGGCTCCCGTAGCGCGGCTCTGGCAACGGCGAGCGCGTCGATCAGGTCCGACTTGCCCCGCACCCGGCCGCGTCGCCGCTCCGGTGCCGTCAAGCGCGGTGGCACCCTGACCAGCCGCTGCCGATGCCGCTGCAGCGTCCGCTCCAAGCCCCGCGTTACATGGCGGCAGTCCTCCAGCGCCCACAGCCGTCGCCGACCCAACCGCTTCGACCACGCGACCAACTCCCCACCGTCACTCGTCTCCAGCGCGTCCAGCTGCCGCCCAACCTCATCGACAGCAACAGCACTCATCGAGTGCTTGTGCACGTCCACCCCGATCACGATCATCTGCCTCGCCTCCTACTCCGTTGGGGGCGACCGGCGAGCGGACACGCCTCACTCGAGGCAGCTGCCAAGCTCCTATCAGGTCACGCTCGACGGTCTCGGGAAGGCGGCGGCGACACAACACTGGCAAGTCGGCACCAACCGACAGTTCCGAATGGAGTCAGCCGCCGCCGACCCGAGTCTCTTGCGACTGCAGGACGCCACCGCGCCCCACACGATGACAGTGAGTTCCGGAATGACCCTGAGCGTTGCGTCAGGATCTGGTAGTGCGCCTTCCGCTTCTTCTTGTTGTCACAGGGATGCCGTCGTCTGGCAAGACCACGGTGGCCGAGGGTATTGCTTGTCGTCTGCGCCTTCCGTTGATCGCCAAGGACGAGATCAAGGAATCGCTCTACGAGAGCCTTGGAGCGGCAGACGTTGCCGCATCGGCTGATCTCGGCCGGGCGGCGTACGCACTCATCTTCGCCTTGGCCCGAGCTTGCCTCGGCTCAAGTGCCTCGGTCGTGGTCGAGGCGAACTTCTTCCGCGATCAGGTGGCCGAGTTCAACGCCCTTCCCGCGCATCGGGTGGTGCAGCTTCACTGCCAGGCTCCCCTCGCCATCTTGGTCGAGCGCTACGCGAATCGCTCTCGTCACGCCGGACACCACGACGCGGAGAAGATCAGAGAGCTTCCTGCGCGCTTCGAGAGTGGCGTCCACGATGCCCTGGAGCTTCCTGGGCATCTGATCGAACTCGACACCACTGAGCCGGTCGATCTGGATGCCCTCGCGAACAAGCTGAGCGAACTGCGCTGACGAGAGAGATCTGGGCAGGCCGGTGTTCCGGAGTAATCCCTGAGGGCGGTAGTGCCGACCCCTAGCGAGGGAGGTTCCTGATGGCCCCGTCCGGGCTGACGACCTTGACTAGGCTGACCACACGCCCGAGCAGTCCTGTGGTGGCTCTGCCGAAGAAGTGGAGTGAGGCGACCCACTTCGTCTTGCCGACAGCGAAGAAGAAACGCACGTGATCGCCGAAGTACGCGCCCTTGCCATCCGCCGGGCGTAGCCAGCCAAGACGGCCACCGAGTCGCGTCCAGCGGGAATCCGAGGATGGTCGGCCTCTCGGATAGCTGTTGTAGGCCAGGTTTCGAGGATCGAGTTCGAAGTGCAGGAAGCCGCTCGGCGGACTTCCGGGCGGCTCGGCGTCGTACATGAACGACAGCCCTGCAAAGCCTGCCCCCTGGGCGTGGTAGACGATGACTCGGAGCCTGCGAAGGTTTGCCAGGCGACGCGCTACCGTGACGGTCGCACGGGGCAACGCGGATGGACACAAGACCACGGCATGGAAGCGACGTGCCGTGCGGCGGCAAGCCGCGGTCACGACCGTCGAAACTGATAACAACACGGTGCGGTGGGCCGCCGCGCTGGAACGTGCTCCGCCACGCATGGTCCGGTCGGACGCCGACCCAGGGGTGCTGCTCCCACACGCCGAGAGAACGAGCAGTAGCCCTATGGCCGCGACGCCTAATAGACGCACGTCTCCATTACGCAAAGCCGACCGCGTCGAGTCCCGCGCCTGGGCCAGTGTCCGGAGTGATGCTCCTATGACTTGTCAAGTCATAGGCGGCTCCTGGTTTTCGAGGAGTCGGTAGAGGTGGCGGGCGAGGTAGCGCTTCAGTAGCCGGGTGGCGTCGCGGCGGCTTTTGCCTTCGGCGATCCGTTTGGCGATGTAGTCGCGGGTGGTGGGGTCGTGGTGGCGGCGGTGGAGGACGATCGTGTGGAGGGCGCGGTTGAGTTGGCGGTCGCCGCCGCGGCTGAGGCGGTATCGGGTCGTTTGGCCGCTTGAGGCGGGGACTGGGGCGACGCCGGCGAGGCGGGCGAAGCAGGTTTCAGAGCGCAGCCGGCCTCGGTGCGACCAGGAGACGATCAGTTGGGCGGCGACGATCGGCCCGACTCCCGGTTCCTCGAGTAGTGCTGGGGTGAGTGCGCGTATGCGGGCGAGGATCTCCCGCTCGAGTTCGGCGGCTTCGAGTGTTGCGGCTTGGATGCGGCGGGCGAGGCTGCGCAGCACGAGCCGGGTCGCGAGCTCGTCGGCTGCACCGGCGCGGCGGAGCCTGCTGCAGCGGGCGAGCAGCTTGCCCTCGGGTAGCCGCCGCAGCTCCTGGCGGAGCCGCTCCGGCGCCGTGACGATCACCGCGCGGAGTTGCGTCAGTGCTTCGCGACGGACGTCGACGGCGCTGCTGCGCGCGACCAGCAAGACTCGCAGCGCCTCCCGCCGCTCGCGCGGCAGCGCGAGTGTCTCGCTGGCGAGCGCCGTCCGAGCCGTCCGCACCGCGTCGAGCGAGTCGTCTTTGCCGGCCAGCCGCCGCTCGCTGCGTGGCGTGCGGTTGATCTCGAGCACGGCTTCGCCCTGCTCGCTCAGAGAGCGGGCCAGGCCAGCCCCGTAGCTGCCCGTGCCCTCGACCGCCCACGCCCGCCTGCCTGCCGCCACCTGCTCGGCGAAGCGAAGCGCCTCCCGATAGCCGCGGCCGTCCGCGCCAATCGCCCTCCTCGCCACTACAGCACCCGCAGGCGCCGTCACCACCGCCAGCACGTGCTCGTCGCGGTGAGTGTCGACGCCGATCACGTAGTCCAGCTCGTCTGCAAGCATCCGACTCGATCCTCCGACCTCGGTTGGCAGGGTCCGGTGCCGGTCTGAGCAAGGGAAACCGCAGCGGCAGGACTGTGATGAGTCACGCCCCTCGGGCGGACAAGCTCCTGATCAAGCCAGCAGCGGACGCCAGACCGGCACCGCCGCCACGCACGGACAGATCACTCCCAAGGCACGCACCAAGCGGCCAGACACCTGACGAGTCACACACGGCACGGCAGCAACCAGGCTGGCGAGCGTCTCAGACAGACACCCTCACCTAGTCTCACAGACCCCTGAGCGCCCCTGAAGGATCAGCCGTGACATGCGGGCCGTCTGTGACGTATAAGAGCTGAGATGAAGACGACAGCCCTACTCATCACCGCCGTGGCTGGCCTAGTCCTCGCTGGGTGCGGCGGTGGCGCGAAGGATTCGACGCCGGGACCGCCCGCCCCTATGACGTTCACCGCGCCGACGACCACGACGATTGCAGATCCGCAGAGAGGCCAGGCCATGCGCTGCAGCTACCACGGCGTTACAGCTGGTGCGTACGTTCCGTCCACCGGTCATGGCGTAAGCGGTTCTGCCGATGGCAAGTCCGCCTCCGTGACTCTCAACCTCACGCGGCACAGTGACGGTTCGCTTGCCGTCTCCTGTCGCTAACGCCTCCGAACCGCGCGACGCTCGCCTGGGCCAGCGTCCTCTCGCACGAGAGCTCGCTCAGGCGGCGCGTGCGACCAGGACGTCTTCGAAGTACTCGCCCGCCCGCCGGCCCGTGCGGCGGTTGACGTGGCGCCTGAGCCGCGCCTCGAGCTGGAGGCCGGCCCGCGCGAGGATCTCCGGGTAGAGGTCGCGGCGGTCGTTGACCACGACGAGCACCGGCGCGTCGGGCCGCAGCGCTGTGGCAGCCCGCTCGAGAACCGCCGCGATGCCGGCGCGATACGCCTCGAGCGCGGCGCGGGACGTGCCCGCTGCGGCCGCGCCGATCTCCCTCTCCCGCCGGTCGTCGAGGCCGAGCAGTTCGTAGGCGTAGCGGTGCTGCTCGTGGTAGTCGATCAGCCCCGGATACGGCGGCGAGGTGAGGATCCCGTCGTACGGCCCGCCGAGGTCGAGCTCCCGCGCGTCCCCGTGGAGCACCGCCGCGTCGCGCTCGGTGTCGCGAACCCGCGCGAACTCCTCGATCCGCGCGAGCGTGTCGAGCGTGTAGCGGCTGAGGAAGCCGAGAGCCGACTCGACCGGCCGGCAATTCCGCCGGTGCTTGTGGCACCAGTACTCGCCATGCTGCGGAGTCTTGGGCGCTTCGAGGTCGAAGTGGGCGGCGCGGCGCGCCGACCTCGCCGACCGCGAGAGGATCACGCGCAGGACGTCGCCGTGGCGGTACTCCGGGATGAGATCGCCGAAGTCGAGCAGCTCGGTCGCCGCTCCAGGCGTGTACCAGGCCCTGAGGTAGCCGTTCACCCGCCGCCGGCGGAGCCCCAGCGTCTCGATGCGGCCGTACGCGTCGCGCAGCTCCTCTCCGAGCTCCGGCAAGTCGTAGGAGGCGGTCTTCACGCGCATGAGAAGGCAGTTGAACGCCGCGATGTCCACTCCGGTCGCATCGAGGCCGAACTCGAGCGCCTGGACGAGCGTCGTCCCGGAGCCGGCGAAGGGGTCGAGGACGTGGTCGCCGCGCTCGAAGTAGCGCCCGAGCAGGACCTCGACGAGCTGCGGGATGAACTTGCCGTGGTACGGGTGGAGCCGGTGGACGTGCTTCGTCCGCTCGCGCTCGCGCAGCTCGGCCTCCGACCAGGAGAGGTCGAGGTCCAGGGTCGCGTAGAGCTCGTCCTGCGTGACGGCCACGCGACGGGATTCGACGTGCGGACTAGAACGCCTGCGGCACGCGCTGCACGCGGCCGCCGCGGACGGCGATCACGTCGAAGCCGACCGCGAGCCGCGAGAGCTCCGGACGCGCGCCGAGCCAGGACTCCGCCGCCCGGCGCAGCCGCCGCTGCTTCTCCGGCGTGACCATCTCGAGCGGGTCGCCGAACCTCGTGCCCTTCTTCTCCTTCACCTCGACGAAGCGCAGCGTGCCGCCGCGCCGCACGATGAGGTCGAGCTCGTTGCCGCCGGCCCAGACGTTCTCGCCGAGAATCTTCCAACCGCGCAGCCGGTACCACCACACCGCCCGTCGCTCGGCGGCGAAGCCCGAACCGGCCCTAGGCAACGGCCTCCTCGGTCTCGTAACACAAGGCCTGGAAGCTGAGCCGGTGCACCGCGGACGGGCCGCGGGCCCGGACGACGGCGGAGTGGCCGGGCGTGATGTAGCCGACGTGCTGCGCGAAGCCGTACGCGGGATAGAGCGCGTCGAGGCGGCGCATCAGGCGGTCGCGAGTCACCTTGGCGACGATCGAGGCGGCCGCGATCGCCGCGCTCTTCTCGTCGCCGTCGACGACCGCGGTGTGCTCCGGCGCGGCCGGGCCGAGCCGGAACCCGTCCACGAGGCACGCCTCGGCCGGCGGCGTCAATGCCTCGAGCATCGCCCGCAAACCGGCGAGGTTCGAGCGGTGGAGGCCGTTGCGGTCGATGTCGCCCGGCGGAATGACGCGCACGGCGACGCGCTCGGCACAGCCGACGACGGCCCGGAAGAGGTCCTCCCTCCGCTCGGGCGAGCATTGCTTCGAGTCGTTGAGGAAGCCGAGCGGCCGGACGCGGTGGTCGCGCAGCGATCCGTAGTCGAGCAGGACACCCGCGACGACGAGCGGGCCGGCGAGGGAGCCGCGCCCCGCCTCGTCGGTACCGGCGACGAAACGCGCGCCGAGGCGCCGATCGAAGCGCAGGAGCTTCTGGCCGGTCCGCTTCACGTCGCAGCGAGGGTATCGGCCGCTGCGGGCGACGGGAACTGCTGCGCGGAAGTTGCCGGAGAGTCGCTACTCGGCCGTGGCCGTCTCGGGCTCGGCGGCGGGCTCATCGACGGGCGCTTCCTCGCCGGCCGGCTCCCCGGTCTCTGCCGCTTCTTCGTCCGCCGGCTCTGCCTCGACGGGCTCAGCCTCGGATTGCAGCCCCTCGGCGTCCTCCGGCTCGGCAGCCGGCGGCGTCTCTTCGGGCTCCGCGAGTGTCGCCTCGACCGCGGTCGGCAGCTGCGAGCCGGCCCCGTACCGGCGCTCGCGCACGCGCGCCCTCTTGCCGACCCGGCCGCGGAGGTAGTAGAGCTTCGCGCGGTTGACGTCGCCGATCGCGACGACCTCGATCTTCTCGATCTTCGGGGAGTGGAGCGGGAACGTCCGCTCGACGCCGATGCCGAACGACTGCTTGCGCACGGTGAAGGTCTCGCGCACCCCAGCGCCCTGCCGCTTGAGCACGATCCCCTCGAAGACCTGCACGCGCCGGCGCGTACCCTCGATGACCTGGAAGTGCACGCGCACCGTGTCGCCCGCCTTGAAGCGCGGCACGTTGCGCAGCTGAGCGCGCTCGAGGTCCTGGATCACGTTGCTCATGGAAAGAAGGCCGGACGGCCGACGGCCCAGAGTACCGAAGAGCCGGGCTCCTCGGTACTGGAAACGGAACTGCGCGCGGAGAGCGGCCGCTACTTGAGGCTGATGCGGTCGGGCGGCCAGTAGACGAAGAAGACGATCCCGATCAGCTTGTTGCGGGGGACCGAGCCCCACGTGCGCGAGTCGCACGACTCGGAGCGGTTGTCTCCCATCATGAAGTACTGCCCTTCCGGGACGTGCCGCGTGATGCCGAAGTGCTCGCTGTCGGCCAGCCGGTCCTGGGCCGAGATGTACGGCTCTTTCAGTTCGACGAAAGTTCGCGAACCGGGGCTCTTGATCCAGATATTGCCACGCTTGTCCTCGTGCACCGTGTCGCCGGGGAGCCCGATCACCCGCTTCACGAAGGTGCCGCCTTCGCCGCACTCGGTTGCGGCTCTGCTCGGCGTGTTGAAGACGACGATGTCGCCGCGCGAGGGGTTGTGCCCGAAGTCCAGGCAGATGCGGCAGGCGAGCACGCGGTCGCTCGAGTTGCCGAGACAGCCGGGATTCGCGGGGCCTTTGGCGCAGTTCAGGGTCGGCTCCATCGACGAGGACGGGATGCGGTACGGGTTCACGACCCACTGCTTGAGCGCGAGCACGATCAGGATCGCGCCGGCGATGGTGAGGATCCAGTCGAGCGTAACCCGGACGCTGCGTGGGAGGCCCGGGAAGAGGCGGGCGAGCGGGTCGCGGCTGTGCTGGGACTCATACGGCTCCGGCTCGCCGTCGTCGTCGTCGAAGAGCTCGTCGCGCCGCGGAGACCCGTAGCCGCCGTAGTCGGGACGCTGCCACGTCGGCTCGGGGGTCGGCCACCCGGTCGCGCCCGTCTCCGGCTCCTGCGGCCAGCCGCCCGGATCGTCGCGGCCCGGCTCCTCGCTACCTGTGCCCGCGTCGTCCTTCTCCTCGTTCCCCTCGCCGCCGGAACCGGAGCGGTAGCTGCCCCAGTCGTCGCTCATCGCACCTGCTCCCGCCGCCAGGCATCGACGCGCGCGTGGTCGCCCGAGAGCAGCACGTCGGGAACCTCCCAGCCGTTGAACTGCGCCGGGCGCGTGTAGTGCGGATACTCGAGCCCGCCGCCGAGCGCGGCCGAGAAGCTCTCGAGCTCTCCCGACCCCTCGGCGAGCGCCCCGGGCAGCCGCCGCGCGACCGCGTCGAGGACGATCATCGCCGGCAGATCCCCGTTCGAGAGGACGTAGGGCCCGACCGAGAGCGCGTCCGTCGCGAGGTGGTCGACGATGCGCTCGTCGAAGCCTTCGAAGCGGGAGGACAGGAGCGTGAACGAAGGCAGCTCGGCGAGCTCCTCCACAACCGCCTGGGTCAGCTGCCGGCCCTTGGGCGTGAGCGCGATCACCGGGCCGGGAGGCTCGCCGTCGTACGCGGACTCGAGCGCGGCGGCGACCACGTCCACACGCAGGACCATTCCCGCTCCGCCGCCGTACGGCTCGTCGTCGACCTGCCCGGCGCGGAGGGGCGTCGACTCGCGGTAGTTGAAGAGCCGCAGCTCGAGCTGCGTGCCGAGGACGCTCGCGACCGGCCGCTGCTCGGTCAGCCAGGCATAGGCGTGGGGAACGAGAGTGAAGACGTCGATGCGCACGGCGGCTATTCGGGGTCTGCGAACCCTGCGGCGACGACGATCCGTCCGTTCCCCAGATCGACTTCCCGGACGCACGCCTCGACGAGGGGGAGTGACGCACCGGAGTCGAGCTCGAGCACGTCGTTCCCAGGGTACTCGAGTACCTCCCGCACCCGCCCGAGCAGCCGCCCGTCCTCCTGTTCCACGCTGAGTCCGACGAGCTGGAAGACGTAGAACTCGTCTGCGTCGGCGAGGCTCGGCAGCGTCGCGCGGGGGACAGCGAGCTCGGCGCCGCGCTCGACGTGCCGGTCGAGGAGGATCACCGGCCGGCCTCCGGAACCGTGCCGCCTGGCGACGACGGTCGCCGGTTCGCCGCCCGCGAAGAGCGTCGCACCTCTCGCGAACACGGCCTCCCGCTCGCTCGCGACCTCGACGAAGAAGCCGCCGTCGAGCCCGTGCGGCTTGCCGACCCGCCCGACCGGCACCAGGTCAGAGCCCAAGTTCGGTGAACTTCGAGACCGCTGCCTCGCGTGTCGCCGTGAGCTCCGCGCCTTGGTACGCCGTCCGCCGGTGGCCGAGATCGAGCAGCCAGTACGCGCCGGGCTCCTCCTCGTACGGGCAGGCCCACGCTGCCGGCGTTGACGACCCGGACGCCCGCGACCGTGCGCTCGTACTGCGTGTGCGTGTGGCCGCAGACGACGGTCGGCACGTCGAGGTCGTCGAAGAGGAAGGCGATGCGCTCCTCCGGGGTGCGCTCGGTGAAGATGTCGACGTCGTTGCGCGGCGAGGCGTGGCAATAGAGGACGCCGTCGACGACCTGCGTCTCGGGGAGGCCGTGCAGGAACTCGATCTCCTCCTCGCTCAGCGCCGCTCGGGTCGCGTCGAGCGCGCCGGGCGGTGCGAGCCCCTCCTCGCCGGGATAGAGCTCGCGGTCGGCGTTGCCGCGCAGCCAGGCGACGCGGTCGCCCAGGCCGCGCAGCCGGGTGAGCGTTTCGGACGGCTGCGCGCCTCCCGCGCAGACGTCACCGCCGAGCACGATCGTCGCGTCCGCCGGCACCTCCGCGAGCACGGCCTCGAGCGCGGCGAGATTGCCGTGGACGTCGTACAGCGCGGCGACCGGCGTCACGTCAGTCGGCGATCTCGAGCTGAAGCCGGCGGCCGGCATCGACGCCGCCGGCGCGCACGATCGTCCGCAGCGCACGCGCGAGCCGGCCCTGGCGGCCGATCACCTTGCCGATGTCGGCTTCGGCCACGTGCAGCCGGAGAACGAGGGTGCCGTCGTACTCCTCGATCTCCTCGACCCGCACGGCGTCAGGCTCGTCGACGAGCCTGCGGGCGAGCTCCGCCACCAGTTCGGCCACCGGTTACTCGATGCCCTGAGCCTTGAGGAGCTTCGCCACCGACTCGGTCGGCAGCGCGCCCTTCTCGAGCCAACCGCGCACCTTCGCCTCGTCGAGGTCGATGAGCGACGGATTCGACTGCGGGTTGTAGCGGCCGACGATCTCGATGAACTTGCCGTCGCGCGGCGAGCGCGAATCGGCGGCGACGACGCGGTAGATCGGGTTCTTCTTCGAGCCGACCCGCGTCAGCCTGAGCTTCACTGCCATCCGGTTACCTTCTCGCTTTCTTCTTCTTCCGCTTGCTGCTCGCCTTGCGAGTCGCACTCGGCTTGGGTTTCGACCCGGCGATGGTAGGCGCTCCCGCCGCCATTCCGGGAATCTGCGGCATCTTGCCCGATCCGACCGCCTTCATCATCTTCGCCATCTGCTTGCGCGCCTCGAGCAGCTGGTTGACCTGCTCGACCGTCGTGCCCGAGCCGGCGGCGATCCGCTTGCGGCGCGAGGCGTCGATCACGTGCGGGACGCGCCGTTCGTGCGGGGTCATCGAGAGGACGATCCCCTCGACCCGCTTCAGCTGGCTCTCGTCCACCTGGTCGAGACCCTCCACCTGCTTGCCGAGGCCGGGGATCATCTTGAGCACGCCCTGCAGCGGCCCCATGCGGCGGATCATCTTGTAGCTCGAGAGGAAGTCGTCGAACGTGAACTCGCCCTTCATCATCCGACGCTCGAGCTCTTCCTTCTCGTCGTCCTCGATCGCGGCCTCGGCGCGCTCGATCAGCGTCAGGACGTCGCCCATGCCGAGGATCCGCGACGCCATCCGGTCGGGGTGGAACCAGTCGAGCGCGTCGAGCTTCTCGCCGAGCGACGCGAGCTTGATCGGGCGCCCGGTGACCGCGCGCACCGACAGCGCGGCGCCGCCGCGGGCATCGCCGTCGAGCTTCGTCAGGACGACGCCGTCGAAGTCGATCCTCTCCTGGAACGCCTGCGCGACGTTGACTGCCTCCTGGCCGGTCATCGCGTCGAGCACGAGCAGCACGTTCGTCGGCTTCGCCTCGCCCCGGACGGCTGCGAGCTCCTCCATGAGCTCCTCGTCGACGTGAAGGCGGCCCGCCGTGTCGAGGATCACGACGTCGCGTCCGTCGGCCTTTGCCTGCTCGATCCCGTCGTGCACGGCCTTGACCGGATTCGCGCGCTCGTCTGCGTAGACCGGCACGCCGACCTGCTCGCCGAGCTGGATCAGCTGGTCGATCGCGGCCGGACGCTGCAGGTCGGCGGCCACGAGCGCCGGCTTCCGGCCCTCCTTGGAGAGCAGGAGCGCGAGCTTGCCTGCGGCGGTGGTCTTCCCCGCGCCCTGTAGGCCTGCGAGCAGGATCGTGGTGGGCGGACGCTGCGAGTAGGCGAGCCGGGAATCGGACGAGCCGAGCAGCTCGGTCAGCTCCTCGTGCACGATCTTCACGACCTGCTGGCCCGGCGTCAGGCTCTTCCGCACGTCCTCGCCGAGCGCGCGCTCGCGCACGTGCGCGACGAACTCCTTGACGACGCCGAAGTTGACGTCGGCCTCGAGCAGCGCGAGGCGTACCTCGCGCATGGCGCGGGAGATCGCCTCCTCGTCGAGGACGCCGCGTCCGCGGAGGTCGCCGAGGGCGCTCTGGAGCTTGTCGCTGAGCGTGTCGAACATCGCGGCTGCAGGGTACCCGGGCTGGAAACCGGTCAGCCCGGAGTTCAGACTGCGCACATGGTTTCCGCAGCGACAGCGCGGAAGACCGTCAGCGTCCTCTTCTGCGACCTGGCCGATTCGACCATGCTCGGCGAGCGCCTCGATCCGGAGCCCCTGCGCGAGCTGCTGGGTAGGTGGTACGAGGAGATGCGGGTCGCTGTCGAACGCCACGGCGGCACGGTGGAGAAGTTCGTCGGCGACGCGGTTATGGCGGTGTTCGGCCTGCCGCGCGCACACGAGGACGACGCGCTCCGCGCGGTGCGGGCCGCGCTCGACATGCAGCAGGCAGTCGAACGGCTGAACGCCTCGCCCGAGCCGCACCAGGTGCCCCAGCTGCGGATCCGGATCGGGATCAACACCGGCGAGGTGGTGACGGGCGACGCGGCCACGACGCTCGCCACCGGCGACGCTGTCAATACCGCGAAGCGACTCGAGGAGGCAGCCACCGGCGGCGAGATCCTGATCGGCGCGATCACCGAGCGGCTCGTCCGTCACGCCTCGCGGCTCGTGCAACTCGCTCCCGTGGAAGCGAAGGGGAAGAGCGCTCCCGTCGCCGCCTGGCGGGTGCTCGAGGTGATCGCCGGCGCCGACTCGTTCGCCCGTCGCTGGGATTCGCCGCTCGTCGGGAGAACGCACGAGCTCGCCGTCCTTCGCGATGAGCTAAGCGCTGCGGCCGACCGCCGTGAGTGCAGACTGGTGACGGTGATCGGCGCGGCCGGTGTCGGCAAGACACGGCTCGTGTCCGAGCTCGTCGCCGAGATCGGTGAGCAGGCGACCGTTGCGGCCGGACGCTGCCTCCCGTACGGCGACGGGATCACGTTCTGGCCGCTCACGGAGCTCATCCGGCGGCTCGGCGGCGAACCGGCAGTGGCGTCCGCGATGGACGGCGAGGCCGACGCAGAGCTTGTCGTCGAGCGCCTCCGGGTGGTCCGTGGCACCGGAGCGGCCGCGCCGGAAGACCTCTTCTGGGCCGTGCGCCGCCTGTTCGAGGTGCTCGCCCGGCCGCGGCCGCTGCTCGTTCTCTTCGAAGACGTCCACTGGGCAGAGCCGACGCTGCTCGACCTCGTCGAGCACGTCAGCCGATGGAGCCGCGACGCGCCCATCCTGCTGCTCTGCGTGGCTCGGGAGGAGCTGCTCGAGGAGCGTCCACGGTGGGAAGGCATGCACGTGCGGCTCGAGCTGCTCTCAACCGGTGAGGCGACACAGCTCCTCGACGCACTCGACAGCTTCGAAGTGCTGTCGCCGGAGCTCCGCGAGCGCGTGACTGAGGTGGCGCAGGGGAATCCGCTCTACACGGAGCAGCTCGTGGCCATGCTCGCCGAGGAGGCGCAGGCGGCAGTCGAGCTCGTCGCGCTCCCGCCCACGATCCAGGCGCTCCTCGCCGCTCGGCTCGATCGCCTCGATCCCGTCGACCGGAACGTGCTGGAACGGGCCGCCGTCGTGGGCAAGGAGTTCTGGCCGGGTGCCGTGGCCGCTCTCGACGGCGGCGACGAGACCCTCGGGCCCACGCTTCTGGGGCTCGCCCGGCGTGAGCTCGTCGAGCCGGCGGTCTCGAGCATTCCCGGAGAGGACGGCTTCCGTTTCCGGCACGTGCTGATCCGCGACGCAGCCTACGCAGGGATCCCGAAGAGGACGCGTTCCGTACTGCACGAACGCTTCGCCGCTTGGGTCGAGCTCCACGAAGGTCGAGACGAGCTCGTCGGCTACCACCTCGAGCAGGCCTATCGCTACCGGGAGGAGCTCGATGCGCTCGACGACCACACCCGGTCGCTCGGCGAACGGGCGGGCGAACTGCTCACGGCCGCCAGTCGACGCGCCTCGGCGCGCGACGACGTGCCGGCCGCGGTCAAGCTGCTCGAGCGAGGCGTGTCGCTGCTGCCGCCCACGAGTGGCTCGCGCGGGTTCGCCCTCCTCGAGCTCGCGATCGCCCTCATGAGGTCGGGCGCCTTCGCGACCGCAGAGGGCGCGCTCGAAGAAGCTCTCGCACTCGCGCGCGCCGAGGGCGACCGGCGGCTCGAGCTGCGCACTCTGATCGAGCGGGAGTTCTTCCGGATCTTCACGAACGCAGAGACGCCGGACGAGGAGATCACGCGGATCGCCGAGGAGGCGATTCCGGCCCTCGAGGCGCTCGGCGACGTCGCCGGCGTGGCCAAGGCCTGGCACCTGCTGAGCGAGCCGCCGGTCAACGCCTGCCGCTGGGGCGAGCGGGCCGCCGCGCTCGAACACGCGCTCGAGCACGCCCGGCGCGCCGAGGACACGCGCGAGGCGGCCATCGCCGCGGCATCGCTGATGCAGGCAATCCAACTGGGGCCGACGCCGGTGAACGCCGCGATCGACCGCGCGCATCTGTTTCTGCGCGAGAGCGAGGGCGACCGGCTGCTCACCGCCTCGATCCTCAGCTCGCTGGCGATGCTGCTCGCCATGCGCGGTGAGTTCGGTGAGGCGCGCGCACACTGGGCGCGGGCGCAGGCCGTCTGGGAGGAGCTCGGAATGGCGCACCGCTGGGCGATCCGGGCCATGGACGCCTCGACGATCGAACTGCTGGCCGGAGACGCAGAGGCCGCCGAGCGCGAGCTCCGGACCGGCTACCGCATGCTCGAGGAGATCGGTGAAATGCACGTCCGGCCGACGGTCGCCGCCTACCTCGCAGCGGTGCTTGCTCAGGAGGGGCGCTTCGCCGAGGCCGGGGACCTCGCGCAGTTCGCCCAGTCCCATGCCTGGGAGGACGACATCGTCACCCAGGTGATGTGGCGGGTTGCGCGCGCCCAGGTCGACGTGGCTGCGGGAGAGGCCGCCGAGGCAGAGCGACTAGGCCGGCAGGCAGTCGAGCTGGCGGCGCCGACCGACTTCCTCGACCTGCAGGCCACGGCGCTGCTCGCGCTCGCGCGCGTCCTCCAGGCGGCGGGGTCGGCGGAGGCCGCAGGCGTCGCCGCCCAGGCGCAGGCGGTGTACGAGCTGAAGGGAAACACCGTCGGCGCGAGGCAGGCGGCGCAGCTCGCCTAGGCAGAGCGCTCACGCAGGAGTAGGGTCGCCCGTGAGAGGAGGTTGGTGCAGGTGAGCAACGCCAAGGAAGGTCACTTCAAGGGCGAAGGCGACACGGTGGAGGAAGCCGCGGCGCATGCCTGGGAAAACGCGCGAGCGAGCGGAGCCAAGCCGGGAAAGTACGTGGTGTCGAAGATCGAGATCGAGACCGTGAACCCGATCAGGACGTACATCGTCACGATCGGACCGCCAAGCGGCTGAGAGCTCGACCGACGGTCAGCCGGAGACCAGCGCCCGCGCGTAGTCGCGCGGGTCGAACGGCTGGAGATCCTCGAGCGCCTCGCCGACCCCGACGAGCTTCACCGGCAGGCCGAGCTCGTAGGCGATCGGGATCGCGACGCCACCCTTCGCGGAGCCGTCCAGCTTGGTCAGCACGACTCCCGTGACGCCCACTGCGTCGCCGAACAGCCGGGCCTGCTGCACGCCGTTCTGCCCGGTCGTCGCGTCCACGACCAGGAGCGTCTCGTGCGGCGCTCCGTCGAGGCGCCCCGCGAGCACGCGCTGCACCTTCGCGAGCTCCTCCATCAGGTTCGTCTGCGTGTGGAGACGCCCGGCCGTGTCGACGACCACGACGTCGCGGCCGCGCGCCACGGCGGCGTCCACTGCGTCGTATGCGACCGCGGCCGGGTCGGCGCCGCGCTCGGAACCGACGAAGTCGGCCCCGGCCCGCTGCGCCCAGATCTCGAGCTGCTCCTCCGCCGCCGCCCGGTACGTGTCGGCAGCGGCCACGACGACCGAGTGGCCGTGCTCGGCGAGCCGCGCCGAGAGCTTGCCGATCGTCGTCGTCTTGCCCGTGCCGTTGACGCCGACGACGAGGATCACGGCGGGCTCGTGGGCGATGTCGAGCACCGGAGCAGCGCCGAAGAGGTCGGTCACCTCCTCGGCCAGCGCCGCGTTCAGATCGCCGAGCTCGCCGCGGGCCTCGAGCCGCCGCACGAGCTCGGCGGTGGCGCGGACGCCGACGTCGCCGGCGATGAGCGCCTCCTCGAGCCGCTCCCAGTCCGCGTCATCACCGGGGTCGAACGAGGCCGCGGCCACGAGCTCGCCGGTGAGCGCCCGGCGCGACTTGGAGAGCGAGTCGCGGAGGCGCGAGAAGAAGCGGCCGCCGCCCTCCTCGTCCGGCCCCGGCGCCGCGTCGGGCTCGCCCAGCAGCTCCCCCCAGCTCCGCATCGCGTCAGCGTAAGCGAGACGTGCGGTCGCGCTCCGGGGTAACGGAACTCCGCGCGCGCAAGGCCAGGCAAGCCCAACTGCACGGCGCACACCCGAGATCGCAATCTCGGGTGTGCGCAGTTCCTTCCTCACAGCGAGCGAGTGCGCAGCACTCGCGAGCTACCGAAGCTGCCACTCCTCGGCGCGGATGAGCGGCACCTCGCTGCCGTCCGCGAGCACCGCGTCGACCTCGAGCTCCGACCCGCCGACCATGAAGTCGGTGTGGATGACCGAGATGTTCATCGCCTCGTCCGGCTCGCCGTCGAATGCGTACGGAAGCCCGGCGCCGTAGGCGATGTGGCAGGTCGCGTTCTCGTCGAACAGCGTGTTGTAGAAGAGCGTCCCCGTCTGGCCCACCCGCGACTCCTTCGTGACGAGCGCGAGCTCGCCGAGCCGGTCCGCGTTCTCGATCGTCGCGAGATGCGTGCGGACGAGGTCCGCGCCGCTCTCCGCCTCGACGTGGACGATCCGCCCGTCCTCGAACCTGAGCTCGAGACCCCGGATGAGCCGACCGCCGAGGCTGAGCGGCATGCTCGAGCGCAGCGTCCCCTCGGCGCGCCGCGGGTCGGGCGTCGTGAAGATCTCCTCGGTCGGCATGTTCGCGACGTAGTCGATGCCGCTCGCGGTGCCGAAGCGGGCGCTGCCCCAGCGGGCGCTCGGCAGCAGTCCGACGGTGAAGTCCGTCCCCTGCCCCCGGTACCGGAGCGCGTCGGGCCGGAGCGCGGTCAGCGCTGCGGCCCGTGCGTCGAGCCGGTCGAGATGTTCGCGCCACGCTGCGACGGGATCGGGCTCATCGAGCCGGAAACAGAACGCGACCAGCTCCCACAGGCGCTCGACGTCGGGCTCGCCCAGGACCTGCCGGGCCCAACCCTCGTTGGGCGCCCCGATGCCGCACCAGTTGACGCTCATGTCGCGGTGGTGCTGCCGGCGAATCTCGGAGACCTCGAGCGGAATCGCGCGACCGACGCGGCCGCCGTCGAGGTCCGCCAGAAGCTCCGGCTCCGGATCGCCGATCGTCCCCAGCATGGCGTTGCCGGCCGTCGTCTCCTCCAGCGTCTTCAGCCAGTCGGGGGAATACGCGAGCGCCTCGTCCGGCCCGAGCTCGATCATCGCGCGCCGCACGTGGTCGTCGACGTACCGGACGTTGACGTAGGACGCCCCCGCGCGGTACGACTGCCGCGTCAGCGCGCGCACGAGCTCGGCATGCTCGACGAGCCCGTGGACGAAGACCTCCTGGCCCTCCTGCACGTTCGCGCCGACGCGAACGGCGAGCTCCGCGTAGCGCTCGACGCCGTCGCCGTCGGTCACGAGAGCTGCCACTCCTCGTTCCGGATCAGCGGCACGGCCGTCCCGTCGTCGAGCACGGCGTCCACCTCGAGCTCCGGTCCGCCGACCATGAAGTCGACGTGCGTGTTCGCGACGTTCAGGCCGTCTCCGGGATCCCCGTCGGCGAGGAAGGGGAAGCCGGCGCCGTACGCGATGTGACAGGTCGCGTTCTCGTCGAACAGCGTGTCGTAGAAGAGCGTTCCCGTCTGGCCGACGCGCGACTCCTTCGTGACGAGCGCGAGCTCGCCGAGCCGGTCGGCGTTCTCGATCGTCGCGAGGTGGCTGCGGACGAGGTCCGCGCCGCTCTCCGCCTCGACCCGGACGGCCCGCCCCTGCTCGAACGTCAGCTCGAGCCCGCGCACGATCTGGCCGGAAAGGGAAAGCGGCAGCGTGGAGCGGATCGTCCCTTCGGCGCGCCGCGCGTCGGGCGAGGTGAAGACCTCTTCGGTGGGCATGTTCGCGACGTACGGGATCCCCGTCGAGGTGTCGCCGCCGCCGCCCAGCCAGCGCACGTCCGGGAGCAACCCGACCGTGAGGTCGGTGCCGGGGCCTCGATAGCGGATCGCGTCGGCGCGAAGATCGGTCAGGGCCGCCGCCCGCGCTTTGAGCCGCGCGACATGGTCGCGCCACGCCGCGACCGGATCGGGCTCGTCGAGGCGCATGCAGAACGCGATCTTCTCCCAGAGCCGCTCGACGTCGGGCTCGCCGAAGACCTGCCGGGCCCAGCCCTCACTCGGAGCGCCGACTCCGCACCAGTTGACGCTGTCCTCGCGCATCTGCTGCAGCTGGATCTGCACGACTTCCAGCGGCATCGCCCTGCCCACGCGCTCACCGTCGAGATCGGCGAGGAGCTCCGGCTCCGGATCGCCCGTGGTGGCGATCATGGCGTTGCCGTTGTTCGAGGCGGCGAACGTCTTCCGCCACTCGGGCGAATGGGTCAGCGCTTCGTCGGGCCCGAGCTCGATCATCGCCCGTCGCACGTGGCCGTCGCCGTAGAGGACGTTGACGTAGGACGCGCCGGCTCGGTAGGACTGGCGCACGAGCGCGCGTGTGAGCTCGTGGTGCTCGACCGCGGACTGCACGAACACCTCCTGGCCGGGCTGGACGTTGGCGCCGACCCTGACGACGAGCTCCGCGTACCGCTCCAGGCGTTCGTCCATCGCGCGCGATCCTAGATGGTCCGCTGCTCGAGCACCGGGTAGCGCGCGTCGCCTTCGAGGCAGGCGGCAACGAAGAGCGCCGTGCCGGCACCGCCGGTGAAGAGCGAGTAGCGCCCCGGCATCCGCGCGGCCTGTCCGAGCGCGTGGACCGCGAAGCGGCGCGCGCGGTGGAGCCACAGCTCGTCCTGCGTTCGCGCGAACGCGGCGAGGAGGGCGAAGCCGTTGCCCGAGGTGCCGTGGCAGATGCCGTGGCCCTTCTCGGGGCCGGGAGGGCCGGCCCGCCAGAGGAGCTCGGAGCCGGCGAGCAGGAGCTCCTCGTCGAGGTAGTCGCGCGCGGCGGAGACGATTCCCGGCCCGCTCGCGCACCACTGGAGCTTGCCCTCGCTGCCCCAGTTGGCGAGCCCGTCCTCGCGCTTCGCCGCCCGCGAGAGCGCGGCCGCGGACTCGGTGCGCAGCGCGTCGTTCCGCGCGTCGTCGACCTGGAGCAGCGCGCGGACGTTGCCGGCGAGGCCGTGCACGGTGCCGATTCCGCGGAAGCTCGTCCCCCACAGCCGCTGCGTCCACAGGCCGTCGGCGTCGCGGCGCAACGCGAGCGCGTCTGCCGATTCGCGCGCAAGATCGTCCCAGCCCATCGCGGTCGCGGCAACGAGCGTCCCGGGCGTCCCCCACATCAGGTCCTCCGCCTCGTTCGCGAGGTTGGCGCGGATGCTGCTCCGCAGGTCGGCTTCGAGCGGGTGGCCGAGCCTGCACGCGACGAGCAGGATCCCGGCCTCGCCCGTGAGCAGCCCGGACTCGGCCGGCTCGGGCAGCGCTTCCCCCGCCAGGTAGTCCGGCTCCACGCGCCACCGCTCGAGCGCGTCGATCGCAACCGCGGGCAGGTCGAGCGTCGTCTCGGCGAGGCCGCGCTGCCGCAGGTCGTCGAGCGCCCAGACGACGCCCGCAGCGCCGACGTAGAGGTTCTTCATGGGCAGCGCGGCCTGCCAGCCGTCCCACTCGTGCGCCGGCCAGAGCGCACCGGGGTCGAACGCGGCGTCGATGTCGGCGACGATTGCCGCGATCCCGTCGCGGGCGCGAGCCTCGTCCCACGGCTCCTCGCTCAGCGGCTCGAACGCGACCGGGTCGTAGAGCACAGCCGGAGCCTAAGCGGCGCTCGCAGCCTCGGCTTCCTCGCGGGGCAGCCTTCTCGAGACGACCTGCGAGACGCCCTCGCCGCCCATGGTCACGCCGTAGAGGACATCTGCGGCTTCCATCGTCCGCTTCTGGTGCGTGATCACGACGAACTGGGCCCGGTCGGAGTAGCGGCGCAGGAGCTCGACGAAGCGGCCGATGTTCGTGTCGTCGAGCGCGGCCTCGACCTCGTCGAGGAGATAGAACGGGCACGGCCGCGCGAGGAAGAGCGCGAACAGAAAGGCGATCGCACCGAGCGCCTTCTCGCCGCCGGAGAGGAGCGAGAGCCGCTGCACACGCTTCCCCGCGGGGCGCAGCTCCACCTCGACGCCCGAGTCCTGCTCGTCGTCGCCGTCTTCGGTCTCGGTGAGGCGCAGCCGGCCCTCGCCGCCCGGGAAGACGGTCGCCGTGACGTCCTCGAAGTGGCGGCGAACAGCGTCGAACGTCTCCGTGAAGCGGCGCTCGACCGTCTCGGTCAGCTCGTTACGAAGCTTCTCGAGCTCCTCGAGGCTCGCCTCGAGGTCGGCTCGCTGAGTCGCAAGCTCCTCGAGGCGCTCCTTCTCCGCCTCGTACTCCTCGTGGGCGAGCGGGTTGACCTGGCCGAGGGTCTCGCGGCGGCGCTCGAGGCGTTCGACCGTCGAGAGGAGCTGGTCGCGGTCGTCGCCCTCCGCGGGTTCATCCGCGTTCGCCTGTTCGAGGCGGCGCCGCGCCTCGTCGGCCTCGGCGTCGAGCCGCGCTGCCTCGACCTCGAGCGCCGACACGGCCCCGGACGCGGCCGCGAGCTCCTGCCGCAGCTCGACCTCGGCCGCGCCGAGCCGCCGGAGCTCGGAGCCGAGCTCGCCGTTGCGAGCCGCACCGGCATCGACCTCGGCGCGCGACGGGGCTTCGAGGCGCTCCACCGAAATGTCGAGCGCGCGGAGGAGCCGTTCGGCGAGCCGGAGACAGCGTTCGGCGAACGGCTCCTGCTCGAACGAGTACGCAGCAGCCGGGATCGGCGCGGCGAGCCGGGCGCGCAGCCCGTCGAGCTCCGAGGCGAACGACCGGCGGCGAGCCTGCAGCTCGAGCAGTAGCGCCTCCGCGGTCTCGCCGGCGAACCAAAGCTCGCCGCGCTCCGGGTCGTAGCCGAAGCCTTCGGGCGTCACGGCCGGGACCGACGAGGCCAGCAGCTCCTCCTTCGAGACGACAGGCATCCGAGCCACGAGCTGCGCCGGGTCGCGCCCGACGAGGACGACGAGACTGCCCAGACCTGTGTCCCGCGCCCGCTCGAGCAGCGCGAAAGCGCCGGCCGGGTCGTCGCGGACGACGGCGGAGGCAGTGCGGCCGAGGGCGGCCGCAGCCGCCCGCTCGCGACCGGGCTCGACGTCGAGGAAGGAGAACGCGATCCGCTCGCCGTCTTCCGCGAGCGCGCGGGCCGCGGGCGGCAGGCCTTCCTGCTCCGCCAGCGCCCGGTCGAGCGTCTGCAGGCGCTCCTCGAGCAGGCGCACCTCGGTCTCGAGGCCGGCACGCTCGACGCGCACCCGCTCGTCGAGCACCTGCCGCGGACGGGAGAGCTCGTCGCGGAGCCGCTGCACGCGCGCTTCCGCCGACTCGCGCCGCAACGCGAGACGCTCGGCGCCGCTGCGCAGCCGGTAGAGCTCCTGCAGCGCCTGCTCGCGTCCGCCGGCGGCGTCGGCGAGCTCCTCTTCGGCCCGCCCGCGCTCGGCGAGCAGCGCCTCCAGCCGCTCCTCCACCCCACGGCGTCCCCCGGCGGCCGCGCCGCGCCGCGTCTCGAGTTCCGTGAGCCGCGCCTGAAGCCCCGCCAGGTCGAGCTGCGCGACGCGCGCTCGCAGCCGCGCGATCTCGACCGCGAGCTTCTGGGCGCGCTCGGCGGCAGTGGCCTGCAGAGCAAGCGGCCGGAGCCGCTTCCGAACCTCCGCCTCGACGTCGCGGGCGCGCTCGACCTCGAGCGCGACACGGGCGAGCTTCAGCTCCGCCCGATGCCGGCGCGCCTTGAAGCGCCCGAGCCCCGCCGCCTCCTCGATCAACGCCCTCCGCTCGGCCGGCCGGGAGGCGAGGATGGCCTCGACCTTGCCCTGGCTGATGATCGAGTGCATCCCCTGGCCGAGGCCGAGATCGGCGAGCAGCTCGACGAGATCGAGCCGCCGCACCGCGGTCCGGTTGACGAGGTACTGCCCCTCGCCGCCGCGGTGTAGCCGCCGCGCGACCGAGAGCTCTGCGTAATCGACGGGCAGCCCGCCGTCGGCGTTGTCGAAGAGCAGCTCCACCTCGCAGAAGTCGGCCGGGCCGCGGGAGCCGCCGCCGGCGAAGAGGACGTCGTCGGGCTTCTCTGCCCGCAGCTCGGTCGGGCTCAGAGAGCCGGCGGCCCAGCGGATCGCGTCGGAGACGTTGGACTTGCCCGAGCCGTTCGGCCCGACGATCACGCCGACGCCCGGCTCGAGACGAATCTCGACCGGGTCGGGGAACGACTTGAAGCCACGCAGCTTGACGGCGCGCAGATGCACGGCCCGGACCCTAAAGAGGCGGCAGGACGCTACTGCGGTAGATCGCGCTCGTCGTCGCGCGCGAGGGGTGCGTCCTCGTCGGCCGCGTCGCCGTCCGCGAAGATCTCGAGGATCCCCCGAGGCTCGGGATCGGGCTCCTCCTCGGTGAGCCGCTGCAGGCGCAGCTCCGAGTTGGTGGGTCTCCGCTCGGCCATGAGGCCGGACAGGATGCCAGAAAACTAGGAAGGGCCGGCCGGGTCGAGCTTGCCGAGCGTCTCGCGGGCCGCCTCCTGCTCGGCTTCCTTCTTCGTGCGCCCCTCGCCGCGGCCGAGCTCCTCGCCGTCGATGACCGCAGCGCAGGTGAAGCGGCGCTCGTGCGGCGGCCCTTCGACGGAGATCTCGGTGTACACCACCTGGCGGCCGGTGCTTGCGAGCAGTTCCTGCAGGTCCGTCTTGTGGTCGACGCGCGAGGTGAGCGCGTGCTCGATCTGATCGGAGAAGGCCGCGACGACGGCGTCCTCGATGGCGGCGAAGCCGTGCTGGAGGAAGATCGCGCCGAGCGCAGCCTCGATGACCGCCGCCAGCACGTTGCGGTTGCCCGAGAGCCGCTCGAGCTCCTCCTCGGTCTGCGTGGACACCGCCTGCTCGGCGAGGCGCTCCCCGAGGCCGAGGTCCCGCGCGACCACCGCGCACGTCGCACGGGAGACGACGTGCGACCGCACCTTGGCGAGCTGCCCCTCGGAGAAGTCCGGATGCCCCGCGTAGAGCGCGTGCGCGACCGCGAGCTCGAGCACGCTGTCTCCGAGGAACTCGAGCCGCTCGTAGGAGGCGCTACGGTCGCTCGCCCACGAGGTATGAGTGAAGACGAGCTTCGCCAACTCCGCCGGGAGCGCGTCGATCAGCTGCGCGAGGTCCGAGCCGCGGCTACTGGTGCGAAGCGACGTAGTCGACGGCCTGGCCGACGGTTTGGATCTTCTGCGCGTCCTCGTCCGAGATCTTGATCCCGAACTGGTCCTCGAGCTCCATGATCAGCTCGACGAGGTCGAGGGAGTCGGCGTCGAGGTCCTCCTGGAAGGAAGCCTCTTCCGTGATGTCCGCCTCGTCGATACCGAGCTGCTCGGTGAGGACCTCTTTGACCCGCTCGTAGACTTCCTCGCGCGACGCTGCCATGTCACCTCGTTGTGTCGTGGGGCTGGAAAGCGCGCCGATCATACAATCTCCGCCCGCTGCGCCTGGGATAGGCGCGCCGCGAGGCGGCCGACGACGTCGTGATCGACGCCGCGGGCGGCGAGGCGGATCGCATTCGCGATCGCCGTCGAAGACGAGTTGCCGTGCGCGATGACGACCAGCCCGCGCAGGCCGAGCAGGTACGCGCCGCCGTACGTGTCGGGATCGAGGCGCTTGCGCAGCCGCCGCGCGGCCGGCCGGATCAGCACCCCGCCGAGAGTTCCCGCCGTGCTCGCCGTGATCTCCTCGCGCATCGAGTCGAGCAGGGTGCGGATCGTCCCTTCGACCGCCTTCAGCGTGACGTTGCCGGTGAAGCCGTCGGCGACGAGGACGTCGGCGGCGCCCTCGAGGACGTCGCGCCCCTCGGCATTACCGCGGAAGTCGAGATCGGAGGCCGCGAGCAGCGCGTGCGCCTCGAGCGTGAGCCGGTTCCCCTTCTCCGGCTCCTCGCCGATCGAAAGGAGGCGGACGCTCGGGCGCGTGACGCCGAGCATCTCCTCTGCGAAGACCGCACCCATCGTCGCGAACTGGACCAGGTGCTCGGCACGGCAGTCCGCGTTCGCGCCGGCGTCGATCAGGACCGAGGGGCCCCGGCGGGCCGGAATGGGAACGGCGATCGCCGGGCGCCGCACACCGGGGACGCGACGCAGCAGGACGAGCCCCGCCGCGAGCATCGCTCCCGTGCTGCCGGCGGACACGACCGCGTCGGCCTCTCCGTCCGCGACGGCCTTGACGGCGCGCACGAGCGAGCTGTCGGCCTTCGTGCGAAATGCGTCGGCCGGCTTCTCGTCCATGCCGACGACCTGGGTCGTGGGAACGAGCGCGAGGCCGCGCGGGTCGAGATCGGACGAGCCGAAGATCACCGGCTCGATCCCGTCGGCGCGCGCGGCGAGCGCGCCCTCGATCACGGCACTCGCGCCGCGGTCGCCGCCCATTGCGTCGACAGCAACGCAGGTCATGGGCCTGAGCCTACGGCGCGTGGACGCGGAGCGGCTCGACCTCGCGGCCCTTGTAGGTGCCGCAGGTCGGGCAGACGCGGTGCGGGCGCTTCGGCTGGCCGCACGTCGGGCAGACGTTGACCTTCGGCGCGCTGATCGCGTGCGTCGCGCGACGCTTGTCGCGGCGCGACTTGGAGGTTTTCCGCTTCGGAACGGCCATGATCAGCGCGGCATGGTACCCGAGAGCCTCCTCGAGCTGTTCGATGCGTACGTGCGCCCGCCCGGCATCGTCTCGGGCGAGGGCTACTCGATGGTGGTCCGCCCGCCCGCGGACGGGGACGTCGAGAGTCTGCTCGCGCAGCTTCGGAAGCGTCCGGGCTACGTCGAGTGGAAGTACTACGAGCACGACGGCCCGGAACTCGCCGAACGGCTGCGAGCGGCCGGCCTCGAGCCGGGCGAGGAGGAGACGGTCGTCGTCGCGGAGGCGGCCTCGATCCTCCCGGCGCCGGACGACTTCGATCTCCGCAGCGATCCCCAGGCGTTCGTCCGGCTCGCCCGTTCCGTGTTCGGCCGCGGCAACGCCATCCCGGAGTCCTCCGAAGCGATCGTCGTCTTCGTCGACGGGGAACCGGTGGCCGGCGGACGGATCGACTTCAGCGGCGAGGGCCTCTTCGCCGGCCTCTTCGGCGGCCTGACGTTGCCCGACCACCGCGGACGCGGTCTCTATCGCGCGACGGTCGCGAAGCGGGCGGAGCTCGCCCGCGAGCGCGGCTACCGCTGGCTCTACTCCGATGCGCTGCCGACGAGTCGCCCGATCCTCGAGCGGGTCGGCTTCGTCGCGATCACGACGACGACGCCGTTCGTGTTCCCCCGCGCGTAGCTTCGCGCCGCCGGGGTAGCGTCGGGACATGGACAAACGCAGACTGGGAACGCAAGGGCCCGAGGTCTCCGCCCTCGGCCTCGGGTGCATGGGGATGTCGGAGTTCTACGGAACGGCCGACGAGGGCGAGGCGATCGCGACGATCCACCGGTCGCTCGAGCTCGGGATGAACTTCCTCGACACGGCCGACATGTACGGCCGCGGCGCGAACGAGAAGCTCGTCGGCAAGGCGATCGGCGACCGGCGCGACGAGGTCGTGCTCGCGACGAAGTTCGGCAACGTCCGCCACGACGACGGCTCCCGCGAGGTGCGCGGCGACGCCGAGTACGTACGGCAGGCGTGCGAGGCGTCGCTGCAGCGGCTCGGCCTCGACCACGTCGACCTCTACTACCAGCACCGCGTCGATCGCCGCGTGCCGATCGAGGAGACGGTCGGCGCGATGGCCGAGCTCGTCGAGGCGGGCAAGGTTCGCTACCTCGGGCTGTCGGAGGCGTCACCGGAGACGATCCGCCGCGCCCACGCCGTCCACCCGATCTCGGCGCTCCAGTCGGAGTACTCCCTCTGGACGCGCGACCCGGAGGACGGCGTGCTCGCGACCTGCCGCGAGCTCGGCATCGGCTTCGTCGCCTACAGCCCGCTCGGCCGCGGCTTCCTCACGGGCCGGATCCGCTCGCCGGACGGCTTCGCGGAGGGCGACTTCCGCGGCCACCTCCCGCGCTTCCAGGGCGAGAACTTCCAGCGGAACTTCGACCTCGTGGCACACGTCGAGGAGATCGCGGAGGAGAAGGGGCAGACGGCGGGCCAGGTCGCGCTCGCCTGGGTGCTCTCGCGCGGCGAGGACGTCGTCCCGATCCCGGGAACGAAGCGGCGGAGCTACCTGGAGCAGAACGCCGAGTCCGTGGACGTCGAGCTGACCGCGGAGGAGCTCGAGCGCCTCGAGCAGGCGTTCCCGCAGGGCGCGGCAGCCGGCGAGCGGTACCCGGACATGTCCACGATCGACCGCTGAACTCGTTTCGGAATGACCACGCGCTGCCCGGGTGTGATGGTCGAGTGCGAGACAAGGACGCAGGGAGCGTTAGTCGGACTCGCGGAGCGCCTCGAGCGCGGCCCAGCGCGGGTCGGCGCGCTCCTCGACGTGTTCGTGCGGCTCGGCGTTGAGATCCTTGCCGCAGACGGGGCAGAGTCCGGCGCAGTCGTCGCGGCAGAGGATCTTGTCCGGCAGCGCGAGGGCGATCTCGTCGTGCGCCCAGGCCGAGAGATCGACGCGCTCGTCCTCGAGGTACTCGGTGCGCTCGTCGTCGCTCCCGGGCTTCGTGGCCTCGTACTCGCGCAGCCGAAGTTGGAGCGCGAGCTCGGCGTCCTGCAGACAGCGGAAGCACGGGCCTTCGAGCGAGACGTCGAACGCAAGCTCGAGGACGGTGCCGCTCGACGCGCGCGTGACCGTGAGCTCGGCGGGCGCCGGATTCGGCCGCGGCTCGTAGCTCTGGCCACCGAGCACGAGCGGCTCGAGCTCGATCTCGACGCGCTCGCGAGCCTGGTCGCCCGAGCGGATTCGGAGCGTGCGGAGGTCGAACGTGCTCACGCCGCCACCGTAGCGCGGCGGGCTGGCGCTTCTAGGGCGCCAGGCGGCGCAAGTCGGCGAGCCGCGGCACGGGCGGCGGCGTCTCTTCCTGCGCTTCCTTGTGCCGGAGATACGGCTCGACGGTCTCCGGCAGCGGCTCGGCCTCTTCGTGCGACTGCGGCGCGCGGGCGAGGACGAGCATCCCGACCGAGGCGACGACGACGGCGCCGGCCGCGAGCTCACGCCGGCCCACCGCTTCTCCCGCGAAGGCCCAGCCGAGCAGCACGGCGATTGCGGGGTTGACGTAGGCGTAGGTCGAGACGAGGACGCTCGGGGCGCCGCTCCGCAGCAGCCAGCCGTAAGCCGTGAAGGCGACGATCGAGCCGAAGACGACGAGGAAGGCGAATGCTGCGACCGAGCCGGAGGAGATCGCCGCCGGATGGACGCGGCCGACCTCTCCCGACGCGATTCCGGCCACGCCGAGCAGCGCGGCGGCGCAGAGCATCTGCATCGAGGCCGAGAGGAACGGCGGCTTCGGTAGCGGGGCGACACGGCCGTAGGCGGAGCCCGCGGCCCAGGCGAGCGCGGCCACGAGGATCACGGCGGCGCCGACGGGATCGACGTGCGCGCTCGGGCCGACGAGCAGCGCGACGCCGAGCAGCCCCGTCGCGATTCCCGCGAGCGCGCCGAGCGAGAGCCTGACACCGAAGAACGTGCGGTCGAGGAGCGCCGTGAAGAGCGGCACGGCCGCGACGAGCAGCGCGGTCAGTCCCGAGGCGACCCGCTGCTCGGCCAGCGCCACCCCGCCCGTGTCGACGAACAGGAGCAGGCCGCCGACCGCGGCTGCAGCCGTCCACTCGCGTCGGCCCAGCCGCGCAGCGGCGACGTCGCCGCGCCAGGCGGACCAGATGTAGAGGAGCCCACCCGCGAGTCCGAAGCGGACCGCGAGCATGAGCAGCGGCGGCAGCGTCCGGTCGGCGACGGCGATCGCGAGGTACGTCGATCCCCAGACGACGTAGACGATTCCGAGCGCGATGATGATCTTGGCTCTCACTGCGCCATGGTGCCGGGCGTCCTTGATCAGCACAAGTTGAGTTATCGTTTGTGTCGATCATGAGCGCTAATGAATGGCTGGGTATCGATCTGCGCCATCTCGCGGCGCTCGAAGCGGTCGCTCGCACCCGCTCGTTCGGTCGCGCCGCGCGGGAACTCGGCTACACGCAGTCGGCGGTCAGCCAGCAGATCGCGCAGCTCGAGCGGATCGTCGGCCAGCGGCTCTTCGACCGTCCCGGCGGGCCTCGCCGCGTCGAGCCGACCGAGGCCGGCCTCCTCCTGCTCGGCCACGCAGACGCGATCGTCGCGCGGCTCGACGCGGCTCGCGCCGACATGGCCGCGCTCGCCGAGGGTGCCGCGGGAACGCTCCGCGTCGGCATCTACCAGAGCGTCGGCGCCCGGCTCCTCCCCGCCCTCGTCCGCCGTTTTCGCGCGCAGTGGCCGAAGGTCGGCGTCCGCGTGCGCGAGGAGAGCGCGGCCGCGGACCTGCTGCGCCTGCTCGAGCACGGCGAGCTCGACCTGACGTTCGCCGACCTGCCGCTGCGCGAGGGGCCGTTCGAGTGGGCGGAGGTGCTACAGGATCCGTACGTCCTGCTCGTCTCGGCGCGGTCGGAGCTCGCGCAGCTCGATGCGGCGCCGCCGCTGCGCGAGGTCGCGAAGCTGCCGCTGATCGGCCGTCGCACCACCGACGAGCCCGAGCGATTCCTCGCCGGCCGCGTGCCCGAACTGAACGTCGTCTTCCGCACGGACGACAACGGGACGCTCGGCGCCCTCGTGGCCGAGGACCTCGGCGCCGCGGTCGAGCCGCAACTCGTCGTCGACCCGCGCGACCGCGCCGTGAAGATGCTCCCGTTCGGCTCGCGGATCCCGCCCCGCACGCTCGTCCTCACGTGGCACCGCGACCGCTACCGCTCGCAGGCGGCGCAGGCGTTCGTGGAGCTCGCGCGCGAGGTCGCCAACCCGTAACCTCTCTACCTTGCGCCGCAAGACAGGGTGCACTACCATGCGGCGCATGGCAGGTGAGAGCCGGCGCAGTCAGATGCTCCGCGGAGTGCTCGACCTCTGTCTCCTCGCCGTCGTCGTGGATGAGCCCGCCTACGGCTACGAGATGACGCGGCGGCTGCGCGAACGCGGCCTTTCGACCGTCGGCGAGGGCTCGATCTATCCCCTGCTCGGCCGGCTCGAGCGCGAAGGCCTCGTCGCCACGCACCGGGCGGCGAGCGACGGCGGGCCGCCTCGCAAGTACTACCGCGCCTCCCAGAGCGGACGGCAGCGCGCTGGCCGAGGGCGTGCGCGCGTGGCGTGACGTGCGCGGTGAGGTGGATTCGGTGCTGGCGACGATCGAGGCGGAGGTGGCGTGATGACCGCGTACGTCGAGGAGTGCCGGCAGGAGTGGAGGCGGCTCGGCGTGCCGGAACTCCTCGCCGAGGAAATGGCGACGGAGCTCGAGTCCGACCTCGCGGAGGCGCAGGCCGACGGGGTCTCGGCCACCGAGATCCTGGGCGAGAGCGACCCGCGCCGCTTCGCCGCGACGTGGGCGAGCGAACGAGGCCTGGTGTCGGAGCGACCCCGACCGAAGCGGAATCGGAAGCGGCTCTGGTTCGCGCTCGCCGTCGTCCTCGTGCTCGGCTTCGTCTTGGGCGTCCTGGCTCTCGTGTCTCTCGCGACGACCGGCGTGCATACCTCGGGCCGTACCCCCTGCGCAGGTGCCGGAGCTCGTCGGGATGCCGGCATCCCGAGCAGTTGCCGTCACGAGGGCCAACGGCCTCGATCCGGAGGTCACTCGGGTCGCGGCGCGCTCGGCGGACGTCGTGATCGCGCAGGCACCGGCTGCCGGCGCGCGGGTTAGCCGCGGCTCGATCGTGCGGCTACGGGTCGGCAGGCGCTAGAAGCGCTCGTCGTCGGCGACGTCGCCGTTGGCGCCGATGCCGGCGATGACCGACTCCTGCGAGCGCTCGTGCAACCGCTCGCGACCCCGCCGAACCGCGGTCAGGAAGCGCTCGAGATTGACCTCGAGGGAGGCGAGCTGGTTGTCGGCCCAGTCCTCCATCTCGAGCTTCATCTCGCGCGCGCTGCGCCGCGCGTCGTCGACGATCTCGTCGGCCTGCCGCTCCGCGATCTTCACGATCTCGGTCTGCGACGCCTCGCGCACCGCCTGTTCCCGCGCCTCGGCAAGTAGCCGGTCGACCTCGCGCTTCGCCTCGGCCAGCATCTCCTGCCGCTCCTTGACGATCCAGCGGGCCTGCTTGATCTCCTCCGGAATCGTCGCGCGCATCTGGTCGAGGATGTCGTAGATCTCCTCGCGGTCGATCCGCACCTGGTCGGTGAGTGGGACGGCCTTGGCGTTGTGGACGAGGTCGTCGAGCTTGTCGATCAGTACTAGTACGTCCATTGGTTGCGCAGTGTAGCCCGCTCGGCGGAGGACACGGTCAGAAGCGGCCGCTAATCGTGCGTTTTCACTCTCCGGGGCGTTCCGGAGTCCCGGGCCGCCCGTCGGGGAAGAGCTCGGCGAGACGGCGTGCGACGGGTGCCGGCACGAGCGCCGAGACGTCGCCGCCGAAGGCCGCGATCTCCTTCACGCCGCTCGAGGAGACGAAGCTCACCTGAGGGCTCGCCATCACGTAGACCGTCTCGACCTCCGGCGCGAGCGTCCGGTTGAGCTGGTTCATCTGGAACTCCCACTCGAAGTCCGAGATGACGCGGAGCCCCTTGACGATCGCCTTCGCCTCCCACCGGTGCGCAAAGTCGACCACGAGCTCGCGGAAGACGTCGACCTCGACGTTGCCGAGACCGGACAGGGCGCCGCGCAGGAACTCGACCCGCTCCTCGACGGCGAACATCGGCTCCTTGTGCTGCGGCGTCCCGACCACGCCGACGACGACGCGGTCGAAGATTCCGGCGGCTCGCGTGAGCACGTCGACGTGGCCGTTGGTGACCGGGTCGTACGTGCCGGGCGCGATCGCGGTGATCACGGTCGTGCCTCGAAGAGGGTGACGCGCGTCTGGCCGTACTTGCGGCTCGTGCGCACCGGCAGCGGCAGCTCGGGCTCGGCGCGCGCGTCCGTCTCGAAGACGAGGAGGCCGTCGGCCGCGAGCAGCGGCGGCAGGTGGCGTGCGAGGCGTGGCTGGATCTCGGTGAGCATCTCGTAGGGAGGGTCGACCAGCACGAGATCGTACTTCGCTCCGGCGGTCGCCTCGCGCGCGATCGTTCCGAGGACGTCGCCGTGGACGATGCGGGCGCCGAGCAGCCGGAGGCGGTCGAGGTTGCGCTCGATCGTCCGCACGGCGTCCGCGTCGTGCTCGACGAAGACGGCGCTCGCCGCGTCGCGCGAGAGCGCCTCGATCCCCAGCGCACCCGAGCCGGCGAACAGGTCGAGCACACGCGCGCCGTCCACGGGGCCGACGAGGTTGAAGATGTTCTCGCGCACGCGGTCGGAGGTCGGCCGCGTGTCGAGGCCGCGCGGAGCGGCGAGCTTGTGCCCCTTGCGGCTGCCGGCGATCACGCGCATGGGAAGATCGTCGCATGGCGAGCTTCTCTCTCGTCCACGGCGCCTGGCACGGCGGCTGGGCCTGGGATCCCGTCCGCGAGCGGCTCGAGGCGCGGGGCCACACCGTGCACACGCCGGACCTCCCCTGCGAAGAAACCGGCGCGACGGCCGAGGACTACGCGGCGTGCGTTCCGGCGGCAGACGTGGCCGTCGGGCACTCGATGGCCGGCTACGTCGTCCCGTACGTCGAGGCGCCCGTGCGGATCTTCCTCTGCGCGCTCTACGGCCCGCGCGCCGACGACACCTTCGTCCCCGGCTTCGGAGACGCCCGGATGCTCGACGAGCTCGGCCGTTCGTACTACCCGGATCCCGCCGACGCCGCCCGCGAGCTGCAGTATCCGCCCGAGTACGCGCAACTCGCGGCGAAGCTGCGCCACCAGGCATCGCTGCCGCTGGGCGCCATGTGCGCCGAGGGGGTCTACGTCGTCTGTGCCCGCGACGCCTGCATCGACCCGCAGTGGCAGCGGCGCGCGCCGTTCCCGCAGGTCGAGCTCGACAGCGGCCACTCACCGATGCTCGAGCGCCCGGACGAGCTCGCGGCCCTGCTCGACTCGCTCGCCTAGGCGGCCCGGCGGAGCTCTTCCACCCGGCGGTGGGTCTCGCGGTAGATCCGCAGGAGCTGCTCGGAGTCGATCGGCTTCGTCGTCGGCTCCGGTCGGCGTCGCCGCATGAGCGCGAGCAGCCTGATCATGCGAGCGCCTCGGGCTCGACCTCGGCGAAGAGCGCCGAGGCGGCGTCCTGCAACGGGCCGTCCCCCACTCCCGCCGCCGCGGCTCGCGCCCGCTCGAGCAGGTCGCGGTCGTGGAGCAGGCGCGCGAAGCGCAGGTCGGAGAGGCCCGACTGGCGCGTGCCGAGCAGGGCGCCGCCGCCGCGGAGCTCGAGATCGACCTCCGCGAGCTCGAAGCCGTCGCTCGTGTCGCAGAGCGCCTGCAGCCGCGCGTGCGCGGACTCGGTCAGCTCCTCCTTCGCGCGCGAGACGAGCACGCAGTACGACTGCTCGGCTCCGCGACCCACACGGCCGCGGAGCTGGTGAAGCTGGGCGAGCCCGAAGCGGTCGGCCTCCTGGACGATCATCACGGTCGCGTTCGCGACGTCGACGCCGACCTCGATCACGGTCGTCGCCACCAGCACGTCGAGCTCGCAGGCCTTGAAGCGGGCCATGAGATCGCGCCGCTCGGCGGCCTTGAGCCGGCCGTGGAGGCAGCCGACACGGAACTTTCTGAGCTCGGCGCGGCGCAGCCGCTCGGTCTCCTCCTCCGCCGCCCGCGCGAGCGACGTTTCCGAAGCCTCGATCAGCGGGCAGACGACGTACGCCTGCCGGCCCTCGCGCAGCAGGCGCGTCAGGCGCGTGTACGCCTCGGAGGCGCGATCCTCGGTGATCCAGCTCGTGATCACGGGCTTGCGCGACGCCGGCGGCTTCGCGATCTCCGAGACGGCGAGGTCGCCGTAGACGGTGAGCGCGAGCGTGCGCGGGATCGGGGTCGCGGTCATGTGGAGGACGTGCGGCGCGCGTCCGGCCGCGATGGCCGATCGCTGCTCGACGCCGAAGCGGTGCTGCTCGTCCACCACGGCGACCGCGAGGTCGCGCAGCTCGAAGCCCTCCTGGATCAGGGCGTGTGTCCCCACGACGACGTCCGCCCCGAGCGCCGTCTCCCGTTCCCGCTTCTTGGACGAGCTCGTGAGCAGCGCGCAGCTGACGCCGAGCTCGAGGCAGACGTCGGCGACGGTCAAGAAGTGCTGCTCGGCGAGGGTTTCAGTCGGCGCCATGAGCGCCCCCTGGCGTCCGTTCTCCACGGCGCGGAGCAGCGCGTAGAGCGCGACGACCGTCTTGCCCGAGCCGACGTCTCCCTGCAGGAGCCGTTGCATCGGGACGGTGCGCGCGAGGTCGCCGTCGAGCTCGCGGATCGCCTGCTCCTGGTACGGCGTGAGCGCGAACGGCAGCGCCGAGCGGTAGCGGTGGATCAGGTCTCCCGGCTCGCCGAGCGCGGGAGCGAGCGTCCGCTCCCGCTCGGCCGCGCGCCGCGCGATGCCGACCTGGAGGACGAGCAGCTCCTCGAACGCAAGCCGCTGCCGGGCGGTCTCCGCCTCGCCGAGGTCGCGGGGGCGGTGCACCGCGGCGAGCGCATCGCGCTTCAACGCAAGCCCCTCGCGCTCGCGCACCTCGGCGGGGAGCGGGTCGGGGACCTGGACCGCGAGCGGCAGCGCTGCGTCGACCACGCGGCGCACCGTCGCGGCCGCAATCTCCTCTGCGGCGGGATAGACCGGCGCGAAATCCGCGGTCGCCCGCGCCTCCTCGCCGATGTCGTAGGAGCGGGGCTCGAAGCCGTAGCGGCCGAGCTTCCCGCGTAGGCGGACCTCGGTGCCCGGCTGCAGCCGGTCGGCGAGCCACGGCTGGTTGAACCACGTGACGCTGACGGTGGCCGTCTCGTCGGCGACGCGCGCCACGATCCGCGTCCGCCGCCGCCCGCGCATCGGACGCTTCTCGACGTTGAGCACGCGGCCGCTGACCACGACCTCCTCGCCCTCGCGGAGCGCGGCGATGGCCACCACGTCCGCCGCCGTCTCATAGCGCCGCGGCCGGTGCTCGAGCATGTCGCGCACCGAGGCGAGCCCGAGCTTGCCGAGCTTCCGCTGCGTCACCGCGGCGACGCCCGGCAGGGAGTCGAGACCGGCCTCGAGCCGCTGAGGCCGGAGTGCGCGCGGCGTCGGCGGCCAGCTCCCGGGCTGGTCCAGGCCTGCAAAGACCGTCTGTCGACGGGTGGCTGTCATCGTCCGCGGCACCGAGCGCGTCGAGTATCGCGCGCGGACCGGACGTCACTCTCCGTCGCGGAACCAGAAGAGGGCGAGCGTGCCCGGGCCTGCGTGCGCGCCGATGACCGCCCCGAGCGTGACGACGAGCTCGAGCTCGGCCTGCGGCCGCCGCTCGCGAATCAGCGCCTCGAGCTCGGCCGCCCGTTCCGGCGCAGCCGCGTGCGCGACGCCGAGCCGGAGCGCGGGCTCGTCCCCGGTCTCGTTCTCGAGCGCCGCCGCGAGCTCCGCGAACGCCTTCCGCTCTCCGCGCACCCGCTTCACGGGCTCGACCTCGCCGTCGCGGATGGAGAGGATCGGCTTGATGTGGAGGAGTGACCCGGCGAAAGCAGCCGCCTTCCCGATGCGGCCGCCGCGCTGGAGGAACTCGAGCGTGTCGACCGTGAACAGGAGCCCGCGCTCCTGCAGATACCGAGCGACGAGCGCGTCGATCTCCTCGTCGGTCGTGCCGCGCTCGAGCCGGCGCTGGATCGCGAGCGCGAGCATCGCGATCGAGGCGGAAGCGGTCTCGGTGTCGACCGCGCGCACGATGCCGTGCCCGAGCTCCGCCGCGGCCGTCTCCGCGCTCGCGAAGGTGCCGGAGACACGCGCCGAGACGTGAAGCGAGAAGATCCGCTCGTACGCTCGGAGCTCCTCGTAGCACGCGAGGAAATCGCCCGGCGTCGGCTGCGAAGTCGTCGGGAAGACGCTCGACTCGCGCAACCTTGCGTAGAACTCCGGTGCGTCGATGTCGACGCCGTCGCGCAGGCTCTCGTCGCCGAAGCGGACGTACAGCGGCACCACGCGCCAGTTGGGGAAACGCACGGCCGCAGCGGGCAG
Source organism: uncultured Actinomycetes bacterium (assembly GCA_963702655.1). GTDB lineage: Bacteria > Actinomycetota > Thermoleophilia > Gaiellales > Gaiellaceae > Palsa-739. The sequence continues at coordinate 87,995 of CAVPDO010000001.1, read as the reverse complement.
GTCCGCGGTCGAATCGAGCACGATCGCCGTGTTCTCGGCGGTGAGATTCAATCCGGCACTGCCGCGGCTTGGATGGCGGCGACGATCTCGTCGAGCTCCTGGTCCTTCATCAGACACGCGACCGCTCCGGCCTCCAGGAGCGCTTCCCGCTCGGCCGCGTCCGCGGACGCGGTCAGGGCGACGACGGCAACCTCGGGCGCCTCCGCCACGATCTGCGCGGTGGCCTGGATCCCGTCGAGGGCAGGCATGCGGTAGTCCATGAGCACGACGTCGGGCCGGAGCTTCTTGGCCGCGGATACGGCCGCCAGCCCGTCGCCGACCGAGGCGACGATCTCGACGTCGTCCCTCATCCCGAGCAGGAGCTCGAGAGCGTCGCGAAAAACCTCGTTGTCCTCGACGAGCACGATCCGGACCGACGGCATCCGTCCAAAGACTATTCCGCCCCGAGCAAAAGGGAATAGTGCGCCTGGCCGCCCTGGTGCACCTCGACCTCGAGTTCCGGATGCGCGGCTACGAGCCGTTCGACGAGGCCGTCGAGCGGCGGCGGCTCGGCGCCTATGAGCAGCGTGAGGACGACGCGCGGCTCCGCGAGCAGACGTCCGACGACGGCCAGCGTGACGTCGCCGAAGTCGTCTCCGCCCGCGACCGGCGTGCCGTCCGCGAGACCGAGCCAGTCGCCGCGGCGGATCGCGAGGCCGTCGAGCTCGACGTCACGCGAGGCGCGCGTCACTTCTCCCGTGGCGACGACCGCCGCGGCGGAAGCCATCTCGGCGGCGTTCTCGGCGGCGCTGCGTGTGCCGTCGTAGGCGACGAGCGCGGCGAGCCCCGCCGGGATGGACTCGGTCGGCACGAGCTCGGCACGCCGCTCCGCCTGCTCGACTGCGTGCTCGGCGGCGAGCCGGACGTTCGAGTTGTTCGGCAGGACGATCGCCTCGTCGGCGTCGAGCCCGTCGATCGCCGCCAGGAGCTCGGCGGTCGACGGGTTCGCGGTCTGCCCGCCCACGACGATCCGGATCGCGCCGACCGGCTCGGCGAGCGTCTCGAACAGACGCCGGTTCCCGTCGCCGGCGACGACCGCGACGACTCCGCTCTTCGCGCGCGCCGACGGGACGAGTGCGAGGCGCCGCTCGCGCTGCTCCTGCTGCTCGTGCATGTTCGCGATCTCGATCCCCTCGATCGTGCCCGCGGCTGTGCCGAGCGAGAGCGCGGAGCCGGGGTCGTCGGTGTGGACGTGCACCTTGAGCGCCGTCTCGTCGCCCACCACCACGAGCGAGTCGCCCAGCCGCTCGAGCCGCTCCTCGAGCCCGTTGCGATCGAGGCCGTCGCCCTCGACGACGAAGACGGTGCAGTAGCGGTAGCGGGAAGGCTCGAGGTGGATCGCGTCCACGCCGGCAGGCGCCTCGGTGACGGCGGCAGGCGCGGCGGGCGGCACCGCGCCGCTGACCGCGCCGGCCAGTCCCCGGAGCAGTTCGACGAGCCCGGCGCCGCCCGCGTCGACGACTCCCGCCTCGCGCAGCACGTCGAGCTGCTCGGGCGTGCGGGCGACGGCGTCCTCCCCGTGTCGGACGAGCTCGACGAGGAGATCCCCGAGCGGCTCGGAGTCGGCGCTGTGCCGCTCGGCCTCCTCTGCCAGCTCGCGGATGACCGAGAGCATCGTCCCTTCGACCGGCCGCCGCACGGCCCGGTAGGCAGCGTCGGACGCACCGCGCAGCGCGCGGGCGGTCAGCGCGGGGCCGATCCCGTTCGTCGACTCGGCGAGGACGTCGGCGACGCCGCGCACGATCTGGGACAGGATCACGCCCGAGTTGCCGCGTGCACCCATCAGCGCCGCGCGCGAGACGGCACGGGCCAGCTCGGGGCGATGCGCCGGCTCCGCCGAGGCGACGGCGTCGGCGACCGCGCGCACGGTCAGCGTGAGGTTCGTGCCGGTGTCCCCGTCGGGGACGGGATACACATTGAGGTCGTCGATGCGGCCGCGGCTCGTCTCGAGCGAAGCCAGCGCCGCGCCCACGAGGCCGCGCACGAGCCGGAGGTCGGTCTCGGCGCTCACTTTCCGCTCCGGCGCCGGCTAAGCCGCCGCCTTCGCTCCTGGTCGAGCTCCGTCGAGCCTACGCTCGTCTTTCCACCGGTTCGCACGTCGTCGACGTGCACCTCGACCGCCCGCACCGGCAGCCCCGTGAGCCGCTCGACCTCGTACGCGACGCGGTTGCCGACGCTCGCGGCGACCTCCGCGAGATTGAGGCCGTACTCGACGACGACGTGCAGGTCGACGGTCACGTCGGCGCCGTCCCGCCGGATCTCGACGCCGCGCGGCTTGCGGCGGGCACGTGCGAGCTGCCCGCGCAGCGAGCCCTTCATCCCGACGACGCCGTAGCACTCGAGCGCCGTCTCCGCGACGATCTGCGCGATCGCCTCGCTCGAGATCGTGATCCGCCCGAGGCGCGAGGAAACCGCGTGCCCTGCCTCCATCGTCCGATTGGACCGGCGATTGGGGCGCTCGGTTGCGGCTGCGGGCTAGAGCGCCTTCTGGACCTTGCCGGCCTTGAGGCAGCGCGTGCAGACGTAGGCGCGCGTGGCCCTGCCGCCGATCACGACGCGGACGCGCTGGAGGTTCGGCTCGAAGCGCCGCTTCGTGGCGACCATCGAGTGGCTCCGGTGGTTACCGAACCCGGGCTTCTTCCCACAGACTGCGCAGACCTTCGACATCGGCCCGCAGGGTAGCGAACGGACGCAGCGCGTCCGTTCGCTGGGTGACGGAACTGCGCGGGCCGGAAAGCGCGGTTTCCGGCCCGCTTCGTGCTGTCTTGCTTTGGAGGCTCTGTGGGCGGGAGGCTTGCGTCGTGCGCTCGCGCGCGGCGGAGGCCGGCGCGAGCGCAGGTTCGGCCTGCGGCTAAGTCGCCGCCACAGGCGGCTGTCTTAGCCTCCGGCCCTTCGCGTGACAATGGTCGAAGCGCTTCGAACCCTCTGTGGCGCCACGGCGGCGGCGTAACGGGAGCCGCAGGCCACGTTACGACGCCGCGCAGTAGCGGGCGAGCACGCAAAGCCTGCTCGCCCGCGACAGAACAAGACACCCGAAGCACACAAGCCCAATGTGCCCTCAGCACGGAGCGCACGGGAGACCGCGTCTCCCGCGCGCGCAGTCCCTTATCCCAGCGAGCGAAGCGCCAGCTTCGCGAGCTAGCGTGCGCTAGCGCGCACCTGCGAGAAGAGGTCGGCCATCTCGAGGGCGGCTCGCGCTGCGTCGGCGCCCTTGTCGACTCGCGCCTCGGCCTGGTCGGACGTGTCCACCGTGAGGACGCCGAACGCGACCGGGACGCCGGTCTCGAGACCGGCGAGCTGGAGCCCGGAGGCCGCCTCGCCCGCGACGTAGTCGAAGTGGGCCGTCTCCCCGCGTACGACGCAGCCTAGGGCGATCACGCAGGAGTAGCGGCGCGTCTTCGCGAGTGCCATCGCACCGATCGGAAGCTCGAATGCGCCCGGCACCGGCATCACCGTGATCCGCTCGTCCGCCACACCGGCGGCCGCGAGCGCCTCGAGCGCCGAGGAGAGCAGCCGGTTCGAGATCTCGCCGTTGAAGCGGGAGACGACGACGCCGACGGTGCGGTCCGCGCCGGACGGCGAGCCTTCGAGGACGGCCACGCCGTCCGGGATGTCGACCTCGCCCGGGACATGCGCCGCCCGCGCGACGTCCGGCTCTGCCTCGGCCTCCTCCGCCGCCGGTTCGGGCTCGGCGGGCTGCGGCTCGGCGGAGTGCGGCTCGGCGATCGAGGTCTGCTCGGTCGCGGGCTTCACTTCGACCTCGGCCCCGGGCTGCGCGGCCACCGGCTCCTCCTCCGGGCGTGGCGTCGGCCAACCCGGCGGGTCGGCGACGGGCGTCTCCGGCTCGTGCACGTCCTCCTGCTCGGCCGGCGACTCGCCCGGCCAGAAACCGCCACTCGTGCTCATTCACCCTCCGGCTCGAACTTGAGATCCTGGTGGTGCAGCTTGTGCCCGAGCTTATCCCGCTTGGCGGCCAGATAGCGAACGTTCTCGGGATGAGGCGGCACCTCGATCGGCACCTGCTCGGTCACCCTCAGCCCGTACGCCTCGACGCCGGAGACCTTCTTCGGGTTGTTGGTCAACAACCGCATCGTCGTGATGCCGAGCTCGGCCAGGATCTGGTTGCCGATCCCCCACTCTCGCTCGTCGGCCGCGAAGCCGAGCGCGAGATTGGCTTCGACGGTGTCGAGCCCCTGCTCCTGCAGCTCGTAGGCCCGGAGCTTGTTGAGGAGGCCGATGCCCCGCCCCTCCTGCGCCATGTACAGCAGCACGCCGCTGCCCTCCGCGGAGATCGCCGCGAGCGCGGCCTCGAGCTGCTCGCCGCAGTCGCAGCGGAGCGAGTGGAAGACGTCTCCGGTGAGGCACTCGGAATGGACGCGGACGAGCACGTCGTCGCCGACCTCGCCCATCACGAGGGCCAGATGGTCGCGGCCGGTGAGCGTCTCGCGAAAAGCGGTCGCCCTGAACAGGCCGAACTCGGTCGGCAGCTGCACCGACGCGGCGCGCTCGATGAGCTTCTCGGTTCGCCGCCGGTACTCGATCAGGTCGGCGACGGTGATCATCCGCAGCCCGTGCAGCTCGCAATACGGCACGAGGTCGGGGACGCGGGCCATCGTCCCGTCCTCGTTCATGATCTCGCAGACGACGCCGGCGGGGACGAGGCCGGCGAGCCGGGCGAGGTCGACCGCCGCCTCCGTCTGGCCGGCGCGCACGAGGACACCGCCGTCGCGCGCGCGCAACGGGAAGACGTGTCCCGGCTGGACGAGGTCGTGCGGCGTCGAGGCCGGGTCGATCGCGACCTGGATCGTGTGGGCGCGGTCGGCGGCCGAGATGCCGGTCGTCACGCCTTCGCGGGACTCGACCGAGTTCGTGAACGCCGTGCCGAGCTGGGCCTCGTTCCGCTGCGTCATCTGCGGCAGTCCGAGGTGCTCGCAGCGCTCGCCGGTCAGGCAGAGGCAGATCAGGCCGCGCGCGTGCGTCGCCATGAAGTTGACGGCCTCCGGCGTCGCGAACTGCGCAGCGCAGACGAGGTCGCCCTCGTTCTCACGCTCGGGATCGTCGACGACGACCACCATCTTCCCGTTCCTGATGTCCTCGACCGCCTCTTCGATCGTCGCGAACGGTGTGACGGTCGAGCTCACGGCAGCCTCGCCGCGACGAGGCGCTCGACGACCTTGGCGAGTATGTCGGGCTCGAGATTGACCGGGTCACCGGGCTGCAGCCAGCCGAGGGTCGTGACGTCGAGCGTGTGGGGGATCAGCGCCACTTCGAAGCCGCTCTGGTCCAGCGCCGCGACGGTGAGCGAGACGCCGTCCACGGCGATCGAGCCCTTCTCGAGGCAGTACCCGAGAACCTCGCCGGGCGCGTCCACCCAGACGCGGCGTCCGTCTCCATCCGGGGCAACCGAGCGGACCCGGCCCACGACGTCCACGTGTCCTTGCACGACGTGGCCGCCGAGCCGGTCGCCGACGCGCAACGACGGCTCGATGTTGACCGCACGGCCACGCTCGAGCCCGCCCAGCGCGGTCCGCGCGAGTGTCTCGGGAACGACGTCGAAGGCGAGCCGTCCGTCGTCGGCCTCCACGACCGTGAGGCAGACACCGGCTACGGCGACGGAGTCGCCGACTGCCGAGTCTGCCTCCGTCTCCGTCGCGACGACGACCAGCCGTGAGCCGTCGAAGGCGTCGACGGTGCCGAGCTCGCGGACGATGCCGGTGAACATGAGCCAAAGGTTACGGCTCGTGCAGGTACGCCTCCAGGAGGAGGTCCTCTCCCGAGGGCTCAGTGCGGACATGCAGAAGCTCGAGCGGCTCGGCGAGATCGCCCAGCGCGCGCGGCCCCTCGCCCGAGAAGACGGGTGCGATGAAGAGGAGCAGCTTGTCGACGAAGCCTGCAGCGAGGAACGCCGTCGCCAGGGTCGGGCCGCCCTCGAGCAGCAGCGACCGGACCCCCTCCGCCGCGAGCCAGCGCAACTCCTCCTCGAGCGACCCGGTGCGCAGCTCGAGCTCCGATCCCTCCGGCAGCGGCCCATGCCCGAAGGCGAGCCGCCGCGGCTGGTTCGCGACCGCGACGTCTCGAGCGTCGAGCCGCGGCGCATCGGCCCGCACCGTGCCCATCCCGACCGCGACGGCGTCGGAGGCGGCCCGCAGCTCGTGCACCCGGCGCCTCGACTCCTCGCCCGAGACCCACCGTCGGCCGGGGACGGTGACTCGCTCGTCGAGCGTGACCGCGGCCTTGTAGGTGACGAACGGACGTCCGAGGGACTTCCAGACCCGCCAGGCCTCGTTCTGCCGGCGCGCGGCGAGGTCGTCGAGCAGCTCGACCTCGATCCCGGCGGCGCGAAGGCGGTCGAGGCCGCGGCCGTCGACGACCGGGTTCGGGTCGCGGGCGCCGACCACGACGCGCGCGACCCCGGCCGCGACGACAGCGTCGGCGCAGGGAGGCGTGCGCCCGTGGTGAGAGCACGGCTCGAGCGTCACGTAGAGCGTCGCTCCGCGCGCGGCGCCTCCCGCCCGGTCGAGCGCGATGACCTCCGCGTGGCGGATGCCGTCGTACTCGTACCAGCCCTCCCCCACGACGTCGCGGTCGTGCACGACGACGGCGCCGACGAGAGGGTGGTCGCGGGTCTTGCCGCGGCCGCGCTCGGCGAGCTCGAGCGCCCGCTCGAAGTGGCTCACGCGACGTCCTGGACCAGACGCCGGTACGCGCCCGCCAGATCCTCGCTCCCGAAGATCGCGGAACCGGCGACGAAGAGCGTCGCGCCGGCCTCGCGGGCGGCGTCGATCGTCTCGTGATCGATCCCACCGTCGACCTGGACGTGAACGTGGTCCGGGAGGGTCGCACGCAGCCGCCTGATCCGGTCGACCGCCTCGGGCATGAACCTCTGGCCGCTGTAGCCGGGATGGATGCTCATGCAGAGGACGAGGTCGGCGTCGGCTGCCACCGCGGCCACGTCTTCGGGCTCGCTCTCGGGGTTGAAGGCGACGCCCGCGTCGAGGCCATGCTCCCGCGCGGCGGCGATCGTCGCCGGGACGTCGTCGACGACCTCGTAGTGGAAGGTGGCGCTGTCGCCGCCGGCACGCGCGATCTGCGGAAGGTGCCGCAGCGGGTCGTCGACCATCAGATGACAGTCGAGCACGCCGCCGGCCGCGTGCACGAGCGGCGCGATCGACTCCAGGACGACCGGCCCGATCGTGACGGGCTCCACGAAGTGGCCGTCGCCGACGTCGAAGTGGAAGACGCGGCAGCCCGCACCGAGGAGCGTCTCGATCTGCCCCCCGAGCCGCGCGAAGTCGGCCGCGTACAGCGACGGCTCGACCTCGACGTTCCGGACCCAGTCGGACCAGGTCATCCCGCCGATCGTAGGCGCGCGACGAAGAAGCCGCTCGTGCCGTGGACGTGCGGCAGCGTGAGCAGGAACTCCGGACGCGACGGGTGGGCGAACGCCGGCCACTCCTCCCCGAGCGGCAAGACCTTCAGGGCGCTCGCGTCGACGACCGCCTCGCACTCGTCCGGGTCCAGCGTGCAGACGGAGTAGACGATCGTGCCGCCGGGCCGGACGCGCTCGGCCGCCGAACGGAGGAGCGCGAGCTGCAGGTCGGGCAGAGGCTTCGCCCGCCAGCGGAGGTCGGGCCGCTGGGCGAGGACGCCCAGACCCGAGCACGGCGCATCGACGAGCACGCGGTCGAAGCCGTCGAGCTCCGGCGGCAGCGCCGTCCCGTCGGCTTCGACGACCGTGACCTCGCCGCGCCGCATCGTCGCGAGGTTCTCGCGCAGCTCACGCGCGCGCGCCGGGTCGATCTCGACCGCAGTCACGTCGCCGCGCAGCTGCCCCGTCTTGCCCCCCGGCGCGGCGCAGAGATCGAGCACGCGCTCGCCCTCCACCGAGCCGACGCACAACCCCGCGAGCTGGGAGCCGCGGCTCTGCGGCCAGATCCTCCCGGCGACGACCTGCGCCTCGCCCACACGCTCGACCCGGTACGCGCCGGGCACGTCGGTCTCCTCGGCCTTGACCGGAGGCTCTCCGCGCACGAGCCGGACGACGGTCTCGAGCGGCTCGTTCATCGCCCGCATCAGCGCAAGAGCGCCGTCCACCCCGAGCACCCGCACGAAGGTCTCGTGGATCCAGTCGGGATAGGACTCCTTCAAAGGCCCGTCGGGCAGCGACGCGAGCAGCGGCCGGATCCCGTCGGACAGGCGTCGCATCACTGCGTTCGTGAACGGAACCGCCCGCTCGAGCCGGGCGCGGCGGACGAGCTCGACCGACTCGTTGACCGCAGCGTGCGGCGCAGTGTCGGTGTAGCCGAGCTGGTAGGCGCCGAGTCGCAGCGCCGCGCGGACGGGCGGGTCAAGCTTCCTCACCGGCCGCCGGCCGAGCGTCTCGATCGCGTGGTCGAGCGTCCGCACGCGCTGCACGGAGCCGTACGCGAGCCGCTGCGCGAATGCCCGCTCGCGCTCGTCGAGGCCCTCGGCGGCGCTGCGGAACGCGCGGTCCGCGTAGGCCTCCTGCTCGAAGACACGCAGCAGCACCTCGTACGCCGCGCGTCTCGCGGGACTGATCACGAGCGGCAGACGAAGATCGCCCAGCCCATCACGGCCCGTTCCCAGCTGAGATAGCGGTCGCGGTCGGCGGCGCCGCGGGCTCGGAACTCCTCGGCCTGCGGATGGCCCGGATTGGCCTCGAGCCAGCGGTCGAGCGTCTGCCACTGGAGCGACTCGTAGCGGTCCCAGTCGTCCTCGGAGGACGCGATGAGCGAGACGACGCGCACGCCGGTCGACTCCGCGCGCTCGATCGTCTTCGGCAGCGGGAGCCAGTCGTCTTCGTCGGTCCGCTTGTCCGCGCCGGACTCGGGCCGAGGCGGCAGCGGCCAGCTGCGCCAGTACGGTTCGCCGACCGCGATGAGCGGAGCGGTCGCGCGGAGGCGCTCGATCGTCGGGACGAGCCCGCCGTACACGAACGTCGCGCCCAGGCAGAGCGCGGCGTCGTAGCGGCCGGGCTCGAACGTCGCGGCGTCGGCCTCGACGAGCTCGATCCGGTCCTCGCAGGCCGCCTCGCCGATGCGTTCCCGTGCGGCGGCGAGAAACTCCGGAGCGCGCTCGACGCAGGTGACCCGGCACCCGAACTCCTGCGCGAGCACGAGCGCCGGCCCGCAGTGACCCGAGGCGATGTCGAGGACGTGCGAACCGGACCCGAGGCCGAGCCGCGCACCGAGCAGCCGGATCTTGTCCACGCTCGTCGGGTTCATCAGCTCGTGCTCCGAATCGACGACGGCGTGCCACCAGGTCATCGCCGGAGCCCCCGGAGGTACGCGTCGTACGCCATGCGGCGGCCGCCGGCGGGCTGCACCTCGAGCGGCTCGAACGAGCCGTCCTCCCCCACCCGCGCCCGCCAGACGATCAGGTCGCCGAGACGCGCGCCGACGCGGGGCGAGAGCGCCCGGACGCGGTTGACGAGCTCCTGCGCCGGGGCGTCCGGGTCGAGCTCGCGATCCTCCGGCCCGATCTTCTCGGCATAGGTGGCGCCGTCCTCGGGCTGCGGCTCGAACCGCGGCTCGCCCTGAGCGAGAACGTCGTGCAGGAGCTCCGCCGCAACCTCGGCCGCGCGTGCGTAGACGGCGCCGGCGTCGTCGTCGGGCGCGATCGGGAAGGCTCGGCGGGCGGCAACCGGCCCGGCGTCGAGCGCCTCGACCGTGCGGTGGATCGTGACGCCGGTCTCGTCGTCTCCGGCCAGGAGGGCGCGCTCGACCGGCGCAGCACCGCGCCAACGCGGCAGCAGCGAGGGATGGACGTTGAGCCACAGCGCCCGCTCGAGCAGCTCGTTCGGGATCAGCAGGCCGTAGTCGCAGACGACGACCGTGTCGGCGCCGAGCTCGAGCGATCGGTCGAGCCGCGCAGGCTGCGCGATGGGCAGCCCGAGCCGCTCCGCGACCTCCTTCGCGGGCGGCGGCGCCAGGCGGCGACCGCGCCCGCGCGGCTTGTCGGGCCGGGTCAGCAACTGCACGACGTCGTGCTCGGCCGCGAGGCGCTCGAGGACGTCGGCGCCGAACTCGCCGGTCGCGGCGACCGCGATCCGGGCCACTACGACAGGACGATGCGCGGGCGCAGGCTGCCGAGCGCCTCGCGTCTCGCCTCGGGAGTCGTCCGGTCGAGGATCAGGACGCCGTCGAGGTGGTCGGCCTCGTGCTGGGCCACGCGGGAGTACGGCTCCTCGAGCTCGTATCGCACCTCGGCTCCGTGCTCGTCGCGTCCCTCGATCGCGATCGTCGCCGGCCGCTCGACCGGCAGCAGCACGCCCTGGATCGAGAGGCAGCCCTCGTCCTCGACCGTCGTCACCTCGCCGCGCTCGACGATCTCCGGGTTCGCGACCGCCACGGTCTCGTCCTCGGAGGCCTGGAAGACGAACAGCCGCTGCAGGACGCCGACCTGGGTCGCGGCGAGACCGATCCCGTTGGCGTCGACCATCAGCTGCTTCATCCGGTCGACGAGGCGGCGCAGGTCGTCGTCGAACTCCTCCACCGGGCGGGCGACCATCTTCAACGCCGCGTCCGGGTACTGGCGGATCTGCGCGAGCGCCAGCCGTCGTCGCGCCTGCTGCTCGGGGTCGAGCTCCTCGTCCTTGACCTGTCCCTCGATCTCCGTCATTTCGCGGGACTGTACCCTCGCCGAGGTGGATCCCAAGACGCTTCGGGAGATCATGGGACAGGGCGCGACGAAGCCCGAGACGCCGCAGCACCGCCGCGAGCGCGAGCAGCTCGAGGCGGATCTCGAGTCGAGCCCGGTACGCGGTCAGCCGCTCCCGCAGCGGCCGCGCAACTTCCGTCCCGACCCTGACCGCGGAGTGCAGGCGCTCGGCGGCCCGACGGCCTGGATGCGCAGGCTGCGGGCGATCGAGGACGCCGTCGAACAGCACGAGCAGCGGCTCGAGGAGGCGTGGCGGACGCTCGCCGAGGAGCTCGAGGATCCGGCCGAGTTCGCGGCCGCCTGGCGCGAGCGTGCGGCCGCCTGGAGCTTCGCCACGGTGAACGAGCTGATCGACCGGCACAACCGCAACTTCCCCGCCGAGGCGCGGCTGGCCATGGATCCGCGCACGCGCGACTTCGTCCGTGTCAACGGCGGGTCGTACCTGCGCGAGCCGCTCGACGCCCGCTGGATCTTCGACCGCTTCCCGGCCGACCGTGACGCGGCAGCTGCCGGCTAGCGGCGGTTCTCGCGGTGCTGCGCCGCGCCGTCGACCGGAGGGATCCACGGCTCGCGGCGCTTGATCCAGAGCTCGGCCTCCGGCCGCAGGTCGAACGGCGCGTCGTCGAGCGACCCGAGCTGGATCTCGACGCCTTCGTCGGCAAGGAGGAACAGGCGCGAGCCACACCTGGGGCAGAAGCTGTCTTCCTCGTATGTCACGTACTCGCCGGTCGACTCGAACGCGTCGAGCGGCCACTGCCCGTAGATGCTGTAGGCGCTGCCCGATCGCTTCCGGCAGTCGGCGCAGTGACACCGTCCGACGTGGAACGGCTCACCGCGGACCGTGTAGCGAACGGCGCCGCACAGACAGCCTCCCGTGCGCATCACACGGATTGTGGATCGACGTCGACGACCGCGGCGAGACCGGCGCGGCGCATCGCCGGCGCCGCGGCTGCGAGCAGCGCTGCCGCCTTCGAGGCGAGGGCACGAGGCCGGTCCGTCTTGCCGACGAGCTGCGCCCGGTGGCGCCCGCGCAAGCGCAGCAGCGGCGCCGGGCCGAGCAGCTCGAACTCCGGCAGGCCGGCCTTCACCTCCTCGAGCGCGCGCAGCGCGTCGGCGACGTCCGGGCCGGAGACGAGCACGCGCACGAGATGCCGAAACGGCGGATAGCCGAGCACCCGGCGCCGCTCGAGCTCGCCGGCGAGGAAGCCGGCGACGTCGTGCCGCGCGGCGTGCTGCACCGCCCGCGATTCCGGCTGGAACGTCTGCACGAGCACGCGTCCCGGCGCGTCGCGGCCGCTGCGACCGGCGAGCTGGGTGAGGAGCTGGAACGTGCGCTCCTCCGCCCGGAAGTCGGGCAGGCCGAGCCCGGTGTCGGCGTCGACGACGGCAGCGAGCTCGACGCCGGCGAAGTGATGGCCCTTCGCGACCATCTGCGTCCCGACGAGGACGGCGCGCTCGGCCCCGGCGAACCGCTCGAGCGCTGCGCGCAGCTCCTCAGGCCTCGCTACGGCGTCGGCGTCGAGCCGGATCCGTTCCAATTCGGGCACGTGGAGTTCGAGCTCGCGCTCGAGCCGCTGCGTCCCGGCTCCGATCCGCACGAGCTCGGGCGAGCCGCAGGACGGGCACGTCTCCCCCGCGGGCTCGCGCGACCCGCAGTGATGGCAGCGCAGCGATCCGTCCCGGTGCAGCGTGAACGCGACATCGCAGTTGCCGCAGCGGCGGGTGGCGCCGCAGGCGCGGCAGTGGAGCGCGGGCGCGACGCCGCGCCGGTTGAGGAGCAGGATCGCCTTCCCGCCTCCCTCCGCGAGTCGCCCGAGCTCGGCGAGGAGCGGTGCGGAGAGCGGGTAGCCCGCCTCGCGGCGCAGGTCGACGACCCGGACCGTGGGCATCGGCGCCCCGATCCGGCCGCCGAGCTCGAGCCGCTCGAGCGTGTGCCACGACTCCGGCCGCGGCGTCGCCGAGCCGAAGATCGCGACCGCCCCCTCGAGCGCGGCACGCTTCGCGGCGACCGTACGGGCGTCGTAGCGCGGATCCGACTCCTGCTTGTACGAGGCGTCGTGCTCCTCGTCGACGCAGATCACGCCGAGCGACGGGAGCGGCGCGAACACGGCCGAGCGGGCGCCGACGACGACGGACGCCTCGCCGGAAACGATCCGTTCGCGCTCGTCCCTCCGTTCGGCGTCGGAGAGACCCGAGTGGAGCAGCGCCACCCGGTCGCCGAAGCGGGCGCGGAAGCGGCCGAGCGTCTGCGGCGTCAGCGCGATCTCCGGCACGAGGACGATCGCGCCTCGGCCGCCGGCGAGAGCGGCCTCACACGCCCGGATGTACACCTCGGTCTTGCCGCTCCCGGTCGCGCCGGCGAGCAGGACGTTCCCGCCGCCGGTCGCAACGAGGCTCTCGATCCGCGCGAGCACGCGCTCCTGCGACTCCGAGAGCCGGGCCGGCGCAGGCTCGGCGGCCAGGCCGGCCGTGGCCGTCACCTCTCGCCGGTCGCCGCGCCGCTCGGGCTGCTGCGGCGCGATCAGGGCGAGAGCGCGCGCCGGCGTCGAGCCGTAGTAGTCCGCGAGCCAGAGGGCGAGGTCGACGAGCGCCGGCGGGAGCGTCTCGAGCACGCGCTCGGCGGCGACGGGCTCGACGTCTGGCGGCGCCTCGGCGTCGGCGTCGACGACGACGCCGCGGCGACGCGAGTTGCCGAACGGAATCGCGAGGACGGCTCCCTTCTCGACCTCGTCCCCGATCTCGTACGTGAACGGCCGCGCGAGCGAGCGGGCGCTGACGATCGGGTAGACGGAGGCGAGGCGGGACACGGGCAGCGAGCGTAGCCGCGGGGCTGGTCGGCGCCTCGTCGCCCGGTCGGGATGATGCCCCACGACGCCGAAACTGCGACGATGGGAGCCGCAAGCCATTGTAAGGAGGAGAGAGATGAACGACCAGGAGACCGCGCTCGGCCCAGTCGACTACCTGATCGTCGAGTGGCCGGCCGGCACGCAGCCCAGCGGCGAGGGCCTCAAGGAACTCGCCAACCTGACCGACCGCGGCCTCATCCGCGTGCTCGACCTCGTGTTCGTGACGAAGGGCGAGGACGGCACGGTGGCCGGGCTGGCACTCGCGGACATCGACGCCGACGGCGAGCTCGACCTCGTGGAGTTCGAGGGCGCGTCGTCAGGACTGCTCGGCCAGGACGACTACGACGACGCGGGCGGGGCCCTCGAAGCCGGCGCCTCCGCAGCGATCCTGCTGTACGAGAACCGTTGGGCCCGGCCGTTCGCCGAAGCCGTCCGCGCGACCGGCGCCCAGCTGGTTGCGAGGGGAGGCATCCCCGTGGCCGACCTACTCGAGGCTGCCGAGTCACTCGAAACCGCCGACGCGTAGAAAGGAAGCAGACAGATGCCTTTGCTCCGAGGAGTTGCCCGCACCGCCGTGATCGCGGGAACCGCGACCGCGGTCTCGAATCGCGTCTCCCGCCGCCAGGCGAATCGCTGGGCGGGCCAGGAAGACCAGGGCCAGTACCAAGAGCAGTACCAGGAGCCCGCCCCTGCGGCGGCTCCCGCCGCCGATCCGCTCGAGCAGCTCAAGCAGCTCGGCGAGCTGAAGGCCTCGGGCGTCCTCACCGACGCCGAGTTCGAGGCCCAGAAGGCCAAGATCCTCCAAGGCGTGAACTAGGACCGAGAAGCACGAGCGTTCCGGGCCGCGCTTGCTCACGCGAGCGCGGCCGGTCGTGCCGACTTCCGCAGCGCGCTCTTTCTAGACTGGGTCCATGCCCGCCGCAGGCCATTCGGTCGACGAGTACCTCGAGACGATCTACTTCCTCGCCTTCCCGATCGGTGAGTACGTGCCGCACGGCGCCGGCTCTCCGCCTCTCGCCTCGCGCGTGGCGGAGATGCTCCATGTCTCCCGCGCCTCCGCCGGCGAGATGCTGAAGCGGCTCGAGGCCGAGGGCCTGATCGAGCGCGGCGAGAAGAAGGAGGCGCTCCTCACCGAGAGCGGCCGCGAGCGTGCCGAGCGCGTCGTACGCAAGCACCGGATCATCGAGCGGCTGCTGACCGACTTCATGGGCTACACCGGCTACGAGTCGCACGAGCGCGCCGACGAGCTCGGCGACACGTTCGACGAGGAGATGATCGAGCGCATCGACGACAAGCTCGGCCGTCCGCAGCGCTGCCCGCACGGCTGGCCCGTCGATCCGGCGGTGGAGCAGGCAGAGAACGCCGAGCTCGCGCCGCTCGCGACGCTGACCGCCGGAACGCGGGCGACCGTCGTCCGCCTCGCGGAGCACGACGGCGATCTCCTGCACTGGTTCTACGACCAGGGCCTCGTGCCGGGGACGAGCATCCTCGTGCAGACCGCCGAGCCGGCCGCCGATCAGTTCACGGTCTCGATCGAGCAGGTCGGCGAGCGGGCGATCTCCGAGAAAGCCGCCGCAGGGCTGTTCGTCAGACCGTCGTAGGCGCGGCCACGGTTTCGGCCGCGCGTCGGCGGCTCAGCCGGCGACGCCTGCAGCCTCGAGCCCGGCCGCTGCGCGCAGCGCGTCGGCGCGGTCGGTCCGCTCCCAGGTGAAGTCGCCGTCCTCCCGTCCGAAGTGGCCGTAGGCGGCCGTCTTCGCGTAGATCGGGCGGCGCAGGTCGAGGTCGCGGAGGATGGCGGCCGGGCGCAGGTCGAAGTGCTCGTGGACGAGCTCCTCGATCCTGGGTACCGGGATCGAGCCGGTGCCGAACGTGTCGACGAGGACGGAGAGCGGACGCGCGACGCCGATCGCGTACGCGACCTGGAGCTGGCAGCGCTCGGCCAGACCGGCCGCGACGATGTTCTTCGCCACCCAGCGCGCCGCGTAGGCCGCCGAGCGGTCGACCTTCGTCGGATCCTTCCCCGAGAACGCGCCGCCGCCGTGTGGTGCCGCGCCGCCGTAGGTGTCCACGATGATCTTGCGTCCGGTCAGGCCCGTGTCGCCCATCGGCCCGCCGGTCACGAACTTGCCGGTCGGGTTGCAGTAGACGAAGTCGCGGTCGTGCTCGAGCCGGCTCTGGTCGTAGAGATCCTTGGGGAGGATCGGCTCGATCACGTGCTCGATCAGGTCCGGCTTGAGCAGCCTGTCGACGTCGAGTCCGTCGCGGTGCTGCGTCGAGACGAGCACGCGCTCGATCTCGACCGGCCGCTGGCGGCCGTGCTCGTCGGTCTCGTAGCGGACGGTGACCTGGGTCTTGCCGTCGGGGCGCAGGTACGGGAGCACGTCCGCCTTGCGCACCTCGGCGAGCCGCCGCGCCAACCGGTGCGCGAGCATGATCGGCAGCGGCATCAGCTCGTCCGTCTCGTTGGACGCGTAGCCGAACATCATTCCCTGGTCGCCGGCGCCGACCTGGTCGAGCGGATCGTCGTCGCCGTGCTGGATCTCGTAGGACGCGTTCACCCCCTGGGCGATGTCGGGCGACTGCTCGTCGAGCGCGACGACGACGCCGCACGTCTCGGCGTCGAAGCCGAACTTCGCCCGCGTGTAGCCGATCTCCCGGATCTTTTCGCGCACCAGACGCGGGATGTCGACGTAGGTCTCGGTGGTGATCTCGCCGGCCACGACGACGAGCCCGGTCGTGATCAGCGTCTCGCAGGCGACGCGTCCCTCTGGATCGTCGACGAGGACGGCGTCGAGCACGGAGTCGGAGATCTGGTCGGCCATCTTGTCCGGATGACCCTCGGTGACCGACTCGGAGGTGAAGGAGAATGAGCGTTTCGGCATGCCGAAACGTTAGCGAGTGCGGGCGCTCGCCAACAGGGACAAGGAACTCCGCGCGCCCGAGGCGCGGGCGAGCTCCCCTACTCCTCGGTGGGTTCTCTCCCCATCAGTCCCGCGGCGAGGTCGGTGATGCTCTGGCCCGAGAGGACGGCGCATACGCCTTCCGTGACCGGCAGCTCGACGCCGAGCCGGTGCGAGAGGTCGCGCAGGATCGGCGCCGTCGTCAGGCCCTCCACCGTCTGGCCGATCTCGGCGACCGCCTGTTCCGGCGTGAGCCCGCGCGCGATCAGTGCCCCCGCCCGGCGGTTGCGTGTCTTCGAGCTGCAGCAACTGACGACGAGGTCGCCGATGCCGGCGAGGCCGGCGAACGTCTCGGGCCTCGCGCCCGCGGCCTCCCCGAGCCGCGTCATCTCGGCCAGCCCGCGGGAGATGAGCGAGGCCTTGGCGTTGTCGCCGAGCCGCAGGCCGTCGACGGCGCCGGCGGCAAGCGCGATCACGTTCTTCGCGGCGGCGCACAACTCGACCCCGACCAGGTCGGGATTGACGTAGGCGCGGAAGAGGCCCGAGTTGAGGGCGTGCTGGAGCTGGCCCGCGAGGAAGCCGTCCTCGCTCGCGATCACGGCCGCCGTCGGCAGGCCGGCCGCGATCTCCTCGGCGATGTTCGGGCCCGAGAGCACCGCGACCGAGCGGCCACGGACGCGGGTCGAGAGCCGCTCGCCGGTCTCCGGATCGAGGCCCTTGACGAGGCTCAGAACCGGCGCGTCGCCCGACAGCCCCTCGACGACCGCGGCGAAGGCCGTGCTCGGCACGGCGACAGCGAGGACGTCGACATCGGCGGGTGCGTCGGCCAGCGCGACGGGCTCCGCCCCGCTGAGGTCGACGCTCTGCAGGTAGCTGGGATTCCGGCCCGCTTCCGCGATCGCCCCGGCCTGCTCGCGGGTGCGGCAGGCGAGAACGACCTCGTGTCCCCGCTCGAGCAGAACGCGCGAGAACGCGGTTCCCCAGGATCCCGCGCCGACGACGAGAAAGCGCATGAGTCAGGACCGTCGCACGAAGTCGATCGAGACCGGTACGCCGTCCAGGCCGAAGCGCTCGCGGAGCCGGTTCTCGACCCAGTAGCCGTAGTCCCGCGTGACCAGGCCGGGGTCGTTGACGAAGACGCGGAACCGCGGCGGGCGGACCCGGATCTGTGCGCCGTAGAGGAGGTTCAGCCTGCGGCCGCGCGGCCCGCTCGGCGGCTGCCGCGCCTCGCGGAGCTCGGCGAACGCGCGGTTCAGCTCCGGTGTCGGGACCCGCGACACGTGTCGGTCGAAGAGCTCGACCACACCGTCGAGCAGCCGCTCGAGACCCCGGCCCGTGTGCGACGAGATCGCGACGAACGGCGGCCGCTGGCGCAGGCGGCGGCGCAGCTGGCCCCGGACGTCCTCCACCCCGATCGTCGTCGCGTCCCACTTCGCGAGGACGACGAGCGTCGAGCAGTCGGCGTGCCGGGCGACGTCGGCGACCGAGATGTCCTGCTCCACGATCCCTTCCGACGAGTCGATCAGGACGAGCGCGACGTCGGCGCGCTCGGCCGCCTCGATGGCGCGCAGCTCGGAGTAGTACTCGACGCCCTGGCGGTGGCGCCGCTTGCGCCGGAGGCCGGCCGTGTCGATCAGGACGAAGGTGCGCTCACCGCGCTCGAGCACGGTGTCGACGGCGTCGCGGGTCGTGCCGGGGATCTCGCTCACGATCAGCCGCTCCCGGCCCAGGAGCGCGTTGACGAGGCTCGACTTGCCGACGTTCGGCCGGCCCAGGATCGCGACGCGAATCGCGTCGTCGGGCAGCGACGGGCGTCCCACGGGGGCGAGCCGCTCGAGCTCGGCGACGATGTGGTCGAGCAGGTCGCCGCTGCCGGTCCCGTGCAGGCCGGAGATCGGGATCGGGTCGCCGAGGCCGAGCCGGTGCAGCTCGAGCGCGAAGGGCTCCTGGCTCGGATCGTCGATCTTGTTCGCAAGGACGAGCACCGGCTTGTGCGCCTCGCGCAGGATCTGGGCCACCTCCTCGTCGCCCGGGGTGACGCCGGCCCGCGCGTCGACGACGAACAGCACGAGATCGGCCTCGCCCACCGCCTCGCGCGCCTGCTGCGCGATCGCACGCGTCAGCGGCGTCTGGTCGGCGATGTCGACGCCGCCGGTGTCCACGAGCACGAAGCGCTTGCCCGTCCACTCGCAGACGAGCTCCTTGCGGTCACGCGTCACGCCCGGCAGCTCGTGCACCACGGCGGCGCGTGTCTCGGTCAGCCGGTTGACGAGCGTCGACTTGCCGACGTTCGGGAAGCCGACGATCGCCACCGCGCCGAGCAGCGGAGGCGGCGGCGGCGCGGGGAGCTCGTCCGTGTCGATGTCGCCCGTGTCGGTCACGACGGCAGCGTGACCGGTGCGGAGTCCTCTCGCGGCGGCGGGACGGCAGAGCGCGGCCGGCCCGCCTCGTGGAGCTCGCGCAGCCAGACCCAGAGCCGGTGGATCTCCGCCTCGATCTGTGCGGACGCCTCGCGGTAACCCTTGCCGCCGCGCGGTAGCCCGTCGAAGCGCATCGGCTCGCCCCAGGCGATCGAGACAGGCGCGAAGTTGCCGACCTTCCAGCGCTGCGAGCCGTGGATCGCGGCGCAGATCACCGGCACGTCTTCCTGCAGCGCGACCATCGCCGCACCCGGCTGCACGTGCCCGGGAACGCCGCTGCGCTGGCGCGTACCCTCGACGAAGACGCCGAGGGCGTTGCCGTCGCGCACGACCTCCCGCATCCGCCGCACGGCGTCGCGGTCCGACTCGCCGCGCCGTACCGCGAGCGTCCCGAAGCTCCGAATGAGCGGCCCGAGCCCCGGCACGCCGTGCGCCTCGACCTTGGCGAGGTAGTAGAGGTTGCGCTTGCAGGTCCAGCCGACGCAGGGAATGTCGATCCAGCTGAAGTGGTTGAACGCGAGCACGAGGCCGCCGCTGCGGGGGATCCGCTCGGCACCGTAGGAGCGGAGCCGCGTCGCCAGCGCCCCCGACCCGCCGAGCACCGGACGGCCCCACAGCCAGGCGACGTCGTGGGAGTTCACGCCGCCGAACGTTCGCGCACGAGCGATTCGATCCGGTCGACGACGTCCTCGACCTCGAGGCTCGTCGTGTCGATCTCGATCGCATCTGCGGCCGGCTGCATGCGCGCGGCGTCCTTGGCGTCGCGTTTCCGGAGGTCGGTGGCGAGCGCATCGGCACCGATCCCGGGACGATCGGCCGTACGGCGCCTCGCGCGCACCTCGCGGTCGGCCACGAGGTAGACCTTGACCTCGGCGTCCGGCGCGACGACCGTGCCGATGTCGCGGCCCTCGATCACGACGTCGCCCTCGCGCCCGAGCTCGCGCTGCCGCTCGCGCATGACCTCGCGCACGGGCGAATGGCGCGCCACGACGGGAACCATCCGGTCGACGCGGGTCTCCCGGATCGAGGACGTGACGTCGGTGCCGCCGATCCAGACCCGCTCGTCCTCGGAGAAGAGGACGGGCTGATCGCGCGCGAGCCGCGCCAGGCCCTCGGCGTCGCCGAGGTCGAGCCTGCGCTGCATCGCCAGCCAGGTGAGCGCCCGGTACATCGCGCCGGTGTCGAGGTAGCGGAAGCCGAGGCGCTGGGCGAGTGCGCGCGCCACCGTGCTCTTGCCCGCACCCGCGGGCCCGTCGATTGCCACCACCATCGCTATCGCCTCGTCACCGACTCCAGAAGCTCGTAAAAGCCGGGGAAGCTTATAGCTGCCGTGTCGGCGCCCTCGATCGCGACACCCTCGCGCGAGGCGAGGCCGGCGACGGCGCCGAGCATCGCGATCCGGTGGTCGCCGCGCGCGTCGACGCGGCCGCCGCGCAGGCGCGCGGGGACGCCGGTCACGGTCCAGCCGTCGGGCCGCGAGTGGATCCGGGCGCCCAGCGGCCGCAGCCCGTCGGTGACCGCCTCGATCCGGTCGGTCTCCTTCACGCGCAGCTCGGCTGCGCCGGAGACGCGCGTCTCGCCCCGCGCATGGGAGGCGAGGAGGGCGACGAGCGGCAGCTCGTCGACGAGGCCCGGCACCTCGTCGGCTCCGATCGCCGTCGCGATCAGCTCGCCCGGCTGCACCTGCACCGACGCAACCGGCTCCCCGCCTGCGCGGCGCCGCTCGTAGACGGAGACCCGCGCGCCCATCCGCTCGAGCACGTCGAGCAGCCCCGTGCGCCGTGGGTTGACGCCGAGGTCGTGGATCGTGAGGTCGCTGCCGGGGACGAGCGCGGCGGCGACGAGCAGCGGCGCTGCAGACGAGAAGTCGCCCGGCACGACGACCTCCTCGAGCCGGAGTCCGCCCGCGGGCTCGATGGTCACGGACGACGAGCTGCGGCGCACGCGGGCGCCGGCCGCTTCGAGCATCCGCTCGGTGTGGTCGCGGGTCGGGATGCGCTCGACCACCGTCGTCGGCCCCGCCGCGTTGAGGCCGGCGAGGAGGATCGCCGACTTCACCTGCGCGCTCGCCACCTCCGGCTCGGTCTCGGCGCCTCGCAGAGCGCCGGAGCCGCGGACGACGAGCGGCGCGTGCCCGTCCGTCGTCTCCACGTGCGCCCCCAGCCGGCGCAGAGGCGCCGCGACCCGCTCCATCGGCCGCGGGGTCAGCGACTCGTCGCCGGTGAGCGTGAACTCGCCCTCCTGCCCGGCGGCCGCGCCGGCCAGCAGGCGCATGAGGGTTCCCGCATTGCGGCAGTCGACCGTGCCGGCGCGTAGACCGCGCAGACCGACGCCGTGCACGGCGAGCTCGTCGTCGGCGACGTCCTCGATCTCGGCGCCGAGCGCACGCAGCGCGTCCACGGTCGCCTGCGTGTCGCCCGAGCGGCCGAACCCGAGCACGCGCGTCCGCCCTTCCCCGAGCGCGCCGATCAGGACGGCGCGGTGCGAGATCGACTTGTCCCCGGGCACCACGAAGTGCCCGACGAGCGCAGCAGCAGGCTCGATCCTCACCCGATGGTGCGACCCATGAGGGACGCGAGCGCGCGGATCTCGTCGGCGAAGTCGCCGAACTCCGAGGTCGGGATCTGTTGCGCCGCGTCGCACAGCGCCTCCTCGGGCCGCGGGTGCACCTCGACGATGATCCCGTCCGAGCCCGCCGCGACGGCAGCGCGGGCGAGCGGCAGCACCAGATCGCGCCTGCCGGCCGCGTGCGACGGATCGACGATCACGGGCAGGTGCGTCTCCTGCTTCAGGACCGGGATCGCGCCGATGTCGAGCGTGAACCGCGTCGCCGTCTCGAACGTCTTGATCCCGCGCTCGCAGAGAATCACCTCGGAGTTGCCCTCCTTGACGATGTACTCCGCGGCCATCAGCAGGTCCTCGACCGTCGAGGACAGCCCGCGCTTGAGCAGCACGGGCTTCGGCGCGCGGCCGACCTCGGAGAGGAGCGAGAAGTTCGACATGTTGCGGGCGCCGATCTGGATCACGTCCGCCGCCTCGACGACCTCCTCGACGTGGCGCGGGTCCATCAGCTCCGTGACGAGCGGCAGCCCGGTCTCGGCGCGAGCCTCCTTGAGGATCTCGAGTGCCTCCTCCCCGAGCCCCTGGAACGCGTACGGCGAGGTGCGCGGCTTGAAGGCGCCGCCGCGGAGCATCGTCACGCCCTCGGCGGCGACGACGCGCGCGGTCTCGAGTGTCTGCTCCCGCGTCTCCACCGTGCACGGGCCGGCGATGAAGCCGAAGTAGCCGTCGCCGATGCGGCGGCCCAGGGCCTCGATCACGGTCGGATCCGGCGACAACTCGCGCGAGACGAGCTTGTACGGCTTGAGGATCGGCAGCACCTGCTCGACGCCGGCGAAGCCTTCGAGCGGCAGCGTCGCCAGTAGCTCGCGCTCGCCGATCGCGCCGATCACCGTCGCCTCGCGGCCGGGCGTGACCAGCGCGGAGCAGCCGGCTTCGTCGAGCCGCGCGACGACCTCGTCCACCTGGTCCTGGGTCGCGCTCGCGCCCATCACGATCAACAGCTCGGGTGCGCCTGTGATCGCCATGCGGGACAGCTTAGGCAGAATCACCCTTCATGGCCGACCAGCCCCGCATCTTCTCCGGCATCCGCGCCACCGGCGACAAGACCCTCGGCAACTACTCGGGCGGCTACCGCCAGTACGTCGCGACGCAGGAGCAGGGAGAGGCCTACTTCTGCATCGTCGACCTCCATTCGATCACGACGCCGATCGAACCTCACGAGCTGCGCGAGTACACGCTGGCCGGCGCCGCGATGCTCTTCGCCACCGGCCTGGACCCGGACCGCTCGACGGTCTTCGCGCAGAGCCACGTCGTCGCGCACGCCGAGGCCGCGTGGCTGCTCAGCGCGGCGACGAGCTTCGGCGAGCTCCGCCGGATGACCCAGTTCAAGGAGAAGTCGGAGGGCCAGGACTTCGTCTCGGCCGGCCTCTTCACCTACCCGGTGCTGATGGCCGGCGACATCCTCCTCTACCAGGCCGACATCGTCCCGATCGGCGACGACCAGCGGCAGCACCTCGAGCTCACGCGCGACGTGGCGGAACGCTTCAACCAGCGCTACGGCGAGACGTTCGCGGTCCCGCGCGGCGTCTATCCCGAGGAGGGGGCGCGGATCAAGAACCTCCAGGAGCCCGAGCGGCTCATGTCGACGACGCGCGGCGCGCCGCAGGGCGTCGTGCGCATGGTCGACGAGCCCGACGTGATCCGCAAGAAGTTCAAGACCGCGGTCACCGACTCGGAGCGAGAGATCCGGCACGAGCCCGAGGCGAAGGCGGGCATCTCGAACCTGCTCGAGATCATGTCCGTCGCCACCGGTGAGCCGGTCGCCGCGCTCGAGCGCCGTTTCGACGGCTCCGGCTACGGCGACTTCAAGGAGGCGGTCGGCGAGGCCGTCGTCACGCTCCTCGCGCCGATCCAGGAGCGGTACCGCGACCTCCGCGCCGACGAGCGGGAGCTGCAGCGCCTGCTCGCGGTCGGAGCGGAGAAGGCGCGGCGGGCCAGCGAGCCGACGCTCGAGACGATGTACGAGCGCATGGGCTTCGTCAAGGCCGAGGCCGGACGGTTGTTCGGCGCAGCCCGGCCCCGCGGTTTGTAAGTCTCCGGCTACGGGGTTCACAGCTTCGTTTCGGCGGCGTCACCAAGGCGATGCCCACGCCGGAAGCTGCTGCAGCGAGGCTCTCGCCCCGGAACGGCGGAATGACTCGACCGCAACCGAGGGGGAAACATGAAGAGGACACTCGCTTTCGCGGCGCTCATGGGTGCGCTCGTCGCCGTGGCCGCGCTCGTCGCCGTGCAGGTCGCAGGCGCGTCCCGGCATTCGGCGAAGACATCCGTGGGCGCGTGCAAGCTCGCGAACGGCGTCAAGCACGTCGTCTACGTCCAGTTCGACAACACGCATCTGTTCCGCGACCGGCAGCAATACGAGTCGGACCTCGAGCAGATGCCGCACCTGCTCAACTTCCTGCGGGACAACGGGACGCTCGACGACAACGACCACACCGTGCTGATCTCGCACACCTCGAACGGGATTCTGAGCTCGCTGACGGGGCTCTACCCGGATCGCAACGGTGTGACCGTCGGCAACTCCTATCGCTACTACAACGAGACGACGGGCCACGCGACGACGTCGTCGTCCAGCGCCTTCAAGTACTGGACCGACAAGGTCGACGACACCAACGGGACGGCGGACCCGCTGCCGAACATGGTCAACGGGGACAGCGGCACGGCGAAGAACACGCCGGCGCCGTGGGTGCCGTACACGCGTGCCGGCTGCGACGTCGGCGGCGTCGGCATCGCCAACATCGAGCTCGAGAACACGGGGCTCGGGAAGTTCGGCGACATCACCGAGGCGTTCGGGAACCCGTCGCCGGAGGCGACCGAGGTGACGCAGAACCCGCACCTCGCGCAGACCGACTTCGTGGGCATCGCGGTCCACTGCGCGAAGAACAACGCGCTGTGCAAGAACAGCAGCAACTCACGGCCCGACCTGCTGCCCGACGAGCCGGGCGGCTACGACGGCTACCAGGCTCTGTTCGGCGCGAAGTACGTCGATCCGGCGATCACGGGCGGCAACGCGTGCGTGAACGACACGAACGGCGCGCCGATCCAGGATCCGGACGGCAATTGCGGCTTCCCGGGCTTCGACGGGATGGAAGCGCACAACACGCTCGGCTACGTCGAGCAGATGCAGGAGAACGGCGTTCCCGTCACGTTCGCGTACATCTCGGACGCGCACGACATGCACGTGGCCGACCAGGCCAGCGATGCGTTCGACAGCACCGCGACCGGGCCCGGCGAGGCGCCGTACGTGAAGCAGCTGCACGACTACGACCAGGCGTTCGCGAACTTCTTCCAGAACCTCGCGAACCACGGCATCACGAAGAAGAACACGCTGTTCGTGATCACGGTGGAGGAGAACGACCACTTCGCCGGAGGCCAGTCGTGGGACGGCACGTGGTCGCACACGTTCTGCAACGTGACAGCCGGCCAGCAGTGCCCGGCGAATCAGATCGGTGAGGTCGACGAGAACATCAGCTCGACGCTGCCGAGCGGCGAGCCGCCGTTCCTCGTCCACAGCGACTCGGCGCCGACGTACTACGTGACGCCGCAGCAGCCGCGGACGGCCGCGCCGATCCGCCAGCTCGAACGTGACGTCGGCAAGTCGACGGCCGTCGACCCGTACGAGGGCAACAACACCGTGCCGCTGACGCTCTGGGAGGTCGATCCGGTGGGCGAGCGGGCGATCCACATGGTGAACGCGGATCCGGACCGGACGCCGACGTTCACACAGTTCGCCAATCCGGACTTCTTCCTCTCGACGTTCAACACGAACTGTCCGGACGCGGCGCACAGCGTGGCCGAATGCGTGGCTCCGGCCTTCGCCTGGAACCATGGCGACGCGACGGCCGACATCGGCCGGACGTGGCTCGGCCTCGTAGGCCCGAATGTCCGCCACCTCGGCCAGACGAGCGAGATCTGGTCCGACCACACGGACTTCCAGCCGACGATGCTCAAGCTGACCGGGCTCAAGGACGACTACGCCCCGGACGGCCGGGTGCTCTGGGAGGCGCTCGACGGCGCACCCGCGCACATCCACGGCTCTCACCAGGCTGCGGCTGCGTTGCTCGACATGGCGCAGGTGTACAAGCAGCTCCAGGGGCCGTTCGGGCAGTTCGGCGGCGACGCGCTCACGGCGTCGACGAAGGCGCTCGACAGCGGGAGCTCGTCGGACGACAGCACCTACACGAGCATCGAGGACCAGCTGAACGACCTGACGAACCAGCGGGACTCGCTCGCCGACCAGATGCGAACCCTGCTCGACCAGGCGGAGTTCGACAACAAGACGGTGCTGCAGAGCGCGGCCGAGAACCTGGCCAACCGGGGCCGCAGCCTGCTCCAGCAGGCGGACGCGCTGGCGAACTCGTAGGCGTGGTTGCAAGCCTCGTCGGCTAAGCCGACGAGGCGCGGCCGGGAGACCGCTGAGGGGCGCCACCCGCGCCCCTCAGCCCGGCTATCTCGGAGGGCTCGAGCTCCCGGCAGGCGCCGGGCTCGAGCCCTTCGAGCGTCAGCTCCGCGTACGCGCTGCGGTGCAGCCCCGTGACCGGATGGCCGACGGCGGCGAGCATCCGCTTCACCTGGTGCTTGCGGCCCTCGTGCAGGACGAGCTCGACCCGGCCGCGGCCGAGACGCCGAACCCGCGCCGGCGCCGTGGGGCCGTCGTCGAGCTCGATCCCGTCGCGCAGCCGCTGCAGGGCGTCCTCGCCCGGGTCGCCCTCGACATCGGCGACGTACGTCTTCTCGACGCCGTAGCGTGGGTGCGCCAGCCGGTGCGCCAGTTGCCCGTCGTTCGTGAGCAAAAGCGCTCCCGAGGTGTCCGAGTCGAGCCGTCCGACCGGGACGACGCGCGGCTCGCCCGGCACGAGCTGTACCACCGTCGGCCGCCCCTGCGGGTCGCGAGCGGTCGTGACGACGCCGGCCGGCTTGTGCAGCAGCACGTACCGCAGCCGCTGCCGTTCCACGACCCGGCCGTCCACCTCGACCCGGTCCCGCGCACCGACAACGGTGTTGAGCTGCCCGGCCCGGCCGTTGACGATGACGCGGCCGGCCTTGATCAGCTCGTCCGCCCGCCGGCGCGAGGCGATTCCGGCCCGGGCGAGAAACGCGTTCAATCTCATCCTGAAAAGATACGACGGTGCCGCACTACATCTCGCTCATCCGCTGGACATCGCAGGGGCGAATGGGGCTGCCGGCCTGGCGCGACCGGATCGAGGACGGCGAGCGGGAGATCGAGGAGGCCGGCGGGAAGCTGGTGGGCGTCTGGGTGACGCTCGGCCGCTACGACGTCGTCGAGGTCTTCGAGGCTCCCGACGACGACACGGCTCTCGAGATCGTCACGAAGCTCAGCCACCACGGCGCCGAGCAGACCGAGACGCTGCGCGCGTTCACCCGCGACGAGGCCGAAGACATCATCAAGAAGCTCTGACTAGGCCGAGCGCTTCTCGGCGACCGTGTACAGCCGGTCGCGGATCTCGGCCGCGTCGGAGCCGACGTCGTCCAGGCGCGGCAGCTCCGAGAGGCTCTCGAGCCCGAACACGCGCTCGAAGAGCGGCGTCGTGCGGTAGCGGACGGCTCCGCCGGCAGCAGGGTCTCGGCCGGCCTCGGCGATCAGCCCACGCTCGAGGAGGTTCGCGACGGCGGAGTCGGCGGCGACGCCGCGAACCCGCGCGATGTCCGGCCGCGAGCAGGGGCCGAGGTACGCGACGAGCGCGAGCGTCTCGAGCGCCGCCTGGGACAGGTTCCGCTGCGCCGGCCGCTCGAACAGCCGCGCGCACGCCGCCGCCTGCTCGCGCCCCGCCCGGAACGCCCAACCGCCGGCGACCTGCTCGAGCACGATCCCGCTGCGCTCCTCGGCGAAGCGCTCGCCGACCAGGCGCAGCGCGTCCTCGATCCGCTCCGGATCGTCGTTCGCTGCGGCGGCGAGCTCCTCGATCGAGAGCGGCGCCGACGCGACGACGAGCAGCGCCTCGAGCGTGCGCGCCAGCTGGTCGAGCGGATCGGTCGGGATCAGGCGGAGCGGAGAGTCCATTCGGCGGTCCTTTCCTCTTGGTCGGTCTTCTCCTGCACGAGGCGGGTGACACGGATCGGCGCGAACGGCGCCGCCTGCTCGATCGCGAGCTCGCCGGCGCGGCGGAGCTCGAGCACGGCGAGGAACGCCGACGCCTGCTCGAGCCGCGTCATCTCCCCCACCTCGGTGTCGAAGTCGAAGCGCGAGCGCCGACGCAGGAGCGCGCGGAAGCGCTCGAGGAACTGCGAGACCGGCGGGAAGCGGAGGGCCATGTGCGAGACGGAGACCTCCGGCGGCTCCTGCGCGAGCACGCTCAACGCCCGGGCGAGCGCCTCGGGATCCTGCGGCGCAAGCTGCATGGGGACCTTCGGCGCGAGCGGGGCCGGGCCGAGCCGGAAGTAGCGGTCGCCTTCGGCCAGGAGGCGTTCGCGCAGCCAGGCCGCCGCTTCCTTGGCCCGCCGGTACTCGGCCAGCCTTCGGGCGAGCTCCTCCGCCGCCTCCTCGGGCTCGAGCTCGGCGAGCTCGGCCGCCTCGTCGGGGAAGAGCCCCCGGGCCTTCAGCTCGAGGAGCGCCGCGATCAGGACGAGGAACTCTCCGCACGCCTCGAGGTCGAGCTCCTCCCGCTCGGCCAGCCGCTCGAGGAACGCGGTGACGATGCCCGCGAGGTCGACGTCCCGCAGGTCGAGCTCCTCCTTGAGGACGAGCGCGAGCAGCAGGTCGAAAGGCCCCTCGAACGCGTCGAGGTCGAGCTCGAGCTCCCGGACGATCACGCCCGGACCCTAGAGGCGTTACCGGACGCGGCCCTTGGGGACTGCCATGCGCGGCCCGGCCGGCACCGCCCGCGGCTTCTTCTGCTCCGGCTTCTGGGTCTTCTCGGACGGATCGCGGAAGAACTGCCACCAGACGAAGAAGCCGAGCGAGAGGATCCAGACGCCCAGCGAGACCCAGAAGTTGATGCGCTCGTGCAGGAAGTAGTTGGAGGGGTCGATCCGCAGGAGCTCCTCGAACGTGCGGAAGGTCGTGTACCAGACGACGTAGAGCGCGAAGAGCCCCGGCCGTTTGATCGTGAAGCGCCGGTCGATCCAGAGCAGCACGCCGACGCCGAGCAGGTCCCAGATGAATTCGTAGAGGAAGGTCGGCTGGTACGCGGCAGCGCCCTGGTAGCGCGCCAGGATCCCGTTCTGGTGCACGAGATCGATCTTCAGGCCCCACGGCAGGGTCGTCGGCCGGCCGTACAGCTCCTGGTTCCAGTAGTTGCCCCAGCGGCCGATTCCCTGCGCGAGCAGGAGACCCGGCGCCACCGCGTCCATCATCAGCGGCACGCTGTTGCCCGAGCGATGCACGACGATCGCGCCGGCGATGACGCCGAACGGGATCGCGCCCCAGATGCCGAGCCCGCCGTCCCACACCGCGGCGAAGCCCCACCAGTGCGCGTGGATCGCCGGATCCTGGTTCCAGCTGGTGAGGTCGTGGTAGAGGCGCGCGCCGACGACGCCGGCGATGACCCCCCACAGCGCCACGCGGAAGACGAGATCCCAGTCGCCTCCCCAGCTCACCCAGCGCCGGCCGGTCAGCCAGATGCAGGCGGCGATGCCGAGCAGCAGCATCACGCCGTACAGGTGCAGGGTCAGCGGCCCGAGGCTGAACGTGCCCTCGGAAGGCGAGGGGATGTACGCGAGCACGGCGGCGGTCACGGGCACGCATTGTGCCCGCCACGCCCGGTGACCGTCAGGTCAACCCAGGATCCGGAACGCGAGCTCGGGCGGGCAGCCGCGCTGGACGAGCTCGATCGCCTCGTGGAGATCGATGTCCATGCGGGCCGCGAGCGCGACGGCGTCGTCGCCCGCGAAACCCACGCGCATGAGCTCGGCGGTGCGCCAGCGCTCCACGCGGTCGAGTTCGGTCTCGATGATTTCGTGTGCCGTAGTCATCCGCAGTATCCGTCCTCACTTTCGGGAATCTGCGGCAAACGGATCTCCCCCTCCGGGGGGATTTGCGCGGGACTTTCGGCTACTGGACGGCGGCGGCGCCCAGCAGGTGCTGCACGGAGGCGAAGAAGTCCGGCTGCGGGTCGACCCGGTACTCCGGGCCGAGCTCGAGGAGCTTCGGGCCAAGCGAGGTGACGAGGTCGACGTAGACGGGCGCCTCGCCCGGAAAGTCGCGCACGACGCCCGCGAGCTCGCGGATCACGCCCGCCGAAGCACTGCGCGCGTCGACCTTCAGCCGCACCTCGCGCCGCTCGCGCACCGCCTCGAACGCCGACACCTCGAGCGCGATCAGCTTCGTCTCGCCCTGCTGCTTGTGGTCGATCCTTCCCTTGACGACGAGCACGGCATCCTCGACGAGCAGCGCACGCGCAGCGGCGTAGGTCGAGTTGAAGACCACGACCTCGACCGATCCGGTCACGTCCTCGAGCTGGACGAACGCCATCGGCTCGCCCTTCTTCGTCGTCGTGGTCCGCACCCCCGCGACGATCCCGCCCGCGAGGACGGTCTCGCCCTCCCGCCGCCGCTCGAGCTCGACGAGCGTGCAGTCGGTGCGCCGGCGCAACTGGTCGCGGATCGCGCTGAGCGGATGCTCGGAGACGTAGAGGCCGAGGCTCTCCTTCTCCATCCGCAGCAGCTCGCCCTTCTCGAACTCGCCCTCCGGAATCGTCGCGTGGTGACGCGACGAGGACGCGGGCGAGTCGCCGAGGTCGAAGATCGAGGCCTGGCCGAGCAGCCGGTCCTGCTGCTGGCGCTGGCCGTACGAGAGCGCGTCCTCGAGGACGTGGAGCATTCCCCGCCGCGACGCGCGCGTGGAGTCGAGCGCGCCGCTCGAGACGAGCGACTCGAGCGACCGCTTGTTGGCGACCGACGGGTCGACGCGCTCGGTGAAGTCCCAGATGGACGCGAACGGGCCACCCTCCTCCCGGGCCGCGACGATCGCGCGGCAGGTGGCCTCGCCGACGTTCTTGACGGCATTCAGCCCGAAGCGGATCTTGCCCTCGACGACCGCGAAATCGACCTGCGACTCGTTCACGTCGGGAGGCAGCACCTCGATCCCGAGCTCGTCGCACGCGGCGACGTAGAACGGCACCTTGTCCTTTGTGTTCATCACCGAGGAGATCAGCGCCGCCATGTACTCGCACGGGTGGTTTGCGCGCAGCCAGGCCGTGCGGTAGGAGATGAGCGCGTAGCAGGCGGCGTGGGACTTGTTGAACGAGTAGTCCTGCGCCTGCTCCATGTCGGCCCAGAGCTGCTGCGCGACGCCGGCCGCCGTGCCGCTCGCTGCGCAGCCCTCGAGGAACTTGCTCTTGAGGGACGCCATGAGCGAATGGATCTTCTTGCCGATCGCCTTGCGCAGGTCGTCGGCCTCGGCGGGCGAGAAGCCGGCGATCTGCTTCGCGATCTCCATGTACTGCTCCTGGTAGATGCAGATGCCGTAGGTGGGGGCGGTGATCGGCTTCAGCCGCTCGTCGGCGTAGGTCACGGGCTCGCGGCCGTTCTTGCGGCGTGCGTAGACCGGGATGTAGGCCATCGGGCCCGGCCGGTACAGCGCGCCGATGGCGATCAGGTCGTCGAAGACGGTGGGCTTGATCGAGCGCAGCGCCTCGCGCATCCCGGAGCCCTCGAACTGGAAGACGCCGATCGACTCGCCGCGCGCGAGCATCTCGTAGGTCCTCGTGTCGTCGAGGGGGATGGTCGAGATGTCGAGGCCGGGAACGAGCTCGACGGCCTTGTCGATCACGTCGAGGTTGCGGAGCCCGAGGAAGTCCATCTTGAGCAGGCCGAGCTTCTCGATCGTGGTGCCGTCGAACTGGGTCACGGTCTCCTGATCCGGACCCTTCTGCTGGAGCGGCACCGTGTTCATCAGCGGCTCGGCGCCGATCACGACCGCAGCTGCGTGGATCCCGTCCTGGCGGGTCAGGCCCTCGAGCGGCTGCGCCAGCTCGACGATCTCCTTCGCGACCGGGTCGGCGTCGATCTCGCGGCGCAGGTCGGCGCCCGGCTTCAGGCACTCGTCGAGCATCTGGCCCGGCCGCTCCGGGATCAGCTTCGCGATCTTGTCGACCACGCCGTACGGATGCTCGAGCACGCGGCCGGCGTCGCGCACCGCGGCGCGGGCGGCCATCGTGCCGAAGGTGATGATCTGCGCGACGCGGTCGCGGCCGTACTTCTCCCGGACGTAGTTGATGACGCGGTCGCGGCCGGCGACGGCGAAGTCGATGTCCATGTCGGGCATCGACTTGCGGCCCGGATTGAGGAAGCGCTCGAACAGCAGGTCGTAGCGGATCGGGTCGAGGTCGGTGATCTCGAGGCAGTAGGCGACGAGACTGCCGGCCGCCGAGCCCCGGCCGGGACCGACGCTGATCCCGTTCCGCTTCGCGAAGCCGACGAAGTCGGCGACGATCAGGAAGTAGTCCGAGAAGCCCATCTCCTTGATCGTCTTCAGCTCGAACTGGAGGCGCTCGCGGAGCTCCGGTGCAACGGTGCCGTAGCGCCGCTCGGCGCCCTTCTCGCACAGCTCGACGAGGTACTCGAAGGCGTCGCGGCCGTCCGGGGTCGGGAAGTGCGGGAGCAGGATCCGGTCGAGCTCGATCTCGACGTTGCAGCGCCCGGCGACCTCGAGCGTCCGCCGCAGCGCGTCCTCTTGACCGGGGAAGTCGCCGGCCATCTCCTCGGGCGTCTTGAAGAAGAACTGGTCGGTCTCGAAGCGCCAGCGGTTCGGGTTCTTGAGCGAGTCGCCCGACTGGATGCAGAGGAGCGCCTCGTGCGACTGCGCGTCCTCGTGCCGCAGGTAGTGGACGTCGCCCGTGGCGACGACCGGCAGGCCGCGCTTGCCGGCGAGCTCCACCAGCTGCGGATTGATCCGCTGCTGGATGTCCAGATGCGCGTTCTGCAGCTCGACGTAGACGTTGTCGCGGCCGAAGACCTGCTCGAGCCGGTCGAGCTCGGCCTCGGCGTCCGCCCCGCGGCTCTCCTCGAGCGCCTTGCAGACGCGGCCCGAGAGGCAGCCCGAGAGCGCGATCAGACCGGCGCCGTGCCGCTCGAGCAGCTCCCAGTCGACGCGCGGCTTGTAGTAGTAGCCCTCGAGGTAGCCGAGCGAGGAGAGCTTGATCAGGTTCCCGTAGCCCTCGTTCGTCTCGGCGAGGAGGGTGAGGTGCGCCTGGCCTTTCTGCTGCGCGTGCCGGTCGTCGGTGACGTAGACCTCGCAGCCCACGACGGGCTTGACTCCCTCGTCCCGGGCCGCCTTGTAGAGGTCGACCGCGCCGGCGAGCGAGCCGTGGTCGGTGAGTGACACGGCGGGCATCTCGAGCTCGGCGGCGCGCTTCGCAAGGTCCGGGATCCGGCAGGCCCCGTCGAGGATCGAGTACTCCGAATGGACGTGGAGGTGGACGAAGGGCGCTTCGGGCACGGGAGGTCGATCGTACTCGGCGTTCCGGCGGACAGAGGTCCGGCCCCTAGGCAGCGGCGGACGAAAGGTTTAGGGTCGTGGTCACGATGACGCCGAGGCCGAAACAGCTCGCTGCCGCCGCGCTCGCCGCGGGGCTCGCCGCTCTCGTGGCCGGCTGCGGCGGCGGAGGCTCGAGCAGCCCGTCCACGACCGTGGTGGTGAAGCACACGGGCACCGTGACCCTGCAGTCGACCACCACCGGGAGCTCGGGCTCGAGCACCAGCTTCGCCAGCGCCAAGAACTGCCAGGACCTGGCGGGTCTCGCTGCCAAGGCCGCGGCCGCCGTCGCGGCGTCGGGAAACTCGGCGAATGCGCTCCAGACCGAGTCGGCGGAGCTGCAGGCGCTGGCGCAGGCGGCGCCCTCCGACATCAAGGGCGACTTCCAGACCTTTGCGGCTGCGTTCTCGGGCTTCCTCCACACGCTCCAGAGCTCGGGCTACAAGCTGGGCTCCAAGACGCCGCCGACGCCGGCGCAGACCGCGGCGTTCGAGAAGGCCGCGAAGTCGTTCGACACCCCGAAGCTGAAGCAGGCCGAGCAGCATCTGACAGCCTGGGGACACCAGAATTGCAAGGGCGTCCACGTCGGCGGGTAGCGCGGGTGCGACACTCCGGCCGTGAGCCGGAGCCGTCTCGTCCCTCTTGCACTCGCCGTCACCGCGCTGCTCGCGGTCGTGGCGATCGTCGCACGGGGTCAGCCGCTCGGTAGCGCGGGCGGCGAAGGCGGGCTGCCGCTGGGGTTCTGGGACTACGTCTTCACGACGATCGTCATCGTCGGCACGCTGGTCCTGCTCGCCCTCGGGGCGGCGCTGCTGCTCGCTCGCAGGACCCGGAAGACGGGAAGCTACTTCCGGCAGAGCATGATCCAGTGGCTCGCCTTCTTCGCGCTGCTCGCGATTTTCGGAGTCATCCTCGCGCGCCGGCACGTGCTCCTCCACCTCCATCTCCCCCCTCAGCCGCCCGGGCATGTTCCGACCGGGCGGGCCTCGGGCGGAAGACCCGCCCCCGGGACGCGTCCCCTCCAGCTCCGCTGGGACGAGATCGCGATCGTGCTCGCTCTCGTTGTTGTGGCGACCGTCGCCGGCGTGCTGAGCTCGCGCCGCCCTCGCAGACTCCTGAGGCCTCTGCGGAAGGCTTCGGATGCGCTCGCCGCGGCGCTCGACGAGTCCATCGACGACCTGCGCGCCGATCCCGACCTGCGCCGGGCGATCATCGCCGCCTACGCCCGCATGGAGGCCGCTCTCGCCGCGGCCGGGATTCCGCGGCGCCCCTCCGAGGCGCCGCTCGAGTACCTCGAGCGGGCGCTGCTCAACCTCGACGCGAGCGCCGACTCCGTCCGCACGCTGACCGATCTCTTCGAATGGGCTAGGTTCAGCCACCATGAGCCGGAGCCGTCGATGAGGGACGACGCGGTGGACGCGCTCGTGGCGGTGCGCGACGAGTTGCGGGCGTCGGAGCTGATCCCGGCATGAAGC
Source organism: uncultured Actinomycetes bacterium (assembly GCA_963702655.1). Classification (GTDB taxonomy): domain Bacteria; phylum Actinomycetota; class Thermoleophilia; order Gaiellales; family Gaiellaceae; genus Palsa-739. The sequence goes on along the minus strand of CAVPDO010000001.1, from coordinate 53,579 downwards.
TCGCGCGGCGGTTCGGATGGCCCGCCGTCTCGGCGGCGATCGTGCTCGTCGTCCTGCTCTCGCTGCCGGAGATCCCCACCTCGCGCGCACTCGGCATCTGGGTCGTGTTCGCGACGGCGGTCGTCCTCCTCGTGCTGAACCGCCACGCCCGCGACCGCCCCTGGACGGCGCCCGCACCGCGTTTCGAGCAAGCGCTGCGCAGGCGGAAGGCCCGATCGTCGCCGCAGCCGGAGGAGCTCCTGCACATGGAGCGGGAGATCGTGCTCGGGAGCGCGGACGCGGACCATGCCCACCGGCGGCTCCTGCCGCTCCTCCGGGGCATTGCGGCTGCGCGCATCGCCTCCCGCCACGGGTTCGAGCTCGAGCGCCGGCCCGAGGCCGCCCGCGCGCTGCTCGGGGAGGACGCGTGGGAGCTGCTGCGCCCGGACCGACGCGAGCCCGAGGACCGCCACGCGCCGGGCCTGCCGCACGAGAGCATCGTGGCCGTGATCGAGCGGGTGGAGGCGCTGTGACCGCGCTCGCCGACCTCCGGCAGCGGGCGGAGTCGATCCTCGCCGAGGTCGAGAAGGCCATCGTGGGCAAGCGCGGCCCGCTCGAGCTGATCCTGCTCGCGCTGCTGAGCGACGGCCACGTGCTGCTCGAGGACTACCCCGGACTCGCCAAGACGCTGATCGCGCGCTCGTTCGCGCAGGCGACCTCCCTCGGCTTCGCCCGCATCCAGTTCACCCCGGACCTGATGCCGGGCGACGTCACCGGCTCGCAGATCTTCGACCAGCGAACCACCGAGTTCGTGTTCCGCTCCGGCCCGATCTTCACCAACCTCCTGCTCGCCGACGAGATCAACCGCGCCCCGCCGAAGACGCAGGCCGCGCTCCTCGAGGCGATGCAGGAGCGCCAGGTCACGATCGAGAACACGACGCACCGGCTCGAGCCGCCCTTCCTCGTGCTCGCGACGCAGAATCCGATCGAGTACGAGGGGACGTACCCGCTGCCCGAGGCGCAGCTCGACCGCTTCCTCGTGCGCATCTCGGTCGGCTATCCGGCGCGCGAGGACGAGATCGAGATGCTCGAGCGGCGGCTCGAGCGCGGCGTCGACGAGGTCGAGCTCGAGCCGGTGGTCGACGCGCCGACCCTCCTGGAGATGCAGCGCGCGCTCGAGCAGGTGCACGTCTCCGACGCGATCGAGGGCTACGTCGTCGACCTCGTCACGGCGACGCGCGAGTCGCAGCGGCTCGCGGTCGGTGCGAGCCCGCGCGGCAGCATCGCGCTGGTCAAGCTGTCACGGGCGAAGGCCGCGCTCGGCGGGCGCGACTTCGTCACTCCCGAGGACGTGAAGGCGGTCGCGGTGCCGGCGCTGGCGCACAGGCTGATGGTGCGCCCGGAGCTGTGGGTGCAGCGGCTCCGCGCCGAGGACGTCGTGGCGGAGGCCCTCGAGACGGTGCCCACGCCGCCCGCCGAGGACGCGGTGCGCCGCGTCCAGGCGTGACCGGCCACACGTCCTGGCGCCTACCGGCCTATGCCGCGCTGGCGGCCGCAGGGCTCGTCGCCGGCCTCGCACTCGGCCGCGTGGAGCCGGTCGCGCTCGCCGCGCCCTTCCTGCTCGCACTCGTCGCCGGCCTGGCCGCTCACGAGCCGGAGATCTCGGTGCGCGCGTCGCTCGACCGCGACCGGGTGATCGAGGGCGATGAGGTCACGACGACGGTCGACGTGTCCTCGGCGCGCGGCGTCGAGCGTCTCGAGCTGTTCGTCCCGCTGCCGCCCGAGCTGAACGCCGAGGGAGGGCCGACGCAGGCGGTGCATCTCCGGGCGGGCGAGGAGCGGACGGTCGAGCTGAAGGTCGGCTGCGAGCGTTGGGGCGTGTTCCCGGTCGGGCGGGTGCTCTTCCGCGCCCGCGACGCGCTCGGCCTCCGCTCGTGGGAGGGCGTGGCGGGGGAACCGCAGCCGCTGCGCGTCTTCCCGCGCGAGGAGACGCTCCGCACCCTCGTGGCGCCGCTCGAGACGCAGGTCTTCGCCGGCAACCAGGTCTCGCGGGCCCGCGGCGAGGGGATCGAGTTCGCGGACCTGCGCGAGTGGCAGCCCGGCGACCGGCTGCGGCGGGTCAACTGGCGCGCGACGGCGCTGCGGCGCTCGCTGTGGGTGAACGAGCAGAATCCGGAGCGGAACACGGACGTCGTCCTCTTCCTCGACACCTTCGCCGAGGTGCGCGCCGAGGGCAGGAGCACGAACGACCGCACGGTGCGCGCCGCGGCGACGCTCGCCCGCATCTACCTGCAGCGGAAGGACCGCGTGGGGCTCGTCGGCTTCGGCGGCTTCCTGTCGTGGCTGGTGCCGGCCTCGGGAACACGACAGCTGTACGCCATCGTCGAGGCGCTGCTCACGAGCCAGGTGGTGCACAGCTTCGCGCTGCGCGGGGTCGACGTGCTGCCGCCGCGGACGCTGCCGCCGAAGGCGCTCGTGCTCGCGATCACGCCGCTCCTCGACAACCGCACCGCCGCCGCACTGCTCGACCTGCGCGCCCGCGGCTACGACCTGATCGTGGTCGAGGTGTCGCCGCTCGAGCTGGTCGCTCCGCGGCCCGGATCGTCGCTCGCGCTCGCCCACCGTCTCTGGCGGCTCTCGCGCGAGGCGCTCCGCTGGCGCTACGAGCAGGTCGGGGTTCCCGTCGTCACGTGGCGCGACGACGTGCCGCTCGCGGTACCGCTCGAGGAGGTGAACGCATTCAGGCACCTCGCCCGGCCCGCGTAGCGCTCGCCGTCGGAGCGGTGGCCGCGTACGGAGGAGCCGTCGTGGACGCGCTCCTCCGCGCTCCGTCACCCGTGGTCGCGTTCGTGCCGGGCGTCGCGCTCGGGGCTGCGCTGCTCGCCGTCGCGCTCGTCTGGCGCGGTCGCGGCCTCGGCGCAGCGCTGTTCCTCGCCGGCGGGACCTACGTCGCCGCCATAGCCGCCGCGGGCACCGGGACCGATGCGAGCGCCCCGCTCGTGGCCGTGCTGCTCCTCCTCTGCGGAGAGCTGTCGGCGTGGTCGTCCGACGCGCGCCTCGAGATCCGCGCCGCGCCGGAGGTGGCCCGGCGACGCGGCGTGGCCGTCGCCGCGCTGGCGTTCTCCGGCCTCACCGCGGCGACGCTCGTCGTCGCGCTGTCCGCGGTCGGGCCCAACCACGGGCTCGGCTGGACGGTGCTCGGCGCAGCCGCAGCGGTCGGCGCGGCCGGCACCGGGATCTGGATCGCGCGGCAGTAACGGCGCCGCGTGGAAGCGAACGAGCCCGGCGACCGGCTCGGCTACTTGAGCTCGTAGAGGCTTCCGCCGAGCGAGACGCCGAAGAGGTGCCCGGCGCCGTCGATGCCGAACGAGGAGATCGAGGGAACGTTCCCTACCTGACGGGGAGCACCTGCGCGCCCGTGCTTGCCGACGCGGAAGCTCCAGACCCCGCCGCTGCAGTTGTCGCCGTAGTAGTAGCGGCCCTTGTACACATAGCCGCCCGTGATCGCGCAGCGGCCACCGGTGTGGGGGTAGACGAGGACCGGGAACACCTTCTGGCCGAGGTTCGTGTAGCGGTGCGAGGGGTCGAAGACGACGTCGCCTTCGTAGCGGCTCCAGCCGTAGTTGGCGACCTTGTCCAGACGCGCTGCGGGCCGGAAGTCGACCTCTTCCCAGTGGTCCTGGCCGACGTCGCCGATCCAGAGGTTGTCCTTCGAGTCGAAGGAGAAGCGCCAGGGGTTACGGAGGCCGAGCCCCACCATCTTCCAGCGGCGGCTCGGGGTCCTGGTCTTCGAGCGGAGGAGCTTGCCCAGCCGCAGGTGGGGATTCTGGGACGTCTGGTTGGGGTCATCCTCCGATCCTCCGTCGCCGAAGCCGACGTAGAGATAGCCGCGCTTGTCGAACTGGAGCTGGCCGCCCTTGTGGTTGTCGTAGGGCTGATGGACGCTGAGGAGGATCTTCGCGCTCGAGCGAACGCCGACGCCGTTCGCCGAGCGGTACTGCACGATCCGCGAGTTGCCCTGCAGGTCGTCGTAGGAGACGTAGAAAAGATGGTTCGTCGCGTAGCGCGGGCTGAAGGCCATCGACAGGAGCCCCAGCTCGCCGCCGCTCTTCACGAGCGACGTGATGTCCAGGAACGTCCCCGCGATCTGGTGATTCCTGACGATCCGGATCGTCCCGGCCTGCTCGACCACGTAGAGCGTCGAAGGCGCTTTGGGGGCCGCGGTCACGTACACCGGGGACGAGAGCCCGCCCACGTACGGGACGAAGCGGATGGCCGCCGCGCGCCCGGCCGCCGCCTGGCCCCCGGAGACGCCGATCGAGAGCGCAACCGCGGCGATCGCCGCGAGCAGCCGGACGCAGGCCGGCAGCCTCGCTCCCACGCTCTTCAACCTGGCTTCACCCCGAGGTCCCTCCACGTCGTCGAAGTCTAGGGCGGCGCCCCGGCTGCTCGGTCGCTAGGACGCGAAGTCGACGTCTTTGGTCTCGACCGTGCCCGCCGTCCGCCCCGGAGCCTCGTGGTTGCCCCAGTAGAGATTCGTGTGGGCGATGACGAGATCCGGCGGCGGCGCCCCCCAGGGAGAGAGGTCCTCGGTCGTGTGGGCGTCGCTGACGAGCGTCGCGTCGTAGCCGCGAACGAGTGCGCCGTGCAGCGTCGAGCGGACGCACTCGTCGGTCTGCGCGCCGACGACGACCAGGCGCCCGACGGCGAGGTCGGAGAGGACGGACTCGAGCGTCGTCTCCTCGAACGAGTCTGGATACCGCTTCTCGACGAGCGGCTCACTCTCTGCCGGGCTCAGCTCCGGCACGATCTGCCACTGCCCGCTCCCGGGCGCGAGGTCGTCGCTCGAGTGCCGCACCCAGACGACCGGCACCTCGGCGGCCCGCGCCTTCTCGACGACGCTGCCGACGTTTGCGACGACGGTGTCCCGCTCGTACGCGTCGCCCACGACGCCGTTCTGCACGTCGATCACGAGCAGTGCGCTGTTCGGGCGGTTATCGAGTGTCGTCATGGCTCCCCCCTCGTCTCGGCTACTCGGCAAGCCGGACGCTAGCCGCATCTAGGATGCGGGCGTGGACCGGGCCGAACTGCAGGCGGCGCAGAAGCCGCTCAAGGAACGCTATCGGGAGGAGCCTGGTGCGGCCCTCATCACGCTCCGCGCCGACGGCAGGCTCGACGAGACGAAGATCGCGTGCAAGGTCGACACGGGCCGTGCGCTCGTCGAGGCCGGCCTCCACCCCGCCACCGGCGGCACCGGGGCGTTCGCCTGCTCCGGGGACATGCTGCTCGAGGCGCTCGTCGCCTGCGCCGGCGTCACGCTCCGCTCGGTGGCCACCTCTATGGAGCTCGACGTCGCCGGCAGCGTCCATGCCGAGGGCGATCTCGACTTCCGCGGCACGCTGGGCGTCGACCGCGAGGCGCCCGTCGGCTTCGAGACGATCCGGCTCCGCTTCGACCTCGTCTCGGACGAACCTCAGGAGAAGCTCGACAAGCTGCTCGAGCTCACCGAGCGCTATTGCGTCGTCGGCCAGACGCTCGCCCGCGGCGTCACGGTCGAGTTCGGCTACTCGACCTCGTAGGCCATCAGGATCGCGTCGACGAACTCCCCGCCACGGCGGTAGTGCCGCCTGCGGTAGCCCTCGCGTTCGAAGCCGAAGGCGTCGTAGAGCGCGATCGCAGCCTCGTTCCACGGAAACACGTGCAGCTCGAGCTTGCGCACGCCGGTTTCCCGCGCCCAGCCGACTGCCGCCCGCAGGAGCGCCGTGCCCACTCCCTGCCGACGGGCGTCGAACGCGACCATCAGGCCGACGTCGGCGACGTGGGCGCTCGCAGGATGCGGGTCGCGCCCCACCGAGAGGCGGCCGACGAGCGTCCCGTCGTCGCGCTCGGCGACGAAGACGGCCGCGTGCGGATAACGGCGGAGCGCTTTGAGGAAGCGCCGCTCGTCCCCTGCGCTCCGCCACTCGCCGGCGACGCTGATCAGCCAGCCCTCGGGCTCGGCGCTCACCGCGTCGGCGAGCCGAGTCAGCTGCTCGGCGTCGGAGGGCTCGGCGTGTCGGACCCGGAACCCCACGCCTACACCACTACGGAAGCGCCGTCCCGCCGCGGGTCTCCCGCCCCCCCGAGCGAGCCGTCGTCCCGGATCTCGACGGCCGAGACGCCGCCGAAGAACAGGTTGTGCTCGCGCCAGCGGACGACGGGATAGCCGGCCGCTTCCAACTCGTCCGCCACGGCCGCGTCCTCGCAGTGTGCGACGCCGTTCTCGAAGTGGATGCGCGGCGCCCCCACGGCCTCCTCCACGCCGAGCCCGCGAGCCGCCACGTTCGCCACCACCTGCAGGATCGCGCCGTGCAGCCGGCTGCTGCCCGCGGAGCCGAGGACGAGCCTGGGCCTCCCGTCGCGCAGGAGCAGCGAGGGGGCCATGAGGGACGTCGCGCGCGCCCCCGGGCGAGTCTCGCTGTTCAGCTGGGGCTCCCCGAGCATGTTGTTGAGCTGGATGCCGGTGCCCGGGACGACCACCCCGCCCGACGAGCCGAGCGAGCACGAGAGCGATGCCGCGTCCCCGTTGGCTTCGACCGCGCTGATGTGCGTCGTGCCGCCGACAGCCTCGGCGCGGCGCATCGCGTCCTGCGCCTCCATCGCCCGGACGATCGCTGCCGGAGTAGCCTCCGCGGCTCCGAGCGTCTCGAGTCCGACGGCGAGCAGGCGGCCGCCGGCAGACGGCGGCGGATTCGTCCGGAGCTCGCCGCCGCGGTACGACAGGGCGAGCGGCTCGCGTTCGATCACCTCGTAGCGGGCCAGGTCGTCGAGCGTGACCGGCACGTGGGCGGCGATTCGGTCAGCGAGCTCGCCGCGGTAGAAGTAGTCCGGCCCCTCGCTCCCTAGCCGTTCGAGCGTGTCGGCGAGCTCGGGCACGGCGAAACGTTCGCCGAGCCGCAGCGGCTCGCCCGGCCCGTACAGCGCGTCGCCCTCCGGGGAGTAGCGGAGCAGCGGATCGAGGATCCGGTGCAGGAACGCCTGCACGTCGTTGAGGACGACTCCCTCGCGGGCGAGCCTCACTGCAGGAGCGAGCAGGTCGGCCCACGGCATCGATCCCCACCGGGAGTTGGCTTCCCAGAGGCCGAGCACGGTTCCGGGCACGGCCACCGACATCGGGCCTGTCGCGAAGACCTGCTGCGAGTCGCCGTAGTCGACGACCAGCTCGATCAGCTCCGACGGCGAAGCCTCCCGCTCCGGCACCGCGACGAAGAAGTCGAGCAGGCGGGTGCGTGCCTCCCGCGCGTGATGCACGAGCAGGAAGCCGCCGCCGCCCGGCCCGGTGAGCGGGCTCTCGCAGATCCACGAAACCGCGGCCGCCGCGACGCAGGCGTCGACGGCGTTGCCGCCCGCGCGCAGGATGTCCGCTCCTGCCGCAGCGGTGAGCGGGTGACCGGCTGCCAACGCGCCTCTCATGAAGCGAGCGTACGCTCTGGGGCCATGGGGGAGGTCTCGTTCGCCGCCGACGAGCGCCTGTCGTGGTGGCTGCGGCTGCCGGTCGTGCGCGAGGCTGCGCTCTGCACCGGGGTTGCGGCGGCCGCCGCGTCGCTGCTCGTCTGGCTGGGCCCGCGGGGCGGCGACCTCGCTGCGCACGAGTACCAGCTGCGGCTCTTCGTCCACCACGGCCTCACGCTCTGGGACAACTTCTGGTACGCCGGCCGCTACGCGTACATCGACTACAGCGTCCTCTACTACCCCCTCGCGGCGTACCTCGGCCTGGGGTTGCTCGCGGTGCTCACGGTGGCGGTTGCCGCCGGCGCGTTCGCCCGCCTGCTCGAGCGGGAGTGGGGCTCCGCCGCACGCTGGGCAGGACGCTCGTTCGCGCTCCTCTGGCCGGGAGTGATCTTGGCCGCCGAGCTCCCGCTCGCGCTGGGTGTCCTGTTCGCCCTCCTCTGCCTGCTCGCGCTGCAGGCCGGGCGGCGCTGGACCGCGGCCATCCTCATCCTGCTCACCCTGGCCTCGAGCCCGGTCGCGTTCGTGCTGCTCGCCGTCGTACTCGTCGGAATCGCCGTCGGCCGCCGCCCGCGTCTGCGGCTCCGCGCCGCCGCAGTGCCGGCGGCAGCCGTCGCCCTCGCGGCGGTGGCCGAGCTGCTCACGCTGCACCTGTTCCCGGTGGGCACGCTCGGCTTCCCCGCCGGCGAGGCGGTGCAGGCGGCCGCCTTCTGCATCGTCCTGCTCGCGCTGACCTGGCGGCTCGAGCGAGCCCGTGGCCTGAGCGGCGTGCTGGCCGTCTACCTGCTGGCGGTCGTCGCGATCTACGTGATCCCGACCGGGCTCGGCCACGACATCGCGCGCGTGCGTCTCATCGCTCTGCCGCTCGCACTGCTCGTCGCGGCGCTGCGGCGCTGGCGCCCGCTGGCGCCCGTCCTGGTGGCGGTCGCGCTCGCTGCCGCCTGGAACGTGTTCCCGCTGGCGAGCTCCTGGGCGAGCAGCACGGCCGACCGCTCCGAGAACCCCAAGCTGTGGCCCGCCCCGGTGTCCTATCTGCAGACGCACCTGCAAACGGGGTATCGCGTGGAAGCCGTGGACACCGTCGACCATTGGCCGGCGCTGTATCTCGCGCGGGCGGACATCCCGATCGTGCGCGGGTGGTTCCGGCAGGACGACCGTCCCATCGCCGCTCTCCTCTACCGGCCGTTCACCCCCGCGGAGTACGTCGCCTGGCTCCATCGGCTCGGCGTGGCCTACGTCGTCCTCACGGACGCCCCGCCGGATCACAGCTCGCGACGCGAGGCGCGGCTCGTCAGGAGCGGCCGAGCCGGGCTGACGCGAGTCTTCGCGCGCCGCGGCATCTCGATCTATGCGGTGCCGCGCCCGCAGCCCATCGTCACGGGGCCGGGCCACCCGGCGGTGCTGGCGCTCCGGGAGTCGCGGCTACGTGTCCGCGTCCCGCGCGGCGGGACGTATCGCGTCGCCGTCCGCTGGTCGCCGTACTGGCATGCCTCCACGGGCTGCCTCACGCACGCGCCCGGCGGACTGCTCCGCCTGCACACCAGGACGGCGGCGACCGTGCGAATCGCCTTCGACGTCGACGCGAGCAGCCTGTTCGATGCGTTCGCGGACACGGCGCCCACCTGTCCGAAGCCGCCGGGTCGTTCCAAGTAACAGACTGTTACTTACTGCCTCGCCACGCCTGACGGCCCCATGCTGGACACGTCCGTTCCGGCCATCGTCGAAGTTAGCAACAGACTGTTACAAGGAATCGTCGGTGCGCACGGCCGGCGCAGCCTGTCTCAACCGACTTCGCGGACGAGTTCATCCAGCGGCTTGCGGTCTGCCCGCGCCGACCAGTCGTCTGCGTCACGGCTCGCGGGGTCGCGCGGCCGGGCCGGGTAGCCGAAGGAGATGATCGCCCGCACGTCGCCGCCGCAGATCTTCGCCGCGGCCTCGCCATCACGGATTCCGTTCGGGCACGAGACGACGCCGTCGCCCCACGCGCCGAGCATCATGTTCTGGGCGCAGCGGCCGGTGTCGAAGGCCCCGGCCTCGCCGACGACGGCGACGACGAGCGCGGCCGAGGCCACGTTCTCCGGCGCGTAGACCGCGTCCGCCAGACGTTCTTTCTCCGCGCCGGAGACGACCACGAACTCCCAGGGCTGCCGGTTCCTCGAGCTGCCCGAGAGCCGGCCTGCGTCGAGGATCCGTCTCCGAACCTCCCTCGGAATCGCCGCGGAGGCGTAGGCGCGCTCGTCGCGCTTCGAGGCGATGGCGAGGTACGGATCCAGCGCCGGCGTCTCCGCGTCAGCCCTTCAGGAAGGACGGCACGTCGAGATCGCCGCCGCGCTCACCCGCCGGGCTCTGCGCGCGGCGCTGCTCGGCCGGCGGCGCACCGAAGTCGCCGCGCGGACGGCGCCCGCGGCCGCCGAACCCGGTGGCGACGACGGTCACCCAGACCTGACCGTTCAGCCGCTCGTCGACGGTCGCTCCGAAGATGATGTTCGTGTCGTCGGTCGCGGCGGCGCGGATCACCTCCGCGGCGTCGTTCACCTCCACCAGCGTCAGGTCGTCACCGCCCGCTATCGAGAGGAGGATGCCGCGGGCACCGGTGATCTCCGCGTCGATGAGCGGCGAGCGCAGCGCCCGCTCGGCGGCCTCCTTCGCCCGGCCATCACCGCTCGAGGAGGAGAAACCGATGCCCATGAGCGCCGTGTCCGAGTCGGACATGATCGTGCGCACGTCCGCGAAGTCGAGGTTGATCAAACCGGGCATCGTGATCAGGTCGCAGATCCCCTGGACGCCCTGGCGCAGAACGTCGTCGGCGACCTTGAAGGCATCGAGCATCGAGGTCGACCGCTCGAGCACCTCGAGCAGGCGGTCGTTCGGGATCACGATCGTCGTGTCGCACGCGGCCCGGAGCTCGACGATTCCCTGCTCCGCCTGCCCGCGCCGTTTCGTCCCCTCGAACTTGAAAGGCGTCGTGACGATGCCGACGGTGAGCGCGCCGATCTCGCGCGAAATCCGCGCCACGATCGGCGCCGCGCCCGAGCCGGTGCCGCCGCCCTCGCCGGCCGCGACGAAGACCATGTCCGCGCCGCGCAGCTCCTGCTTCAGCTCGTCGTACGCCTCGTCGGCCGCCCGCCGTCCGACGTCGGGGTCGGCTCCCGAGCCGAGGCCCTGGGTGAGCTTGCGGCCGATGTGGATCTTGACCGGCGCGTCGCTCGTGCGCAGCTGCTGCATGTCGGTGTTGACGGCGATGAACTCGACCTGGCTGATCCCGGCATCGATCATGCGGTTGACGGCGTTGAGGCCGGCTCCTCCCACGCCCACGACCTTGATCACCGCGAGGTATGCGCCCGCCTCGGCACCCGTCCGGTGCAGCCGCGCGGGCGACTCCGGCAGCGGTTCGAGGTAGCGCGAGGCCGGCGGTAGCTCGACCGGCGGCAGCGGCTCGGGATCCGGCGTCGGAGCGGGAGGCTGCGGATCGGGCAACGGCTCGGGATCGGGCGACGGTGTCGGAGGCTCAGGCGTCTCGACGCCGGTCTCCTCCCAGCTCGGGACGTGCTCGACCGTCCGTTCGTCGGGCTCGGCCGGCGCCTCGACCTCGGCGGTGGGAGCGGAGGTCGGGGCGTCCTCGGGCGGCTGCTGCTCGCCCTCGCCGCCCTGCTCCGCCTGCTTCTGCGCCGCTTCGGTCGCCCGGAACAGCTCCGCTAGCGGGCCTTCACGCATGCTGGCGCGCCGACGTGCCATCGAGCACCTCCTTCGCCAGATCACGGTACATCCCGGCGCCCTCGCCGCTCGGGTCGTACTTGAGGATCGACTGCCCCTTCACCGGTGCCTCTGCGTAGCGCACCGTCTTGCGAATCTTCGTGTTGAGGACGAGGTCGCCGAAGTTCTCCTTCAGGATCTCGACCGCCTCGCGCGAGTGGAGCAGGCGCCGGTCGAACATCGTCGCGAGGATGCCCTGGATGCCGACGTTCGGGTTGAGGTTCTCGCGGATCATCGACAGCGTGTTCTCGAGCTGGACAAGCCCGCGCAGCGACAGATACTCGCACTGGACGGGGACGATCACGCCGTCCGAGGCGACGAGCGCGTTGATCGTGAGCAGTCCGAGCGACGGCGGCGTGTCGATGAGGACGAAGTCGTAGTTCTCGCGCACCGGCGCAAGCGCCTTCTCGAGCGCGCGCTCGCGCCCGATCATCGAGGCGAGGGCGAGCTCGGCGCCGGCGAGATCGATCGAGGAGACGGCGACGTCGATCTCGTTCGAGCGCACGATCTCGGAGATCGGCAGCCGGTGGGCGAGGACGTCGAACATCGAGCGGTCGATCTCGTCGGGGTTCCAGCCCTGCGACATCGTCAGGTTGCCCTGCGGGTCGAGGTCGACGGCGAGCACGCGCCGGCCCTGCTCGGCGAGGGCCACGCCGAGGTTGAGGGTCGTCGTCGTCTTGGCGACGCCCCCCTTCTGGTTGGCGAAGGCGATCACCCGGGCCATAGCCGGACCGTTATCCGCTGTCCGCGTGTGCGGACGGGCCAGTAACCGCGTGAGCGCCATCCCTGCTGACCTTTCGTAGCGCCGTAGACGACTCCTCCTCGATTAGGTTCCCCGGAATGGAGCGGAAGTGGCGGGTCTTGATCGTGGTCTGCGTGGCGGTGTTCATGCTGCTCCTCGACATCACGGTAGTCAACGTCGCGCTGCCGAACATCCAGGAGGAGCTGAACACCTCCTTCACCGAGCTGCAGTGGGTCGTGGACGCGTACGCGCTCACCCTCGCGGCGATGATGCTCAACGCCGGCTCGCTCGGCGACCTGCTCGGACGCAAGCGCGTCTTTCTCGTTGCGATCGCGCTGTTCACGCTCGCCTCCGCCCTCTGCGGAGCAGCCCAGTCGCCGACCTGGCTGATCGTGGCGCGCGGCGCGCAGGGGATCGGCGGTGCCGGAATGTTCGCGGTCTCGCTCGCGATCATCTCCCAGGAGTTCCACGGGCGCGAGCGCGGCACGGCGTTCGGGATCTGGGGCGCGACGGTCGGAGCTGCGGTCGCGATCGGGCCCCTCGTGGGCGGCGCGCTGACGACGTACGTCGGGTGGCGCTGGATCTTCTTCGTCAACGTCCCGATCGGCGTCGTCTGCGTCGCGGGCGGAATCCGCGAGCTGCGCGAGTCCCGGGACGAGGAGCACGGCGGCTTCGACCTGTTCGGGCTGCTGACGCTCACGGGCGGGCTGTTCGCGCTCGTCATCGGGCTGTTCCGCGGCAACGACTGGGGCTGGTCGAGCGGCCGCGTGCTCGGCCTCTTCGCGGCCGCGGCGGTTCTGCTCCTGGCCTTCGCGGCGATCGAGCTGCGGCAGGAGAAGCCGATGTTCGATTTCCACCTCTTCCGCATCCCGACCTTCACGGGCGCGCAGATCACCGCCTTTGTGATCGCGTCCGGGATGTTCGCGCAGTTCTTGTTCATCCCGCTCTACCTCGAGGGCGTGCTCGGCTACTCCGCGGTCAAGACGGGCGTGATCTTCCTGCCGCTGTCGGTCGTCTCGTTCGTCGTCGCTCCGATCGCCGGCCGGCTTTCGGCGCGTTTCCCGGTGCGCTGGTTCCTGGGAGGTGGGCTGGCGGTCGTCGGCGTGGCGCTCGTCCTGCTCCATGGCCTCACGCTCTCGTCGACCGCCTCGGCCCTCATCCCCGGCTTCATCGTCGGGGGTATCGGGATCGGCCTCGTCAATGCCCCGCTCGCGGCGACGGCGGTGAGCGTCGTCGAGCCGCGGCGGGCCGGCATGGCCTCGGGGATCAACAACACGTTCCGCCAGGTCGGGATCGCAACGGGAATCGCTGCGCTCGGCGCGATCTTCCAGGATCGCAGATCGCCTCCTCGTCTCGCCCGGCGCAGGCTCCACGTCTTTCGCGCCGGCGAGTCGCGTCCGGTGCCTCCGTCAGGTCGCGGGCGAGTGCGCGCATCGGCCCTCCACGATCCAGCGATTTGCATGGCGGAGACGCCGCCGCGAGCGCTTCATCTATCGGCCTCAACACGATCTTCCTCGTGGCGGCGATCGTCGTCTTCGTCGGCGCGATCCTCGCCTTCTTCCTCGTGCGGCAGAAGGACTTCGTCGCGAGCGAGCCGGCCGCCCGAGGCCGGCTAGGCCGTCGCGAGCCGCGGGCGCGCGCTACGCGAGCTTCGAGCGCAGCGCCAGCCGCCAGGAGGCGATGAGGAGCATCACCGCCGCGCCCGTCACGATCACGAGTGCCTGCGCGGCGACCGAGAAGGCCACCGCGTCCGCCGTGCCGACGCCGCCGAGCACGAGGATCGCGGCGCCCGCACCCGCCTGTGTCGCCGCGCCGGCCGGGGCGATCGGGAGAGCCGCAGAAGCGGCGGAGGCGACGAGGAAGGCGAGCGCGAGCACGTAGGAACCCGGCATCGAGAGGGCGTTGAGGAGCAGGAAGACGGCGAGGCTCCGGAGGCTCCACGAGATCGAGATCAGGAGCCAGGCGGCCCAGGCCTCTTTCGTGCAGTGCGTGTGCTCGGCGACCCAGCGGCCGAACCGGCGGCGCGCCACGAACGGGAGGCGGGCGATCCGGGGCAGGAAGGCGACGACAGCGGCGGCGGCGATTCCGGCGGCGGCGACGAGAGCGAAGCCGGCGCGGGTCGTCCAGTGGCTCGAGCCGGCCGCGGCGACCGACGCCATCGGCGTGAGCGCCGCGTTGTCGAGCATCCCGAGGATGATCAGGCTCAGCCCGAGCGTTCCGATCCCGGTCTTCGTCCCGGGATACCGCTTGACCACGGCGATGCGAACCGCGTCGTCGACACGGCCGGGCAGAGCGATCCCGCCGACGCACGCGGCGCCGCCGGCGAAGGCGAGCGCGTCGGCGGTCGGCCGCTCGCTCGCGTGGAAGAGCCGCTGCCAGCCCCACGCCTTGAAGGCGTAGGCGCAGAGGAAGAGGAGCGCCGCGCAGGACACGAGCAGCGGGTCGGCGTGGTGGATGGGCCAGCCGTCGCCGACGAAGTGGCGAACGCTGACGACGGCGACGCCCAGCAGGGCGAGGCCGAAGCCGCAGTTCAGCACGAGCTGAACCTTCCGGTTGGAGAGAAGCCGCATCACCGCAGTTGCAACGCTGCTATCGGCGAGACCGGTGTGAAGCTGAGTCACTCGATCGAGCAGCCATGGACGAACCACCGTAGTGGCGCTTCGTGAGCATCATGTGAGCACGGATGGGTCATCCGCCGCCGCGAGCGCCGCAGCCGCCCGCAGGGCGCGTGGGTCGCGCTCCCGCTCGGCCCACTCGGCCGCCTCGCGGACGAGCTCACGCAGCTCGGCGACGAGCGACGGGGCTCCCGCTCCCTCGCGTTCGAGCGCCTCGATCCGCTCCAGCCGGGCCAGCACCGCGCGCGCTTCGTCCATGCCTCGAAGGTAGGCGGCAGCTCGTGACGTGTCTGTGCCGGCTAGCTGGCGCGCTGCTGGAGACTTGCGACCGCGTCCGTGACGCCGAGCAGCGCTTCGTCGAGCTCCCGCACGAGCCCGTCCCGGTCGCCGTGCAGGAGGACGCCGACGAGGAGCCGCCGCAACAGCTCGGAGCTCGGCTCGCGCAGCTGCTCGACGAGCTCGGCGCGCTCCGCCGGAGTTGCGCCGAGGAGCGCGGCGCCGCGCATCGCGGCCGCCCAGGCTCCGTCGCCTGCCCCGACCGCGGACTCGAGCGCATGGCGCAGCTGCTCGCCCCGGAACGGCTCCGACTGGAAGAGCGCAAGCTCCCAGCGGTCGAGAGCGTCGCCGAGCTGGGGATCGTCGTCGGCGGTGCCGAGCCGGGTTCGCAGATCGCCCGCCACCGAGGCGCGGAACGGATCGAGCCGCGTCGGTTCGCCCGGCGGAGCGGTCGCCGCGATCGGCAGCACGGGCCGGATCCCGTACGGACGCCAGTCGAGCCGCTCGAACAGAACCGGGCCTGCACCGACGGGCGCCGAGGTCGCGAGCCGGATCGCGGTCACCGCGTCCGCGAGCTCGCCGGGCGCGTCCGGTGCCTCGTCGATGCCGCTCGCGAGCGACCGCTCGAGCTCGAGCACACAGAGCCGGTCCGTCTCGCGACCGAAGTTTCGAGGCAGCAGGCCTGCGGCTTCGGGCCACATCGACGCGAGCTCGCCGGTGGCGGCCGCGCGCACCCGAATGCCGTCGCCGAGCTCGATCTGGGTTCCGACCGAAAGACCGACCAGCGGCGCGACGGCGCCGTACGAGTGGCCCTCGCCGTAGAGCGAGCCCTCGAGCTCCTCGTAGGCGCGCGCGAATGCGCTGTCGTCCCAGTCGAAGCCTCCGCAGCCTTCGGCGGTGCGCACGAGGAGCGGCACGAGAACGCTGCGATAGACGGCCCGCCGCTCGTCTCGCACGTCTCCCTCCTGCGCATGCGCGAAGATCCGCGCCGCCGGCTCGCGCAGCAGATCGGCCACCGCGTCCTGGACGTCGACCCGCGCGAAGAGGCGCTCGGCCCGCGCCTCGACGAAGCCGCGCACTAGCGGCCGGTACTCGTAGAGCGTCGGCCGGCCGTAGGTGCCGTGCTCCTCGAAGGCGAACGGGAGGTCGACACCGTCCTCGAGCTCACGCGTGAAGACGGCGAAGGCGCCGAGGCAGAAGCGGCGGAGTGTGTCGTGGAGGTGCGGCGCGCGCATCCGGCTCTCCTACGACGGCGGCGCGTTGCCTCCTACCTGGCAGCCGGGACACCAGTACGCCGTGCGGGCGTTCTCGCCCTGCGGCGCGGAGCGGACGGTGCCGCCGCAGCGGGGACAGGCCCGGCCCGCCCGCCGGTAGACGTGCCGCGGCGGCCGCCGTCCGTCGACCGACGTCCGCATCAGCGTGTGCGCGGTCTCGAGTGCGGCCCGCAGCTCCGCGTCGCCCACCTCCTCGACGCGCCGCCACGGCGACACGCCGGCCTCCCAGAGCGCTTCCGCCTTCCACAGGTTCCCGATCCCGGCCACGAGCCGCTGGTCGAGCAGAGCGTCGCCGACCGCGCGCTGTGGATCCGCACGGAGCCGCGCGTGCATCGTCTGGTAGTCGGGCGGGTCGCCGAGGATGTCCGGGCCGAGACGCGCCAAGCGGGAACGTGGTACGAGCTCGAGGACGGCTCCGTTCCAGAGGACGGCCTCGTGCTCCGCGCCTCGCAGAACGAGCCACGGCCTTCCCGACCGCGCGGCCCCGCGACGCTCGACGCGCCAGCGCCCGTTCATGCGGAGGTGGCTGCGCAGGACGAGGCCGCCCTCGAAGCGGAGCAGGAGGTTCTTCCCCACCGCCTCGACCTGCTCGAGACGCCGGCCGTCGAGCCGCTCGGCAAGTCCCTTCACCGCGGCGCGCGGATGCGGTGTCTCGACCTCGACGCATTCACCGACGAGAACCTGCAGCCGCCGGGCCGCGCGGTGGAGGGAATCGCCTTCCGGCATGCGCGGAAGCCTACGATTGAGCCGTGCCGAAGCCCTTCATCGGAGTTCGCTGGTGGCTGGGAGTCGCGTTCGCCGTCGTGGCGGCGACGTCGACGGCGATCGTCGTCTCGCAGTTCTCGGACCGCTCGGAGAACAAGTTCCGCACCTACGGCGAGAGCGTTGCCCTCCGCCAGGCACAGGCGGCCTCGCGGCAGAACGTGACGCCGGACAGCCTCGACCGAGTCGCGAGCAAGCAGCAGGGTCTCACGCTCCGGCTCTTCGGGCCGACGGGTGCGCCGGCCAGCGGCTCGGCGCTCGAACGCGAGGCCGTGGCAGGTGCGCTCACGGGCGGCAACTTCTCCAAGGGCACACCCGACGGAGGGACGTTCGTGGCGGCGATCCCGTACCACGGCCAGGTCCTCGTGGCGATCAGCCGGCAGCCCGGGACGGCCGAAGCGATCGACACCGTCAACGGCGAGGCCCTTCGGGCGGGCGTCATCGCCGGCGTGATCGGCGTGATCGTCGGACTCCTGTTCGCCCAGCTCATCGCCCTGCGCCTGCGCCGGCTGAACGCCGCGACCGAGGCGATCGCCCACGGCGACTTCGAGACCCCGCTGCGCTTCCACTTCCGCGACGAGTTCGGCCTGCTCATCCAGAGCTTCGACCGGATGCGCCGCCAGCTGCGCCGGTCGTTCCGCCGCCTCGAGGCCGAACGCGACCGCCTGCGGCTCCTGCTCGAACGGCTGCAGGAAGGCGTGCTCACGATCGACCAGGACCTCGTCGTCCACTTCGCGAACACGGAGGCGCGCCGGATCCTCGGCGGGCGCCTGCGGGAGGGCGACGAGCTGCCGGAGCCCTGGCAGAGCTTCGGGCTCCGCGATTTCGCGCACGACCTGTTCGACGAGCGGGCGTCGGTCAGGCAGGTGCACGTGACGCCGGACGAGCAGCACGCGTACGGCCTCGTCGGCATCCCCTCCCAGCCCGACACCGACTGGGCGCTGCTGGTGGTCGACGACCTGACCGAGCAGGAGCGGCGCGAGCTCGCCGAGCGTGAGTTCGTCTCCAACGCGGCGCACGAGCTGCGCACGCCGCTGACCACGATCATCGGCGCCGTCGAGGTGCTCCAGGCCGGCGCGAAAGAGGACCCGGCCGAGCGGGACCGTTTCCTCGGCCACATCGAGCGCGAGGCAGGCCGGCTGGCGCGGCTCGCGCGCGCGATGCTGACGCTGGCCCGCGCGCACTCCGGACAGGAGCAGCCGCGCTTCGAGTCGGTCGAGCTCGCTCCACTCCTGCGCGAGGTCGCGGCCGGCCTGCAGCCGCACGCCGGAGTCGAGGTCGACGTGGAGGTCACCGACGGCCTCGCGGCCGAGGCGAACCGCGACCTGCTCGAGCAGGCACTGCGCAACCTCGGCGAGAACGCGGCGAAGCACACCGCCCGCGGATCGGTCACCCTCCGCGCGTACGGGGACGGGAACGCCGTCACGGTGGAGGTCGAGGACTCGGGCCCGGGAATCGACCCGGAGGTGCAGCGCCACGTCTTCGACCGCTTCTACCGCGGCGAGCGCGACCCTCACGGCTTCGGTCTCGGCCTCGCGATCGTGCGCGAGTCGGTGCGGACCCTCGGTGCCCGCATCGAGCTCGACTCGTCGCCCGGCGAGGGGACGGTGTTCCGGATCCTGCTCGCGCCGGCGCGGATGCGGGAGGAGGTGCCGGCGGCGTGAACGCTGCGAACGGCCGCGGGGAACGGATCCTGCTGGTGGACGACGACGCCGGCGTGCGCGACGTCGTCGCCTTCACGCTGCGGCGGGAGGGCTACGAGGTGGACGAGGAACGGGACGGGGAGTCGGCGCTGGAAGCGGGCCGCTCGGGCCGGTACGCACTCGTCGTCCTCGACGTGATGCTGCCGGGGCTCTCCGGTGTCGAGGTCTGTCGCGCGCTGCGGGCCGAGAGCGACGTCCCGATCCTGATGCTGACGGCACGGGATGCGGAGTCCGACCGCGTGCTCGGGCTCGAGCTCGGCGCCGACGACTACGTAACGAAGCCGTTCTCGAGCGCCGAGCTCCTCAGCCGCGTCCGTGCGATCCTGCGGCGGCGCGAGCTCGATCTGGCGCGCAGCGGTGCGACCGTGCGGAAACTCGGCGGCCTCCAGATCGACCTCGGCCGCCACGAGGTGCTCGTCGACGGCGAGCGCGTCCATCTCACGCTGTCGGAGTTCAAGGTTCTCTCGCTCCTCGCCGAGCAGCCGGAGGCGGTCGTCTCGCGGCGGGAGCTCATGCAGCATCTCTGGGCGAGTGAGCACGTCGGCGACGAGCACGCCTGCGAGGTGCACATCTCGAATCTGCGCCGGAAGATCGAGCGCGATCCGACGCAGCCGGAGCGCCTCGTCACCATCCGCGGCTCCGGCTACAAGCTCGTCGCAGCCTGACGTACGATGCGGGCGGCGTATTCCAACAAGGCCGCCCGCCTTCGGGCCGGCCTGGAGGAAAAGGGGAGATATGCACAGCAAGGGATTTCGGCTGCGGCTGCCGGTTGTCGCGATCGCGCTCGGTGTGGTCGCGCTTGTCACGGTGGCTCCGGCGACAGCGAGAGGGAATCACCACCACCCGAACGGCAGGGCCCACCACTACGGCCCGAAGCACCACCACGGCTCGCGACACCACCGCGGCCCGCGCGCGGCTTACGTCTCGCCGAACGGCTCGGCGAGCGCATCCGGCAGGTCGTGCCGGAGCGCGAAGTACGACTCGATCCAGGCGGCGATCGAAGCGGCGCCGCTCGGCGGCATCGTCGTCGTCTGCAAGGGCACCTACCCGGGGATGGTGACGGTCGACCGCCGCGTGACGCTCGCGGGCAAGCACGGTGCGACCATCGATGCGACCGGAGACGTGTACGGCGTCGGTGTCAGCGCCTCGTACTCCACCGTCACCGGTCTCACCGTGACGAACGCGAGCCCGCTGAATCCGGACGCGGGCCAGCTCGCCGACGGGATCGTGACGATCGGCATCGTGAACGGTCAGCCCGTCCCCGCCGACCACGTCAGGGTGATCGGGAACGTCGTGAGCGGCAACCTGGGCTCGGGAATCGACCTGAACAGCACGTCGCATTCGGTGGCCCTCGGTAACAAGGCGAACGGCAACGGCGTCGGCATCAACGTCGCCGACGACCTGGGTGTGGCCGCGTCGCACAACCTGATCGCATTCAACGTCGCGAACGGGAACTTCGGCGGCTGCGGGATCGCGCTCGCCGACCACACGGGCGCCGGCGTTACGGACAACGTCGTCGCTCACAACGTTGCGAATGACAACGGCCTGGCCACGGCGACCGCTCCCGACGCGTCGGCCGGCAGCGGCGTCATCCTCGCGAGCCCGGTGCCCAACGCCGTCGTGACCGGGAACCTGATCGACGAGAACAGGTTCTCGGGCAACGGTCACGCGGGCGTCGTCGTCCACGCGCATGCTCCGGGCGCTGACTTCAGCGGCAACGTCATCTCGCGGAACGTGATCGGGACGAACAACGTGCGCACCGACGAGAACGACCTCCAGACGACCGGGATCTATCTCGGCAGCCTCACGCCGCAGACGATCAAGGTCAGCGGCAACCTGATCCACGACAACTACTACGGGATCTTCACGTCCGGCCCCGTCACGGTGACGGGCACGCACAACGTATTCCACAACGTCACCGAAGAGACCGGCAGCTTCCCGACCTTCTGAGCGGACCGACGGGCCGGCGGGTTCGCCCGCCGTCCCCGCCGACCGAGCTCTGCGGAGCGTCAGGCGAGAGGACGCTGGCCAGGCGACCTCACTCCCTGTCGCGTCGCGGCACAGCAGCAATGTGACGCTGCCCGCCCCGATGGCCGCGAGGATGGTCCGCCGCTTCAGGCGAAATTGGGTAGGTGTTGTCAGCGGCGGGCGAGTCGGCGCCCGCTTGGCGTGTCAGACGGCGTGTAGTTGAGTTGGTAGTAGTGGTAGAGGGTCGACTCGTCTGCCTGGGTGAGCTCGTCGCCTTGCAGTTCGAGGTTCGGTGCGTCTTTGACCTCTGCCTTGGACGCTGACACCTGCAGGTCATTGGGCCCGATCGTGACCTCGGTCAGCGGGACGAACGTGAGATGGCGTCCGATCAGGCCTTCCTTGACCGTGGCGAACTGGGGTTGATCGGTTCCGACATCGAAGTAGACGTCCTCGAGCTTGCCGATCCGTTCACCGTGCCGATCGACCAGGTCCTTGCCATGCCATTCGCTGATGTCACGGTAGGCGACGGTCGGATCAGTCTCGGCCTCGGTTGCGTTTGCCTCCGGCGCACTCTCGGGAGCGTCGAGGGAAAGTTCTTCGTTCGGAAGGTCAGTTGCATCGCGCATGGTGTTCCTTTCAGTCGTGGCTTCGCCTAGGCGGTCGGGGCCGGTGTCGGCGGGACGGCGGTCCCTGGCGTGGCTTTGTCCACGATGACGTCGCCCCGCCTCTGTGCGCTTCGTAGCGCCCCGCCGATCGTGAGGATCGCGAAGCCGAAGCCGGAGAGCAGCAGTGCGATGCCGACGACGATCCCGAACAACGCGAGCTGGCTCGCCATGTAGGAGGTGTTGAGCGCGGTTGTCAGGGCGGTCTCGGTGACCCAGACGTTGCGTGCGCCGTTCGCGACCGGCTGCTTGGTCTGTGGGTCGAGCTGTGCGTACTGGGTGTTGCTGGTGCCGCCACCGGGCGAGAGCTGCGACTTGGGCGTCCCCGGCTTGGCGAGGTACTGGCCCATCTGCGAGTAGACGAAGCCGCCGGTCGCCTCGAGCGCGTGGATCTGCATGTACTGGGCGAAGCAACGGGCTGTTGCACCGGTCGTCACCGGCGTGTTCGCGACGCTACAGGTCGGGTAAGTGATGTCCTTCAACCCGGCCTGCTTCGCCTCTGCCTCGATCCCGGCCGGAGTCATGTCCGGCGTACCGACGATCTGTTCCTGTTTGAGGCTGTTGCTGACCGTGGAGCGGCCATTGACGCTCATCACGATCGCCGCGATGCCGAACGCGATCAGGACGGCCCCTGCTACGAGCCCGCCGAGCTGAAATGTCTTGCGCATCATGTTCCTTCCCATCGGATGGTGGTGGCCCTCTGAGGTGTGCAGGAGTAGCGAAGAGGCGGCCGGACTAGTTCTGCGAGGTCCGAAGGAGGAAGAGGGAACGCGCAGGTACTCGCGTCGCCGTTGACGGACAGCTGCGCCGGATCCAACAAAGCGTCTCCTCAGCTCGAGCTTTTGGCAGCGGTCGCGAATCGGCCGCTCCAGAACGGCTCCGACCGCTTTCGCTGAGGACGGACATCGCCGGCGCGCGCATGGGCCGGCCAAATGCAGAGCGAGTCGAACGCTTCGACCCACTCTGACACTTCGATTGTACTCGCTAGTCCGCCGCGCCGGCTGTTACGCGGGGGGAGGCGCGTGGAGAGAGGCTCGATTGGGACAAGTCAGGCGACTTCAGGAGTCATTCCCGAACACAGGCGCAGGCCGCTGCTCTATCGCTTTGAGCTGATGCCCGTGGCACGGAGGACCAGACGGCAGGATCGCGAACACGATGGGCCGTGTCCTCGAAGAGCACGGGCGAAGCTGCGAGCCCGTCGGAGTCTCATCACGCTGACCTTCATAGCGCGTTCGGGAACGACACTTTCGGGCAGCTCGCGGAGAAGGCCGCTCGGTTCTTCGGCACGCCGCAATACATCGTCGGGCAGACGATCGCCGTCCTCCTCTGGGTGATTGTGAACTCGACCCAGCTGCATCTCGGCTTCGCCTGGGACGTCTACCCATTCATCGCCCTCAACCTCTTGTTCTCACTCCAGGCTGCGTACGCAGCGCCACTGATCCTGCTCGCGCAGACACGCCAGGCCGACCGTGACAAGGCCCACGCCGAGCGGATCGAGAAAAATCACGCGCGAATCGAACGCGCGGCAAAGGCCGAGAGCGCCAAACTCCTCGAACTGCTCCAATCGAATACGAGCCTCACCCAGCAGGACAAGGAACTGACCGAGCAGATCGCGGATCTCACGAAACAAATCCACGCGTTGCTTACCCAGCAGCAGAGCTAGAGAACTCCCACTCGGGAGTCATTCCGGAACACCAGTCCAGGAGTGCTATACGCCTGGCTGCTCGACGTCCAGGTCTCTATCGGGAGGTTCCGGTTTGCTGAAGCGCAGAGCTCCTTCTCCCAGCAGCCTGCGATAGGGCCGGCACCCGACCTCGACTCCGAGCAGGCCGACCGCGCACACGGCAGACGGAACGGAGCGCCGGCGGATGGCGCGGACGGCGAGCACGGCGCCCGCCAGTGCCGCCGGGCCGACGATCACCGTCGTGTTCTCTTCGCTGCCGTCTCTGCCGGGCACTACCTCAGCTTCTCAGATCGCCCGCCGTCACGGCTGAGCGCGCAGCACGGCGCGGCGCGGGCCGGCGAGGAAGCCGGCCTCCACCAGCAGCGACATGGCGAGCGTCTCCGCCACCGGCTCGCCGTCGAAGCGCTCGACCGCGAGGCGTTTCGCGCCGCCGCGCTTGACGAAGCCGACGAGCGCGGCGAGCGCGGGCCGCAGCCAGTCCTCGTCGGGTTCGCGCAGCGGGACGAGCGACCGGCCGCCGCGCTCGACGAACAGCGCGGGCTCGCCCCCGAGCAGCACGACGTGCGCTCCCGCCACGCGCGCAGCCCGCGCGCCCGCACGCTTCGGCCAGGGGAGCACGGCCCCGTACGGCTGGGCCGGGTCCGCAGCCGCGAGCACGAGCGGCTCACGCTCTTCGCCCTCGCGCGGCCGCAGCTCGCGCAGGCGCTCGACGGCGCCGCCGAGCGCGAACTGCGCACCGCCGAGCCCTTCCACGAAGTAGCCGCGACGACAGGAGCCGAGCGTCTCGAGGGCGCGGAGCTCGCCGTAGACCGCGCCGTAGCCGCCGGGAATCCCCTCGGCCCGGACCGAGTCGCGGGTCACGATGCCGTGCCGCTCGAGCAGCAGCTCCGAGAGCGCGCGCCGGTCGGGGTCGGCGCCGGCGAACAGCTCCGCCGCGAGCGACCAGCGTCCCTGCGTTGCGGTCGCGCGGTGCGCACGCGCGCGGGAGAAGCGCCGCGCCCGGCGATCGGGCCGCGGCGGCTGGTAGCGCCGCTCGGCGCGCAGGGGAGCCCAGGAGTCGTTCGTCACCTCGCCGCTCCAGACGAGATCCCAAAGGGCCGGGAGCGCGATCTCGCCGTCGAACTCGGTCGCGCCGAGGAGCCCGTCCCAGAAGAGCGCACCGCCCGCGAGCGCGGCGCGGATCGCCTCGTGCGCCTCGCCTTCCGGAACCGCCGTCGCGCCGGGACGTCCCAGCAGCGGCGCGTCGTCGCGGAAGAAGGCGGCCACGCGGTCGAGCCCGGCACCGACCCACACGAGCTCGCCGGAGGCGCAGAGCTGGTCGAGCTGCTCGGGCCGGTAGTCGGGCACACGCCGCGGCAGCACATCCGATTCCCAGAGCGCCACGGGTAACGCGAGCGCCTGCAGCGGGACGAGCGCCTCGCGCAGCGACGCGAGGCGGTCGATGCCGTGCCAGCTCGGCAGGAAGCGCCCGAGCGCCGCCTGCTCCACCGGCTCGACCTCGCGGCGAAGCGCCGCCAGCGAAGCCCGCCGCAGCCGGCGCAGGACGTCCGGGTCGCACCACTCGCGCTCGGTGCCGCCGGGACGGAGCTCGCCGCGGACGAGCTTCTCCGCGCGCTCGAGCTCCCGCAGCTCCTGCTCGACCTCGACACCGAACCACAACGAGGCCTCGCCGGTGGTGAACGGTCCGCGCCCGCGCGCCCAGCGCGCGACGAGCGAGCGCAACGCGTCGGGCACCGGCTCGAGGAACACGGCGGGCAGTCCCGACGGCGGGACGACGCCGAGCGCGTCGCGGTAGCGGCCCGCATCCTCCGCAGCGGCCAGCGCGTCTCCGAACCGGAAGGCCCGCCGTTCGCGCACCAGAGTCTCCGCGAAGCCGGGGTCGTAGCCGAGCTGATGCCCGCGCAGCCGCAGGAGGTCATGGAGCTCGTCCGCGTTGCGGGGCTTGGGCTGCAGCGACGCCTCCACGTCGGCGAGCGCCGCGGGGTCGATCAGCTCGCGCAGCTCCTCCTGGCCGAGCAGCTCCCGTAGCAGGTCGCGGTCGAGCGAGAGCGCCTGCGCACGCCGCTCGGCGGGCGGCGTGTCGTCCTCGTACATGTAGGTGGCGATGTAGTCGAAGAGGAGCGACGACGCGAAGGGCGACGCCGTCGCGGTCTCGACGTCGACGAGATCGAGCTCGCGCGCGCGTAGCCGTGCGAGCAGGCGCTTCAGCGCCGGCAGGTCGAACACGTCCTGCAGGCACTCCCGGTACGTCTCGAGCACGATCGGGAAGCTCGAGTACTTGCGCGCGACCTGGAGCAGTCCCTGCGCCTTGAGGCGCTGCTGCCACAGCGGCGTCCGCTCGCCCGGCCGGCGCCGCGGGATGAGCAGGGCACGCGCGGCGTTCTCCCGGAAACGCGCGCCGAAGAGCGCCGTCTGCCCCACCTCGGCGAGCACGAGCTCCTCGAGCTCGTCGGGATCGAGGACGAGCAGGTCGGTCGCGGGCGGCGAGTCGGCGTCGGGCAGGTGGAAGGCGATGCCGTCGTCCGACCAGATCGACTGCACCTCGAGGCCGAGCGACTCGCGCAGCCGCGCGCCGACGGCCATCGCCCAGGGCGCGTGCACACGAGCGCCGAACGGCGTGAGGATGCAGACGCGCCAGTCGCCGATCTCGTCGCGGAACCGCTCGACGACGACGGTGCGGTCGGAGGGGAGCGCGCCGGTCGCCTGCTCCTGCTCGCGGAGAAAGGCGAGGAGGTTTCGCTCCGCGCGCTCGTCGAGGTCCGGCACCTTCGGGTCGGGCGCCGCCAGCAGCTCGCGCGCGAACTTGCCGATCGCCTCCCCGAGCTCGTACGGCCGCCCGACGCCTTCGCCCTTCCAGAACGGGACCGAGCCCGGCACACCAGGCGCCGGCGAGACGAGCACTCGGTCGCGGGTGATTTCCTCGATGCGCCACGAGGAGGCGCCGAGCACGATCACCTGGCCGGCACGCGCCTCGTAGACCATCTCCTCGTCGAGCTCCCCCACCCGGCCGCCGGATTCGCCGGCGATGAAGACGCCGAAAAGGCCTCGGTCGGGGATCGTGCCGGCGTTCGTGACGGCGAGCCGACGCGCGCCCTGCCGCCCGCGCAGGACGCCCGCAGTGCGATCCCAGACGATTCGCGGGCGCAGCTCGGCGAACTCGTCCGACGGGTAGCGGCCCGCGAGCATGTCGAGCACGTTCTCGAGTTGCGCGCGCGAGAGGTCGGCAAAGGGATAGGCGCGGCGCACAAGGTCGTGCAGCTCCCCCACCTCCACCTCCTCGTCTGCGCAGATGGCGACGACGTGCTGCGCGAGGACGTCGAGCGGGTTGCGCGGAATCTGCGTCTCCTCGATCAGCCCCTGGCGCATGCGCTGCGCCACGACCGCCGACTCGAGCAGGTCGGCGCGGAACTTCGGGAAGATCCGTCCACGCGAGACCTCGCCGAGCGAGTGGCCGGCGCGCCCGATCCGCTGCAGGCCGCGGGCGACCGACTTCGGAGACTCGACCTGGATCACGAGGTCGACGGCGCCCATGTCGATCCCGAGCTCGAGCGACGACGTGGCGACGAGGCACGGGATGCGGCCGGCTTTCAGGTCCTCCTCGATCACCGTCCGCTGCTCGCGGGCGAGCGAGCCGTGATGGGCCCGCGCAACCTCTTCCTCCGCGGCCTCGTTGAGCCGCAGCGCGAGCCGCTCGGCAAGACGGCGGTTGTTGACGAAGACGATAGTCGAGCGGTGGGCGCGGACGAGCTCCACGAGCGCCGGATAGATCGACGGCCAGATCGAGCGCGGCTCCCAGCCCTCCTCACGTGAGTCACCGCCGGGCTCTCGCATGTCCTCGACCGGGACGACGACCTCGAGGTCGAGCTCCTTCGCGACGCCCGCGTCGACGAGCTCGATCGGACGGCCGCCCGAGACGAAGCGGCCGATCTCCTCGAGCGGACGCTGCGTCGCCGAGAGCCCGATCCGCTGCGGCGGGTGCACCGCGAGCTGCTCGAGCCGCTCCACCGAGAGCGCAAGGTGGGCGCCGCGCTTCGTGCCGGCCACCGCGTGCACCTCGTCGAGGATCAGCGTGTCCACGCTGCGCAGCAGCTCACGCGCGCGCGACGTGAGCAGCAGGAAGAGCGATTCGGGCGTCGTGATCAGGATGTCCGGCGGCTCGCGGAGCATCGCCGCGCGCTCCTTCTGCGGCGTGTCGCCCGTGCGGACGGCGACCCGGAGCTCGGACCGGAGGCCGGCGAGCGGCCCGCGGAGGTTCCGCTCGACGTCGTAGTTGAGCGCCTTGAGCGGCGAGACGTAGAGGACGCGAAGGCCGGTGCCGGGTTCGGCGGTCAGCCTGTCGATCGCCGAGAGGAACGCCGCCAGCGTTTTTCCCGATCCGGTCGGTGCCTGGATCAGGACGTGCTTCCCGCTCGCGATCGCGGGCCAACCCTTCGCCTGCGCGGGAGTCGGCGCCGCGAAGTTCCGCCCGAACCAGGCTCGCGTCTCGGGGCGAAAGACCTCCAGCGGCTCCATCAGCTCTCGTGTGAGCGCCGGTCCCGCAACAGGATGTAGAGCGAGACCAGGACTGCACCGAAGCGCAACCACCAGCGTGTCTGTTCCGCTCTCATCGTCCGGCCCTCTCTCCCGAGGTTACATAGGCTCGCCTCGACGACGTACTCGATCGTCGGGCGGGACGAGAAGAGCGGCGAACTCGGGGTCGCGTACAGTCGCGCGCGTTCGGCGTCGGCTTCTGTGCCTGGGCGCTCCCGGGGGTCGGCGCGGTGGCGACGCAGTCGTTCACCGAGCGGGGCTACGGCCCGCGCGGGCTCGAGCTGCTCGCCGGCGGAGCATCTCCGGTGGAGGCGCTCGCCGAGCTGGTCGAGGCGGACGAGCGCGACTTCCGCCAGGTCGCCGTCCTCGCGGCCGACGGCCACACGGCCCGCGCATGCGGGCGCCGCCTGCATCCCCGACTGCGGCCACGTCAACCGCGTCGGCGTCTCGGCGCAGGGGAACATGCTCGCGTCGCCGGCGGTCTGGCACGCCGCGGCTGATGCCTTCGACGAGCTGGAGGGCCCGCTGGCCGACCGGCTCCTCGCCGCGCTCGACGCCGCCGAGGAGGCGGGCGGTGACTTCCGAGGCCGCGAGAGCGCGACGCTCGTCGTCGTCTCCGGCGACCGCGAGGACGAGCCGTGGCAGCGCATCTTCGACCTCCGCGTCGAGAGCCATCCTGATCCCCTGCTCGAGCTGCGCCGCCTTCACGGACACGCCGCCGGCTATCGCAGGCAGCGGGACTTCGACGAGCGGACCAACCTCGACGAGGAGGTCGAGATCGCCCGCGCGGCCGGGCTGCCGGAGGACCAGGCTGCGCTGACGGCGGCGCTGGTGAGCGCCGCACACGGCGATCTCGACGAAGCCGCCGCCCGTCTGCGTCCGATCGCCGAGTCCGATCCGCGCTGGCGGGAGGCGTTCGAGCGCTACGTCCGGCTCGGCCACCTGCCGCAGGCCGTCGTCGGCCGGCTCGACTGACGGGTTGACCGTCCGGACCTGGTCGCCTGCCCCGGGCGCTGCCGCGCTCTGCTGCAGGCCGCGTAGGATCAGGCCATGCCGGACGCGCTCTACTTCACGGAGGACGAAGCGGCCAACCGCCTGCTCGCGGACGATCCGTTCGCGCTGCTCGTCGGCTTCGCGCTCGACCAGCAGGTCACGGTGCAGCAGGCGTTCCTCGGCCCCCTGAGGCTGAAGGAGCGGCTCGGCACGCTCGAGCCGGCCGCAGTCGCAAACGCCGACCTCGAACCGCTGTTCCGCGAGAAGCCGGCGATCCACCGCTTCCCCGGCTCGATGGCCGGGCGGGTGCGCGAGCTCGCCGCGACCGTCACCGAGGAGTACGACGGCGACGCATCCCGCCTCTGGACGGAGGCCGCGGACGGCGCCGATCTCCGCAGACGAATCGCCGCGCTGCCCGGCTTCGGCGAGATGAAGGTGAAGGCGCTCGGCTCCGTGCTCGCGAAGCGCTTCGACGTGCCGGCGGCGCAGGAGCTCGTGCCGGGCCATCCCACGCTCGGGGACGTCGACTCGGCCCAGGCGCTCGCCGACTACCAGGCCGCGAAGAGAGCGCACAAGGCGGAGTGGCGGGCGTCGAAGTCCGCACGCTGACGGACGGCGGCCAGCCGGCCGAGCAGACCGCCCACGCGCTCGCCGAGTTCTGCGGCGCGGCGAAGCTGACGCTCGAGATCGCCGTCTACGATTTCCGGCTGCCGCCGGAGCTGAACGCCATCGTCTGCGGCGAGCTGATCGCGGCCGCGAAGCGCGGTGTCGCCGTCCGGCTCGCGTACAACCTCGACCATGCGAAGGCGGCGCCGGTTCCGCCGCCGCCGATCACCGAGCCGGACGCGGTCGAGGCGATGCCGTTCCCGACGGCCGCGATCCCGGGGGTTCCCGACCTCATGCACCACAAGTACGTCGTCCGCGACGCCGCCTCGGTCTGGACCGGCTCGACGAACTGGACGGCCGACTCGTGGACGCGGGAGGAGAACGTCGTCGTCACCGTCGACTCGTCGCCGCTGGCGGCGCGCTACCGCGAGGACTTCGAGCAGCTCTGGACGACGCGCATCGTCGCGCGTAGCGGCAAGGTCGACACCTCGCCGGTGGCGGACGGCATGCGCGCCTGGTTCTGCCCGGGCCGCGGTGAGAAGCTCGCGCACCGGATCGCGAAGGCGATCGGCTCGGCGCAACGCCGCGTCCGGATCGCCTCGCCCGTGATCAGCTCCGCGCCGATCCTCGGGACGCTCGCGCAGACCGCGTCCGACGGCAAGGTCGACGTCGCCGGCGTCGTCGACGCGACGCAGATCGCCGAGGTGCTCGCGCAGTGGCACGAGAACGGGAACGCCGAGTGGAAAGCGCCGCTGCTGCGCACGTCGCTCACGCGCGCGCCGTTCGCCGGCAAGGTCACGACGCCGTACGCGCCGGGCTCGGTGCACGACTACATGCACGCGAAGGTGACGGTCGCCGACGACACGGTCTTCGTCGGCAGCTTCAACCTCTCCCACTCCGGCGAGCTGAACGCCGAAAACGTGCTCGAGCTGCACGATCCACAGATCGCCGAGCGCCTGGCGGCGTTCGTCGACGAGATTCGCGGACGCTATCCCCCGGTCGCCGTTTAGGAAGCGCACCTCGAGGTCGATCAAGAGAGAGTGAGACGCCTCGTCCTCGTCGCCGTTCTCGCGCTCGCACTGCTGGCGGGCTCGTCCGCCCACGCGCTGCGGCTCCCGGCGGCGCGGCGCTGCCCGGTCTTCCCGGCGAACAACCCGTGGAACCAGCGCGTCGACAAGCTGCCGGTGGCGGCCGACTCCGCTCAGCTGATCTCCTCGATCGGGCTCGACTCCCCGGTGCACGCCGACTTCGGCTCCGGCAAGTGGGACGGCGGCCCGATCGGGATCCCGTTCGACATCGTCTCGAACAGGACGCGCCTCAGTCACGTCTCGTTCGACTACGCCGACGAGTCGAACCGCGTGCGCTACCCGATCCCGCCGAACGTCCAGATCGAGGGCGGCGCGCACGCGACGGGCGACCGGCACGCGATACTCGTGGACAAGAGCACGTGCCGGCTCTACGAGCTCTACGACCTGCAGCACACGAGCCACGGCTGGACGGCGGGTTCCGGCGCGACCTGGAATCTCCGCTCGAACCACCTCCGGCCGGCGGGCTGGACGTCGGCCGACGCCGCGGGGCTGCCGATCTTCCCCGGTCTCGCGCGCTGGGACGAAGTCTCGCGCGGCGTGATCGACCACGCGCTCCGCTTCACGGCGCCGGAGACGCGGAAGGCCTACGTCTACCCCGCACGCCACTACGCCTCCGACTCGACCGATCCGTCGCTGCCGCCGATGGGGCTGCGCATGCGGTTGAAGGCGAGCGTGAACGTCGCCTCGTTCCCGCCGCAGGCGCGCGTGGTGCTGCGGGCGCTCCAGCGCTACGGGATGATCCTGGCCGACAACGGGTCGCCCTGGTACATCTCGGGCGCGCCGAACCGGCACTGGTCGAACGACGCTCTCCACACGCTCGGCCGGCTCACCGGCGCCGACTTCGAGGTCGTCGACACGTCCTCGCTGCCCGAGCCCGGGAAGTAGTTACGAGCGCGTAGCCCAGTCCGCCCGCGGATCGGGCAGCGGCGTCAGCACCGGCTCGACGCGGTCGCGCAGATGCTCGAACGCCGGCGGCAGGATCAGCTTCTCGCCGAGGTGGCCCGGATCCTCGTCGGTGGCGAAGCCCGGGCCGAGGGTCGCGATCTCGTACAGAACGCCGGCCGGCTCGCGGAAGTAGATCGAGCGGAACCAGAAGCGGTCGATGACCTGCGTCGGGTGGCCGCCCGCGTCCTCGACGAGGTCGTGCCAGGCCTGGTGATCCTCCATGGTCGAGGCCCAGGCGACGTGGTGGACGGTGCCGGCGCCGCCGACTCCGGGCACGTACGGCGCCTCGGCGTACTCGATCCAGCCGCCGCGCGTCTCGGCGCGCGTGTCCCAGCGGCCGTCCTCGAGCTCGAACCCGAGCGCCGCGAGGAACTCCTCGCTCGGCCGGCCGTAGGCGCGGACTCCCTCGAACCCCTGCAGCGCCATCTCCGGCGGGATCTCGGGATGCTGCGCGACGAGCGGCTCGTCCGCGACCTGTGAGACGACGAGCTCGTGCTGCAGCCCTTCCGGATTCGCGAAGCGAAGCGATTCGCCGTCGGCCTCGACCTCGTGCCCCTCCCCGCTCAGCCGGTCGGCCCAGAACTCGAGCGCCTCGGGCGACGCGACGCGCCAGACGACGGTGTGAATCATCCCGTCGCCTGTCTGGCCGGGCCGCGCGTTCGGGTACTCGAAGAAGGTGATGTCCGAGCCGGCCCGCCCCTCCTCGTCGGCGTAGAAGAGGTGGTAGACGGTCGGGTCGTCCTGGTTCACCGACTTCTTGACCATCCGCAGGCCGAGTACGCGGGTGTAGAAGTCGACGTTCCCGGGCGCGTCGCCGGTGATGCATGTGACGTGGTGGATGCCGTCGAGCCTCACGACGTCAACGCTGCGCCTCCGCGAGCAGCTCCTTCGCGGCTTCGAGATCGGGCTCGCCCACGAGGACCTCGCGCGACCCGGCGGCCATGAAGTCCTCGAGCGACGAGTCGATCGCCTGGGTGTCCTGGTAGGCGCACTTGATCCCCGCCGACCGGAGCAGGCCGCACACCACCTCGGCCTCGGACTCCCCGGACACGGTGGTCAGGACGACGGGGGCGTCTGCTTCCACTTCGGCACAGGCTACTTCGTGCCGGGCGGATGATGCCGAGCCGGCGACGAGTGGGAGACTTCCGCCCCGATGGCCGAGCTGCCCGCATCCGAGCACCAGCAGCGCTTCCGGCTGATCTTCGCGGCGCTGTTGCTCGTTCTGCTGCTCGCCTCGCTCGATCAGACGATCGTGTCGACGGCCCTGCCGACGATCGTCGGCGATCTCGGCGGCGTCTCGCACCTGTCGTGGGTCGTGACGGCCTATCTGCTCGCGTCGACGATCGTGGCCCCGCTCTACGGGAAGCTCGGCGATCTCTACGGCCGGAAGCTCGTCCTGCAGGTCGCCATCACCCTGTTCCTCGTCGGCTCAGCGCTCTGCGGGATCTCACAGAACATGCCGGAGCTGATCGCCTTCCGGGCGCTGCAGGGACTCGGAGGCGGCGGTCTGATGGTGACGACCACCGCGACGATCGGCGACCTCGTGCCGCCGCGCGACCGGGGCCGCTACCAGGGCTACTTCGGCGGCGTGTTCGGTGTGGCGACCGTGATCGGGCCGCTGATCGGCGGCTTCTTCGTCGATCACCTCTCCTGGCGCTGGATCTTCTACATCAACCTGCCGATCGGCGGGATCGCGCTGGCCGTGATCGCGATCGCCTTCCACGCCCGTCCCGACCGGGTGCAGCGGTCGATCGACTACGTCGGGGCGGCGCTGCTCGCGGGCGGCTTGTCGGCGATCGTGCTCTTCACGAGCCTGGGCGGGACGACGTACGCCTGGACGTCGGCCCAGATGCTCGTACTCGCGGTGCTCGGTGTCGTGCTGCTCGTCCTCTTCGTGTTCGCGGAGCTGCGCGCCGCGGAGCCGATCCTGCCGATGACCCTCTTCCAGAACCGGACGTTCTCGGTGACGAGCGCAATCGGGTTCATCGTCGGTGTCGCCCTCTTCGGCTCGATCACCTACCTGCCGCTCTACCTGCAGATCGTGAAGGGCTATACCGCCACGGGATCGGGGCTGCTGCTGACGCCGATGATGGGCGGTGTGCTGGTCACCTCGATCACCAGCGGGAACATCATCTCGCGTACCGGCCGCTACCGGCCGTTCCCGATCATCGGCACGGCGGTTGCGGCCGTCGCGATCTTCCTGCTCTCGCGGCTGGCCGTGTCGACTCCGATCTGGCTCGCCGCGCTCTACCTGTTCGTGCTCGGGCTCGGCCTCGGGATGGTGATGCAGGTGCTCGTCCTCGCCGCCCAGAACGCCGTCCCCTACAAGCTGCTCGGGGTCGCCACCTCCGGCTCGACGCTCTTCCGGCAGATCGGCGGCTCGATCGGCGTCTCGATCTTCGGTGCGATCTTCGCGAACCAGCTCGCCGCCGAGCTCGCCGACCGGCTCCCACCCGGCGTGCACGTGCCGGCGGCCGCCAATCCCGCGGTCATCCACCAGCTTGCCCGCGTCCGTCAAGCAGCCGTACATCGAGGCCTTCACCGTTGCGCTCCACCCGGTCTTCCTCGCCGCGGCCGGATTCGCGGTCGCCGCGTTCTTGCTCACCTGGCTGCTGCGCGAGGTGCCGCTCCGAGCCACCGCAGCGGCCGAAGGCATCGGCGAAAGCTTCGCCTCGCCGCGCGAAGACCGCTCCGACCACGAGCTGGAGCGGATCATCAGCGGCATCGCAGGCGGCCGCATGCGCAGCGAGATCTACGGCCGAATCGTCACGGCATCCGGCCTCGATCTCACCCCGGCAGAGGCGTGGCTGCTCGGTCGCATCGCGGTCGAAGACCGCATCGACGGCCTTGCGGCGCCTCGATCGGCCAGCCCGGAGGAGATCGCGCTCACCACCGCCAGGCTCCTCCAGCGCGGCTATCTGACAGTCGACCTCGCGGACGATCGCCTCGAACTGAGCGAGACCGGCACCGGCGCCTACGAGCAGCTCGTAGAGGCTGGCCGCGCCGAGCTGACCAGCCTGGTCGCCCCCGCGCGCCCACCGGACGCCGAAGTCGGCGACATTCTCCGGCGGATCGCCGTGTCCCTGCTGGCCGACATGCCGAAGAACGGGCTCGTGGACGGACGACACGCGGCCGTGGATTCCGCAAGCGCAGGGCCGTCCTAGACGGGCGGCCGCATCAGTTGCTCGTTGGTCCGGCGTTGGTAGGCGTCCGTACCCTCCGCCCGGAGATGATCTCGTTCCGTCGGTGGTTGCCGGTGCTCGCTCTTGCCCTCCTGGCCGCCGGCTGCGGTGGTTCAGCTCGGCGCTCGACCTCCACCGGCCTCCCGGACACTGCCTCGACAGGCGTCGCGACGACGCCCGCCGCTGGAGAGCTTTCGGCAGCCGAGGCGGCGCGCAAGCTCGAGC
Source organism: uncultured Actinomycetes bacterium (assembly GCA_963702655.1). GTDB lineage: Bacteria > Actinomycetota > Thermoleophilia > Gaiellales > Gaiellaceae > Palsa-739. The sequence goes on along the minus strand of CAVPDO010000001.1, from coordinate 19,104 downwards.
TCAGCGACGACTGGACGTGGCCCTACCTGGTCCACTGCGGGAGCGGCTCCGCGGGTTGGGACTACCGGTGCCGGGTCACATTTCCGGGCGGGCAGGACGCGCCACAGCTCGAGTGGGTGAAGGTGAACGCTCGCGGGATCAGCGACTTGACCTACGCGCGCCCGCTTCCCGCGTTGGGGCGGCGGGCAGCGGGAACCACGCCGGAGGGCGCCGAGGTGCTGCATCTCGACAGCCCGATCGGGCTCCTCGCACCGAACGGAAGCAGGATCGCCTACCTCGAGGCGCTTGCGGCCGGCACAGGTGCTCCTCCGGGGAACGCGCTGGTGATCTGGAACGCACGCACCGGGACGACGACCAAGCTGGACGACGTCAGCCCCGACGTCTCCGAGCTGGCTTTCAGCGGCACACGAGTGGCCTGGCTCGTCCGCGAGATCGCCAACACGTACGGCCGCGACACCCTCTACGCCGAATCGGTGCCGCGACGCACCAGCAGCGTGCCGCAGGTTAAGAGCGAGGTCGCCGCGGTGGAGCGCAACGGCGAGACGTGCGGCGGAGGGGCGAGCGGACCATGCGCAGGACGGTGGATCGGCGGGCTCCTCGGCGGCGGCGGCGGCAGGATCCTGGTCAACCGCTGGACGACCAACCGAGCCGGCCGCATCACCGGGTCGGGTCTCTACGTGTTGCTCGGAACGCAGCTCCGGCCGATGGCAACCGGGGCGGCAACCGTCCAGCGTCCGTGCGCGCAGGGGAGCTTCGCGAACTGCGGCCTGAGCTCGGCCGCCGCCGACCACGGACGCCTGGCTGTGATCGGGCCCGGCGGAAGCGTCGATCTGTACTCGTCGAGCGGCAGGAAGCTGTTGACCGTGAACCCGGCACCGCGGGCCTCCGCCGTCGCGCTCAGCGGCCGCAATCTCCTCGTGCTCAGGCACGGAGAGACGCTCGGCCTCTACGACGCCCGGACCGGCCGGCTGCGGAAGTCCTTCCCGATCGAGAGACCGTCCATCCCCTGCGGGCGGAGCAGCACGAACTACTGGTGCGGGCCCTCGACGGCTCAGCTCGCCCGGAACCTCGGCCTGCAGGGCGACATCGCGATCTACACGGACGCGTGCGCCGCATTTCCCGGCTGCGGCGCGATCCATGCCCTCGATCTGACGAGCGGCAAGGACCGCGTACTCGGCACGTTCCCAGGAGGGATCAGCCAGGCCAGGATCGACTCGGCCGGCCTCGTCTACGGCGGCAACGGCTACTACAGATACAAACCCACGTACGACAAGGGGACGCTCGTCTTCCTCCCGCTCTCACGCGTCGCCGCGGCGGTCCCCTGAGCGGAGGTGCTCAGACACGGCGGAAGAAGGACCGGCTCTCGGCCAGCATGCAACCGCTCTCCATCCCCCTCGTGAAGTTCGCCTGCGCGTCCGGATCGCGGGCGAGCTTCTCGCGGTAGCGCTCGTAGTCGGCGAGCGAGTCGAAGTCGATGAGAGCGAACGCGAGGTTGTTCGCGCCCTCCTTCGGCAGGTAGTAGCCGACCAGCCGGCCGCCGCAGCGCTCGATGATCGGCGGCCAGGTGGTCGCGTACTCCTCGAAGGCTTTGATCCTGCTCGGATCGAGGGTGTACTGGATGATGCAGGTGATCACACTCGTGCTCCTTTCTGACCCGCCGAGGCTCAGCCGACGCCGGCGAGGAGGAACACGCGCGACTCCCGCAGCATCTCGCGGGCGATCACGAGGCGCTGGATCTCCTGCGTGCCCTCGTAGATCTGCGTGATCTTCGCGTCGCGCATGAAGCGCTCGACCGGGTACTCCTTGATATAGCCGTAGCCGCCGAGGATCTGCACGGCGTCGGTCGTGACGGCCATCGCGACGTCGCCGCACTTGAGCTTCGCCATCGCCGAGGCCTTCGTCAGCTCGGGATCGTCCGCGCCCTCGTCGACCATGCGGCCGAAGCGGTAGAGGAGCCCGCGCGCCGCTTCGCACTCCGTCTCCATGTCGGCGAGCTTCGCCTGGATCAGCTGGTGCTGGCCGATCGGCTTCCCCATCGTCTCGCGGGTCTTCGCGTACTCGAGCGCGTAATCGGTCGCACCCTGCGCGATGCCGAGCGCCTGCGCCGCGACGCCGGGCCGCGAGCGGTCGAGGATGCGCATCGCGATCCGGAAGCCTTCGCCCTCCTCGCCGAGCAGGTTCGCGGCCGGGATGCGGCAACCGTCGAAGGTCAGCTCACCGGTGGTCGAGCCGGAGATGCCCAGCTTCGGCTCGAGCCGGGCGACCGCGAAGCCGGGCGTGTCGGCCTCGACGACGAAGGCGGAGATGCCGGAGTGGCCCGCGTCCGGATCGGTCTTGGCGAAGACGGTGTAGAGGTTCGCGACACCGGCGTTCGTGATGAAGCGCTTCGAGCCGTCGAGGACGTACTCGTCGCCCTCGCGTCGCGCAGTCGTCCGCATCGCAGCCGAGTCGGAGCCCGAGCCGGACTCCGTCAGTGCGTACGCCGGCAGCCACTCACCGCTCGCGAACCTCGGCAGGTACCGCTCCTTCTGCTCGTCGCTGCCGGCGAGCTTGAGGCCGAGCGAGCCGAGCTCCTGCACGGCGAGGATCAGCGCGGAGGTCGCGCAGACCTTCCCCACCTCCTCGATCGCGATCAGCGAGAGGAGCGTGCCGGTGCCGAGCCCACCGTGCTCCTCGGCGAAGAAGAGGCCGAAGATGTCGTTCTCCCGGAACAGCTCGACGACGTCCCACGGGAACTCGTGCGAGGCGTCGATCCCGGCGGCGCGAGGCGCGATCCGCTCACGCGCGAGCTGCCGGACGAGGTCCCGCAGCTCACGCTGCTCGTCGCTCAGAACGTCCCACGGCATGGCGAACGGGATCGTACGGGAACCGTCGACTAGGCTCGCTCGCGTGATCCTCCGCAACGGGACGATCCGCACGCTCGATCCCTCGCTGCCGACGGTCTCGTCGCTCTGGATCGCCGGGGAGCGGATCGCCGGCGGCGTCGGCGTCCACGAGACCTCGCTGCCGAGCCCCGAGACCGTCGACCTCGGCGGCCGCTGCGTCCTGCCCGGCTTCACCGACTCGCACGTCCACTTCCCCACCTGGGCGCTCGCGCGGCACGACGTTTCGCTCCATGACTGCGACTCGCTCGCCGAGGCGCTCGATCGCGTGCGCGCGGCGCCGCGCGAAGGGAGCTGGCTCCGCGGGCAGGGCTGGCGCGACGCCGACTGGTCGGACGGGCCGCCGACCCGCCAGGCGCTCGACGAGGTCGAGCCCGAGCGGCCGGCGATGCTGATCTCGAAGGACTACCACGCGCTCTGGCTCAACTCCGCGGCGCTCGCGCTCGCCGGCGGCGACCTCGAGGTCGAGGGCGGAGTCGTCGTGCGCGACGAGGGCGGCGAGCCGACCGGCGTCCTCTACGAGGAGGCGGCGTGGCGCTTCAAGGGGCGTTTCGTCCACACGCCGGACGAGGAGTACGTCGAGGCGATGCGCGACGGCGTCAAGGTCGCCGCGGCGCGCGGCGTCACGTGCCTCCACGACAAGGACGGCTGGCTCGGCGCGATCGGCCTCTGGCAGCAGCTCGAGCAGCAGGGCGGCCTGCCGCTCCGCGTCTGGCAGTCGACGCCCGCCGAGCGGCTGCGGCAGCTGCGCGAGGTCGGGCTCCGCAGCGGCGCGGGCTCTCCCCTCCTCCGGCTCGGCTACCTGAAGACGTTCATGGACGGGACGCTCGGCTCGCAGACCGCGTGGATGTCGGACGGGAGCGGCGTCACGATCACGAGCGGCGAGGAGCTCGAGCAGATCGTGCGCGAGGGAGCCGAGGCGGGCTGGCCGGTCGGCGTGCATGCGATCGGCGACGCCGCGAACAAGGCGGCACTCGACGCGTTCGAGCGCTCGCGGGAGGCGTGGCAGCCGCGCGGTCTCCGCCAGCGGATCGAGCACGCACAGTGCCTCGCGCCGGAGGACGTCGCCCGCTTCGGCGAGCTCGGGGTCGTGTGCTCGGTCCAGTTCACGCACGCGCCCTCCGACGAGCAGCTCGCGAAGCGCTTCTGGCCCGACCGGCTCGACGGGACGTACTCCTTCCGCTCGCTCCTCGAGTCCGGCGCCGCGCTCGCGAACGGCTCCGACGCGCCGGTCGAGGAGCTCGAGCCGTGGGCAGGCGTCGTCGCCGCCGTTCTCGACCACTGGCGCGACGACCAGAAGCTCACGCTCGAGCAGGCGCTCCATGCGATCTGCGTCGCGCCCACCTGGCTCTCGCACGACGAGCGCGTGCGCGGCACGCTCGTCCCGGGCCGCTACGCCGATCTCGTCGTGCTCGACCGCGACCCGTTCACGTGCGAGCCGGAGGAACTGCGCGAGGTGCAGGTCGTCGCCACGATGCTCGGCGGCCGCTGGACGCACAATCCTCCACCCTGGGACTGAACGTGGCTCACCACCGGATTCCCAAGAGCGAGGTCATCTGGTCGTTCGCGCCCGACCTCCGGGCGGTGCTGGAGGTCGAGCCCGGCGACGTCGTCACCTTCGAGACGAACGACTGCTTCACGGGCCAGATCCGGAGCGAGGACGACCTCGTCACCGAGATCGACCTCACGCGGGTCAACAGCGCCACCGGCCCGGTCGGGGTCACAGGCGCCGAGCCGGGCGACTCGCTCGTGGCCGAGATCCTCGACGTGCGGCCGATCGAATGGGGCGTCGCCACCCTCATCCCCGGCTTCGGCCAGCTCATCGAGCACGTCCAGGCGCCGCTCACGCGCGTCTTCGAGGTGAAGGACGGGATCGTGAAGATGAACGACCGCGTCTCGTTCCCCGCCCTGCCGATGGTCGGCGTCGTCGGCGTGGCGACCGGCGGGGAGGAGCTCTCGAACGGCCTCGCAGGGCCGCACGGAGGCAACCTCGACGATCACTGGCACGGAGCCGGCGCGCGGATCTTCTTCCCCGTCCGGCAGCCGGGCGGCATGTTCGCGGTCGGCGACATGCACGCCGCGATGGGCGACGGCGAGATCTGCTTCACCGGCGTCGAGATCGCCGGCGAGGTCGACATCCGCTTCGACCTGCTGAAGCGCAAGCAGGCGACGTGGCCGGTGACGGAGCTCGCGGACCGCTGGCTGCCGCACGCGACGGCGCCGGAGTACGCCGAGGCGCTCGCGCTCGTGTCCGAGGAGGCGGCGCGGATGCTCGTCGACGAGCACGGCTTCACGATGGAGGACGCGTTCATCTTCCTCTCGGTCGCCTGCGACGCAGGCGTCGCGCAGGCGTGCAAGCCGTGCGAGGGCTTCGGGACGATCGCGCGCTTCTCGATCCCGAAGATCGACGCCTGCCCGACCCCGTTCCGCTCTTAGAACTGCGACGTACAATCGGAGCGATGGCCGTTCGCACGATGAACCCGGTCCACGTCGCCGGAACCTGCGCGGTCGCCGCCACGGCCGAGATCATCGGTGCGAAGTGGACGGCCTTGCTCGTCCACGACCTCTCGGAAGGCCCGCGCCGCTTCTCGGAGCTCGAGCGCTCGTGCCGAGGCATCAGCCCGCGCACGCTCGCCGAGCGGCTCCGCGCCCTCGAAGCCGACGGGATCCTCGAACGGCAGAGCTATCCCGAGACGCCGCCGCGGGTCGAGTACTCGCTGACGGCCAAAGGCCAGTCGCTCCTGCCGATCATCGACGCGATGCGCGAGTTCGGCCACGAGTGGCTGCCTTGCGGGCGCGAGCACCCGCACGCGCTCTAGTGACGTCTTAGGCACCGGCGACGTATACGAGGTCGTGAAGGCGTTCTTCGCACTCGCCCTGCTCGCCGTGGGCTTCCTTGTAGCCGGTTGCGGCGCGGGGACGAAGACCGGCTCCCTCACGGTCACGGGACCGACGACCACGACCGTCTCGCACGTGACGACCCGCGACCTGATCAGCTGCAAGCCGAGGGCTGGAGCAAGCGTCGAGCCGGGAGCGAGGGTTCCAGCGCCGGACGAAGGCGTGGTCGGTTTCGCGGACGGCCGGAACGCCTCGTCATCAGGGAAGATTCAGTTGACGCGCAGGCAGGACGGCTCGCTCGTCGTCGTCTGTAGTAGCTGACTAGCCGTTCAGCCGTCCGAGCGCGGTGAAGAGCGCGGCGACCGTGTCGATCCCGGCCGCGAAGTACTCGACGAGGAAGCGCTCGTTCGGCGAGTGCACGTTCGACTCCGGCAGGGCGAAGCCGCTGAGGATCGTGTCGATGCCCTTTTCGGTCAGCGCAGGCATCAGCGGGATCGAGCCTCCGACGCGCGTCAGCAGCGGGCGCCTCCCGAGCGACTGCTCGAATGCGTCGAGCGCGAGCTGGACTGCGGGCGCGTCGGCGCTCACGACGCCGGGATTCGCGCCTTGCCACGAGATCTCCAGCTCGGCGCCCTCGGGAGCGGCCTCGCGCAGCAGTCGCTCGGCCGCGGCGCCGACCGTCTCGACGTTCTGGCCGGGCGCGAGGCGGATCGAGAACTCCGCGGAGGCTTCGACGCTGAGCGTCGTGTTGCGGATCCCCGGCTTGCCGCCGAGGATCCCGGTCACGTCCGTCGACGGCTCGGCCCAGGTACGCACGTAGAACTCCTCGCCGGCCTTCGCGTCGAGCGGCTGCGCGCCGGCCTCCGCGATCGCCTCGGCTCCCGGCGGCAGCGTTCCCCACGCCTCGAGCTCCGACGCGGTCGGTGCCGCGATCCCGGCGCGCAACGGCTCCGGCAGGCGGCCGTCCGGGCCGGCCAGCACCGCGTCTAGGCAGCGCGTCAGGACGTGGATCGCGTTGAGTGCGACGCCGCCGTACATCCCGGAGTGCAGGTCGCGCTCGCCGGTCCGCACCCTGACCTCCACGCCGACGAGACCTCGGGTCGCGAGCTCGATGGTGGGCACGTCGCGTCGCAGCATCCCGCCGTCGAAGATCACGCAGGCGTCGGCGCCGTGCTCGTCCTGCGCGATCCAGTCGGCGATGGTGTGGCCGCCGACCTCCTCCTCGCCGTCGAACGCGATGCGGAGGTTGACGGGCAGCGCGCCCGCCTCGACGAGGCGCTGCGCAGCCTTCAGGACGAGCCAGAGCTGGCCCTTGTCGTCGGCGACGCCGCGGCCGTACGCCCATTCGCCGCGGATCTCGAGCTCGAACGGGTCCGATTCCCAGAGCTCGAGCGGTGCGGGCGGCTGGACGTCGAAGTGGTTGTAGACGAGGACGGTCGGCGCGTCGCCGGCGCCGTCGGAGGCCGGAATCTCGCCCAGCACGAGCTCGCGCGCGCCGAACGGCGTCAGCTCGGCGGTGCCGCCGCTGCGACGGATCAGCTCGCAGACCCACTCTCCCGCGCGCTTCACGTCGTCCCGGTGGGCCGGGTCGGCGCTCACGCTCGGGATCGCGATCAGCTCAGCCAGCTCGGCGCGCCAGGCCTCATCCACGAGGAGAGACTCTACGGAGATAGTGCGCCCCTCCGCCGAGCGAACCCGCCTCGTCGGCGGGGTTGAGCAGCGCGCAGGTGCGGAGCGACAGGCAGCCGCAGCCGATGCAGGTGGTCAGCCGGCCGCGGATGGCCTCGAGCGTCGCGATGCGCTCGTCGAGCTCGCGCCGCCAGCTGCGTGAGAGCCGCTCCCAGTCGCGCTTGGTGGGCGTCTTGCCGGCGGGCAGCGCGTCGAGCGCCACGCGGACCCGCTCGAGGGGGATGCCTGCCGCTTTCCCCGCCTGCACGAGCGCGACCTGCCGCAGGGTGACCGACGCGTAGCGGCGCTGGTTGCCGTCCGTGCGCCGCGCCGAGATCAGCCCTTCGCGCTCGTAGAAGCGGAGAGCCGACTGGGAGACGCCGCTCCGGTCCGAGAGCTCGCCGATGGTCAGTTCCCTTGCCACTTGACTTGAACCTTAGTTGAGGTTCTACGGTGTGTGCATGGCGACTGCGACGACTCTCGGTTACGACGACCTGCCGGCGCTGCTCACGCGGCTGATCGGCGACGAGAAGCACGGCCGGAGCTCCTACTCGACCCTCGACGTGCTCTGGGTCCTGTACGACCGCATCCTCGGCGACGAGGACCGCTTCCTGCTCTCGAAGGGTCACGGCCCGGCCGCGTTCTACGCCGTGCTCGCCGCGAAGGGCATTCTCCCGCCGAACGCGCTCGACGGCTTCGGCTCGTTCGACTCGCCGCTCGGATACCACCCGGATCGCAAGCTCGCCCCGGGGGTCGAGATCTCGAGCGGCTCGCTCGGCCACGGGCTCGGGATCGCGACCGGCGTGGCGCTGGCCGGCCGCCGCATCTGGTGCCTCGTCGGCGACGGCGAGCTCGACGAGGGCTCCAACTGGGAAGCGGTGCAGTACGCCGGCCGGGTCGGGCTCGGCACGCTCACGGCAGTAGTGATCGACAACGACACGGCTGCGCTCGGCTGGCCGGAAGGGATCGAGCGGCGCTTCATGCTCGAGGGGTGGATCGCGCTGCGGGTGGACGGACGTGACCACGAGGCGCTCGAGGCCGCCCTGCGGCCCGACCTCGAGGGCAGGCGGCCGCGCTGCATCGTCGCGGAGGTGGAGCCGAGATGACGGCGATGCGCGAGCGGTTCTACGAGCTCGCCCGCGATGCGCTCGGCGAGGACGAGCGGGTCGCTGTCGTGACCGCGCAGATCGGGGCCGACGCGTTCGGCGAGCATCCGCGCCATTTCGACGTGGGCATCCGCGAGCAGCTGATGATCGGCGTCGCCGCCGGGCTCGCGCTCGAGGGCTACCGGCCGGTTGCGCACTCCTACACGCCGTTTCTCGTCGAGCGGCCCTACGAGTTCCTCAAGCTCGACCTCGGCCACAACGACCTCGGCGCGATCCTCGTCAGCATCGGCGCCTCGTACGACGCGGCGCGCGAGGGCCGCACGCACCAGGCTCCCGAGGACGTGGCGCTCGTCGCGGCTCTGCCGGGCTGGACGATCCACGTGCCCGGACACGCGGACGAGTTCGAACGGGTCTTCCGGCGCGCCCTCGCCGGCGACGACCGCATCTACATCCGCCTGAGCGAGGAGGAGAACCACGCCCGCGTCGACGGCGGCGGCTTCACGGTGCTGCGCCGCGGCTCGGCCGGCGCGCCGCTCGTCGTCGCCGTCGGCCCGACGCTCCAGCCGGTACTGGAAGCGACCGCCGCCCGCGACATCGGCGTCGCATACCTCGCGACGGTGCGCCCGTTCCCGCACGAAGAGCTCCGCGAGGCGCTGGCGGACGGCACCGACGTCGTCCTCGTCGAGCCCTACCTCACAGGTACCTCGGCGTCCGAGGTCGGCGTCGCACTACGCGACCGGCCGCACCGGCTGCTCGCGCTCGGAGTCCCGAAAGCGGAGTTCCGCCACTACGGCACGGGAGCCGAGCACCGGGCCGCCCACGGGCTCGACGCGGCGGGGATCAGCCGCTCGCTCGACGGCTTCCTCGGCGCTTAGCCCCGGTCGGCGGCGAAGGCCCGGCCTACGCGACGTCCTGCAGCGAGCTCGTCGCCGCGAGCGCCCGCAGCTTCTTCAGGCTCTGGTTCTCGATCTGGCGGATCCGCTCGCGCGTCACGTTGAACGTGCGCCCGACCTCGTCGAGCGTGCACGGCTGTTCGCCGCCGAGCCCGTAGCGCAGCTCGAGCACGCGCCGCTCGCGGTGCGAGAGCGTGTCGAGGATGTCGCGCAGCAGCTCCTGGCGCAGCGTCGTGTCGGCCGCCTCGTCGGGCAGCGGGGCGTTCTCGTCGGTGAGGAAGTGGCCGAACTCCGACTCGTCGTCCTCGCCGACCGGCTTCTCGAGCGAGACGGGCGCCTGTGACGTGCGGAGGATCTGCTCCACCTCGTCGAGCGGCAGATCGACGTCGGCCGCGATCTCGTAGGCCAGCGGCTCGCGGCAGAGCTCGCCGCGGAGCTTGCGCTCGGAGCGGACGATCTTGTTCAGCTTCTCGACGACGTGCACGGGCATCCGGATCGTGCGCCCCTTGTCGGCAAGCGCGCGGGCGACCGCCTGGCGGATCCACCAGGTCGCGTACGTCGAGAACTTGTAGCCCTTGCGCCAGTCGAACTTCTCGGCGGCGCGGACGAGGCCGATCGTCCCCTCCTGGATCAGGTCGAGGAACGGGAGGCCCTGGTTGCGGTAACGCTTGGCGATCGAGACGACGAGGCGGAGGTTCGCCTCGACCATCTGCTGCTTCGCGCGGTGGTCGCCGCGCTCGATCCGCTTCGCGAGCTCGACCTCCTCGGCGGCGGTCAGCAGCTCGACCTTGCCGATGTCCTTGAGGAAGAGCTGGAGCGCGTCGGTCGAGACCTCGCGGACGCTCTCGTCGATCCGCACCGGCTCCTTCGCCTGCTCCGTCGCCTGCGCGTCGACGATCTCGACCTGGAGCTCCTCGAGCGCACGGTAGACGTCCTCGAGCTGGGTCGGCTCCAGCTCGAGCTCGTCGAGTGCAAGTGCGATCTCCTCGGCGCTCACCCGCCCGGCGGCCTGCGCCGCCTCGAGCAGGCTTCGTGTTTCGTCCAGCTCGAGAACGTCGCTGATCAACGCTCCCGCGGTGGCTGTCTCGGCCATCTCCCCCTCCCTCGCGATGCCGAAAGATGCCATGCGGCGAGTCCTGGGCGCCATAGGCCGTTCGGCTCATATTTTCTTTACTTGGGCCTAGTATGAGCCATACTCGCGAGCAAGGTCCTTGCGTCTTGTACGTAGGGTGAATGCGGGCCGTCCGTGACGGACGCGCGGAGTTGCTTCGCCGCCTTCCCGAACTTGCCGGTGTAGACGAGAAGCGCGCCGAGGTGGAACTCGATCGCGGCCGAGTGCGGAAAGACTGCAGTGAGCGGGCCGAGCTGCGCGAAGGCGCGCGTCGGGTTCGCCTTCGAGAAGAGACGCGACGGCCGCGGTCGCGCGCGCCACCGCGTTGTGCGGAGCGAGGCGCGCGGCGGCCGCGAACTGCTTCTCGGCCGAGATCGGCATGCGGAGGCCGTTCCAGAGGACCGTGCCGTAGAGGAGCTTGGCCTGCACGTCGCGGCCGGCCGCGGCGCGCCTCAGCGCGGCGACCTGGGCGGCGGCAGGCAGGTTCGCGATGGACTTCGGCAGCGCGAGACCGGTGACGATCGGCGGCAGCCCGGGCGGGCCGCCGTGGAGGGCGTCCTCCGCATCGACGCCGTAGGGGGAATCGGCGAATCGAGCGGCCACCCGGCGCCAGGCCGCCGCGGCGTCGGCGTTGCGGCCGGCCTGGTAGTCGGCCCAGCCGAGGTTGAGGAGCGCCGCGGGATCGTTCGCGTGCGCGGCGGCGATCTTCGTCACCGCCCCGAGGCTCGACGGCCCTTGCCAGGTTGTCAGCGCGAGCCCGAGCTGGGCGTCGACCGAGTGGTAGCGCCGGAAGATCGCTGCGGCCTGCCCGGCGTGGTGCTCCCGGTCGAAGAGCGCCTCGGCCCGGACGAGCGCGCGCGCCTCGGCGTCGCTTCGCACTCCGAGCTCCAGCTGGAGAATCGGCCGGCCCTTCCGCGCCTGGGTAACGGAGTCCGGCACGGTCGTGATCTCGCCGCGCGTCTGCAGCAGCGTCACGCCCACGACGGCGGCCGCCGCGATCAGCGCGGCCAGCACGACGATGACGACGACGCGCCTTGTTGCCACCAAAGGGCGAGCTTCCGCCGCCACGCTCCGAGCGTAGCCAGGAACGGGGTCGCTACATTTCCGAAAGCGATGCCGAACTATCGGGAACTGCTGCAGCAGATCAAGTCGGAGATCGACGAGGTCGACGTCACGCAGGCGCGCGAGCTGCTCGCGGCGGACGACCGGCCGCTCGTCGTCGACGTCCGCGAGCTGGACGAGTGGACCGAGGGCCGGATCCCGGGCGCGATCCACATCCCGCGCGGCAACCTCGAGTCGCGCATCGAGCAGGCGGCCCCCGACCGGGCCCGACCGATCTTCGTCTACTGCGGGGCGGGCAACCGCTCGGCCTTCGCCGCGAAGTCGCTCGAGGAGCTCGGCTACGAGAACGTCGTCTCGCTCGCCGGCGGCTACACCGACTGGAAGCGCAGCGGCCTCCCGACCGAGCTGCCGCGCACGCTCGACGCCGCGCAGCGCCAGCGCTACAGCCGGCACGTCCTCATCCCGGAGGTCGGCGAGGAGGGGCAGCTCAGGCTGCTCGACTCGCGCGTGCTGCTGCTCGGCGCGGGCGGGCTCGGCTCGCCGGCGGCGCTCTACCTCGCGGCGGCCGGCGTCGGGCGGATCGGGATCGTCGACGACGACCGGGTCGACGCCTCGAACCTCCAGCGCCAGGTGCTGCACTCCACGGGGCGGCTCGGCGAATGGAAGGCGGAGTCGGCGAAGCGCACGCTCGAGGAGCTCAATCCCGACGTCGAGGTCGTGCCGTACCGCGAGCGGCTCACGTCGGAGAACGTCGAGCGGATCCTCGCCGACGGCTGGGACGTGATCGTCGACGGCGCCGACAACTTCCCGACCCGCTACCTGATCAACGACGCCGCCGTCTGGCACGACATCCCGCTGGTGCACGGCTCGATCTACCGCTTCGAGGGCCAGGCCACAGTCTTCAAGCCCGGCGACGGGCCGTGCTACCGCTGCCTGTTCCCGCAGCCGCCGCCGCCGGAGCTCGCGCCGAGCTGCGCGGAGGGCGGCGTGCTCGGCGTCCTGCCGGGCATCGTCGGCTCGCTGCAGGCGAGCGAGGCGCTGAAGCTCTGCCTCGGCATCGGCGAGTCGCTCGTCGGGCGGCTGCTCCTCTTCGACGCGCTGGCGACCGAGTTCAGCGAGGTCAAACTGCGCCGCGACCCGGCGTGCCCGGTTTGCGGCGACTCGCCCACGATCACGGAGTACGTCGACTACGTCGAATTCTGCAGCGGCAGGCCGGCGCACGCATGAGCCGCGTTCGGATCCCTCCGCAGCTGCGCGGCGAGGTCGGCGGCGCGCGCGACGTGGCCGCCGAGGGCGGGACCGTGCGCGAGCTGCTCGACGACCTGATGGACCGCTTCCCGTCGCTGCGTCCGCAGCTGGTCGAGGACGACGAGATCGCGCCCTTCGTGAACGTCTACCTCGAGGGTGAGGACGTCCGGACGCTCGACGGCCTCGACACGTCGGTGGACGACGGCTCGACTGTGATCCTTCTCCCCGCCATGGCCGGCGGCTGATGCCCACGGTCCAGGAGCTGTACGAGCTCTGGGCCAGCGACGGATACGCGGAGCTCAAGGAGACGCTCGGCCAGAGCCTCGGCCCTCGCGGCAGCGACTGGCTCTTCGAGCTGTTCGCAGAGCTCGAACCGAAACCGGGCCAGTTCGTCCTCGACATCGGTGCCCGCGACGCGAGCGGTGCGCTCAGACTCGCGCAAGCGCACGGCCTGCGCGGCGGTCGCGCTCGATCCAGTGCCACTCCATTGCGAGCGTGCGCGACAGGGGGTCGCCGAGAATGGGCTCGCCGACAGGATCGAGGTCGTCGAGGGCGTCGATCGAGAGTCTGCCACTGGATGACGCGTCGCGTCGGACTGGATCTGGTGCCGCGACGTCCTCGTCCACGTCGACGCTCGCAGCGGGCTCGCCGAGTGCGCGCGCGTTCTCCGTCCGGGCGGGCGCGATGGTCGCCTACGTGACGCTCGCGACCGAGCGGCTCGAACCGCGCGAGGCAGCCGAGATCGCAGAGCTGGCGGCGATCGCGCCGGACAGCTTCGACTGCGGCCGGCATCGAGGCGGCGGCGGCGGACGCCGGTCTGGTGGCGCGTCGCGTCGAGCGGATCGGCTCGGAATGGCGCGAGCGGTGGATCGAGGACGGCGACGTCGGACACCGCTGCCGGCCTTCTCCGCATCGCTCGCCTCGACCGCCGACGCTCCGAGCTCGTCGACCGCTTCGGCACCCAGGCAGTCGACGTCGCTCGCAACGGGTTCCGGTGGGGCGTGTACCAGATGCTCGGGAAGCTGTGCGCCGACCGTCTACGTCTGGGAGCGGAGTGCGTAGCGCGGCCGTCGCCGGCTCCCTGCTCGAGCTCGTAGGCAACACCCCGCTCGTCGAGCTGCCCCGTCTCGCACCGAAGCCCTCCGTGCGGCTCTACGCGAAGCTCGAGGGCCAGAACCCGACCGGCTCGATCAAGGACCGCGTCGCGCTGTCCATGATCGAGGCGGCCGAGACCGCCGGAGAGCTGGAGCCCGGTCGCGAGCTGCTCGAGCCGACGTCCGGCAACACCGGCATCGCGCTCGCGCTCGTCGCCAAGCTCAAGGGCTACTCGCTCACGTGCGTGCTCCCCGAGAACGCGACAGAGGAGCGGCGGCAGCTCCTGCGCCTGTACGGCGCGACCATCGTCGAGTCGCCGGGAGCGGAGGGCTCGAACGGAGCCGTCCGCCTCGCGCTGGAGCTCGCCGAACGCGAGCCGCGCTACTTCATGCCGTTCCAGTACGCGAATGCGGCAAACCCGCGCGCGCATTACGAGGGCACCGGCGCCGAGATCGCAGAGGCGCTCGACCGCGTGGACGTCCTCGTCGCCGGCCTCGGCACCGGCGGGACGTTGATGGGCGCCGGCGAGCGGCTGCGCGAGAGCTTCCCCGACGTCGTCGTGGCGGCGGCCGAGCCGTTGCCGGGCGATCCTGTGATGGGCCTGCGCTCGCTCGACGACGGCTACGTCCCACCGATCCTCGACGTCTCGAAGCTCGACCGGAAGATCCTCGTCTCGAACGAGGACGCAGTCGCGGAAGCACACGGGCTGCTCGAGCGCGAGGGCATCTTCGCGGGCGTCTCGTCCGGTGCCGTCGTCCACGTCGCGCGCCGCCTGGCGGAGGAGCTCGACGAGGGCGTGGTCGTGTGCGTGCTGGCCGACGGCGGCTGGAAGTACCTCTCCGCCGGCTTCTGGCGGGGCGAGGAGATCGACGAGAGCAAGCTGTGGTGGTGATCCCGCCGCCCGTGCGCGAAGCGCTGGCCGAGCACGCGCGCCGGGAGCTGCCGAACGAGAGCTGCGGGTTGCTCGTGTTGCGGGACCGCGTCGCCGACCGCTACGAGCCGGGCCGGAACGCCGCCGAGTCGCCGTACCGCTTCGAGCTCGAGGTCGCCCCGGAGCTCTGGTTCCTCGAGGACGACGGCTACGAACTCGCGGTCGTCCACTCACACGTCTCGTCGCCGCCCCGCCCCTCGCGCACCGACGTCGAGAACGTCGGCCTCTGGCAGGGTCGGCCGTACTTCATCTACTCGGTGGCGCGAGACGAGCTGGCAGCGTGGACGATCGCCAACGGCTCGATCGAGCCGCTCGAGCTCGGCTGACCACCGCGCACGCCTCGATCGGGGCTAATCCGCGGGCCCGGCGCTGCCGATGGTGAACGCGTGCACTGGGCATCCCTCGTCGCCGTCGTGCTCCTGAGCTGGCTGGGTGTCGCGCTCGCCGTGGGGACGCTGGTCGGCCACAGCATCGCTTTCGGCACCGGCAGCGACTCTCGCTGATCGGCTGCGTCCGCGCGTCTACGGCGAACATCGGCGCGGGTACTCGCGCCCAGCCCGGTGAGGGCCGAGCGCGACGTCCCGTGGATTTCCGGGTGCCGCCGGCTGCTAGGGCACCGGGCAGCTCATGGCGAGGTTGAAAGGCAGGTTGGTGGCCGTGCCCGCGGTGTTGTGGGTGACGACGTCGACCAGATCGAGGTCGTTCGAATTGATCGGCCCGTCGGCGCGTGCGGCCGCGAAGCCGGCGGGCAGAACGTTGCCACTCGTGTTGCCGATGCTGATCGACGGCACGCACTCGGATACGTCCTGTGGGAAAGTGACGATGTAGGAACCGTTCCCCTGCGCCTCGACGTTCACCGAGCCGCTGCTGTTGACGATCGCCCCGCTCTCAAGCGTCGAGACGAATACCGACACCGCGTTCTCGCCCGGCGTACCGGCGGCGCCGGTGTCACCCTTCTGACCGGGTGCGCCCGCAGCGCCGGCCCGTCCAGCCGGCCCGGCTGCCCCGCGCGGGCCTTTGGCGTCAAACGTCAGCGCCACCTGCCCTCGCCCGCACCGCCTACCGGGCTTCAGCACCGTCAGCACATGGGTGCGAACAGACACACAGCCGTGAATCGCCCCACCTTTCGTCAACCCCGTTGTCGCAGCAAACGCGCCGCCACCGAGCGCGAAGAACACCGCGACCGTCGCCATCACGTTGGCATAGCTGAGCCTCCGCATACCAAACCCCCTTTTTAAGCGCATTTGACCACATGACACACGAAACGGCATAACGCTCGCGTGGCCAGGGTTCCGGAATGCCCCCTGACGGAGGGTGTGACGAATGCGCCTTCGGCGGCGTATAACGACCAGATGGACGCTGCTAGATCGCCGCAGCCGGTGTCGCCACGGCCCGGTTCCGGGTCACCGGCAGTTGCGGCGAGGCAGTACGCGAGGCGGCACCGCGTCCTTCTTGTCGCCGCGGTGGTGGTTGTCGTCGTCGGGAGTGGGGCCGCTGGGGGAGCAATCCTTCTGTCGGGTTCGTCGTACGTGGCCACTCGACCGATCGGGGCCGCCCTCGTCAAATCGCGTCTCGTCGGGGCTGGCCAAACCCGCGGGCGGGCACTTGTGCAGATAGGCGTTCCAACGATCGTCCGCTATGTCCCGCGAGCAACCTTCGCGATCGCGGTCATTGTCACGAACAGAGCCGGAGCGCCGATCACTCTGGAGCGAGCGCGGGCCATTCTCCCGCGCCACGCTCCACTACGCCAGATCGGGACGCGACTGGCCGCGTTCAAGCCATCTGTCTGCCCGCCCGGCGCGAACTGCCCCTTCTTTGATCCCATCGGCCCAGGCCCCTACGGCGTCTCGGCCCGCCCCGTTCTCCTCAGCGTTGCACCGGGCCACGAGGCGCTGGCTCAGTTGCACTTCCAGTTCGCTCCCTGCTGGAGCAAGACGTTCCGCAGGGGCGCAACGGTCCGAAGAGTCACACTCCTGTACCGCAGCTCCGACGACACGGCGATCCGGCAGCGCCTTCGGCTCGGCGACTCGGTCCCGAAGCTGACAGGCATTCCGGCTCAACCGACCTGCCGTAGCTGACCGCTCGCCTGGGCCGGTGTTCCGGAGTGACCCCGCCCGAGGGTCAGCGATCTACGCGGGGCGCGTTAGGCTCGCCGGAGTGCTCCGCGATCCGTTCAAGGTCAGCGAGAGGCCAGCAGCAATCGGGCGGGTTGTCACGGCCACGATCACGCTCGTCTGCGTCCTGATCGTTTACGACGGTTGGGCGAAATTGCGCCTGGTCGATGTCGTCCTGATCATCCTCGGGCCGATCATCGCCATCTTCACCTCCCACGTCTTCTCGACCACCCTCGTGCTTCAAGTCGAGCTCAGTCGCCGACCGACGCGGAGCGAGTGGTTTGCGAACGCACGGTTTGAGTCGCGATTCCTGCTCTTGGCGGTTCCGCCCTTGGCGCTCCTGCTCCTGCTCGATCTCGCCACTGTTTCTCTCGTGGATTCCGTCCGAGCCGTGATCTGGATGGAGGCACTCTCGCTCGCCTTCTGGACGGGCCTCGCGGCCTGACTCGTCGGGATGCGCGGTCGACCACTCGTACTCGCGGTCCTCGCGGGCCTCGTCGTCACAAGCGTGGCCATCATCCTGCAAGTAACGCTCCAACCTGGCCGCGCCGTCCAGGCGGCACGGCGGCCGGAGTGAGGCTCGGGCGGAGCGCGCGGGCCGCAACTCGCGCGCTCCTGCTCAATCGTCCGACGCTCGTATAGGAGCTTCCTAAGTCGCGCCGACTCGCTCCGGAGGAGAAGTGTGTCAGGAACGTGGACTGCGCCAGTGTCCCGGAATGACCCTGAGCGCCTCCACTTGACGGTAGCGGTGGTGCTACCGATAATGGCGCTATGACAGCACACGTTCCGCGGTTCCCCGTCTCGCTCGATCCGTTAGTCGCGGAGGCAAAGCGGCGGGCAAGGCGACGGCGCGTAGCGCTGGCCACGCTCGCGGTCGCTGCGGCGTCCGCTGGCGTGACCTTCGGGGTTCGCATCCTCTACGCACCCGTCGCTGGTCACGATCCACTCTCAGGGAGTTTGCACGGCACTTCCTGGCGCATCCGCGCCGCCGACGGCGGCGACGGTCGGTATGGGGTGACTGTCCTGATCGCGGGGTCGCCGGTCGCCTCCCGATCCGGACGCTTCTACATCCCAGGACCTGGCGGTACCCCAATTCGACTCGGCTGGACATCCGATTCCCACGGCGTGCTGCCGTTCGTTGCGGGCGCGGTAGCAATCACGCCGTGCTGCGAGCAAGAGCACGCTGGCGTAGCTGTCCGGCTCTCCAACGGAGCCATCGAAACCACGACCGCGACCGTGCCCCCGTACACACTGACCCACGCACCCGGAATCGCATTCTTCTTTCTCCCCGTTCCACGCCACGCACACCCGACGGCGATTACCGCTCGCAACGCGTCCGGTCACATCATCACCGCGTGGAAGCGAGGCCACTGAGCCCGACTCGGGCGCTCAGCGCTCGCCTGGGACAGTGAGTTCCGGAATGACGCTTGAGCTAATGGGCTGGTCGCACTAACTCGAGTACGTACCGGAGGGCATCGCGGTCGCGGGGTGGTGCGTTTGCGCCAATCCATTCAAAGGCCTTGTAGTCCGGCCAGGTTTTGGAGTCCTGCGTCTGGAAGTGGAACGCCCCATAGCCGTAGCCCGGAGTTCCGTGCCTGGTGGTCTCCTTGTGCCATTGCTGGTCGAGGCTGAGCGGCAGATGCAGCTGCTCGTCTGAGCTGACGCCGAAGGGCACAAATTGCGTGAGTTCGAACGCGACTCTCTTGGCGGGCGGTGATTTGGAGTCCGACCAGTTGACGAAGGTGCTCTTCGGGCCGGCCTTCAGGCGGTAGTCGGTGATGACGTAGCCGATGATTGGTGGGCGGCGGGTGCCAGGTCGGTAGATGTTTTCTCGGACGGGGTATCGGTGGAAGCCGCGGGGAACTGTGAACCTGAGCGCTCCGACGCGGACCGAGCCCGCCGTGGCTGCGAATCCGCCGCCAGGCCCGCCATCTGACGAGCGAAAGCCAATCGCTAGCCCCGCTGCGATTCCGACCAGAAGCAGGGCGGCAAGGGCAACGAGGAATCGCCTCTGTCGCGCTCGTCGCCGCGCTTCCCCGATCAGCGGGTCAAGTGAGAAGAGCAGACGCGGAACCTGCAGAGTCATAGAACCATCATTGCTAGCACCAGCTTGGGAGTCAAGCCCGGAGTCCTCGGCTGTTCTGCGTGGACGACCG